>NZ_JBZFQM010000003.1:0-612242 GCF_058313635.1 Bacillus sp. z26
CAGTGTGGCCGATCACCCTCTCAGGTCGGCTACGCATCGTTGCCTTGGTGAGCCGTTACCTCACCAACTAGCTAATGCGCCGCGGGCCCATCCGTAAGTGTTAGCCGAAGCCAACTTTCCTTCTCTCCTCATGTGAGAAGAGAACCTATTCGGTATTAGCACCGGTTTCCCGGAGTTATCCCAATCTTACGGGCAGGTTGCCCACGTGTTACTCACCCGTCCGCCGCTAATCATCGGGAGCAAGCTCCCTTTGATTCGCTCGACTTGCATGTATTAGGCACGCCGCCAGCGTTCGTCCTGAGCCAGGATCAAACTCTCCGAAAGATGTTTGATCTAGCTAAATTTTTAAAGCAAATTGACGAGATTTGAAAAATCTCTTGTTTTTAGACTTGCTTGGCGTTTCGTTTTGTTTAGTTTTCAAAGAACAATCTGTCGTGTTAGCGACTTTTATATTATATCAAGATAACATTTTGTTGTCAACAACTTTTTTAAAAAGTTTTTTTGACTTCATTTTCTTTTGTTATCTTGTTCGCATTAGCGACTTTTTTAATATATCAGAATATCTTATCTTCGTCAACAACTTTTTAAAAGTTTTTTGTTTGACGAGCATTCAACGAAGTGAACGATAGTTAATATATCATGTACATATATTAGAGTGCAAGTACTTTTTTCACTTTTTTTCGCTTTTTTATATTATTTCTCCATAGCATCATGAGACAACATTAAACTTACCAGCATTTAATCAATGTTTTTGGTCGTTTTTGTCCCTTTCCTCACACCAAATTTCAATCAGAACCTATTCATTCATTTTATCCTTTTCATCCATTCCATATAAGTACTCATAAAACTAGCTACGACATTTATTATCTAAATAAATTGCAAGGAAAACTAGTATGGGTACCTTGCGATGTAGCTTATTATTTAACAACACGATCCACCAATAGGTCTTTTCTATTATTCACTAAAATGAATAAAGATAATCCCATTAATACAAATAAGGCACCAACCAATTGCATAACTGATATGGTTTCATTAAATAAATAGTAAGCCAATACTGTTGCACCTATAGGTTCGAATAGTATCGCCATTGATATTTTCGTTGTACTTACCCATTCTATTGCCCAATTGAAGAGCGAATGTCCCAATAAGGTTGGTACTATTGCCAGCAAAATAAATAGGTACCATTCTTCTATAGAATAATGGACTAACTCATGTCCACTTCCCAATACATAAATTATTAAGATGAATGCACTTATACCATATACAATAAATGTGTAAGCAGTAAGTCCAATCCTTTTACGAACTATTTGTCCAATTAAAAAATACGCCGTTGCCAGTGCACATGCTATCAAGGCCAGTACATCCCCGAACAAAGCAAGCCTATCATGTGCAAAATCACTGGCACTAATTAAGATACTGCCGGCAATTGCTATGATAATACTTATGGCTCCTCCAAAAGAGATTCGTTCTTTAAATAAAAAATAGGTACCTAAAAAAGCAAATAAAGGCTGCAACGTTACCAATACAGTCGAATTAGCCACAGATGTGTGTTGGAGAGATTCAAACCACAAAATAAAATGAAATGCAAGAAAGCCACCAGCCAATATGCATAATATCCAATCTTTTTTATTAATCCCCTTTATTTCTTTAATAGACCCTTTACAGAAGAAAGGTAAAAGAATCAAACTGGAAAATAACATGCGATAAAAGGCGATGACACTGGATGGCGCTTCCGAATAACGGACAAGTATCGCTGAAAAAGAGACTGCTATAACACCAATAACAATAGCAAAATAAGGTTTGAAGAGTGACTGTTTCATATACTTCATCCTTCTCTGAAACTTAAATAATTTTTCTAATAATTCATTATTCTGGAACCTCATCGTATCATATTCTATTCTATATAGAAGAACTTATTTATAAAGGATGGGTACCTACATGGATTTTTCAATTGATTTACAAATGATTATTAAACTATGCATATCAGCTGTACTTGGATTAATCATAGGATTGGAGCGGGAAATTAAAAGAAAACCGGTTGGTCTGAAAACATCTCTCGTAATCTCCATAGTTAGCTGTTTATTAACTATTGTCTCTATTGAATCTGCCTATAATGCGAAAGGCTCCTCATTAGGCGTAACAGTTACAATGGATCCGCTCCGTCTTGCAGCTCAGATTGTATCTGGGATTGGTTTCATCGGTGCAGGGGTTATATTGAGAAGAGGAAATGACAGCATTTCCGGTTTAACTACTGCAGCATTAATTTGGGGAGCAGGTGGTATAGGCATAACAGTTGGAGCAGGCTTTTATATGGAAGCAATCGCTGGGGTATTCTTACTAATCATCAGCGTTGAGTGGCTCCCATTATTATTTAGTCATATCGGGCCTAAGAAATTCAGGGAAAAAGACCTGCTTCTCCAGTTAATCATTGCTGAAAAAGACAGTATTGCACCCATTATAGAATTAATAGAACAAAAAGAGATTTCAATCAAATCTGTTCGTATAAAAGATTTGACTAACAGTCATCAAATTCGCTTAAAAAGCACTATTGACAGCAAACGCCGTATAACGGATGTTTATTATTCCATTTCGAAAATCGAAGGAATAATGAGTATTGAAATTGAAAATGCATAACTCTGATTAGTATGGAGCAGAAGAGAAACCACTCTAGTTTCCCTTCTGCTCCTCTTTATATGCCATTTTATTACTTGAATCCTTTTGATATATCTTACCATTAGATTTCATCTCATTTTCAAGCCCATAGCTATCATACATTTTAAACATTATACTTCCGCTTCCATATCAAAGTAACTAATATACATTATATTTCAGAATTAAATGATAATTAAAACAAGATTGACTTTCATTCTAAATTAGTTAAAATAAGATTGTACAGTTTAACTTTATATTATGGGGCTATAGTTCAGCGGGAGAATGCTTCGCTGGCAGCGAAGAGGTCAGGGGTTCGAATCCCCTTAGCTCCATTACCAGAAAACCCTTGTGTAGCAAGGGTTTTTTCTTTTTATCCCCTCCCTCTTCCATCTCAATAACCATCAAAGTTCACAAACATTTGCATTTAATTTATAATTATTAATCTGTTTATGCCTCCCTAACTCTTATTCATATCCTTATTTATTCTGCCTCAATTTCAACAAGAAACTTCTCTATTTCATCAACTGTAATTTATTTATTTCACATATTATAATTTTTATTCCATCAACTTGACATATCGGGAAATCTCGATATAATTATGCTCATGGAATTAATTGATGTATTCAAAGCGTTATCTAATGAAACAAGACTCAATATTCTAAAGTGGTTAAAGGAACCAGAGAAGTACTTCCCAAAACAAGGCGCTCACCTACCAAAGGAGGTTAATTACAAGGGTGGAGTATGTGTTGGAGATATTCAAGAAAAAGCCAAGATTTCTCAATCTACGGTTTCTAGCTACTTAAACATGATGCAAAAAGCTGGTTTACTTGAATCAATTCGTCATGGACAATGGACTTACTATAGGCGTAATGAAGAATTTCTTCAACAGTTAGCTAATTACTTTAGAACAGAGATCTAATTTATATCGATTTCTGTTTTTTTTACTCAATTATATCTATTCTTCTAGATATGCAATTATACAAAAAAGGAGATATCATCTATGCGCTTTATATTTTTCATATTAGCTCTATTGGCTGGAGCAGCCCTTAGTTTTGAAGGAGCTATCTATGCTGAATTAGGAAAATCAGTTGGACAAATAGAAACAAGCTTTTATAACTTCTTTATGGGTTCAATTATTATGGGACTATTGTGGTTGTTTTTTGGAAAAGGAAAGCTTTCCTATACATTTGAAGCACCTAAATGGTCGTTACTTGGTGGTGTTCTAGGTGTTGTTTATTTAACCTCCATCGTTGTAAGTGTCCCATTTGTTGGTGTTGGTATAACAATGGTTGCAGTAATTATCGGACAATTAATCATGAGTATGGTTATTGAACATTTTGGTTGGCTGGGTAGTAAAAAAACAAGAATTAATAAAGAAAAAATCTTTGCAGTTATTTCAATGATTATTGCACTTATATTAATCAACTAGGAGGTACATAATTATGGGGTTACTTATGATTTTATTCACATTGATTGGCGGTATTACATTAAGCGCTCAATCATCTATAAATGGTACATTTAGTCGAAAAGCCGGAACAATTGAAACAACCTTTCTAACCTTTCTTACTGGAACAATGTTTCTTACCATTTTTATTATGTTTTTTGGTAGTGGAAATGTACTTGGACTTCTAGAAGCACCTAAATGGCAATTGAGTGCAGCATTTTTAGGCACTATGTATTTACTTCTGACTGTCATGGCAGTTCCTAGAATTGGGGTTATCGCAACTAATATTTCTGGAATAGCTGGTCAACTTATAATTGGGGTAATGATCGATCATTTTGGATGGTTCAACAGTTTAGTCATAGAATTAGACATTAAACGTGTTTTTGCATTACTATTTATGTTTATTTCCCTCTATTTTATCTATAAAGGGCATAAACGCTCGATAGAAGAATCAAAAATATAGAAAGTTAAAAAGCTGCCTAGTTGCAGCTTTTTTTATAGCTCGGTTAACCTTAAATGTTAATATCCATTCCTGGCCTTCGCTTTACGCGGACGGTCCGGGAGCCTCGCTTTTCTAAGCAATCTCAGGCCATCTACTACGATCAACCAGCTAATCCAATCAACAATGAACTTTAACAAAGCCTAATAAATAAAAGTACTAATTAATAAAGCTAACTACCTTTGTATTTTTACATATATTAATTGCACATTTAGAATGTCCACCTTGGAACCCTATTTCTTTCATAATTCCTTAAGGTTGAGTTTTCATTTAAAAATTCATAAAAATACTACTTATCTGCAAAATAACAAGGACTTATCACACACTAACAAGATTGTTAGAAATGAAAAATCAATAAAAATTTGTTGTATACTCCGTTTAGTTAAACAAGACTTATGAGGTGTAATCATGAATACAATCACAATAAGCAACAAATCTGAAACAAAACATAATATAGAATACATAAATGCTATACACGCTGTTAGCAATGCTAAGCACCCATCACAGTATCTTTACAAAATTACACAATACAAGAAAGCAAAGCATTATAAACAACTTTTAGAAGCCCATGAATGCCAATGTTCTTAATATACTCATTGAAAAAGAAATGCAATTAAGAGCGTTCCTTTTTCATCATGAACAGGTGGAGAAAAACGACTCGTTTATCTCCACCTGTTTTCATTTTAGGGCCTGTTCTTTTCCCCATATTTCATATTGTTCAGTTTTGATACATGCAGTGGTAAATCCCTTTTACAGAAAGGATCCTACAGAATATGTATGGAAAGATTTTAGATTGTCTGAACGTAACTCACTATTAAATAAACTGCGATACAGACTACAATACTTTGTAAGTATAGGCCTGCTTCCTTCTTTAAAGAATCTTCCTCACTGTTTTGCATTTTTATGGAGCGCACTGATCCATAGAGAATCCCTGCGATAACAGCAATAATTAGGGGAATTGTATTCATAAGCACCTGCCTCCTTTGTGATTATTCTAACATAGAATAATTTTCCGTATTGTCAGCAGTGCTTACTCTATATGTATCCTATTTGCTATTCTTAAATCCGGACAAAAAATTTCGATAGAATACTCTCTTGAGGGTGGAAAATATATACTACTATCGCCTATGCCTTGAGACCAACTACCTGCTTCTCATGAGTTTTTTATAATAAATTAACGTAGTATTCTCATTCAATTTTCTGAGTTCACCTGTTCGAATATAGCCCATCTTTTCATACAGATGACAATTGCCTTCTTCCTCTTTGATCGTCGCCAATTCCCAACTTTCCGCCTATGGGTAGTACTGTTCAGCGATTTTTATCGTTTTCTGAGCAATTCCCATACCCTGATACTCAGGTAAAACGAACATGGGACTAATTTTATATACTTCGGTCCCTTCTCTCCATTGAATATTAATAGCTCCAACAAACTGTCTGTTAAATAGAATTTTATAAAACACACCATTGCGATTGTTCACTCGCTTCAATACCCTTTCAATGCCCTCAGCTGTAGGATTTGTATCATAATCCTTATATTTCTCCAGCAGAGGCATAAATGCTTCACGTTGGTTGGCTAATAAATCTGTTGCGTCCCTTTCCTCTGCTTTCACCAAAGTAATATCCATTTCAACAACCTCCATTCGGTTTACTGTTCGTATAAATATCTTGCCACGCATTTGTCTTACGCCCTTTATCTCTGCGAAAACACACCTCTTCTATTTCCTTCGAATACGATGGTAAAAAAACGGAAGGGACTGTAAGAATGAAATCTGAAAATGATTTTAATATATTGGATTTTGCCCTCCCGCTGCTGGACATTATTGTGATTATGCTGACAGACGAAAATCCTGTGAATGGGGTCATCCTATTAGTACTTTTAAAAGCTGTTACAAAGGATCCTATAATGGAAATATTATTTATTATATTAGCCATTGTTCTTTGGGCTGCCCGTCAAGGTGAAGAAGACTAACTGTTTTTCAATAATAGACAAGCTGTCCCGATTCATAAATGGCTCCCATTAAATATATTACATGGATATATGATTAAATCGTATACTTGTTAATAATTAATCATTCCATCTTTTCTAAAAACACTTGGATCTCTTTTAATCCAAGTGTTTAGTCGCTATTTATTAGATAATTTATAACCAATACTCTTTCTATAAAACAAGTTATATTCTTTAAAACTTCCTATTTACCATTCTCATTATCAATTGAAGGGACAATAGATGATTGATAGGATTTCCAATACAGAAGCGCAACGAGAACAGATCCGCCGATGGCATTCCCCAAAAATACAGGTACAAAATTTATAAGATAATCCATCCAAGTAAAATAACCTTCGAATATAGCTGCCGGAATCACAAACATATTCGCTACTACGTGCTGAAAACCAATTGCCACAAATGCCATGATTGGGAACCATATTCCTGCTATTTTCCCTCCAATATCGTTGGCACTGTATGAGAGCCATATGCCAAGTGCTACGAGCCAGTTACATCCAACTCCTGAGATAAGAGCCGGCCAAAAATCTACATCGATTTTATGAGCAGCAATGTCCACGGTTTTTTCGAGATAAACCCCACTTGCTGTAAACTCTCCTAAATGGCCAAAGAAATAGGCTACAAATATGGCTCCCGCAAAATTACTAATCGTGACCCAAAACCAATTATGCACTAGACGTGATAAAGGGATTCGTTTGGCGAGCCAGGCCATTGGCACGGCCATCATGTTTCCGGTCAATAATTCTCCGCCGGCAATTAAGATTAAAATAAGTCCAAGCGGGAAAACGGCTGCTCCTATAAATGTTCCAAATGTTCCCCAATCTTCCGGCAAGCTTGCGGTTACTCGGATATACAGTAAATAACCCACTGAAATATAAGCACCACCCAAAAATCCCAATACTAATAAATTTGTTAATGATAAACTGGTCTTCTTCACACCTGCTTCTACTGCTGCTATAGCAATTTCGTGTGGTGCTTTAAAACCCATATCATTTCCCCCGATCTATGTATTACGGTTTTTACACCCAACATGGAAATATATCTCATTCTACCCAAATTTATTATATTCGTATTCCGGGTAGGCATAAAGAGAACATTTTATGAATAATTTCTATTTGCACAAAAGCAAGCATAAAAATCCCCCTCGTCTCACAACTGAAGGGGGTTTATTTATACCATTTTTTTATGTTCTTTTAATTCCTTATCAATCATAGAATCCAGTTTTATGATACTGGCTTTTGCTCGTTCGTAATCTATTTTCCGATAATGGTGAAGTCCACCTTCTTCTTCATCCTTTTCATCTGCCCATTTCACTACTTGCTGAAGCGGTGTCCTCATTATATCATTCGAAGGTAAAAAGGAATCGGTATGAAATAAAATGGCGTGGGAAATAACCTTTGCTTGAATCGGATTTTCACCAAGCCTAATTAATAATTTATGAGCTCTTTCAGCTCCCTTTATTGGATGAATATCATTTTCCCTATATAAATCATAATCCCATTTACCATTCCGGTACCAAGTAAAATGTCCAATATCATGAAGCAGACCTGCCTTCGCAGCAGAATCCACATCCACCTTCTGCTCTTTAGCTAAATGAAAGGCATGATAAGCAACGGCAATAGCATGTGCCAAGCCAGAACGATTTAAATATTTCTGAGCTATGCGATGTTCAAAGATATCTAATAAAGTGACGTCTCTCATTCGGTCTCCCCCCTGTATATTTTTGTATATTTATCAAACCGATTTTATATTAATGTGCATTATACACGGATTCTACTGCAGTTAAAAGTAAAGTAATTTCATTATTTTATAAAATTACCTTCTTTTAATCTCTTCAAACAAATATTTTATAATCAGAAATTCTTATATACTATTTAGCCGAATACAATCAGGTACCATTAAAACTAGATTTATTCATTGCAGGATTATCCTCTTATCACTCTTTTTCACTATAAATCACTCATAACCATAAGGATCGTTCTCCACTTTCTACTTCCTACTTTTATAATGCTATTTGTTTAATCCTCTTAAAAATCCTACCTGGCTAGCAAACTCTCACTAACAATATGTGACAGGCCCTGTTTATCACTTTCGAAACAGGGAATTTCTTAAACAAAAAAGGAGGAAATACTATGAATCATTATCAAACCTTTTTCTTGAAAGATGACGGAACAATCCCTAATAACCCAAGCTTACCCGTCGTTCTCTATAAACAAGCCGTCCAAAACCCGGAATCCAATATGGAGATTCTTTTCAATAAAAACCAATGGCTCAACAGTTGGATTGATGGAGTATTTGATTATCATCATTATCACAGTAATTCACATGAGGTACTCGGTGTTATTAAAGGAGAAGCCACATTAATGATTGGCGGTGAAAAAGGCACAGAAATTCATGTTCAGACAGGCGATGTAATCATTCTTCCAGCCGGTACCGGACATAAACGCCTGAATGCCAGCTCTGACTTTTCTGTCGCGGGTGCTTATCCAGATGGAATGAACTATAACACTAAATATGGGAAGGAAAATGAACGTCCCGAAGTATTAGTAGAGATCAGTAAAGTACCACTTCCTAAAACCGATCCAGTTACTGGCAAGGAAGGGCCCTTGATGAAAGCATGGCAAGGATGATTTATAGAAGTTATAAGACTTTTGCCATTTAATAATATTGCTGCAGGAAATCGGACCATACGAAAGTAGATTCTTAAAAACTGCCAATATATGAATAAATTCCCCCCCTCTAGCTCCTTTTTATAAACAAAAAACAACGTTTTACTATTATTCGTATGTTTTAATAACAATTTTTAGGGAATAAAGAACTAAATAAAATGAATCTATAGGGGAATAAACAGTATGCTACAGCAAAAAACCAATTTATTAGAAAAGCAAGATATGACGAATCCACAAGTCGTACCCGAATGGGTAACTAAGGAGTACGAAACATTCCATAACACTGTGACTGACCCTACATTTCCTTGTTATTTTGGTATGAAAGCAGAGAATAAAGGCGAACTCCGTTATGCGTATATGACTCATGAGGATTGGTCCTCTCTACCGAAAGCAGTAGAAAGTTTCCTTGAATTATTTAAAGAGCCCCCACATATCAGGCATGGATTATTTGTATTTGTGGAACCTGAGAAAGAGGAACGCGATATCCCTTACTACAGGGATTACTTTTGGAGGATTCTGCAATATTTACACGAACATGATCCTAAACTATGGCCGGAAGATAAACCGAAAGATCCTGAGCATTTCCTGTGGGACTTTCACTTTGCCGGCGAACCATTCTTTATCTTTGGTAATTGTCCTGCCTACAAACAGCGTAAAACACGTGACCTCGGTAATAGTTTAGTTCTTGGCTTTCAGCCACGAATGATTTTTGAAGGACTTGAGGGAACGGAAAAAGGCGGGATTATGTCCAGAGAGAAAGTTCGTGAACGTGTAGAAAAATGGGATCAACTCCCGAAACATCCCGACATCAGCCATTACGGCGATCCCCATCATAATGAATGGAAGCAATACTTTATCGGTGACGATATAGAACCTATTGCCGGAAAGTGCCCATTTCATCATAAGGATGCTCAAACAACAAGAAGCTGATCAATAGATCAGCTTCTTAATTATTGGGGCTATACTGTCATTCACCATCTAGGATAATTAAAAACGGCGGTTGTCCTCATTATTTAATAATATGCTGAACCCTTCCGACCTGGCCATCCGTTAACCGTACTTTAATGCCATGCGGATGTGTTGCTGAATTGGTTAGTATATCTTTAACAATACCCCGAGTTAAGGTTCCGGTACGCTGGTCCTTTTTTAAAACGATATCGACTTCTAATCCTGCTCGTATATCACTGCGATTTTTTCCGTTATTCATCTTTATAACCTCCCTTGTTTATCAGAATCCATAATTACATGCTTTGAGCATAACGTAAACGATCCATTAATGGTATAATGAACGAATAGTAAAATCCACTTTTCTGGAGGCAGTATGTTAACTTTTGAAGAAAAAATCGCAATTATAGAGTCCTTTAAGGAACTCGAACGTAAAAATGTTTCTCTTGGACGTGTCAATTATCAATATCCTGAAAGCAAATCAGATAAAATGAATGTAGTCTACCACCTGCACCCTAACGGCAATGGTTTTGTCTATGCTGAAGGAATCCCAGGTTACCGTATTGATTATAAAGGTTTGGTAAACATCAGAGATTTTTCCGCAGAGCAATTGGAAACAATTATATCAAAATCCATTCAGCTTCTATCTACTGATCGGTTTGAAAATCATGACACCGATACCACTAGTGAAGAGGAAACTTGGATAAATAATGAAGGTCATACTCTTACCATTATGTTCGAGGATGATATGTGGAATGTATACGCAGGCTTAAACCTGGATGGAACGTTCCCATCATATAATGAAGCAAAATCTTATTTAATGGAAGAAGGATTCCATAAACATAAGTAACCTAAAAGCCCATTGGTACTCCATATCCAATGGGCTTTAAATTTACCTGGTGAACTGTCTCATTCCGTCGGTCTTCCGTTAATTATTTACCGGTAAACTCTGCCTTTCTTTTCATAGAAAAGGCACTAATCCCCTCCATTGCATCTTCTGATTGGGCTATTTTTAACATATTATCCAATTCAATAGAAATCCCGTCCTCCAAGGAAACATCAGTACCTCTCATGACTGAATCTAGGATGCCTTGAAGCGCAAGTGGCGGCCCAGCAGCCAATCGGGTAGCAATTGCTAAGGTTTCATACTTCAGCATTTTTGCAGGCACAACTTTATTAATCAACCCGTATTCCAGTGCTTTGATTGCTGATATTTTTTCCCCGCTTAACATTAATTCAAGCGCCCGCCTACGGCCAATCAATCTTGGCAGCCTTTGGGTCCCTCCATAACCTGGCATAATTCCAAGTTTTATTTCAGGTAATGCAAACTCCGCTGTGTCCGCAGCTATAACCAAGTGGCAGGCCATTTGCAGTTCATTTCCTCCGCCGAGCGCACGTCCATTTATACTTGCGATAACGGGTTTTGGGAAGAACTCTATCCGATTGAATAAGTCATGCATACCTTGAATCGTTGCCCTTGCTTTTTCCGGCTCCGTCAAATCAGCAAATTCATTCACATCAGCTCCAGCCGAAAAAGATTTTTCTCCTGCTCCGGTTAAAATAATCGCTCTTATTTCGTTGGAGTTCTCTATATCGTCTAAATAGGAGCCAATTTCATATAATGTATCTCTGCTCAATGTATTTAGGGGAGGGCGATTAATCGTAAGGATCGCAATCTTTTCGTTTACTTCTAATACACAATTTTGTCCCACTAACCCGCCTCCTTTTCTATTATAATGGCAATTTCTTACTTTTGAGCAATCCACTTCAGCTTTTCGAACGATCTAGCTTCGGCTCCTAGTCCCTCGAGTCATAAGGGTAGACACTGCGGAGGCCTACACGACGTAGGTCACAAAGACGTTGCCACACGATGTGGCGTTCTTAGTCTTTGTTCCTTAAATTCACTCCCTACGCGCCTCCCTCTTATGCTTTTCGGGCCTGCCCAGTCGCCTCAGCTTTTCTTATAAATATTCCTTCACGTTATATTGTTTTAATATTCCTTCTAATTTGATGGCTTTGCCGATGTCGCCTTTGATTTTTAGTTTGCCGGACATGAAGGCTACTGTGCCGCTTAATTTGCCGACAAGGAATTGTCTGAAGTTTTCAACGGACATGATAAGTGTGCAATCTGCAGATATTTCTTCTCCTTCTACGACTTCTGCCTGACCATCATGAATATTGAGCTGGTAGACTCCTTCTTCGGAACCGGTAATCGTAAACTGATAACGGGTGGTAATCCCTTGTAGTGGCTGTGGATTACTTTGAAATGCCTCCTCAATTTTTGCAAAGGACTCCGCTAATGTATATTCTTCAATCGCTTTTCCCATTTAAAAATCCTCCTTTTATTTATACCTTTTAAATATTTGAATTATCAGTTTTTAAAACAAATTACTTCAGATGCTTTTCTTTTCACCACCTCCTAACATGATTAATAAATTCATCACACGCGGATTCCATATGGATCATAAAGATGACGCGCAATGATTAATTGCTGAATTTGATTGGTCCCTTCGAAAATGTCATAGATTTTTGCATCTCGATACAATTTCTCAACAAGATGACCTTCTAGACCATATGGTCCAAGAATTTCCTGACATGCCGAAGTGACTTCCAATGCAATCTTACCTCCGTAGGCCTTACACATGGCCGCTTCTTTTGCATTTGGTTTTCCTAAATCCGCTTTCCAGGCAGCTTCCCAAGTTAACAGACGTGCCCCTAGTATTTTCTGCTGCATTTCTGCCAATAGCCTCAGGGCTTGTTGATAATGGTTGCCGTGCTGAGGATATTCTTTTTTTACAAAATCCAATGTATATTCGTAGGCGGCTCTTCCGATTCCCGTAGCCATGGCTGCTATGATGGGTCTTGTGCTGTCGAACGTTTTCATAGCAACCCTGAATCCACCTGATCCATCCCCTTTATTGCTATAAGCCTCTTCTCCGCCCAGTAAATTTTCATCCGGGACAAAACAATCCTCAAACACAAGTTCTGCCGTTTCCGAAGCACGAAGCCCCATTTTCTCTGCCAGCCTTGAACAAGAAAAGCCAGGTGTACCTTTTTCTATGACAAAAGCCCGGTGCCCGGCTCTTCCCAGCTTGCGATCTACCGTAGCAAATACAACAACCCAGGAAGCTCTTTTCCCATTGGTAATGAATATTTTCTGTCCATTTATGACATAACCGCCATCTACTTTAACAGCTGTCGTCTGTAAACCAGATACATCTGAGCCTGCCTCCGGCTCAGTCAAGGCATATGCTCCCCATCTTGGTTCTTCATCTCTTGAAAAAATGGATAAAAATCGTTCCTTTTGTTCAGGTGTGCCACTATGCTGAACAGGAGGTCCGCCAAGCCCCGGACCCGGAAGTGTTAAAGCAACTGCACAATCTCCCCAGCCCAGCTCCTCTGAAGCAATTACTCCCAAACGATTCCCCTGACGCTCCTTCACTTTTCTAGAGTCTTTATTCGTTTTCACCTCGCTTGACTTCCCAAATGAAGATGTACTGAGTGTAATTCCGAGTTGATTTACTTTGTTTAGCCAATCATCAGGCACTTTCTTTAATTGGTCAGCAATCATGGATACGGATCGTATTTCGTTTTCTGCAAACCAATGAACCATCTCTTTAACTTGGCTTTGATGTGGCGTCAACTCGTAAGTGATCATTGCTCACCCCCCTCTCCGAACTATGAATGATCCAGTTTCCTGCCCTGATTTCTAAATCTCCTTCTTGCTCAAACCAGCCAACTTGTGCCTGACCATCCCGCATCCATTTTTCCACGGGATGCTCCTGAACATATCCATGTCCTCCGAGGAGCTGTACGCTCGAGTCTGTTACATATCGAAGTGATTGATGGGCTCTGTTAAGTGCCTGAATACTATGAAAAACGGCATTTGACTCTCCTTCATCAATTTGTTTTGCTGCATATAAAACAAGATGCCTGGCTATCCCTGTCTGAATCGCCATTTGGGCAACAGTAAATGAAACACCCTGGAACTTCGCGATTTCGGTACCAAATGCCTTTCTCTGGGAGGTGTATTCCACTGTATAGTCAAGAGCAGCTGCCATAACGCCAATTTCTTTCGCAGCCTCTAATGTACGGATGCGGCTTAATGATTCTTTCAACCACATTTCCGCTTCTGAACCGCTTGCCATAATCGCCATATTGGTAGCGGTTACTTCACTGAGATGGATTCGAGCGAAACCAGCACTCAATAAGCCTAAGCGATAATCACCATCTATTACTTTCCATGAATGATTAATTCGGTCTAAAAAGAGCAACACTGCTTCACCATTTGTATCAATACCGGCTATTAAAAGGTATTCAGCCGTTCTGGCATTTTTCAATGGGCTCGTTTCTCCGTCAATAATATATCCATTATCCGTTTTCCTGATTTGCACCTTTTGCTGATTTGGATACACTAGGGCCACTGTTGGATAATTTCCAGATGCACATTGAGCTTGATAAAAAGAAAATAGATGATGTTCTTCTCTTAACCTAATAAACGAAGCCCCCTCTCCTGCACCTGGTAGACCCTGAATTGTATTAAGGTCACCATAAGTAAGCGCCTCGGCAATTTGAACCTGGGAAACGAGCGGCAGTTCCAATCCTCCAAATGATTCGGGCAATTCCAGATTTAATAATCCAAGATCATGCAATTGCCTTATAATCTCCTCACTAACACCTTGATTTTTTTCTATTTGTCTGGCATGTGGACGAATTTTATGTAATGCTAAATCCTTTGCCACATTAACAAATGCCTGTTCTTCCTCACTTGGTAAAAATGATACCAACTTTCTCCCTCCTTCATATCTATACAACTGGTTTAATAGATTGAAAGATTGCTAAATGAGTTCATTACCAGCCGGTTTAATAATCTTGCCAGATATTCTACATCTGTCTTTTGATGATTTGGCTCCCTGAATTTTTGAATAACCACTTCATTAATTGCGCCAACCATTGCCTGGGATATAATTCGAATTTCCTCTTCATTCATATTCTCCGGAAACTCCTGATAAGCAAAAATAAAGATGAGATCTCCAAAACTCTTAAGTGCTTCTCGTCTGACCACTTCTACCTCCTGAGATATCCCAACCGATTCAAGCAAAATAAAATTGGCAACAGCCTTATTGGTAAAACAAAGTTCCAAGTAGCGCAATATACCTGCGTACGCTTTATAACCAGTTCTAGGTTCATTAAAAGCAGCAAGTTTAATCTCTTCCGCAATGTCTCCAATCAAGCTTTCACATAAAGCAACAATCAAAGTCTCTTTATTGCCGAATTGTTGGTAAAACGTCGTTTTTGAGACACGCGCATATTCCACGATATCCAGAACTGATGTGTTTTTATAGCCTCTAGTAGTGAATAATTGCAGGGCTGCATATAGCATTTTATCCCTTGCTGCAGTCGGCAGATCATTTACAAATAACATGCTTATCCTTCCAATCCCATGTGTGAGTACGAATACGTATTAGTATCATCTTACGTTCGCAAAAGGAAAATATCAATATTATTATTAGAATATTTAAAATATTTAATTCGACAAAAAAAGCCTCCCCGTATTAGTCCGGTTCAGCTCTTAAATAGTACTATTTATTTAAAAATATTAGGATAGATTTTTTCAGATAACAGTTGTAAACCTTCCGTTAAACGTGGTCCTGGGCGTGACACAGTATCGTTATTTACATCATAAATCTGCTTATCTTTAACAGCAGGTACTTCAGACCAGGCCTTTCTTCCATATATCTGTTCTTCAGGATTTTTAATATAATAACCATATGTAGTAATAATTACATCAGGCTCGCGCTCAATAACTTGTTCTTCACTCATCGTAACCCATCCTTTTTGATCGGCGGCAATATTTTCTGCCTGAATGATTTCAAGCATATCTCCCATAAAGGTTCCGCTGCCTGCCGTATATAAATCTGGAGAGGAGGATACTTCAATCCACACTTTCTTTTTATCTTTTATATTGCTGGCCTTCTCTTTAATGTCTGCTACTGCTTTCTTCATATCATCAATAATTTTTTCACCCTTTTCGGATGTCCCTGTAGCCTTCGCAATTAACTCAATTGTCCCATATGCTTCTTCAAATGAATTCGCATCTGGAACAATAATTACATTAATACCAACTGCTTTAAATTGCTTGATTGTATCCTTGGCATTATTAAAATGGCTTGCTGAAAGCAAAACTAAATCAGGATTTAATTCCAAAACTTTTTCTACATTGATTTCTAAACCGCCAACTTTAGGTTTGTCAGCAGCCTCTGTCGGAAAATTACAGTAATCAGATACAGCCACAATTTTCTCACCCAGGCCAAGTGCATAGGCAGTTTCAGTATTGCTTGGCAATAAAGATACGATGCTTTCAGGTTGTTCCTCAATCTTAATTATTTCGCCCGACCCATCCTTCAGCTCAATTGGAAAAGCCGCGGATGCGGATTCAGAAACCTCTTTTTTCTGAGTTGAGTCATCATTAGCCGATGAACATCCAAATAAAAAAATGGACAATAGTAACGTTAAAACAAATAAAAATGAATAGTTTTGCTTTTTCAACACTGTTATTCCCCCATACTTTTAAATAATAAAAAAACCTTAGCTCGAAAAAAAGCTAAGGCAGATACCCATACTAATGCAAGAGGCTCGGGCTGCCCTACTCTTCCCTCCGAAAAATAGTACATGCAATGAAAGAGCAGGTCTCCTGGCTTAACGCATCAATTTACTCTGATTTACCTTCCTATGCTCAAAAAACGAGCCAGTGGTTTACAAACCATTTCATCCGCGCATACAGTAGCGGGGGCTGCACCGGAATTACACCGGTTTCCCTATTATCCTTATGAATAAGGCACTCTTGCATTATTCTATATTCATAATTCTTATACTATCTGTAATTTATGACTTCTTCAATCTTCTTCATATTCTACGTCAGTATGTTCTTTACAGAATTGTAACACCATAGATAACTCATCATCCTCAAGCTCAAAATCGAGAACGCTTTGTGTTTCACTCTCTATGAATTCATACTTTGAAATTTGATCCTTATTTTCATCAATTACATATATAACACGTAACTGTAGACCTTTTTCAGTATAAAGCTCATCATCCTCGGGAACAGCAATTTCCAGTAAATATTCGTATCTTTCCCCGGAAAGAATACCAAATGGGTCTTCTAGTTTTTCCACTGTATAACTTTGTATCTCTATCATGTTTATCAACCTTTCTGAAATGCCTATGTATTATTATACATGTTCCTTTTCGATATTAAACATTTTACCTTATTATTCAACTTCTTTTAAGAATATATTTTAGTCGGTAATCGAAAACTATAATAAAATCATTTTCTAACAGAGGAGTTTATTATGCGTATTTTATCTGTTATCACTTTGCTCATTTTCCAACTTTTCATACCAGTAGAATCATTTGCTAAAACAGCCTACCTCAGTTTCGATGATGGACCATCTAATTGTACACAGGATATATTGGATATCCTTAAAAATCAGGATGTCAAAGCAACCTTTTTTGTAACAGGAACAGCAAGTCCGGGACATATGTATTTGTATAAGGAGATTGTTAAAGATGGCCATGCCCTTGGGCTACATTCCTACTCACACGATTATTCTAAAATTTACCGATCTGCAGATTCATTTTTCAAAGATATTAATCAACTTGAAGAATTCTTAAAAAAAGAAGTAGGCGAAAGCCCAAAAATTTTACGGTTTCCTGGTGGTTCCAATAATTATGTCGCTAAACAATATGCCGGTACTAATTTAATGAATCAATTAAAAACTGAGGTAGTAAAGAGAGGATATAAATACTATGATTGGAATTGTGATGCAAATGATGGACTGAACCCTCCCATTCCAGAAAAAAAATTACTTACATTAATTATGCAAGGGGTGGATGAAAAAGATTCTCTATATATTCTCTTACACGATTTTAACGGCAATACTACAATCGTAGATGGACTGCCCGAAATTATTCGCAGACTGAAGCATAAAGGCTATGAATTCAAAATAATGGATGAGTCAACCCCAACTTTAGTCTTTTAATTTCCAGCAATTCTAAGGATCATTACATATAAAACTTCTAGTATATTGACTGACAGGTATAAATAAGCATGTATTCTGGAAGAGTTTCTTGTTTCAAAAATTAAGGGAAATTCACTTTATAAAAAACGCCCTTTCTTTCAAGGGGCGTTTTGTTGTCATTATTCTTATTCAACTACGAAATAATTTCCATGCTCACTATTAATCACGTATTCAGGTTGGGGTGGTTTCCCACCATGCTCTTTGATTTTCGCTTTATGTCCCGCAATATGCTCAGGGCTCTTCTCCCATGCTTTCCACGCATTCTCAGATTCCCACCGAATGATCATAATTATTTCTTCTTCTCCGCGTGTTGTTTTTTTCATTAAAAGCTCCCTGCCTAGAAAGCCTTCGCGTTGTTCTATCAAGGACGGTCCCTGATCTGGCTTCTTTTTGAAGCGTGCCAGTATCTTATCTGAGTTCCCCTCTGTTACTGTCCACTTACGAATCTGAACAAACATACTTTACTCGCTCCTTTTTATGAAAGGAGCATGTCCTTTTTAAGACATGCTCCTTAATTGATAAAGATTATTTTAATTCGTTTAAGATTTCATCTAGTTTTTCTACCTCAGTTGTTACACCGTTACTTGAGAAGTACCAGTTCACACCGTCTAAGTAGACGATCTTGCCGTCTTTATAAGCACGAGTTTGTTTGATAATATCATTTTCAACATCTTTTTTAATTGTTTCAACATCAGAAGCAGTACGGTCAATGATTAATAATACTTCTGGGTTTACAGATAGGATTGACTCATATGAGAAGTCAGAACCGTGAGATGATGCTTCAATATCAGTTGTCGCCGGTTTGAAGCCAAAGTCATTGTAAACATATGCGAAACGGGAATCTTCACCATTATCGAAACCAGAGATTTTCTTGTCATTATACATAGCTACCAGTGCATTGTCATAACCAGCTGCTTTTTCTTTTACTGCATCAACTTTCTCTTGTAATGACGCTTTTAACTCTTTACCTTTTTCTTCTTTATCGAAAATTTTAGCTGCTAAATCGACTGTTTCATTTACAGCTTCTATGTAATTCTCGTTATCAGAACCGATGAAGATTACATTCGGTGTAATTTCTTTTAATTCTTCATAGAATGGTGTTTGACGGCCAGAGATGAAAATAACATCCGGCTCGGCAGCTGCTACTGCTTCAAAATCGATTTGCTTTAATGTACCAACATCAGCAACACCGTCAGTAACATATTTTTCTTTTAAATGTTCAGGCATATTCCCTTTACCGCCGCCAGCTGCTACTCCTACGATTCCTTCAACACCCATTGCATCTAGTGTATCTAAGAAACCATAATCAAGTGTAACAATTCGTTCAGGCATTTTATCTAATTTTACATCTTCAAATGTAGTTGTCGTACCTTTTTCTTCATCTTCACGAGAATCTGTTAAGGAAGATACTGTCATTGGATATTTAGAACTTTCAGTAGTTCCTTTTTCTTCTGTTTTTGTTTTCTCAGAAGATCCTCCAGTTGTTGACTCATCACCTGAGTTACAAGCTGTTAACACTAATGTTAAAGCAGCCATTGCAGTTAATACTTTCCACTTCTTCATCCTTTGTTTTCCTCCTAGGTATCCTGTTTAATTGAAAACGATTATCATTTTCATTTGATATTATCATTTTAAAGGAAAATCACAAATTATGTCAACACTTTTAAATTTTCTGATAAACCTTTTTATTACTTGCTTTGCCAAATAGTATCCTGTTTGAGGATCTCCCAACTTGCAGGTTTACCTCTCTTTTTGTGCGATACCTTAGTAAAGTCTCTATTCCCTTTTTCTTAAAGAAATATATTTCCATATAACAAAGGACTTCAAAATACGTTACTATTTTGAAGTCCTTTGCATAATTTTATGTTAGATTTTTTAAAATATAGCGTCTGCTTGCTGATTGCTCCAGAAATAGATAAGCACAGCTTTTTGCAGATCTTAATGAGAATTAAAGTAAACGCAAATACGGCAACCATCTTGCTCCTGTACAGGAATATGCATATCATACACATCACGCAAGGATTCTGAGTTAATAATCTCATGCGCTGGGCCATCCTTTACAAGTCGTCCATCCTTTAACGCCACGATACGATCAGAGTATACGGAAGCAAAATTTATATCATGCAATACAATGACAACGGTTTTCCCTAACTCATCTACTAGCTTACGCAGGATTTTCATAATTTGTACAGAGTGTTTCATATCCAGATTATTTAATGGCTCATCTAATAAAATATATTCCGTATCTTGAGCAATCACCATAGAAATAAAAGCACGTTGTTTTTGACCGCCTGATAACTCATCCAACAACTTATCTTGCATTTCTGTTAAATTCAAATACTCCAGGGCTTGGTCTACAATTCTTTCATCCTCTGCACTCAGCCGTCCTTTTGAATAGGGGTAGCGTCCAAAGGAAACAAGTTCGCGTACAGTTAAACGAATATTCAAGTGATTGGCCTGTCTTAATATAGCCACACGCTTCGCAAAAGTATCCGATTTCATTTTCTTAACGTCCGTTTGATCTAAAAATACTTCACCTGTATCAGCATCTAAGAGACGGCTCACCATGGATAATAACGTCGATTTACCGGCACCGTTTGGACCAATAAAAGATGTGATGGCTTTTGGCTGGATTTGCAATGTTACATTTTCAATGACAGATTTCTTCCCAAAGCTTTTAGAAAGCCCTTTAATTTCAATCATCCTGCTTTCCTACTTTCCTTCAGTAATAAGTATATAAAGTAAATCCCACCGACAAAGTTAATTACGACACTTATGGTTGTATTCAATTGGAAAACATGCTGCACCATGAATTGTCCGCCTACCAGCGCAATGATACTGATTAAGCTCGCCCCAATAATTAATATGGAATGTTTATATGTAGCCAAATATTGATAAGCTAAATTTGCTACAATTAACCCTAAAAATGTCACTGGACCAACTAGCGCAGTTGAAGTAGCGATTAAAACAGACGATAAAATCAGAACTTTCAGCACAATTTTATCATAGGCTACACCTAGATTAATCGCATTATCACGCCCTAAAGATACTACGTCTAAATCACGTAATAATCGATAGCCGTAAATAAAGGCTGCACCTAAAATGACAATTGAAATAAGCAATAATTCAGTCTTCACATTCATAAAGCTTGCAAACAAACGAGCTTGCAGACTTTCATATTCTACAGGATCGATGATAACTTGCATAAAGGTGACCAAACTTCCAAGTAATGTTCCAATAATCATACCTGCCAATAATAGAAGGAAAATCGGATATTTATCTGCCCGGAATAAAAAACGATACAAAATCAGTGCGAAAACTACCATTGCAATGATTGCTACACCAAAATTTAAGTACCGGCTTACAACAAAGATAGAAGCCGAACCTGCCGTAAAGTAAATCACCGTTTGTACGACTTCATACATGGAGTCAATTCCCATAACAGAAGGCGTTAATAGACGGTTATGTGTAATCGTCTGAAAAATCACAGTTGCATACGCAATTGCTGTACCGGTTATAACCATTGCAGCTAAGCGTTCCACACGCTTAGGAAAGGCGTAACTAAAACCGCCTTGAATATTATAAAAGGCAAATAACGCCATACAAACTATTGCAATAACAGCCAAAATAATTAGCTTTACACTATTTTTTCGCATATGCTTTCCCCCTAAACAACATGATTAAGAAGATCGCACTGCCAATTACAGCGACTGTTGTATTTACCGGTATCTCATATGGATGCACAATTAATCGGCTTAGGATATCACATGCCAATAAGAATGCCGCTCCCATGAAAATCGTATGAGGAATTGTTTTACGTAAATTATCTCCTAGATACAAGGAAACGAGATTCGGTACAATTAATCCTAAAAACGGTATCATTCCTACTGTTAAAACAACTGTTGTAGAAATGAGCGCTACGATAACAAGACCGATATTTAACACTGTACGATAACTTAAACCTAAGTTTTTGGCAAAATCCTCGCCCATACCTGCTACAGTAAATTTGTTAGCGTAAATATAAGCAATAAATATCGCTGGTACTGCTACATACAGTAATTCATAGCGTCCAGAAACGACTAATGTAAAACTTCCTAAGAAGAATGACTCTACATTTTGCAAAACATCTGCCTCATATCCTAAAAACGTCGACATAGCACCAATAATATTACCGTACATAATCCCGATAAGAGGTACAAATATAACATCTTTGAATTTTATACGTTCAAGCAGCTGCATAAAGACAAATGTTCCAATTAAGGCGAATGCAAAACTAAATAAAATTTGGCCCATATAGGACATGCCTGTAAAGAATATCATTGAAACAATGACACCTAATTTGGCCGCATCTAGTGTACCTGCCGTTGTCGGTGATACGAACTTATTTCGGCTTAAACTTTGCATAATTAAGCCCGCAATTCCCATTCCTGCACCAGCTAAAATAATAGCCATTAACCTTGGCAACCGACTCATCAAGAAAATTTGCGTCTTATCTGAATTCCATTCAAGCAGATCGCTCGGTTTAATATCAATAGCCCCTATAAATAGCGAGATAAAGGAAAGGATAACAGTTGCTAATACTAATATCCATAGTCTCATTTGCAATCCCCGTCAAATTGGTTTCTCAACAACATTAAATGATAATGATAATCACTATTGAGTCGTCTTTCATTATAGACAATGAAAATAGTAAAATCAACAACTACCGATAGTCATTATCAGTTATTAGTTTAAAAATTAGGAAAATAATAATGTGGTATTTTACTAAAATCAAAACCTTAAATTAGGCTGCCTATGGGCTGTGATGAATTAGCCACTGAAAGTTTTTTATTCACATCCTCATAAAATATATCTAACTGTTTAAATAACATTTTATTTAAACCACTACTTTAGAATCATTTTTGCATTAACAGGCATTAAATCATAGTAATCTTATATGTTTTATTATAATATAATCCTATCCAATTATCGGGAGGTTCAACATGATTCAAATCATTAGTTATGGTCTTATCGTCGGACTTTTATTAGGGTTCGTTTTACAAAGAGGTCGGTTTTGTGTAGTCGGAGCATACCGTGACCTACTCCTCGCTAGGGACGGGCGCATGTTTCTTGCGACCATGATTGTCATTGCCATTCAGGCTATTGGCGTATATACTCTCGCAGCTAACGGAGTCATTACCATTCAAGCAGATGCTTTTCCCTGGTTAGGGACTATCTTCGGCGGATTCATCTTTGGAATTGGTATGGTTCTTGCCGGAGGATGTGCCACTGGTACATGGTATCGTGCTGGCGAGGGTTTAATAGGGAGCTGGATCGCATTAGGCGGTTATGCACTTGGTGCAGCAATGACTAAGTTTGGCTTACTAAGTACAGTGGGCGGAAATGTACTTTCCTACAGAACAAGCGATACTTATATCCATGAGACATTTAACCTATCTCCATGGGTACTAGTTATCACTTTCGCCTTACTCATAGGTGTTTTGGTATACCGTAACTTAAAGCAGCCTAAATTACCTTCTTTTAAAATGAAACAACAGAAAACAGGGTTTGCTCATATTTTATTTGAGAAACGCTGGCATCCATTCGTAACAGCACTGCTAGTGGGTTTAATCGCTATACTCGCATGGCCGTTAAGCGAAGCAACGGGGAGAATGGCTGGTCTTGGAATTACAACCCCAACTGCACAGTTATTAACTTTCTTTGTTAATGGTGATACATCACTGTTAAACTGGGGAGTTTTCCTAGTTCTTGGTATTGGGATTGGATCCTATATTGCCGCACGCGGCAGTAATGAATTTAAATGGCGCCTACCCGATAAAAGAACACTTGCATATAATGCAAGCGGAGGACTGATCATGGGCTTTGGTGCATCGCTTGCTGGAGGTTGCACAATCGGAAATGGGTTAGTAAACACAGCTCTATTTACTTGGCAAGGATGGGTTGCCGTTGTTTTCTTCTTATTAGGAACATGGACAGCGACTTACTTTACTATTATCCGAAAACAAAAAAACCAAAAAGCAGGAGCCGGCAATACAGCGGTAGCCTAATTTAACAGGAGGGTTTACGTAATGACAAAAGTACTCGAAACAAATGGAATGGTTTGCCCCTTCCCACTAGAAGAAGCGAAATTGGCAATGGCAGACATGACCACTGGCGAAGAATTAATCATCAATTTTGATTGTACGCAAGGAACAGAAAGTATTCCGCGCTGGGCTGCAAAAGAAGGTCATGAAATTACGAATTTTGAACAAACTGGCAGTGCTGAATGGCAAATCGTTTTAAAAAAAGGACAATAATATAATCAATAGGCAGTCGCTTTAAATTTATTAGCGACTGCCTATTTTTAGTTAACCCACAATGTTTCTCCTATGAGCAATGTCTTCAATTGTTCTTTTGGCAGTTTCTTTCTGCTCCATTCACCCAATAATCGGTCTAACGCTTCCGGTCCTGTATCATCAGCCAGTCGATAAGCACCGTAATGCATCGGGATAAAATAATCCCCATTCAATTCTAGAAATGCTTTAACCGCATCTTCCGGATTAATATGAGAGCTTGCCATGAACCACTCAGGCTCATACGCTCCAATCGGCATGAGCACATAATTGGGATGAAACGTTTCCGCAATATCCCTGAACCCTTTAAAGTAGCCGGTGTCCCCTACAAAATAGACTGTCTCAGCTGTACGACTATTTTCAATCACCCATCCTCCCCAATGGGAAGTATTCATATCGCGGATACCTCTTCTCGTCCAATGCTGAGCAGGAACGAAATGAAAAGCTAATTCTTTACTATTAAATATTTCCCACCAGCTGGCTTCATGAACATTACTATATCCTTTTTTTATAAATGTTCTCCCCAAACCTATGGGTACATAATAAACAGGATTCCCTTTCAGTTTACGGATGGAAGGGAAATCGAGATGATCATAATGTCCATGGGAAATTAAAACAGCATCAATCGAAGGCAAATCATCTATTTTTATTCCCGGTTCTGTCATTCGGGATTGAAATCCCATCCGCTTTGCCCAAACCGGGTCAGTAAGTATATTTATTCCGTCCATCTGAATTAAAAATGTTGAATGACCAATCCAAGTTATGGAAGTACGAGATTGATTTCTATTTAATTCCTCAATCTGCGGGTCATCAACACGGCTAATTTGAGTTTCTAAATCCTTTTGTTTTCTGCGCCGCTCTTTATTCCAACGATACATATCACGAAAAGTATGTTCATTCTTTACCGCATCAAGATTTTCAAATTTTTTTACCATATGGACTCAATTCCTCACCTTTTTATAAGCCTAGTGATATATATTTTATCTCTAAATATTCATCCAATCCATAGTGGCTTCCTTCTCTGCCCAGCCCGCTTTCTTTAAATCCTCCAAAAGGCGCCTGCGCTGTTGAAGGTAAACCATCATTAACTCCAACAATTCCGTATTCAAGATTTTCGGCAATCCAAACGGCCTCGCGGATATTTTCCGAAAATACATAAGCCGCCAATCCAAATGGTGTATGATTTGCCCGTTCCACCGCTTCTTCAATTCGATCAAACGCGGAGATAGGTGCAAGCGGGCCAAATGTTTCTTCTTTCATGCAAAGCATATCGTCAGTAGCTCCCGAAATTACCGCAGGAGTTATAAAATGTCCAGGCATATCTCCAAGGATTTTTCCGCCTGTCAGAATCGTTGCCCCCTTTTCTTTAGCATTATTGATGTGCCGTACCACCTTATTAATGGCTTGCTCATTAATAAGCGGCCCAATATCATTTCCTTTCTCCATTCCATTGCCTACCTTTAATTGCTCCACTTTTTTCGTATAAAGTTTCGTAAAATCCTCCATAACCGATCGTTGGACAAATATACGGTTTGCACACACACATGTCTGACCGGCATTACGGAATTTCGAATCAATAGCTCCATTAACAGCCTTTTCAATATCGGCATTCTCTGTCACGATAAAAGGTGCAAGACCTCCAAGCTCGAGGGAAATCTTTTTCACCGTATCTGCAGCATCTTTCATTAAAATTTTCCCTACCTCGGTCGAACCAGTAAATGTAATCTTACGTACTCTGGAATCCTTCTGCCAAACAGATACGATTCGTTTTGCATCACCTGTGACAATATTAATGACTCCGGCTGGGATACCAGCCTTCTCTGCCAGCTCAACTAATTTTAAAGCTGTAAATGGTGTTTCTTCAGATGGTTTAATGACGACCGTACATCCTGCTGCCAGAGCAGGGCCTACTTTTCTCGTAATCATGGCAGCCGGGAAATTCCAAGGGGTAATGGCCGCTATAACGCCGACTGGTTGTTTTTGAACAAAAATACGTTTATTTGGTGAAGAAGCCGGAATGGTCTCTCCATATATACGCTTCGCCTCTTCAGCAAACCAGGTAATAAAACTGTTAGCATAACGTATTTCCCCTTTTGCTTCTTCAAATGGTTTGCCTTGCTCAAGTGTCATGATCTCCGCTAATTCTTCCATATGTATATCTATTAATCTCGACCATTGCTGCAGTTTAGCGCTCCGTTCCTCTGCTGTTAATCCTGACCAGTCTGAACCACTATTATATGCTGCCTCAACTGCTTCCTTTGCATCTGATTCTGTTCCATCCGGAATCTTCCCCATTATTTCACCGGTTGCAGGATTATAAACACTTATTGTATTATCACGATCTATCCAACTCCCATTAATATACATTCTTTGCGGAAACGAAATACTCTTCATCGTTATGTCTCCCTTCCATATGTAAATAGATGCTAATTACTAGTTTCCCATTCTGTCTCAACTATAAAACATACACTCGGTTCTGCCTAACATAGAGAATCAGGAATTAAGCGAAAACAATAGTATTATCCATATTAATCCATTAAAATGATAATAAGACAGTTTTTAAAATATTTGGAGGTTGAAAGATTGAAAAATCCCCATCGAAAAAAAAAGAAGAAAAAGCCATCTGTTAATACTCGAACAAATATACTACTATTTGTTATTTTTCTATTATTTACGACTTTAATATTACGGTTAGGCATTCTACAGATTGCCCATGGTGAATCCTTCAAAAAAGAAGTGGAAAGAACCGAAGACATCACCGTTAATAAACCGGTCCCACGAGGCCTTATTTATGATAAGAATCATAAATTAATCGTCGATAATCAACCTGTCAATGCCATTACCTATACGCGCAGCAAAACAGCTAAAACAAAAGAAATGGTAGAGACTGCTGAGAAATTATCAAATTTAATCAGTGTAAGTAAAGAAGATATGGAAGATATAAAAGAACGGGATCTTAAAGATTTCTGGATCATTATGAATCCGAAAGCAGCACAGAAAAAAGTAACAAAAAAAGAGCTCTCTGATAAGAAAGATAAAGAACTATATAAAATTCAGCTGGATCGCATTACTGAAAAAGAATTATCATCATTCACAAAAGCAGAGTTAACAACTCTCGCTATCTTCCGTAAGTTTAACAGTGGAACCTACTTAACTCCCCAAATCGTTAAGAATAAGGATGTTACAGATCGAGAAATGGCCCGAGTCACTGAAAATCTGGATGAAATGCCCGGAGTCGACACCTCAGTCGATTGGAATCGTAATTATCCATTTGACAGTGCACTAAAATCTATCCTCGGCAGGACCTCATCCTCTGATGAAGGTCTTCCAAAGGAAAAAGTCGAATACTATTCATCCCGTGGCTACAACCTTAATGAACGTGTCGGTGTTTCAAATCTGGAACTGCAATACGAAGATATTTTACATGGTCAAAAAGCTAAATCAAAAAACAAACTAGACAAAAGCGGGAATATTATATCTACTGAAGAACTCACCAAGGGCCAACGCGGTAAAGATCTGGTTCTGACAATTGATATAGATTTCCAAAAAAAAGTAGAAAGCATTATTGAAGAAGAGTTAAGAGCTAAAAAAGCAGCTTATAATGCGCCTTATCTTGACAGAGCCTTTGTGGTTGCCATGGATCCTAATACAGGGGAAGTATTAGCTTTGGCAGGCAAACAATATATCTGGAATGATGAGAAAAATCAATATGAAATGAAGGACTTTGCACAAGGGACCTATACAACAGCATATGCAATGGGGTCATCAGTCAAAGGAGCGACCGTGTTAACTGGTTATCAGGAAGGAGCCATTGAACCTGGAACCACTCTTTATGATGCACCAATGAGTATAAAAGGTACTCCGGTAAAGAAATCATACACCAATATGGGATACGTTTCTGACTTAACTGCCTTACAGCGTTCATCCAATGTATATATGTTTAAAACAGCTATTGAAATTGGTGAAGGCAATTATGTTCCTAAAGGACCATTATCTGTAAAACCTGAAGCCTTTGATATTATGCGGAATAATTTCAGTCAGTTTGGCTTGGGTAAACGAACAGGGATCGATTTACCGGGAGAACAAATCGGCTATAAAGGGACCGAATTAGGTGCCGGGAAATTGATGGACTTAGCGATTGGGCAATACGACACCTATACCCCACTACAGCTGGCCCAATATATTTCCACAATTGCAAATGGCGGTTATCGTGTACAGCCTCGTGTTGTTAAAGAACTGCATGAACCGGTACTGGAGAAAGGCAAGCTCGGACCCGTTTTCAAAGAAATTGAACCTAAGTTCCAAAATAAATTAAGTATGAAGGATGAGTGGATTGACCGTGTCCAAGAAGGGTTAAGACTTGTGACGCAAACTTCCAGAGGAACCGGTAAAGTGTTTATGGGAGAGCCATATCAGCCAGCAGGTAAAACAGGAACAGCTGAGGCTTTCTATGATGGACCAAAATGGACACCGGGAACCGAGCAGCCTGAGACGTGGAATATTACGTTTGCTTCATATGCACCATTTGACAACCCCGAAATTGCTTTGGCCGTTGTCGTCCCCTGGGCGTATCAATCTAGTGGTCATTCGATGAATTTGGAGATTGGCAAAAAAGTATACAGGGCTTATTTCGGAATGGATAAGAAAAAGGAAGATTATTAAAGTAGGGGTCATATAAAAATAAACGCTACAACCATATTGCAGTTAAGCCAGTGCCCAACTTTCAGACGAATAAGCTCTTTCTATATAGTGACACATATACTATATGGAATTTGGTTCAGAAGGAGTGAAAGCAATGTCAAATGGATATGATCAGCAAAATGAAAATTTCCCACATGAAATGAGGCAACAAGGCTATTATGGTGGTGGCCATGGACAACACGGTCATCATGGTGGCGGCTATGGTCATCAAGGTCATTATGGTGGTGGTATGGGACATCATCACCATCATCATCATGGATATTATGGCGGCGGTATGGGGTATCCTCACTATTCAGGCGGAGGATACGGCCATCACATGCCTTACCATCCAGGCCATCATATTGGTTCACATCATGGCTATGGTGGAGGTTATGGATCCCCACATCAGGGATGGCAAGGCCAGCATTGGGGGCAAGGGCAACAATGGGGGCAAGGAATCCAGGGACAATTTGGTTTTGATGGAGGATATCCATCCCAAATCCGTGATCCATATTCCTACGACGAATTTGAAACTGACCCTTCTCAAATAGCGAACCCATATTTTCAATATTGATATCTAAAGAGGCTGGGACAGAACTAAAATATCCACTTCTATATCCAAATCATTAAAAGTTATTCAACAGATGAAGAATACTAAAAACCGAACTATTCCGAAACTCTAGATGTGAGAGTTTTAGAAAATAGTTCGGTTTTTTCCTTGAATGAAAACCTTTTGTGCCAGCCTCTTTTTTAAGCGGAAAATTTAACCAGGTTAAACTTCTGTTATCAAGGGTAAAAAATTTTATACATATATTAAGTAGAAGAAAGGAATTTTACTCATGGAGGATATCTCGATAACTGACAAACAGGTATCCAGTGCTGACTTTCAGTTTGTATTTCCATTTTCTCTTATACGTGGTAAAGAGGAAGAATTGGTTGATAAGTTGAAGGAGAATCAATTTAAATGGTTTAGGCTGGATAACCTTGACAAAGAAGATGATTTCTATGGAAGGTTTGAAATAGATCACGAGAATTTAGAAAACTTTTTTCTCCCCTTTACGAATCGGATATTGTTCCCTAAAAAGGAGGACGGAAAAGGATTTCAACGATATTCCAAAATGTATCAAGTCTCTGGAACATTGCAAACAATGCATTCCAACACAAATTTTTTGGTTGAATCCCTTGACGTAACCGTGTGTCCATATCAAATAGGTTTTTTAACCGTACGTATCCATTTGGATGATCAGAATCAGTCATTGAATCTTTCTGAAGTCATTCAGTTTGCTTCAGAATTTAGAATTATGGAACAAAATCACCCCACATCCAAAATAATCTACGAAAATCAGGAGTTCGATCATGTTCAACATTTTCTACTAGATTATCTCATGCCTGATATTAAAAGATATATGGATGATAGCACTGAAGAGGATGCGTACTTTGAGTCCTTTCCTTTTTTTGAAAATAATCATTTATACGTCCAGTCTTTGATTGGATTGGCATCAGATGAAAAGGTTGAAGATTACGATGTATACCGCTTAGGAAATCTCGATGGATATACTAAAGATAAACAACCATACATAAGTTGCTATAATCAAAAATTCATTGACCACTATATCGATTCAGTTGGTTATACCCGCTGGGCACCATATACCTATTACATATCTGATGAACAAGGGATTGCCTGTATAACGAATCAGACAGGTGAATCATTCAATGACATTGCCACTACATTTTATGGCGAATATTATTACGGTTTGATGCTTACCTTATTTCATAAAATCACCTTGCTGAAGGTTGCAAATGAATACTCACATGTTCGGATTGAGCAAGATACAAAACGTGTAGAAAAATTAATTCATGCCATTAATGCCTTTTCTTCTAATTATTATTTCTTTGAACTGGCTAGTAATTCCAAAGGGCGTGACATATTTATCCAACTAAGAAAAATGTTTAAAGTAGATGAGTTGTTTGAGGATACGCGAACAACGTTGCAAAGCTTAAATCAGTATCAAGAAAATTTCAGTTCCAAACAAGGTAATATGCTTTTAGAAGTTTTGACCCTCTATACCGTGATAACTGGAATATTTGGAATGAATTTAGTTTCTGAACAACTCAAAGGAAATATTGACTGGTCCAAATTATTTCCACAATATAACGCATTAGAATTCCTGGCTTTATTTGTAACAGTGTCCGGTTTAGTCATCTCGATTTTCTTAAGCATTAGACTAGTTTATATGTGGTGGATGGATAAACGAGACCGTAAAAGGTGGCGCAAGGAAATTGAATACCCTAATACTAAATAAGTCTTATAATAGATTTCCCTCCGTTTTACTTTCGTAAACGGAGGTTTTTTATTTTTACACTAAAAACTGTAAGTGAAAGGTTCTTAGTATCACTATAATTAACAGTCCACATGTAAAACTTCTTCTCTACACTCCCCTGCTACTAATCAAATATTGAAGGGTTACAATCTTTGAATAATATTCCTTTGTTTACTAATACTAACGTTCATCAAATAATGTTTGGGTGATGATGGATATGAATTTCTTTAAAAAGAAAACGGAAAATCAAAATAACGAACACATGCATTCCAATCAGGATTCTTCTCCAGACATACGGAATTTACAGACTACCAGTTATCTGGAAGACAACATCGAAAAACTAAAAATGGCCTTTTCCAATACCTATGATTTCGATACACGATATTTCTCAAACGGTGATCAAAAATATGGAATGGCATACATCAAAACTATCATTAAAAAAAATGTGATCGATCAATTTATAGTAAAACCTTTAGTGATTAACTCCTCACTCAGCCCAGCTAATTTACCCGTGGCACATGTGTCTGTTTATACATCTTTTGACGATATTATCGACAATATACTGGACGGCAATATCGCATTATTTAAAGAAGGTGAAACAACCTGTTATTTAGTTGAAGCGGCAAATTTCAAGACTCGCTCTATTGAGGAACCTGCCTCCGAACAGAGTATACGAGGCTCACATGAAGGATTTGTCGAGAAAATTGAAGACAACTTAAATCTGTTAAGAAAAAGGGTGAGAACGGAGAATTTCGTGGTTGAAACGAAAACATTAGGTAAAAATCCAAAGGCCACAGCCGCCTTATGTTATATAAAAGGTAAAGCAGATCCGGAGATTGTAGAAAAAGTACAAAAAAAATTAGATTCTATTCACATGGACGAAGCCATCAATACAGAAGTCATTCAAAATTATATAGAAGACTATGCTTATTCTCCGTTTCCGCAGATTTTGAATACAGAAAAACCCAATCGGGTCGCATATCACTTATCATTGGGTGCTATTGCCTTAATGACTGAAGGAAGCTCTACTGTCTTCCTGATGCCAATTACATTCTTTTCTTTTTTTCATGCAGCGGATGATATTGAAAGCCGGTTTTATATAAGTTCATTTGAACGACTTTTACGCCTATTTGCCTTATTTCTGGCCATTACCTTGCCATCCTTTTATATCGCTCTAGTATCATTTGATTTCGAGATTATTCCATTAAATCTTGTAGCAAATGTTAAAGGCTCTTTGGAGAACATTCCCTACTCTCCTTTAATTGAAGCCCTTATTATGGTGGTCATACTGGAGCTTCTTAAGGAATCCGCCATCCGTTTACCTAGTTCCGTATCGCCAACGATTGGTGTTGTAGGTGCATTGGTCATTGGTACGGCAATTGTTCAAGCTAATCTGGTATCCAATACGATGTTAATCGTGATTGCAATCACAGCCATTTCATCATTTACAATTCCAAATCAGGAAGTAGCACAGATCATTCGTATTCTAAACTTCCCGCTTATCATTCTAACTTATATTTTTGGCTTAGTCGGAATATCAATTGGATTGACTTTAATTATCTTTCATTTATGTGGATTGGAATCTATGGGAAAACCATATTTAGCACCAGTCGCGCCTTTTAATTTTAAAGGTTTGTCGAAAATGTTATTCAAAATACCATTTAAGAAGGAGAGTTAAATGGACTATTATGGCTTCTAATACAAAATTATTGTCTGCTCACCAATTATACTTTCTAATTGTTCAATCCGTTAGCTCTGTCATGATTTTTGCCATTCCTTATATCGTCAATGAACATAGTAAACATAACGCCTGGATATCGGCCACCATCACTTTAATCTTCTTCCAGCTACTTGGATGGGTTATTTTTTCTTTACATAAACGCTTACCAGATAAAAATTTATTTCAAATGACAGAGATTCTGACAAGTACATGGATTGGAAAAATTATAAATTGGCTGTATATCATCTATTTCATACTCCTTGCTACATATACGACTCTATATTTTGCCTATTTATCAAAAGAATGGACATTGCCAGTTACTCCGCTGTTTGTTGTTTACCTTATATTTATTTTAATGGGAATCTATTTAGCCAGAGGAACGATAACCACACTCGCACGATTTAGCGGCATAACATTACTGGCTTTAACGGGCTTTCTCCTTTTCTCTATTTGCTTTGCCATCCCCAAGATTAATCTGTTATTTCTACTGCCTGTTGGGGATGTTCCAGTAACCAAAATTTTGAACGGCTCCTATCATATGGGGATTGGATATGCGGGTCTAAGTTCATTGCTTGTGTTATTGCCACTTGTACAAGGAAACCAAAAAACAAAAAAAAGAGTGATTACCTTTTCAATCCTGACAATTTCACTCATCTACTTTTTTTTATTAGTTGTCTGTCTTGCTCATTTTGGTACATATGCATTAAAAATCGTTCCAATTCCAGTCCTCTATTTATTGAAATTATTGACCATCCTTAGCATTTTTGAACGCATGGATTTGGTGATTATGTGTGCTTGGATTTCGCCTATGCTCGTTTCCTATGTCCTATATATTTTCTTGGCAGGAGTAGGGATATCTGAAAATACTCCATTCAAAAACAAGAAAATCATCGTACTGGTTATTTCTTTAATCATCTCGATTCTATGTTATCTTTTTCCAGAATCGCAGGATAACATAATTCGTCTTACCGATGTTTTGCTCCCCTACACTTTCGTATTCATGATAGGGTTTCCCATTCTTCTACTGGCCATTTCTATGATTCGAAATATAAACCAGTCATCAAAACCAGGTAGGTGATATTCGTGAAACTATTAAAGCTCAGTTTATTAGTATCAATCTTAATCTCAACTACAGGATGCTGGGATCAGAACTTCTTAAGCAAAACTTCCTTGGCATTCAGTTTAGGATTCGATACAACCGATGACCCAGATACAGTAGAAGTTATATCAATCATTCGTGCATTAAAGCCTTCTGGCGGGGGACAAATAGAACCCTATAATACAAGTTATAAAGTAAGAGGAAAATCTCCATTAATATTAAGGGAAAAAATGAATCAAATTACCCCTGGTGAATTCTCAATTAATAAGTTAAGTAATGTTTTAATTGGAGAAGAATTAGCAAAAAAAGAGATCTATCCTCTGCTAGATGTGTTATATCGTGATGCTAAGAGTAATGTAAACGCAAAAGTCGTGATCACAAAAGGAAAATCACAAAAAATTTTAAAACCGGAATATATAAAAGGTACTTTAATTAGTAAAGCATTAAGAGATTTACTCAGCAGCGCAGAAGAACATTCCCTCATTCCAGAGCAAACATTGGCAACCATTATGCCCGCCATGTTCGATCCCGGTCAGGATTTTGTCCTTCCCTATATAGAACCAATAAAGGGCGGCCTGATAAGGGTAAGAGGTGTAGCACTTTTTAATAATTTAAGCTATACCGGAAAAAATTTAATTGGAGAGGACTCTTCTTTATACTTATTAATGGTTGGTAAAGAAGGTCCTTATGCTCAATTCACAATCAATGATCCAACATCCGAAAAAGGGTTTGATCAAAAAATTAGTTTTTTTATACGGAAAAGTAACCATAAAATTAAATTAAAAATTATAGACTCTAAACCAGTATATACGGTTTCCTTAAAGCTCAAGGTTTCTGTATCCGAATATACGAAGGGCTTGATTTCACGGTTTGAAAAAACAACTCTCGAAAAGCACATGACTGAAAACTTGACTAAGCAAGCACAAAAAGTAACCAATCTGTTGGTACAGAGCAACTGCGATGCACTAGCGCTCGGACGCAAATTGATGATTGAAGATCCAAATCTATTTAAGGAATATAAAAAGGACGAAATGTTAGATTTGAAAAGAGTAGAAATTAATCCAACTGTTAAAGTGGAAATTGTTGATAATGGGATTTTAGATTGATTACAGATTTCTGATAAGAGCGAGGATGAGTATGAATACAGCTCAATATATTTTTAATAAACTTCACTTAGTTGCTCGCCTGATTATTATTATCGTTGGCATTATTCTTGTCTATGGTATCCTTATGCATCTTATTGAGCCTGCAACATTTACTAACATTGGGGAGGGAATATGGTTTACCATTGAATCGATTACCACTGTAGGATATGGAGAAATTGTACCTAAAACTCTTTTAGGTAGGTTAGCTGCCAGCACATTAATCTTAATTGGAGCCGCTTTTGTTTCTTACTATTACGCCTCTATGTCATCTTATGTGATTAAGCGTCAGACAGCCCTGCAACTTGGTTCTGCCATCTATACAAAAAAGAAGCATCTCATTATAGTTGGTTGGAACGAATGTACTAAAATGCTGATTGATACATGGCATAAGCAGAATCCGCGTCGAAATATAGTCATAATAGATGAATCGTTGGAATCTCATCCAATGCCCGAAACTCATGTATTCTTTTTAAAAAATGACAGTACAAATGAACAGACCTGGATTCATGCCAATGTAACCGAGAGTGAATTCATCATTTTAACAGCAGATCGCTCGAAATCTGAACGTGCATCGGATTTGCATGTCATCGCTTCTTTGCTGTGTATTAAAGGCCTATATCCAGAAGCTACATGCATCTGCGAAATAATGGCTCCCTTTCAAATGAACAATGCCAAACGAGCTGGTGCAGACCATATTATTGCGACTAATTCCATTATTAGCCAATCTTTTATTGAAGCAGTCGAACAGGATCCATCTATCGAAGATAAATTTATTTAGTTTACTCATAACCCAAGATAGCAATTTCGGCCTCATTTACTAAGGACTTGCCTAAATCAATATATCTTTCCAGGCTAGAATCCCCTAATGCATCCTCTGAAGAATCATAAGCGTAGTCGGAGGTGCATTCTTCCGCCTGTGAATACTGTTTCATAAAAAAGTTCGCTCCAGTCTTGGCTTCATAGGATAATAAAAAAGGGGTCCCAAAGCGGATAACGCCATTTTTATCTTCTATTGAACCCTTATAGGTGGTAAAGGGAATTCTGATATAATTTGATTTATTTCCGTTATCCATTAAATAATCAAAGTACCCATGCTGATAATCCCAATTCCCGCCAACAATGAACCCTTGGCTACCAAGCTGATGATGGGCATACACATAATTTGTCATAGTATTTGTAAGACGTGATGGAATTTCAATCATGCTTTTCCCTTCCTTCCATTAGATGATCCTTTATTATCATCCGCTTAATGAAGGAAAGGTATGTCTGGTATTGGCCGCCTTCAACACCTAATATTCTCACTTATGGTACATACAAAAAATACCCGGTCCATTTACCGGGTATTTTTTGCCCAAACATATTGTTAAGAATTTAATCGTTTTTCAAGTTCAGCTTTCTTTTCTTCAAAGCCTGCTTTGCCAAGTAGAGCAAACATATTCACTTTATATGCTTCGACACCGGGTTGATCAAAAGGATTTACCCCCATTAAATAGCAGCTCATTGCGCATGCTTTTTCGAAGAAGTAAACCATGTAACCAAATGTATATTCATCAAGTGCCGGAATGCTCACAACCAAGTTCGGAACTCGGCCATCTGTATGAGCCAATAATGTACCCTCAAATGCCTTATTATTCACGAAATCTACTGTTTGTCCAGCTAAATAATTGAGGTTGTCCAAATCATTTGCTGCCTCTTCAAGAACTAATTCATGGCGTGGCTTTTCTACTTTAATAACTGTTTCAAACAGATCTCTGCGACCTTCCTGTACGTATTGTCCTAATGAGTGAAGATCAGTTGAGAAGTTCGCAGAAGATGGATAAACTCCTTTTTGATCTTTACCTTCACTTTCACCAAAGAGTTGTTTCCACCACTCGGAGAAATACTGTAAGGATGGCTCATAGTTAATCAACATCTCAATGGTTTTCCCTTTACGATAAAGAAGATTACGAACAACTGCATATTGATACGCCTCATTGTTCTCTAATTCAGATTCAGAATAATCTTGCTCAGCTGCGGCTGCACCTTTCATAATAGCATCGATATCCGCTCCGCTTGCAGCAATTGGCAGCAATCCAACAGCTGTAAGAACAGAATAACGTCCGCCTACATCATCAGGAATGACAAATGTTTCGAAGCCTTCTTCATCAGCAACTGTTTTTAAAGCCCCTCTAGCTTTATCTGTAGTTGCATAAATGCGGCTCTTTGCTGCTTCTGCTCCATATTTTTCTTCCAATAGCTTGCGGAAAATACGGAATGCAATCGCTGGCTCAGTAGTTGTACCTGATTTAGATATAACATTAATCGAGAAATCTTTTCCTTCAAGAAGATCTATTAAATCACGCATATATGTAGAACTGATATTATTACCTGCAAAAATGATTTGTGGAGCTTTACGTTTTTCACTAGGCAGGATATTATAAAAGCTATGTTGAAGCATTTCAATTGCCGCTCTTGCTCCAAGATAAGACCCGCCAATCCCAATAACCAATAAAACATCAGAATCGTTTTTAATCTTTTCTGCTGCTTTCTTTATACGTGCAAACTCTTCTTTATCATAATCAGCAGGCAAAGATAACCATCCAAGATAATCATTACCGGCTCCTGTTTTTTCATGAATCGTATGATGCAGTTGCTTTACAGTATCCTTCATATAAGACACTTCATGCTCTTGGAAAAATTCTAGCGCTTTTGAATAATCAAATTTAATATGAGTCATTTTTTGTCCTCCATTCAGTTTCCTCATTCTCACTTTACAGAATCCGAAAATGATAATCAAGTTGCGACTAATACCTTCATCTTTTTCAAGCGATTACATTTCGTAAAATTAAGAAAAAGGTCTTACAGGAAGACCTTTTCTCAAACTATAAAGATGCTTTGAGAATAGATAGTACATCCTCTTTGTTAAGCTTCTTAAAGTTTCCGAATTCACCGTTCGCCATCGCTTTGTCTGCAATGATCTCTAGTTGCGAATCATCTATATCATAGTCAGCTAACCTTGATGGAGCGCCAATCCCTGTCCAAAAGTCACTGATATTTCGTATACAATCTTTAGCGATATCTTCTTTTGATTTACCAGCGGGATCTACATCGAATACCTCTACTCCCAATCTGACCAACTTATCGAGATCTTCATGCATACAATGCCTCATCCAGTTAGGGAATAAAATAGCCAATCCCCCGGCATGAGGAATATCATAAACAGCTGACACTGCATGTTCGATATTATGTGTTGCCCAATCGCCGCGGATTCCCATACTTAGTGTTCCATTAAGGGCAACTGTTCCACAATAAAGAATAGTTTCCCTATATTGGTAATCCTCTAAATTATTTAACAATTTGGGAGCTGTTTCTTTAACTGTTTTTAATACGGATTCACACATTCTATCTTGTAATGGTGTATTATCCGTGTGATTAAAATAAGTTTCTAAAACATGTGACATCATATCAACAATTCCATAGATAGTCTGATCCCGAGGAACCGTAAAAGTATTGACCGGATCAAGGATAGAAAATTGTGGATATGTATACGGCGATCCCCATCCATGCTTTTCCTGTGTTTCCCAATTTGTAATCACACTGCCTGAATTCATCTCAGAACCTGTAGCAGCAAGCGTTAAAATCGTACCAAATGGCATAGCAGCTTTTACCTTAGCTTTCTTAGTCACTAAATCCCATGGATCTCCATCATACATAACCCCTGCTGCAATCGCTTTGGTACAATCAATTACACTTCCACCGCCAATGGCTAAAAGGAAATCAATTTCATTCTCTCTGCACAAGTCGATCCCTTTGCGCACCGTTGAAATACGTGGATTAGGTTCCACACCGGATAATTCATGAAAGGTTATATCTCCTTTCTGCATTTGATCAATGACACGGTTATATAAACCATTTCTCTTGATGCTTCCTCCCCCGTATACTAACAAAACATTTTTGACATCAGCAGGTAAAAGATGATTTAATTCCTCGACTGTATCTTTACCAAACACTAAATTTGTAGGATTTTTATATGTAAAATTTTGCATACCTATCCCTCCTTCTTATTATTCCGTTTACTATATCCTTAATTCCTTTAATTCCATTATTAAAAACCTATATTCATGTATAAAATTTTCTTTTTTACCCACTCTATTAAAAGAACCATGTTTTTTTGAAGGAGGAAATGAAATGAGTGGTATACAACGTACTGCACTTGTTTTGACAATAATAGGTGCAATTAACTGGGGACTTATTGGATTTTTCCAATTTGATCTGGTTGCAACTGTATTTGGAGGCGGAAGTCAGGCCGGTGGTTTCGCACGTGTTATTTATGCACTTGTTGGAATTGCAGGCCTTGTCAATCTTGGATTATTGTTTAAGCCAAACGAGGAAATAAGCAGCCAGGAACAACCAAATCCATCAAAATCCTAATATCTATCGAATAGGCCCATCCCTTTGCTAGGATGGGCTTATTCATTTAAACAGACAATACCTTCTTAATTTTTGAAATAGCCCAATTAAGTTCTTCTTTCGTAATGATAAGTGGTGGGGCAAAACGGATAACATTATCATGAGTTTCCTTACATAATAAGCCTTCATCCTTTAATCGTTCACAATATGGGCGTGCTGCTTCCGTTAATTCCATACCAATAAATAAACCACGGCCTCTGATTTCTTTTATAATAGGATTTTCAATCTTTCTTAATTCTTCACTCAGATAAGCTCCCAGCTGTTCGGATTTTACAGCCAAATTCTCTTCAACTAACACATCAATAGCCTCCATTGATACCGCGCAGGCTAATGGATTACCGCCAAAAGTAGATCCATGGGATCCCGGATTAAAAACATCAAGAACATCATGATTAGCCAGAATACAGGAAATTGGGAATACTCCACCACCAAGGGCCTTACCTAAAATATAAATATCAGGAACCACATCCTCCCAATCACAGGCAAACATTCTGCCCGTTCTGCAAAGTCCAACCTGAATTTCATCTGCAATAAATAAAACATCATTAACCTTACATACATCATACGCTTCCTTAAGGAACCCTTCAGAAGGTATATTAATTCCTGCTTCACCTTGGATTGGCTCAATCAAAAAGCCTGCTGTATTGGGCGTAATCGCTTCCTTTAAAGCTTCTATATCGCCAAATGGGATAAGCTTAATGCCTGGTAGCATAGGACCAAAACCTCGTTTATATTCCTCATCAGAAGAAAGAGAAACAGCAAGCATCGTTCTGCCATGAAAGTTCCCTGTGCAGGCAATAAATTCTGCCTTGTCCTTCTCCACTCCTTTTACGTCATAGGCCCATCTTCTTGCAGCTTTAAAAGCTGTTTCGACCGCTTCAGCCCCCGTATTCATAGGAAGAGCTTTATCTTTTTTTGCCAGCTTGCATATTTTTTCATACCACGGACCGAGCTGATCATTATGAAACGCTCTCGAAGTCAGGGTCACTCGATCGGCTTGCTCCTTTAAAGCCTGAATAATTCTTGGATGACAATGCCCCTGGTTAACAGCCGAATAGGCACTCAGCATATCCATATAGCGATTCCCTTCAGGATCCTTCACCCATACACCCCGAGCTTCGGATATCACAATCGGCAATGGGAAATAGTTTCTTGCACCAAACTGTTCTGTTTGTTCAATCACTTCGTTTGATATCGTAGCCTTTGTCATGAATTGCCCTCCTATCTCAAGTTTCACGCTGGTAAAAGGTATCATTCGATCCGACTAAAAGATATTTAACTGAAAATTAAATCTTAATTTTATTATCCGATAATTCTTGTGCAATTGGAATCAATAACATGATTTAGAAAAAAAACTGCCCTGATTACATTTAAAAAAGTAATCAGGGCAGTTTTCTGCAAGTTAGATTATTTACTTATTTTTTAATAAGATCTTCGCGTTTGGATTGTTCAATCCATTCTTCCAACTTATCTTTAAGTGTATTGAATCCTTGTGGTGTTTCAGCAGGTGGAATTTTAACTGAACTTTGAGCTGGTTTTTTCTTAGGTTTACGAGTTTCTTGTTTAACTGCAGGCGGCTCTTCTGTTGCACGAATGGATAAAGCAATCTTTCCAGCTTCTTCATTAACAGAAAGAACTTTCACTTGTACTTCGTCACCTAATTTTAATTGGTCATTAATATCTTTAACAAAACCATACGTGATTTCAGAAATATGAACGAGTCCTTGTGTATTTTCGTCTAAAGCAACAAATGCTCCATAAGGCTGAATGCCGGTTACTTTACCTGTAAGAATTTGACCTACTTCATATTTTGTAGTCATATAAAACACTCCTATAAATGTATTTACTTTTTCGTCTATATACGCAATTAAAAATTATAGCATAATGTTGTTCCATTATCAAAAATGACCTGCGTCATTCTTCTTGTTCCCCCTTTGTTTAAAAATAAACAACATTCACGAATGGAATAAATTACTTGCACACTGAGATTAAATATTCTGGCAATTCATTCTCTATAATGCTACTATAATACGATTAATAAGATTACAAACTAAGAGGTGCTACATGCAAAAACATGAACAATGGTCATCAAAAATTGGTTTTATCTTAGCTGCTGCGGGTTCAGCAATTGGACTGGGTGCCATATGGAAATTCCCGTACATGACAGGAACGAATGGCGGCGCAGCCTTCTTTCTTGTATTTATTGCGTTTACCCTTTTTATCGGCGCCCCCATTTTAATCGCTGAATTTATCATCGGTCGAAATACACAAAAAGATGCGGTCAATGCGTATAAAAGTATTGCCCCCCACACAAAATGGGCAGCACTGGGTTGGATTGGTGTAATCGCCTCCGTCTTGTTGCTATCCTTTTACAGTGTAGTTGGGGGCTGGATCTTATCCTATCTCAGCAGAGGTATACTCGGCCAGATTACCGGGATTGCCGGCAATAATTACGAATTATTATTTAACACCATTATTGAAAATCCTTTTGAATCTATTATTTCACAGTTCCTATTCATGCTATTGACTATATGGGTTGTCCGTGGAGGAATCAAAAAAGGGATTGAACGGGCAAGTAAATACATGATGCCAGCATTATTTATTTTATTTATTATATTGGCCGTTCGATCGTTAACTCTGGATGGAGCTATGGAAGGTGTTAGATTTTTCTTGCAACCGGACTTCAGTAAAATTACTAGTGACTCTATATTGCTGGCACTGGGACAGGCCTTTTTTGCATTGAGTGTGGGATTGTCCGTCATGGTCACTTACGCTTCCTATTTACCAAAGAATGAGAATCTAATGAAATCTGGTTTATCAGTTGTGGGCTTGAATATCCTAATCTCCCTATTGGCAGGACTTGTGATCTTCCCGGCTGTATTTGCTTTGGGATATGATCCCGCCTCAGGTCCTGGGCTTGTTTTTGTTATTTTGCCAGCTGTCTTTAATGAGTTAGCTTTTGGTGGACTATTCTTGACCATCTTTATGATTTTATTGTTATTTGCTACTCTTACTTCTGCCTTTTCCATATTAGAAATTATTGTGGCAGTTATCTCAAAAGAGAATCCTGAGAAACGGAAATCATCCGCATGGTTAGCCGGAATCATTACCTTCCTGGTTGGTATTCCAAGCGCTTTATCCTATGGCGTCTTAAAGGATGTTCATATTGCAGGTAAAACATTCTTTGATCTAGCTGATTATATTGTTTCAAACCTTGCCCTGCCACTAGGTTCTATATTTATCTCAATATTTGTCGGATACGCGATGGATAAAAATGTAGTCAGAAAAGAATTAGAAAGTGGATCGAAACTGAAAAGCTGGATGTTTAATGGTTGGTATATAATCATCCGTTACGTGTGTCCGGTAGCAATTTTATTAGTCTTCTTAAACTCTATTGGAATTATAAGGTAAGGTGGTAGAATATAGATAGGATGATTATTTAGGAGGGATTGATGATGTCTACAGTTGGCGAAAATATTCGTAAGTACAGGATTGATAAAGGAATGAGTGTAGAAGAGCTGGCTTTACGCTCCAGAATGGGCACTCACAAGCTTGAACAATATGAAGGAAATGAATTGACTCCAAGCCTCCAAGTACTCTTGACTATTTCGACCGCATTGGATTGTCCTGCCTCTGTTCTGATGGAGCATTCCAATTCAACCGGTCCAAGCCAACTCGACCCTGAACTCCAGGAACTAATCGATACCATGGGACAAACACGTGCAAAATTAATTCTAAAGAAAACCCAAAATATCAAAGAAGCCGAATTCCTAAAGATAATAGGGAACTTAAAAAGCTGAAGGGCCTTGCTCAGGTGCGAGGAGCATAAGACAGAGGCTCGAAGGGGATGTTTTCTCCCGCAGAGGCTATGCTTATGTCCTGAGCTCCTAGGCCCTGAAGCTGGATTAATTAAAAAGCTGAGGCGACTGGGCAGGAGCGACAAGCATAAGACAAATACTCGAAGGGAGGGTTAATTAAGGAGCAAAGACTACAAACGCCACATCGTGTGGCAACGTCTTTGTGACCTACATCCTGTAGGCCTCCGCAGAGTATTTGCTTATGACTCGAGCTCCTAGGAGCCGAAGCTGGATTAGTTAAAAGGCTGAAACGCCTCAATTAAGGAACGAAGACTAAATTCGCCACGTCCTGTGGCAACGTCTTCATGACCTACTTCCTGTAGGCCCGCGAGGAGCATAAGACAGAGGCTCGAAGGGGATGTTTTCCCCCCGCAGTGGCTTTACTTATGTCCTGAGCTTCTAGCCGTTGAAGCTGGATTAGTTAAAAAGCTGAAACGGCTCAATTAAGGAACGAATTAAAAATCAAAGACTAAGGACGCTACATAATGTAGCGTCCTTAGTCTTTATTAACAACATCTTATTTCCCAAGACAAGCATAAAAGAAATTGTTAGCTACTCATCAAAGATGTCTACTTACTTAATATCAGCTGGAACTAATTAAATAAATACGATTCGCTGGATTATTGTAGAGTTTGGCTGGATTAATGTGAATTACGGCTCAATTCCTGCTTGATCCGGCTGGACTCTTGCCCAACCTGGCTCTATTATTATCCTCTCATTATGACTTGAAAATTTTTTGCCTATGGGTAAGTAGGGTAATGACAAAATGATTAAAGCCTCCCCTGCATCCGATTTTATCTATCGAATGAGGGAAGGCCTTTTTTTAGCTTATATGGATTTCACAAGGTAACTTATGAATGAGTGCTTATAAATCTATCCATCCTGGTTACAGCTTCACGCAACTGATCGATTGATGTAGCGTAAGAGCAGCGAATATGCCCCTCCCCGCCCGCACCAAATACACTGCCTGGTACGACGGCAACCCTTTCCTCAATTAACAGTTTTTCTGCAAACTCATCAGAGCTCATACCAGTTGATTCAATGGAAGGAAAGGCGTAAAAGGCTCCACCCGGTGTATGGCATTTGAGACCAATCTCATTGAACGAACTGACGATATAATTTCTTCTGTGATGATAGCTCCTACGCATTTCTTCAACATATCCTGTTCCATATCGCAAAGCCTCCAGAGCTGCATACTGGGCAGATGTGGGTGCACACATAATAGCGTATTGATGTATTTTAAGCATAGCTTCAGAAATCTCTTCATTTGCACATACAAAACCAAGACGCCAGCCTGTCATGGCAAACCCTTTTGAAAATCCTGATATTAAAATGGTCCGATTCTTCATTCCTTTAATAGCAGCAAAGCTTGTATATTCTTCATCATAAACAAGCTCTGCATAGATTTCATCGGAAATAACGAGAATATCATGTTTAATGGCAATTTCAGCTAATGCTTTCAAATCATTCTTCGATAATTGTGTTCCTGTTGGATTATTTGGTGAACAGATCATGATTGCTTTAGTGTTTGGCGTAATGGCTGCTTCCAAATGTTCAGGTAACGGCTTAAAATCGGATTCTTTCGTTGTTCCAACTGTTACAACCTTACCACCCGCCATTGTCACTAATGGAGCATATGAGACGAAACAAGGTTCGACGACAATGACTTCCTCTCCAGGGTTGATAATAGCCCTTAATGCAATATCAATTGCTTGGCTTGCACCGACTGTTACAATAATTTGGCTCTCTGGTGAATACTCCACGTTAAACCGTCTGTTCATATAGGATGCAATTTCTTCACGTAAATCCAATAATCCTGCATTGGCTGTATAAGAAGTATACCCTTCCTCCATCGAGAGGATAGCAGCCTCTCTATATCGCCAAGGCGTAACAAAATCCGGCTCTCCCACACCTAGCGAAACGATTCCTTCAATACCTGCTGCCAAATCAAAAAATTTACGTATCCCCGATGGCTTCATTTCTCGTGCTGTATCAGATAGATAACTCGTTTTAATCATGGAGTTATCACGATCCTTTTATCCTCATCCTGTGGTAAAAATACAGTTCCGTCATGTTTATACTTTTTAAGAATAAAATGAGTCGTTGTAGAAATAACTGAATCCAGAGTCGACAATTTATCTGATACAAAGCGAGCGACCTCATTCATTGATTTGCCTTCTACAACTACAGACAAGTCATAAGCCCCCGACATTAAATAGACGGATGAAACTTCTTCGTAACGGTAAATTCTTTTAGCTGTCTCGTCAAAGCCAACACCTCTTTTAGGGGTTACTTTCACATCAATCATGGCTGTAACTCCTTCATGGTTTTTAACCTTAGACCAATCGATCAGAGCAGCATATCCGACGATAATAGAAGAATCTTTCAGTTTTTTTACTGCTTGCTCGACTTCCTCTTTAGACATGGCTGTCATTTTCGCTATATCATCCAGAGAGATTCTGGCGTTTTCTTCAAGAATATTTAAGATTTCAAGTTCCTTATTAGTAAGGTTCAAAACCTCACCTCCATATGTTGTTAGTTAGAAATATCTGAAAATTTAAATTAAACTTTTTACATTATAACACTTATTTTCTATCTATGAATATATAATCAATGATTTTCTCCTATGGAACACTGTTAATTTGCGCAAACCGTCTTTTTATAAGTACTGAGCTAACTGACACACTATAGATATATGATAAAATAAGAGCATCTTACTTAAGGCGGGTGAAAACATGAGCGTTATATCAAATACAGAAACTGTTCTGAATCGCAAAGGAACAGGATCAATAAAATGGGATTATGTGGATTCATTATTTTCAGGAAGTGACCTCTTGCCGATGTGGGTGGCAGATATGGACTGGGCTTCACCTGCTCAAATACAGGAGGCTTTGCTTACCCGTATTCAGCACCCTGTTTTCGGATATACCTATGCGACTGATTCAGTATTCCAGACTATTATAAATTGGATGGAAGAAAAGCATCATTGGTCCATTAGAAAAGAAAACATTTTCTTCAGCCCGGGGGTAGTTCCATCCTTATCAGCTGCTGTCCGTGCATTTACAGGAGCAGGGGATCAAATAATGATTCAAACACCGGTATATGGACCATTCTATGATGTAGTCAATAAAAATGACCGAATCCTTGTTACCAATAGAATGGGCATTAAAAATGACCGCTTTGAGATCGACTATGAAGACTTTGAAAACAAGCTTCGTGATGGAGTGAAATTATTCATTTTATGCAGTCCGCACAATCCTGGTGGGACTGTTTGGTCAAAGGAAGATGTAACGAAAATGATCAGCCTTTGCCAACATTATCAAGTACCTGTTATTTCTGATGAGATTCATGCAGATTTGGTTCTTTACAGCAACAGACACACACCAGCCGGGACTATTAGCAAAGATGTCATTACGCTTATGGCACCTAGTAAAACCTTTAATATCGCTGGATTGCAAGGTTCACTGGTTATTAGCGAAAACAAAGATTACCTTCGGAAAATGGAGCAGGAATTTCTCAAACAGGGAGTTCATGGTATTAATGTACTGGCGTATACGGCTATGGAAGCCGCCTATAAATATGGTGCTGACTGGCTGAAAGAGACTGTATTAAAAATTGAAGAGAATATTAAAATACTGACTGATTACGTATCTAAACATTTGCCAAAAATAAATGTCATTGTCCCTCAAGCCTCTTTCCTAGTATGGGTTGATTTACGGGCCATGGGAATATCAGATATTGAAATAACAGAAAGACTCATCCATAAAGGAAAACTGGCGCTTGAACCTGGTACAAAATATGGCCAGGATGGTCAGGGCTTTGTCCGAATGAATATAGGATGCTCGAAGGAAACTCTTCAGGAGGGTTTGCGCAGATTCCATGAAGCATTCAAAGATTTTCAATAATAAGAAAACAGGCATCTGCTAACCAGGTTGGCAAATGCCTGTTTTCTTATCATGCGATTGACCATGATATGGGATAAAAAACAGCATACTTTACAAGGAGCACTTCACAGCCATCACTCGATATTTTGCTCTTTTAATTTTTCCTCTAATTCTTTTGCTCTCTGTACCTGCTTACGATTGTAAACAATGATAAAACGCATGGTTAACACCGCAAACAAAGTAAAAATGGCCATCGTTAATCCCGCTGGAATGTATTCTCGTTTATCTTCTGGAAAATATAAGAATAGCCCTATGATAAACGCTAATGGTTGTGACATAGTAGAGACACCCTTTCTAATTTGAAGACATTTGAAGATTACCATATTATAACATAACACAAATCGGAAAGAGCGATATTTGATATGCTACATTTAGACGTTTTCTCCCACACAAAAAACAAGCTGCCCGAATGATACCGGGCAGCTATTTTATAACTTCTTACTTATTTTAAAATATTGATTTTTTCAATCACTACATCATAAACCGGTTTGTCATTAGGACCCACTTTAGTCGTCGCAATGTCATCCACAACATCCATTCCTTCAATAACTTGTCCAAACACAGTATGTCTGTGGTCAAGCCAAGGAGTTCCGCCTATTTCCATGTATTTTTCTACTGCTTCTTGCGGATATCCCGCTTGCTCCATTTGGCCTTTAAGGTTCGCTTCAACGGCACCTTTTTGAACAATGAAAAATTGGCTGCCATTTGTACCAGGACCGGCATTCGCCATAGACAGAGCCCCACGGAAATTAAATAAATCCATAGAGAATTCATCTTCAAAAGATTTACCCCAGATACTTTCTCCACCCATTCCTGTTCCGGTTGGATCTCCGCCTTGAATCATGAAATCATTAATCACACGGTGAAAAATGATGCCTTCATAGTATCCATTTTCGGCATGAGTCAAAAAGTTTTCTACGGCTTTAGGGGCTTGATCCGGGAATAATTTAATTTGAATGGAACCTTTATTCGTTACCATCTCCACTAATCTTTCATTACCTTGCACTTCTGTAAATTGAGGTAATACTGTCATTTTATCATCGCCTGCTTTCTCTATAATGGTCTGGTCCAGCTTAAGCATCGGTTGCTCACCGGATTGGAAAGTCTTATCTTTGATAAAAAAATTCCAAATTGCTGCACCAAGGAGGATTATTAATAATAGTATCATGGTCTTCCACTTCATTTAAACTACCTCCAATTTTCCACTTTACACGATTCTCAAAAAAAAAGCACCTTTCCGGAAGTCTTTTTCTGGGATTGTCTGGCGGACATCAGTATGATAGAGATAACAGAACTGAATGGGGGTATAAAAAATGATTGAACACCACATAGGCGACAAAGTGACTGCACATTATAAAACAGGAAAGTATGTAGGAGAAGTCACAAATATTCGCTCAAATGGATATATTGTGGTTAAAACATTGGCTGTATTAAAACACCCTATGCAAGGTGACCTTCACCACCCAAAACAAACAGAAGTTGATTTTTTTCATGAACGAAAAGCTTTAGCTTACAGGGAACAAACGAACATTCCTGCTAATATGGTAAAACCTTTTACAGAAGATATTCCTGACTATACGAATTCCCTTCGCCATTCACTTGAAATCTTGAAACAGGACTTAAAAAATGATGAATCAAAATGGGCTGAAATGTGCCTGCAATGTTTAGCCAATTTGGAACACGAGTATTTTCCTTTATGACTAATGTAAAAAACCAAATCCTCTGCACTGATTTGGTTTTTTTACGCCAACCCATTGAATAGCTTTGAAAAATCTACGACATCTCCGATTGTTGTTGGCTTATAGTTATTCACATATCTCCTGTCCTGCTCCATTAAAGTAAACAATTCGTAAGTCATCCTCGCATCATCCAAGGCTTGGTGCCACACAACATCACCCTTGTCCCCATATTGCTCAACCGCTTTCCGTAAACCAGTCTGATTTCGGTCTCCGAAAAATTTTTTATACACAATTGATACATCTACTTGTTTTCCGCTTAAAGGAAACGCATGGCCTGAGTACTGACAATTTTGCCTCAATACCTTCATGTCCATGTTCCCCCATGTAGCAATCGTAGGATTATCAGGGTAATTTAAATTCTGTAATAATCTTAAAAAATCTTCAAATTCTACTCCACTCCTAAGATCTTCTTCAGTAATCCTCAGAAATTTTCTGCATCTGTTTGTCAAGTTCGGAAATGCTCTTGGGATCACGTAGGAATTATATTGATTAACTATCTTTCCCCTCTTTACTTCAATGATTCCATATTCGACGATTTCTGGAAAGAATCCTTTTGGATCGTCTCTTTCCTCAGGCATTGTAAATTCAAAATCTATAAATAAATATGGATCATCCTGATTCAAGACCCATCATCTCCTTAATTTCTTATTAGTAACCCAACTTATTTTCCACAATTCCTCTTTTATACAAGTTGACTTACAGATTGTTAGGAATGTGGAGAATAATTCGTTTTACTATCATTTCACCTGCTGATCCGTCATTATATGGTTCTCCCTGTCCTATAAACCGTTGGATCATCAGCAGTATCTATAAACTATTCTACTCATGAGCTTGTCTCGTTGATTGGGGGAAAACATATAAACCATCAACATTTAACCGAGTCTATGTCTATCTAAGTTCTCTATAGCAAAGCTCCACTACTAAGCCATTGCATGATATGCGCTTGTCTGTACTTAATTAACGCAGGCAACTACTGCTTTTATGAAGGTCGGCAGTCATGTGAGAGTTCATTCCGTCAAAAATTATAACGGATGTATATGGGTAAATTATTATTCAGTGGCATGTTGGAGAGGAAAGAAGTCCTGTTGTATAAGTACCGCAGATAGGATGCAGACAATGCTTACCGAGGTTGTTATGAATGGCACTGTACGGTCTGCTTACATCAATAAGCTTTAATGTAGAAAATAACATAAAACAGCAGTTAAAGAACAATAATATAATAAGGATAATTTAGTATTGGTATCTGGTAAGACGGCAGTCATTCGTATAGAGTCCATCGCTTTTAAAAAAGGAATTCGTTTTTATCATAATATAGACAGATAACGAAAGAACTGAATGCCATAATCGGTAGGAAGGAGATATAGCCCGTAACAAATGTATTGTTCATTTTCATTATTCCTTTTATTTTATATTTTCCCATTACTTTTTTTCTGAATTGATAAATGATTTTTTCCTTCATATAATAACGCGCTTTAAATCCCAAATACCAGTCTTTACAAGTACAGTATAATATAAATTTCCTGTATAATTTGCTATGCTAAATGTACTTATTAGTACATTTTGTTGTAAATTTTCAATATTTTATAAATAAATTAGGAGGTCCTTATGTCGATGCTTCACTTGAGTATATTATTGCCTTTTATGGCTGCAATCTGCATCCCATTCCTGGGCAAATATGCTCGTAAAATACATACTGGATGGTTCGTACTGATTATACCTATCGTATTATTTAGCTATCTGTTTACGTTCCTGCCTGAGATCTCAAATCACCAATCCATAACAGCAAGTTTTGCATGGATTCCTTCACTAAATATCTCATTTGATGTATATGTGGACGGATTAGGCCTGCTTTTCGCTATGCTGATAACGGGTATTGGTACGCTGGTTATTCTCTATTCCATCTTTTATATGGATAAAACGAAAGAAAAACTAAGCAATTTTTATGTTTATTTACTATTATTTATGGGAGCAATGCTTGGGGTTGTTCTATCTGACAACTTAATTGTCCTTTATACGTTTTGGGAATTTACAAGCCTTTCATCCTTCCTGCTGATTGGATATTGGCACGAAAGGAAAGGCTCTCGGTATGGAGCACAAAAATCTTTGTTAATCACCTTTTTAGGTGGCTTATCCATGCTTGGAGGTTTTATTACCTTATCCGTAATGGGAAATACCTTCAGCATCAGAGAATTAATCTCCATGGCTCCAGATTTAGTTAACCACCCGCTGTTTTATTTTTCCATGATACTCGTATTGTTAGGTGCATTTACAAAGTCCGCCCAATTCCCATTCCATATTTGGTTACCTGATGCGATGGAAGCACCAACACCTGTCAGTGCTTATCTCCATTCAGCAACAATGGTTAAAGCAGGAATCTATTTAGTAGCACGGTTGAGCCCTATCTATGCTTTATCAGGTGAGTGGATGTGGATTGTAGGCCTCGTAGGTATCATTACACTCATTTGGGGTTCCTTTAATGCAGTACGTCAGTATGATTTGAAAGGAATTCTTGCTTATTCAACAGTTAGTCAGCTCGGATTAATTATGTCCCTTCTTGGAATTGGCGCAGCTTCCATTCATTTTGGATCCGCTGATTCTAACGTATATATCGCTGCTGTTTCTGCAGCTGTTTTCCATCTGATTAACCATGCCACCTTCAAAGGTTCCTTATTCATGGTAGTTGGTATTATTGATCATGAAACAGGAACAAGAGACATTCGAAAGCTCGGTGGGTTAATGACCATAATGCCAATCACCTTTACGATTGCGACAATTGGGGCATTCTCTATGGCTGGCTTGCCACCGTTCAATGGATTCTTAAGTAAAGAAATGTTTTTTGGCAGCCTGTTAGACATAGCTCAGGCAGATTTCCTTAGCCTGCAAACTTGGGGAATTCTCTTCCCTATTATTGGATGGCTGGCAAGTGTATTCACGTTTGTTTACTGCATGATTCTCTTGTTCAGAACGTTCGGCGGTAAACTGCAGCCTGAGAAATTAGATAAAAAGCCGCATGAGGCACCGATTGGATTATTGATTTCACCAATCACGCTTGCAGCATTGGTTATTATATTTGGACTGTTTCCTAACATCCTATCTTCGACCATTATTGAACCAGCAACTTCGGCTATCCTGCCGAGCTTGTATGAGAATGGCAATCCGGAGCATCTCCATATCGCAATGTGGCATGGCGTAAATGGTGCCTTGCTGATGACAATTGGGGTTGTACTATTAGGAATCATCCTTTATAAGTTCTATCCAAAATGGAGCAAAATTTATACGTATTTCTCTGATAAATACACATTAAACAATGCGTATAATAAAGGATTAACTTCCCTGGATTCAGGTTCACGTATCATCACTCGCGGATATATGAACGGAAATATCCATGATTATTTAGTTTATATATTTGGATTTTTTATCATCAGTTTACTTTATACAATATGGAAAACCGATAGCTTTACTATCGAAACGACCGATATGACTCCGATTGGTGTATATGAAATTATTTTAGCCCTTATTTTAGTCATCGCATCAACAATGATTCTGTTTGCAAAATCAAGGCTAACTTCAATTATCTTATTGGGAGCAGTTGGTTACACGGTTTCACTTTTATTTGTTCTTTTCAGAGCACCTGACTTAGCACTAACGCAATTTGTCATTGAAACAGTATCTACCTCTCTGTTCTTGCTTTGCTTCTATCATTTGCCGGAGTATAAGCCAAAGGAAAAACGTATTCGCTTTAAAGTAACGAATATGGTGATTGCACTGGGTGTCGGTATTACCATGACACTTATCGCACTCACTTCTCACAGCACCAAGTTATTTGAGTCTATCTCTGAGTTTTATAAAGAGGTTACGTACAAAGAAGCCGGTGGAGAGAATATGGTTAACGTGATCCTCGTTGATTTCCGTGGTTTGGATACAATGTTTGAAATCACCGTATTATCCATTGCGGCCATTGGCATTTATACCATGATTAAGCTCCGTCTCACGAAAAGAGGAGGGGAAGAATGAAAACAAATGATTTGATTTTACAGACGGTTACTAAAATCGCTACATTTATTATTATTTTGTTCTCTATAAACATTTTCTTTGCCGGGCATTACACTCCTGGAGGTGGATTTATCGGTGGTCTAATGACTTCATCAGCCATCATTCTTTTATTGCTGGCTTTTGATTTGAAAACCGTTAAAGAATTTCTGCCGATCAATTATTTATCTTTGATAGCGGTAGGGCTGCTATTATCTGTAGGAACAGGGGCTGGCGCATTATTCTTTGATACTCCTTTCCTGACGCATGCCTTTCAATATTTTGATTTGCCGCTCCTCGGTCATACATCGCTCCATACAGCGGTTATCTTTGATACCGGCGTCTATCTGGTTGTCATCGGAGTCACAATGACCATTATTCAAACGATAGGGGAGAGTGAATGATGGAGATTTTAATGTGTGTTGTAATAGGAATATTGTTTACGATAGCTACCTATTTGCTTTTATCAAAAAGCTTGCTTCGGATTATTATCGGAACAAGTATATTGAGCCATGCGGTGAATTTATTGGTTCTTACCATGGGAGGATTAAAACAAGGTGCCGTGCCTATTTTAAGTGAGCAGGCAAAATCTTATGTGGACCCTCTGCCACAGGCATTAATCCTGACAGCGATTGTGATAAGCTTCGGTGTCACATCTTTCTTCCTGGTATTGGCCTATCGTTCCTATCAGGAACTTGGAACGGATAACATGGATCAACTGAGAGGAAATAAGTCATATGAATAACCTTGTTATATTACCAATATTGATTCCCTTATTGACTGGAATTCTATTGCTATTCCTAACGAAAAAAATAAATGCCCAACGAGTAGTCGCTTTATTTTCATCGATATTGCTCATGGTCGTTTCCATTTCACTTTTAATCGAAGTGAAAACAAATGGCATTTTAACTCTGCAAGCCGGCAGCTGGGATGCACCATTCGGTATCAGCCTTGTGGCAGATATGCTGGCAGCCTTGCTTGTTTTAACCACATCACTCATTACATTAGTGACGATTATTTATTCTTTTAAAAATATTGATGCAGCGCGTGAAAAGTATTTTTATTACGCCCTTATTCAATTTTTAATTGTTGGGGTTAATGGAGCATTTTTAACAGGCGATATCTTTAACTTATTTGTATTTTTTGAAGTAATGCTCATGTCATCCTATGTATTGCTGGTCACTGGCGGGACAAAAGTTCAGCTGCGCGAGTCCATTAAATACTTACTTGTAAATGTGATTGCTTCCGGCCTTTTTGTAGCGGCCGTCGCTTTCTTATATTCTGTCGTAGGTACGCTGAATATGGCAGATATTTCAGAAAGAATTGCTGAGGTAGATCAACCAGGAATTATTACAGTTATCGCTGTTTTGTTCCTAATTGTTTTTGGATTAAAAGCAGCCATCTTCCCTTTATATTTTTGGATGCCCGGTTCATACTTTGCACCGCCTATTCCAATCCTGGCCCTATTCGGCTCCCTTTTGACCAAGGTTGGGGTTTATTCCATTCTTAGAACCTTTACCATTTTGTTTTATCATCAAGCTGATTATACGCATACCTTGCTCGAGTACCTTGGAATTTTAACCATTATTTTCGGCAGTATTGGTGTATTAGCCTATATGGATGGTAAAAAAATTATTATTTACAATATTGTCATTGCCATTGGCGTCATTATCTTCGGTATTTCAATTATGAATACGGCTTCCATATCCGGTTCGATCATGTATACAATTCATGACATGATGATTAAAGCAGCTCTGTTTCTACTTATTGGAGTCATGATGGCCAAAACAGGGACAAGTAATATTAAGCGTATGGGTGGATTAATTCACGAATCTCCACTTTTAGCCTGGATGTTCTTCATCGCTGCTATATCATTAGCCGGAGTTCCGCCATTCAGTGGGTTTGCAGGAAAACTGCTAATCATTCAAGGTGCTTTTGATGAAAGACATTATGTAGGAGGGTTAGTAGTTCTATTCTCAAGTTTAATTGTTTTATATTCCGTAATGCGAATTTTTATATTTGCATTTTGGGGAGAGAAAAAGACTTACGACGAGGAAACTTCCAAAAAAGACAATCGCTTTTTATTGTTGCCGATTGGTATTTTACTCGTGGTCTCAATCTTGTACGGATTGGGTTCAGAATTTGTCTATACGTATGTTTCTGATGCAGTTGATGTATTAATGAATCCATCAGATTACATTCAGGCCGTACTGAAGGAGTGATGAAGATATGTCTTATCAAATATTATTAAATGTAATTTTGGCCTTGACCTGGATGTTCCTGACAACATCAGATACAGCCGCTTCATTTATTATTGGTTATCTAATTGGGGCGATTATCCTTTTTTTATTCAGACGCTTTTTTTCAACTCGTTTTTATATGCATAAAGTAGTTGCCGTTCTTCATCTTTTGGGAGTCTTTATACGTGAATTACTGATTGCAAATTTTGACGTTTTTAAAACCATTATTAGACCAAAGCTTGAATTGAAACCAGGCATCTTTACTTATGAAACAGAGCTTAAATCGGATTGGCAGATTACTCTTCTTTCCTGTCTGATAACTTTGACCCCCGGTACATTAGTGTTGGATATTTCTTCTGATAATAAGACAATATTCATTCATGCTTTAAATATATCGGAGATTCCTGAAATGCAAAAAAGCATAAAAAATTCATTTGAACGGCTTATTCTGGAGGTGAGTGAGTAATGATTAATTTTATCCTTCAACTGTCCCTCCTGTTTATAGCCATTTCCATGCTCATTCTAATCTATAGAGTAATCAAGGGACCTAGTATCCCTGACCGCGTGGTGGCTTTGGATGCCATAGGTATGAATTTAATTTGCATGATCGCCATTTTGTCTCTTTTACTCGACACATCCATGTTTTTAGAGGTGATCCTTCTGATTGGTATTCTTTCGTTCACTGGTACGGTTGCCTTTTCGAAATTCCTGGAGAAAGGGGAAATCATAGAAAATGAACGAAATTAGTTCCTATATTTTTGTTAGTATCGTTTTACTTGGATCTATTCTGGCCGTTATATCAGCACTCGGAATTCTCCGTTTACCTGATGTATATACACGTAGCCACGCTGCTTCAAAAACATCCACTTTGGGTGTAACCTTAGTGTTGCTTGGCACATTTCTATATTTTTGGATTACTAAAGGCCATTTCAACTCCCGTTTAATATTGGCGATCTTCTTTATTTTTATGACATCTCCGGTGGCAGGACATTTAATCAGCCGTGCTGCATATAATACAGGCATTAAATTATGGAAACATAGTGTTCGTGATGACTTAAAAGAGGCAAGAAAAAAACAGCAAAATAATAAGTGACAAAAAAAGAGGATGTTCACAAGGTCATTGCCGACCTTGCAGAACATCCTCATTTTTTTAGTTGAATCACAGCAAGTGTACATCTGCTGATACAAATCAGTTCATTTTCTTCATCCGTTATTTTAATTTCCCATACCATGGTTTTTTTACCTTTGTGTATGATCGTAGCAGTTGCCGTCACGAATCCATCTTTCTTACTTTTAAGGTGATTCGCATTGATTTCTAATCCAACAACCGCTTCTTTTTCCTCATCAACCATTGAATATCCACCAAGGCTGGCTACCGTTTCAGCAAGTGCTACTGAAGCCCCTCCGTGAAGAAGTCCCATCGGCTGATGAGTACGATGGTCCACAGGCATTGTTGCTACAACCTTCCCTTTACTGACCTCAATAATTTCTATTCCCAATGTCCCCATCAATGTTTGGCTTAAATCCATTTAATTGCCAACCTTCCCATAGCTTATTTGTTATCAATTCGATAAAGAGCGGAAAAATAAAGAAGTAAAGTCTTCTTAAAACTGATTTACCTTGAAATTAGTTTTAAATGTAAATCCACCTTACCATTGGATATCTGTAAGACTTTGCAGTGAGCATATCATAAAGATGGAGGATTGATTACATGGATATTCGAGAAGGAATGGTTCCAACAGTATTAGGTGCTGCTGTCGCTGCTACAGGTTATGCCCTTAAACAATCGCATACCAGCAATAAAATGATCGCCAATACACTATTTGGTTTTGGGCTTGCCCACATTGCACTTGGAGTAATCGACTTAGTCGAGCATCGAGATAAATACTAAGCGAACCTATATATCCAAGAATAAGCAACTTAACCGTTGCTTATTTTTTTGGTACTAATACAATCCTATCTTCTCTTATATATAGATATAAGTTTAATTCAATGAGGAGGTGCCCATATGTACGGAAATCAACAATTTTACAGTTGGACTCAAAGTCTTGGACCTCATTACCAAATACCCATGTGGATCAATCCGCCTGTGCGGTTTGTTTCTAATAGGAATTATTATTCGCCATATAGCAGAAAAGTTCCTGCCATAAATACAAGCAAATTTAGAAATTCGGCCAAAAAGACTGCATCCTATCTTGCTGAAGGATTAAATATTGCCAACCGAATTTCCACATCCCAGGAACTGGCTTATCAAATAATGACTGCTTCAGAGCTTAATAACATTAGCCAAGTGAATCAATTATTGCTTTCAACAGGTATTCAAATAGCCCCCTCCATTTATTATGATCCAGAGGGGATACGGCTCGTTTTTACTGACAAACAAACATCTCCCCCCTGTTGTGAAGTTGGAGTGGTTATCCGATGGAGCTAAAAACCAGCAGTTATCAAACTGCTGGTTTTGTTTACAAATTATTATTAATAAAATCCTCCACCATATCCCCATGGGTAGCCATATCCATACGGGGAACCATATCCATAGCCCCACGGATTGCTAAGTAATGCTCCCCCAATTAATCCACCGGCTAATCCTAAACCAAATCCTCCCCAGCCGAAAGGACGGCCAAATCCGAAACCAAAACCTGGCCTGCCGAAAGGACGGCCATATCCAAATCCACCACCAAAACCTGGCCTGCCCCAGGGTCTTCTCTGTCTATAATCCATCTGTAAAATACCTCCTGTGTGTTTGATGCCTACACTTATTATGTATGCAAAAACCTAGCAGCAGGTAAGGGCGGATGTCCTTAATAAGGACGGCATTTCTTTTTCATCACCTTAAATATCCTTTTTGTTTCCTTTAAGAAGGCTGGATTATTCTTCGCCATCCAAACCGAAACGTTCAACAAGTACGGCTAATGTCCTTGACATCACACCGGTAGCACCCGATGGGCCAAGCTCATAACCAGAACGTCTTGTGGATGTACCGGCAATATCTAAATGGACCCAGGGAGTGTCTTCAGCAAATTCACCAACAAATGCTCCCCCCATAATGGCATGCCCCTCTCCTCCCGGAGAATTATTTAGATCAGCTATTTTACTATTCCGGACCCGCGCTTTATCCTTTTCGGTAATCGGCAATCTCCACATCGGTTCTCCAGCTTCATCAGATGCTTTTAATACTTCCTCAAACCAGCTTTCATTATTTGTCATTGCTCCTGTCATATCAACACCTAAAGCAGTTATAACCCCGCCCGTTAATGTGGCCACATCAACTAAATAATCAGCTCCATGCTGTTTCGCATATGTGATTGCATCTGCTAATACAAGGCGTCCTTCAGCATCTGTATTTAAGACCTCAATTGTTTTGCCAGCCATAGAGACGATGACATCATCCGGCTTAAAAGCATTTCCGGAAATCATATTGTCCGTTGATGGTATTACAGCAACAACATTTTGTTCAGGTCTTAACTCACCAATAATCTCCATAGCTCCAAGGACAGCGGCTGCTCCACCCATATCTGTTTTCATTCCGACAATTCCTGTTTTAGTTTTAAGGGAGTACCCGCCTGTATCAAAGGTAATACCTTTACCGACCAATCCAATCACATCTGTCCATTCAGGTTTCCCTTGATATTTCAGGACAATCAGTTTAGGAGGTTCAGCCGACCCTTGATTGACGGCAAGCAAGGCTCCCATTCCAAGTTCCAGCATATCCTCTTTTTCAAGGATTTCACATTCAAACTGATACTTAACAGCTAATCCTTCGGCATAATTGGCCATGTCTGTTGATGTCAGCATATTGCCAGGCAGGTTCACTAATGTACGAGCTGAATTTGTCCCCTTTCCATATGTGTATCCAACAAAAAGGGACGATTCAACAAGCTCTTGATCTGCATCCGTGTAAACAGCAATCTCTTCAACTTTTTTAGCAGTTTCATTTTTCTTTTGCTTATAGCCTTCAAATTCATATGTAGACAATGCAAATGCTTCCCCTAATGCATGAGCAGCATCTTCGACCGTAATGACATCTGTTAAAAATGAGGTTAAATCAACACCAATCTGTGTCCACCCACTATCTTCAACTTTCTGAAACATTTTCCCAAAAGCCTCTTTTAGTTCTTCGAATGTTAGATCTCTTTGTTTGCCGAGACCTATGAAAACTAATCTTTCCGGAGGAATTAAACCAAGTGTATGTAATGTCGATACTTTTTTCTTTCGAGCAGAAATATCGCCGATTTTAGCTAGTTCCTGAAGTTTACCATTCATCTTTTTGTCTGCGTCCGATAAGATGGCGGCTAGCGTAATCGGATGATTAAAAGCCCCTGTTACCAAAACAGGTATCTGTATCTGACTCGGATTTTCTTTGATTACTCTAAACATAGAACCCCTCCTAATCGTTTTTCTTTTACCAGTGCCTTTTGCTGATAATCAGTTTGGCACTCCCCCTTTATCTTACCATTGACATCATTATTTAGAACCCATCACGCATTATCATTTATCTTACAGTTCCTAAACAAACCCTCTACTGCATGTTTTAATTGGTGTAGGGGAACTGGAAAAACAGCATTTTAGCGGCATGAACAAAAATGCTGCTGAAATGTACGAAAACCTTCATGAATTGGATGCATATGGGATTCGTTTACAGTTTAAGGAGTTTTCTGATGTAAGCCATGTATCAGTATTATTGCCACTTATAAATCGCGCCATTAGATTTGGGAGCATATAAAAAACAAATGCCCCGGGGGGATTTAAATACAAAAAAAACCGCCCAAAAGGAACGGTGAGAAGTCTCTAATTTTTGTTCATGATTTGATTTCTAAATACTTGCAAACTCTCTGTTTCATTTAATACCTTTAGCTCTTCTTCAGTTAGCTTGCCTGTTCCCTTACTGATTACATATACATTTAGCTGCTTTTTCCCCCATTGCTGATAGACATCCTCCACGCTGTCATAAAAGAGGTCTATTTTGTTCCCTTTTATGGCCGAACCTGTATCAGCTACCACTCCATACCCATATGAAGGAATAAAGAGAATAGTCCCGATAGGAAATACGCTAGTATCTGCTGCTATTGTTGAATACAAATCCCGTTTCACCTTCACACCAGAATAAGTAATCCCATATCCAGGATGAGTTGGATTTTTCCCGGTGGACTCGTACCCCGCTGTATATCCGGTAGCGATTACTTCTTTAGCAGGATATTTACTCCAATCATCATTATCTTCCAGTGAGGAAGCCGATTTTGCTTGTTTAGTGGTTAATGCGGTATCGTAGCTTGATAAAGACTTGTTTTCTGTCGGCTTTCTCAGGTTGTCCTTTACTATTTTGGAATGTATATGACGAAAACCAGGAAACTCATGAACATCGATCCCTGTAAAATATGAAAGAGTAACAAAAGTTGCCAGTAGTAATAAAAGAACTAGCGAAATTGCTCTGATTAATTTAAATGCATGGTCCATGTGATGATTTCTCCTTTCACACAAACCATTTTTCCCATTACCAGAAAATCTATTCTATTATCAGAAATGTGTATACGCGCATACGGATTAATTTAAATAAAAAAACCTTTACCAATTACTCGGTAAAGGTCAAAACATTCTGTATCCATTTGAACGAAGAATTCTAATTACTATGCCAGATAGAATAGAGCCTGCTAACCCTCCCAATAGAATAATCGCATCAGCGAGGGCAAGGTTGAATAAATGCTCCTTTAATAATTGAAAACTTGAAGATGGATTTACAAAGTACTCCGTTAACTTTAGATTATTAATAAAATATAAAGATACCAAAGGATAGATTACCGTCATAATCCATGTCTTTCTAAACAACATATTTAAAATAAACCCCAGCCCAAAAAATAAGATAAAGAATAAAACAAATGACACAATAACAACCGGAATCGACATGCCCATTCTCTATACTCCCCCTTAGTCGTACAAAAGTAAGTGTATAGGATGGAAGAATTTTCGTCAATTGGGTTGTTCTTGGAAAATAATATTCCGATGTTATTATTTTTTATTCTTTGTTTTTCCACTTCCACCGCAGCATGAACAGGTTTCAGATCCACCAAGCAATAATTGAAAATAACCTTTTCCGGAGCAATACGTGCACTGATATGATTTCTGATTCATAACCTAATCATCCTCCCATTTATTGAATTTTCAGATAATATAACAGAAAACACAGGAAATGAAAAGGGCTTTAAAAAATGTATAGATGGTATGTAAGCGTAATCATAATATCAATCCTTTTATATACTCGCTAATACGCAAGGATTATTTATTTATATAAACAACTTATAAGCTGTATATTGAAATATATCCCCTGGATTGATTCCTTCAAGTGGTTTTTTATGAAGAGACGCATGCTTTTCATTTAATTCCTTTAGTAGCAGAGAACTGTCCGGATCCCGCTTGATCTTCAGTTCATCCATAAAGGCAACATCCATTAGTTCATCTTCTTGAATCATAATCTCTCCAGCAATCGGTTCCAGTAAAAACAACAGCATATTATCGCTAATCTCATTGCGTATTACACCTGTTCTGAGACCAAATAACCCAATAACCTTTGTATCAATCCCTGTCTCTTCTTTAATTTCTCTGACCACAGCCTCGTCTGCAGTTCCCCCTGGATTTACGAAACCTGCCGGCAAAGACCATTTCCCCTTTAAACCGCCATATGACTTCTTCACAACGAGCCACCTGCCGTCTTTTGTTACGACTAGTCCCGCTACACCCAGCCATACATATTTGCTTCTTTCCAACATTTTATTTCAACACCCTTTCTTTAAATTACAAGATAACTTACAAAAAGCTGCCCTGAATGAACGGACAGCTTTCAATCTATAACGAACCCTAATTTAGATTAATTTAAATTTACCTTTTTTCATGAGAAGGGGTAATCCACCCATGATATATAAAGCACGATTATCAATGATTTTTTTCATGGCTGATGCCCTTGCACCTTTTAATTTTTTACCAAAAACCACGCCAATTGCGTCATCATCGCCAAGTGAGCATACAGTTCCCTTTTGTTCGTATACAAAATCTCTTAGCTTTTCACCTCGAAGCAATGCAATAATATTCTCTGCACATACTTCAGCTTGCTGCATGGAAATTTGAGCAGTTGGCGGATACGGACGATTAATCTCCTCATTAATGATCAATGAACAATCTCCAATGACAAAAGTATCTTCAAGGCCCGGTGCTTGTAAAGTGGGCTCCACTTTCACACGTCCACGCATCGCTTCAATTCCTGACTTCTCTATGATACTGCTTCCTCTGACTCCCGCTGCCCAGATAACTGTACCGGCTTTAATTAATTCTATTTCATTCTCACCAATACCCACTAGGATTCCCTCTTCTGTACAACCTTTAACTGGTGTACCAATCATGAATTCAACACCTTTTTTCTCCAAACGGGCTACAGCATATTGTACCAGTTCCGGATCAAATCCTGGCAGTGCGGATGGTGCAGCTTCGACACAAATAATGCGCGCTTTTATAGGATCTACATCATATTCTTCGCAAAGAGCCGGTATACGGTTAGCAAGCTCTCCAATAAATTCAATACCTGTAAATCCGGCACCGCCTACTACTATCGTTAATCTTTCTTCCTTTTTATCTGTTTGATATTGAGAAAATTGATAATCAATATGTTCTCGAATATGACGTGCTTTATTCACACTGGAAATACTGAATGCATATTCTTTTAATCCTTCAATGCCAAATGTTTCAGATTCAGCACCTAAAGAAACGACTAAATAATCATAGGAAACATTACCATTCTCGCAAATTACTATTTTTTCATCTTTTTTAATTTCTATAACGGTATCTTCAATCAATGTTACCTTATTCCGATCTATGACACTGCTAATGCCGTAACGTACTTTATCATGGTGTAATGTGCCTGCGGATGCTTCATGCAACCATGTAGTTTCATAATGATAATGATGCTTATTAATTAATGTAATCTCTGCTTCATTCACATTTAGCTTTTTTTGCAAGCGTTTAGCAGTTAATAGCCCGCCATAACCTGCTCCAAGAATAACGATTTGAGGTTTTTTCACTTGTATCACGTCCACCTTTTTATAAAATATAAAATGAAAATAAATTGTGATATCATTCACGTATATATAGATAAAAATGTCACAAAATATTAACAATTAGCTATAGATTACTATATTCCCTTTTGGTTAATTTTTCAAGTACTGGATTTTAAAAGAAAATTAATAAGCAACAATATTTGCTTTTACTTTTTAGAATAATTAAAATTATCTTCTTTATATACACTCTTAGCCTTTAGAGGAACGTTATACCAAAATATATGGTACTATTTATGTTATTAAGGATTTTTTCCAATATAGGGGGTTATCATGTGAATGAAGATCAAAATGTATATGATGTAACGGTCATCGGTGGAGGACCCGTAGGATTGTTCACGGCTTTTTATGGCGGTATGAGGCAAGCCTCTGTGAAAATCATTGAAAGTCTGCCCCAACTAGGCGGGCAATTATCCGCACTCTATCCTGAAAAATATGTATATGATGTTGCTGGTTTTCCAAAAATACTCGCTCAAGATTTAGTTAATAACCTTAAGGAACAAACGGCTAAGTTTGATCCAACTATTTGTCTGGAACAAGCTGTTCTTACTGTTGATAAACAGGCAGACGGCATTTTCAAATTAACAACAGATAAAGAAGTTCATTATTCCAGAACAATTATTATTACAGCGGGCAATGGTGCATTCCAGCCAAGACGCCTAGAACTCGATAATGCTTCTAAATACGAAGGAAAAAATCTTCATTATTTTGTTAATGATTTGAATAAATTTGCAGGTAAAAAAGTCGTTGTGTGCGGCGGCGGTGATTCTGCAGTGGATTGGGCATTGATGCTTGAGCCAATTGCAGAGGAAGTGACAATCGTTCATCGCCGTGATAAATTCCGCGCCCATGAACATAGTGTAGAAAACCTTAAAAATTCTAAAGTAATCATTAAAACTCCGTATATACCTTCTGAATTAGTTGGCGATGAAGAAAAAATCACACAAATTGTTTTGGATGATGCAAACGGTGAGCATAAAGAAATGATTGATGTAGATGACGTATTAGTTACATTTGGTTTTGTTTCTTCACTTGGTCCAATTAAAGAGTGGGGACTAGCTATTGAAAAGAATTCAATCGTTGTGAATAGTAAAATGGAAACAAATATACCGGGTATTTATGCAGCCGGTGATATATGTACGTATGATGGAAAAGTGAAGCTGATTGCAAGCGGATTTGGCGAAGCTCCAACTGCCATTAACAATGCAAAAGCATATATGGATCCTAAAGCAAGAATCCAACCTCTTCACAGTACCAGTATGTTTAAAGATTAATTCACTCTACTCCACAAAAAAGGAATTCAGACCAGTAAGAACTTTATGTTCTCAATTCTGAATTCCTTTTTTATTATATTTACGCCAGACAGTTCTTAGGATTTACCCTATAAACCTTTAGTCTAACATTGTTCGGGAGTTCCCGTAGCTTTAGCTGTACGGAATGAGGACCCGCAGCCACATGTAGCAATCGCATTGGGATTATCAATCGTAAAGCCTCCACCCAACATGGATTGTTTATAATCTATGCGCGTTCCATTCAAGATAGCTGCATCCTCTTTATTCACCAGAAAATGAATATCATGCTGAATCGTTTCAAGGTCATTTTCCGACTTTTTCTGTTCAAAATTCATACCATAGGATAAACCGCTGCAGCCTCCGCCATGAACGGATACACGCAAGTATGGCTGATCCTCGCCGCTTTCTTTTATCATCGTATTTATTTGAATAGCTGCCGCTTCCGTAACAATAATAACTTCATTATTCACGCCTACATTCCCCCTTAAAAAAATGGTAGAAGGAAAATCAATCCTCTACTCATTAGTATATACATTAACCCGAGTCCCCTCAACCTTGGAAGTCACCTATATTAGGTATACTGCTTCCATTTCATGATCTAAATAAATGTCTTCACTAAGATGATTTTATTATTTTATCCAAAAGAATGAATTATATTTTTTACATAAACCGTTACAGAATGAAGGAAAATAGAAGGACGAAACTGAAAGGAGTTTCTATAATGCTTTCTTCTGAACAACAATCCAAATTTAAATCAAAACTAGTAGAGCAAAAAAAAGAACTTGAACATCATATATCCTTGAATAATCATTTTGGCGTCGGAGAAGATGAGAATTTTTATAATTATGTGGGAGAGCTTTCTACATACGATAATCATCCGGCAGATACCGCCACTGAATTATATGAACGTGGTAAAGACTTAGCCTTAAACGAACATTTTGAGAATGAACTTGCTCAGGTTAACCGAGCTTTGGAAGCAATAGAAAAAGGGACATACGGAAAATGTGAAACATGCGGGAGAGACATCCCATTTGAACGGCTTGAAGCCATTCCTTCTTCCACCTATTGCATCGAGCACAGTACTGAACAAACGGTCTCCCACGAACGCCCAATAGAGGAACAAGTCCTTCATCCGTTATATGAAAAAAAGCATGAAACTGAAGTGAATGGCTTTGATGAAGAAGATTCATGGCAGGCAGTTGCAGAATGGGGAAGTTCAGATAGTCCATCTGATTATTATGATCCAAAAGAGCATTACGACCAGGTCTATTTGAATTCCGATGAACATATTGGGTATGTGGAGGATATAGAAAACTTCGCCGGGAACGATATAGAGGGAAAAAATGTACAAATTTATCCCACAACGGAGCTTGAGCAATTAAAAGATCTATTGGATGAAGAAGGAATCATGACTTCCTTTGGAGATTTAAAACCTTATGAAGAAGAGCCCTATACTGAAGATGCCAATGATGAGGATTGATCCTTTTCGCGATAAAAGGGAAGAAATAAGCGTAATAATACGCCTGCTTCTTCCCTTTTTTATATTAAAACATAGGATTCTCTTCCAGATATTCATAAATATGATCGACCAGTTCTTCCGGGCTGTTCCCTGTCACAACTTCTCCATTTACCAGGGCATACATACTGGCTGAGCAGATTCCACAATAGCTGAGACATCCATATTCAATTACATCTAAATTGGGATCTTTATCTAAAATCTCCATAGCAGGCTGTGATCCGCTAACAAGATTACTGACGCAGAATTCAATAATTGGTTTCATAAAATTGTCACCCCTCAGTACACCAAAATCCTACTCTAAAACGAAATAATAGTCAATTAATTTAGACAAAACAAAAGTTATATTACCCTTTTTCCCTCAAAAATATGGAAATGTCCTTTTTTAAAAATAAATCGACAAAATAAATAGACTTTTCACAAATTATACACTATTCAGTTGTTATTTTTGCTCATTTCCGATATACTTTGTATGGAATTTTACAATATTAACAACTATTCTCAATAATGGTATATATCCAATACTTTAAACCAAAATAGTATTCTAGCAAAATTTAAAATCAGAAAAAATGTATATCCAACAAAGGAGTCGTCATTTCTATGAAAAACTTAGTCATCCTCGGTGGTGGGTATGGTGGTATGAGAATATTGAACAAGCTCACCGATCATCATTTCCCTGCAGATGTTCATGTTACTCTAGTCGATAGAATCCCTTATCATTGTTTAAAAACCGAATTTTATGCATTAGCAGCTGGTTCCATTTCTGACCACACTATACGTGTTTCATTTCCTCAACATGAAAGAATTCAATATAAGTACGGAGAAGTAGACTCTATAGATTTACCAAATAAGCAAGTTCTGATGAAAGATCAAGAACCACTTTCATACGATGAACTGATTATCGGCCTCGGCTGCGAAGATAATTACCACAATATCCCTGGAGCTGCAGAATATACGTATAGCATACAGTCGATTGATAAATCCCGCAGCACCTATCAAGCTCTCAATAATCTTGGGCCAGGTAAAGTAGTGGCCATTATTGGCGCAGGATTAAGCGGAATTGAATTAGCAAGTGAATTAATTGAAGGGCGCCCGGATTTGAATATTAAGCTTTTTGACCGCAATGAACATATCCTATCGACATTTCCTCCAAAACTAAGTAATTATGTGGAAAGCTGGTTTATTGAACATCATGTAGAACTGGTGCCGAACAGTAATATTACAAAGGTGGAACAAAACTTACTATATAATGGTGACGTTTCCATTCCATGTGATGCCATTGTTTGGACAGCCGGAATTCAACCAGTCCGGCCAGTCAGAGATTTACCTGTTGAAAAAGACAGCGGTAACAAAATAAAGCTGACAGCTCAGCACACCATTCCGGGATATCCTGATGCATTTGTCGTTGGAGATTGCGCAAGCCTTGGCCATGCCCCAAGTGCACAGCTGGCAGAAGGACAAGGAGAACAAATCTACCAGGTTCTACTTAAAAAATGGGCCGGAGAACCGCTCCCTGAATCTTTCCCGCCGATTAAACTGAAAGGGATTCTCGGATCTCTGGGTAGAAAACATGGTTTCGGCTTAATGGCTGAACGTACCATTACCGGCAGAATGGCTCGGCTATTAAAGTCAGGTGTTCTATGGATGTACAAATACCATAATGGGTAATGGAGCTTAATCTTTGTATGCCTCCAGCTTAGATTAAAAAAGCTTGCAGATCCAAACTGAACTGCCCCCTTAAAAGTTAGATTTGTGTCTAACTTTTAAGGGAGCAGTTCAACAGAGGATGCAAGCTTTTTCTATAAAATTCACTATTCATCTTTATAGCCATATTCCTTTAAAGCTTCCGAAATCGTTCTTAATCGCGGGTTTCCTTCACCGACTATTTGTCCGTTCAGGATGACCAATGGATAAAAGTATTCTCCTTCAGCAACTTTCACAGCTATTTCTTTTATTGACGGGTCTTCTGGCGGATGATAGATATCGATATACGTAATGGTTAATGGCTGATTCGGAAATTTCCTGGATAAAGCAGCCTGCAGCCACTCATATGTTTCCTTCGATGATGGCATCCCAACACAGCTTGCACATATTTGTGTCGCTCCATACACATATAAATTAGCAACTATCACCTTTTCTCCCCCTAATTAATCTCTTTTATTTTCATCTTACATAATTTAAATAAAGGAAACAAATTTTAACTGTAAGCTAAGGAAAGGAGATAGCTTTTTTAAAGTAAAATCATTATAATATGAGTAGGAAAGGAGTCGATAGCCATGGCAGAACAAGAGTTGTTTGGGCAAGTTCAGAATGTACTTGATAAATTGCGTCCATTTCTTCTTCGCGACGGCGGCGACTGCGAGCTGGTTGATGTGGATGATGGAATTGTAAAATTACGTCTTTTAGGGGCTTGCGGAAGCTGTCCCAGCTCCACGATCACACTGAAAGCTGGCATCGAACGTGCACTTCTTGAAGAAGTTCCAGGCGTTGTTGAAGTTGAACAAGTATTCTAATCACCAAAACATAAACAGCGATTCCCCTATAGTGGAATCGCTGTTTTTATTTCAGCATTTGGAGAACTGCTCCCTTATCTACCATTGGAACATGCAGTACAGTCATTTCTGGGAACTCCTTTTGCAGACGCTCACAAATTGAAGGAACGGCTTCATGAGGAGCCAACGTGAAAATAGTCGGTCCTGCTCCACTAATCGAGCTTCCAAATGCCCCTGCCTCTTTTGCTATCCGTTTAATCCTTGAATAGTGAGGAATTAATTCACTGCGGAACTTTTCATGAAAGCAATCCATCTCCATCATCTCTCCAACTAGTTTCCAATTATTTGTGGCAGCAGCTGCTACTAATATATTTGCTGCTGCACTTGAAGAAACCGCTTGAGGATGCGAAAGTTGGACTGGCAATACACTGCGTGCTCTTTCAGTATTCAACTCAAAAGGAGGAATGATTACAATCGCCTGAACATCCCCAATCGGTAAGGCTACCAGATTGGTTTCATGATCATTATGTAAGCCAACGATTAAACCTCCGTAAATGGAAGCCCCCACATTATCAGGATGCCCTTCTTCTATACTCGCAAATCTCAGTTTTTCTTGTTTACTCAATCCCAGGTTGCAACATGCATTGGCAAGCTCGACTCCCGCAACAATCGCAGAAGCACTGCTGCCCAATCCTCTTGCCAAAGGGATTTCACTTTCCACAATCAATTTACAAGCCGGCATTTCTGCTCCAAAATAGGTTGCTGCTTTCTTAGCCATACATACAATATAATTTCTTTCATCTGTAGGCGTAGATTTTAGCTCTTCCGATTTCACGATGACCTTCCATTCATTAGATAGAACAGCCTCTATTTTTAAGTACAAGCCTAATGCTATTCCAATGGAATCAAATCCCGGACCCAAATTAGCTGTGCTTGCCGGTACTTGGATGTTCAACTTGCCAGGCTGGTTCATGATAGAAATACACCGCCAAAGTATTTCGCCAATTCATCTACATCATTTTCAATAACTTTTGGGGTTATATGGCTACACTCTACAGCTGTAGCAGGGTCTTTAAGTCCATTACCGGTTAACACAGCGACAACTGTTTGTCCCTTCTTGATTTCACCAGTTTGCAATTGTTTATAAATACCTGCAATAGAAGCACAGGAGGCCGGTTCAGCAAATACCCCTTCTTTTCTGGCTAATAATTGATAGGCCTGCACAATTTCCTCATCGGTTATTTCATCCATTTTACCATTCGATTCCTTTACCGCCTCAACCGCATATTCCCAACTTGCCGGATTTCCGATTCGAATAGCAGTCGCAATGGTTTCCGGCTGTTCAAACACCCGATTATGAACAATCGCTGCAGCACCCTCTGCTTCAAACCCTCTCATTTCCGGGAGACCGGTTTGGTAATGCTCATTATATTCTTTAAACCCCTTCCAATAGGCTGTAATATTGCCGGCATTTCCAACCGGTATAGCCAGTACATCAGGTGCTTTTTCTAATTGTTTGCAAATCTCAAAAGCAGCTGTTTTTTGTCCTTCAATTCGATAAGGATTTACCGAGTTCACAAGAGTGATCGGATATTGAGCACTGATTGAGCGAACCATGGCCAATGCTTGATCAAAGTTTCCTTTAATGGCATAAATTTCAGCTCCATACATAACAGCCTGTGCCAGCTTTCCCATTGCAATTTTGCCATCCGGAATGACAACAATACACCGTAAACCTGCTCTGGCAGCATAAGCTGCCGCTGCCGCTGATGTATTACCGGTTGAAGCACATATAATTGTGTCACTGCCTGCTTCAATTGCTTTCGCCACTGCCATCACCATGCCTCGATCTTTAAAGGAACCTGTTGGATTTGCTCCCTCATATTTGGCATATAAATCTATTCCCCATTCTTTTGAGAGGGCATTACAATGAATCAACGGTGTATTCCCTTCCAACAGACTCAAGTTTGGAGTCTTGGCATTCACTGGCAAAAAATCTTTAAATTCCTGTAATAGCCCATTCCAGCTCATCTTAAACTCCTCCTTCAACTCGGTATGTGCTTTTGATCGAATATACTTTTTCATGTGATTCCAGCTCTCGCAAAACCTGATCAAAATTAGATAAAGGAGCCTGATGTGAAACAAGTATAATCTCCGATAATTCATTTACTTTAATCGGCAGCTGCATAATTTTCTCAAAACTTATCCCGTGATTAGCAAAAATAGATGTCAGTTTGGCAAATACTCCGACCTCATCCTTTACATGTATTCGCAGAAAATACTTACTAATCATTTCTTCATCTGTCTTTAATTTCTTTTCAAATTGGGGTATAACCGCACTCCGGCCATTTACCTTTAATCTCATGTTTTTCATGATTGCGACAAGGTCTGATACAACCGCTGTTGCTGTTGGCAGGCTCCCGGCTCCCGGTCCGTAAAACATTGTTTCCCCAACAGCCTCACCATACACATACACTGCATTATATTCGTCGTTTACAGTTGCAAGAGGGTGTTCCTCCGGTAAAAGGGTAGGTTGGACGCTTACTTCTACTTTCTGATTGCTTCTCTTGGCAACCCCCAGTAGTTTCATGGTATAGCCCAGTTTTTTACAAAGTGCTAAATCCTCCTCAGAAACAGCTGTAATTCCCTGAACCTTTACATCATTCAAACCAATATTCATCGAAAATCCCAGGGTAGCCAGAATCGCCATTTTCCTTGCTGCATCTAAACCGCCTACATCAGCAGTTGGATCTGCTTCAGCAAACCCAAGCTTCTGTGCTTCATCTAATGCATCCTGATAAGAAACCTTTTCTTTGGTCATTTTTGTCATAATATAATTCGTCGTACCATTGACAATCCCCATTATTTTAGTAATGTGATCAGATGCCAGTCCATCTACCAAGCTTCGTAAAATCGGAATTCCTCCAGCTACACTTGCTTCATAAAATAAATCACAGCCATTCTCCGATGCTGTACGCAATAAACCCGGTCCATAGACCGCCATTAAATCTTTATTGGCTGTTACAATATGTTTTTTATTTTTTAATGCTTGCATCAACAATAAGTAGGTGTCTTCCACACCTCCAATTACCTCAATGATAATATCAATTTCGGGATCAGAAATGATTTCCATAGGGGATGTCGTTAAAAGTTCAGACGCTAAATCCATCTCCCTTTCTTTATTTAGATCTTTAACAAGGATTCTTTTGATCTCAATCGGGCAACCAACTTGATGCATCAGTTTGTCCTGATGGTTTTGAATAATTTGTACAACACCTGTTCCGACTGTTCCCAGCCCCAGTAATCCAATAGTAATTGGTTTCACCCTATCCCTCCTATTTTGTCCTTATTAAAAATACATTTGTCTATGTATAAACGACATTATAAATATAAATATACCTGCTTACAACTTAAATTGTTTAAAAATATAATAAATTTTACTCTATTGTTTTATTATACATAATATTCTAACTATTTTTTTAAAAATAATTAGAACAGCCTCTCAGCATAAGAGTGATTCTCTTGCCAATTACAAAGGATATTCTTCTCTGCTTCAAGTTTATTCCTTAAGTACTCCCTGTCTTAACTGCCTCTCCAGCTTATTTCTCGTCATTCTTATTCAGTAAAAAACTAATCACCTCTTTTCACCAAACTTACTAAGATATAGAAAGAAGATTTTCTCTCTCATTTATCAAGGACAAAAAAAGATTATCCCGTTCCAGCAAAGATGATGGGGCTGTTTCATTTTCTCTTTATCACTATTTGTATGTACTATAAATGGAAGTCGGTGTATATTTTATGAAAGGCAAACCCATGGATAAAACCGAACAGACTGCACGAAAATGGCTAAATGACCGTGGTGTATCAATCAAGGAAATCGGTGAATTAGTCATGTATCTTCAACATATGTATCATGAAAACTTGCAATTGGAAGATTGTATTTACAATGTGGAACGCGTTCTTGCTAAACGTGAGGTTCAAAATGCTATTTTAACAGGCATTCAGTTAGATATGTTAGCTGAAAAGGGGTTATTGGAGGAACCTATACAGTCCATTATTAAAAGCGATGAAGGTTTGTATGGCGTAGATGAGAATCTTGCATTAAACATTGTTAATGTATATGGATCCATCGGCTTTACCAACTATGGATATGTCGATAAGCTTAAACCAGGGATACTGAAAGAATTAAATGATAAATCAACTGGAAAATGCCATACTTTTCTTGATGATATCGTTGGAGCCATTGCAGCTGCAGCCTCAAGTCGCTTGGCACATCGTGTTGAAAATGTGGAATAGACATAAAATAAGAAGGGACTCACTTTAAAGGAAATATTTCCTTAGATGTGAGACCCTTTTTTTTAAATTAGATGGTCCATTGATCCAATGAATCGATTGTATAGGTCGGCTTTTGATCATACCCGTTTAAATGTTCTCGGGTCGTAACACCTGTATGAACAAGCAGTGTGTCAACTCCGGCATTTATTCCAGCCATAATATCTGTATCATAGTTGTCACCAACCATTAGGGTTTCTTCCTTAGCTAACCCGAGTACCTTCATGGCCTGTTCCATAATAATAGATTCCGGCTTTCCGATAAAAATAGGCTCCGTTTGTGTGGATACGGTAACAACGGAAGTTAAGGATCCGTTCCCCGGTAACAGGCCTCTCTCCGTTGGAATCGCAATATCTGCATTGGTTGAAATGAATGTGGCTCCATTACGGACAGCCAGACAGGCTACCGTTAATTTTTCATATGTAATACCACGGTCAATACCAGTAATTACAAAATCAGCATCTTCTTCTTTAAAGGCAAATCCTTTTTCTTTGCATGCTTCAATGATACCGTCTTCACCGATAATAAAAACGGAGGCATCCTGTTTTTTCTCATATATATAGTTTGCGGTAGCCATGCTTGTTGTAAACACTTGCTCTCCTGTAGCAGGAATTTCAAATTGACGTAGCTTTTCAGCTACCTGCTCAGGAGTACGTGATGAATTATTCGTTACGAATAAATAAGGAATATCCTGTCTCTTAAGTTCTTGCACAAAATGGACAGCTTCCAGTATCCTTTCCGTTCCTTTGTACATCGTTCCATCTAAATCAATTAAATAACCTTTATACTTTTTCATACGCTTGTTCTCTCCTGGACGTGTTAGATTTACTCCATTTACTTTACCACAGTAGAATTCAATCGAAAAGCGGAAGCCCGTTAGATAGCTCTCCTATGTTTAATAGGGCTTTATATATTATTCCTTATTTAGTATGTCAAATTTTGCAGAAAGGTTACCCAGTTTGTTTTTTTGAAATTGAGCTCTCCTTTTACCCCTGGAAAGAGTGTTTGGCTGGATTTTAGTCAACTTCGGCTGGTTTACGGCTCACTTTAGATCAATTTCCGCTCACTTCGGCTGGATTATCCCGTTTCCTGCTCTATTCCCTCCCACTTTGGCTCGGGTTCCGCCTTCCTTAGCCGCACTCTTCATTTATATTTGTTAAAACAGACTCTCTTTTCCCCCTGGAAAGAGCGTTTGGCTGGATTTTAGTCAACTATGGCTGGTTTACGGCTCACTTTGGTTCGATTTCCGCTCACTTCGGCTCGATTATTCCCGTTTTCCGCTCTATTCCCGCCAATTTGGAAATAAAAAATAAACGACAAGCATACCGGCTCATCGTTTCTATGTACTATAATTTATTATATGGTTTAAAAGCGGTCACGACACCTAACTCAGTTTCAATATAGCTTCTTACACATGCTGGGAACTGTTGAATGGTGCTCAAATTTTCATAGATTGCTTTTTGCAGGTTCTCGTGATGAATAGCTGTGTAGGTTTGTACGAGTGCTTTTCTATAGGGCAGCAATGCTTTTAAATTCGGCTCCATTTCTGTGCCAATCACTTTTTCATCCAGCAAGATATCAATAATGTCTTCATAGCTGCCAGGGTCTCTCATGATAAAACCATCTATCATTGCATTTCCGACATCCAGGATTGCATCTATGGTTGTTTGAAAGATACGCTCTAATGCCAGACTCTCAATAACTGATTCAGTCCAATCTTCTTTACTCTCCAGTAGATTTGTCTGTGTTTCTATATAGCACAGTTTATCCTCAATTGCTTCTCGATCTACGAAGTACATCCTGTATTCCTCCTCATCATCTCACCATATCGATTATCTTTATAAGCTTATATGGTGGCCAACGAAAGTTCAAGAAATTGTGGTCTTCCATAAAAATATCCTTGAGCGAGGTCTACCTTATTCCGTTTCATGACTTTGGCTTCATCTTCATTTTCAATTCCTTCTGCCACGACAAGGGAACCAGTTTCTTTAGCAATTAGCAGCAAGCCTTTAAGCATAGATTCTTTCACACTGTTGGAATGAATATTATGTATGACTGTACGATCGATTTTTATGATATCAGGCAATACTTCTCCGATAATATGCAAGCTTGCATAGCCAGCTCCTGTGTCATCAATAGCAATCCTGATTCCAATTGAACGCAAATAGCATACATTTGCTCTTAATAAATGAATTCCTTCAATCGAATCTCTTTCTGTTATTTCAAATACAACCATAGACGGATCTATCTCATATTCCTTTAATAGCATCTCTACATGACGTGAAAAATTACGTTCTCCCATCGTAATGGGTGTGAAATTGATAAAAATATCGCCCTCTATTTCTGTCTTTTGTATATGCTGAAATACCTTTTCCAGCACAATCATTTCAAGGGTAAACAATCTGCCTGTTTGTTTAGCAACAGCAAATAACGTTAACGGGTTTTCAAGCTTCGTTCCAGCTGGACCTCTCGACAGCATTTCCCAGGCTTTCACTTTGCCCGTTTCTACATCTAATATAGCCTGTGACATCAGGCGAATCGATTTATCATGGATAATACCAGTAAGCTGATGAATCATTTCATTATAATCCGGCTCTACTTCATTACGAGCCATCGAATGTGCCAAAACGAATGCCCGATTAACTGCTGTTTCGACATTTTTATATGTACGGTCACAGTACATATACCCATGTCCAACTGTAAACTCAATTGGCGAATGTCTGTATACATGAGATCTCATGACTGACTGGTGTATATTTACTATGATATTATCCAATGGATCGGCGTCTGGTGTGGACAACGGCATCTTCACATACAAGACAATGCTATCCCGATTAAAATCCTGAACACCCATAATATCTGTCGTACAAATATATGTTTTAATAGCGTCCTCAAAGTCTTTTTTCATCTCATAAAAGAAGGAATAATAGGCTTGCTCACCCGCCATTTCCTTCAATTCATCCATTTTGCTCAAATGAAATACAACGACAGCGATTTCATTTTGATTTCCAAATGCTTTTGTTATCCTAGAAACAATTGGGTTTCTCATTGTGAATTTTGGAGGATAGAACAGAAGTCTGGAATCCGGAAGAAAAAAGGATAGCCATTTATTCCATTTCACTCTTCCGTTATTGGTACGAACCATATTACACAATCCTCTCACAGAAGCATAGTAGGAATTTATATCCAGTATACTGAACACTTATCATAAACCTATTATATCCTTTTTTATAAATTTTTGTTGAAAAATGTTAAAATAATACAATAATTGAACAAAATAAAAGCTATACATTTAAAAGGTGAAATACTACAAATCAAAATGGCGGAGGGATTATATGTCAGAACAATTTTTTCTTTATGATGATACACTTGATACGAAAACAAGATTTGTCAGTTTTATGGGGGACAACAGCAGAATTGACCTTGCTTTAACCCGAACCGATCGTTTTTATGGAAAAACACTCGTGTTGGATATGCAGGGAAATCGATTTGCCATTATTGGTCCAGATGATTTGGAGGAGCCCGGTTATTTGGAATACGCTTTTTCTATCACGAGTGATGAGGCATTGGAGTGGAAGAAGTTTTTAGACGAGATTATCTAATAGCATAATCGATGCATAAAAGCCCCCCATTAAAAAATCGGAGGGCTTTTCAATTACTTTTTAGTCTTCTTTAAGATAAAGTATGAACAGCCAAAATTACAGTATTCATAAAGGTATTCTTTGATGGTGCTGATCTTATTATCGTACGATGCTTTTTGATTTTGGTCATCAAAAAAACCTTTAAGGCGAAGCTGCCCATATCCCCAATCCCCAAGAATATAGTCGTAGCGGTTTAATATCTCACTGAAACGGCTTTTAAAAGTTTCTTCATTAAACCCATCACCATATTCTTCTACAATCTCATATTGAGTGTTATTAATGGTAATCATTTGTTCACCTCTTACTCATTTCATCCATGATTTGTTTCCTTATTATATCATTCTCCACATATAACCATGAAGTTTTTTATTTGCGTCTTCGAATGGTGCATAATTGTCTTCCATTTACTTTACTACCCTTTACCTGCTCTTAGTAGGATGAGCAATCTTATATGAATTACAATTACTTTCCAATTTCCAACTAAAATAATCATCCATATTTTTCGGTATACTAACGAACAAGTAAAGGAGTGTTCCATATGTTCTATCGCGTATTGATTCTATTCATCCTGGCAGCTACGATTTCTACTTGTATACCCATGCAGGCTGCAGCTAGTCAAGATGAGCAGCAACTAATTAAAAAACGAATGGAATTGTACAAACAAGTCGAAGACTCCACCCTACTACCCTGGTACTATATAGCTGCTTTTGACCAATATGAACGAAGTATCAGATTAGCTCGAAAAGATCTCCCGGACCCTAATATATTAGGTATTCTAATCCCCCCTGATAAGTGGACCGGCCTTGCAAATTTAAATAATGAAGACACTAACCCATTAACTATTTCTTTTTTTGGGGGCATGGGGCTAGATGGTGATCAGGATGGAAAAGCAGATCGTTCCAATGAATATGATCAATTAGCTGCAATCAATCAGTATTTGCTTTCTTATGGAATAGATAAGGATAATTTCCGTATTGGAATATGGGAATACTATAAAAGGGACAGGGCAGTGAGTATTATTATGAGCAATGCTGAATTATTTAAAAAACATCAAACCATTGATTTGCAGAAAAAAGCTTTCCCTGTACCTCTCGGCAGCCATTATACATATAACAGCACATGGGGAGTTGCCCGAGGCTGGGGTGGCCGCCGAACTCATGAAGGCACAGATATCTTCGCAAATTATGGTGTACCTGTCAGGTCTACCTGTTACGGAATTGTTGAGCTGAAAGGCTGGAACAAATTCGGTGGATGGAGAATCGGGATTCGTGATATTAATAACACCTATCATTATTTCGCCCATCTGAATGGTTTTGCAAAAGGGATTAAGGTCGGCCAATTAGTTGAACCAGGTACTCTCCTTGGCGGTGTTGGCAGTTCTGGCTATGGCCCACCCGGCACATCAGGAAAATTCCCTCCCCATCTTCATTACGGAATGTATAAAGAAAACGGACGAACTGAATGGTCCTTTGATCCATATCCATATTTAAGACTTTGGGAGAGGAAAGAAAGAGCTGCAAAAGCAAAGTGATAATTTTGAGCCGATATGAAAAGACGGATCTATCCTGTAAATATAGAAATGGCCTGAATTCTGTATGAAACAAGATTCAGGCCTTTCACTTTGTCTTTCATCCTTAATTACATGTAAGAGTTCCAGAATAACTTCACGCTTCCCTGAGGTGTAAGTAATACTATACTGCCAAAGGACCAATTTCCGACAGAACCTCTATTTTGTCGGCAATTGAATGGCTGGACTTCCTCCTGTTCCACTGCCATTAAAATAAGTTGGGACATGACCGGACACGACTCTCATCCCCATTGGAATATTTGTGGTAATCTTCGTTGGCTTTGAAGCAAATGGAATAATCACCTGTGCATGAACTTCAACCTCTAAATAGACTTTGATTAGTGCGTTGTTTATTCCATATGGCTCCAAGGTCGTTTTTACGTCACTTTGAACATCACTGATGGTTTCCATTTTCACTGGGATTTTGGGACCAAGATTGCCCAATAAAGCATTATTGGTTGCTTTCCCAAGGGGTACCTCATGAATGGTTCCTTTTGAACGTTTTGACTCTGCCATTACTTGATCCTTTAAATAATCAAAGGATGATAAATTGCCATTTTCTATTTGACTTAATTGCTTTTGAATAAGTAAAGAAGTTTCTGAACGAATCCTGTTAATAATTTCAGTGTTAAACTGGATTCCGTCCACTGCTATATTATCTCCCTGCTTCGGTATATCTGTAATAATTTCATTCATATCACTATTTTTGGAAATGGTTTCTTTTATCGCATGATTAATGACCAAGCTGGTAAGTTTTTTGGTTTCAGATTCGGCATAACGCATCAATGTGGGTTCAATAGCTGCATTCACAATCCAAAGGCTGAGCAAACTTGTTCCGATAAAGAAAAGAAACGTAATAAGGAGGACATGTTTAACAGGCAAGGGACCTCTCATAATAGTTCGTTTCCTTCTAATTCGTTTCATAAAAAATCCCCTCCTTACAAGTATATCTATGCTTGTAAGGACGGGATTATTAGCTTAATTTCTGGGAGTGGCTGCTGTAAGTGACGTCACATTTTTGAATGGTGACATCCAACTGGCTTTTCAAATCAACCTCATACCTAAATGGTAAAGGTTCACCATTTTTTTCATACACTTCTATGACTGGACGATCGCTAAAACCTATATTTTGCCTGGATACAATCCCTTTGCGTTCATCGCTTAATACCACTGCTATACCTACTGGATATATGGCTACTGATCTCTTAAATGCATCTACAACTTCTCTATCAAACTTCGTGCCGACGCCTGAATACAAAAGTTCCAAAGCTTCACTTGGCAACATGGCATTCCGATATACCCGGTTAGATGTAACAGCATCAAAAACATCTGCGACAGCAATAATTTTAGCCATGTACAGGATTTCATTGCTTTTTAGCCCGCGGGGATATCCACTTCCATCAAGTCGTTCATGATGTTGATAGGCACAATGAGCCACGAGTAATGAAAGACTATGGACCTGTCTGAGTATGTTGAACCCATCCTCCGAATGCTGTTTAATCAAATGGAATTCCTCTTCCGTCAGTTTGCCAGGTTTAAAGAGGATTTCTTCTGGAACGGTCATTTTTCCCACATCATGCAGAATGGAACCAAGTCCTAAAGTTTTTAATGTTTCTGGCTTTAATTTCAATTCCAATCCTATGGCGAGTGAGTATAACGTAACATTTAAAGAATGATTAAAAACATAGTTGTCAAATGTAAAGATATCAGAAATAATATGAAATAAATCCTGGTGACCTTTTAATTCATCTGTAAGTTGATCGATAAGTTTTGACATGCTAAGAGTAGCATGATCTATAACCATACTTTTGGATTGCTTGATCTCGTCTTTCATATTCTCAAAAGTATCTTTAATTGTCACAATAGCTCCTCTTCGGAGTTTATCAGGAATACTATCTTCAGGAATTATATGACTGGTTTCTACTTCATCAATATAAACATATAGGATATTATATTTCTGCAGCCGTTTAATGTGCCAATCTGTAATTTGCACACCTTTATTCAAGAGGATTCGGCCCTTCATATCAACGATTGGCTTTCCTAGAACGACACCCGATGATAAATAAGCTGTCTGAATGATTCTCATTTTTTATACCTCTGTTAAGGAAAAGGATTAAAATGTCTATAATTTGACATCTTCTAACTTATTATAACAGATTAAACCAAATTTCCTTTTAATTTTTGGAATATATTATAAATAATCGCTTTTTTTGGAGAGGATGAGTTTATCCAAACTCATCATGATTCTCCAGCATTATAATCGTTCTAAAACGTATCTGAATCCAAAAAAGAAGAGCATTCCCCTATACCGAGGAATACTCTACATGAACTGAATCGCATCTTTTCCAATCATTCCCGGGGTAATCCCTCTCTTTTTAGCTTCATCGGTCACCGATTCGAGCGGAGCATTCAGCAATTCTTCAAAGGTACGTACACCTACGGCCCTGCCGGCAATGATCCTTCGCTCTTTAAGTCGTTCATTCAACAATCCAATATCCAACGCTCCGCACATAATATATCCCTCCTGCCCGGCTATCACAAGGAGAGATGTCTTTGGCAACTGTACACATACTCCCTTGTATAATTTTCCGGCTATTTCAAAGGGCAACATTTCTATCATGAGCTTCACCCCTTTTTCAAGGTATCGTTCATAAAGTATATGGCTATTCACAGGAATAATAACCTTAAGATGTTTCCAGTGCTAATTTCCAGGCAAGAATATCTCTTAGAAATTCCGGCATAAGATACATCTTATTCTCAATCTCCCTGACTTCCGGAAACAAATACCCAAATGTAAACATATCAGGGATAGCTACCCGATAAATTTTATTTTTTTCGATACTTTTCCCGTTATGCAGCCACTGAATCTGATTCTCTATATCTATCAATTGGATCCCTGCATAAACAAATAATCCCATCACTTTCCCTCGGAAACCAAGACCCTTCACTTGTAAGTGAGGCCATTCGGGATTGCGGGTCATGTTCAAGATTTGGATTAATTTTTCTCCATTTATCGTCAAAACACATGGATTGATTGGGTGTGGACAAATTTTATGGATATCATATTTTGTCACAACGCCGGCTTTCAAACCATCCAGTAATAAACCAGAATTTACTATAGCAATATCTGATTTACACCAATCCTTTAAACCTTGGCAAAGTATATCAGGAAGATCCGATTGGTGAAACCAATCTGTTTTTAGAGGCTGTTTTAACGTAAGGATTGCTTCGTCCAGTGATATCTCACCGATTCTATACAATTTATTGGCCAATTCCTGTTCTTTGTCTGTCAATCCATCTGCCCTCATATCTTTAAGAGTAGCCCGTGTGGTAATAAATCCTTCATCTATCGTTAATTCAACATGCCCGACAAACATGCCATATTTACCTGCACAGCATAGGAGGGTATTATTAATCTTTTTTCCGCTATGCAGAATATGATGAGTGTGCCCGCCAAGTATAATGGTGATTTCCGGATGTTTAGCAGCAATTATTTCATCGCTTGGTAAGCCTAAATGAGAGAGTAAAATAATGATATCTGCTTTCCCATTTAATTCATTCAGAATACGCTCTATCTCCATGAATGGGTCTGTTATGGACCATCCAAGGAGCTGATATAATTCAGTGAATGGTGCTGTTACTCCAAAGAAAGCAATCCGTCTCCCTTCTGGTGTTACCCTGATATAGTAGGGGATAGCCCATTCGGGTTTACTTCCATCAGGCTTATAAAGATTGGCCACGGTTACCGGGAATTTTGCTTCCTTGTATAATTGATCCAATTCATCATGTGGTAAAGTAATTCCCTCATTATTACCAATTGTTGCGCCGCTGATCCCAGCCTCATTTAATAACCGGACGTTCCCTTTTCCCATTGTACCTTCCGTATAAGGATGAAACCGGTCAACATGATCACCAATATCGAGCTTAAATACAAGATCTCCCGCTTCTTCATAACCTGCTTGCTGGTTGTTCATATATGTTACAATTTTATCCCAATGTTCAAAATGACTATGTAAATCATTTATATGAAATAAATGAATGGTTTCTTTCATATTCTCACCTCTAGATAAGCGCTTGTACCCCTTCCCAGATCAATTTTATGCCAACGACTACCAGCATAATTCGGAGTGCGATGACCAAGGTGGTACTTTTCATTTTTGTATTAGCATATGCACCCAATTTTGCTCCAATATATCCGCCTGGAATGAGGGCCAATGCATAGAGCCAGATGACATGGCTTTGCAAGATATGGCTAACGGATCCAATAATGGATGAGAAGAATATTAACAGCATCGATGTTCCTACAGCGACGTGGGGAGGGAAATGGAAAGCTAACAGCATCACAGGAACCATGAGCGAGCCTCCGCCTATCCCAAATAAAGAGGATAAAAAACCAACAACAAAAGAAACTAATATAGCACTGCTTTTTCTGTATCCATATTGGTGCTCTTGCCCTTCCTTATCTATGTATGTACGGGTAACCATGCCATTAAAATCGCTCTTTTTCGGCTTAAGTTTATTCCTTATCATTAGCAGAAAGGACATAAAGACCATTAAAATCCCAAAGAGGATATTAAAGGCTTCCACATTTAAATAGGAATTGGCCCATCCCCCAATTAAACTGCCCGGTGCAATTCCAAGCAGAAATAAATAAGCACTTTTATAATCTACTGTCTTCTGTTTTAAATAGGCAAGGGTAGAAGACAATCCTGTAAAGATTAGGGTGAAAAGAGAGGTACCAACAGCCATTTGGGGGTTGATGTTACCAAGAACTCCACCAGATAAAAAAAGAAGAATCGGAACGATGATAATTCCCCCTCCCAATCCAACCAGAGAACCGAAAAAACCGGCTGTCAATCCAACGATAATTAATAATAAATAACTCATATGATCCGCCTTCCAATGATACAGTATATATAGATAAAGCTAAGTGATTATAGTTAGTTTTCATTTATATAATTAATAATGCATGGGTGTTATTGTGACGAAAAATCGTCTTGGCGTCAGCCCAATAATTTCCTTGCGATTTTCTGCTATCCACCGGAGTCTTTTAACTTATTTTTAGTCGATGTTTGAACTTCCACTGAATTAATTTCTTATTCTTGTATTTATCTCGCACCTGCCTGAGGCGGGAGATTTCTGCCTTAGTCAAGTTAAAATAAATCCATCTGTCTCGGACTTAAATCCTGATAGGTAATTCCTAATAATTTTTGAAATTCTTTCGCATTACCAGCTGCGTCACCACCGGAATTATTATTGAATAACACAATAATATCCTTTGTATCCTTTGCTAACTCCGTAATTCTCATTCTCCATTCAAGTAGCTCTTCTTGATTATATTTATATAAATAACGAACTTCACGCCAATTCGCATCATTCGGTTTATTCCAGCCATACACGTTTCTTCCATGCATCCGTACAAGTGTCAGTTCTGAATTCGTCGCAATGGGGACTGTCGGGACAGAACCCTCTCCAGCCTGTGGTTCATCCACAACAGAATGAATCCAACCTTCCTCTTTCATAAAAGACAAAGTTGCTTCTCTAAATTTTTCGTTATACCATGATTGATGCCGAAATTCCAATGCTATCTTACAATCTCCCATCATTTCTTTACAATATCTTAAATAATGGACATTCTCTTTGTTACAATCAAACCATGGCGGAAATTGAAACAGAACCATCGCCAATTTATTTGCATCTATGTATGGCTTTAAGGATTCCTTAAAAGCAAGAAACATATCTTTCTTTGTCTCAAAAGGGATATCGCCACGCTGATGCCCTGTCATTCCCTGATAAGCTTTAACCACGAAACGAAACGTATCCGGTGTTTCTCTTACCCATTTCTCCGCATTCTTGATCGGTTGTACAGCATAAAAGGATGCATCAACTTCCACTACTGGAAAATGGCTGCTATACTCAGCCAGTTTATCTTTAGCTTTTATATTCGCAGGATATAGGGTATCATGGTCACCCCATCCGGTTACCCCAATATAAATCATAAAGGATCCCTCCTACGTCATATCATAGCATATGAATGCAGATACTTGGCTAATGGTGCTTCTCCATTGATAAATACCATTGTACAAAAAAAGACAGCACCAGGGTGCCGTCTTTTTAACTGTTTAGATACCTTTATACGCTTCTCTTAAGATTTCTTCAAGTTCACTGATAAGAGGTAATTTTGGATTGGCTGTTGTACATTGATCTTCAAATGCACGCTCTGCCAATACTTTTACTTGTTCTTCAAAACGTTCTTCCGTGATTCCTTGTCCTTTAATGCTCATATCAATTTCTAATGATTTACCAAGTTCAGTGACAGCCTGAATTAAGGATTGAACCCCTTCTTCCATTGTATTTGCAGGAAGTCCCAGCATTCTTGAGATTTGCGCATATCGTTCATCCGCACAATAGTATTCATATTTTGGGAAGAGCGCATGTTTTCTTGGACGTATCGCATTGTAACGGATAACGTGAGGCAAAAGAATCGCATTGGAACGGCCATGTGGGATATGGAATTCAGCTCCAATTTTATGTGCCAGACTATGATTTATTCCAAGGAATGCATTGGAGAAAGCCATTCCTGCCATACAGGAAGCATTATGCATTTTCTCACGCGCTTCCTCATTGGCTCCATCATGGTACGCTGTTTTTAGGTTATTAAAGACAAGTTCAATTGCTTTTAAAGCTAATCCATCTGTATAATCATTTGCCATAACGGATACATACGCTTCAATCGCATGTGTTAGTACGTCCATACCAGTATCGGCTGTGATGTTTTTTGGAACGGTCATGACAAACTGCGAATCCAGAATGGCCACATCCGGTGTTAGGGCGTAGTCAGCCAAAGGATACTTTACATTTGTTTCCTTATCTGTAATAACGGCGAATGGTGTTACTTCAGAACCAGTGCCGGATGTTGTCGGTATGGCAACAAATTGGGCTTTTTCACCTAAGTCAGGATATTTAAATGTACGTTTCCTGATATCAATGAATTTTTGTTTAATGTTAAAGAATGTAGTTTCCGGTTGTTCATAGAATAGCCACATCCCTTTAGCCGCATCCAGCGCGGAGCCCCCGCCTAAAGCGACAATCACGTCGGGTTCAAAACTGTGCATTAATTTAGCTCCCTTGAAAACTGTTTCATCAGATGGATCCGGTTCTACATCCGCAAACATTTCAATGGCTTCAATTCCTTTATTTTTCCACAAATATTCTTTAACAATATCCACATAACCAAGGCTTACCATACCAGGATCAGTTACAATAAAAGCACGTTTGATTTTTCTCATTTTCGCTAAATATTGTGTTGAATATTTTTCAAAGTAAATTTTAGGCGGCAATTTGAACCATTGCATATTATTACGGCGTTGTGTCATCTTTTTCACGTTAATTAGGTGAGTAGCCGAAACATTCTCAGAAACTGAATTATTTCCATATGAACCACAGCCCAGTGTCAAAGATGGGATGAAGGCATTATAGATATCACCAATTCCCCCTTGAGCAGATGGAGCATTTACAATGATGCGGCAAGCCTTCATTTTCAATCCATATTCCCGTTGGATTTGCTCATTCGTACTGTGAATAACGGCAGAGTGTCCAAGACCGCCAAGGTTTAGCATATCCATACAAGCCCCAAAGCCCTCTTCCGTAGATTTCACACGGATACAAGCCAATACTGGACTTAATTTTTCACGGGATAAAGGATATTGTGGACCGGCGCCATCGATTTCGGCAATCAAGATTTTTGTATGCTCCGGTACTTTGATTCCGGCCATTTCAGCTATTTCCTCAGCAGATTTACCAACTATATTGGCATTAACGGCACATGTACTTTCATCAATAACAAGACCTTCTAGTTTCATTAATTCTTGACTATTTACAAAATAGCAGTTGTTTTTAATAAACTCTTGTTTAACTTCTTCGTAGATTTCATCATCTACAATAATTGCTTGCTCAGAAGCACAGATCATTCCATTATCGAACGATTTGGATAAAATCACATCATTGACTGCGCGTTTTAACTTAGCAGACTTTTCAATATAACATGGTACGTTACCCGGGCCTACACCAAGTGCCGGTTTACCTGTTGAATATGCTGACTTCACCATTCCTGCTCCACCTGTAGCAAGCACTAATGCAATATCTTTATGATTCATTAATTGCTTGGTTGCTTCGATAGATGGATGTTCAATCCATTGAATACATCCCTTAGGAGCACCTGCAGCCACAGCCGCATCATGTAAAATTTGCGCTGCCATCTTGGAGCTTTTCTGGGCTGATGGATGGAAAGCAAATATGATGGGATTACGTGTTTTAATCGATATTAAGGCTTTAAACATAGTAGTGGAAGTTGGATTCGTAACCGGTGTAACACCAGCGACAATTCCGACAGGTTCTGCAATATCCATTACACCTGCTTGTTCATCTTCATGAATGACGCCAACGGTTTTATCATATTTAATACTGTGCCAAATATATTCAGTCGCAAATATATTTTTAGTACATTTATCTTCATAAATCCCTCTGCCAGTCTCTTCAACTGCCATTTTGGCTAAAAGCATGTGTTGGTCTAGACCGGCAATTGCCATTTGATGAACAATATCATCGATTTTTTCTTGATCAAATGTTTCAAATGTTCTCAGGGCAGATTTTCCATTTTCAATTAACTCTTCAATCATCTCAGAAACGGTTAGGACTTCTTCTAATTTTTCTTCTTTAATAGCCACTATAATTTCCTCCTTATAGAAAATCGTTTAATGGTCACTAATTGTCCCACCGGGATAATTAATGTCCCTACTAGTGAAAAAAATTTTGACATCCTATCTGATAAGTTTATAATATCAGATTATTTAAAAACAATCTGTAAATAAATTGTGAACATTCGCTCTAATTTTATCAAAACTATATGTGAAGCATATCACAAACTTAGTATATGCTTGATTTGAGCAAATGTCTATCTGTTATTTCGTTTTTTTTAAATATGAGTCCTTTGTCATAGATTTATCGATACTCTATACAAACCTTTATAGTGGACAAAAATTGAAACTTCAGTAAAGTAATTCTTAGATAACCCAGAAAGGAGAAAGAATCCAATGTACAAGAAAGCACTCCTGCTGATTGGCTTGGCCTTTTCATTAACAGCCTGCTCTTCCGGTAATGAAGAAGAATCTCAAAAGCCTCAAACGGAAGAAGAAAAAATATATGCCAATAATTGCGCTTCCTGTCATGGCAATGCCTTAGAAGGCTACGCCGGACCGAAATTAGATGATATCGGAAATAAAATGAGTAAAAAAGAAATTTTAGAAACGATTAACGATGGTGCAACAGGAATGCCAGCAGAAATAATTCAAGGCGAAGAGGCAGAGAAGGTTGCTACATGGCTTGCTGAGAAGAAATAAAGAACCTTACCTTTATTCTCTTTAATTATTTCCTATACTCAGAAAACTGTTCATTATATAAATAAGTTTCAATAGGGAGTAACCTTGATCATAAGAAATGCCGTCACCATTTGATGACGGCATTTCTTATTGTTCTGTATATTCTTTTTGTCTATCTTGTATAGAAAATTGTTGAGATGCTAAACAAATTTGGTTATCGTACAGTTTTTGAGCTATGACTTTCTTCACCAATTGAGCTGCTTCTAAATAGTGTTCATCATCCACAGTAGCTTTCACAGAAAAGCGATAGCCATAGAGGCTGCTATCTAAAGAAGATAATCCATGGACTTGATATGGTTCGAGATATTCACCGAATATATCCTCTTTAAGATAAATGTAGTGCTTTTCGTTGAGCTCAACACATGCCTGACCAAGTAACTCTTCTATTTTCTCAGGATTTTCCTTGAAACTTACGATCACACTCTCAAAAACCCTTCTCTTTTCTACATTACCATTTTCTACTTTTCGGATTTCACCATTCGGAACAGTCATCAGTTTTCCGTTCACTAAACGAATTTTTATCACCCTAAAACCCATTTCCTCGACAGTTCCACCATCTATCTCCCCATTAACATGAACAAAATCTCCTCGCTGAAATTGTTTTTCAAATATCATAAAAAATCCAGCCAGAAGGTCAGTCATAATCTTTTGGGCCCCGAGACCAACTACTATTCCTAATACTCCACCCGCTACAAGTATATTTTTAATATCTACAAAGGGTTTAATCATAGCAAGAATAATTATAAAAAAAGCTAAATATGTAGACGTGTTGCGTACAACGGATTCAATCGTTTGTTCTTTTTTCTCACTAAAAAAATGGGTATGTTTAAAAAAATTGTGGAGAATAAACCTAACCAAATAAATTAAAGCATACGTGATTATAACCGTGTAAAGAATAGATAAGCCATAGCTTTTAAGTTGAGTCCAATCAATATTGATAGTATTTTGTATTCTATTAAAAATATCCATTCCCATCCCCCATTTTAGTATTAAACTTACTAAATACTACTAAAAATACTGGTAATATCCAAGTATAGTAGAAGGTTTTTTGTAATTAATTCTAATTAACAGTAGTTAGAAGCAGAAGAATTGCAGGGTCCAAAACTAAGTGGATTCGTGATTATTTAGGTGGGACCTAAAGGTCATAGGTGTAACATAAACGAGCTATAGGTATTTAACTCGACTTTTATTGCATCTTTTAACTTTGAATCAAAAAAAGAATCCGAAATTAGATTCGGATTCTTTCATGAATATGGAATTTGTTATATCAGGATTATCCGATAGAACCTTCCATCTCAAATTTAATTAATCTGTTCATTTCAACGGCGTATTCCATTGGCAGTTCTTTCGTGAATGGCTCAATGAATCCCATAACAATCATTTCTGTTGCTTCTTGTTGTGAAATACCTCGGCTCATTAGATAGAAGAGCTGCTCTTCAGATACTTTAGAAACTTTCGCTTCATGCTCAAGAGAAATATTATCATTGTGTATTTCATTATATGGAATTGTATCGGATGTTGATTCATTATCCATAATAAGCGTATCGCACTCAATATTGGAGCGAGCTCCATCCGCTTTTTTACCAAAGTGTACAATACCGCGGTATGTTACTTTACCACCATGCTTAGAAATTGATTTAGAAACAATAGTGGAAGAAGTATTTGGAGCCAAGTGTATCATTTTAGCACCGGCATCCTGATGTTGACCTTTACCGGCAATGGCGATGGAAAGAGTCATTCCACGAGCGCCTTCTCCGCGTAAAATACAAGCTGGATATTTCATAGTAAGCTTGGAACCGATATTTCCATCAACCCATTCCATTGTACCATTTGCATCTACCACTGTACGCTTTGTTACAAGGTTATACACATTGTTTGCCCAGTTTTGGATCGTTGTATAACGGCAGTAAGCATTTTCCTTAACAATGATCTCAACAACTGCACTGTGAAGTGAATTCGTTGTGTACACAGGAGCCGTACAGCCTTCTACATAATGCACGGAAGCATCTTTATCAACGATGATTAAAGTACGCTCAAATTGACCCATGTTCTCCGAGTTAATACGGAAATATGCTTGCAATGGAGTATCCATTTTAATACCTGGTGGTACATAGATAAATGATCCACCGGACCATACTGCAGAGTTTAATGCAGCAAATTTATTATCAGCTGGTGGAATTACTTTTGCAAAATGTTCACGGAAAATGTCTTCATTTTCACGTAAAGCGGAATCTGTATCTTTGAAGATGATTCCCATATCTTCCAAATCCTCTTTCATGTTATGATACACAACTTCGGATTCGTACTGAGCGGAAACACCAGCAAGATATTTTTGCTCCGCTTCAGGAATACCCAGCTTATCAAACGTACGTTTGATTTCTTCAGGTACTTCATCCCATGATTTTTCGGATTTCTCGGATGGTTTTACATAGTACGTAATTTCATCAAAGTTTAATCCTGCAAGATTGCCTCCCCATTGTGGCATTGGCATTTTATAAAAAAGTTCAAGAGACTTCAGGCGGAAGTCCAGCATCCATTGTGGCTCGTTCTTCATGCGAGAGATTTCTTCAACAATCTCACTAGTTAAACCGCGTTTAGAACGAAAGATGGAAACGTCCTTATCATGAAAGCCGTATTTATAATCACCGATATCAGGCATTTTTTTAGCCATCGATCGCTTCCTCCATTCTTTCTGGTATGAGCTGCTCCCTATACACAGCCCATACCTTGTCATTTTTATTTTTCGTTAAGCCCTTTTTCCATAGCTTTCCAGGCAAGCGTTGCGCATTTAATCCGTGCTGGAAACTTACATACACCCTGTAGGGCCTCTATATCACCAAGGTCCAAATCACCTTCGTCATATTCCTTGCCTAACATCATATTTGAAAAAATTCCAGCAAGTTTCATTGCATCCTCGATGCTTTTTCCTTTAATGATTTGTGTCATCATAGAAGCAGATGACATTGAGATAGAACAACCTTCTCCATCAAACTTTGCATCGTGTACAATTCCATCTTCTACTTTTAGAGTAAGGTGGATTCGATCTCCACAAGTAGGATTATTCATATCAATCACAAGGCTGCCGTCTTCCAGACTTCCTTTGTTCCGTGGATTTTTATAGTGATCCATAATTACTTGCCTGTAAAGGGTATCTAGATTATTAGAAGCCATTACTGAAATACTCCTTTGTTTTAACGAGTCCTTCGGCCATACGGTCGATATCTTGTTCCGTATTATATAGATAGAAACTAGCTCTCGCCGTTGACGAAGCATTTAACCATTTCATAAGAGGCTGTGCACAATGGTGCCCTGCTCTGATGGCAATCCCATCAGCATCCAGTACGGTAGCTACATCATGCGGATGAACATCCTCAAGATTAAATGTAACTACCCCAGCTCTTGATTTAGGATCTTTAGGACCATAGATTTGCAACCCATCAATACCTGATAATTTATCAAGTGCGTAAGCAGCAAGCTTATGCTCATGCGCTTCAATATGGTCAAGGCCAATTTCATTTAGGAAATCGATTGCGGCTCCCAGTCCAATGGCGCCTGCAATTATAGGTGTGCCAGCTTCAAATTTCCATGGAAGCTCTTTCCATGTAGAATCCTGCAACCCTACAAAATCAATCATCTCTCCGCCAAATTCAATTGGTTCCATTTTCTCCAGATATTCCTTTTTCCCATACATGACACCAATGCCTGTTGGTCCACACATTTTGTGGGCGGAAAAGGCGAAGAAATCACAATCAAGATCCTGAACATCCACTTTCAGGTGGGGAGTGCTTTGCGCACCATCGACCACCATAACGGCACCATGTTCATGTGCAATTTTGCCGATTTCTTTAACTGGATTGATCACACCGAGTACATTCGATACATGCATGACCGACACAATCTTAGTTTTTGAAGTGATTACTTCTCTAACTGTTTCAATCGAAATGGTACCGTCTTCCTCAAGTGGGATATATTTTAGCGTGGCGCCAGTAGCCTTAGCTACTTGCTGCCACGGAATGATATTACTGTGATGTTCCATCATACTGATCACAATTTCATCTCCAGCTTGAAGATTTGATTTTCCGTAGCTGGCTGCAATCGTATTAATAGAAGTCGTTGTTCCTCTTGTAAAGACAACTTCTTCGATGGATTTGGCATTAATGAACTTTCTTACCTTTTCACGAGCTCCCTCATAAGCATCCGTAGCTATTGTTCCAAGCGTATGAACACCACGGTGTACATTTGAGTTATACCGTTTATAATACTCATCAATAGTCTGAATGACGGATACTGGCTTCTGTGATGTTGCTGCACTGTCCAGATATACCAATGAATGACCATTGACTTTCTCATTTAAAATTGGGAAAAGTTCTTTAATAGTAGTTGGAATCATTATTTAACTTTCCTTTCAATTACCTCTGTTAACTGCTTTTTAACAGCCTCTACAGGTAACTGATTGACTACTGGGGCAAGGAACCCATGGATAATTAAACGTTCTGCATTTGACTTACTAATCCCTCTGCTCATTAGATAATAAAGTTGAGTAGGATCCACACGGCCAACAGAAGCTGCGTGGCCTGCTGTTACATCATCTTCATCAATCAACAGAATAGGATTCGCATCCCCACGTGCTTTTGGACTAAGCATTAATACTCTGGATTCCTGTACGGCGTCAGATTTAGTTGCACCATGTTCAATTTTACCGATTCCATTGAAAATAGAAGATGCTTCATCTTTCATAACACCATGCTTCAGGATATATCCATTTGAATTTTTACCAAAATGAATCACTTTCGTTGTAAAGTTTTGGATTTGTTTACCCGTACCAACAACTACTGTTTTAGTATCACCATAAGCACCGTTACCATGTAGGTTCGTAATATTTTCTGAAATCGTATTGCCATCGTTCATTAAGCCCAATGCCCATTCTATTCTTCCATCATTTCCTACAGATGCATTACGGTTTACATAGGTTTTCATGTCTTTGGATAATGTGTCAACTGCACCATATTTAACGGTTGCATTGTCTCCGACTACTACCTCAGAAATGATATTTCCAATGGTTTCTTTCCCATCAACCAGTGAAATATAGTTTTCAACGTATGTGACGGAGCTGCTCTCTTCTGCAACAACTAGTACGTGATTATATAACTCAGTATCCGCATGATCAATCATGAATACAGCCTGGATTGGTTCTTCCACTACCACATTGCGTGGAATATAAAGGAAAGCTCCCCCATTAAAAAGGGCTGCATGCAAAGCTGTCAGCTTATTCGTATTTACAGGGACACTTTTCGTCATGAAGTATTTTTGCAATAGTTCAGGATGATCTTTAGCAGCAGTTCTGATGTCTGTAAAAATAACCCCTTTATCACGCAGCTCCTGCGAAAGTGTTAAATATGCAGCTGTATGGTTTCGCTGTATATATAAACTTCTATTCTCATTAGGATTGATCAGTTTCTTCACGTCTTCAGTGAGTTCATCAATAGAAGTAAATGTCTCACTTGTAACGGAGTTCACTTTCATATCCTCTAAATTCCATTTATCAATCTTCGTTTTATCAGGTTTAGGCATAGGCAGCTCAACTGAGGCAGAAAGAGCGTCTAAACGGAAGCTTTCAAGCCAGGCAGGCTCACTATGTCCTTTTGAAAAAGAAGATATAACGTCTTTTTCGAGTAATGTAGTTTCGATTGTCATAACGATCCTCCTATAGCTTATGCTTCAATTTCTATTGTTTCGTCTTCAATACCTAATTCTTTTTTAATCCAGTCATATCCTTCTGCTTCCAAACGTTGCGCTAGTTCCGCACCGCCGGATTTCACGATTTTACCTTGCATCATAACGTGAACATAATCTGGAGTAATATAGTTCAATAAGCGTTGATAGTGAGTAATCATTAGGCAGCCAAAATTTTCGTTTCTCATTTGATTGATTCCTTTGGAAACAACTTTTAGAGCATCGATATCTAGACCGGAGTCGATTTCATCAAGAATCGCAATAGCTGGTTCCAACATTAATAATTGCAGGATTTCATTACGTTTCTTTTCACCGCCAGAAAATCCTTCATTTAAGTAACGTTGTGCCATGTCTTGGTCCATTTCTAATAAATCCATCTTTTTATCCATTTCTTTAATGAATTTCATCAAAGAAATTTCTTCTCCCTCTTCACGTTTACTATTTATAGCAGAACGCATGAAGTCCGCATTTGTAACTCCAGTAATTTCACTTGGGTATTGCATAGCTAAAAACAGACCGGCACGAGCACGTTCGTCTACTTCCATCTCTAGTACATCTTCCCCATCCATTGTAATAGAGCCACTTGTTACTTCATATTTTGGATGACCCATAATAGCAGAAGACAATGTAGATTTCCCTGTACCATTTGGTCCCATAATTGCGTGAATTTCTCCACCTTTAACTTCAAGGTTTACACCTTTAAGAATCTCTTTACCTTCTATTGCTACGTGTAAATCTTTAATTGTAAGAACTGAACCAGCCATTCTTATACCTCCAATATATAGTCATCTAAGTTTTAGATTATTTCTATTCTCAATTTATTCTCATTACAATCTTATAACAAATCAAATCTAGATTCAACTTTTTGAAATAAGAAATTACATATAATGGACACAATATGCTACCATACTACTAACCTTTATTGACATTATAAAGTTAATTTTTGTGAAAGAAAAGAACCATCATTTTCTGCCTTCCACTAGCTCTGAAAAATAACGACAATCGTATTTTTTTAAGAATAATCTTAAAAATATAAAAACAGGCAAAGGAAAACAACTCGTTTTTCCTCTGCCTGTTTTAAGAAAATATTCATTTATCCATTATCCATAGACTCTTCTATTCACATCATTTAAGATTTGATTGCTCTTCATATAGCTGCGTTCACGCTTTTCTTCTACTTTCATGCGCACATTCAAATTCTGGCTGTATACTTGATATCCAACCCCGTGTGCCTGTCTCATCGCTTTATCCATTTCATCTGTTACTCTAAGTTGTAACTGATTAACAAAGATAATAAATCATTCCTTTCCATTTATTATGAAATAAGTGTATCACTCTGTATAAAAACCCTCAAAGTCTATATACCACTCTGAGCGCATCTTAAAAGCGATATTGCTTATTTATTTAAAGAAATTCTTACTCATTCAAAAAAATGATACCAAAGAGACTTACATTTATGGTTAAAAGCGATCAAAAGCGATGTCTGGGAAACCATAATATAATAGAAGAAAAAAGGTACAGCCGCTAATTTCGACTGCACCTTTTCGTTTAGATATTATTTAGTTGCAGGGATAACAGACCCTTTGTATTCCTCAGTAATGAAGTCCTGAATTTCTTTTGAATGAAGGACTTCAACTAATGTTTTAATTTCTTTTTTATCCTTGTCATCAGATCTGACAGCAACAATGTTTACGTAGGGATTATTTTCAGAACTTTCCAATGCAATAGCGTCTTCTGCGGGCACAAGATCTGCTTCGATTGCATAGTTGGAATTAATTAGAACTGCATCACCTTCGTCATTATTATAAACCTGTGTTAACATAGGCGCTTCAATATCTGTTTTAAATTTTAAATTCTTAGGATTATCTGCAATATCATCTACCGTTGCAGCTGTTTTATCAATGCCTTCTTCCAGCTTTATTAAACCTTCAGTTTCAAGCATGGATAACATACGGCCATGGTCAGCTATTGAATTGCTCATAATAATCGTTGCGCCTTTTGGAAGATCATCCAGGCTTTTGTACTTTTTGGAATACACACCAATCGGTTCGATATGGACACTTCCTGCATTGGCAAAATCATATCCATTATCTTTAACTTGGCCTTCGAAATACGGAATATGTTGAAAGTAATTCGCATCAATTGATCCGTCTTCTAAAGCTTTATTTGGCATCACATAATCTGTAAACACTTCAACTTCTAGTTTAATGCCTTTTTCTTTAAGTAAAGGCGCTGCTTCTTCCAGAATTTCCGCATGCGGTACATTTGAAGCACCAATTTTAATTGTTTTTAAATCTTTGTCACCTGACTTGGATTCATCGCCCGACCCTCCGCAAGCTGTCAATAGAAGAGTTAATCCTAAAACAAGTATGAATGATAACTTTTTCACTTTGGTTCCTCCCTATCGTTTGTCTAATTTTCTTGTTATTAAATCTCCAATAAATTGGATAATAAATACTATAATCAATACTAAAACAGTGGCGACAAACGTGACATCTGTTTGACCGCGGCTAAACCCTTCCGTATAGGCGAGGCTTCCCAGTCCGCCCGCACCAATCATACCAGCCATCGCCGTATATCCAACCAATGCAATGGCAGTAACCGTTATACCTGATACTAACGCAGGCAATGATTCAGGTATTAAAACCTTTCTTATAATCGTAAATGAAGTAGCACCCATAGATCTTGCGGCTTCAATCACACCTTTATCAATCTCGCGCAACCCAATTTCAACCATTCGAGCATAGAACGGGGCCGCACCAATAATTAAAGCAGGTAAAGCGGCCTTAACACCGATAATACTTCCAACCAAGGCCTTTGTGAAAGGGATAAGCAGGATAATCAAGATGATGAAAGGAATCGAACGGAATATATTAACGAAAGCTCCTACGATTCCGTATACCATTTTGTTTTCCCACATATTTCCCTTTGAGGTCAAAAATAAAAGGAGACCCAGTATAATTCCCAAGAAAAAAGTTGCAACTAATGAGATACCAGTCATATATATGGTTTCCCAGGTTTTTTCATAGATACGTTCCCATACTACATTTGGAAATAATGTTTCTATCATCCGGACATCACCTCCACACCAATTTCCTGTTTGTGGAGATAATCAATGGCCTTTGAAACTTCAGTTGCATCCCCGTCAACATGAATAAACAATGTTCCGTAAGATCCATGCTGAGTCTGTGAAATTTTACCTTGCAATATATTGACATGAATTTTATAAGAGCGAATGACTTCTGATAAAACAGGCGTTTCAGCAGATTCGCCAATAAAAGATAATTGAACAACTTTTCCCGTCGGATATTCCGTAAGTAAATGTTCGATCGTATCTTTCGTTTCTTCCGGCTCAGTAACTTGCTGTACAAATCGCTTTGTAATCGGGGCAGTTGGTTTTTTAAATACATCAAGCACTTGACCACTCTCCACTACTTTCCCCATCTCCATCACGGCTACGCGATGGCAGATTTTACGTATAACATGCATTTCATGCGTAATTAATACGATTGTTAAGCCCAGCCTTTTGTTTATATCAACAAGTAATTCTAAAATATCATCTGTTGTCTGCGGATCAAGCGCTGATGTAGCTTCGTCACAAAGAAGTACTTTCGGATTATTTGCTAAGGCCCGTGCAATTCCAACCCGCTGTTTTTGACCGCCGCTTAACTGGGATGGGTAGGCATTTTCACGTCCATCCAATCCAACCAGATTAACAAGCTCCTTTACTCTCTTTTTGCGTTCCTTGCTTGGTATACCAGCAATTTCTAAAGGAAACTCTATATTTTCACTGACTGTCCTTGACCAGAGAAGATTAAAGTGCTGAAATATCATACTTATTTCCATTCTGGCTTTTCTTAGTTCAGCGCCTTTAATAGCAGCCATGTTTTTACCTGCTACTACTACACTGCCTTCGGATGGTTTCTCTAAACCGTTCAGCATTCTAATCAAGGTACTTTTTCCTGCTCCGCTGTACCCGATGATTCCAAAGATCTCTCCCTTTTCAATTGATAAAGAGACTTGATCTACTGCTTTGACAGCTGATGAACGTTTAAAAGTTCCAGAGAAGGTCTTCGATACATCACGTAATGTAATCATGAAAAGTTCACCGCTCTTTCTATCAACATCTAATTTTAAGATAGTTTTCAGTTAAAATAAAAATGCCTTTCTGCGGAGGCAGAAAGGCATGATTAGTATATAAACATGTTCCTTTCTCTCATCTCCCAGGATTTATAACATCCTGTGTGAATTGGCACCTTTTCAATCTAATCGATTGCCGGTTGCCGGGCTTCAAAGGGCACATCCCTCCACCTCTCTTGATAAGAGTACATAACACACTATTCAATTTAAATCTAACTGTCTGCTATCCTATCATGTTTTAGAAAGAACTGTCAACACCAAAGTCTTCTTCGAATGGTCAAAAATGTTATTTCAAAACTTCTTTAATCGAAGATATGCCTGTTGCCTTTTCTATCGCCAGTTCCAATTCTTCAATTAAATCTTCTGTATTTTCAATGCCGACGGAAAGTCTGATTAAATCCTCCTGCACACCGGAGGCTTTTAATCCCTCCTCATTCAGTTGCTGATGAGTCGTGCTTGCCGGATGAATAATTAAGCTTTTTGCATCACCCACATTTGCCACATGGGACCATAACTCAATGGAATCAATCAGCTTTTTACCTGCCTCACGTCCTCCCTTTATACCAAAAACAACAACTGCCCCCGCCCCTTTCGGTAAATATTTCTTCGTTTTTTCATAGTCACCGTGATCTGGATCTCCAGGATATAAGACCCATGATACTGCTGGATGTTGTTTTAAATAATCGACTATTATTCTCGTATTTGCGACATGCTCCTTCATTCTTACATGCAGGGTTTCCAGTCCCAGAATAAATTGAAAGGCGTTAAATGGACTAAGGGACGGACCCAAATCTCTCAATAACTGTACTCTTGCCTTCACGATAAACGCCCCTGCTCCAATTGCCTCACTATAAATCAAGTCATGATAACTTGGGTCCGGTTCAGTAAAACCAGGGAATTTAGGTGAATTCCAGTCAAACTTACCTCCATCTATTATGACCCCTCCCAGTGTGGTTCCATTTCCAAGCAGCCATTTCGTAGCAGAATGGACGACAATATCTGCTCCAAATTCAATAGGTCGGCTTAAATAAGGAGTCGCAAAAGTATTATCAATGATTAAAGGAATTCCAGCTTCATGAGCAATTTCCGCTACCCTCTCAATATCCAGCACTTGCAGACTTGGATTTCCGATGGTCTCTCCAAAAATCGCTTTCGTCTTTGAAGTAATGGCTTCTCTGAAATTTTCCGGATCGTCTGGATCTACAAATTTCACATGAATCCCATACTTAGGAAGAGTATTGGCGAATAAATTATAGGTTCCGCCATATAGAGTAGAGGCTGATATGATTTCATCACCCGCACCCGCAATATTTAAGATAGAGAGTGTGATAGCTGCAGCACCACTTGAAACTGCCAGTGCTCCAATTCCACCTTCGAGTTCAGCTATGCGTTCCTCAAATACACTTGATGTGGGGTTATGGATCCTTGTATAGATATATCCGGGTTCAGCTAATCCAAATAAGTTCGCAGCGTGATCTGTATCTTTAAATACATACGCATTCGACTGATAAATCGGTACACTTCTCGCTCCTGTTAATGGATCTTGCTGTAAGCCTCCGTGTATACCTACTGTTTCAAACCGATACTTCTTTTGCTCATTAGCCATTCCACATCTCTCCATTTCGTTTTAAGTAGAGAATTAAGTAAATGAAAAAAACTCTTCCTAAATATAAGAAGAGGCAGGCATTTTCCATCTCTCCTTATCTCCCGGATTTGTTTGTATCCGCAGGAATTGGCACCGTGTATTATAAAAATACCGGTTGCCGGGCTTCAACGGGCCAGTCCCTCCACCTCTCTTGATAAGAATCAAGCTAGTATTAAGTTGTTAAAACTATAGCATAGGAAAAAACAACAGTCAACAGATTATTCTGAATATTTAAACAAAAAGATAAATCATTCATGATTTTAGCTTCTACTATTCTTCAATCATTAATAAATCATTTTATCTGGCTACATGGAAACTATGCCAAACAACCGAGAACCCGGGCTATAATAAGAGCATCTTACAAATATCTTCACGCAATCTGACATATAAAAAGTATGCAAAAGTGAATGTCAATTATATAGACATTCACTAGCAAATAGTCATCGACATATTTCCTGAGAAATAATCCCTACTAATCTATCATTAGTTTCAATCGATCTACGAGATACGGAACGGAATGAAAGGCATATATTTTCTCTATTACCTGGTTGTCTTTAATTAATATGAGGCATGGTACACTTTCAATTTGATATTCTTCTGCAAGTTCTTTTGCAAAGTTGAGATTAATTTTTTCCAATGGTGCACTTGGGAGAACTTCTTTTGCAATATCAAGCATTCTGCCTGCTAATTGACAGGTACCGCAAAGAGGGGTATACGTATAGATTGCTTTATTGTTCGTGGTTAGATCGTTCATTTTTAATAACATCCTTCATTTGTTTTAAGAATTCAGCCTTTACATCAATATTGGCTCCCAAAAGAATCGTTGCCAAATGATATCTTGGCGCATTTGCCACTTCCCGATATGTTCGATCAATATATAAATGAGAAGCATTTGGCATTTCTTGACGCAACTGTTTTCTTAATTTTTCTCCGGATTCATCAGCATCTGCCAGAATGTATACGTCCTTATGTTCAAGCATTTCAACCAATTCATCTAATTTTGATAAACTGATTGTTCCATTCGTACATATAATTTCTACAGATTCATTAAGAATAGGCTGTATCTTTTTGCGGTCGGTAGACCCTTCTACAATTATTACCTTTTCATTTTGAGTATCCAGCATGATTAATCACCTTTTGTCCGGAGACTATGTTAAAAACACAAAGATACTCTCCATTTTCGTTACAAGTATCTTACCCTAACCTCCTGAAAAGTATCAATTGATTAATAGTAAACTTAAAAAGGAAAGAAGCAAGCTTCTCTCCCTTTAATCTTCGCTAGTTGCTGTTTCGTATTGGCCAGCATCCATTAGCTCATCGTATTCGCTTCTTTCGGATGGTTCAATCACTAACATCCATGCTTTTTCATATGGAGATTCATTTACGTATTCAGGATTATCCATTAATTCTTCATTTACTTCAACAACTGTACCACTGATTGGAGCATATAATTCAGATACCGTTTTAACTGATTCCACACTGCCGAAAGGCTCGTTGCGCGTTAACTCATCCCCTACTTCAGGAAGCTCGACAAAAACGATATCTCCCAATTCTTTTTGAGCAAAATCTGTTATTCCAATTCGAATCCTGCCGTCCTCTTGTTTTACCCATTCATGCTCCGCTGTATAACGTAATTCCGCTGGAATGCTCATGATCCTAATCCCCCCAAATATATATATGGTTCTTCCTCATCATGACATCAAACTGCTCATTTTACAATAATTTCATGCCCATGAATTTTGGAAATTTTCTTCCTTAAAACCGACTGTTACTCTCTCTCCATTATAGGCGATTGGACGCTTAATTAACATCCCGTCAGATGCAAGCAAGGTTAGCATTTCCTCTTCTGACATTGCCTTTACTTTATCCTTTAATCCAAGCTCTCTGTATTTCATTCCACTTGTATTAAAAAACTTTTGAAGAGATAATCCGCTTTTTTTATAAATTGTTTCCAACTCTTCTTTGGATGGTGGATTTTGTGCTATATCGATTTCTTGGTAGGAGACTTCCTTTTCATCAAACCATTTCTTTGCTTTTCTGCATGTCCCACATTTGGGATACCAATAAAATGTAATCATCTTTTCACCTCAATTGAAGCATACCATATTTTTTTAGCCTGCTTAAACTGATTTACATATGCTTAAATAAGTGTTCATTTCGGTTAACACTATTTTCTGCAGAATGGGCTCGCTATCCCCGGGCAAGCATCAACCCTCCTCGCACTCTGCGCTGCAGGGTCTAGGGTACGCTTGGTCTTCTCGCAGGAGTCTCTCCCATTCTACAGAAATAGGACACTTTGTTATATATGAGAATCCTCAGATACGGCAAAACCTAATATAAGTAACCATTAGACCCCAAGATAATTATTCATGACTACTCAGTAAAGGACGAGCGACCAGCGATTTTACTCACTCGTTTTACATAGACGACTTTAAGAGGACTTAAAAAAGCGATGCTTTCTCTTACTGACATGAACTTGAAAACATGGCTAATTAAAATTATGAAAGTCCAAAAATAAAGGAGGGATTCAGAATATGGACTCTATAGAGCCCTTCTGAATCCCTTCTTTATAATCTTAAGCCTGGTTTTCTCCCTGGCTTTTCTATTTAATTAACTTATAGGTTAAACAGTGTAACGTTCAACCTCAACCAATTTTACTGCCGCTTCACGTTTTGTTGCAATGACATTAAATGGTGTGAAGCGTGTAAATTTACGTAAAGCAGATGTCATCATACGCAATGTATCACCTGTTTCTGTTGCTACCAATGTTTCTTTAGCATGCTTTTCGATTTCTCCAAATGCTTCCTGGCAGAAGATTTGAGTATATAGAAGTTTTTGTTTGTTCTTTTCTAAGCCATCTCTTTTAATTGCTTTCTCTGTACGAAGAACAACCGATTCCATTGCATAGACAAAGGAAGCGATATCTGCAATATTTACAAGAATTTCTTGTTCTTTTTCCAATTCAGCACCAAATTTTTGCGCTGCTAATCCTGCAATCATAATACCGATATTTTTTGCATTTTTAACGAGATGTTTTTCTTGATCAAGAGGCTCCGTACCTGGCTCTTCAGGCATAAGCATCATTAAACCTTCAGATAGTTCCTGCGCTTTTTGCAAGAGTGGCAATTCACCTTTCAACGCTTTTTTCAGGAATGTTCCCGGGACAAGCAGACGGTTAATTTCGTTTGTCCCTTCAAAAATACGGTTGATTCGGGAATCACGATACATTCTTTCAATTTCATACTCTGCCATGAAGCCATAGCCGCCATGAAGTTGAACGGCTTCATCGACAACATAATCCAAAACTTCAGAAGCAAAGAATTTATTTAAGGAACATTCAATTGCATATTCTGCAATGGACTTTGCGACTTCTTTCCCATCTTTTATTTCTTCATCACTAAGTCGGCTCATTCTTTCTTCAAATAAACCAACTGTCCTGTAGACAGAGCTTTCAGCTGCATATATTTTGGAAGCCATTGTAGCCAGCTTTTCTTTTGTTAAATTAAATGAAGAGATTGGTGTTTTAAATTGCTGGCGCTGATTGGCATACGTAGCTGCCAATTCAAATCCACGCTTGGATGCTCCAACTGCGCCAACTCCCAATTTATAACGGCCAATGTTAAGAATATTAAAGGCAATCACATGCCCTCTTCCCGCTTCACCCAAAAGGTTTTCAACAGGTACTTCTGCATCTTCAAGGATTAAGGTTCTGGTTGAAGAACTTTTAATTCCCATTTTCTTTTCTTCTGGTCCAGTAGAAACACCTGGATATTCTCTTTCTACAATAAAGGCAGAGAATTTATCTCCATCAATTTTCGCGTATACAACAAATACATCAGCAAAGCCTGCATTTGTAATCCATTGTTTTTCACCATTTAAAATATAGTGAGTTCCCGCTTCATTCAATTTTGCAGTTGTTTTTGCACCAAGTGCATCAGAACCTGAACTTGGCTCTGTTAAAGCATAGGCAGCTAATTTTTCACCTGTAGCCAATAATGGAAGGTACTTTTGTTTTTGCTCTTCATTACCAAATAAAACGATTGGCAGTGAACCGATCCCGACATGCGCTCCATGAGAAATGGAAAATCCTCCTGCACGTGATAATCTTTCTGAAATAAGCGCAGAGCTTACTTTATCCAAACCTAAACCACCGTATTCTTCAGGAACATCCGCACCCAATAAGCCAAGTTCTCCGGCTTGTTTCAATAATTTCACTGAACGATCAAACTCATGATTTTCTAAATATTCTACCTGGGGTAATACTTCATTTACCAAATAATCTTCAGTCGTTTTTGCAATCATTTTGTGTTCATCTGTGTAATCCTCAGGAGTAAACATATTTTCAGCTTCAATATCTTCAATTAAAAATGCTCCGCCTTTTAATACTTCTTCTGTTTGATTAGCCACTTTACTTCCTCCTAATTTGGAGATGACCCAAGTTTTTATACCCAATCATCTCATCACTTTTCCTTTTTATGCCAATAATTCAAAAACTCCAGCGGCGCCCATACCTCCGCCAATACACATCGTTACGATTCCAAACTGTTCATTTCGGCGTTTCATCTCGTGAAGGAGGCTCAATGTTAATTTAGCTCCTGTACACCCAAGTGGATGTCCCAATGCAATCGCACCGCCATTCACATTTACCTTCTCCTCATCGATACCCAAGTGGCGTATGACTTGAATGGATTGGGATGCGAATGCTTCATTCAATTCAAATAATCCAATATCAGATAAGCTTAATCCAGCCAGCTTAAGCGCTTTAGGAATTGCTTCAACCGGACCGATTCCCATAATTTCCGGTGGTACGCCTGCAACGGCGAATGATCGGAATTTCAAGAGGGGTTTGAAGCCTTCCGCCTCTGCTTTCTCCCGGTCCATAAGTAATACAGCAGCTGCTCCATCGCTTGTTTGTGAAGCATTGCCCGCTGTTACTGTTCCTGTGAGTGAAAATGCAGGTCTCAGTTTTGCAAGCACTTCAGTTGTTGTACCTTCACGAACTCCTTCATCTGTTGTAAATTGAACAGAGCGCTCTTTTAATTTATGATCCGAACCAACATGGCGAAGAGTCACATCTACAGGAACAATCTCATCTTTAAACTTTCCATCACGGATGGCCTGTGCAGCCTTCTGATGGCTGTGTACGGCAAAGGCATCCTGTTCCGCGCGGGTAATACCGTATTTTTTAGCAACCTCTTCAGCTGTATGTCCCATTCCCATATAGTATTCAGGAGCTGCTTCGGCCAGCTTGTAATTTGGACGGACTACATGCCCCATCATTGGAACCATGCTCATTGATTCGACACCGCCGGAAATGACCGTTTCGGAATGCCCCAGCATAATCCGTTCTGCACCGTAGGCAATGGACTGCAGACCTGATGAACAGTAGCGATTTATCGTAATAGCCGGCACATTGTATGGTAAACCTGCCAAGGCACCGATATTGCGCGTCACATTGAGTCCCTGCTCAGCTTCAGGCATTGCACAGCCAAAAATCATATCATCAATTGGCCCATCATAATTTTCTGCTCGCTTCAGCGTTTCCTTTACTACCAGTGCACCTAAATCATCTGGTCGAACGTTTGCAAGGGTTCCTTTTTTGGCTCTGCCAACCGGGGTTCTGGCTCCGGCAACAATCACTGCTTCTCTCATGCCCATCCTCCTCTTAATCAATCAAAATTCCGGTCTATTAGTTACGTAATGGTTTTCCTTTAACAAGCATATGTTGCATGCGCTGTTGGGTTTTCCCCTCTTGGACAAGGCTGATAAACGCTTCTCTTTCTAAATCAAGCAAGTATTGTTCATCCACTTCAGTTCCATAAGGCACTTTACCGCCAGCTAAAACATAGGCAATTTTTTGAGCGATCTTCAAATCATGCTCTGAAATATAGCCGGAATACAGCATTGATTGCGCTCCCAGTAATAAAGCCGCATAACCTGGTTCACCTGATACCGGAATTTTTTTGCGTACCGGAGGCTTATATCCGGTATCATGCAACGCAATGACGGCTTGTTTTGCATCATATAGCTGATGATCAGGATTGAAACTGATTCCATCCATGTTGTTGAGGAAGTTGTTTTCTCTGGCTTCATCACCAGAAGTTGATACTTTGGCAGTGGCAATTGTTTCAAATACATTAATAGCAATCTTAGTAAGGTCGAAATCAACCCCGTTTGGTAAGCTATTAAGCTGTTTAATATATAGCTCTTTATTTCCGCCTCCGCCCGGCAGTAAGCCCACTCCTGTTTCCACCAATCCTATATAGGTCTCAGATGATGCCTGAATCTTTGCTGCAGGCAGGCAAATTTCAGCCCCTCCGCCAAGCGTCATATTAAACGGCGCGGCAACAACCGGTTTCCTGCTATATTTAATATTCATCATCGCTTGCTGGAATTGACGTGTAATCATTTCCACATCAAAAATATTGTCATCTTGTACTTCCATTAGAATCATAGCCAGATTGGCTCCAACGCAGAAGTTTTTACCTTGGTTGCCTATCACTAGTCCTTTGTAATTTTTCTCCACTTCTTCAATCGCATAATTGATCATGTGGATAATATCAAAACCAATCGCATTATTAGGTGAATGGAATTCCAGTAATGCTACTCCATCGCCTATATCGATCAGGCTGGCACCGCTATTTTTCTTAATGACCCCTTTTTGTTTCTTAATCAACTTCAAATTAATATTTTTTTCGTTCACTTCAAGTTGTTGATATTCACCGTTTGCATAATAAAGTGTTCCATTTTCTCCTTCTTTATAGAAGCTTGTGTTTCCGTCTTCTATCATTTGCGTTATCCACTCAGGAACATGGTGTCCTTCCTCCTGCATCTTGGCAACAGATTTCTCTAAACCAATCGCATCCCATGTTTCAAATGGCCCAAGCTGCCAGCCAAATCCCCACTTCATCGCCTGGTCGATGGCTACAATATCATCCGCAATATCGCCAAGTAATTCTGCCGAATAGATTAAAGTAGGACTTATCACATTCCATAGCAGTTCACCGACACGATCTTTTGAATAAATAAGCGCTTTCAATTTTCTTGCAGCGCCTTTCTCCTGTTTTACCATTTCCAATGAAGGTGCTTTTAACTTTTTACGCTCTACGTATTCCATAGTGGAAGGATCAAGTTCCAGTATTTCCTTTCCTTTTTTCAAGAAAAATCCCTGGCCCGATTTACTTCCTAACCAACCATTTTCAAGCATTTTTTTCATAAACTCAGGTACTTCAAATACGGATTTCTCTTCTTCATTATCTACATTGTCATACACATTTTTAGCTACATGGGCAAAGGTATCCAGCCCTACTACATCCAATGTACGGAACGTAGCACTCTTTGGACGGCCAATTAAAGGACCTGTTACAGAATCAACTTCTCCGACGCTGTAGCCTCGCTCCATCATTTCACGAACAGTTACCAATAAGCCGTAGGTACCAATTCGGTTTCCAATAAAATTGGGAGTATCTTTTGCTATTACTACCCCTTTGCCTAAAACATTCTCCCCAAATTGTTTCATTGCACTTACTATTTCAGGCGACGTTGTTTTAGTCGGAATGATTTCTAACAGCTTCAAGTATCTAGGTGGATTAAAGAAATGGGTGCCAAGGAAGTGCTTACGGAAATCTTCAGAACGCCCTTCCGTCATTGCTTCAATGGAAATCCCAGAGGTATTTGAACTTACAATACTGCCTGGCTTTCTATATTCGTCTATTTGTGCAAATACACTTTGTTTAATATCTAGTCTTTCAACAACGACCTCGATAATCCAATCGCAGTCACTAATTTTCGATAAGTCATCTTCAAAGTTTCCTGGCTCAATTAGAGATAAATTCTTCTTGGAGGTTAACGGTGCAGGTTTTTGTTTAAGTAGTTTTTGAATGGACATTTGGGCCAATCGATTACGTACTTGATTGTCTTCAAGTGTTAGTCCTTTTTTCTCCTCATCTGCGGTAAGTTCTCTTGGAACGATATCCAATAACTTAACCGGAATTCCAATGTTGGCTAAATGTGCTGCGATGCCTGAACCCATAACCCCTGATCCAAGTACAGCTACTTTTTTAATTTGAAGGTTCAATATTAAATCCCCCTTTATTTTGAATGAATGTTCATTCATTTTTATCGCAAAAAATTTTGGAATAAAAATCCTACATATCTAACTATAAGAGATTTTAGAAAATTCCGCAATTAAAATATCCAAAAATATGGCAGTTTGTTATTAATTTTTAATTTGGTCAAACTAATAGAGGAGGTGATTTTAATGGCAAAGCTTAAAAAGAACCCAAGCAAATCAGGAGTCAGTGCTGCAAGCGTAAAGGGAAATGCCGGTCCACATCACGAAAAGCTTCATTCTAAAGTAAACAGTCAAAATAACCAATTTAAAAAATAATATATCATTATTCATTTATATGTACGAGATGTAGTTATTGTGCTCCACCCAACTAAAAAAGAACAAAATATACCCCAAATCATCGTAGATTTGGGGTATACATTTCATGCATATATGTTAGGCCATTACTTTTTCTTCCTGCATAGAAATGATTGTTCCGGCATTGCCTTTCAATGCATCTAAAGCTTTATCAAGTGATGTTATAATTGTGGAACGGCCTGGTCTTGATTCTGCAAATTGAATGGCAGCCTCAACTTTAGGAAGCATACTGCCCGGTGCAAAATGACCTTCCTCCGCCAATGCTTTTATCTCCTTGGTTGTAATGGATTCCAGTTTTTGTTGATTCGGCTGATTATAGTTAATGTAGATGTTATCTACTGCAGTCAAAATAATTAAAGCATCTGCATCTACTAATTCTGCCAGCTTCTCAGAAGCGAAATCTTTATCGATAACGGCTTCTACACCAATCAGTTCATCGTTGGATTTTAGGACTGGAATACCACCGCCGCCTGTAGAAATAACGATCTTTCCGCTTTCTACAAGACTGTTAATACTCTTATGCTCCAAAATGCTTACTGGTTTTGGTGAAGGCACCACTCTTCTCCAGCCTCTGCCTGCATCTTCCTTAAAGGAAGCACCAGTCTCTTGAATCAATTTCATCGCTTCTTCTTCTGTATAAAAAGGACCAATTGGTTTAGTAGGATTTTTGAAGGCTCCATCGTTTTCATCAACAACAACCCTTGTTACAATACCTACTACATCCTTATGGATTCCTCTTTTAGAAAGAGCCTTGTCCATAGCGTTTTCCAACCAATATCCAATCATACCCTGTGACATAGCCCCACATGTATCAAGAGGCATAGCTGGATTTTTTTCTGAATCAGCTGCTTTTTGCTGAAGAAGGATATTGCCTACCTGTGGTCCATTACCATGTGAAATGATGATATCCACTCCATTTTCCACTAGCGTTGCAAGTTGTTCAGCCGTTTTTTCTAGTGCCAGCTGTTGAGCTTTTGCACTGGCATCTCCGGATTGAATGGCATTACCGCCTAAAGCTATAACTACTTTTTTTCTTTCCATACGTAGTCCATACCTCCAAAAATCAGTCTGTAGTTAGATACTTGTTAAATGGAAATGTTTCCGTTAATCAAACCAACAATCGCCATGCAGGCAAATACAACAAAGGCTGCCGCAATAGCCATTTCTGTTTTCGTAAATACTTGTTTAACATCCGCTTCTTTCTGTACAGCTCTGTAAATCAGGATACCCGGTGCATATAAAAGCATCGTTAATAGTAAATATCCGATACCGGCTGCATAGACCATCCAGATACCATATACACTTGCCACGATACCAATGATAATATTTTTAATGCGATCAGCCGCGTTATCTTGTAAGGAATATTTTAATTGATAGAAAGCAGAGAACGCATAAGGAATTAAGATGGCTGAAGACGCCAATGAAAAAGCAAAGTTATATGCTTGCTCAGATACAAGGAATGTTAATAGGAACAGTTGAATTAAACCATTTGTAAGCCATAAGGAATTAGATGGTGCTCCGTTTTTATTTACTTTTGCGAACCATTTAGGGAATAGCTTATCTTTCCCTGCCAAGTAAGGAATCTCAGATGCCAGCAATGTCCAGCCTAACCATGCACCTAGGACAGAGATAATTAATCCAAGATTGATAAATGTTGCTCCCCATGGACCTACCATTTCTTCAAATACATAGGCCATAGATGGATTATCCAATCCAGCCACATCTACACGATTCATCGCACCGATGGACATGATGGAAATTAATACATAGATAATTAACGTACCAATTAAACCAATGACTGTTGCTTTACCAACATCCTTTTTGTCTTTCGCACGGCTAGATAAAACAACCGCCCCTTCAACACCGATGAATACCCATAAAGTTACGAGCATTGTATTCTTTGTTTGAGACATAACGTCACTGAATTGGAAGCCTGCACCAGTTCCCCAGAAATCATCTAAGAAAATATCAGCATTAAATGCAAAGATACCAATAATGATAAATAAGAAAATAGGAACTAATTTCGCAATGGTCGTTACGATATTTACAAGTGAAGCTGAGTGAACCCCACGTAAAACTAAAGCATGCACAGCCCATAGCAGTATGCTAGCACCAATAATCGCCGCAATATTTTGTCCACCTTCAAACACTGGGATGAAATATCCAATAGACGAGAACAGAAGGGTAGCGTAAGCAACGTTACCTAACCATGCTGATAACCAGTATCCCCACGCACTATTGAATCCCATAAACTTACCAAATCCAGCGGAAGCATAACTGTATACCCCACCATCAAGATCCGGTCTTTTTGCATTCAAGTTTTGGAAAGATAGCGCAAGAGCTATCATCCCTATACCAGTAATTGTCCATCCTAAAATAATGGCCCCTGGGGATGCGGCACTAGCCATATCTGAAGCAAGGTTAAATGCTCCTCCACCAATCATAGAACCTACAACAATTGCAATTAAAGCAAACAAGCCAATCTTTTTATCGTCTGCCATTCTTCTTCACCTCTATTTGATAATGGTAGCAGGGAATTGTATAGAACCAATTCCCTGCTCATCTACTTATTCAATATTGCCTAATGTTAAGGCCATTACAGATTTAATCGTATGCATTCTGTTTTCTGCCTGATCGAAAACTTTGGAATGCTTGCTGCGGAAGACTTCATCTGTTACTTCCATTTCAGCTAAACCATGCTCTTCATGAATCGCACGTCCATATGCTGTTTCAAGGTCATGGAATGCCGGCAAGCAATGAAGGAAGATTACATTTTCGTTTCCAGTCATTTTAATCATGTCCATATTCACTTGATATGGAGCTAAAAGAGCAATACGTTCTGCAAATTTATCTTCTTCTCCCATAGATACCCAAACATCTGTATAGATTACATCTGCTCCGGATACTGCTTCTTCAACATTAGAAGTAATCGTAATGCGACCATTAGATTCCTTAGCCAATTCTTCAGCCAGTTCTACAATAGAAGCTTCAGGGAATAGGGATTCAGGAGAGCAAATACGTACATCCATACCAACTTTTGCTCCGCCAACTAATAAGCTGTTCGCAACATTGTTACGTCCATCTCCCACATAGACAAATTTAACACCTTTTAAATGGCCAATATTTTCTTGTACTGTTAAGAAATCTGCCAATGTTTGTGTTGGATGCCATAAATCTGTAAGACCATTCCATACAGGTACTCCGGAATGCTCAGCCAAAGCTTCCACTTTTGAATGCTCGAATCCACGGAATTCGATCCCATCAAACATGCGTCCCAATACTTTAGCCGTGTCTTCGATGGATTCTTTTTTACCAAGTTGGATATCATCTTTTCCTAAGTACTCAGGATGTGCACCTAGATCAGTACAAGCTACCGTAAATGCACAACGAGTACGGGTTGATGGCTTTTCAAACAAAAGGGCAATATTTTTACCTTCCATATAACGATGAGGAATGCCTTGTTTTTTCTTTTCCTTTAACTCAGCAGCAAAATCAATCATGTGTAAGAATTCAGCTTCCGTGAAATCTTTTTCAGCTAAGAAACTTCTACCTTTAAGATCCGGTCTTGTCTTAATCATTACGACTTCTCCTTCCAAAGATAACTTACTTTCTATATATTGATTAAATATCTTCACGTACAAGCGGCATGCTCATGCAGCGTGGGCCCCCACGGCCACGAGCCAATTCCGAGCTTTTGATTTCAATAACCTTGACTCCATGTTCGCGCAGAACTCTATTGGAGACTTGGTTTCGATCATATGTAACAACCACACCTGGTGCAATTGCCAATGTATTAGATCCATCATTCCATTGTTCACGAGGAGCTGCGATTTCATCTCCATCACCGCAAAGGATGATTTCAAGTTCAGGCAATCTAAGTACTTCTTTAAGAGTTTCTTTAAGATCTGTGCGATGCGTGATATTTACTGAGTATTCATCAGAACCTTTTTCAAGGATGTAAATATTCATTTTACCGCCAGGTCCCTGAATCATCGGATGCATTGTAAACTTATTGTAGTCAACCATTGTAAATACAGTATCCAAATGCATAAATGCACGGCAGTTTGGTATTTCAATAGCTATTACTTTCTTGAATTGATCTTGTTTATTCAAGATGCTAAGTGCAAATTTTTCGATTGCTTTAGCGGATGTTCTCGCTGAAACTCCGATTGCGACTACTTCTGGGCTTAATACCAGCTCATCTCCACCCTCAATTGGGTTATGATACGTACGATCAAGCCATACAGGAACATCTTTACCAGCAAATCTTGGATGATGCTTGATAATATACTCCATAAACAAAGATTCTCTGCGTCTTGCAGGTTCACGCATGTTATTAATTGTTAATCCATTTCCAATAGATGCTGCTGGGTCACGCGTAAAATAAAGGTTTGGCATTGGATCTGTATAGAATGGATAATGGTCCTCCATCAATTCATACAAATGTGTTTTTTTGCTGATCTCCAGTTCATTTTTGCGGATACCGGACATAATTTTTTCAATCATGTCTTCATTTGAAAATGATAATAAATACTCTTTAAGATTTTCAAATGTACCCTGTACCTTTGCATTGCTTTCTTCAAGCATGCGACTAACAAATTCCTCTTTCACTTCAGGATTTGTCAGCGATTCTGCAGCAAGCTTCTCAAGGTATAATACTTCTATCCCTTGATCTCTTAGTGTATTAGCAAAATAATCGTGCTCTTCCTGAATAATCGGCAAATACGGGATATCATCAAATAATAGCCTCTCCAGATATTCCGGAGTAAGATTTTCTACTTCTTTACCAGGACGCTTTAACATAACTGTTTTTAACGTACCAATTTCAGAAGTAACATGAATTGGATTTGTCATCTTGCCTTTCCTCCTGCACATCTTATTTTTCTTACATTCTTAGTGTACAAAAGTAAAAAAAAGAGATTTGTGATATTTTTCACACTTGAAATGTGTAAATCTTCACATAAATCTCTTTAAATAAAAAATACTTTGTATAAATATTCAATTAATTATGTGCAATTTCTATTAACCCAGCCAATCTATGTATATTTTCATGCATAATAGGCTCATGATTTAGAAGAAATAATTTTTCTTTCTTATAAATTTGCAACCGATTTTAGCCTTTCTTCCAGCACCTCTGCCTGAGTAACTGTCCGGCAAATAATCATACACGTGTCATTCCCGCATATCGTTGCTGCTTTTTCTTCCCAGTCAAGTTCATCTAAAATAGCACCAAATGAGTGTGCATGACCAGGTAATGCTTTAATGATAATAAAATATTCAATTCTTTCTATATTAAGTAAGGCATCCTGCATTTTTTTTCGGAGTTTCATTGTATCATTGTACTTATGCTCACCAATAAAGCCATATTTCGTTCCCCCGGTCTTAGATGGATATTTTACTAAGCTTAGTTCCCGAATATCTCTTGAAATAGTAGCTTGAGTGATATGTAATCCTTGCTTTGATAATACTTCAACCAGTTGTTCCTGAGTTTTAATCTCATTATTTTGAATTACTTCCTTAATAATAGCGAGTCTTTTTTCCTTATTCATGATAGTAGAATGCTCCCTTCGCCATGTATTATAATTCTATTGTATACAGATTTGTGCATTAATGAGCAAGTTAATCATACGAAATTATAGTGTATAAAAGGTTTCTTTTTATACCCATTACACTATTTGGATATAAACCAATAACGATTAAATTTAAAAGGAGGAATAGTCTTTCAAGTACAGATCATAGCGTGCCCGGAATAATGTAAACCTGGTATTAATATTCTTAAGGAACGCGTTGCTAAGATGCTCATCGAATCCTTTCCATTATGAAGATAAAGTCGATTATGAGAATAAACTGAATTGGGTAAGGACTTAAAAACTCATCTCTTATAGGAATGGTAACGCCATAGAAAATATAACGTCAACAGAAAGTTCCAGATGTATGTGGATAAAATACAAATCGGAGAAACGAATAGAATAGCAACGTTTCTCCGATTTATTCCACATATTTTTAAGGACAGGCAGCGCTTTAACCGTCACACAATTTGGATTGGATAGTGAACTTTAGGTACTTTTTCACTTCTAGCTAATTCGTCAGTTGACAATTGGACGATACCAATTAATCAGTTTATATAGTTACTTCAGATGACTTCCTTTTCAAAGTATTCAGGTTTATGTATATGAAGCATTCGATCTTTTATGGATAGGATTTGGTCCTTCTTTAATCTATTTACGACCATACTTACAGTTTCTCTCGATGTTCCAGACATAACTGAAATTTTAGTTGTCGTAATCGGACAATTAATACGTATAAATCCTGATTCTCTTTCTCCGATATCATTCATTAAATAGTTTATGGTATTTAATACTCGTATATGAGCACTTGCAGTCATAACATTTTTAACTCTATTTTCTTGTACTGCAAGCAACCCATTGATTTGAAGAATAACTTTTTTGAGAAGAACATTATTTTTAGCGACAACTCGTTCAAATACATCCGCCACCATATAAAAGACTCGAATATCAGTTTCCGCAATGGCGCTATGCCTATACTCTTCACTTTCAAATAAGCCCATAAAAGGAAATACTGTATTCTTTTTCACATAATTCGTATATAACAAACTTCCCTCTCGGTTCGACTTTTCGAGCATAACAAAACCATCAAGCAGTATATAAATTCTAAGCCTCGGATCCCCCTCAAAAAATAGATATTGCCCTTTCTTATATGTTCTTTCATATAGGAAAGGCTCTAATTCCTTTATCTCTTTTTCTGATAAGCATGAAAATAAGTCAACCTGTCTTAATAATTGAATTGCCTTAGCTTTCATTCGTACACCCACTTATATGTATTGTTCAGTTGAAGTTAATCCTCTATTAAACTCGAGCTTGCAAACAAAGTATTTATTGAAACGGATAGCATACAAAGATTTCTATAAATCATGAAGTTTCTATAACTTATAACCTTTCATTACTTCTCTTTATATAGTAACAAAAAAATGATATTAAAATAATAATATTTAACCAAAAAAATTAAAAAGTATGTATTTTCAATAAATTAAATGCAAAGTAAGTACTTTAAACACTAGATGCAGTTTTGCCTGAAATCCTTCTCTTTTCTCTCTATAAAAAATACCTCCTGCCAAATCAAACTTAGGCAGGAGGTATTCTTTAATTAATTCCTTATGATGAGGTAGAGAACATGTATTTCTTGTGATGAAATCTTATACTAAATATTAATCCAAGCGCCAACATATTTCCGAGGAGTGAACTTCCTCCATAACTTAGGAATGGCAAAGGTATACCGGTAATCGGCAACAAGCCGATTGTCATTCCGATGTTTTCAAATACATGGAAAGTCAGCATGCAGATTACACCCACACAGATATAGGTATTAAAATCATTCTTAGTCTCAAGACCAATTTTTGTCATATTATAAATCAATAAGAAGAATAAACTAATGACAATACTTGAACCAAGGAATCCGTATTCTTCTCCAATGACAGCAAATATAAAATCTGTATGGCCTTCTGGCAAGTAAACTTCTCTATTCGCAAATCCCTTACCGGAAGTGGTCCCTGATCCAATCGCTAATAATGATTTAATTAACTGATAGCCTTCGGCAGAAGTATAGTTATACGGATCGAGCCAAGCATATATACGCCCAAATTGATATTGTTTAACATGAAAATATTTTTCCATAATATTCGGATGCCAAACGATAAGGTAAAAAATAACTCCAATTAACAGAAAGCCTCCGCCAAAAATAGACAAGAGTATTTTCCAGGTGATTCCTGATATGAAAATCATCCCAATCATAATCGCAATCATAACAAGAGAAGTTCCCAAGTCAGGCTGCTTCATGACAAGTAAAATAGGAATTGCTGTAGTAATTACAATTTTAAATAAAAGCATAAAGTCGGTTTGAAGTGTTTTAATTCGATGCTTCATATGATGATTTTGAATAAGGGCTGCCAATGCCATAATCAGAAATACCTTCATAAACTCTGATGGCTGAATGGAACCTATACCGGGAAATCTAAACCAACTTTTTGCGCCATTAACAACCGGTGCAATACTTGGTGGTGCAATGATTATAGACACCAACAGGAATAAGCCGAAGAAGTATAAATACCAGCTCATTTTTTTCAACTGATCTGCATCAAATCTCATAATCACAAATGCAAAACTGATTCCTACGACATACCACACAATCTGCTTTACAAGAAAGTTTTCTGTATATTGTCCTGTCGTTTGTGCACTATATATAGCCATACAGCTCGTTATAAAGAGCAGAAACACGATAAATAGAAGACCATAATCTATTCTCGACGTAAAATTTTTATTGTTAGACATGATAAACCACCATATTCATACTAGTTAGGCTTGCAGCCATTTCTTTTATTATACTTGAACAAGATAAAATCACAACTGACATGGTATAAAGAATATACTTCCTGAAAAAGATAATTATACATATATTTCATTACCAATTCCAGTTCCTTCTATTTTCTATATCTATTAATTTTATATTATATAGGTATCCTATCTTAATTTTCACAAAAGCTATATTGATTAATAGTCAGCTAGTATTAAAACTCTCCTCAAACGCTCAACATGTTCGCCTAATAGAAATACAGGCGTTCATTCACAGCTTTTTCATTTTTCTTGTTAATGAGAAATGAAATCAGGGTACATACTAAGTAAAGAGCCTATCTTAGGAGGGATTTTTATGGAACATAAATCTAAACCAACATTCCGTCATACATATATTCCTTTAACATCATCTACGAGCGGAATGGGTATTGAAGTGAAAGAAGATATTTATGTCCTGAATACACAAATCGTTAATATTACGCTGGTAGGATTACCTCAGCAAGACGATTTCGTTTTGATTGATGCCGGCATGCCTAAGGCCGATGATGAGATTATCGAAGCAGTAAACAAACGTTTTGGTAAAGAAAGCAAGCCAAAAGCGATCATTTTAACACATGGCCACTTCGACCATGTTGGTGCCCTTGAAGAATTATTGGATAAATGGGATGTGCCCGTTTATGCTCATGAACTGGAGATTCCTTATTTAACCGGGCAAAAGAATTATCCTGAACCTGACTATAAAGCAGATGGCGGGCTCGTTCCTGACATTGCGCGTTTTTTTCCTAACCACGGTATTGATATCGGCGCTAAGGTGCAACCTCTTCCGGCTGATGGGAGCGTTCCAGAAATGCCTGGCTGGAGATGGATTCATACGCCTGGGCATACACCAGGGCATATATCCCTTTTTCGCGAAGAAGACCGCTTTTTAATAGCCGGTGACGCATTCGTTGGCGTAAAACAGGAATCACTTTATAAAGTCCTAACCCAAAAACAAGAAATCAGTGGTCCACCGAGTTACTTTACTACAGATTGGAACGCAGCCAAAGATTCTGTGATTAAGCTAAATCAGCTGAACCCGAACTTTGCCGTCACAGGCCATGGTCTCCCGCTCCTTGAGGAATATTTAAAAAAGGAGCTGAACATCCTGGCAAACCATTTTGATGAAATGGCCATACCGGAACACAGCATTTATAAGAAGGAGGAATAGCCATACATTCAGCCACCAGGTTATAAGGGGCATCCCTTCAGATGCCCCCCGCCATTTAGGATATAGTGTTTCTTTCCTAATCAATTCCCTATAAAAAGAGATTAACTGGTCGATGTATTTGGATCTCTTTTCCTTTCATACTCAGTTTCTAAGGGATATCATTTATCCTTTTTAAGGATCTTAATAAAATATACGTTTTTTTAGTTACCATACTTAACGAACACATTAAATATGCCTCTCGTTTATACGACATCACGATTAATCCATTTTCTTGTTATCATCTATGCTATATTGATTGTTATATTTTAAACTCTAACCCATCATTTCTTACACTTCTTTCCAATAATCCTTTATGATTGTCATAGGATTTATGAAGGGAGTTAGAAAGTAATGAAAAAGGACATAATGATTAGTTTTGTTGCTATTATCTTGATTTTACTTATTTACATATCCATTCTTCAATTTAATATGTTTCGATATGCAAACCAAGAACTGGAGGAACCGATTGAATATATTATTGTATTGGGTGCGAGAGTGAAAGGTGAGACTCCCTCTCTTTCATTGAAATATCGAATTGATGCAGCAGCTAATTATTTACTGGATCATTCGAATTGTATGGCCATTCTTTCCGGAGGCCGAGGAGAAGGAGAGGATATTTAAGAAGCTGAGGCTATGAAGAGAGGATTGATAGAATACGGTATATCCAGTAACAGATTAATACTGGAAGATACTTCTGCAAATACGAAAGAAAACATTGCTTTTTCGAAAGAGCTTATACCAAAACATTTAAAATCCGGGGCAGTCGTAACGAATGATTATCACCTCTATCGAACTATTAAAATCGCTGAGAAACAGGGTTTGAATTTGATTGGCATACCAGCTAAAACCCCTAAAATAGCAATATTAAAATCTCATGTTAGAGAATACGCAGCAATTACATCCTACCGAATCAAAAATGACATAAGCTGGTGATGAAAAAAGAAGTACATAAAAAAGAATGGAGATAATGGCATCACCATTCTTCTACATCCCTTTTTAGTAAGACTTCTATTATTCCCAAGGCCTTTTTGTCGTAATAAATTCTGCAAGCTCTTTACTTTGTATACGATGTTGTTTTCGTTTTGCAGCTCGAATGCTTCCTGTCTCGTTCAGCTTCTTCTCTTCCTCAGTTTCAGGGATGATGGTCGGAACACGACATGGTTTTCCTGTTTCATCCAATGCAACAAATGTAAGGAATGCGGTTGCTGCTATTTTACGTTCACCACTCATCAAATTTTCAGCAATCACTTTTACGAATACTTCCATCGAGCTTTTACCGGTATAGCTCACATATGACTCCAAACATACAGAATCAGCAGTTGTAATAGGATATAAAAAATCTACAGAATCTGTTGATGCTGTCACAACTGTTTTACGGCTATGCCTCGTTGCTGAAAGTGAAGCAGTCATATCAATGTCACTCATTAATTTACCGCCAAATAACGTATTATGATCATTTACATCGCTCGGAAATATACGGTTTGTCTTCACAATTCTGGTTTCACTGCAAGTCTTTGTATCCAATTTGTTACCTTCTTTCATTGTATACACTTATTATACCCTTTATATCTCACTAGCTGGATTGTTTCAAATAATACGTTTTAGCATTCAAAATGATAATTCGGTCTTGCTTTAATCTATCTTTATTTTTGATATATCCGAGCATAAATTATTTAATTGAAATAGACAGTAAAACTATATTCCAAAACTTACCCTAAAGGAGGAATACTATTGAAAAGATTATTAGCCGCACTAACAGATAGGGTTACTACTAAACGGGGCATGTGGATAACATTAATTGCATGGTTAGTGGTAACCTTAGGATTATTCCTATTTGCACCAAGTGCCAAAGATTATGATGTTTCGAGTATACAAACATTACCTGATGATGCAAAATCCGTTATTGCCAACGAAGAACTGAACAAATATTTTAAAGATGATCAGGGGGTCCCAGCCCTTTTAGTATTCTCGACTAAGTCAGGAAAAGCAGACACACAGACAATAAGTCAAGCGATGGATGTGATTATTAAGGAAGATATAAAAGGAGTTAAGGAAGCTGTTCCTTTTTCTTCACTGCCTCCACAGGCGCAGGCACAATTCTTATCAAAGGATGGAACAACAGCTGTTATACCGCTTAACTTTGAAAGCTCACTTGAATCAAAAGAGATTCAAGCCGGTATTGAGGATATCTATGCTGCAGTAGAAGATACCACTGCTGATATGACATTCAAGATTACTGGACCGGCAGGAATTGCCTCTGATACATTGGGCTTATTTTCAAAAGCCGACCTGGTTTTATTATTTTCAACAGTTGGACTGATTTTAGTCCTGCTAATTGTTATTTATCGCTCCCCATTATTGGCACTTATTCCGCTTTTGGCTGCTGGTTTTGTGTATATAGTAGTGGATCAGTTGCTCGGAATAATGGGGAAAGCTGGTTTGGAAATGAGTACACAATCTCTTTCCATTATGACCATTCTATTATTTGCAGCTGTTATAGATTATTCTCTATTTGTCTTTGCACGATATCGAGAAGAACTGAAACGATATACCAGCAAGCATGAAGCAATGAGTTTGGCGATGCGAGAAACAGGCGAACCTGTTTTCTTCTCAGGCGGGACTGTTTTGGCAGCCATGCTTGTCCTATTCCTGGCTAAAAATGGAGATTACCAAAGCTTTGCACCTACTTTTGCAACAACGATGTTTATCATCATGATTGCGTCAGTGACGCTCGTTCCGGCTTTATTCACCCTATTTGGCCGAAAATCCTTTTGGCCTAAGATCCCTCAGGTTGGAGAAAGCAAGCAAACAAAAGCAACTTTCTGGTCCAGAACTGCAAACTTCGTTACCACCAAGCCTTTAATGGCAGGAGGAATTGTTTTTACTATTCTAATCATCTCTGCCTTAAACATATTTACTATCAAATATGAATTTGATACGGTTAAGGGATTCCCTGAGGATATGCAGTCTCGAGAAGGCTATGAGATTGTTGAAGAAAAGTTCGATAAAGGCGATCTTGCACCAACGACCGTTTTACTTAAGTCTGAGCAATCTATATCAAAGGACCAAAGTGAAAAACTTGTAAAAACACTTGAAGAACAAAATCTAGTGGCAAGTATACGCCAATCAGGTGCTACTGAAGATGGAAAAGCACTGCAGTACAACCTTTCATTTTCGGAAAGTCCATATGCATTAGAAACTTTAGATGCTTTAGAGACCATACGAGACAAATCAGATACGCTCTTAAAAGAAGCAGACATTGAAGGAAAGCTATACTTCGCTGGAGAAACGGCAACAAAAGTGGATGATCGAACCATTAATGATCGGGATATTATCGTGATTGTCATTGCAGAAACATTACTGATTTTAGTCTTACTGTTTGTTCTGACCAGATCCTTCAAAATGCCTATTTATATGATGGGAACGATTTTGCTATCCTTCCTGGCAGCTTTAGGCCTTGGAACCTTTTTAATAGATATCCTGTTTGGTATTGATGCTATTAACACTAGGGTACCACTGTATGCTTTCGTTTTCCTTGTAGCACTTGGTATTGATTATAATATCATCTTGATATCCAGATACAAGGAAGAACGTGAAAAGCACTCTGTTAGAAAAGCGGTAGAAATCGCTGTGGCCAATACAGGCGGTGTCATCTCCTCCGCAGGGATCATTCTTGCGGCAACATTCGCCGTGTTAATGACACAACCAATTGCCGTATTGTTTGTTTTTGGTTTTATTGTAGCAATAGGCATTCTATTAGATACATTCCTTGTAAGAGGCCTGTTGCTTCCTTCTCTTATCCTGTTCTTTGAGAAAGATGCGGATCAACAGAAAGAAGTTCATTCAACTAATATGTAATCAATCCAAACCCATGCCCGGTATTGCTGGCAGGAATCGACTGTCATTCATACCGGGTTTTAATCTTTTATAATGTGGAAAAGAATAATTTAACTCGATACTCATCACAGTATACAAAATTCAACATTCGTATTTGCAGACTTAAACTTTCCCTAAAGTATCATAAGCTTTTTTTAAGATCCGATTTCGTCAGGAGGACACGATATGACCGAACAAAAATTAAATCAAGATGAAGAGCAACGGCTATCAACCATTATCAAGATAATTGATCATAAAACGAACATGCTGGAACAATCCTCAGGTGGGATAAAAGAAGAAGTCAGTCATATTCGAAAAACCTTTTGGGAGGATGTCACAGTCAATCTGGATAATGCGGAAGATGCAGTCGAAACACTGGCAAGCATTAAACAACAATCAGAATTGCTTTCAGAAAGGGAAAGAACCCAAAATCTGGTTACGAAGCAATTGAAAACATTGGACCTACTTAAAGACTCTCCCTATTTCGGCAGGATTGATTTTCATGAAGACGGTGAAGAACAAACGGATACAGTCTATATAGGAATTGCTTCTTTAATGGATCAAAACAACGAAAATTTCCTTATTTATGATTGGCGCGCCCCTATCTCGAGCTTATATTATGATTACTCTCCTGGTCCGGCTGAATATCAAACACTAGATGGGGCAATTACGGGCACCATGGAGCTAAAAAGACAATTTATCATAAAAAATGGACAGATGAAAAGCATGTTTGATACCGGTTTAACAATTGGCGATGAACTATTAAAAGAGGTTCTCGGTACCCATGCGGATAATCAAATGAAAAACATAGTTGCTACCATTCAAAAAGAGCAAAATAAAATTATTCGTAATGAACAAAGCAAGTATTTAGTCGTTCAGGGAGTTGCCGGAAGCGGAAAAACATCAGCCGCGCTTCAGCGTGTTGCCTTTTTACTGTATCGTTATTTAGGAAAAATTAAGTCAGATAATATACTGTTATTTTCTCCAAATCCTTTATTCAATAGTTATATAGCGACAGTATTACCTAATTTAGGTGAAGAAAATATGCAGCAAACCACCTTACACGATTATATCGATAAATATGCAGGAAAAGATTTTACGATTGAGGATCCATTTAAACAGATGGAATACGTATTAAAAAATGAAAATGGCGAATATGATCAAGCCAGACTGGAAGGAATCCGTTTCAAGGCCGGATTGCACTATAAACGAATAATGGATGAATATATAGAGCATCTCAGCATAAAGGATCTTAGGTTTAAAAACATCACTTTTCGAGGTGAAACACTTATTACATCGAATGAGATAGCAGCATACTTTTACTCTCTCGATTCACGTAATCCGATTTCAGCTCGTATGCAGATCGTGAAAGAATGGCTGTTACGTGAATTGAATGAGAAGGAAAAAATCGAATATAAATGTGACTGGGTCGAGGATGAATTAGAGTTGTTGGAAACAGAAGAATATACAGAGAATTATATGGAGCTCGAGGCAAAGCAGCACAACTCAGAAGACTCATTTATTGATTTTAACCGAGAAAAAGATGAATTGGCAAAAAAAATAGTTCAAACCTATTTTAATCCCATAAAAAGAGCCATTAAAAATCTAAAGTTTATCAACGTAAAGGCGATCTATACGAACTTTTTCATCAATGGCTATAAACATATTAAGGAAGCGGAATTCCCTGAGATGTGGCCACAAGTTTGTGAATACACCTTGAAACGGAGCAAACAAAACGAATTAGCCAATGAAGATGGAATAGGCTTTGTCTATTTAAAAGCAAAGCTGGAAGGACGAAAAACGGATAACCTGATCCGTCATCTATTTATTGATGAAGCACAGGACTATACACCCTTTCAATTCGCAGTCCTAAAGGAGCTATTTCCCGCCAGTAAAATGACGATATTAGGGGACTTTAATCAGGCCATTTATGCTCATTCCATTCATGCACCAACTTTGCTTTCTGATGAGCTTTATGACACGGATGAATTTGAAAAAATAGAACTGACGAAAAGCTACCGATCAACACGTCAAATAGTTGAATTTACGAAAGAGATACTGGATGAAGTTCAAATTGAACCGTTTAATAGAACTGGACCAAAACCTATCCTAAAAATAGTAAATAACAATTCCCAACGTACTCTTGCCATTAGCAGCCTGATCTCTTCTTTAGAAAAAGCAGGTCATCAAACGATTGCAATTATATGTAAAACCGAAGAAGAAACACGGGAAGCCTACGAACAATTATCCAAGAATCTAAATGTCCAGCTTATGGAGAAAAACACCTATTCATATAGTAAAGGAATTTTGATTCTGCCTTCTTATTTATCAAAAGGGATAGAATTTGACGCTGTCCTTATTTATGATGCCTCGAAAGAAACATATAGGCGTGAATTGGAAAGAAAATTATTCTATACCGCCTGTACAAGAGCTATGCATGAACTTTATCTCTTTAGTAAAGGGGAACTAAGTCCGTTTCTTAAGACCATATCACCTGAATTATATACGATTGATTGACTGATCAATAAAAAGACCTGATGGTCCCCTCCATTCAGGTCTTTATTGATCGTTTATGTTTTAATTCACATTGATTTCAGTTCATGTCCCGGAAAGTAGATGGTAAAGGTTGTACCTTCACCAGGTTTACTTTTAACACGTACGGCCCCTTTCATCGAATCAATAATTCTATACACTGCCATCATTCCAAGCCCTGTGCCTTCTACACCTTTTGTTGAAAAGTAGGGCTCACCCATACGCTTTATTTGTTCAGTGTTCATACCAATCCCCGTATCAACAATAATGATATCTACACCCTTCTTTTTTTTGACAGTAGTTAATGTAAGAATTCCTCCATGCTCCATTGATTCAATACCGTTTTTTAAAATATTCACAAAACATTGTTGAAATAATGGCCTCTCCCCCTCCACTATATAGGGAGACACGTCAATCTTAATGCTTACATTTTGCATATTCGCCAGCGGTTTTACGATATCAACCACCTTATTCAATTCTATTTGTATATTGATATGATCCTTACGGTCTATTTGTGGTTTAGCAAATGCCAAATAGTCGTTGATAATGGTCTCAGCTCGGTCTAATTCAGATAACGCAATATCAATAAACTGCTGTTTTTTTTCCTTCGTTAGATTCTCGTCATTTCTTAATAATTGCAGAAATCCTTTCGTAGCGGTTAATGGATTACGAACTTCATGAGAAATAGAAGCAGCTAAATGACTGACTGACTGTAATTTCTCTGTATCAATTAATTTATTTTTTAAATTTCTGCTTCTTTCCAGCCTTTCAATTGTATAAACCATCCATACCATTCCAAATGTAAATAATAGAACATATAAGAAACTGCTTTTTAGGCTGGATTCTTGAACATACATAAACGTAAAGATAATCATAATAGCCAAAGAGGAAATAAGCGCCGTTAAACTGGATGCAATCAATCGCTGATTAGTCATTAGTTTCTTATATCTTTCTTTAAAAATGGATGCAGCGAAAAAGGAAATAAGACCTGAAAAGAAGTAAAACCATTCAAATGAGGTGGTGTGAAGGAAAGATGCAATAAGTGTGATTATATACAAACCGACTCCAACTGAATACCGGCCATAATAAATACCAAGAATAATAGATATAGAGCTTAAACTAACCATCTCGGCACCAGGCGATGGTTCAACAGAGAAAAATAAAATATTTAATAGAATACTAATCGCTTGGCCTATCCCAACGATTATATAGTTAATCTCTCCCAACGCTCCATACTTTACATGCCAAAAGTAAATTAGCTGAATAATGATCAGGATGATAAATAGATTAATAAATAAATTTTCTATATATTCACTTGCCATCTAACTCTCCTTCTTAAACAGCGGTATACTTTAAAGTTTAGAGGAAAATATATCCAAAGTAAATTGTTAATTTTGATTTTTCTGTATATTCAACTCTTTCCTTCTGAATACGGACATCTATATTGGCATGCCATTACTTATCACATTAGGAAAATCTCCATAACATACTGCAATAATCACCTTTCATTTCAGGGATAGAAAGCCCCGCGTACATCAATTCATCTCCTCCATATAATAAGGAAGTATCTTTATCGAAGTATTTTTTAACGGGATTTAATCCTCTTAACCTGAAGATACGAAATGGTTCTGCAGGCTGCGCCATCAGCCTGAAATACATAACAACCGTCTCAGATAAATCCGTACTGACAAATTGCCAAGCTGCCTGATTTCCCGCAAAAGGGCTAAGCAATCGATAAAACGTACCAAATTGAATAACAGAACGAATTTCTTTATACAATTTAATCTGTTCTTTAATGATTTCCTTTTCTGACTGGCTTAGTTTCGCAAGATCAAGTTCATATCCTAAATTTCCTGAAAAGGCAACATGTCCGCGCATGGATAAAGAAGTATGGCGGTGCACTTGATGATTAGGGCTAGCTGAAACATGTGCCCCAATCGATACTGGCGGATATACGAGGCTGGTTCCATATTGAATTTTCAACCTTGAGACAGCATCAGTATTGTCACTAGTCCACACCTGTGGCATATAAAAGAGCATTCCCGGATCAAATCTGCCTCCTCCCCCTGAACAATTTTCGAATAAAACGGTTGGGTGGCGGTTAGTTAATACCTCTAATATATAATAGAGTCCCAGCATATAGCGATGTTCTGTTTCCCTTTGCCTTTCTGGTGGTAAAGCAGATGAACCAACTTCTGTCATATGACGATTCATATCCCACTTCACATAGCTGACAGGAGCGGATGATAAGACATCAGAGACAGCATCAATTATGTACTCACATACCTCACCCCTTGTTAAATCAAGGACCAATTGATTACGTCCCAGTGATTTCGGACGATTGGGAACATGTATACACCAATCTGGATATTTTCGAAATAGGTCACTATCCATAGATACCATTTCCGGCTCAAACCAGAGGCCAAATTTCATCCCCAGCTGATTAATCCGCTCAGCCAGCTTTTTTAACCCACCAGGCAATTTTTGTTCATCCACTTTCCAATCTCCAAGCGAGGACTTTGCGTTGTTACGTTTGCCAAACCACCCGTCATCCAAGACAAATAATTCAACACCAAGCTCCTTCCCTGCTTGTGCAAGCTGTTCAAGTTTATCGGAGTTAAATTTAAAATAAGTGGCTTCCCAGTTATTTAACAATACAGGGCGCAGGCAATCTCTATATAGCCCTCTTGCCAAACGAAATCGGTATAATTCATGATAAGTTCTTGACATATCGTTTAATCCTTTATAGGAATAAACCAAAACTGCTTCCGGTGTTTGAAAGGTTTCACCGACCTCCAAATACCAGCTGAAATTAAAGGGATTAATACCGATTGATAGACGCGTTGTTTCATACTGATCCACCTCTGCTTGTGCCAAAAAATTCCCGCTATAAACGAGGCTGAACCCGTATACTTCTCCATACTCTTCATTTGCTTCTGGCTTTGCCAGACATACAAATGGATTATGCTGATGGCTGCTGGCCCCACGCGTGCTTTCGATGAGTTGGCTTCCAGCTGTCAAACGTTTTCTGGAAAGATTACATTCATTGGCATGAGCACCATATAAGGTCAGTAAGTCATAATCACTTTCCCTGAAATCAACGGAAGCGCTCATGGCTTTAAGAATTTTCACTGGTTTTTCTCCATAGTTGATAACCCGGACCGACCGAGTAATCACATTATCATTTTCATAAGTACAATACGTCAATATCGCTATAAGACCTGTTTGTTCATCCATAAGCGTAATATCAATCGAAGTCGATTCCTTTGCATCCTCAACATAAGTAGCTGGTAATCCGGCTAATTCCCGTTTGCCCTTATAAATATGAAAATATTTATATTTTAAGTCTGTAATGGTTGTCCCATTTGGGAATTGGATTTGATAGGCTGGCGTACGAAAATCTGTATTTCCATGTGCGGGATATTCCTGAGGCAGTGTATCGAGAGAAAATGTCTTGTCAAACCCTTCTGGATTTGGAGAGAATAGACGGTATTTAAACTGTAACAGATTACTTTCATTGGACTCCTTAATCCTTCTTCCCCAATATAAATGTGCCAAATACGCATGATGGCAAATCTTTATAACATAGCTCATCTCACCTGCTTGCAGATGGAATAACTTTCGTCTAGGACAGTACGATATCCCCATTTTGTCCTCCCTGATTTCTTTTTCTCTTATTATATGAACACCAAAATAATAACTTGCTCTTAGTTAAGAAAAAAAGAAGCCCGTATATCAGGCTTCAAAGCGAAATCTTCATCTATTTAAATAATGTCGCTTACCTAAGGGGACAAGGTAATGAACAGTTATTCTCCAACTCATTATTTCTCAGTAACTGTAACGGATACGGTTTTTTCTGCTCCGTTTCTGTATAGCTTGATTTTAACTTTATCTCCATTATCAGCAGTGGTATACAGGTATTTTCTGAATTCTCCAAGTGTAGTGACTTCCGCATCATTGATTGCCACAATCACATCTTTAGCCTCTATACCTGCTTCAGCACCTGGAGAACCGATTTCCACCTGAGTTACGACTACACCATTTGTTATATTTTCCGGAAGTCTCAATTGTTGCTGCAAAACATATTGAGGAATTTCGGAAATAGATTGCAAACTTACACCAACATATGGCCGTTGAACTTTTCCATCAGCAAGCAAATCATTCACAATGTCTGAAACATCCTTACTTGGGATAGCAAACCCTATCCCTTCCACCTCTTCAGATGCTATTTTCATACTGTTGATACCGATAACTTGTCCTTCTGAATTGACAAGCGCTCCTCCACTGTTTCCGGGATTTATCGCTGCATCCGTTTGAATTGCATCCATATCCCATTCACCTGCTGAAGTGCTAACCGTTACTGTTCGTTGCAAGCCGCTTATGATACCTTGGGTTACTGATCCCGAGAAGTCAAGGCCCAATGGGTTCCCGATTGCTAATACTTGTTCACCAACGCTTAGCTTTTCGGAATCTCCAAATTCAGCTACTTTTGTGACTTTGCTTGCATCAATCTTTAATACAGCCAAGTCTGTTAATGGATCTGTACCTACTAATTCTGCCGTTATTCTTGTTCCTTCTGCCAAAGACACTTCAATCGTATCTGCATTTTCGATAACATGATTGTTTGTCACGATGAATGCATCTTTTCCAGATTTTTTAAATATAACCCCTGAGCCTGTGCCGCTCTCCTGATTGCTATTTGATTCCTCATTTCTTGCTGGTTGGCGGTATTCGTAGTAATCAGTGGCATTCTGTATATTAACAATACCTACTACAGCTGGAGATACTTCTTCAATCATTTGAATTAGTTCAGAAGTCGTTTTCGTTGTATCTATAATTTTCAGGCCATCTTCACTATTTACTTTATCATTTGTAGCGATAGCTGTTTTAACAGAGCTGGCTTCGTCTGGAAGTAGCCCTGATAAATCTACAAAGCCAAAGTAAGAACCTACGCCCAGTGCCACTGTTCCGCCTAGAATCGCGGTGATGACCGGCGTCAGCCATCTGTTTATTTTTTTCTTTTTTCCAGCCGTCCTTAGCTCTATTTCTTCACTCGAAGCAAGAGACTGTGGTTGTGGCAGGGGGTCATTTACGATACTCTTTTTTTCAAGGACTCTCTCTTCGCCATTTGACGAACGTAATTCATGATACCCACGGTACGAAAGGAATTCCTTTTCAATCTCTTGTTCGTTTTGCATCTCAGGCTTCTGGTTTCTATCTTGATTAGCAGCATCTATTGGTTTATCAAAATGTTCATAATCATGGCGATTATTGTTTTCCATCAAAATTCCTCTCCTTGCAAATTAGACTGTCTATTTAATATATTACGATAATTATAGTAAAATTGCATTTCTGTTCATTCATTACACTGTCTACTATACTAACTGTATGTGTCAACAAAATGTCAAATATACGTAATTTTTTCATTTTAAATAAAAAGCTGCCGGTCTCTCATTGGCAGCTTTAGCATTAGTTATGTTTTTTGTAATCTAGCTTCAACTCCTAGTCCCTCGAGTCATAAGCAAATACTCTACAGGAGAAGCCCCCTCCCTTCGAGTATTGGTCTTATGCTTCTAAGGACTGAACAGTCGTTTCAGCTTTTTGGGCAATCTAGCTTCAACAGATAGAAGCTCAGGAGGCCTACAGGATGTTGGTCACAAAGACGTTGCCACAGGATGTGGAGTTCTTAGTCTTTGTTCCTTACCCCTTCCTCCGAGCCTCTGTCTTATACTCCTCGCGGGCCTACAGGATGTAGGTCACGAAGACGTTGCCACACGATGTGGCGCTCTTAGTCTTTGTTCCTTTAACCCTCCCTCCGTGCCTCTGTCTTATGCTCATCGCGGGCCTACAGGATGTAGGTCATGAAGACGTTGCCACAGGACGTGGCAAATTTAGTCTTCGTTCCTTAATTCAAGGCCCTTCAGCACTATATGTAATCCGGCTTCAACGGCTAGAAGCTCAGGACATAAGCATAGCCTCTTCCGGAGGGAAGAACACCTCCTTCTGAGCCTCTGTCTTATGCTCCTCGCTTCTGGGCAAGCCGTTTCAGCACTATAGTAAAGGTTGTACCTTTTTTACTGCTATTTGTTAATACCAAATCACCATCCATGGCTTTGGCCAGCATTCTGCTGAATGGCAATCCCAATCCCAAGCCACGGACTTTATATTTTTTTTCTTCGCCGCGATAAAAACGTTCAAATATTAAGTCTTGTTCAGCAAGAGGCACTCCCGAACCGCTGTCCTCTACATCAATGGCGGCAAAATCCTCGTCACGCTTATAAACACGTACCTCTATTGTTCCCTCTCCTTGAATGGCTTGCTTGGCATTATTCATAAGGTTAATGATAATTTGCTGCAAACGGAGAGGATCCGCCGATACTATCATGTCTTCTTTGGGTTGTTTCATAGTAACCTTAACAAGTTGATCCTCCTGTACAATTTCCCATTGATAGATCATTTCTTTTATGATTTCCCCGATTTGAATCGATTTTCTATTAACTGGGATTGCATTGGCCGTAAAAGAGTTGAACTCCAATAGATCCCCCACCATTTTTTGCATACGAGTTGTTTCCTGTAAAGAGATCGCCAGAAACTCTTTTGCCTCTTCTCCTGTTACAACTCCATCATTAACAGCCTGAAGTAAACCACTGATTGATGTTACAGGCGTCTTCAATTCATGCGTAACGCCTGCCAGCAATTCTGCTCTCATAGTTTCCAACTGCTCCAATTTAATCGCCATTTCCTTAAAGGAGTGGACAAGATCATAAACCTCCTGTTCGTTTACCTCTACCTCTTCAATAAGTTCAATATTATAATTGCCTTTTTGAACCTGTTTAGCTGCTTCAGCTACATTCGCAATCGGCTTAACCAGTCTTTTGGATAAAAAGTAAATCGCAACCCATCCGAGCAAGGCCAAACTTAAAATCATAATCAAAAGTAATTTGTATTCCTGATCTACTGCCGTTAACTCAGCCTCGGATTGCATAACTACAATCCAACTAAACACCGTATCATTCACAACAAGAGGCCGCTTGACAAGATAATAATCTTTACCTCCAATATTGTTTAGCTGTTTGACTTCATCCTGACTATTAAGCAGTGCAGGTGAAAATGAAGATACATTAAGGTGGTTACTAGAACGATTTTCGATTACTATTTTTCCATTGACATCCACTACATAAATAGAAGGATTGCCACTAACCTCCAATAGTTTTTTTCGATTTGAAAAAACTTCGGGATTCTGCTCTGGCAGGATGTCAGTGCCAACTGTCTGATCCAGTATCCGCGCTGCTACTTCCTCTGCCAAGTATTTATTAATATCAAGATTCTTATTAAGTGTGGATTGCCTGATAATGATACCTGAAACAAATCCTATGACGATAAGGCCAATAAACAGGGTTACCAGATATCGTGTCGTCCAGTATTTCAACAAACTGACACGTTTAGTCTGATGATTCTTCTTTTTTAGACCCAAGTGCTTCAGAAAATCTATTTGTAGTTTATTATTTTTTTTCATAGACACTTAATTGATACCCCAATCCTCGCAGTGTTTTAATTTCTCCTTCAGATGCAGGCCAGTTTTGCAATGACTTTCTCAATCTTTTAATGGACAAATCGACTGCTCGGTCGCTCCCTTCGTAGTCCAACCCCCATACATGATCAATTAATTGATCTCTCGTAAATAGTTGATTTGGGTGCTGAGCCAGGAAGATTAGCAGAGAAAGATCACGTGGTGTTAAATCAAGCTCCACTCCATTTAATGTAACGCTATGTGCTTTTACATTAATGCATAATGCACCATAGTGTTTCTTCTCCTTATCATCAATAACTTGTACTGATCTTCTCAAAACTGCCTGGACGCGGGCAACTACTTCATCACCAATGAAAGGTTTAGTGATATAATCGTCGGCCCCCTCATTCAAGCCTGCGAGCCTGTAATTGATATCGCCAAGTGCCGTGAGCATGATAACAGGGCATGCGCTTTTTGTACGAATTTCTTTTAATATATCCCATCCACTCATACCTGGAAGCATAACATCTAACAAAACAAGATTAGGTTGAAATTCTTCAAATTTAGCAATTGCTTCACCACCTGTAAATACTTGTTCAACTTCGTAGTTCACTTTCTTCAAGTATGCCTTTAGAACCTGGCTGATGGCCTTTTCATCTTCCACAATCAAAATCTTTTGCATCTAGTGCTCACTCCTCAGGGTAAAAAGATAGGACAAAAATCCCCGATATCTCGGAGATTTCCATTAAAATATACATTCACTTATCGGGGCAATTGTTCGTTTATATTATTTACAATCGTGATTTGACCTTTAGAAAGGCGAATCGTTTGATCTGCAATTTCAGCAATATGTTGATCGTGCGTAACGATAATCACACATTTATTTTCCTCATGTGCCAGCTGCATAAATAACTTAATGATGTCTTGAGCAGTATCCTCATCAAGATTTCCGGTTGGCTCATCCGCAACGATTAACTCTGATTTACAGCAAAGGGCTCGGGCAATGGAGACACGTTGCTGCTGTCCGCCACTCAATGTCAATACCTTTTGTCCCGCCTGTTTTTCATCGATACCCACTTTCCTAAGCATCTCAAGTGCATACTGTTTTTTGTCCTTAACCTTATTGCCGGTAATCTCCATGGCTGTAATGACATTTTGTAATGCAGTCATATAAGGTAATAAATTATAAGCTTGAAAAACAATTGATACATATTTATTTCGAAAAGTTGTATATCCAATTTTTCTAATATCTTTACCTTCGTATAAGACCTGTCCGTCTTTCGGAGCATCTAACGCGCTTGCTAACGCCAGCAGCGTGGTTTTACCCGAACCTGACGGACCGACAATAGCATAAAATAGTCCCTTATTAAAAGATACATTAATTTTCTTTACTATATCATGCTGTTTATTAGTATGTCTGTACCAATAACTTAAATCCTTAAACTCCAATAATGCGCTCATTTATATTCCTCCTAATCCTGTCTTGAAAGTATAGCCTTTGGCTGTAATCGAAGTATGGATAATGATGGGATCAATGTAGCCAGGATGGCAATCAGTAAACCAATACCGGATAATTTACCAAGATCAGAGGCTGTCACTTTAACGTCTAAATCATCCACTTGAGCTGTTTCTGCCTGTGGCTGATTTGGCCCTCCAGGACCGTTTCCTCCGTCTCCCATTCCTGGACCCATGCCGCTTCCCATTTGCATTCCTTTACCGCCAAATGGATCATTTATGGATTTTGTCTCCGTTTCTATTTGCTGTGATAATAATTGGTCACCAATTTTATCAGCTGCTAGATTACCAGTTACGGAAGATATACCAAGAGCAAACACAGCAATAATTAATATTTCAACAATAAATTGTCCAATCAGCTTGCTTTTCTTCTCTCCGATGGCAAGCAGTACACCCATCTCGTATTTCCGTTCCCGGATACCAAGCATGACTATCAATCCTAGAATGATAGCACCCGCGATGGTTACAAGATACACAACGTTCTTAGAGAAGGAGGCTACATTGTTAATCGGTTCAACCATTTGTTGATATAACTGATCATTAGCATCCAATTTAAATACATCCGTATTAATGGCTCCGGTCGCTTCCGCATCCTTAATAAAAGAATCCGTATCTGCCGGATCATTCATATAATAAACTGCACTTTCGATTGTATCCTCATAGTCTTCACCCTTTAGTTCATTGACAAGTGTGTATGGTACATATACTTTGTTATACGGATTCATGGCAGCAAAATTCATCATACCTGAATCCGTTGATGCTGAAGAAGTTTTATAAATACCAATTATCTCAACTTCAACCGTCGTATCTTCATCTGTTGCAGAGGCTACCTCTAATTGGTCCCCGACAGCCAATTCATTTTCCTCAGCCAGTGTCTCTTCAATAATGGCTACCTTTTTAGTTAAATGATCTTCTGAAATATGAGAGCCTTCTATCATTTCGGCATCTCCATCTATAAATTCACTTGTTGTATCCGTAAAAGCGACTCCCTGGAGACTAACATCGGCATCTGCTATACTTGGACCGCCGCCTCCTCCAAATCCCGGAGCTTGGCCATTCTGGTTCGTTTCATTTGTTGTACTTGTTGACTCTGTTTCTATTGGATCAAAATTTCTAGATATTGCAAATGTAGTAGAATAGTAGTTATATCCTTTAATCTGTGACAATGATAATAACTCATTTGCATCGCTAACCGCGACCGGCTCTTCCATCAATCTAACAGGTTCTCTACTTTCTCTGTTTTCTTGATTTTCTCGCTCCTGCCGTTGCTGTTCCATTAATTTTTCTCGATCTGCACTTAGTGTGACTTCACTGCCAAGACTTTGTTTCGCGAGCTCTGCTGATTTGTTTGCGGCTGTCTGAATGGAAAGACCTGATAAAACTAATACACAGATAGCAGTAAATATAACCAACTGCAAAATACTCTTCCCTTTTCTTGCTTTTACACTTAAAAAAGCCCTTTTAATAAAATTCATCTTACTCATCCTCTCTGACAATCTATAAAAGATAAATAGTTCGAAAAGCTTTTCTATAATTAAACTATAGGACCATCATGTGTCAGTAAAATGTCAGATAAAACATAAAATGTTATTTTATAAGCCCACTATATTTTTTTGAAAGTCTTTACAATTGACGTTTGAAATACTGATTTTGTACAGTTGAAAGGAACATAACTATAACTTAACCGCTTAATACATAAATTAGTTTTACATCCTGAGCACTTTTACTCCATTCAAGCATTTTGAGCGGTTATAGAGGAGAAACGTATGGAAAATAGAAAAGTATTGCCCCTTTTGTTCCTGGTCATGTTTTTAGTTATGGTTGGCTTCGGCATTATCATACCGGTCCTGCCATTCTTGGCAGAAAAGGTAGGAGGTACGCCCACCCAGCTTGGTTTCTTAATGGCGGTTTATTCTTTAATGCAATTATTTTTTGCTCCTGTTTGGGGAAAAGTTTCGGATCGGATTGGCAGAAAACCAGTTATGATGATTGGTATTTTAGGGCTGGCTTTATCATTCTTCATCATGGCAGCTGCCGATTCATTATGGCTCATGTTTGTCGCACGGATTATTGGCGGAATCCTTTCTTCTGCCAATATGCCAACCACGATGGCCTATGTAGCAGATATTACGACTGAAGAAAATCGAGGAAAAGGAATGGGGATTATCGGTGCTGCAACTGGTTTAGGCTTCATTTTTGGTCCGGCAATTGGCGGGGTCCTTTCAAAATCAAGCTTAAATACCCCCTTCTTGATTGCTGGAATTCTATCAACTTTCACATTCCTGTTAGTTCTTATTATCCTGAAGGAATCCTTGCCTGCGGAGGAGCGGGGAAAACAGAACTCGATAAACGAATCAATATGGAAGAACTTTACAGGCGCAGTTTCCATTCTTTTCATACTTCAATGCATAGTATCTTTGTCAATGGCTGGCCTCGAAACAACTTTTGCTTATTTTGCCGCTAAAAAGGCGGGAATTAATACCGTTCAACTAGGCTATATGTTTATGGTAATGGGATTTGGGAGCGCAATTGTGCAGGGCGGACTCATTGGAATCATGACAAAGAAATGGGGAGAAGGCCGAGTCATTCAAATTGGGCTAGTCGTATCAATGATTGGATTTACCCTGATCTTATTCAGCAATAGTTTCTGGACAGCTACGATCTTTTTAACCATCTTTGGTTTGGGTAACGGGGTCATTCGCCCAGCTGTTACTGCATTGCTGACAAAGACTTCAACAGGGGGACACGGCGGCTCGACCGGACTTCTATCATCCTTTGATTCCCTGGGCAGAATCATTGGCCCTCCACTGGGAGGTTTATTGTACTCATACTCCATCGGGCTTCCTTATATTTCAGGAGCGATTCTTTCTGTAGGAGCACTTTTGCTTTATCAGGTTTACCATGCTCAAGTGAGAAAGGTTCAAGCTTTATAATGAATACTGATTAATTGCCGTTGGTTTTGCACCAACGGCTTTTTTATTTCAAAAAAGACAATCTTATGTTCCATAAAGAGGCACCCATTGGATTTTTCCGGATTGGCTGGATTCTACTTGCTTTCGGCTGGATTTTCTCCTGGTTTGGCTGGATTCTTCCTGCTTTCGGCTGGATTCGCTACTGGAGCGGCAATTCTTCCTGCCTTCCGCTGGATTCTACTTGCTTCGCCTCAAATCATCCGCCTATTTTAGATAGAATAGGTTAATTACCGACATTTCCTTTCAACTATTTTACTTGATTCTACATTCCGTCCGTATTATAGAAGGAATTTTGAGTGAATTATAGAATAGGTATATCACAGAGAGCATTTGGCAAATGTACGATTCAAGATAGGGATCCTCTTAATCCCTGCCTATAAAATTAAAATAAATTGATTACTCATCCAGGTGAATAATAATTTTTCACCACTTAAAATAAAATCTTGATAAATCTATTCCCCCAAGATTTATCTACTTATGAATGTGAGGAATACATTTCATGAAGAGTCCAATTTAAATCCCCCCTTCGATTGAAAATAATAATCGGAAGAATGGGGGATTCAAATGAATAAAAATTTCAGCTTATTACTTACTGGTCAATCGCTGGCCAATATGGGTGACATTCTTTATACAGTGAGCATAATTAAGTTAATTTTTTCTTTAACCGGCTCAGCAACTGCAGCGTCTTTTGTACCATTTACGATCACAACATGCATGTTCATATCCAGTCTATTAACACCTCTGTTATTCGGGAAAATCAGCCTAAAGTGGTTAATGACCGGTTCACAAATCGGGAAAACTTTTCTGCTAGTCCTTTTAGGTTTCTTGTTAATCGTAATAACAGTTGCTAACTTTTATTGGGTATTTTTACTCATCGGGTTGATTGCATTGCTTGATGGGTGCGCCAATCCAATCAGACAAACGCTGATTCCCCACTATGTGAACGCTGAACAGCTGCTAAAAGCGAATGGAATCAGTGAATCAGTCACCCAATTTATCCAGAGCATCATGTGGTTCATAGGCAGTTTATTCTTGACAATCTTAAGTTCACAACAGTTGATATGGGTTGTCGGATGCCTATTTGCCCTAGCCAGTATTTTTCTTTCGTTTTTGGAAAATGTCCCTAGCAAACAACCCATCAAACAAGGCGGGAAGCTAGCACAAGTTCAAAAAGGCTGGAGTACAATATCGTCGACACCCATATTGAGACAAATTGTAAAGGTAGATATTCTTGAGACGATTGCAGGGACAGTCTGGATCGCGGCGATTGTCCTGGTATTTGCCAACGAGGTCTTAAATAGTGATGAAAAATGGTGGGGGTTTATTAACGGTGCATACTTTTTCGGTTTAATAGCAGGAAGCATCTACTGTGTGAAACACTCCTCCTTTATCGAAAAAAGATTAGGGAATGTCATTCTACTAAATTCGTTGGCGACATTCCTTATAACGGTGCTATTTAGCATAAATAGCATTCCCATAATCGCTTTATGTCTATCTCTATGCGTAGGTATTTTTGGACAAATAAAGAACATACCGCAGCAAACAATCATCCAATCCAGTGTAGCGAAGGAAGAATTATCAACGGTATATACTTCTTTAGGATCTGTCTCTACCGGTATTTTTGGCATTTCTTCTTTACTCATGGGAATCATGGCAGATTTAATGGGAGTGAGATCTGTATTCCTGATTTCTGGCCTGATACTTGCCTTGGCCAGTATCATCATTTTTAAAAATAAGAAGCTATTCATCAGAAATGTTATAGAGTAAACAATTATCGTGCGGAGCAGCAGGAAGACATCCAGTGCCCGCACTTTTTTAAAAGAGGGTACGACTGCCTGAAATTATCCATGCTGAAGGAAGGAATATGATTTTTCATAGAGAATAGAATATATATCAAAATAATTAAGGACATGGAGATTTCTTATGGAATTTATAATAGATAAAGAGTATTTCAATCGGGCATTATCTGATGTTAGCAGAGCAGTAACAACGAAATCACTATTACCAATTTTGAGTGGGATCAAAATAGTAGCCCATCCAGATGGTTTAACTTTGATTGGCAGCAATACAAATATAATAATAGAAAATAAAATCCCCTTAGAAATGAACGGAAAGTTCGTTTTAAAAGTAGTAGAACCAGGCTCTGCAGTCCTTCCAGCTAAGTATTTGTGTGAAGTGGTAAAAAAATTATCAGAGGATATTCATATTAAGGTAAATGGAAATAAAACTGCCAATATTCAATCAGGCCAAGTCATGGTCTACTTAAATGGATTAAATCCTGGCGAATATCCCACTTATCCTTCAATTGATGCAGATCCTTTTATACAGATAAACAGCTCTACCTTAACGGAAATAATCAATCAAATGACTTTTGCAGTTTCCAATAGTGAAACTAGACCTGTCCTAACTGGCGTTAATATGTCTTTTAAAGCTAATAAGCTTACTTGCATTGCGACTAATTCACATCGACTGGTTTTAAGGGAAATACCTATACACTCACGAATTGAAGCTTCTTTTATTGTTCCTGGAACCAGCCTTACTGAGCTCACAAAATTACTGAATAGGGAAGAAGCTTTTATACAGTTTTACATAACAGACAACTATATCGTATTCAAATCACCAACTACCTCTTTATATTCCAGACTTATTGAAGGTAATTTCCCAGGCATATCTAAACTAATACCAACCGAATCAAAAACTGTTATTACACTGGATAGGGAAAAGCTATTAAAGGGAATTGATCGGGCTCGCCTGTTTGCAAGTGTATGGAAAAATAACAATATATTTATTGAAATGCGAAATGGTAAACAACTAAAGATTTCTTCTAACTCAACAGAAATGGGGAAAATTGTAGAGATCCTGGATATCAATATGGTTCAAGGTGATAAAGAGTTAAGCATTACTCTTGATGGAGATTTTCTGCTCGATGCCTTAATAGCTATTAAAGAAAAAGAAATAAAATTAAGTTTTGACGGATCTTTTAGACCAGTTTTGATTGAACCTGTTAACAACCCATCTTATCTTCACCTCATTTCACCAGTACGATCATATGGATAAAAATAATTTTCCTTCTATAACATAAAAATAACGGCTGCTTATTCAGAGCAGCCGTTATTTTGTTTACAGAATTTTGTTTTCAACTGCCTGACACACTTCCTCAGCAGTAAGACCGTCAGCATTAATGACTGAACCTTGCATTACAGTATCCTGCATACCCATTACGTTATGATCCAGGCCTGATACAACACAGCAATCGCACCCTTCTGTGTCATTTTCCTGTTTTAATTCAATCACATTATGTCCTTTATCACGTAAAGCTTGTTGAACATCTGATAAAGATTGCTCCACACCAATTTTAGCCATAACATCCACCTCCTTCTTCTGTAAATTGTCCATTTGTACGACAATTTATTCAAAGTTAAGTCGAATGATCAGCCTATAAATAACATTATATCTAACAAAGTATCTTTGTATTACAATCTTGTTAATATTTGAGCAAATCCATTTACAATTAACCAAAATAATACTATTATTCTATAAAAAGGAAAGAAGAGTGGTGTAAAGATGAAATCTACAGGGATTGTTAGAAAAGTGGACGAACTCGGAAGGATTGTACTCCCGATTGAACTAAGAAGAACTCTGGATATTAACATAAAAGACTCTATCGAGATTTTTACGGATGAAGATAAAATTATCCTACAAAAGTACACTCCAGGTAAAGCATGTGCCATTACCGGAGAAGTGAGCAATCAAAATATTTCCCTCGCCAATGGAAAACTTATATTAAGCCAGGAAGGTTTACGAATTTTAGGTTCTGAATTAAACCGAATCATGGAACGGTAAAAGACATTTTTTTCGCCTTTTACCTCGAATTCAAGAGACTTTTATACTGCCCTTATCGTCCACCAATGGAAATTCCAGGATATAAAATAAACCTTGATTCGTTAATTTAATTTGTGGATTAACTGGCAGTGCCAAAAATTGATTCTGAGGGTTTATCAATACATGAAGCATTAATAGAGTATTCAATATACTATGCCTTAAGGTCAAATAGAGTTTATTTATTAAGATAGGTATATGATGAAGCAAGTTAATCAACAAAAATGGGTCTATAGAAAGGCAAATAAAAAAAGCATGAGTTCAGTAAAATACCGTACTCATGCCTGCATTTCATCTATCTGATAAAATCCATTTAATTCTCTTTGACTATAAAAATTACTTTTCCTCTTTTTTTATCAAATCTTCAATTGAATCTATATCCATATAAGTGGGAACAACGAGTCCAAGCTTGGTTCCTTTAAGATTTGGACCCAGATCGATTAAATCTTCCTTATACTTGTCATAGAATGCCTTTGATGTAGTTGGCAGCCAGGCTGCAACCATGGCATCTGCCTTTTGGTTGGCAATCGCTGAATACATCGGGCCAATTTCCACCTGTTTTAATTCTGGATTATAACCATGCATTCTTAATACTTCACTAATAACATTTGTTGATGCAATCTCTGACTCCCACGCAACATAGACCAGACTAATATCTTGCCCATTGCCCTTCTCTGCACCTGTCAGCCATTGATCTACCTTGTTTGGATATTTTTCAATCCATTTGGAGGCTGCCTCTTTTGGTTTCATTCCCTTTTGTACATACATCATAACTTCTTCCATATCAGATGCTGTCCAGTAAAATTGATCTAGAATTTGTTCTGCTCCAGGCAGATCTTCTTCGAGGCCTTTTCGAACGATCGTATGGATGTTTTCACCCTGGCCATAGACACCCTTAGGATCATCTAGATATTTTAAATCATATGTCTGGAACATCCAGTGCGGTGTCCAACCTGTCAGGATAATTGGATTTTTAGTATCATAAGCTTTTTGAAGCTCTGCACCCATAGCAGCAGATGATCCTTCCTGTAATGTCCAATCTTCTTCGAGGCCATACACCTTCATTACTTCTTTTGTAGCAGTCATAAGTCCTGCTCCAGGCTCTATGCCTACAATCTTATAATCTACTTGATCACCCGCATAGGCAGCATCTTTCGTACCTGTTTCTGCAGATGAAGATATCGCTATATAGGCATATCCTCCAAGAAAAACTAAAACCATTAAACTATATGCCCATTTCTTCGCTATTATTCTTTGATATGCGGGAGTTCTGAGATTTTGCGATACTCTGTCTAAAATAATCGCGATGATAACAATTGCTAGTCCAGCTTCAAAACCTTCTCCAACTGCTATTTGTGAAACAGCCCGGTATACCTCGGCACCCAATCCAGGCGCACCTACAAGGGATGCCATAACTACCATGGATAAAGATAGCATAATACTTTGGTTGATTCCTGCCATAATTGTTGAAACAGCCAATGGCAATTGGACCTTTGTGATTTTTTGCCATGTAGTGGAACCAAAGGCTTGTGAAGCTTCTATTAAATCTTTCGGAACCTCTCTGATTCCTAAATTCGTCATCCGTATCGTCGGCGCAACAGCGAAAATGAAAGACGCCACGATTCCAGGAACGACTCCAATTCCAAAGAATAGGATGGCAGGAATTAAGTAAACGAAGCCCGGCATCGTCTGCATGAAATCGAGAATTGGCATAACAATTCTCTTCACAGTATTACTTTGTGATGCCCAAATACCAATCGGGACTCCGACAATAATCGTAATCAGCACAGCTGCCAAGACTAATGCTAATGTTTGAATCATCGCATCCCATAATCCCAGATTATCAATCAGTAATAATCCTATAAACGTTAATAATGCCATGCCCCAATTATTTGTATATAAAACGAGCAGAGTAATCAGGACAATCAACACGATGGAGGGCCCTAAGCCCAGTACCTCCACACTAGTATCTATAATAGTTTGGATGACAATTGATATCCAATTAAAAAATGGTCCGCATACCTCTGTTACCCAATCAACAAAACGATCCACTCCAGCAGCTATTGGTAATTTTTCTAGGTTCATTGACTTTCCTCCTTATCATGGAGTATATCTTTGTTGCCAGCCAATGCTCCAATGACAACACCACGTACAAGTACACCCTTCAACCTGTTAGCCTCATCAACGACCGCTAAAGGGATTTGTGCATTTGCCATATCGTCGAGCAGATCAGATAGAATCGTATTTTCTAATACTTTTGGTACTTCTTTCGTCATGACTCCATCTATAGAAATTTTCTGCAGTATTGCTTCTCTTGCCTGATCGGCAGATAATGCCCCAAGCAGTGTCTGTTTGCGGTCAACGATAAATATACTGGAATAGCCCCTGTCTTTCATAATTTGTAAGGCAACACGAGGTCCTCTGTCGATTGTAATACGTTCTGCCCGAGTCATAATCGTAGATGCAGTCAGAACATGCGATAAATCGATTCCTTCAATAAAACGTTCAACATAGTCATTGGCAGGATTCATCATGATTTCTTCAGGAGTTCCCACTTGAATTACCTGACCATCACGCATCAAGGCAATCCGGTCTCCTATTCTTAAAGCTTCATCCAAATCATGTGTAATAAATACAATCGTTTTTTTGTAATTATCCTGGATTTCTAGCAGTTCATCTTGCATGCTTTTGCGGATAAGAGGATCGAGGGCACTAAACGCCTCATCCATAAGAACAATATCTGTATCGCTGGCTAAAGCCCTCGCAAGCCCGACACGCTGCTGCATACCGCCGCTTAATTGAGATGGATATTGATTTTCATATCCTTTAAGGCCAACCACTTCAAGTGATTCCATTGCCTTTTGTTTTCGTTCCTCTTCAGGCATTTTTTGAATTTCCAATCCATACTCAGTATTCTCAAGGATCGTTTTATGAGGGAATAGGGCGAAGTTCTGAAACACCATACTAATTTTCTTTCTTCTGGTTTCACGTAATTCAGCCGGTGACATATTGACTATATTCTCATCATCAATCAAAATCTCACCGGATGTCGGGGCAATAAGACGATTTAACATTCGAATTAATGTGGATTTTCCACTCCCCGATAACCCCATTACTACGAATATTTCTCCTTCATAGATATCGAGATTTACTTTGTTAACACCAATGGTACATCCCGTTCTCTTTAAGATATCTTTTTTTGAATAACCCTGCTTCAATAGATCCATTGCAGATTGCGGAGATTTACCAAATACCTTTATGACGTTTTGTATACTTATTTTTGGCTGCAAACAACCACTCCTTCTATGTATTTTATTTAGACAAAATTTATTACCTCACTTATTACTATAACCCATTTAGGGAAAATCTAAACTTTTATGCTCTTTAATACCCTTTTCCTTATACATTGACACTAAAAAAACCCCTCTTTTATGAGGGGCCAGACAGTCAATATATTCGAATTTTATTTATTCTTCTTCACCAATTATTTTTACTTCTGTTTCCAGGCTGACACCAAAATTAGCTTTAACTGTATCCTGCACATGTTTAATTAATGCCAGATAGTCAGTAGCCGTTGCGTTGCCAGTATTGATGATAAAACCAGCATGTTTTGTAGATACCTGAGCTCCGCCAATTTGAGCACCTTGCAGATCGCTATCCTGAATAAGTTTACCTGCAAAATAGCCAGGAGGACGTTTAAAAACACTTCCGCATGAAGGGTATTCAAGCGGCTGCTTGGACTCCCTTAAGTATGTTAACTCATCCATTTTATCTTTAATTACGTCCATATCTCCCGGAACCGGTGCAAAACGGGCCTCAAGAACAATGTAATTATGTTTAGCTATCAAACTGCTGCGGTACGTAAGCTCCATCTCATCTTTTGTCAGTGTAAGAAGCTCACCCTTCTCATTTAATACGACAGCTGACTCAATGACTTGTGAAATTTCTCCGCCATAGGCTCCGGCATTCATATAGACCGCTCCACCGACTGAGCCAGGGATTCCGCATGCAAACTCAAGGCCAGTTAAGTTATGCTCTAAAGCAAATCTGGATACATTAATAATGGTTGCACCACTCTGGGCTATAATTTTTCCGTCTTCCATATAAATTTTATCTAAATGACTTAGAATCAGGACAATCCCTCTGATTCCGCCATCTCTAATAATTAAATTAGACCCATTTCCTAAAATGGTCAGCGGAATATCATTCTTACGGGCATATAGAATCGTATTTTGTACCTCTTCATAGGTTGTCGGCAACACTAGAAGATCAGCATTCCCACCTGTTTTAGTAAATGTATATTCACATAAAGGCTCATCCTGTTTAATATGTTCTGCCTGAATAATCTGTTGCAATTCTTCAACTGTTTTTTGTTTATTCATACTCTCAACCTTCTGAATTTTTATTTGTCGTATCTTATTATATACATGAATCATGATAGAAAATCATTGCAAATGGTTGGAAAATCATCTTCACATGATCCTGATATTTAGCCATACCATTAGTCACTATATTAACCCCAATGATTATCATACTATAAATGTAGCTGATTAAAAAACAGTATATTTTACAATCATTAAAATCCTATAAGAGGACTGTTTTCTTTAAGTATATGACAATGATTAAATCTAATGAACAAATGAAAAACAGCATCATCCTCAAGGATGATGCGGCAATCGTATTCCTTTTAAGCCCTCTTAAGCTCTAATCTTCTTGCAATCTGTGATAAACCATAATTAACTACAAAATACATAAGTGCTACGAGGATTAGGATAGGATAAATATAATTGGTGCTTTGCGCAGAAATAATCTGTCCATTATGCGTCAGTTCAGGCAGTGCGATAATAACCGCCAATGATGTATCCTTTAATAAGGAAATAAACTGACTGACAATAGGCGGAACCATATTGCGTAAGGCCTGTGGCAAAATAATATGAATGAGTGTCTGCATATAATTCAACCCTGATGAACGGGCTGCCTCTATTTGACCTTTTGGGATGGAGTTTAAACCGCTTCGGATAATTTCCGATATCATAGAAGATTCAAAAATCGTCAACGCCAGAATGGCAGCGGTCGTTACACTCATATCCAGTGACCAGCTTCTGCTAGGATCCTGTAAGCCAAAATAAACAAAGAAAATAATTAAAATTAATGGCAGATTCCTTATTGTTTCCACCAAAACCGCGACAACATTTGATAAAACCGGTATTTTAGCATAACGGATGATTCCAAGTATCCCTCCTATAAGAAAGCTGAGAATAATTGAAATAAAAGCAACCTCTAGTGTAACAAGAAAACCATCGAATAAAAATTTAAGATTATCGGGCGTATATGCTCCTGCAAAATCCATGATTACGCCTCCTTACGAACTTTTAGCCAGGTGTTTTTCTAAATACCCAACACCTAAACTGAGTGGTATGGTTAAAATCAAATAGAATATAGCAACAAAAATATAGACATCAAACACGACAAATGTATCGGAAGAAATCAAATCAGCCTGATACATTAATTCACCTCCGGCAATGACAGCCAGAATTGATGAATTTTTAACTAAATTGATAAATTGATTTCCTAATGGAGGAATTACTATTTTTATAGCCTGGGGCAAGATAACCAATCTCATAGCCTGTCCATAGGATAAACCCGAAGAACGTGCTGCCTCCAGTTGCCCTTTATGTACGGATAAGATCCCTGCTCGAATAGACTCTGCAATAAACGCAGCCGTATAAATCGTTAATGCTAGTGAACCTGCCATAAAGCCTGACATTTGTGCTCCATAGTGAAAAATAAAAGCAATAATCAATAAAGGGATATTCCGTACAAACTCTACATAGGCTGTACCAATCCAATTCAGTGGTTTGAATGGAGCAATCCTCATCACCGCGATAATCGCTCCTATCAAAAAGCTTCCCACGAGAGCCAATAGACTAATTTGTATCGTTTTGTAAAAACCGTCTAAATACGTATCTATATTATCTGCGAGTATCGAAAAATCCAGCAATTATTTCACTCCTCTTAATCAATCAGGATGAGCTTTCTGCCCATCCTGATTGGAGAAATTATTTATTTTTTAATCCATTTGTTAAAAATCTCATCATATGTTCCGTTCTCTTTAATCGTTTTAAGTGCTTTATTTAATTCATCCACTAATTCTTCATTGCCCTTTTTAACTGCAATTCCATATGGCTCTTCTGTAAATTGTCCACCAACCAATTCATAGGAAGGGTCTTCATCAACCATTCCATACAGGATAGAATCATCCGTAGTTAGAGCATCACCTTGTCCTGATTTAAGAGCAGAAAAGGCTTCAGCGTAGTTTTCATATTGAAGAACTTCTGTATCTGGTGCTTTTTCAGCGATATTAACAGCAGACGTAGAACCTTTCACCGCAAGAACTTTTGTACCTGCTTTTAAATCATCGACACTTTTGATTTTACTTCCCTTTTTAACAAGTAAGGATTGCCCTGCTTCAAAATACACATCTGTAAAGTCCACTTCTTTTTTACGTTCCTCTGTAATTGTCATTGTGGCAACAACAGCGTCAATCTTTCCATTTTGAAGAAGCGGCACCCGAGTTTTAGAGGTTACTTCCTTAAATTCGACTTTATTTTCATCTCCAAGAACCTCTTTAGCCAGTGCTTTGGCTATATCAATATCAAAGCCTTCTACTTTGCCAGTGCTTGTATTCTTTAATCCAAACAGACGAGTATCATTTTTCACGCCAAAGATGATTTTATCCTTATCCTTGATTTTATCCAGACCCTTTTCTGAGGATCCTCCTGTTGTTTCGTCATCTTTCCCGCAAGCTGCCAACATGAATACAGCTATGATGGAAATGATGGATACCTTCCAAAACTTTTTTAATGACATTCTTTTTCCCCCTTATTAATGATTTAATATACGGCTTAAAAACGTACGAGCCCTTTCTTCTTCCGGGTTCGTAAAAAATTCAGCCGGTGTAGATTCTTCTAAAATTTTCCCTTCATCCATAAAGACAATCCGATTGGCTACCTCTTTCGCAAAGCCCATTTCATGTGTAACGACAACCATCGTCATGCCTTCCTTCGCCAATGCCTTCATAACATCCAATACTTCGCCAATCATCTCAGGATCGAGAGCAGAGGTTGGTTCATCAAAGAGCATAATTTCCGGATTCATCGCCAATCCTCTCGCAATGGCTACACGTTGTTGCTGTCCACCGGAAAGCTGAGCTGGATATGCGTTCGCCTTATCCGGAATACCTACTTTTTCAAGATAGATTTTTGCAGTTTTAACGGCTTCCTCTTCAGATTTACCTAAAACCTTCATAGGAGCCAATGTGATATTTTGAAGGACGGTTTTATGCGGATACAAATAAAAATGCTGAAAAACCATTCCAATTTCACGACGGATTTTATTGATATCTGTCTTCTTATCATTGACCGAAATATCATTCACTTTTAAGGTACCGCTATTAATACTCTCCAGTCGATTAATACATCTAAGCATCGTACTTTTACCAGACCCTGAGGGACCAATTACTACTACTACTTCTCCCTTTTCAACTTGAAGATTTATATCTTTCAAAACATGAAAATCTCCAAAATACTTATTTACCTGATCAAAAACAATCAACATTCTTCCCCCTTGCCGATGCTCATCTCAATATTTTTTATTTTCAGAAATTATACGGGTTATTTAGAATTATATGTATATAAAGTTAGTCCGTCAATCAAATTAATCCAAACTTTCCATTTTTAGGGGTAATTATACATACTGTCCCTTTTAATATTTTGTTAGAATCTATATATAATATTGTTTTATTATCATGGAATACATATTTGTGTATTTCTTGTAAGTTGAGGGAATTTTCATTTCATTGAAGCTAGAAATCTGTTTCGTTCGGGTGCAGCTTGTCGTACCGGGAAGTCTCTTACTCTGAAGTGATTAAAGTGTGGGTATAATGAGGGTCTAGTGAAAATAAATTAAAAAGTAAAATAGAGCGACAAGGTAACTAAATTGTCCAATCCTATTCTACCTTTCATTCATCACATATTTTAAATTTTACTGTCAAATTATAACATTATCAATTATATTTTAAAAAAATATTCAAAATTACTTAAACCAACCCTTTTCTTTAAATCGAGAGATGGCTTCTATACGATTACTGACGTCTAATTTATCGAGAATAACAGATATATAATTACGGACTGTTCCTGTCGTTATATATAATTGTTTGGCAATTTCCTTTGTGTTTTTTCCATCCGCAATTAATCCCAAAACTTGTTGTTCGCGCTCCGTCAGAGGGTTTTCCTCCTCGTAGATTATGTCAACAAGTTCAGGTGCATAGATACGCCGTCCATCCATGATAATACGAATAGAATTAGCCAGTTCTTCACTCGGGCTATCCTTTAATAAATAACCGCGCACATCAGCTTTCCGCGCTCTCTCAAAATAACCTGCTCGCGCAAAGGTAGTTAAAATAATCACTTTACATCCTGTTTCTTTTAATTCTTCTGCGACATCTAATCCACTTTTACCAGGCATTTCAATATCCATCACGCAAATGTCAGGACGATGCTGCTTAATCATGCAGAGGGCTTCGTCTCCATTTTTCGCTTTACCGACCACCTTCATATCTGCTTCTAAATCTAATAGTGCGCCCAATGCACCGAGCAGCATTCTTTGATCTTCAGCTATTACGATTTTAATCATGCCATTACCTCCTGGTGAACAGGCTGTTCTATCAAGGGAATTCTAAAAGTTAGTTCCGTCCCTGATTCAGCTTGAATATCAAGACTCCCATTTACAAATTCAAGCCGCTCTCTCATTCCCTTTAAGCCATTTCCCTTATTCATTTCTTTTTCGACAATCCCTACTCCATTATCCTGAATGATCATCGTTACTTCAGTTGCCGTTTTTTTAATATACAATCTGCATACAGTGGCACTGCTATGCTTCACGATATTGGTGATAGCTTCCTTTAAACACATTCCTATAACATTTTCGACAAGCAGCGGAATCTTATGGAAACTTTTCTCTCCTTCAACATAAAACTCCATTTGAGCAGCCTTCAATATCTGCTTGACCCGGATTAACTCTTCTTCCAATTTGGTGCCTCTCATATCAGCCACTATTTCACGTACTTCTTTTAATGCCACTCTCGCAGTGACTTGAATATCATGCAGTTCCTGCTTAGCTTGTTCAGGATTTATTTGTATCAGTTTGCCGGCCAAGTCACTCTTCAAGCCGATTAAGGAAAGTTTCTGCCCAAGAATATCATGTAAGTCTCTGGCGATACGCTGCCGTTCCTGAAGCTTAATCAAATCTGATATTTGTTGGTGGGCATCTTTCAGCTGAGCCTCCAGCCTTTCTCTTTTATGAATACTATAGGAACTCCACGGAAGTACAATAACGCCGATTACACTTATTAAAATAAAGGGAAACTGCGAAAAAAACAGCGGATTCTGAGTAATGAAACCCCAATTAACCGTCAAAATTGTACCACTAACATGAATGCCATATAAAATAAAAAATCCTACTTTATTTTCAATATTCCCAATAAAATAAGCCAGAAAGAGTGAAAAATAAACAAAGTTGAAAATTAAAGACATGGCGATACATATTGCCATTTGGAGGCCCACCCAAAAATAAACATAGCCACCTTTTGAAATAGCTGAAACGCGATTACTCACAAAAAATAGCAGTATAAGAAGGAGACCTATAACAATCATAAACAATGATTTTGTATTAAAAATAAAATAGAAAGGAAGAATACAAAATACAAGCCAAATATAGAGATTCAGCCCTATGTTTGTTGGAAATAACTGATACAGAGCTTTCATTTGCTCTTTCCTCCCTCCAATAATTTACTCCAGCATATACCAATAAAAACAAAAAATACAGTAGATCTACTGTATTTTTTGATGTACCTTAATTATGGCTTCACTTTGCCAGAACGTGCATTTAAATCTTTAAAACTCACAAATCCCTTCCCCTTTTCGTCCCATAATCGAAAACGGATAGCTTTTAAACTTGTGGAGATTGTAATGGTCGTAGCCTCCTGTAAAGGAGCAGTCTCATTATGGACTGTTTCAAGATGATAATTTGGCACTCTTGGACTTAAATGGTGGACATGATGAAAACCTATATTCCCCGTTACCCATTGAAGTACTTTAGGAAGTTTATAATAGGAACTTCCGTCAATTGCCGCTTTTACATAATCCCAGTCCTCTTCCTCTTCAAAATACGAATCTTCAAATTGATGCTGTACATAAAACAACCAGATTCCTAAAGCCCCGGCAATAAACAGGATTGGCAATTGGATCAATAAAAATTCCTTCCATCCGATGAGCAAGCACATCGATGCATAAATGACGACGATCGATAGATTAGTAATATACATATTGATGCGTTCTTTCTTTCTAGCACCCTTACGATTAAATCGATTGGTAATTAAGAATAAATAGATTGGACCAAATCCGAACATAACAATTGGATTTCTGTACAAGCGATAGATTAATTTTTCTTTAAACGATGCCTCTTTGTATTCTTCAACCGTCATAATCCAAATATCTCCGGTTCCCCGCTTATTTAAATTACTGCTCGTCGCATGATGAATAGAGTGGCTTCTTTTCCACTGTTCATATGGAAACATAGTGATAATTCCAGTTATTGTCCCCCATATATCATTCCATTTCCTATTTTTAAAAAAGGATTGATGGCAGCAATCATGGAAGATAATAAATAATCTAATGACAAACCCGGCTGTAAGTACCGCAAAAAACAATGTTAACCAATATGATATCTCCAAGCTTTGATAGGCTGCAAACCAAAAAATCAGAAACGGCAGAAAGGTATTTAGAAGTTGTTTTATACTTGATTTGGTGTTTGCCTTTTCATAGGGAGCAATTTGTTTTCTTAAGGCTATATTTTTCTCCTTCGACATTATCTTCACCTCTAACCTATTATTTATCTTTAATGCTATACAATTAAGCGACTTCAAAACAGTCATAAACGTCAATAAGAAAACATGACAAATGTCATATAGAAACATTTTGAAAAAAATGAATAATATGTTTACAAACCGTACACACTTACACTATAGTAAATGTAATCACTTACATGAAGGAGGAATGTTTTATGAATAATCATTTTTTACAAATAGCCGATATCAATTTCATATCACAGCCCTCTGGTAAGGATGCTTAAATTCCGTATGTTTAATATGATTGAATTTGCATATATTCCATGGGCTGTGCGAAGCCCATGGTTTTTATTTGTCTGATTTGTCTATGTACAGATCTGACAAGAAGGAGACCGGCATGTTCGGTCTCCTTTTTATTTGCAATCACATACAAACATTGGAGGAATTTAAATTGAATTTAAAACAATTAGGTTGGAATCAATTTTTTGTAGATGCTTTTAAACCATATGTGAATAAAGGATATACAGCTGGCCGGATCGCCCTGGAGCATAAAGGAATGTATCGTGTTTTTTGCGAAGATGGAAATCTTTTGGCTGAAGTAACAGGAAAAATGCGACATGAAGCAAAGGAAAGTTCCGATTATCCTGCAGTCGGCGACTGGGTCGTCATCACTTCCAGAAAAGAGGAACATAAGGCTACCGTCCATGCCGTACTGCCCAGAAAAAGTAAGTTCTCAAGAAAAAAAGCTGGTGTGACTACTGAAGAACAGCTCGTTGCTACCAATATTGATACAGTGTTCCTAGTTAATGCACTAAATACCGATTTTAATTTACGCAGACTGGAACGATATTTACTAATGGCTTGGGAAAGCGGAGCAAATCCAGTCATTATTTTGAGTAAATCTGATCTATGCAATGATATTGAGCAAAAAGTTAAAGAAGTAGAAAGAATTGCTTTAGGGGTGCCTATTCATGCAATCAGTGCTGAAAAAAAAGAAGGTTTGGAGCAGTTAGACTCTTATATTCAAGATGGAAAAACGATTGCATTACTAGGTTCATCCGGTACGGGTAAATCAACATTAACCAATGTCCTGTATGGTGATTCCATTCTAGAGGTGAATTCTATTCGAGAAGACGATGATAAAGGCCGACATACAACCACACATCGAGAACTTGTACTCCTGCAAAATGGCGGAATTATCATTGATACTCCCGGTATGAGAGAATTGCAACTATGGGATGCTGATGAGGGGATCAGTCATAGTTTTACGGATATTGAAGAATTAACATTATACTGTAAATTTACGGACTGCAAACATGACAGTGAACCAGAGTGTGCTGTACAACAAGCACTATTAAATGGAACGCTGAGTAAAGAACGCTTTACCAGCTACCTAAAACTCCAACGCGAACTCGCCTACCTAAACCGAAAAGAAAACCAAAAAGCGGCCCTGGCTGAAAAGGCAAGGTGGAAAATCAAAAAGCTGAGGTGACTTGCCCAGCTCCGACAAGCATAAGGGGAAGCACGCAGGGAGGTGCACTTCCCTCCCGCAGTGACTATCCTTATGACCTCGAGGAGCTAGGAGCCGAAGCTAGACTATAGAAAAAAGCTGAGGTGACTTGCCCAGCTCCGACAAGCATAAGAGGAGGCACGCAGGGAGGGGGAAGGAACAAAGAATAAGAACGCCACATCCTGTGGTAACGTCTTTGTGACCGACATCTTTGACCTTTGATATGCAAAGAGAAGCACGCAAATTTGCGTGCTTTCTTTTTTACATTTTCTTTTTTTGTGCAGACATTAAGAGACCTTTTCTCCTTTCCTTTTTCCTTTCTACTTAACTTACTTCCTCTTTAAATTTTCCTTTTTATAAGCTCTCTTGCTAAATAAACTGCGCATACATTTCCACCATGTGCAGAACACTCAATGTTTCAACCAAAATATGTTAAAATCATCATATTGAAAATGCTCTTCTAGTCTTAAGTAAGATAAAAGTCAGGTATGGTACAGAAAGGGGATACAAATGAATAGTCCAATAGGAAGAAAAAAAAGGACAGAAAAAATGCTGAAAGATATGGGAATCCCTATAAATCATCACCTACATACATTAGAAAATGCGTGTAACCTGAGTTTAAAAGATATGGATGAAGTGATTAACCGTATCATTGCCATTACTATTGTTTCGGCTAAAGGAAGCGGCGCCCCTGATGATACGATTGATACATTCATAGAAATTTACAATGCGAAAGAATTATTTTCTCCGGATGAAAAAGATTTCATCGAGAATGAAGATCCCGATCAGGATGAATATAATACCTACTCTTGGAAAATCGAATGTAACTCTGTCCTATTATGGGCCATCAATCTGGTTCCTGACTTACCCTTTCCACATACTATTTCCGATGTAGAAACACTGTATAGCCTTGTCTTAGATTCTACGAAGGAAGACTTGTTGAAACGCGCTTTCTATCGAGACAAAAATGAAATTCTTGATGCCCTCGATATTTTGTACAGACTTCATTGGGCAATTGTTGAAACTCGTATGAACAATGATGAATTTCCAATCGAAATAAGCCCTGGTGTTGTTTATGAGAGGAGATATGCTCTAAATTGGTTGGTTAATATCCTGGATGAGGAATGGGACGATATCTCGATGAATACCATCTGACACTTTGGTATATTAGAGTGATTAACATGGGGGGTGCCATGGCTTTCATATTCGTCTCTCCTCACTTAAGAACTTACCATATCTCCTCCATTTGGATGAAGAATTTGCCCGGACATGTAGCTAGAGTCATCCGATGCTAAAAATACATAGCTGGTGGCTATTTCAAACGGCTTCCCGCTCGCTTCATCGGTACTTCAGGAGTTCGTGTTCCAAAAGTCTTCACCTCTTCAGCTGAAAAAGAAGACGGAATCAGCGGCGTCCAAATAGGTCCGGGAGCTACGCCATTAACCCGAATTCCTTTTTTTAGTAAAGAAAGGGAAAGCGAACGCGTAAATGTGACAATTGCCCCCTTTGCAGCTGAATAATCCAATAAATTAGGATGGCCATTATAAGCAGTTACTGAGGCAGTATTTATAATGGCAGCCCCTGATTGTAAATGTGGCAGTGCAGCTTTCACCATGAAAAAATAGGAATAAATATTCGTACGAAATGTTAGATCAAGTTGTTCTTCGGTGATATCTTCAATCCGTTTTTGAACAAACTGTACAGCATGATTATTAACCAAAATATCAATCTTCCCAAATTCATCCAAACATTGGTCGATAGCGTCCACTGAACTATCCTCATGAGTCAGATTCCTGCATATAAGCAGACATTTTACCCCTAATTTCTCAATCCTTTCTTTTGTTTCCTGGGCATCCTCATGCTCATATAAATACACAATCGCAATATCGGCACCTTCCTTCGCAAAAGCATAGGCTACCGCTCTTCCTATACCAGAATCTCCTCCCGTTATGATAGCCGTCTTCCCTTTCAGCTTTCCGCTCCCTTTATAATATGGATTTTCCGAAATGGGTCTGGGGTTCATCACATATTCCAGCCCCGGATGCTGCGTTTGATGTTGAGGAGGAAAAGCAATCGGCACATCCTTACAGTACTTTTTATACCCTAAGAATTTATAGTATGGATACATCCTTCAAACCTCCCCATTTTAAACCTCTCTACTATGCGTATAGTAAAGATCTGTCCTATATGCGTCTGCATGGTTATATATTTAGTTATTTAAGTCAGCTTAGCTCCCAGAAGCAGGGGCATTCCGACAAAAAAAGACACCCATTTGGTACTGACCCCTAAAAGTTAGAGTAAAAAACTAACTTTTGGGATACAGCACCTTTAGGGCATCTTTAATTTAAATTCTTTTTACATTTTTAATGATGAATCCACTCTTTGGATAGGTGGGGATTCTAGACATATTGATGGTTAAATCCTGCTCCGGTACTTCATATTCTACCGCTTTAACTAGAAAATCAGTCGTTGCTTGCATGATCTTGACGGTTGCCCATTCCCCTGCGCACCGATGTCCTTTATCATAATCACCGCCGCCTTGTGGTATATAGCTAAACGGACTGCCTTTCCAATCTCTAAATCGCTCAACCTTGAAAGAATCCGGGTCATCCCAATGATCCGGATGATGGTTTGTTCCATATAGGTCCAAAATGACTAATGTTCCTTTTTTGAATGGATACTCATTCCAATAAAAATCTTTCCGGACCCTGGCACCTAAAAATGGAGCAAAGGGATAGAAGCGACGCACTTCCTGCACAAACATTTTATTGTAAACTTCATTATTTGTTTTCAGTATTTTACACACTTCAGGATGATTATGTATCGCCAAAGCACAGAACACGGCAAAATAACAGTTAGCTACGATTGGTCTTATGATATTAATCAGTTCAACCGCAGCTGTTTCCGAATCCAACAATACTCCATTCAGATCATGATGATAAGCTATAATGGAAAGAGCAGTACCTGGCTCTGCACTAAGCTTTCCTTCACGTACTTGTTCAATTATATCGACAATCCATTTATCAGACTTTTTGCGTGCCCTTCTTCCCTTTTGGTATCTCGGGCCCACTCCACCAATAGCATCGACTAAATCGAATAGGTCTTCCGCTCTTTTTTTAACTTCCTTCTCTTTTACAGGAACACCTGCCCACTCGCAGGCTATTCGGCACAGAACTTCTGTTGATTCTTCCAACAGGTTCACCTTTTTACTCTTTTCCCATTTAGGAATAACCGACTCCCACTGTTTCTTTGTAATTTCCTGGAGTTTGTCCAAGCTTTGATGAGTCATAATCGACATAAACATCCCTTTACGATGTCGGTGCTCTTCCCCATCCATTGTTTGCACACCGTTTTCGCCAAAAAGAGATTTTTGAATTCTCTTTGGAATTGCAGGTTTACGAATAAATCGTTCTTCATCATAGAATGCTCTTCCAGCTTCTTCTCCAGTTATGCAAATAACCTTCTGGCCAAGAAGGCGAGTCTGGAATATATCCGAGTTGAAATACTTTTGCCTGTTTAAAATAAATTCATACCCCTCAGACAATAGCGTAAGAGTGTTATCTACCGTTTTTTCACGAGGAATTTCTTTTACACTACTCATGCCAACAGCTCCTCATCTAAAATAGTCCTTAATAAGGATACCCAGCAGAAAAGTATATAAACATACTATTCACACAAGTCTTTTCCCCCGCATGAAGTTATAGAATACCAGAGATTCGAACTATCCGAACTGTGATACAAAAATAAGACTTACGTGATCTATAAGTCTTCAAATCATTTTTTCACATACATATGTCTGGATAATTCCACTTTTAAATATTGGGGAATAGGCTCTGTTTTTTGAGTTTCTAAGTTAAAATTAACATAGACAACTGTCCCTTTTGCACAAAGCTGACCATTTTGGTGGATTTCTTCATATAATTCTAAACTCGTATTTCCAATTCGTTTAACCCATGTACAAACTTCAACATTTGTACCGAAATATATTTGTCTACTATAATCTATATTCATATTTAAAATGATTAATTTCCAGTTTTGAAATGAGAGATCTGGAGTAAACAGCTTGAAGATTGGATTCCTTGCTGCTTCAAACCAAATCGGTATGGTCGTATTATTCACATGGCCTATGCCATCCGTTTCAGATACTCGCGGTTCTATCATTGTTTGATACATACGTAGCCTCCTCTCTTATTAACATGGCACCCCATTATAGGCATGCTGATAAATTTTAAAAATATCATTCTTGTTTAAAGGCAATGGACTTCTAGCCAATAACCTCGTCTGTTTGATAGCATCATCGGTCAAGTTTAACAAGGAACCTTCCTTCATTCCATATTCCCTCAATGTAACAGGCAAGCCAACATCCGCCACCACTTGCTGGAACACTTCTTTTACCGGTCGCTTGTCACCTTCCAAAATTCTTATTACATAATCCATTTTCTCCTCGCAACCGGCCTTTATGTAGTCCATTACATACGGCAGCAATACGGCGTTAGATTCCCCATGAGGCAGTTTGAATTGGCTTCCAAGTGGATAAGCAAGTGCATGGACGCCGGCTACGCCTGCATTGTAAAAGGATAAGCCAGCCAAATAGCTGCCGTGGCTCATCGCTATTCGTGCTTCTCTATCCTCTCCATTTAGAACAGCCCTCCTGATTGAATCTCCAATAAGCTTGATTGCTTGCAGGGCAATCCCATCGGTCACATCATTCGAATGGACTGAAAGATAGGATTCTACCGCATGTGTCAACGCATCAATACCCGTCGCAGCCGTAATACGCTTTGGTACAGAAACCGTCAGCTGCGGATCGACGATGGCCAGCTCAGTTAACAAATAATCATGAGCAATAACATCCTTTGTTCCATCGAGCGATAGAACGGCAATATCCGTCACCTCACTTCCAGTCCCTGAAGTAGTCGGAATTAATATTTTTTGTTTCCCCTTATGGATGATTTTTCTTGTCCCATTTAAATTCAAATAATCAGCAACGTCCCCTTCATTTTCTGAGATGACTGCCGCCAGTTTAGCTAAATCCAATACCGATCCTCCGCCGATTCCAACAATGCAATCAAAATCTCCTTCTCTTGTAAACTCGACCAATCGTTGAGCACATGCCAGCGTTGGTTCCGACTCCACATCCGTATAGATTTCAATTGTATATTTTGATTCTAACGGGGTAATAAACGGTGTAAGTAATCTTATATCCAGAAACATCTGATCCGTGATTAGCAAGACTTTTTTACTTTTCATAGATTGCAGACCTTCATCCAGTCTTTCCATTGAACCCCACCCAATAAAAGTTTGACCTGGGAATTTTATAGTGGATAACACTTTGAATGCCTCCTTTATCATTTTCTCTATGAACCGACTTTCAAGGCTAACTCCTCTTAAGAAATCTAAATCATTCTCTCTACATACTTCGTCAAAAAACGGCTGATTCCTGTTATGTTTTTACCAAATGTATAAAAGTCCCTATTTATCATTTATTTCACATACGATTTCTACTCTAATACGATACTCGTTTTTTAAAGCATGGAGTCTCAGGTCATCCCACTATTATCAACCAGCTAATAAATCAACAATGAACGTTAACAAAGTCTACTGTATAACTAAAGCAAAAAAAGCTCGTTCCATATTTTAGATTGGAAAGAGCTTATTTAAAGGCTATTTAGATGATAAACCTATGCATAGACGCCTGCAAAAAAATGAAGCGAAGGAGCCATTTTAAGATTAATCAATTTGAGATTCTACCCATGTATTTTTCACCATAAATCTATTGTTAACTAATTCTTCACTATTTTTTTCAATTCATCTGCAACAAATTGAACGTTTGTACCGACAATAATCTGCAGACTTTCCCTACCGGTTATCTTAATACCAGGTACACCGGTTGATTTAATTCTGTTCTGATCAACTCTATCCATATCTTTAACCTCTAACCTGAGGCGAGTGGCACAATTATCGATGGAGACAATATTGTCTTTTCCACCCAAACCAGTATAAATGGCAGCTGCTAAGCTGGCATATTTATTATCAATAGAGGCTGCAGCAGGTTGCATTCCATTTTCCTCACCCTCTAGTGCTTCTCCTCTTCCAGGAGTATTGAGGTTAAATTTCACAATAATGAATCGGAACAAGAAATAATAAATGACTGCAAAAATGAATCCCTGAACGATTAACATATAAGGTTGGTTTGCTAACGGTAATTGCGAGCTTAGAGTAAAATCTATTAAACCGGCACTGAATCCAAATCCCGCTGTCCAATGGAAAGTGGCTGCAATGGCAAGTGAAATTCCTGTCAGCACAGCATGGACCAAGTATAAAAGCGGAGCCGCAAACATAAAAGCAAATTCAAGTGGTTCCGTCACACCTGTAACAAATGCGGCAAATCCAGCAGCAAGCATTAAAGAAGCGACCTGCTTCTTATGTTTCGTTTTCGCCGTATGGTACATCGCCAATCCAGCAGCAGGCAATCCAAACATCATTACCGGGAAGAATCCTGCTTGATACATTCCTGTGACACCTTTCACACCCTCACCCGACCAAAATTTACCGATATCATTAATACCAGCAACTTCAAACCAGAATACAGAGTTTAACGCGTGGTGTAAACCTGTTGGAATCAATAATCGGTTAAAGAATCCGTAAAGGCCAGCCCCTGCTGCTCCCAATTTAGCGATTCCTTCCCCAAACGAAATCAATCCTGTATAAACTGGAGGCCAAATAAATAATAACAATATAGAGACAACGAGCATGGTTGCGGTTGTCATAATCGGCACCAAACGTTTGCCGCTAAAGAAAGCCAATGCATCTGGTAGCTTGACATGGCTGAACCGGTTATACATTACTGCCGCTATAATACCAGATATAATTCCAATAAATGCATTATTTTTAATTTTATCAAATCCAGGATCCACATTCTCTAACTCAATTCCCTTTAACATCGCAACTGACTCAGGTGCCAGCAAGGTCGTTACAACTAAAAAGGCGACTAAACCACTTAAAGCGGCCGAACCATCTCGATCCTTTGACATCCCTAGTGCCACACCAACTGCGAACAAAAACGGTATGCTATCAATAATTGATGAACCGGCTTTGATTAAGAAGGCTGCCAAAGGACTCTCAGCACCCCAGCCAGTCGGGTCAATCGCGTAGCCAATTCCCATCAAAACGGCAGCGGCAGGTAAAACCGCAACAGGTAGCATTAACGAACTGCCTAGTCTCTGTAAATATTTTTTCATTTTACTCCCTCCAATTCTCCTTCTTAAACAGCAAAGTGAAAGCGTTTTCTAAAAATCTTCTTCCTTAATCCTTCACACATAATAGCTGGCCTCACCCCCTTTTCGATCATATACTAATGTTATTTAAAAGGTCATAATGACTGTCTCACCTTGAATACAGGCACCTCTGCTACCAAAGGTAATTTCCTTAGCGCACTCTGTCACTATAATAGGGGTCACTATACTTTCCACACGCGTCTTCAAATATGTCCAATCTACCTCTATCAGCAATTGCCCCTCCTTTACACGTTCGCCTTCCTTTACTGCCAACTGAAAACCTTCTCCATTTAAGGCAACGGTTTCAAGGCCGATATGGATTAATACCTCAACCCCGGATTTACTGCGGATAGCAATCGCATGTTTGGTTGGAGCAATCATAATGATTTCTCCAGTAAAAGGTGCATATATATGTCCACCTGAGGGTTGAACGGCAATGCCCTCTCCCATCATTTTTTGGCTGAATACCGGGTCCGGAACCTCTTCAATTGAAATGATTGTACCGTTTAAAGGCGCTACCATATTTATTTCTTTCTTCTTAAAAAAGTCAAAAGCCATCCTTGATTTCCCCTTTCTATCTAAAGATATGATTATAGTTGATAGAATTATTCTTCTTTCTGTCCATAGAATCAAAAAGGCATGGCAGCAAAAATAACAAGTTACTCGTAACCTATCACTTTACTACCATGCCTGAAGAGTATCAGCTACATGTGATGAATATATTGTTTGTTTCTATCTTTATCGTATCACTATCTCAGTTAAAGATGTTCATTATTTTACCATTATTTATAATATTTTTTTATTACTGCTCTTTTTATACCATTCATGAAAATTCACAACGGCCTCTTTTGGGACATCCGGTAATGATGTAATGACCACTGGCTTCGAACGATTGGTAAATTCCAATGTGGCTACATCAAATTTACGTTGCAGCCATGAATATCCTATTTGGATTTGCTGGATATTCTTTCGTTTTGTTAAAAAGGTTTCTGTAACAAGACCGCCATTTCGAACCTGAATGAATGTTTCATTCTGCAAATAGCTTGTAAATTTATAATTAAGAACGCGAAGTACCAGTTCAATCACAAAAACAGCAAGGGCTGCCCATATCCACTCTTTCTTAATTATATAGAGGCCGATTATAGCAGTGATGGTCCAGTAATAGGGACGGATAAGCCTCAAACCTAATACCTTCCTGGGTAAATGAATCATATCTTCTTCAATATGATACTCTGGCAATAATTTATTTGTTAATATATAAGCTTCATGCTTCGGTAAAAAAGGATACAGTGAACTAATCTCCTGTTCCTTATTCTCTGTTTGGCCGGCACTTACGACCTTAACTTCAGCCATTCCCAAGAGGCGCTTTATTAAAGACTGTTTAATCGCAATCGCCTGAACCCTGCTTTTTTGTATAGAGAATGTAGTTCTGTTTAACACTCCTTTAGATATATAAATCCTCGAATCATCGCCTGCTATTTCATAGTTTCCATACTTGAGGACCGTTTGGATATATCCAATACCAAAAGAAAGAAGAAGGGCAATCACAGCCATTGGAACTAATAATAGTAGATGATCCATAAAATAGGAGACAATTATTTTCGTAGACTCCTCAACATTAAAAAAATCATCAATATTTGAGTAGACAGCTGCGAGAATCGGAAAAATAGCCAAAAAACTGAATGAAGTCAGGGCAGCTTTAAGATTATCTTTTTGAGTGGAGCGGAAATAAATTTGTTTTTCAACCACTTCTTCTACTGTCTCATCCACCTGATTAGAATTTTTCCTATGCACCAAATCAAGGATTCGATCTGCTTCCTCTAAACTGACAGCGGCAAAGGTCAAGGTGGAATCATCATCCGTAGTACCTGTTTCCAGTTTAATAGATGTTAAGCCCATCAGCTTATGAATAAAGTTTGTTTGGATATGGTGATCCTGAATACGCTCATACGTTGTTGTACGAATTTTTTTAACAAACACACCCTCGTGAAGTACGATTGCTTCTTCTTTCAACTCATAGGTACTTGTATACCATCTTAAGAGGATGATTATGAGGCCCCCGGCAACAAAAAGCCAGAAAGCATATCGCGCCCACACAATCCATCCAGTATCTTTATCCGCCTGTAAAATAAATAAAAAAAGGATAATAAAAAAGAGACTTTTAATTAAACTGCCTATCTCTAATAGAATCCAGGCAGGATGTTGTCTTTTGGATTGGTTCATAGCTCCTGCTCCATCCCTTTTTCATCCAGATCTTTAACCTTGGCAAAGATCGCAATTTGCTCACGTAATGCTATTGCCTGTTCAGACGGAATAGCAGGAATCGTATGATTGGTAGTCGTTGTTCCTATTTCAACATCGTAAAGCTGGTACTTCCGTAACAATGGACCTTGATGTGTCGATACATATTCTACTTTTGTCATCGGAATCACAAAGTATCTTTCGATAAAATGTCCATGCTTCAATTGAATATATTCCTCGTCTATTTCATATCTCCATGTTTTATATTTATAATAGGGTTCGAAAAGAATAGAGTAGATGGCTGAGAATAAGGTAAAAACAAAAAGCACAATTAATCCATATGTAATCCATGTCTTCCAATCATACAGTTCAGAAAGATACCATAATACTCCGAGTATAAGGAGAGTCATACCATGTCCAAGTGTATTGGACAGCCTCCAAACCCATATACTATTCTTGGATATCCTCTGTGTTGGTTCTTGAATTTGTAAATACATTTCTCCACATCCCTGCCTGTCTTTTACTATCTATACGAGAAGATAAATCATTGCATTCCAATAAACTATTTATTGCCTCTTTCCCTTATTTCGACAAAAATTCTTTTATCCCTTTCAAAAAACAAAAAACCTGGTATCTAGCTGTACCGATTTAACTTCTACTATGTTTAGCTATGCTTGATTGAAATACTGCACTTGGCCTGTAACTCTTCATGTGCAGGTAAACGAACAATGCCTTTCTTCTGATTAAATCCATCAGGAAGTCCCATCCATGGCTCAAGACATACATATTGATCCGGCTTTTCCGACCAAATAACAATGGTAGTAAAGTGGTTGCTATAGTCCACTTCAATTGTGTCTTGATTATGACTCAGTCTAGATATCCCTCCAGATACCGGATTGAATAGTTTAGCATCCTGTATAGGTATATCCTTCAGATTGTTCTCGAATGGTTTTGTTAAGCCATCCTCATTATCAACATATTGAGTTGCTGGGATTCCATAATGGGTGGTTGAATGATTCACATTAAAATATGGATGAAAGCCGGCATAGAATGGCATGGTTTCTGATGATAAATTTTTGTAAGTTTGATTAATAATTAGCTTTCCATTTTCTAATTTATACGTAAACTCAAGAGAGAAATGAAAAGGATATTGTTCAAAGGTTTCTTCATCATCCCGCAAATGTAAGGTTGCCCAATTAGAAGCTTGATTGACTACATCCCAAGCCTTATTTCGAGCAAACCCATGCTGACGCATTGTATAGGTATGTCCTTTATGTTGATATTCATTGTTTGGTAATGGACCACAGATTGGAAACAGAACCGGGTTGCCTCCGCGGATATTTTTTGTTGGATCTGCGAATGTTTCCTCCTGAAGATATAAGATTTCTTTCCCTTGGAGAGTAAGCTGAAGTAAGATACCCCCTCTTTCCGGACATAAAATTGCTCTTGAATTTGTAGCTTTTTCCGTTAGAACGATTACTTGATAACCAGCCAATATTTCCATAGCCATTGATTATTTCACTCCTTAAATAAGTTGATTGATATTTGTGAACTATAACACAATTATACAGAACTTTGATTCTTAAAAAATAAAAACCACAGTTTCATTAGCAATCTATCATGCTAAGAAACTGTGGTTTTAAAGAATTAATCTTCTACTATATCTTTACGATTTTTCTTAAATAGCTTAGATAGTACTTCATATACAATCGGTACAATCACTAATGTTAAGAGTGTCGAACTAATCAAACCGCCGATTACAGTAATAGCAAGATCTTTTGAAACAAGACCTCCGCCACCATCGCTTAGTGCCATTGGGATCATCGCACCAATCGTCGCAATGGCTGTCATTAAGATTGGACGCAGCCTTGTTGCTCCTGCTTCAAGGATAGCTTCACGCATAGTCAATCCTTCACGTTCCATATGAATGATACGGTCAACCAATACAATGGCATTTGTCACGACAATACCAATCAACATTAACAGACCCATCATAACGGATACAGAAATCGTTTGTCCGGATAGATATAGTCCAACAAATGAACCAATTACCGCGAATGGCAAGGAGAACAGAATCGCAAATGGAGCTAATCCTTCACGGAATGTGACGACAAGGATAAAGTATACAATCGCTACAGCCGCAATCATAGCCACTCCAAGCTGTGTAAAGGTCTCAGTCATATCTGCTGCAACACCAGAAACCCCAGTCGTTACACCTTTCGGTAAATCAAGTTTATCTACTTTTTCATCTGCAGCACTTGAAGCCTTAGATACATCTTCACCAACTATTGTTCCTGATACAGTCGCATAATACTCACCCTCAGAACGAGCTAGTGTATTAAGAGTCGTTCCTTCTTCAACTTTTACAAGCTGAGATAACGGCATTGCAGTACCCTGCGCAGTCGGTATTTGTGTTTTCAGTAAATCATCCATTGACTTTGGATCAGCTTTCGCTTCACGTTGGACGATGACCTCAATATCATTGCCATCATTCTCGACTGTCGTTAATACTTCTTTTTGATCAGATGCATTTAACGCCATGACAATTTGACCAGTTGTTAAACCATATTGCAGGACATCCGCCTGATCTACTTTTAACACATGCTCTACATATGGGTCTTCGGCATCAGAAGTGACATCTTCCAATTCCTTCACTTCTCCAAGCGCGCCTTCCACTTGTTTCACAGCATCCTGCAAGTCCTCCAAGTCTTTACTGTAAATCGTGTAGCTTGCTTCATTAGATGACATACCACCCATTGAAGCAAAATCCTGAAGTTTCCACTCACCGGATTGACCTAGATTAAGTAAATAATCTTCAACTTTTTCTTTTTCTTCACTGAAGTTTTCCGTTTCAGGATCAAAGATCAGGAACATTAATGCCCCTCCAGCACCGCCGCCCATAGCCATGGACGATGCCATATCAGTAGAATCGGAATCCGTTACGGATAACTGGATAACATCAATATCCTTGTGTTTCATTAATTTCTTTTCAACTTGCTCGATATTCTTTAATGTATCTTCCTCTACCTCACCTGTAGCTGGTGTGTATGTCACATACATCGATTTCTCTTCCTGAGATCCCATAAAGCTGAATCCAATTAACGGTGTTAAGGCTATTGAACCGCCTAACAAAACAACTGCGATAATAGATGTAATGACTTTATGGTTCAGTGCTTTAGCCAATACACCTTTATACCAGATTGCCAGTTTACCAACTTCTTTATGATGGCTTGCTTTTCTCTCCCCATATAGACCTTTACGGAATAAGAAGTGAGATAATGCCGGAACAATTGTAATGGCCACGATTAACGAGGCAATTAAAGCAAATGACATCGTTAAGGCGAATGGCATAAACAATTCTCCTACCATACCACCAATAAAGACCATTGGGGCAAATACGGCTATTGTCACTAATGTTGAAGATAAAACTGGCTTGAACATTTCAAGCGTTGCTTCACGTATTAGTGCCCGTCCTCTTAACTTTTCTTCTTTCAAATGCATTCTTCGGTAAATATTTTCCACTACGACAATGGAGTCATCAATTACCCGCCCAATCGCCACGGTTATCGCACCAAGTGTCATAATATTTAAGGTAATATCCATCCAATTCAAGAGCAGCAAGGCCATGAGAATGGATACTGGAATAGAGATAATCGATATAATGGTAGATTTAAGATCTCGTAAGAATAACAAGATGACCAGAATTGCGATTAATCCGCCAAATAAAGCTTTTTCAATCATCGTAAATACAGAGTCCTCGATTGGTTTACCCTGATCAAGTGTGACATCTATCTTCAACCCATCGATTGTTTTTTCCTGATCGTCAATTAGGTCCTTAACAGCATTTACAACGGTTACTGTATTTGCTTCTTGTCCTTTAACAATTTGTATCGCTATCGCATCTTTTCCGTTGGTACGTGAAACAGATTCTACTTTACCAACCTTTTCGATTTTTGCAATGTCACTTAATTTTACAAACGGTGTTGGATTCTCCGCAGATGGCGTTACTGGGATCACCATATTTTTTAGGTCATCAACCGTCTTAAGTTTTCCATCTACATAAACCGCTTCTTCGCCTTCTTCAAATTCATAAAGTCCAAGCGAAAGCTCCATGTCGCTCGCCTGAATCATTTCCTTCACTTTGTCTTCAGTCAGTCCCAATTGCTTCATCTTTTCCTGATTGTAACTGAAGTTTACTTCTTCTATATGTTGACCTGTAATGGTTGCAGAAGCTACACCATCAATTTCTTCAATTTTAGGCAAGATTGTATCTTCCACAGTTGAGGTTAAATCAACAATGTCCTCTTCCTCACTGCTGATGGATAAGGATAGAACCGGCATCATATTCATACTAATCGCCATTATGGACGGCTCTTCAGCATCCTCCGGCATTTCCACTGCATCTATGGCCGATTGCAATTCACGTTTTTTCTCATCCATATCTACCCCGTACTCATACTCTACCTGAACCTGAGATACGCTGGATGATGAATTCGAGGTAACCGCATTTACATCTTCTAGTCCCTCTATAGCCTTCTCCATCGGAATGGAGACTTCATTCATTACTTGCTCTGGAGCAGCACCAGGATACACTCCCATTACGATTAAATAGGGAATAGATATATCCGGAATAGACTCCATTTTCATTTTTGTGCCTGAATAGATTCCTGAGGCTGTGATAATGATCGTTAATAGCCATACAGCCAGTTTATTTCCTAAGACAAAATTGACTAACCCTTTCACCCTTACACCTTCCCTTTGCTAATAAGATTCTAACAATTGACTCAATTCCTACATTTATTTATAATAATGACTGGTTGGTCAGATGTCAACTAATGAACAGGGGTGTCGGCATGGTTAAAAAACACTTAATAATGGAAAAGGCTTTTGAACTTTTCGCTAAAAATGGGATTGAAGCAACATCTATTCAACAAATTACAGAAATCTGCGGAATTTCAAAAGGCGCTTTCTACCTGTCTTATAAGTCAAAGGATGAATTAGTTTTCGCATTGATTGATTACTTCCTGAGCGATATGACAGCTAATATTGAACATTCGGTCAGTAAGTCTCATTCATCTGAATCCTTACTTTATGATTTTTATTATACTATTTTTAATGCGTATCAAAGTCATTCCAACTTTGCGAAGGTTTTAATAAAAGAACAGTTTACTTCCTGCAGTACTGAGATATTTGAACAGTTATCCAAATATGACCATTTTTTGAATTCTATTATATTCTCAATAATAGATCGCCAATTTCCTGATGTGAATGATTCTATGCGGCCTGATTTGGTTTATACCATTAAAGGATTCTCTAAACTTTATGCAGAGTTATTTTTCATATCTAATTATCCTTTTGAGCTGGATCTCTTATGCAAATCTTTAGTTGAAAAAGTAACCGTTTTAGCCAATCAGGCAACCATACCTCTCATTCCAGCTGAATATCTATCCTATACAAGTACAGAAACCCTCGTACCTTCAAAGGATGAACTGGTGAATTTGCTCACTGTAAAAAAGGATGAAATAACTGATCGAACAATTCAGCAATCATTGGAGCTTTTAATAAATGAATTGTTGAATCCTCAATATCCCGAAGCCATTATTGATGGTCTACTGAAGAATTTAAAGGAAAATTCCCACAGTAAATGGACAGCCTATTTATATGAAGCCTATTTAGATGCTCTTCAATAAAAATTAATAACTGAATTTATTCTTAAAATCCCAACCGCAGAGAATGCTTGGGATTTTTTATTTTTATAATCCAATGAATCTGCATACAAGATTTCCGTATCTTCTATCTCCCCTTAAAATTCTATATATTCTCAATAATGTTTAATATAGCCTCTATATTGCAGTATAATAATAGAATAAGATGTATTCGCCAAGGAGGGATAGTGGCACTTGAAGGATTTAGGAAATGGTCTTTACACCATATTGGAATGGATTACAAGGTTTGCCTACTTAAATTTATTATGGGTTATGTTTACTTTGACCGGTGCTATTCTATTCGGTCTATACCCCTCAACCACAGCCATGTTTGCAGTGGTGAGAAAATGGCTAAGAGGACATTCTGATTTGCCGGTCTTCAGTACCTTTTGGTCTTATTATAAAAAAGACTTTTGGAAAAGTAATCATTTAGGGATCTATACATCCTTCATTATTCTGTTGATCGTAACTGATCTGTTTTATATACAAAGCGGTACAAGCAGTCTTATGCCAGGAATCCATATCCCGATTTTCGTTTGTATTCTGTTATTTATCTTTTTACTATTCTATTTGTTTCCTGTTTTCGCTCATTATGAACTGCCAGTTCGATCTATTTATAAACAGGCCTTTTTGATGATGTTAATCAGCCCTATTCAACTATTTCTGATGGTCATTTGTCTGGCGGCTTTTCTCGTTATCACCAGCATCTTTCCGGCACTGGCATTTATATTTGGATTTAGCTTTTATTCCTTTATCACTACCTGGTTAGCTTCTACCTCATTCAGACGTTTAGAAGCCAAGCAACACGCAAGTCAACAGAACAGATGAAGATACAAAGCACAAATGCTCTTTTTGAGGTAGCTTGTGCTTTCTCTATTTCTTAGTATAAAGTTCTGTAGATGACCTATTTAACTACAAAAGCAGGTTAGTGAAAAAAGACATAGATGATAAATGATCAAATAGGTATAACAAATACCATTCATAAGGGGGTGCTTTATTTGAGCAATCAAATTAAGGGAGAGAAAATAGCTATAACTTTAAAGAGAAAAATAGTAACGGCTGTTCTTAGTAGTTTATTATTTACACTTATTCTTTCAACACCTGATTGGTTTGAAGGGGATGTTTTTATAAATTTATACTATTTAAACTTTATGTTCGTCATTACTTACGGCATTATTACTTCCTCTTTTAGTGACTGGATTAGCAAGAAGCTCTCTAAAAAAGCCTATACTCGTGAAATCACTTCCTTCTTATTTCATTGTTTATACGGATCCATTTTAGCCGTATTAAGTCTTATTTCTGCTATCTTATTCTTTATTGTTGACCGTTTACTAAAAAAGGTGGAGATTAGATGGATGTCCGTTATTATAGCCTTATCAATCGTAGTGCTAGTCTTTATTATTATGATTAATAGGTAGCTGAAATAAGCGAGTTCCGACTTAACTATTATATGTACGTAAAGGAACTACTGGGCGTTTTGATTGAACAACTGTGATAACAGGATTTTTCATCCATGAGCAATATTTAAGAAAAGAGCCATTCAAATTGTAGACATAGTCCTCATTTCAGGAATAATATCTGCAGTTTGTAATTGAAGTAAAACTCCTTATAGATAAATAGCCTCCCATACGTTTTCATGTCCGAAATTCTTGTATGATTCATTCTCTAATTAAAAATAAAATCATGAGTGTTTATTAGTTTGTTCCGGAAACTCAATTTACTTGCCGCAACTCAATTTGACCTTCCCCATGTCCTTGTGGATCCGGCATCCGCATAGCCCACTCAAAGGCTTCTTCCTTCGACCTCACATCAATTAGAATGAACCCAGCAATCAGTTCATTCGTTTCTAAAAACGGGCCATCCGTGACCACTGGATTTTCTCCTGGTTTTGGATAAGAAATACGAATCCCATTTGAACTTGGATGAAGTCCTTTAGCAATAATTCGCACGCCTGCCTTCTCTAATTCCTCATTGTATTTCGCCATGGCTTCCCTGAGCACTGGGCTTGGAAGATTTCCGGATTCCGAATTCTTCGAAGCTTTGACAATAATCATAAAAAGCATAAAATCCTCCTTTATTATTATGGAAAATCTCCTGATTGACCTATTTATAATGAAACGAACAGGTACTTCAAAATTTATCATTATAACTATTCAGTAAAACCAAAGGATATTCTTTCTAAAAAAAACAGCGGAAATATAAAAAAGCAGCTTAGACCTCGCATAAGGTTTAGGCTGCTTACGTTTACCTATTAAACTCATTACCCTTTAACTGCGCTTGCAGATAATCCTTCGACTACTTTATTACTGAAGAAAATGAAAGCAAGTAATAATGGAAGGAAACTGATAATTAATGTGGCACCAATTGCACCCCAGTCTGTCATATATTGTCCAATGAAATTCTGAATGCCAACCGTCAACGTTTTATATTTATCAGAGCTGATAAACGTGTTAACAAATACGAATTCATTCCAATTGTAAATCATATTGATGATGACGGTGGTGGACATGATAGGCATGGACATGGGCAGGATGATTCGGAAGAACATCCGATTGATTGAACTTCCATCAATAATGGCTGCCTCTTCAATTTCTCTTGGCAATGTCGTATAAAAGCCCATCAGAATCATCATCGTAATCGGTAGATTATAAGCCGTATAAGTGATAACAATGGACCATGGATTATCAATCAAATTCACATTCAAGAACATATTAAACAAGGGAATTAACGCTGAATGAATTGGAATCATTAGGCCGACCATAAACAATCCTAATACAAGCTTACTATATTTCCAATGCATTCTCGTAATCGCGAAAGTTGCCATACTTGCAAAAAGAACCGTTATTACAATAGCAACCCCTGTAATCCAAATACTATTAAAGAAGTATAACCCAATGCCCCCATCCCAAACCTTCAAATAGTTTTCCCACCTAAATTCGGAGGGAAGAGCAAATGGGGAACCTGCAAAGATCTCCTGATTACTCTTTAATGAAAACAGGAATAACCATATTATTGGAAAAATCTGAAATAACGCAACCGCTCCCAAACAAATATATAGTACAATTTTTCCGAACCGAGCCATCATGTTTCCTCCTCTCTAATATTGGATTTCATCCTTGGATGCGGTCAGTTTATTAACAATAACCGTAACAATCAAAGTAATGACGAGTAACAGGAATCCAATCGCACTCCCGTAACCAAAATTAGAGGTTGAGAAGGCCAATTTATACATATAGGAAGCCATTACTTCGCTCGATCCATTCGGACCTCCGCCAGTCATAACATAAATAAGATCGAAATACTTAAGTGAACCAACAATAGCCAGTACAACTGTAACCTTTACTACCCCCATGATTAGCGGCAGCTTGATTTTCAAGGCAATCTGCCAAGGAGTCGCGCCATCTATTCTTGCTGCTTCAATTAAAGATTCAGGGATGTTTTTCAGAGCTGCATAATAAATCAAAATATAAAATCCTGCATACTGCCATAAGATGGGGATAAAAATAGCATATAAAACAATAGACGTATCAGAAAGCCATAAAGGTGGATTTTCAACCCCCATCCAAGTCAATAGTGTATTCAATATTCCATTCGAAGGATTGAACACCTTAATCCACAACTGTGCGATAGCCACTGAAGATAATAGCATGGGAATCAAATAGATCTTTCTTAATAAATCTGCGCCTTTAATTTTGGAAGCCAGAATAAGAGAAATGGCTAAATAGATGACTAAACTTAAAGTTGAAAAGATAGCCAGTAAAATAGAATGCCAGGCACTGTCCCAAAATTTTGCATCCTGGATTGCATTGATATAGTTTTCCAAGCCAATAAACGTCATGGAGCCAATGCCATCCCAATCCATAAGCCCATAATACCCGGTTAAAATAAGTGGAATAAAAATCAGCACACTGACCAATAGCAAAGCCGGCAGAATATACATCGCTATAACCCACTTATTGGACATCACTTTATTCATAGAAACCACCTCTTCTATATGTAGGAAAAGGATTCATCAAAACCAAGATGAATCCTTTTCCCCTTATCTTATTATTCTGCAGAAAGTGCATCTTCATGTGCTTTTGTAAATTTCTCCGGCGTTGTTTCCTTGCCGAATAAAGACTGAATTTGATCTAAGTGAATCTGCGCAGCATCAGAGCTTAACTGTACATCCGCATACAGAGTAATATTGGTCGCTTTATTTAATTTACCCAATACATCCACATACATTTGCGGCAAATCTAGCTTTTCAGCATCAATTTTAGTAGCCGGTATTACGCCAGCATCCGTGACAGATTTTTCTCCCCACTGCTGAACAAAGTAAGAGACGAAATCCTTCGCTTCTTCTTTTACTTTAGAGTCTTCAGAAACAAACAATCCTACTCCAGGACCACCAACATAACTGTTCATATCCCCTTTTCCATCAACAGATGGGAAGTCGAAGAAACCAACTTGATCTTTAAATTCCTGAGGCACATCTGGGTTTGTTGTGTAGTTAGGCAAATCCCATGTAGCAATTAGATACATAGCTGCCTGACTGTTCATGAACATACTCTTTGCTTCTTCATCGGACAATCCATTGAATCCATCTACAAAACCATTTGCATCAACTAATGTTTGAACTTTTTCAGCTGCAGATACGAGTGCCGGATCTTCAAAAGAACCTGTACGGTCAATTGCACCTTTTAAGGCTTCCGTTCCGCCAATACGGTCAGCTAAGTACATATACCATAATGAACCAGTCCATTTGTCCTTATTACCAAGCGCAATAGGCTCAACTCCTTTTTTATCAAGAGTTTCCGCTACTTTTACTAAATCATCATAAGTTTTTGGAACTTCTAGCCCATTATCCTTAAAAATCTTTTTATTATAGAAAACAGAGGCAATATTAAGCTCCAGTGGAAGACCGTATGTTTTATCATCAATTTGGTAAGCTTCTGTTGTCCCCGCTACAAAGGAGTCCTTTAAATCTCCTTCAAGAATGTCATCAAGTGGCGCAAATTTTTTCCCATCTACATATGGCTGAAGGTATCCTGCTGCCCAAGTCATCCCAACATCAGGAAGTTCATTGGAAGCAGATAAAACTTTTATCTTATCCTTGTATTGTTCATTGCTTAAAACTTCAAGCTCAACCTTAACGTCCTTATGTTCCTTCTCATATTCCGCAACAATATTTTTAACAATTTCATGATGTTGTTTAGAACTGCCTTCTGGCCATAGATGCATAAACTTAATAACTTTCTTACCATCAGAGTTTGACTTTTCAGTATCCGACGAACAACCCGCTAAAACTAAAAATATGGCTAAAAACCCAACAAGAAAAGAAAACGCTTTCTTTTTGTGCATGAATAAACCCCCAAAATTTAATTTTACTTACTAGTAAACTCAAATTTAGAATATCATGGAAAACTTTGTTTGTCTACTGGATAAACAAAGTATTAGATGTTACTATTAGAATAAAAGAGTAAGAAATGAGGAAGACCAGTGAAGACGTATAATCAACAGGTTGTTAAAAAAGAGAATAAATCATTGGTCATGCAAGTAATAAAGGAATTTTCTCCTCTATCACGAACGGATGTTGCCAATAAAACCGGCCTAAATAAGGGAACAGTCTCTTCCTTGGTCTGTGAACTTATAAACGAACAGCTCGTATCAGAATCCGGTCCAGGTAAATCCAACGGTGGCAGACGGCCGGTTATGTTGTTATTCAATGAAGATGCCGGCTATTCCATCGGAATTGATATTGGAGTCAATTATATATTGGGGATCATCACCAACCTACAGGGGAAAATCTACAAAGAAAAACTTAGAAACTTTCAGGATTTAACCTATGAAGAAATAAAAACAGAACTCTATGAAATGATTGATTGTATGTTTACCTCCATTCCGGATTGCCCTTATGATGTAGTTGGAATTGGGATCGGCGTACCGGGCACTGTCGATACGAACGGAAAAATTTTAATGGCTCCAAATTTACATTGGAAAAATATCAATTTGAAAAATTTGGTTGAAAAGAGATACCAGGTACCTGTCATAGTCGAGAATGAAGCAAATTGCGGTGTATATGGCGAAAAAAAGTTCGGTATAGGAAAAGACTTCAACAACATGATATACATAAGTATTGGATTTGGGATTGGGGGTGGCTTAATCCTTAATAACCATCTTTATCAAGGTAACAATGGACTTTCAGGAGAGCTTGGCCACATGACAATCGATAGAAACGGAGAAAAATGCCGTTGCGGTGACTATGGATGCTGGGAATTATACGCATCAGAAAGAGCCTTAATCAGTCAGGCCAAAAACAAAATGGATGATCCAACCGTTACACTCGAACATCTAATAAACCTTGCAGAACATGAGGACCCTGTGGCACTTGAATTATTCAATGAAATAGGGAAATCTTTGGGAATTGGCATTAATAATATCATTAATATATTCAATCCTGACCAAGTCATTCTCGGTAATCGCCTGGCTGTCTGTGAAAAATGGCTGCATTCTTCATTAGTAGAAACGATTCAAAACCACTCTTTATCTAATCATCAAAAGGATTTACATATTCATTACTCAAGTTTAGCAAGCCGCTCATGTGCTCTCGGCGTCGCTGCTTTTTCAACCGAACATTTCTTAAACAATGATTTATTCCATCAAAGTATTCAAACCTATCCATTGGTGCATCAAAATTAGTTGCTTTCTTTTGCTGGTTCAACCTAAGCACCCACAAATTTGAAAGCGCTTATATTTTTTATATATGAAGGAGAATACAATAATGAAAATTCAAAATCCTATTTTAACTGGTTTTAATCCTGATCCATGTATTTGCAGACATGACGATGATTATTATATTGCCGTTTCTACATTTGAATGGTTCCCGGGAGTCGGTATTTATCATTCAAAAGATTTAAAAAATTGGACATTAGTCTCTCGTCCATTAAATCGTTTAAGCCAACTGAATATGATGGGTAATCCTAATTCAGGCGGTATTTGGGCTCCTGCTCTTTCCTATCATGATGGGAAGTTCTGGCTGATTTATACGGATGTGAAGGTGACTGACGGGCAGTGGAAAGACAGTCATAATTATCTCAGTACATGTGAAACCATTGATGGTGAATGGTCCGACCCCGTTCATCTAAACAGTTCAGGTTTTGACCCTTCTTTATTTCATGACGATGACGGTAAAAAATATTTTGTTAATATGGTTTGGGATCATCGCCTTGGAAACCATCCTTTCTATGGGATTGTTCTTCAGGAATATAGCGTTGAAGAGAAAAAGTTGGTTGGCAGCAAAAAGATTATTTTCAAAGGAACGGACATTAAGTTAACGGAAGCTCCCCATTTATATAAGTGGAATGGCTACTATTATCTTTTAACAGCCGAGGGTGGAACAAAATATGATCACCAGGCTACTATTGCGCGTTCGAAAACGATTGATGGCCCATATGACGTTCATCCGGAAAATCCATTGATTACATCGTTTCCATATCCAAGAAACCCATTACAAAAAGCCGGCCATGCATCCATTGTTCACACACATACTGATGAGTGGTTTTTAGTTCATTTAACCGGACGCCCTCTTCCTAAAGAGAATGAGGCATTACTGGATCCAAGAGGATATTGTCCGCTCGGCCGTGAAACAGCTATTCAACGACTAACCTGGGAAAACGATTGGCCTTATGTCGTCGGTGGTAATCAGCCTTCCCTTGAAATAGAAGGACCTAATATGGAAGAAGTAAAATGGGATAAAGATCCCGAAAAAGATGATTTTAACGATAAGACATTACATCTTAACTTCCAGACATTACGGATTCCGTTGGGAGATCATCTTTCATTGGAAGAAAAACCAGGTCACTTGCGCTTGTACGGTAAAGAATCGCTCTCTTCAAAATTTACACAGGCTTTTGTGGCGAGACGCTGGCAGCATTTTAACTTTACAGCTGAAACAAAAGTAGCTTTTCAACCGGAATCATTCCAGCAAGCTGCCGGTTTAGTAAACTATTACAATACGGAAAACTGGAGTGCTCTCCAGCTTACATGGCATGAAGAAAAAGGAAGAGTTCTAGATTTAACGGTATGTGATAATTTCACCTTTGATCGACCATTGAGAGATAATGAAATTCCTGTACCGGATGAAGTTGAATATGTTTATATACGTTCCGATGTCAAAACAAACACGTACCACTATTCTTACTCATTTGACGGGGAAACTTGGACAGAAATCCCGGTAACCTTATATTCTTATAAACTGTCTGATGATTATATCCGCGGCGGAGGATTCTTTACCGGAGCCTTTGTAGGCATGCAGTGCCAGGATACTTCAGGTGAAGGAAAACATGCAGATTTTGATTATTTTGTATATAAGATCAACGAATAATTTTATGAGCAAAATATTAAATAGGCTTTAGCTTAAAGAGGATATCCAGGTCGGATATCCTCTTTAACTATCCCTGCTAAAAGATACATTTACCTCTTCCGACTTCTAAAACAGAATAAATGTAAGGGTTCCCAAAAGTACTTTCTTCTTCATTATAGTAAAATGGAGACAGCATACAGATTATTGGCCCTTGGACGATTAGAATTAAAATTTCACCTAGGTTTAATCGGCCGCTAACTTAGATAGGTAAGATACGAGTCCTTTTAATGAATGGAGGAGGAATAATCATGAAAAAAATAAACCTTGGCAGCAGCAATTTGAGCGTTCCAGCGATTGCGGTAGGTTGTATGAGAATTGATTCTATGGACGATGACAAATTAGCTTCCCATCTTTCTTTTTGCATGGAGAATGGGTTAAATTTCTTTGATCATGCTGATATTTATGGCAAAGGGATTTGTGAAACTAAATTTGATAAGTCCCTAAAGATTGCCGGATATAACAGAGAAGATATAATCCTGCAATCTAAATGCGGAATCAAACCAGGTGCAATGTATGACTTATCGAAAGAGCATATTTTAACGTCTGTCGATGAAATATTAAAACGTCTGGAAACAGATTATCTAGATGTACTGGTTCTTCATCGCCCAGATGCTTTAGTCGAACCCGAGGAAGTCGCGGAGGCATTTGATACCCTTCTGAGCACTGGCAAAGTTCTTCATTTCGGTGTATCCAATCATAAACCGATGCAAATTGAATTATTAAAAAAATATGTAAAGCAGCCAATCATCGTCAATCAGATGCAATTTAGCATCCCCTTTTCCAGCATGATCGCTAATGGAATGGAAGTGAATATGCAAACAGAGGGTGCGGTTGATAGAGATGGCAGTGTCCTTGATTATTGCAGGTTGCATGATATCACGATTCAGGCTTGGTCACCTTTTCAGTATGGGTTCTTTGAAGGCGTCTTTATCGACAATCACGAGAAGTTTCCTGAGTTGAATCAATCTCTCCAAGAATTAGCTGAGAACTACGAAACAACGCCAACTGCCATTGCAGCAGCATGGATTTTGCGACACCCGGCAAACATTCAGTTGATTGCGGGTACCACTAACCAAAATCGGATGGCTGAAATTATAAAAGGCAGTGAAATTAAGCTCAGCCGCGAGGAATGGTATCGCCTTTATTTGAACAGCGGTCATATTTTGCCTTAAAGCTTTCGTAAAAGAACTTCTTTTTGGAAGAAAATACTAAATTATTGGTTACCCGCTTCATAAAGTGATGAGAAATCCAGTTATGTCGATCCAGGATATCAAAATGCAAAGAAATATGATTTTAGACTTAAAAAGAATTCGCCTGCAAAAAAGATTGTAGATTAGTAGCTCTTTTTCAAATTATAAACGCTTCAGGCGAGAAGTAAGTAAAGATACCTATATAAAAAGGACAATCCAAATGGATTATCCTTTTTATATCAAAAATTATGTAATACTTTCTAGTAACTTTCTAAGATTTCATCAGTTACTTCTAGAAAGTATTCAAAAGTATCATTAGCCTTAATTAATTCATCATATAACAAATTTAATAGATTTCCATTTCCGTTATCTTCTGGATTATTCGGTCGACCTGGATTTGTATCTGAACCTGTTTGATTATCACCATCTTGAGAACCACTGGAGGATTGATCATTATCAGTATCAGTATTCTCCCCAGTACTAACATCAGTACTATTATCTAATATACTATTCCCATTATTGGTAGTTTGATTATCACCATCTTGAGAACCGCCTGATGAATTGTCATGATTGCCTTGTATATGATTCTGGGCATTATTTACTAAACCATCTTGGTTGGTACTGTCTAGAGATCCACTTGATAATTTATCATTATTAGTAGTTTGGTTTTGATCTGTATCGTTATCTTGATCTAGATTGTCTTCGTTATCTTTTCCCTCATCTTTTGATACTTCAGATGTAATCTCTTGTTCATCTTTAGAATCTTCATTTACTGAGCAAGATTTAACTAAAAATACAAGAGCTAGTAGCAATGCTACTAGCATTACTATTAATAAATTTCTCTTAGAGCCGTTAGTAGTTGATTGATTATTTTCCATTATTCTACCTCTAATTCAATGCTAGATTGAGGTTTTTCTTCTTGGTCAACTTTATTGGACTCTATGTTTGCTATTTGTTCTTCTAATTCTTTTATATAGTCTTTTTGTTCTTTATTCTTTTCTTCTAGATTAACCTGGTTGGACTCTAAGCTTTCTACCTGACCTTCTAATTCTTTTATATAGTCCTCTTGTTCTTTAGTTTCTTCTTGTTTAACCTTATTGGACTCTATTTTTTCTATTTGTTCTTCTAATTCTTTTATATAGTCTTCTTGTTTTTTATTCTTTTCTTCCTGTTTCTCTAAATCATCTTTTAAACTATCAACATTAGATTCTGATACTGCATCACTATCTTGTACCGTAGCTTCTTTTAATTTAGCGTATTCCTTATATAATTCCATATATTTGTTTACTAACTTCTGTTCATTAGTTGAATAAGCTTCTACTTTATCCTTTAAAATATTTATATTATTTTCAATATTGTCTATTGGAGCAGAATTAAATACTACGGATGATGCTATAGCAACTGATGCTATAGCCGCACTAGCAACAACCCCAATAACTGTACTAATTAAAACTTTGTTCATCTTTTTCTCCCTTTATATCCAGATTCTAAAATAAGGACTAATAAAAATTAGTCCTTATTTAGATTTTATAAAGTTTTTATTTTTCTTTTGTTATTGTTTGTACTACACCATCATTGTTAGTTACTGTAACGATAACTTTAGCTATATTTGCTTTATTTAGAGTTGAAGAATATGTTGTACCAGCTACTAATTGATTGGAATAATTTTGATTCCAAAATTCTGCACCTTTTCCATATTTGTTACCTTCAGAATCATTTAAGTATCCACTATAAATTTTACTTTTTGTTTCTACAGGGTTTCCATCAGCATCAATATACTCAATTTTAATATTTCCTTTAGATGAAAGTGATATATCTATATCTTCTTTTAGGCTGATAGTAACTTGAGCACGGTTTGCATAAAAATATGGCTTTACTGTTGCTATTTCAACTGCTTCTTGATCTTCACCTAATCCTGGTAAAGTATTTGGATCTGTCATTTTATAAGTATTAGCTTCTTGAACTGCATCATTTGACTTTATTTCTAAGTCTTCTATAGCTGCATTAGCTTTTTCTAGTTCTCCTGTAAGTCTTTTTATTTCTGCTTCCAATTCTGCTTTTTCAGATGTAGAAACATCTTCGTTATTTTCTAATTTTGCGTTTAATTCATCTATTTTTTCTTGTAATGAAGCTATTTTTACTTCTGCTTCACCTTTTAATGTATTATATTTTTCAACTAATGCTTCATCATTTTTAGCAAATGCAGCTATTTTTGATCTTAATGCTTCAATGTTGTCCATTACTTTGTTTGCCGCATCTGTATTAAACACCAATGTTCCTGCTATAGCTGTTACTCCTATCGCTCCTGCTACTGTTGCCTTCCAATTCATTTTATACTCTATCTCCTATCTTACATATTATGAAATTTGTATAATTTATTTCCATCGGAGATTATATCACTCGAAATATTAGTATATCAATATAACGATTAAAAGCCTTTTTTTTAAATCAATTGAGAATTTGGCTATAAAATTTAACTTTTACATACATCATAAAACTCATGTAAATTATAATCTTCACGCAATATTTAATAATAAAAATAACCTATAAATAAGGTCACGGTTCCACTTTTTAAGGCACTCAAATCTGTACTAAATAGGATTCATATAAACCAGTGTTCAATGATATTATACTAATGTACATAATCTGCTAATTCTCTCTGTATATCTTTCAATCCATCAAATTGACGACCTTTGATTTTGATAAAGAAAAAAAGCTCGGTAAAAACCGAGCTTTCATCATTAAAATATATACTATCTAAAATTTAGGAATGATTTCATTGCCAGTTTGGCAAAATTATATTAAAGCCACACAAATAAAAAACCACCAACATATGTATTGGTGGAGACGGTGGGAGTCGAACCCACGTCCAAAGATAACGGCACTTATGCATCTACGAGTGTAGTCGACATATTAGCGATTCGCTGTGCCTTCTGCCTATCGACAGGCGCCCGGACAGCTAGTCTGGTTGTTCTCTTCCTTCTCCCTCAGACGGTGAGATCCGGCGTAGTCCACTAAATTTGAGTCCCTTACCCTACCACATGGACAATGGAGGGAGGAACAGCTTATCGACTGTTATTAAGCAGCGAAAGCTAGGTTGTTGTTTTGTTTGCCAGTTATAGGCTTTGACGTTTTAACGAGGACGATCCCCTCGACTCGCAACATAAGCTCGAACTACCCCTGTCGAATCCGTAACGTCCCCATGATAAGAATGTGGATCGCACGAGATGAAGAAGCTTGCTTTTGCGTTGCTTCTATTCAATTGTGGTACATAAGTAATTATAACATAATAAATGTGAAATTCAATTGTAAGAACTTGGTGAGAGTACCAACCTAAGCTTAACGCTGACGATCTTTAAATGCTCGTTCAATTTCACGTTTCGCTTCTTTTCTCTTCAAGTCTTCACGTTTATCATAATTCTTTTTACCCTTGCCTAAACCGATTAAAACCTTGGCAAACCCGTTCTTCAAATACAGCTTCAATGGCACAAGCGCATACCCTTGTTCTTTTGTTGCACCGATCAATTTGCTGATTTCCTTATTGTGCAAGAGTAACTTACGAACGCGCAATGGATCATGATTGTAGCGGTTGCCCTGCTCATATGGGCTGATATGCATTCCCATTAAGAAGACTTCCCCATTAATAATCCTTGCATATGAATCCTTTAGGTTAACTCGACCATTTCGGATTGATTTAATTTCAGTCCCCTGCAAAACAATTCCTGCTTCATAGGTTTCCTCGATAAAGTAATCATGATACGCTTTTTTATTTTGACCAAGTACCTTTCCTGTACCCTTTGGCATTTAATTGCCCCCTCTCTCTGTATATGGGTTAGGTTAAAAAAGAGCCTGGCTTCGGGCTCTCTCCTATCATACTACAGCAATAGCTTCTATTTCTACAAGTCCGTCTTTAGGTAGACGCGCTACTTCCACAGCACTTCTAGCTGGAAAACTGCCGCTGAAATAAGTGGCATATACTTCATTGACTGCCGCAAAATCATTCATATCATTCAGGAATACGGTCGTCTTCACGATATGATTCAAATCAAGCCCTTCTTCTTTGAGAATAGCCTGTATGTTTTTAAATGCTTGATGTGTTTGCTCCTGTACCCCATCCTTTAATTCGCCCGTTTCAGGATCTAACCCAAGCTGTCCGGATGTATAAACAAATCCATTTACTCGAATCGCTTGTGAATATGGCCCAATCGCTGCCGGTGCCTTGGATGTTTGAACCGTAATCTTACTCATTCTAGTATTCCTCCATTTCGCTGAAATCCATACCTATATAGTATTCGATTGAAACGCTTGTTATCCTTCTCTCGGAAATTGAAACATGTAGATATACCCTTTATTCCTTTCCCGACTTAAAGCATCACGAAACAATAAAAAAGGAAGAATGCATATAGACTGCATTCCCCCTTCTCTTTTTATGCCTCAACCGAATTCATTTCAACCATTTTACCATTATACACATCTTTGTCCAATTCGCCTGTTACGCGGCCAGTTACCAAGCCTGCTGTAGTTGAACCGCTGACATTAAGAGCTGTTCTGCCCATATCAATCAATGGTTCTACAGAGATTAGTAACGCTGCAATACCAATTGGCAAATTCATGCTCGATAAGACGATTAATGCGGCAAAGGTAGCCCCTCCGCCAACGCCGGCAACACCAAACGAACTGATGGCTACTATGATGACTAGCTGAATAAGGAATCCGGGATCAAGTGGGTCCGGTGCAATCATGACAGCCAACATAGCCGGATAGATTCCTGCACATCCATTTTGACCAATGGATGCCCCTAGAGAAGCAGCAAAGTTCGCAATTCCTTCTGAGTTACCAAATTGTTTAGTTTGAGTTTCTACATTAATTGGAATGGACGCTGCACTTGAACGAGATGTAAAGGCAAATGTAAGTAAAGGACCCATTTTCTTAACATATTGCATCGGATTTAATCCAGTAAAGAATAATATAGCCAAATGAATCAGGAACATCACGATCAGCGCTACATAAGAAGCGATAACAAAGGTGGATAATTCAACTATTCCCTGAACATTTGTATTGGCAATAGTGGTCGCCATTAACGCTAAAATACCATATGGAGTTAAGCGAAGAATCAATGTAACGATTCTCATCACAATTTTATATAGAGCATTAATAATTTTTTCGAATGTTTCAAACTCTTTTGGTGCTTTTCTTCTAACACCCATAGCTGCAATCCCAATGAACGCTGCAAAAATGACCGTCGCGATCGTAGAAGTCGGTCTTTGTCCAGTCAAATCAAGGAACGGATTTGTTGGGATGACCTGCAAAATACGTTCTGGGAAGCTCTGATTCTCTACTTGAACCATCGTTTCTTCTAACTCGGCCGAACGAGTTTGCTCTGCTTCGCCAGATTCAAGGTGGTCCGCTGATAAATCAAATGTTAAAGCACTGCCTATTCCAACAGCAGCCGCTATAGCTGTTGTTAAAATCAGAATTCCGATAATGGAGAAACTGATTTTCCCCACTCCTGCCTGTCCCTTTAAACGAATGATGGCTGATATAATCGACACAACGATCAAGGGCATAACAATCATTTTTAACAGGCTGACATACCCTGTTCCAACAATACTGTACCAGTTTTTCGTATCTGTTAGAACAGTACTGTCGCTCTTAAATGCCAATTGAAGGAATACCCCCAAAAGAATTCCCAATCCGAGACCTGTAAATACTCGTTTTGAAAAGGAAACATGTTTCTTTTGCATATAGAATAGTATACCGACTAATGCGAGCAATATAAGAATATTTATAATAACTAAAAATGTATTCATTTCAAATTCTCCCCTTTCTCAATTCATACTAAAGACATATGATATGTATTATATAAATTATAGTATCTAAAGTACAGTAATATGACTAAGTAAATGGAATTCACAACAAAAGGCAGCGAAAACTATTAAGTCATGTATACCTCGACTCTTTATAAATATACTTCCATCTCCTTCAAAAATAAAAGAGAGCTAACTTTTGTTAGTTTTCCTCTCATTAATCATTAGCGCTTTTTCTTCTTTCCGGACTTGCGCTTTGCAGCCGGTGCATTCTCAAAAAATTTCTTTTTCTTTCTCGGCCCTTTTTTATCGGAGCTTTCTCCAGGCTTGGCTTTACCCTGGCTTCCTGGTTTATGCTTGTCGCCTTTGCCTTGTGGCTTAGATGAATCTTTACGACGATTTTTACCCGGTTCTGCTCTAAAAATGCGTTTTTCACCAGATACTCGCTCACGATTGTCCTTCATTCCTACAATCTCAAAGTCAATGGCACGCTCGTCTTTATTTACATTAATGACCCTAACAGTGATCTCATCGCCAATTCTGAACACCTTGGCCGTACGTTCACCAATCATCGCGTATTGACGATCATCGAAATGATAGTAATCATCTGTCATATAGCTGACATGGACAAGACCTTCGATGGTGTTGGAAAGCTCAACGAACATCCCGAAGTTTGTGACAGATCTGATGATCCCGTCAAACTCTTCTCCCACTTTATCTTCCATGTATTCGGCTTTTTTCAAATCATCCGTTTCCCGCTCTGCATCTACTGCACGGCGTTCCATTGAAGATGTATGCTGAGCAATCTCTCCAAGCCTTTCATTCCATTTTTCCTGTGTTTCTCTGCTTAAATCACCATTGATTAAATACGTTCGAATTAAGCGATGGACAATTAAGTCTGGGTAACGGCGGATTGGTGATGTAAAGTGAGTATAATAATCTGTCGACAATCCAAAATGTCCTAAGCTTTCAGGATCATATTTCGCTTGCTGCATCGAACGAAGCATGACAGTCGATACGACCATTTCCTCCGGTTTACCTTGCACAGCTTCAATAATTTCCTGTAAAGCACGCGGATGAATGGAATTGGCTGAACCACGAACGATATAACCAAAATTCACGATAAAGTCAAAGAATTTTCTCAGCTTATCTTCATTCGGGTCTTCATGGATACGATAAATAAACGGTACATCCATCCAATGGAAATGCTCGGCTACTGTTTCGTTTGCTGCCAACATAAATTCTTCGATTAATTTTTCTGCAACAGAACGTGTACGAAGAACGACATCAGTTGGTTCTCCATTTTCATTAACGAGGATTTTAGCTTCTTTAAAATCAAAGTCAATGGCTCCTCTGCGCATTCTTTTTCCTCGAAGAATTTCGGCTAATTTTTCCATTTCTTCAAACATCGGTACAATTGGTTCATAGCGTTTGATTAATTCCTCATTTTTATCAACGAGAATTTCATTCACGTCTGAATACGTCATACGCTCCGTTGTTTTGATCACACTTTGGAATATTTCGTGAGCAACCACTGCTCCCTCTGAATCGATTTCCATTTCACAAGATAATGTTAACCGATCCACACGCGGATTCAATGAACAAATCCCATTTGATAAACGATGCGGGATCATCGGAATAACCCGATCCACCAGATAGATACTTGTCGCACGCTCAGCCGCTTCTACATCAATTGGAGATCCTTCCGTAACATAATGGGAGACATCCGCAATATGTACACCAAGCTTATAATTTCCATTTTCGAGTTTGGTTACCGTTACGGCATCATCCAAGTCTTTCGCATCCGCACCATCAATCGTCACAATTGTTTCATTTCGCAGATCACGGCGATTCACCAGATCCTTTTCATCTATGACCTCAGGTGTTTGATTGGCTTGTTCCAATGCGTCTTGCGGAAACTCCCCTGGCAATCCAAACTTATGAATAATGGATAAAATATCAACACCAGGATCATTTTTATGCCCTAAGATCGTGATGACTTCCCCTTCTGCCGACATTCTGCCTTCCGGATAGTTTGTTATTTTAACAACCACTTTATGGCCTTCAACAGCACCGTTCTTTGCCTCTTTAGGGATAAAGATATCATTGGCCATTTTTTTATCATCCGGGATCACAAAACCAATCCCTCTTGTTTCCGTGTAAGTTCCTACAACATTTTGAACACCGCGTTCGATGATTTTAACAATGGTCCCTTCCCGTCTTTGTCCTGATGATTGCGAAGAGACACGGACCATCACAATATCTCCGTGCATCGCATTGTTTAACTCATGCGGAGGAATAAAAATATCATCTATGCCTTTCTCTTCAGGAATCACAAAAGCAAATCCTTTGGCGTGACCGGAAACTTTTCCTTTCACAAGATTCATTCTCTCCGGCAGTCCATAACGGTCGGAACGAGTCCTCACGATTTGGCCATGCTCTTCCATATATACTAAAGCCTTCACAAAATCTTTGAAATCCTCGGAGTCCTCTACCCCCATTGCTGCCTCTAATTCTTGTACGGTCATGGGTTTGTAAGCTTCTTCTTTCATATAAGAATACAGCTTGTCTACATGTTGACGAATCATATCATCCACACAAACCCCTCCTTTCTTTCCTTTAACATTGATTTATATATTAATTTGCCCATTCAAGACTCTCCAAAAACGCAAAGACATCTTGATGAAGCTGATCTCGTTCTTTATCAAGTGTAATGACATGGCCTGATTCCTCATACCATTTCAAACTCTTCTGTTCTGTGTTCACAGAATTATAGATGATATTGGCGCTATCTGTATTGATCATATGATCATGACGGGCTTGAGCGACAAATAGCGGCACATCAATTTGATTCACGCGCTCCCGTACATCACTGATCAATTCCTGTAATGCCCGCAAGGTTTCCATCGGTCGTTTCTGAAAATGAGCCATTTCCAATTCTATTTGTTCCTGGCTTTTGCCTTCACGGTTTTTGTACTCACGTGCATACTCCAAAACACCTTCATACATGACTTTTTCACTTTTTATATACATAGGCGCACACATCGGTACGATACCCTTAACAGGTACAGTGTAACCTAATTTCAAGGAAAATACCCCTCCTAATGAAAGACCGGCTACTGCAATCTCTTTATGACCCATTGCCCGTAATTTATCATAGGCTCTCATGCAGTCTTTCCACCAATCAATTGGTCCATAATTGACCAATTCTTCCGGAGGTACGCCATGACCCTTATACTGCGGTGCATGACATGTATATCCCTTGCCTTCAAGATACCGGCCCAGCATTCGTACATCGGCGCTATTCCCTGTAAAACCGTGAAGCAATAAGACAGCCCGGTTTCCTCCCGCGAATGTGAATGGTTTTGGCTGTGTTATATTCATACATAAAATCTCCCTTTATTTGCTTGAACTAATACTATGTATTACTAGTTTACGACGTTAGAGTAACAAAACGCTATTAATAAGAACGATATACACATCAAAAAAGCCTGGCAAAGTGCCAGGCAATGTTTGTTTACTTCATATTACTTTGCGAAAAAAGAAACAAGAATCGTTAAAACAAAGAATAATACTGATAAAATAACAGTAGCGCGATGTAGATATAAATCAAGTCCTCTGGCCTTTTGTTTTCCAAAAAGCTGTTCAGCTCCACCGGAAATAGCACCGGATAATCCTGCACTTTTACCGGATTGGAGTAAGACCACGACAATCAAACTGATACATGTAATAACCAATAGTACGATGAGTGTAGTATGCAACACGAACAAAAACCTCCTAATTACGGTCTTATCAATACTTTCACTTTACCATAACCACCTTACTTACACAATAACTATCAAGGATGCAATAGTTAATTTCAGCGTGAGAAGGGTATAATCAAATAAAGATTTATAATTCCCACACTGGAGGGGGGCTTGGGGATGTTTACTGATTGGTTAAATAAAATAAATTATGCAAACATGGTTGGATTTATATTTGGCAGTATCATGATGTTCTTCGCATGGGGTGCCCCTTTTATAGGAGTCCTTTTACTCATCGCTGGTGTACTTTTAATCCTATCTAAACATAATGGGACGCCCTTCATCTTTTTTATGACCTATGCCTTTCATCTATATTTAATTGGTCTATTTATTTTCGAACTCTTATCTATACATTGGCTGTCTATTAGTCCATACCTCTTTATGGCCTTTTTAGCCGTATTAATCAGCTTAATTGCTTTAATTATTCGTTCAAATACCAGTACTCTCACCCTATTCTGGTTTGTGTTACATATTTTAATTCTCGCCTATGGATTTTTTGGCGGTGGCACTTTCTGGTCTTCTGTTTGGAGCCCGGAATCTATCCATGCTGTATTTAAAAAATTCTACTCCGTTTTAATTGCCTTTTTCTTGGTTGGTATTTTTCTGGACCGTTTTCAAACTGAACTCAAAAGAGAGTACCAGGATCGAAATTAAATTAAAGTAAATTAAAAGACGCCCCCTTTTGAAGCGCCTCAAAAGGGTAGAGTAATCCACCTTTTGCCGGTCACTTCAAAGGGAGCGTCTTTTTACTTAGACATTATAAGATTATTTAAATACTTTTACACGATCTTCAATTGGATTAAATTGTTTCTCACCGGCTGGTGCAATTGGTTTTCCAAATGGTATTTGGGCTGCTAATTTCCAGCTTGCTGGTATATTCCAGTTTGCTTTCACTTCATCATCAATTATTGGATTATAATGTTGCAGCGTCGCCCCCAACCCTTCTGTTTCAAGAGCTGTCCAAACAACGAGTTGCAGCATACCGGAGGCTTCATTTGACCAAATCGGGAATTTATCTGCATATAAATCAAATTGAGACTGCAGGCCTTCAATGACAGCTTGATCTTCAAAGAAAAGAATGGTACCGTAGCCCGCATTGAACATATCCATTTTTTCTTGGGTGCTGGCAAAATTATCAGCAGGTACAACTTTTCTTAATGTTTCAGTTGCGATATCCCAAAACTTATTACTATGTTCCCCAAACAACACAACAACTCTTGAACTTTGGGAGTTAAAAGCAGACGGTGTATGATTTACTGCAAATTCAACAATCTCCTGCACTCTTTCTTCGGATACTACCTTTTCATTACTGATCGCATAAAGTGAACGTCTAGCCTCAATTGCTGATAAAAATCCATTTGTTTCGTTCATGATTTTATTCCTCCCCGATTTTCAATTAGAAACTCCAGTTGATACCTAGTTTATTTAGACAGATAACCGAATAGTTAAACCAAACGGATCTGGTGTTTCCCAATGGCCAGTCTCTTCTCGAACTTCAGTACCCATTTCTTTCAAACGAGAAATAACTTCTTCCCTTCGCCCATCATCTGGATAATGAATGGTGAACGCTTGGAGTCCCACGCTTTCTTTTGAAGCAGCCGGTATATTCCTGCCATTCCATACATTTAAACCAATATGATGGTGATAGCCGTCTGTGGATACAAACAATGCCTGTTCCCCATAACGCGCAACCACTTCAAACCCTAATCCCTTACAATAAAATTCTTCCGCCTGCTCAAGATTTCCAACATGCAGATGAATATGCCCCATCATCGTTTCAGCCGGAAGACCTTCCCACAACTTGTCTTCACCCGCTGCCAATACCTCTTCTATCTTCAAAGGCTCAGTAACCATATGTACCTCTTTATCTTTCCATATCCACGATGAAGATGGCCTATCAGCATAAATTTCAATTCCATTTCCATCTACGTCTTGTAAATATAGCGCTTCACTCACATGATGATCCGAAGCACCCATTGGATAATTAATCTTTGCGACATGGTGTAAAAAGCTTCCTAATTCAGTTCGTGAAGGCAACAATAAGGCGAAATGGTACAGACCGGTTTTATGCGCCTCTTTTGGTATAACCTTTTCGGGTTGAATTAAGGTGAGTAATGGTGTTTTTCCATCCGCTGTTAAAACAGCCCGGTTACTCTCTTGTTTCAGGATTTTAAAACCAATAATGTTTTTGTAAAAGGCCAGTGACCTTTCCATATTAAGTACCTTTAACTCGAGACTTTTCACAAACGTATTTGTTTTCTGATGAAAGTTCATATTTTTCTCTCCCAATTGAAAAGTGATATTCAAGTTTTCCAGTCCGAACAACACTTACTTTATGTAACTAATTTTAATTTAGTAACTAACGTGTGTCAAGTAAATAAATTCCAATAAATTATTATATGATTTTCCAATCATACGTTATAATATAGGTTATAGGGGTGAAGTCAAATGAATCAATCTCACATTTGTCCTAAGTTTGAAAAGGCCATGGAGATTCTCAGCCGCCGCTGGACAGGTTTAATTATCTATCAATTACAATCTGGTCCCCAACGTTTTTGCACGCTGGAGTCATCAATTGGCGTCAGTGGACGAGTTCTATCTGAACGGCTAAAAGACTTAGAAAAACAAGGCATCGTTAAACGTGACGTCTATCCGGAAACACCGGTCCGAATTGAATATTCCTTAACGGAAACAGGAGAATCCATGAAGCCGTTGATGCAGGCCATCGCTAAATGGGCTGATGAATGGATTGAATTAGACTCTCCAGAGAATGACCAAAAATAAATGCCGATTGCGCCAAGCGCAATCGGTTTTTGTGCCTTTTCGGATATATACCACATGAAGGTTCATTGAAACATTCCTGATTAATGAGGTTGTCTTTCATTTTTAGCGTGCATCACTGATTATGTCAGCCTTGTGGCATATCATTTCTTCAGATCTAAATGATCTCCCTCCATCTAAATATAATAATTGCTCAAACTCTTCAAAATAACCTGCACCATCCTATCCTTATTTGCTATAGCTCAAAACCACTATTAAAATAAACTCGTCCCTTTAATCGTAAAAAAAAGAGAATAAGAGGATTCCCCCTTATTCTCAATCGCGTATTACTTTGTTAACTTCACTTGTGTCGCTTTACTTGTATTGTTAGCTCTATCCTTAGCCGTTACGGAAAGGGTTGTACCCTTTTTCTGAGTTTTTATATTTACAGTATAAGCCCCTTTGCTGTTTGCCTTTGCACTTCCAAGCGTTTTATTATTTACTTTGACTGTAACAGTCGCATTCGCTTCTGCCCTACCCATAACATAACATCCTTGGTCTTAACAAAACTATACATCTAGTATCTTATAACCCTACCATATTTTCAATATTATGGTATTAATTAGAGGGTTGTATATTAAGTGAATTATTCTAATTTTTCTGATAAAATATACCAGACTAATTTACTTCTATACTTTAAGGGGATTTATAGGGGACAAATTAGAAAGATAAAGAAACCAAGGGGGCACACAGATGGATTATGCATTATTGTCTTCAGTTATTATTTACATGATTTTAATGCTTGGAATTGGATATTTTGCCTATAAAAAAACATCCAATTTATCTGATTATATGCTTGGCGGCAGGACACTGGGGCCGGCTGTAACAGCTTTGAGTGCAGGAGCTGCAGATATGAGTGGTTGGCTGTTAATGGGATTACCCGGTGCCATGTACGCATCAGGTCTTAGTGCAGCATGGATTGCTCTCGGTTTAACTTTAGGTGCCTGGGCTAACTGGATTTATGTAGCCCCTAGGCTGCGTACGTATACACAAATAGCCAATGATTCCATTACGATTCCCGGTTATTTAGAGAACCGCTTTGGCGATACGTCAAAAATGCTGCGCTTAATTTCAGGACTTGTTATTCTGATATTCTTTACCTTTTATGTTTCATCCGGCATGGTCTCCGGCGGCGTACTTTTCCAAAGTACATTCGGACTTGATTACCATACTGGATTGATAGTTGTTACTCTTGTAGTAGTGGCTTACACTTTGTTTGGAGGATTTCTTGCCGTCAGCTGGACTGATTTTGTGCAGGGAATTATCATGTTTATAGCATTAATTCTCGTTCCAATCGTCACTCTCATTGAAGTGGGGGGACTGGGAGAATCTATTGATACAGCACGATCTATCAACCCGGCCTTATTAGATATTTTCAGAGGAACCACGGTGCTTGGCATTCTTTCTTCCATCGCCTGGGGACTTGGTTATTTTGGCCAGCCTCATATCATTGTCCGCTTTATGGCGATTTCATCTGTTAAAGAAATTAAAAAGGCTCGTCGGATCGGTATGGGATGGATGATTTTCTCCATTATTGGTGCAATGCTGACTGGATTTATTGGGATTACTTATTTCTCACAAAATGGCCCAACGTTAAAAAATCCAGAAACAGTCTTTATCATTTTAGGCGAAGTATTATTCCATCCAATTATCACCGGATTTTTAATCTCAGCTATTTTAGCTGCCATCATGAGTACTATTTCTTCACAACTTCTCGTTACATCCAGTTCTTTAACAGAAGATATTTACAAAGCATTCTTCAGACGCTCAGCTTCTGATAAAGAGCTTGTTTTCTTAGGAAGATTATCTGTTTTACTTGTTTCAATTGTCGCATTATTTTTATCATGGGAAAAGAACGCCACGATTCTCGATCTAGTTGGCTATGCATGGGCAGGCTTTGGATCATCATTCGGTCCGCTTATCCTGTTAAGCCTTTTCTGGAAGCGCATGAACAAATGGGGGGCATTGGCAGGTATCATTGTAGGAGCAGTCACCGTCATTGCCTGGTCAAGCTTTGGTCTCTCAGATAAGCTCTATGAAATGATTCCAGGTTTCGGAGCAAGCCTATTGGCCATTATAATTGTCAGCTTACTTACCGTTCCACCGAAGCAAGAAGTAGGTACCCAATTTAAACAATTTAAAAATTTAATGAAACAATAAGATTAAGCGATTCAATAGGTCCTTAATCGAAAAAAAGGGTGGAGAAAATGAATTCATTTCTCCTCCCTTTTTTCTTTTGTAATTGACTCAGGATTATTATTAAATACATGCCGATGCCAATCCTCTGACTTTCCTTCTCCTTCTTACTTTTACTTAGTTAATAGGCTAACTAACCCGCTCATTAACACTTGACTCTCTTCTGTCTCTTTTCCGTATACAGTTACTTGTTTCCAGACAAATTAACAAAATTATAAATAGATTTTCTCCTCTCCAATTTTTCTATTAAATTCAATATATTGTCATATTTTCGCTATCTTTTTATTTTTGAAAGCGCTATAATTAATTTATGGTACAATGTACCATAATGTGGAACAACTTGTAAATTACTTAAATATTGGAGAGTGGTAACCAATAAAAATTTGTTTCTGGAAAAGCTACTGCTTGAAGTCTATTAAACAATCAATAGTTTGTTCCTAGTCAATCATTTACCTTTGGTGTAAAAAACCTTTCCAACAATTTTAATAAATGAAATGAAGGAGATGTAAAGGATGGAAATAAGATACTCTACTCACCCTGATCAAGCGAAAACATTTACGACGGAGGATATCCGCAAGAATTATTTAATTGAAGAATTATTTGTACCAGGAGAAATTAAGCTTGTGAACACAATGGAAGATCGCGCTATTATCGGAGGCCTTACTCCCTTAAACGAATCTATATCGCTGAAGGGCTATGATGAAATAAAAGCAGATTATTTCTTGGAACGCAGAGAAGTTGGAATTTTTAACGTTGGTGGCAGCGGTAAAATCACGGTGGATGGCGAAGCCTATGATATGGAAAATAAGGACTGCCTATATGTTGGGTTAGGAAAAAAAGAATTAATTTTCTCCAGTACTGCATCCAACCAACCAGCAAAATACTATTTATTCTCTGCCCCTGCTCATAAAGAGTACCCGACTCAGCATGTAGCATTTAAAGCGATTGAAGGCGATCGATTAGGATCACCTGAAAATGCAAATGACCGTGTCATTAGACGAATGATTCATAATGAGGGAATTCAAAGCTGCCAGGTTGTAATGGGAATGACGCAACTTAATACAGGAAGTGTTTGGAACTCCATGCCAACCCATACACATAACCGCAGAATGGAAGTATATCTATATATTGATTTAGATGAGAACGCAAGAATGTTCCATATGATGGGAGAACCTACAGAAACTCGTCATATTGTCATGAAAAATGAAGAAGCCGTGATTTCACCGCCATGGTCCATTCATTGCGGAACTGCTACAAGTAACTATACATTCATTTGGGCGATGGCCGGAGAAAACAAAACATACAATGATATGGACGCCGTATCGATGGATGAACTCAGATAATCATAGGAATGATTAGAAGCAATCGTAATCTTTTGTTCTTTCACATTCCAGAAATACACATATTAAAAAAATAATGTTTGAGGTGGTTTTTAAATGAGTTTAGAAAATTTTTCACTTGATTATTTCAATTTAACAAACAAGATTGCCCTCGTGACTGGAGGCAATACAGGCCTCGGCCAAGCCTATGCCGTTGCATTAGCTAAAGCTGGAGCAGATATCTTTGTTGTTACCCATAACAATAATTGGGATGAAACCAGAGAATTAATTGAAGCTACCGGGAGAAAAGTCCATTTTAAACAAGCTGACCTTACAGTAAAAGAAAGTATTAAGGAAATTGTTAGTGAATGTGTAAGCTTCTTTGGACGTATCGATATTCTCGTTAATAATGCAGGTACCATTCGACGTGCTCCATTACTTGAATATAAAGAAGAAGACTGGAATGCAGTCATGGATATTAACTTAAATGCCGTTTATTTTCTCAGCCAGGAAGTGGCGAAAGTCATGGTTAAGCAAGAGAGCGGAAAAATAATTAACATTGGATCCATGCTTTCCTTCCAGGGCGGTAAGTTTATCCCACCATACACAGCCAGCAAGCATGGGGTAGCCGGTTTAACAAAAGCGTTTGCCAATGAATTGGGGCAGCACAATATTCAAATTAATGCAATTGCTCCTGGATATATTGAAACCGCTAACACCGCTCCAATAAGGGCTGATGAAGGGCGCAATGCAGAGATCCTATCAAGAATTCCTGCAGGACGATGGGCTGAGCCAGCTGATCTAATGGGAGTCATTGTTTTCTTATCCAGCAAAGCTTCTGACTATATGAATGGACATATTCTCGCAGTAGATGGTGGATGGTTAGCGCGTTAATAGAAGGCTGTTACCTATTTGAATGGGGCTGATATCATTGATAACCGGCAATATAAATGACCTGATTGAGCAGACTAGTTTGACAGAAAACTTACAATCCAAATTACTTTATCTAAAAGAGTTTGATAGCTCCAACTATTCTGTTGGACGTCATGACATTGACGAGGATTTATATTTCTTCCTCAATGAATATGAAACAAAAGAAGAAAAGGATTGTTTATGGGAAGCACATCGAAAATACCTGGACATCCATTTCATTCTGGAAGGCAAAGAAAATATTGCCGTTGATCATATAAAACGACAAACCATCAAGGAAGACTATGATGAGACTAAAGATGCTGTTTTTCTGGATGGAGATGTCCATACGCTTGTTACCATGCATCCCGGTGACGTGATGATTTGCTTTCCGGAGGATTCACACAAGGTTGGGATACTATCTGAAGAAAGACAAAAGGTTAAAAAAATAGTTCTTAAAGTTCAACGGTAAATCACTGAATCCATGGATACGAAGATTCAGACCAACATCCAGAGTGAGAGTATGATCCATAACTAGTGCTCTAAATGGTCATATGAGACATTACTTCACATCTTTTTATCCATAAATCTACCATCTTAGACCTTACATAATGAAACTCATTTGACAATGAAAGGTAAGGTAGACTTTATGCGAATTTTAAAGACAATTGAAAAAATCCCAGGCGGGCTTATGCTGGTGCCACTATTTTTAGGGGCCATTATACATACTCTGGCTCCATCATCCGGTGAATACTTTGGTTCATTTACGAACGGATTAATGACAGGAACTGTTCCAATCTTGGCAGTTTGGTTTTTCTGTATGGGTGCCGGCATTAATATTAAAGCGACTGGTACTGTATTACGAAAATCTGGAACCCTTGTTATTACTAAAATCGCCGTTGCCTGGCTTGTAGCCATGGTCGCATCGATGTTCATTCCAGATGATGGAATTCAATCAGGTCTTTTTGCAGGATTATCTGTTTTAGCTTTAGTAGCGGCGATGGATATGACAAACGGTGGGCTTTATGCATCCATCATGCAGCAATATGGCACGAAAGAAGAAGCGGGAGCTTTTGTCTTAATGTCCATTGAATCCGGCCCACTGGTAACCATGCTGATTCTTGGTTCAACCGGTCTTGCTGTATTTGAACCACAAGCTTTTATAGGAGCCGTATTACCTTTCTTACTTGGATTCCTTCTTGGAAACCTAGATTCTGATTTACGTGACTTTTTCAGCAAAGCTACTACTACCATGATTCCTTTCTTTGGTTTTGCATTGGGTAACACGATTGATTTAACCGTCATTGCTAAAACAGGTTTTGCCGGCATCTTACTGGGAATCTTAGTTATTATTTTAACCGGAATTCCATTAATCTTGGCGGATAAATTCATTGGTGGCGGAAATGGAACTGCTGGCATTGCTGCTTCAAGTACGGCCGGTGCCGCCGTAGCTAATCCAATGATTATTGCCACGATGGCACCTGAATTCATGCCTGTTGCTCAATCTGCTACTTCTCTGGTTGCTGCATCGGTTATTGTCACATCCATAATAGTTCCAATTATTACCGCTTATTGGTCCCAATATATGAAAAAGAAAAACAAAGATACGATATCACCAGATAGCAAAGCTACCGTTTAATATTTTAGTCCAGAGAGGCAAAGGACTCGCCCCTTATGGAATGAACAGGAGGATCCTATGCGTAAAATTATCACCGTGGGAGAACCAATGGCCCTTTTTGTTGCTGAAACAGAAGGTTCATTAGAAACCGCCGACCGTTTTGTTCGATTTGTTTCAGGCGCCGAGGTTAATTTTTCAATTGGTATGGCACGATTAGGGCATCTGGTCACCTATATAACCCAATTAGGTCAAGATCCATTTGGAAGAAGCATAGAAACATTTCTTCAGCAAAATTCGATTAGTACCGAATATATCAAATACGATTCAACCCATACAACGGGCATGCAATTTAAGCAAAAAGTGAGTGCTGGCGATCCAGAAGTGTTTTCATCCCGCAAAAATTCAGCCGCATCCCATATGAATTCGGAAACGATTGCTCAAATTAATTGGGACGAGTATACTCACATTCATTTAACAGGCATTCCACCCGCTCTTTCCGTTGGCTGCCGGGAAATGGTCTATGAATTGATGGCTGCGGCAAGATCAAACGGTGTTCAAATTTCGTTTGACCCCAACCTCCGCCCTGGACTTTGGGAGGATAAACAAGAAATGGCTCATATCATCAATGATTTGGCATGCCGCGCAGATATTGTCCTTCCCGGTATTAAGGAAGGGGCACTGTTAACCGGTCAGGATGACGTTCAACAGATTGCAGACTATTATCATGCAGCAGGAGTCAAAACTGTCATAATTAAACTAGGAGAAAAAGGGGCATTTACCAGTTCGGAAGGACAAAAATTCTATACCGATCGTTTCCCTGTTAAACAAGTCGTTGATACGGTAGGCGCCGGAGATGGATTTGCAGTTGGAGTAGTAAGCGGGCTATTAGAAGGACTTCCAATTAAAGAAGCTGTAAGGCGTGGAGCCGCCATTGGAGCATTGGCCGTTATGTCTCCGGGAGACAATGACGGATTGCCTAATCAAGAAAGTTTAGCAGCTTTCATGGAAGGCTCAATTGCAGATTTTTAAATAAAGGCTTTTAAAAAGTAAAGATAATGACATCCATTATCTTTACTTTTACTTTTTATATTTAACGAAAAACGTCCCTTTGGTTCTTTATATCAGCTCCAAGGAGATTAGAAGTGTTCTAATCCCCCAATAGGATCTTTGGAAACTGCAGACGATACTTTTTAGTTAAAACTTCCTATGTATCCCAGGTTTCTAGAGATGGTTTTACTGTAGTGTTTCATTTTTTCGATGAGTATTTGGTTAATTAAGTCTATTGTCACCCGATTGTTGGGGCCAGATATACTGAAACTTGCGATGATCTTTCCTTTATGATCATAAATAGGTGCGGCAATACATCTTAAGACTTCTTCATTCTCTGAGTTATCCAATGCGTAGCCTTCTATCTTTATTTTCTCAATTTCTTCTAAAAGTTGTTCTTTCGACGTGATTGTAGTAGGTGTCTTAGCAATGAATTCTGTTTTAGATAGAATGGATTCAAATTTTTCCTGATCCATCCCAGATAATAATACTTTACCTACAGCCGTACAGTACATCGGCGCCCGGCTGCCAATGCGTGAAAACATTCGCACCGTTTGATTACTATCTATTTTATCGATATAAACGATCTCACCAAGGTTCTCTATGCATAAATGAACCGTTTCATTGACTTCAAGAGATAATTTTTCGAGGAAGGGTTTTGCCACTGTGATGACATCGTTGTTGTTCAGAAGATTTCTGGATAAAAAAAGAATTTGTAGCCCTAGTTTATATTTATCTGTCTCTTCATCTTTGACAACATAGTTCATATTGGACAAGGTAGCCAGAAGCCTGTGGACTGTACTCTTTGTTAGTCCTACCTGTTCGGACAGACGTGTAACCTGGAGACCATTCGGATATTCTGAGAGTTTATTTAATATAGTTAAAGCTCGTTCAATCGATTGAACATTAGACATAAATTTCTACCTTCTTTTAGTTGATTTATATAAAGAGATTCCTGATGAATCGTAAGGTTTCCCACTATCCTGCTCTATCTATAATGATACGGGAACCTACAATTTTTGTAAATTCATATTAAGAACTATTACAGGATGATAAAACCGAGCAAGCACAATAAGAAATGATTACATTAGGACAAGGAGTGTTTAGGATGAAAAAACAAACTATTTTACAGAAAGTTACGGAATGCGGAGTTGTAGCGGTTGTTAGAGCAGATTCAAAAGAAGAAGCGGTTGCTATCTCTGAGGCCTGTGTAAAAGGCGGTATTCAAGGTATTGAGGTCACTTTCACCGTACAGTCAGCAGACGAAGTAATCAAGGAATTAGCGGAGGTTTATAAAGCAAATGAAAACGTGGTAATTGGTGCCGGAACGGTTCTGGATGCGACCACTGCCAGGATTGCTATTTTAGCAGGTGCTCAGTTTATTGTCAGTCCTGCATTTGATAATGAAACTGCTAAATTATGCAATCTCTATCAAATCCCTTATATGCCTGGCTGTATGACAATCACGGAGATGAAAAGAGCATTGGAAGCCGGTGTAGATATCGTCAAGCTATTCCCTGGCAATGCTTTTGGCCCTGGATTTGTCAAAGCCGTTAAAGCTCCTCTCCCTCAACTAAATATTATGCCAACTGGCGGTGTGGACTTGGATAATATTGAAGAATGGATTTCAAATGGCTGTATAGCTGTGGGAGTAGGCGGCAATTTGGTGGCACCGGCTAAAACGGGTGATTTTGATAAGATTACTGAATATGCAACACAATATATCGACAAGGTTAGAGCCGCCAGGAAGAAATAGGAATTCATTATATTAACAGAGTTGATTAGTTATCCCTTATAATAATAATGAAAGAATAGTCAGAAAAACAATACGGATACAGGAGGAATCAGATATGCCAACAAATCTTAAAGACACAGTTACCTTACATAACGGCGTAGAAATGCCATGGCTCGGGTTAGGCGTTTTTAAAGTTCAAGAAGGTGAAGAAGTCGTACAATCTGTTAAAGCAGCGATTCGAAATGGATATATCAGTATTGATACAGCCGCTATTTATGGGAACGAAGAAGGCGTTGGACAAGCAATCAAAGAATCAGGTGTCCCACGCGAGGAACTATTTATTACTACGAAACTATGGAATAGTGAACAAGGATATGAATCTACCTTAAAAGCTTTTGATGAAAGCATGGAAAAACTGGGCTTAGATTATCTGGACCTTTATTTAATTCATTGGCCTGGTAAAGATAAATATAAAGAAACATGGAAAGCCTTTGAAAAGCTTTATAAAGATGGACGAGTACGTGCAATTGGCGTAAGTAACTTCCTGGTACATCACCTTGAAGATTTGATTGCTTCCGCTGAAATTAAACCAATGGTGAATCAGGTAGAATTCCATCCTCATTTAACACAGGAAGACCTGCGTGCATACTGTAAAAAAGAAGGAATCCAACTGGAAGCATGGTCTCCTTTAAAACAAGGACAGCTTTTGGATAACCCGGTTCTTAATGACATTGCCGAGAAACACAATAAATCGGTAGCTCAGGTTATCTTGCGCTGGGACCTTCAACACGGCGTTGTAACCATTCCAAAATCAGTTAAAGAGCATCGCATTATTGAAAACTCCAATGTTTTCGACTTTGAACTCTCTTCGGAGGAAATGGACAGAATCGATCAGCTTAATCAGGACAGCCGCGCCGGCTCTCACCCTGATCAAATGACTACAGGATTTAAATCATAAAAGTTGGAGGCTGCTAAAACTAGCAGCCTCTCTTTTTATGCTAGTGTGGTTGATATCACTCTTCATACGAACTCTTTTCTATCAATCTCGCATGAACGACTCTTCTTCCATTTTTCACTCCTTCACTGCAAGTTGAAAGCGTCATAATCTGATCATCTTCGGAAAATGGTTCTCCCTTATAGGCAAAATTGGATTGAGAGACTAATTGATTTATGAAAGATACATACTGTTCTCCTGATTCAAATCTCGTTTGCAAATAGTCAGAACTTGGATCTGTATTATAGGTCGAAAAAACTTCCCATTTATAATAGCCTGTTTGGCCGTAATAGGTTACATATGTATGTTCATTTAAAAAGCTTTCTTCTTTATACTTATTTAAGTCATGAAACATTGTGCCATTCTTCATATTATGCCCATATAGGATGGTGTGTTGATCTTCAATATCCATCTGATTGCGATAATCCATGAAAATACTTCCCTGAATGGACGGATTATTATTAAAATCATGAGTTAAATAATAAGAATTGTCACCCGCCTGTACAACCGGATAATCAATTGCCGTTCCATCAATTGTAATCCAACCAACGGTACTTGCATTCTTCTCTTTCAACTTTGTAAAATCGATTTTCCCCTGTTTTTCCGAAATGGATATAGCCTCTTGTTTATCTAAATCCAATTGTTTCTCCAGCTTATACATTTGATATTCATCAAGTGCATATTCGGTCAGATAAAGGCCCGACCAGCAAAACACAATCAAAAGTGCTAATCCGATCAGTTTTGAGATAATTGTCCGTTTCCGTTTCATGTTCCTCAGCTCACTCGATAAAATTATTTTAATATAATTTAATTTTAATGATTGATATTTCAGAAAACAATACATAACTACTATTACATAGTAGAAATTCAGGTTACAGGAATTTAGAAGAGTTTACATATCGTTACTTTAAAAAAATTTAAGCTAAATCCCATTCATTTAAGAAATTTTTTACAACCTTTTTATATTAAAATTCATTATTTATAATAAAATCCAACTCTACCATACATATCTATATTTGTAATAAAAATAGTCGTTATTCTAAGTAAAAATATGTTAATATAATTTTCTAAGATAATTAAAAAGGAGGGTTTATAATGGGTCTAAAGGAAAAGAAGAAAAAGCCATTTTATAAAAAGTGGTGGGTTTGGTTAATTGCAATTATATTAATTATGGCAATGGGTACTTCTGATGAAGAAAGTGAAATGAGTAATACTGTTGATTCTACTGATGTAAAAGAAACAGATGTAGTTAATAACACTGAGAATGAACCAGCAGAAGAGAAACCAACTACCGAAGAAGTAGCAGATGAAGAAACAACTTTTGCAGAAGTAACTACGACTAATGAAGAAGTTAGTGTTTCGAGAGAATATCGTTCTGCATTAATAAAAGCAGAACAGTATGCTGAGACCATGCATATGTCAAAAAGTGCTATTTATGATCAACTAGTCTCTGAGTATGGAGAAAAGTTCCCTGCTGACGCAGCTCAATATGCGATTGATAATCTTGAATTTGATTGGAAAGCAAATGCACTAGAGAAAGCAAAGATTTATGCTGAGACCATGAATATGTCTGAGAGTGCTATTTATGACCAATTAGTTTCTGAGTATGGAGAAAAATTTACTGCAGAAGAAGCTCAATATGCCGTAGATAATTTGGAGTAATTTAGAGTAGCATTTTTGCTACTTTTTTTTATTTCAAAAAAGAACGCCTCCTCCCTTTAAATAAAAGAGAAAAGACGTTCCGAGAGTAATGGAAATAATGGCGTCCCATTATTTCATTATTTTTTAAGGTTGTAGAAAGATCCAAGACCTTTGTATTCAGCTAAATCGCCAAGTTCGTCTTCGATGCGAAGAAGTTGGTTGTATTTCGCGATACGGTCTGTACGGCTCATAGAACCTGTTTTGATTTGGCCAGCGTTTGTTGCTACTGCAATGTCAGCGATTGTAGAATCTTCTGTTTCACCGGAACGGTGGGATACAACTGCAGTGTAGCCAGCACGTTTTGCCATCTCGATTGCATCGAAAGTTTCAGTTAAAGTACCGATTTGGTTAACTTTAATTAGGATAGAGTTAGCGATACCTTTTTCGATACCTTCAGCAAGCTTTTTAGTGTTTGTAACGAACAAGTCATCACCAACAAGTTGTACACGATCGCCAATGCGCTCAGTTAACAATTTGTGGCCGTCCCAGTCGTTTTCGTCTAGTCCATCTTCAATAGAGATGATTGGGAATTCATTGATTAATTCTTCATAGAAGTTAACCATTTCTTCAGAAGAAAGACCATTGCGTCCTTCGCCTGCTAGATCATATTTCTTCGTTTCTTTGTTGAAGAACTCAGAAGAAGCTACGTCCATTGCAAGATAGATATCTTTACCAGCTTCGTAGCCAGCTTTAGTGATTGCTTCGATAATTACTTCAAGAGCTTCACGGTTAGAACCAAGGTTTGGAGCGAATCCGCCTTCGTCACCTACAGCAGTGTTTAAGCCTTTATCATGAAGAACTTTTTTCAAGCTGTGGAATACTTCAGCACCCATACGGATTGCTTCTTTGAAAGTTGGAGCTCCAACAGGCATAATCATGAATTCTTGGAAGTCAACATTGTTATCAGCGTGAGAACCACCGTTGATGATGTTCATCATAGGAGTTGGAAGCTGTTTCGTGTTGAATCCGCCAAGGTAGCGGTATAAAGGAATGTTTAGGTAATCAGCAGCAGCAATTGCAGCAGCCATGGAAACACCAAGAATAGCGTTTGCTCCTAATTTTCCTTTGTTTTCAGTTCCATCAAGATCGATCATCGCTTTATCGATTCCAGCTTGATCTAGAACATGCATACCGATGATTTGTTCAGCAATGATATTGTTTACGTTATCTACTGCTTTTTGTACACCTTTTCCAAGGTAACGATCTTTATCGCCATCACGAAGTTCTACTGCTTCGTATTCACCAGTGGAAGCACCACTTGGTACCATTGCACGGCCGAATGCGCCAGATTCTGTTTCAATTTCTACTTCAACTGTTGGGTTACCACGGGAGTCTAATACTTCACGTGCATAAACGTCAATAATAATTGGCATTAAATTTTCTCTCCTTTTGTTTGGAAAATATAGTACATTTTATAGTTTGTTCAATTTACTTTTGAATTAAAGATTTTCCTGTCATTTCTTCCGGTTGCTCAACATGCAATAGATCTAGCATAGTCGGAGCTAAGTCACCTAGAATTCCACCCTCACGGAGTGTTACCTCTTTATCTGTGACAATCACTGGAACAGGATTTGTTGTATGTGCTGTCATCGGATCTCCCAATGGAGTGATTACCTCATCAGCATTACCATGGTCAGCTGTAATGATGGCTTTTCCACCCATAGATAGGATTTTATCGACGATTTTACCAAGGCATTCATCTACAGTCTCAATTGCTTTGATTGTAGGCTCAAGCATTCCGGAGTGCCCGACCATATCAGGGTTAGCAAAGTTAAGAATGATAGCATGATGATTATCTTCATCCAATTCCTTTAAGAGGGCTTCAGTCACTTCATAAGCGCTCATTTCAGGTTGAAGGTCATACGTGGCAACCTTTGGAGAATCAATCAAAATACGTTTCTCACCTGGGAATTCAGATTCACGTCCACCACTCATAAAGAAGGTAACGTGTGGGAATTTTTCGGTTTCAGCAATACGTAGCTGTTTTAAGTTATTTTGTGCTAAGACTTCACCTATTGTGTTATCCAGATTTGTTGGTTTGAATGCAACATATCCTTTAACGGTTTCACTAAAGTGAGTCAAGCAAACGAAATACAAATCTTTTGGTAATCCTGGGCCTCTGTCAAAGCCGCGGAAATCTTCATTTGTAAATACGTTTGAAATTTGGATGGCACGGTCAGGACGGAAATTATAGAAAATGACAGAGTCATTATCTTGAATTTTCGCTATTGGCTGTCCATCATCTTTCGTAATAACAGATGGCAGAACGAACTCATCGAAAATCCCATTACGGTAAGAATCTTCTACTACTTCCATAGCGGAAGAATAGGCAGGTCCTTCACCATATGTCATGGAATCATATGTTTTTTCTACACGATCCCAGCGTTTATCGCGATCCATGGAATAATAACGTCCTGAAATAGTCGCAAATTGGCCGACACCTGTTTCTTTAAAAACATTTTCAGTTTGTTGGATGTATTTTTCAGCAGTTTGAGGACCAACATCTCGTCCATCCAAAATACCGTGTACATAAACATTTGTGAAGTTATGCTTGGCACACAAGCGAAGTAAAGCAAATAAATGCTCAATATGGCTGTGTACTCCACCATCAGATAATAAACCCATTAAGTGAAGAGCCGTATTGTTTTCTTTCGCATGCTGAATTGCACCTAAGAATGTTTCATTTTTTTCAAATTCACCTTCGCGAATCGCAAGGTTTACTCGAGTTAAGCTTTGGTAAACAATTCGGCCTGCACCGATATTCAAATGGCCAACCTCTGAGTTACCCATTTGTCCTTCCGGCAAACCAACTGCTAAGCCACTCGCTGTCAGGAAATTATGTGGATACTCTGCCCAATAACGGTCAAAGTTTGGCTTGTTAGCCTGTGCCACAGCATTTCCCTGTGTTACTTCTCTGGATCCAAATCCATCGAGAATGATTAATGCTACTGGTTTCTTACTCATTTAGAAACAGCCTCCAATAGTCCTAAGAAAGAAGTTGGTTCAAGGCTTGCTCCGCCAACTAAAGCACCATCGATATTATCTTCGGAAAGATATTCTTTGATGTTTTCAGGTTTAACAGAACCGCCATATTGAATCCGAATTGCCTCTGCCACGTCAGTTGAAAAGCTTTCAGCGATTGTTTGACGGATGTGACCGCAAACTTCATCTGCGTCAGATGCTGTGGAAGATTTACCTGTACCAATTGCCCAGATTGGTTCATAAGCAATAACTGTTTTCTTAGCTTGTTCTTCTGTAAGGCCCTGAAATGCCTTATTAATTTGATCAGCTACAAGAGCTTTCGTTTCACCAGCTTCACGCTGCTCCAATGTTTCCCCACAACACACGATAGGAATCAAATTGTGTTTAAAAGCAGCTAATGTTTTCTGGTTAACTGACTCATCTGTTTCATTGAACATTTCACGACGTTCGGAATGTCCAATTACACAATAGTCTACCCCTAAATCTGAAAGTGCTTCCGGACTTACTTCGCCCGTAAATGCGCCACTTTCTTTAAAGTGCATATTTTGTCCACCGACCTTAAGATCAGTTCCTGTTGTTGCTTTAACAAGTGATTCTAGAAATAGTGGAGAAGAACACACAACCGCATCCACTTTTTCTGGAGAAGGAATGGAACCTTTAACTTCCTCTACGAATTGTAAAGCTTCGCTAACCGTTTTATTCATCTTCCAGTTTCCTGCGATAATTGGTTTACGCATTTTCCTCATCCTCCTATATGTGTCCGTATAATGTTTTTACTTATCGTTTAAAGCTACAACACCTGGAAGTTCTTTACCTTCCATGAACTCTAAGGAAGCACCGCCGCCAGTAGAGATGTGACTCATTTTATCTGCTAGGTTGAACTTTTCAACTGCTGCAGCTGAATCTCCGCCACCAATTACGGAATATGTATTCTCCGCATTTGCAAGTGCTTCTGCTACTGCTTTTGTACCGCCCGCGAATTTATCAAATTCGAATACACCCATTGGTCCATTCCAGATCACGAGTTTGGAATTTTTAATAGTGTCTTCGTATAATTTGGCTGTTTTCGGACCGATATCAAGCGCTTGCCAATCAGCTGGGATCGCATCAATATCAACGACTTTAGATTCTGTATCAGGTGAGAATTCCTTAGCAATGACCGCATCCACCGGCATCAAGAAATTAACACCTTTTTCTTTTGCTTTATCGATGAAGGACTTAGCCAATTCGATTTTATCTTCTTCCAATAAAGATTGGCCAATTTCATAACCTTGAGCTTTGATGAACGTATAAGCCAGTCCACCGCCAATGATTAGGTTGTCCACTTTATCAAGAAGATTATCAATTACACCGATTTTATCTTTTACTTTTGCTCCACCAATAATTGCTGTGAATGGACGTTCTGGTTTAGTAAGAGCTTTTCCAAGCACTTCTAATTCTTTTTCCATTAGCAATCCAGCAACAGCAGGAATGTGTTTCGCAATTCCTTCAGTGGAAGCATGCGCACGGTGAGCCGCACCGAATGCATCATTTACGTAGACATCTGCAAGATCTGCAAATGCTTTTGCCAATTCTGCATCGTTCTTTTCTTCACCAGGATAGAAACGTACGTTTTCCAGAAGAAGTACATCGCCATCTTTCATCTGCCCGATTTCAGCTTGTACTGCTTCTCCGTATGCTTCGTCTGTTTTCTTAACATCTTTGCCAAGTAATTCGCTTAAACGCGCAGCAACAGGAGTTAAGCGTAATTCTTCTTTTACTGCACCTTTCGGGCGACCCAAATGGCTGGCAAGAATTACTTTTGCGCCTTTTTCAACTAAAAGTTGAATAGTCGGTAAAGCTGCACGAATTCTTGTGTCATCTGTTACTTTGCCATCTTGCATTGGTACGTTGAAGTCAACGCGGCAAAATACTCTTTTGCCTTGTACATCAATGTCTTTAATCGATTTTTTGTTCATTTAAATGAACCTCCTTTAAAATAAGGGACCAGCTAAAGACTTAATCAGGTCTGCCCAAACTCTGATTAATTGCCGTTCATATAAAACAAGAGGAAAGGGGAATCTTCCCCTCTCCCCCCTGAATCACTTTCATTATACCTTTAAAATTAGTTTCCAACTACTTCCAAAGGATTAAAGACCTTTTTTAGCAATGTAAGCTGCAAGGTCAACAACACGATTGGAGTAACCAGTTTCGTTATCGTACCAAGAAAGTACTTTAACCATGTTGCCTTCCATAACCATTGTGGAAAGAGCATCAATAGTAGAAGATTGAGTAGTTCCATTGTAGTCACGAGATACTAATGGAAGTTCGCTGTACTCAAGAATTCCTTTTAATTCACCTTCAGCAGCTGCTTTCAATGCTGCATTGATTTCTTCTGCAGTTGCTTCTTTTTCTAATTCAGCAACAAGGTCAACAACAGAAACGTTTGGAGTTGGTACACGCATAGCCATACCGTTCAATTTACCTTTCAACTCAGGCAATACTAGAGCAACAGCTTTAGCAGCACCAGTAGTTGTAGGGATCATGCTTTCTGCAGCAGCACGAGCACGACGGTAGTCTTTGTGTGGCAAGTCTAAGATTTGTTGGTCATTTGTATAAGAATGAATTGTAGTCATCATTCCGCGTTTGATACCGAAGTTATCGTTCAATACTTTTGCAAATGGAGCCAAGCAGTTTGTTGTACAAGATGCATTAGAAATAACATCATGTTTAGCTGCGTCATATTTATCTTCGTTAACACCCATAACGATTGTGATATCTTCATCAGATGCAGGTGCAGAGATGATAACTTTTTTAGCGCCAGCTTCAATGTGTTTTGCAGCATCTGCGCGTTTAGTGAAACGTCCAGTAGATTCTACAACGATATCTACTCCAAGATCTCCCCAACCTAGTTGAGCTGGATCTCTTTCAGCAAGAACTTTTACACGTTGTCCAGCTACTACCAAGTAGTCTCCGTCAACTGTTACATCTTGATCTAAAGTTCCATGAACTGAGTCATATTTTAAAAGATGCGCAAGCATTTTTGCATCAGTTAAATCGTTAACTGCAACCACTTCTACTTCCGGATTATTTAACGCCGCACGGAATACGATACGTCCAATTCTACCAAAACCATTAATACCTAATTTTACTGCCATTAGAAGGTTCCTCCTTTTGGAATCTTAGAAATAGATTTTAAATTATATTCAAAAGGGTTTTATCCCTTAAGTAACTGAATTGCCGCACCTTCATCCGTAATTAAGATCGGTTTTTTAGGTGCCATTTTGATATAGGCTTTTATTGCCTTTGCTTTTGAGGCTCCACCGGCAACTGCGATTACATGTTCCGCATTAGCCAGATCATCTAATTGAAGGCCGATTGTATGGACTTTTTGTATTATGTTGCCATCTTCATCGTAATAATATCCAAATGCTTCTCCAATTGCTTTTTTATCACTCAAAACCTGGAGACTTTCATCGGATGATTTCCTTCTTTCAGCCATTGTTTTGGCCTCGCCTATACCATGAAGTACAATATTGGCTGATTTCAACAAATTCAACACTTCTTGTATAGCCGGTTCACTGGTTAGCGTATTGTATGCCGCTTCACTCAGATTGTCCGGTACATAAAGCACACGATATCGTGAATGCATCTTTTCAGCCATTTGTTCGCAAACTGTATTAGCCTGATACTGAACGCCTATACCAAGACCGCCTCTGGCTGGTACAAACAAAATATCATCTACATCGGGAAGCTCTGAAACATCAGGTAACATTCTGCCTATTGCAGCCATTGTTGTGCCACCTGTGACAGCAATAATATTTTTACCCGCAAGGAGACTTTTCATACGCGATGCACCGGCGCGCCCAAGCTCATCAATAACCCACGGGGATTGGTCATTATCACCGTTAACGATGATAATTTTCTCCAAGTTAAGCTTTTCCTGTAATAGGCGTTCCATATCATCTATACCCGATAATTGCCTTATTACACCACCAAGGTGATCCAGAACCTCTTCACCTTCTTTGGTAACCGTCATTCCTGAGCTCGCAATGAGGATGAGCTTTTGATCTTTTAAAAATTCTACCTCACTGCGTAAAATCCGTTCAGTAATATTCAATGTCAGCGATAAGCTCCGTCTGCCAACCGGTTGCAAGGTGCGAATAGTCCTTAGGATATTGTATCTTTTTTGCATGACCTCAAATATATCCGGAATTAATTTTCTCTGTAAATGGAGCAATCCATCCATATCCTTCAAACTCCTTTAATATACTTTGGTCATTTTCTGTCCTAGCGAGACTTTTAATGTCCCTTTATATGTAAAAAATAGCTCCTGATGTAACTCCATTCTATCAGGAGTTTCGAACAGTTGCAAGAATGTAAATGTGAACATCACGTTAAATAGTGACGAAACTCATCTATATCTATATGACCATATTGAATAACTTCCCCATTTAGCTCGATTACAGGAATCATGAGTCCATATTGCTCCAGTAAATTGTCATCTGAATAGATATCGAATTCCAGAAGCGTAAACGTTATTTCTCTTTGCATAAACTTTAAAAGATCCTTTGCCTCATCACATAGTGGGCAATTTTTTTTGGTATAAAAATGAATGATTGGTACACTCACTCTCTTCCCCCCTGCTCCTTCTTATTTTCTACCTGTACAAAATAATTTATTCATTAAGCTCATAGCGTTTTCGTTTTGAGGAGGATGGAATATGAAGCTGATTGCGATACTTCGCGATTGTCCTCCTTGAGATAAGGATCCCCAAAAATTGTTTAAGTTCCTTTGCAATAGACTCATCAGACAAGGGAGATGTTTTTTGCTCCGCTTTTATTAACCGAACTATGTGTTGTTTTACTTGTTCTGATGATGTATCTTCCATTTGATCAGTCGAAATACTGCTCGTAAAAAACATTTTCATTTCAAATGATCCGAAGGGAGTTTCCACTATTTTATCTCTAATCGCTCTGCTAACTGTTGACTCATGTACATGGATCATTTTAGCAATTTGCTTCAGAGTTAACGGCTTCACAGTCTCGCTCTTTCCAGTTTTAAAGAAGGTAGGTTGCCTTTCAACAATGGCATGTGTAACGCGGTATATAGTTTCTGCTCTTTGATTGATTGATTTTTTAAGCCAGTTTAGCTCTGATCTCTTTTGATCCATGTATTTCTTAGTTAATTCATCATTTCCCGTATCAAACGATGAAGTGAATTCATTTGTTTTTACTGTTCTCATGGATAAAACTTTAATTACAGGCAAACCTTCTGAAAAGGTTACACTTACATCTGGTATCGCATATTGAGGTCTGCCCCTATGAAGGTACGAACATGGTTTAGGAGTATATTTCTGTATCTGATCAAAGACCGATTGAATATCCATAACTGTCACCCCAACCAGTTTGGCAAGTTCTTTCCACTTACGATTCACCAGCAACTCGAAATAATCATTCAGGACTTTTTCCAGGAATGGATTTTTAATTTGTTCACGTTTCGCCTGCAATAACAGACATTCATTTAGGCTATGTGCCCCTACCCCTGCAGGCTCCATTGCTTGCAAAACAGATAAAGCAACCTCCCATTCCGCCTTCTTGATCTCCATGAAGGATCGTGCTTCCTCAAAAGCTATACATAAATAACCATTTTCATCAATATTGTCGATTAAAAATAGTAAGACTCTCTCTTCTTTGTCCGTTAAGACTTTAAATGGAATTTGTCCCTGTAAATAGGATTTTAATGAGACGGTTTCATCACTGATTTGATCGATCCATATTGAATTATATTGATTTCTCCCAGCAGTTTGTGGATACTCTTCTGCAATTTCTATTAATGGATTTTCAAGCGCTTTTCCATCTATATAGGCAGCTAACTCAATTGCCGGATATTGAAGCAAAGCAATCGCCTGATTTAATTCCGGTGTCATCGTCAGTTTCTGTCTTTGGTGCTGATTCAAACCAATCTCCACGTTCAAATCCCCGCCTTCCAAAACTCATAAAACCGCTTATATTAATAGTAGTAAAGAGAAAGTCACGAGGCAAGAAAAAAATGGGTAATATTACAAATTATTGAATACTTAATAAATAAAAAATGTCCCTGTGCTGAATGTTGTACAGTACAGGGACATTTCCTACAATATTATATACGCCCTCGGAGGGAATCGAACCCCCATCGTAAGAACCGGAATCTTATGTTCTATCCATTAAACTACGAGGGCAAAATGATAGCCTACAAAATTATATTATAAGGAAGTAAAAGTCTTTTTGCAAGAATAATTCCTTAGGTTTACATACCTTTATGTTGGGTAAGATGGATATCAGGGATTATTTTACTTCTATGCATAAATTAATCAGCTGCAAATATCATTCAAACTGTGTACTGCCAAGCAGATAAATAAGACATTAACCATAATAAAAAAACATATAGTAAAAGTAAGCGTCTTTTGTTTGACCTTTATTGACCATAAAGTGTATGATAAAGTCAAAGCTAAATGTGTTAATTATTTTTTTACATATAAGGAGGAGAAATATATGAATTTAATTCCTACAGTTATTGAACAAACGAATCGCGGGGAACGAGCATACGATATTTATTCACGTTTATTAAAAGACCGTATCATCATGCTTGGAAGTGCCATTGACGACAATGTTGCCAACTCTATCGTTGCCCAATTATTGTTCCTTGAAACTGAAAACCCAGAGAAAGATATTTACCTTTACATCAACAGCCCAGGCGGAAGCATCACGGCAGGTATGGCGATCTACGATACAATGCAATACATCAAACCACAAGTTTCAACTATTTGTATCGGTATGGCAGCATCCATGGGTGCCTTCCTTCTTGCAGCCGGTGAAAAAGGGAAACGTTTTATCTTACCAAACAGTGAAGTAATGATTCATCAACCACTTGGAGGAGCACAAGGACAAGCAACTGAGATTGAAATTGCAGCTAAACGCATCCTGTTTATGCGTGAACGCTTAAATAAAATTTTGGCTGAACGTACTGGCCAAGACCTTGAAACAATTGCCCGTGATACAGAGCGTGATAACTTTATGACAGCTGAGCGTGCACTTGAGTATGGATTAGTTGATAAAATCATCACACGCAGTGTAACCGAAGAAAACAAAAAATAATAATTGACTAAGAGCTGTCGAGATAATCGGCAGCTTTTTAGTTTACTCCATCCTAATTTTAGCAATAAAATTGGGAATCTCCTGTTTCTTGTATACGATATTAAAGAATCCTCTCCCCCTTTCATTTAATTTTCAGTAGATACACACTCATTTTAGCACTCTAATTGTTTATCACTTTACCAAAGTAAAGGTTTGGTGTTAAGATAGTACCATTATTTAATACATACCAAATAAATAAGAGTTTTTGTAATGAGAATCTACGAACTATGTATGTATGACCATCAACCGATTAACTAACCTTCATATCCAATAGATAAATTGGGTATAGGTTTATAACGGTGTCCTGGAGTAACGTCCTATATATGTTTTTCAGGGTCTGCATGGTAAAACCTATCTTGAAAACAAAAGGAGTCATTCATCATGAATAATAAAAAATGGGGATTTTGGATTTTAACTATGTTTGTAGTCGGCAATATGGTTGGTGGAGGAATTTTTATGCTGCCGGCAAACCTGGCCGGTGTTTCTAGTCCGATCGGAGCCACTATGGCATGGATTTTAACAGGAGCAGGCGTCTTAATGATTGCACTGGTATTCGGAAATTTAGCTGTTAGGAAGCCCGAATTAAAAACAGGACCGCAAAGTTATGCACAAGCTATGTTTAGCTCACCTAAGAAAGGTAAAATTGCGGGCTACAGTATTGCCTGGGGGTATTGGGCTGCTAACTGGGCTGCCACGGCATCGGTTATTATTTCTTTTGCCGGATATTTATCAACCTTCTTCCCAATCATGCAGAGCCAGTACATCTTGTTTTCAAGCGGCAATTTAGATCTGGAATTAGGGAGATTTTTAAATTTTGCAGTTTGTACCGTTATGCTATGGGGGATTCACTTTATCCTATGCAAAAGCTTCGATAGTGCAGGAAAAATGAATTTGATGGCAACCATCGCAAAAGTACTCGGATTTGCCCTTTTTATTATCGTAACTATATTTATCTTTGATTCTGCTAATTTAATGAATGGTAAAGAATTTGTAGATGCTTCTGGCACTTCCTATTCTTTAGGTGGACAAGTCAATAACGCAGCTATTGCCACTCTTTGGGCCTTTATCGGAGTAGAAGCAGCTGTTATGTTATCGAATCGGGCAAAGTCTCAGACGGATGTTAAAAAAGCAACCATTACGGGTCTGATTATCGCTATTGCCATCTATATTGGTATAACATTGTTAACAATGGGGGCACTGTCACAAGAGGAATTGCTACAATCACAAAAACCCCTTGTTGATGCTCTGCAAGCTGCAATTGGATCAAGTGGCGCTTATATCTTAGGCTTCCTTGCGTTGATTTCATTATTTGGTTCAACTGTCGGATGGATTGTTGTCAGTTCAGAAGTTCCATATCAGGCAGCTAAATCAAATCTGTTCCCAGCGTTTTTCGGTAAAACAAATAAAAAGGGAAGCCCAGTCAACTCATTGACCATTACGAACCTTTTAACACAATTCTTCCTATTTTCCACTATTTCCGGGACGATTATGGAAGCCTACGATTTTGCAATGGTCGTTGCTACTTTAGCGTATTTGATTCCGTATTTTGTTAGTGTGGTATACCAAGTGAAGCTTATTTTGACCGGAGAAACCTACATCGGGATGAAAAGATCTCGGATTGTAGATGGCATCATTTCAATTTTGGCTCTTGTTTATACGGTATGGGTTATTAAAACCGGAACAGCAGATTTGAAAACTTTCTCTCTCGGAATCGGATTATTCGTCCTGGGACTTGTTCTCTATCCTTTACTAATGAAAAACAAGAAATCAAGAAAACTTACTAGTAATTTAGCAAAAGATCGTTAATCGGCAGACCATTCCACCCTTTTTAAAAAGGGTGGTTTTTTTATGTCTAAATACCTACCCCCTCCTTTCATTCTAATCCAAATTTACTATTTTTATCTATAAAAGAGGTTTTTTACAGAATAGTTAGAATATATAAAATGTTAATAAAACATAATTGAGGAGGAAACAATTTGCGAGGAAAATCTTTTTTGGCGTCAGCCTTCGCTGCCGCTTTAACATTCAGTGCATTTGCACCAGCCACATCAGCAACTCAAATTTCGACAACAGTTGGTACCTCTTCAGGAAGTGAACATGCTTCCGTCTCCTATTCAGGAAGTCCTATTGATCTCAGCGTTGCGAATGAAGAACGATTAATCGCTATGCTGAAAAAAGAAGGCACGATTAAGAAAAATGCTACCGATCAAGAAGCGAAGACTCAGCTAAAAAAGTATTTAAAGAAAAAGGAAGACAGCATTAAAAAGGACTCATCCAAAAAATTTGATAAACAAATCAAAGCATGGCAAAAGAAATTTAACAAGAAGAAAAAAGGCAAACATCCTGGCAAAGGATCCAATCCTCATAATGGTGTGGTTCAACCAGTAAAAGAAGAAAAATACAGAGGGGCTGTACAAAAAGATAAAGTTCTCGTTTTAATGATTGAATTTCCTGATTACGCTGGGAATAATGTCAGACCAGAAGATACAGACATGTATTACAAAGAATATACCAAGGATCATTATCAACAAATGATTTTTGGAAAAAGAGGCTACACAGGCCCTAATGGTGAAAACTTAATTTCCATGAAACAATATTATGAACAACAGTCGGGTGGCAGCTATACAGTAGATGGGGAAGTGGCTGGTTGGTATACGGCCAAAAAACCTGCGGCTGAATACGGCGCAAATTATCCAACCCCTGATGGAAGTGACAAAGATGCACGCAGTCTTGTAAAAGAAGCACTTGAAGCTGCCGCGCTTGATCCAAACGTCGATCTTTCTGAATATGACCAAGAGGATCGTTATGATTTAGATGGAGATGGCAATAAACGTGAACCAGATGGGCTAGTCGATCATTTAATGGTCGTTCACTCTGCTGTAGGTGAAGAAGCTGGTGGCGGTACTCTTGGAGGAGATGCAATCTGGTCTCATCGTTGGAATCTGGGAGGCGTATTCCCTATCAAGAATACAGAAACAGACGTTCCTAACTGGAATGGGCAATTGGCTGCTTACGATTACACCATTGAGCCAATTGATGGAGCAGCCGGGGTATTTGCACATGAATTCGGTCATGATTTAGGCTTACCGGATGAGTATGATACTCAGTATTCAGGCTCAGGTGAGGCCATCGGCTATTGGTCAATCATGGCAAGCGGCAGCTGGGCAGGTAAAGTTGCAGGAGCAGAACCAACTGGTTTCAGCCCTTATGCGAAAGAATATTTGCAAGAGAGCCAAGGAGGAAATTGGCTGAATTATGAAGAGGTCGATGTCGATGATCTGACACGACGCGGCTCACAGTTCCTTCTCGACCAAGCCAATACAAAAGGAAAGAACCAGGACGCTCTCAAAGTGAACTTACCGGATAAGAAAACCACTGTTAATACACCTTATAGCGGGAAGTACGAGTATTATAGTGGAAAAGGTAATAATCTAAGCAACTCATTGGTTACTACTCTAGATTTAACAAATAAGTCATCTGCACAATTATCATTCAAGACATGGTACCAAATTGAACAGGATTGGGATTATGCATCTATTCAAGTACGTGAACAAGGGCAAACGAATTGGTCAGGAATACCAGGCAATTTAACCACTGCTACCAATCCTAACGGACAAAATCCAGGTAATGGGATAACTGGTAATTCAAATGGCTGGGTGGATGGTACATTTGATTTAACTGCTTATGCCGGTAAAAAAATTGAATTGCGATTTAATTACTGGACGGATGTAGCAGCTATTGAAACAGGCTTTTTTGTAGATGATATTACGATTACTGCCAATGGCCAGGAAATTGTAAAAGATAACGCCGACACAACAACCTCTGCCTTTACATTAGATGGTTTCACTAAAAACGAAGGCTTCTATACAAGCGAGCATTACTATATGGTTGAATGGCGGAATCACAAGGGTGTTGATTTAGGACTCGCTCATATAAAACGCGGAAACAGCTTGATGGAATATGATGGTGGATTAGTCGTTTGGTATGTGGATGACAGCTATTCGGATAACTGGACTGGAATCCATCCAGGCGAAGGTTTTCTCGGTGTAGTTGATGCTGATCAGGGAACACTGAAGTGGAGTGATCAATCCTTGGCTGCAACTCGATACCAAATTCATGATGCAGCATTTAGATTAGATAAAACTGATAAAATGTATCTTGATTACAAGAGTGTAAATGGTCTAACATTGTCCGATTTTGATACTAAAGCATATACAATATTTGATGACAGCAGGGACTATTCAAATCCAGCTAAACCGGATGCAGGCCGTAATATTCCTGAATATGGCGTGAAAATCAAATTAACAGGACAAAGTAAGGACCGTACCGTTGGCAAAATTGTTATAAGTAAATAAACCATAAAAAGAGGGGGCTTCTGGTAAGCCCCCTCTTTCCTTTTGAGAGTCATGGTTCGGTTTTTGGCCTATGATTTAATTCGTGCCTGTCATGAATGCTTCTAAAATTTGCACTGCTTCTTCTTCATCATGCCCATCTGCTACCAGGGTTATGGTTTTGCCTGAATTGATTGCCAAGCTCATTAACCCCATGATACTTTTTACATTAACTTTTTTTTCTCCATCAATAATAGATATCTCAGATGAAAAACGACTTGCCTCTTGGACAAATTGTGCAGCCGGACGTGCCTGTAAACCTGTTTTTAACCGGACAGTTACTTCTTTTTCAACCACAGCCATTTCCTCCCCATATTTAGTTATTTATATAAATAATAAAGCTCTTATTTAGATTCACCGGTTCGCAGCCTTTCGGCGATTTCGTCAATTTTACGAAGACGATGATTAATACCAGATTTACTTATTTTATCGCCGGAGACCATTTCTCCCAGTTCTTTTAAGGTTACGTCCTGATATTCGACACGCAGCCTGGCAATTTCACGTAACTTATCCGGCAAAATATCAAGACCCACAGTATTTTCAATGTATCGTATATTTTCAACCTGGCGCAGTGAAGCGCTGATTGTTTTATTCAAATTCGCAGTTTCACAATTAACAAGCCGATTAACAGAATTTCGCATATCTCTTACAATACGAATATCCTCAAATTTCATGAGTGCAATATGCCCTCCAATAATATTCAGGAATTCAGATATTTTCTCTGCTTCCTTCAAATAGGTGATAAATCCTTTTTTTCTTTCCAGCGTTTTGCTTTTTAATCCGAATGAGTTCATCAACTCACACAAAGAATCATTATGGTCTTTATATAATGACGATATTTCCAAATGATAGGAAGACGTTTCTGGATTATTAACAGACCCGCCTGCAAGGAAGGCCCCACGTAAATAGGAACGTTTACAGCATTTCTTATGAATAAGCTCTTCTGATATATCATAGACAATGTTGAAACCATTTTCGATGATATTCAAATCTGTAAGTACTACCTTTGCTTTTTCAGAAAATCGTACAATATAGACATTGTTCTTTTTTAGTTTCATCTTTTTACGAACGAGCAAATCAACCTGGAGGCTATAAAGCTTTTTTAATAAAGTATAGATTCTCCGGGCAATAGCTGCATTTTCTGTTTGAACATCCACAATTAGATGACGATTGGAAAAGGATAAGGATCCGTTCATCCGGATTAACGCCGATAACTCTGATCGTGCGCAGCAATCTTTGACTTCTAAATTGGTTAGCTCTTTTTTTGTTTCCGACGCAAACGACATCCCTTTTTACACCTCAATCCCTTTACAACTTGCACGTTATTCATTCACATTGACTGACTCTGAATCCCTTTTTTCTTTCAATAAATCGTAGATAATAGACGCCACGACAACCGTATCATGTCTGATTCGGTTATTTTGAATGGTTACGATATTATCCTTAATTACCTGTAATCCCATTTGTTCGAGTCTATTTATATCAAAGATAACCGGCTGGGCATACTCTTCTTTGTATTTTAATTTTAGATGTACCGGGATATCCTCTTTATTGACTAAAATAGTATCAATACATGATTCACCTAAATGCTCATTGATAACTCTCATATGGTCACTTGCCGTATAATTCAGGGTTTCCCCGGCCTGAGTCATCAAGTTGCAGATATATACTTTAGAGGCTTTAGAATTCGCAATTTCAGTGGCTATGGATGGCACAACTAAATTAGGCAATATACTTGTATAAAGGCTACCTGGTCCCATCAAAATTAAATCTGCCTGCCTGATCGCTTGAATCGTTTCCTTAGGCGGCTCAATAGAATCCGGACTGACAAATACCCGCTTGATTCGTTTTCCGGAGTATGGGATTTTTGATTCCCCGGAAACAATCGTTCCATCCTCAAGTTCTGCATGCAGGATGACACTTTGGTTCGCAGAAGGCAGCACCTGTCCTTTTACATTCAAAACCTTGCTCATTTCCTGTATAGCATGTACAAAATCACCCGTAATAGAGGTCATCGCTGCCAGTATCAAATTCCCAAGAGCATGACCTGATAATTGTTCAGATCCCGTGAATCGATGCTGAAACATTTGCTCGATTAATGGCTCCACATCAGACATAGCTGCCAAAACATTGCGTATATCACCTGGTGGAGGGATATCAAGTTCCTCTCTCAGCCTGCCGGAACTACCGCCATCATCAGCCACCGTCACGATGGCTGTAATATCAAGCGGATAGATTTTCAGACCTCTTAAGAGTACTGGGAGACCAGATCCTCCACCAATGATAACAACCCTAGGTTGTGCTGATCTGGATGTCATCTGCACGTACCTTCCTTTTATCAATATCACGATGCGTTACACTGGTGTGGTACTCATTTTTATATCGATTATTCAGATATTCAGCCAATGTCACGGAACGATGCTGCCCTCCTGTGCATCCAACAGCGAGAATTAATTGAGCTTTTCCCTCTCTTTTATATTGAGGAATCATAAAATCAAGCAAATCCACCCATTTTTCAATAAATTTCTGGGTTTCACTCCATTTCATCACGTATGTGGAAACTTCTTTATCCAGCCCTGTTTGCGGCCGCATCGCTTCTATATAAAATGGATTTGGAAGGAATCTCACATCAAAAACTAAATCTGCATCAATCGGAATGCCATGTTTAAAGCCAAATGACAACACATTAATCGTAAATTCCACACGTTGGTTAACAGAAAATTGTTCGGAAATTTTCTCGCGAAGCTCCCTCGGCTTATAGTTAGATGTATTATAGATGGTCTGAGCCCGCCCTTTTAATTCTTCCAGTAAATCCCTCTCAAGCTTAATCCCCTCCAGTGGCAACCCTGACGGAGCCAACGGATGTGTTCGCCGTGTTTCCTTATATCTTCTCACTAAAACTGAATCATCAGCATCCAGGAACAAGATTTCTGGTACAAATTTAGAGGAATCGTTGAGGTCATCCAATGCTTTGAACAGGTGTTCAAAAAATTCCCTGCCTCTTAAATCCATCACTAATGCCACTTTATTCATCTTTTTACCTGAATCATTCATAAGCTCAAGAAATTTAGGGAGAAGTGTTGGAGGGAGGTTATCTACACAAAAGAAACCCAAATCCTCAAAGCTCTGTATGGCAACCGTCTTACCGGCACCCGACATACCTGTAATTATAACCAGCCGACTCTCTGTTGCTGCAGTTACGACTTTCTTTTCTTCCATTATTTATTCCCCGTTTCTTTCCAACTTGTAATCAAGTAAGGTGAAATCCTCTGTATATTTAAAAGTTCCTATTAGTAAACCTTTGCCATTCATCATATGATCTAATATTTTGCGATCTCCTTCTGCCATCGGCAACGCCAGAATATCGTTTAATTGATGCCATTTTAGAATGCCTTCATCATTCTCCTGAAACGCTTCTCCTTCAAATGCATAAGCACGAAAAGTAAACAGCATCCATTCATGAACGATTTCATCATCCTTTAAGTTAACCATGGTGAAAATGCCTTTTAACTCAGGGCACTTAATCTTTAAATTAGTTTCTTCAAAGAATTCACGAATGACAGAGTCATGTATCGATTCTCCAGATTCCATTTTACCGCCGGGTGCTACCCACCAGTTTCTTCTAGGCTTCTGAAGCATAAGGGCTTGACCATCTACCATTAACATACAATTGGTTACTCTTTGCAAACTATTTCACCTCAGTTGTACAGCACAAATTAAATAGACTTATCCTTATTATACTATTTTAGATGTGCATGAACAATGTAAGCTAATCGTCGTTATTTTCAAAAACGTACTACAAATTTTTCGACATTTAACAAAAAAAGCGGCATAGGTTTTAATAACCTATGCCATAAAAGTATATAAAAGGGGGTCAATTTCTTATTTTCATTCTACCCCATTTTTATTGCACTTTGATTACAGCCAAATTAAGTAATAATGACGTAAATGTAAATTTATTACTTATCTTCCGGCCAATCTTTATTGAGCTTCTGCTTTTAACTGATCCATCAATTCTTCCACATAATGCTGAGCTGATTGAGCAGCTATGCTACCATCACCGGTAGCTGTAACAATTTGTCGTAAATTCTTTTCACGAACATCTCCCGCTGCAAATATACCCGGGATTTTTGTTTCCATACGGTCATTCGTTTCAATGTATCCTGCTTGATTCGTAATCCCGATACTTTGGAATGGTTTCGTTAATGGCAGCATTCCAATATAAATGAATACTCCATCTGCCGGATATTCACGCTCAGATCCATCGACCGTGGATATAAGTGTAACACCGCCAACCTTGCCATCTTTTTCATTAATGGTTTTCAACGTAGAATTCCAAATGAAATCTACTTTCTCATTCTCAAAAGCACGCTGTTGCAGTATTTTCTGTGCACGAAGCTCATCTCTGCGGTGTACGATGGTCACTTTAGAAGCAAAACGTGTTAAGTAAACACCTTCTTCAACAGCAGAATCGCCACCACCAATAACAACAAGTTCTTTATTTTTAAAGAAAGCTCCGTCACAAACTGCACAATAGGATACACCGCGCCCGCCAAGCTCTTTTTCACCCGGTACGCCTATTTTTTTATATTCAGCACCGGTAGCGATAATAATTGTACGTGTTTTATATTGCTTTGAACCTGCATCAATGGTCTTATATTCTTTCCCATCAATGATTTCTTTCACTTCACCGTAAGCATATTCAGCACCAAATTTTTTCGCGTGTTCGAACATTTTAGTTGATAAATCCGGTCCCAAAATGGTTTCATACCCAGGATAATTTTCCACTTCCTCTGTATTCGCCATTTGCCCGCCTGGAATTCCTCTTTCCAGCATTAAAGTGGAAAGATTGGCTCTGGATGCATATACGGCTGCTGTCATACCTGCAGGCCCCGCTCCAATAATAATCACATCATAGATTTTTTCCTCAGACATTATGAAACACTCCTCCATCACGAACATCTATTAATAGCACTTGTAACCTCTGTTACATCCATCTCACTTCACGTATTATCCTCGAACTAATCGTATTAAACTATACATCTGTGGTCCAAAAATTTGCTCATTGCAACAAGTCTGCTACAAGCTTTACATACTTGGAAAGTGTAGAAATGGATACACCATAACGTTCAGCCACTACTTTTTGCGCTTCCTTCTCTCCGCGCAGCTTGTGCCACTCATAATCAATGGCTGCTGACCAAGCTAGCGGATTAGAAAATTGAATACCATTTTCTTGCCCTTCTGCATATACAGAAAACCATAACAAATAGAGACCGGCTTCAATCAGCTTCACAGGCTGATAGATTCTGTATAAGGTATCAGCCACTTCTGCCGCAAAAAATGGATGGTCCTCCGGAAATTCAATATGTTTTTTATAAGCCAGTTCCATAGAACTGAATCGTTTGTTAGCTAGATACGAGGCATGGACCTTGATTTTTTGAAATTCTCCGGAATGATTGGCTAGAAAGAGACCAAATAATCTTTCCTCCACATACTCACTTTCCATCTTTTTAATAATGGAAGGAGTATGCACCTCAAATCCAGACTCCTCATCATCAGCCATTTCACCCCAAGGCTCAAGCCCTTCTTTATCTGGACTGTATTCGACCACTTTAGCCCAGGCCTGCTCTGCGACTCTATTCTGCCCAATTTGATAAGCAGATTTACTGAGCCAGTAATAGAAAGTACCGTCTCCTTCGTAGCCCCTCTTTTGCAATTGACGAAGCCACATAAAGGCTTCCTCATAATAACCTGTCAGCGCAAAGGTCGCCCCTAATTTCAGACGATGCTCTTCCAAAATAGGCCGAACTTTCTTAAGGACTGTAAAAACTTCGTCCAGTTTTTCCTGATTCATCTGGTAATGATGAAAGACCATCCCATTGCACATGGCATGTAAATTACCGGGGTTCTTTTCAAGTACACGATTAAGCGTTACAAAGGCCTCGTCTGTTTTACCGACATAAAAATAAGCCAGTGCCAAGTTGTTATAGGCCGACCAAAACTCCGGATATAGCTCTATCAACTCTTCAATTTTCTCAACGGCCTTCACAAAATTACCTGCTTCCAGCAATTCGCGTGCAACCTCCTGCCGCATCATCAAATCGTCCTGAAGCTCCAAGGTCTCTTCCGTTTCATCCGTCTCGAAAGTGATTAAATCCAAAAGATCTTCTGCATCCTCGCTGAATTCACCAAACTCGTCTTTATTTAAATATTCATTAGCATGCTTATAGGCCTCTTTAAATAAACCCATATGAGCAAAGTTATTCGCAAGGAAATAATGGCACTCCGTCATAAACGGATCCAACTCCTGCAGAATATTCTCAAGCAGCTCATTCGAATATTGATATTCACCTAATTCCGTACAAATAACAGCCAACTGGCAAGCAATCATCGGCTCACCCGGCTCCAACTGTAGCGCACGGTTCATATATTTCTTAGCTCTATATAATTCCCTTCGCTGGAAAGCTTTAATTCCTTTTGTAAAATAGAACTCTCCCGTGGGGTTAAAAGAAACAACTTTTGCCATCTTAGTCAAATTAGTATTATTCCCCATCTAGTCCTCCAAACACCTATACTTTAACCCTACAATTATACCATATTAAGAGAATTATAGGAAGAAAAGCGGAAGGGCCTCGCCCAGGAGCGAGGAGCATAAGACAGAGGCTCGGAGGGAATATTTTTCCCCCGTAGAGGCTATGCTTATGTCCTGAGCTCCTAGGCCCTGAAGCTAGATCGGAAGAAAAGCGGAGGCGACTTTTCAAGGAACAAAGACTAAGAACGCCACATCGTGTGGCAACGCCTTTGTGACCTACATCCTGTTGGCCTCCGACAAGCATAAGGAGAGGCTCGGAGGGAGGCGTTCTCCCCTCCCGCAGTGGCTATCCTTATGACTCGAGGGACTAGGAGCCGCAGCTGGATCTCATGAAAAGCGGAGGCGACTTTTCAAGGAACAAAGACTAAGAACGCCACATCGTGTGGCAACGCCTTTGTGACCTACATCCTGTTGGCCTCCGACAAGCATAAAGAGAAGCACGGAGGGAGGCGTTCTCCCCTCCCGCAGTGGCTATCCTTATGACTCGAGGGATTAGGAGCAGAAACTGCATCAATAGAAAAGTTTCTTACACCTATGCTACACCTTTTCCACACCTTTGATGCACTCTTACCCCGATATAGGTGTGCCATAGCTGCGGCATGGGTGTTTTACTTCACCTTTCACTCACCTTTGATGCACCTTTACCCCGGTATAGGTGCGGTATAGCTGTGGCATAGGTGGTTTCCTTCACCTTTCACTCACCTTTGACCCGCCTTTACCCCAGTATAGGTGCGGTATAGCTGTGGCATAGGTGGTTTCCTTCACCTTTCACTCACCTTTGACCCACCTTTACCCTGGTATAGGTGGGCTATAGGTGCGTCATAGGTGCAGCAAAGCGTATCCATCCCATCACAGTTCACACTCCACTCTCAACAAATAAAAAACTCAAAAGGCACTTTCACCCTTTTGAGTCATATTTATCGTCTTTCTGTTTAGTAAGATGGCGGTCACGGAGATTTTTTTGAATTTCAGAGAATGGCAGATTCTGTTCTTTTAAGAGGACAAGGACATGAAAGAATAGATCGGATACTTCCCATTTCAATTCTTCCGAGTCTCGGTTCTTGGCAGCGATAATGACTTCGGCTGCTTCTTCGCCTACTTTTTTAAGAATCTTGTCTACTCCTTTTTCAAACAAGTATGTAGTATATGAACCTTCCGGACGCTCCGCTTCACGTTCAGAGATAACTTTCTCAAGTGTATACAGAAAATCCTCCTCTTCAGCGGCTGGCGGAATCGGTCCTTTTTCAGCCTGATACAACGATTCGGTAAAACAACTTATCGTACCTGTATGACAGGCTGGCCCTGCAGGCTTGACCAATACAACTAATGAATCCCGGTCACAATCATAGCGGATTTCCCGGACGACTTGAATATTTCCGCTTGTTTCCCCTTTATGCCAAAGCTGCTGGCGGGAACGGCTGTAAAACCACGTTTCTCCTGTTTGAATCGTTTTCTCCAATGATTCCTTATTCATATAAGCCAATGTCAGGACTTCTTTTGTTTTTTCATCCTGAACAACGGCTGGCACTAAGCCATTCACATCAAATTGAATTTGCTCTATGTTCATCTCACAAGCACTCCTTGTTCTCGCAGTCTGCGTTTCACTTCTTGTACGCTTGTTTCTTTATAGTGGAAAATGGAAGCTGCCAGGGCTGCATCCGCTTTTCCATCTGTAAAAACTTCCACAAAATCATCCTTGCTTCCCGCTCCGCCGGACGCAATCACGGGGACAGTAACAGCTTCACTAATTGCTTTTGTTAATTCAATATGAAATCCGCTCTTTTCTCCGTCTCGGTCCATACTTGTCAATAGAATCTCACCGGCACCAAGCGCAACGGCTTGTTTAGCCCATTCAACCGCATTTAATTCGGTAGCTTTGCGACCGCCATGCGTGTAGACTCGAAATCCTTCCATATCGGCATCATACTTTGCATCGATTGCAAGAACGATACACTGGTTTCCAAAATAGGTGGCACCCTCAGCAATCAGCTCGGGATAAAGTACTGCTGCTGTATTCAGAGATACTTTATCGGCACCGGCACGCAAGATGGTCCTCATATCAGCAACAGAATTAATTCCGCCACCGACTGTAAATGGGATACTCAGGACAGAAGCAGCTTCCCGAACCACTTCAACCATCGTTTTCCTTCCTTCATGAGATGCCGAAATATCCAGGAATACCAATTCATCTGCGCCCTGGTCATCATACATTTTAGCTAATTCAACAGGATCACCTGCATCCTGTAACCCAAGGAACTGAATGCCCTTCACAACCCGACCCTCTTTTACATCCAAACAGGGAATGATTCTCTTTGTTATCATTTGAATTCACCCGCCTTTGCTAAAGCTTGCGGCAAGGTAAAGCGATTTTCATAGAGAGCCTTCCCGATGATCACTCCTTCAATCCCAGCCGATTGATAAGCTTTTAATGAAACGATATCCTCAAGCTGGCTCATTCCGCCTGATGCGATTATATGCTTTCCAGTTTCACGCGCTAATTCGGCTGTTTCTTTTACACTTGGCCCACTCAACATACCGTCATTGGCGATATCTGTAAAAATGAACCACTCTGCTCCTTTATCTGCAAAAAACTTTCCTAAATCAACAACCGTCCACTCACTGGTTTTTAACCAGCCATCCGTTGCAACTTTACCGCTTTTCCCGTCCAATCCAATCGCAATCCGCCCAGGATATTTCCGAATCATCTCTGTTGCAAATTCAGGCTCTCGTACAGCCACGCTGCCAAGAATGACACGGGAGATTCCATTTTCCAAATAGCGGGCTACCTGTTTCTCATTCCGAATTCCGCCTCCTACTTGGATAGACACACCCTTTAATTCTCGGGCTGCTTTCAAGACATATCCCTCGTTTACCGGGTTCCCATCTTTGGCACCATCCAAATCAACCATATGAATCCATTCGGCTCCCATATCAGCAAAAGACTTAGCCATATCAAACGGCGAATCTCCATAAACGGTTTCCTGTCCATAATCTCCCTGCAGAAGGCGGACACAGTTACCGCCCCTCATATCAATTGCGGGATAGATTGTAAAATTCGCACTCATCATGAACGCACCGCCTTCTCCGTTACCAGTTTGATGAAATTCTCAAGCAAGCTTTTCCCCATTTGGCTGCTTTTCTCTGGGTGAAATTGCATCCCCATCACGTTCCCTTTTCCTACAATTCCTGGTACCTCGACATCATACATGGCAGATGCCATTAATTCGGCGGGATCCTTTATTTGTGCATAAAAGGAATGGACGAAATAGACATAATCCTCTTCTAACCCCTCTACCAAGGGATGCTCCTGCTTAAATTGCAGCTTATTCCATCCCATATGAGGAACTTTATAGTTCTTACCTGTTTGATCGGTCCCTGTAAATTTCGCAATATGTCCGTCTAGAAAGTGAAGCCCTTCAGAGAAACCATGTTCATCACTGCTTTCAAACAAGAGCTGCATCCCTAAACAAATGCCAAGCAGCGGTCTCCCGCTTTCCACATATTCTTTTAAGAACTCGTCTAATCTTTGCTCCTTCAAAGCTTTCATAGCATCAGGAAAGGCACCAACGCCGGGCAATATTAACCCATCACACGGAGCCAACACAGCCGGATCACTGCTTATAACAGCATCAGCTCCAAGCCTGTCGAGTGCATTGTAAACACTGAATAAATTTCCCATTCCATAATCAACGATACCAATCAAAATGCCAATCCTCCCTCTTTAAAGCATTCCTTTTGTCGAAGGAATTCCTTTTACTCTTGAATCATGTGAGGTCGCTTCATCCAAGGCACGGCCAAGCGCTTTAAAAATTGCTTCCACAATATGATGGGAGTTTCGGCCATAATGCACAATGACATGAAGATTCATCTTCGCCTCAATCGCTAGCTTCCATAAAAATTCGTGTACCAATTCCGTATCAAAGGCTCCAATCATAGGTGCCGGAATGTCTGCTCTAAATTCAAGATGAGGTCGATTACTTAAGTCAACAACGACCTGTGCCAGCGCTTCATCCATCGGTACAAATGCATTTCCGTATCGCTTAATTCCTCTTTTATCTCCAAGAGCTTGACTCAGAGCCTGTCCTAAACAAATACCGATATCCTCTGTCGTATGATGCCCATCCACTTCGATATCGCCATCAGCGTCAACACGCAGGTCGAAGTGGCCATGTTTGGCAAACAGGTCCAACATATGTGAGAGAAAGGGTATGCCGGTTGAAAGCTCTGTCTTGCCTTCACCGTCAAGACCAAAAGCTAGCCTGATATTCGTTTCATTTGTTTTTCTTTCTATTTCTGCTGCTCGTTTCATTGACCTTCCTCCTTTAGAATGAATCTTGACTCAATGGCCCGTGCATGAGCCTCCAATCCTTCCAATCTGGCAAAAGCAGCAATCTTGGTAGCATTAGCTTCAAAATCTTGTTGACTGTACATAATTAAGCTCGTTTTCTTTTGAAAATCATCCACATTTAAAGGACTTGAAAAACGGGCTGTTCCGTTTGTAGGAAGCACGTGGTTGGGACCTGCAAAATAATCGCCAACCGGTTCGGAACTATATTTACCGATAAAAATAGCACCTGCATGCCGAATCGCACCCGCCACATTCATCGCATCTGCTGTTTGAATTTCTAAATGTTCGGGGGCTAATTCATTCACAGCCTCAATGGCCTCATTCATTGTGTTTGCCACGTAAATACCGCCAAAATTGTTCCAGGAAGCAAGGGCAATTTCTTTGCGCGGCAATAAGAGTATTTGTCTCTCCACTTCGGCTTTAACCTGACGCGCCAATGTGTGGCTCGTTGTAATCAGCACACTGCATGCCCGTTCATCATGTTCAGCCTGTGATAGCAAATCAGCTGCAACATGGCTAGCCTCCGCCGTTTCATCGGCAAGTACCGTTATTTCACTTGGGCCGGCTATCATATCAATATCTACATCGCCATATACTTCCCTTTTGGCCAGAGCAACATAAATATTGCCGGGACCCGTAATTTTATCTACTTTTCCAATAGATTCTGTTCCATAGGCAAGGGCACCAATTGCTTGGGCTCCACCTACTTTATAAATCTCTGTGATACCTGCTATGCGGGCTGCAGCAAGCACGGAATCAGGCAATTTCCCTTCCTGCCCAGGTGGTGAAACCATCACAATCCGCTTTACACCTGCTACTTTTGCTGGAATCGCGTTCATTAACACCGAAGATGGATAGGCAGCTGTACCTCCTGGAACATAGATGCCGACCGAATCAAGCGGTGTGCGCCTTAATCCAAGCATAGTCCCAGTAACAGACATATCAATCCATGAATTTTGCACTTGTTTTTCATGATAGCTTCGTAGATTAGCAGCAGCTTCAGTCATGATTGAAATCATCTCAGGCGGCAGACCGGCGATTGCCAGTTCAATTTCATCGTTTGTCACTCTAAGAGAATCCAATTCTGCATGATCAAACTTTTTGGTGTAGGAAAATAAAGCCTGATCTCCCAGATCATTTACATCCTGTAAGATTTGCCGAACTACTTGCCTTTGAGCATCACTTCCGCCATCTACCGTTCGTTTCAGCGATATTCCGCTCGTCAATGATTTTATTTCCATCCTTTTATCCCTCCAGTTATTCTTTGGGCTGCAAAACTGTTCCCAATCGAGTGACCATCTCAGCAATCACTTTCTCCTTCATTCGATAACTGACCGGATTGGCAATAAATCTTGAGGTTACATCTTGAATAATGGCATACTCTACCAGACCATTTTCGCGCAAGGTTTGTCCGGTTGACACAATATCGACGATTCGATCAGCAAGACCAATCATAGGTGCCAGCTCGATTGAACCATTTAACTTAATAATTTCCACCTGTTCACCCTGTTCGCGGAAATATTGCGAAGCGATGTTGGGGTATTTACTGGCAATCTTAGGAGCAACCTTGCTCATCTCCGTATTCGGCAGACCTGCCACTGCTAAATAGCAGTCGCTGATCTTCAAATCAAGCAATTCGTATACGTCACGCGCCTCTTCCATAAGTACGTCTTTTCCGGCAATACCCACATCAGCCACACCATACTCCACATAGGTTGGAACATCCATCGGCTTTGCCAGGATAAAGCGGAGATTTTCATTTTTTACATTGATAATCAGCTTTCTTGTATCGTCAAAGTCAGAAGGAATCTGGTAATCTGCCTTTCTAAGTAATTCCACGGCTTCATCCAATATCCGTCCTTTGGGCATAGCAATCGTTAATGGGTCCATTATCCTTCCTCCTCCTCCGATCCATCGATTATGTCAATCATAAATTCAATATTCGAAAAATTCTCCGTAAACTTATTTACATCTTTCAATCCATTCACATTTTGCAATACAACTCGTTGACCAGATTTTCTCATCCTCGCAGCCTTTTTCATCGCCCTTAATTGCTGGGAAGGATGATAAATGATACAAATGGGTTCTTCTTCCATTATCACTGAGTCAACCGTTTCCAGGATGCGATCTAATCGCAAACCGAATCCCGTAGCAGGAGCGTCCGTTCCAAACTGTTTATATAGCTCGTTATATCGCCCACCATTCCCAATTGGAAAGCCTACATTCTCCCCAAAAACTTCGAACAAAATACCGGTATAGTAGTCCATATGGCTAACAAGTGATAAATCGTACGTAATCATTTCAGCCTGATCGGTTAATTGGAGAATATCGGCTAGTTTTTTCAGCTCCTGTACAGCACGCTGACCCATTGGACGGTCTGTTAGTTCTTCAGCCAATTCCAGGATCTCATCTCCTCCTTTTAAATCAAGGAATCGATACAAGATTTCTCGTTCCTTTAAGGAAATCGGCATTTGATTGACATACTCCCTGAAGCCTACATAATTTTTCTCAAACAGAAATTTTCTCATGACTCCTGCCGTTTCTTCACAGCCGCCAAAATGGAGAAGTAAATCCTGTACAAATCCAATATGGCCAATCGTAATATGATAGCGTTCCAATCCCGCAGATTTTAATACAGAGGATAGCAGAGAAAGCACTTCAGCATCTGCTGACAATGTCCTATCCCCAACTAATTCAATCCCAAATTGCTCAAATTCAGCCGGACGTCCGCCTTCCTTCTCCTGAGCTCTGAACACATTTGCGCTATAGGCAAGCCTCATGGGATTACCTTCCTTTAGCAAATGGGAAGATGCAACCCTGGCAATAGGCGAAGTCATATCAGGACGTAACACTAAACTATGACCATCTTTATCTAATAACTTGAATAATTGAAGGTCGCGAATAGCTGATACCTTCCCAACAGTCTCATAATATTCAAGTGATGAAGTTTCTAAAAAACGATATCCGTATTGGATGGTTTCGTCCATCATTCTTTGTTTGATTGAATGCTTTAATTTAAATAAATCAGGCAATGTGTCACGCATTCCCAATGGCTTTTCAAACATAAATAGATTCGGCATATATAACAGTCCTTTATCGTAATTTTTCAAAATACTTTAGTTCGCTAATATGCTAATAAGATGAAGTTAGGTTAAAGTGTATCGCTCCTTCCAAAAATTTTCAAGTCATTTGGATGGTATGCGCCATGTTTGCGTCAATAGTCCTAGAGGAGCAGGCAGTAAAAAACCCCACTCACAAAGGAACGGGGTTACTCTATTGATGAAAGAACGTATCTTCTTGTATTCTTTTTTGCATTTCTTCAGCACTGTAGATGACTTTCATTGGATTACCTCCTACAAAATCCCCTGCCGAAACATCCTTATGGACAAGTGTACCAGCCGAAACAATCGCACCATTCCCTATTTCAATTCCAGGCAGTAAGGTGGAATTAGCTCCAATCAGCACTTCGTCGCCAATGATTACATTCCCTAAACGATATTCGTTTATTAAGTATTCATGAGCCAAAATGGTTGTATTATACCCAATCACCGTGTTACGTCCAACCGAAATTTTTTCAGGAAACATGACATCGAGCATGACCATCAAGGCGAAGGATGTCTTGTTACCTACCTTCATCCCCAGGAAATTACGATAAAGCCAATTCTTCATGCCCAGAAACGGCGTATACCTGGCAAGCTGTATAACAACAAAATTCCGAACAACCTTCCAAAAGGGAACTGTCTTATATACATACCATAGGGAATTGCCATCCCCTTTTACCGGATAACGTGTTGTTCTTCTCATTGCTTTAAGATCGTTAAGAGATCACGCATATTTTCAAGCATATAATCCGGATTAAATTGCTCGAGATATTCTCTTCCCTTGATCGTCCAGGCAACTCCAGCTGTCTTCGTTCCCGCATTTTTCCCTGCCAGAATATCATGGCTATTATCCCCAACCATAATCGTTTCTGCTGGCACGGAACCAATCATGTCCAACGCTAACAGAATTGGCTCCGGATCAGGCTTTGGCATTTTAACATCATCAAGTGTCACAACCACATCAAAGAAAGAGTCGAGGCGACTTTTAACCAAGCCCATTTTTACTGCATTACGCATCTTAGTTGTCGCGATGCCGACTTTATAACCACTTTTTTTAAGTAAATCAATCGTGTCATACACACCTTCATACTCACGAACAAGCAAGTCATGATTAGCAAAATTATGTTCGCGGTAAAAGGCTATCATCTCATCTTTACGCTCAGGATCCAGGCCGCCAAATGTTTCAGCCAGGGATGGCCCTATAAATGGATAGACATCTTCCCGTGAATATTGACCAGGATAATAATGATCAAATGTATGTAAAAAGGAAGCAATAATTAATTCATTCGTATCAATTAATGTCCCATCTAAATCAAATAGTAATGTTGTGATTTTCTGCTCCACTCTGTTCTTCCTTCCTTTTTCTTAATTCTACTTTGTTCCAAACATACGCAATGATTACGGCTAATAAAATGGCTGTCACCAGACGGATTAGCAGCAACGGCAGAACCGGTATGCCTAGAGGGATAAAAATAACCGTATCTTCAACCACCGCATGACAAGCAATCAAAAATATAAAAGCAATCGTGATGTCTTTTTTACTAACACCATCCTCACGGACTGCATCAAGCATAACGCCTGCCCCGTAAGCCAAACCAATCACAAGGCCCGCTACCAATGTCATGGATGTGTTTTCTTTCATCCCCAGCATTCTTGTGACTGGCTTCATCCAATTTGAGAATTTGTTCAGCCAATTCAAGTCCTTCATAATCTGGATAACTAACATCAACGGAATGACAATAATCGCCAGCTTGATGGTTCCATAAGCTGCTTTTTCCAGGGCCATCAACAAAATCGGGAGTAACCCGGAAACCGCTTCCTCATTACCGCTGATGCCATAATAAATTCTCTCTGAACCGCCCTGCCAAAACAAGTGAATGGCAACTGCCGAAAATAAAGCGAGCCCTATTCGGGTAAGAAGAACCACCCATAGTTTAACACCCACCTTTAAAGCAACACCGGTTTCAATGAAAAGATTATGGGAAAAAGAAAGCATAACGGCAATGATAAAGACTTCTTTAACAGTTAAAGAATCCAAAGCCAAAATACCACCAATTCCGGCATACAGGTTTAAAAAGTTCCCCAGTACCAATGGAATCGCTGCATCCCCGGGAAGTCCAATCAACTCCATAACAGGGCTTATCAAATGAATAATCCAGGGCAATATCGGTGTATATTGAAGAATGGTTATAAAAAACGTGACAGGAAAGATAATTTTCCCGAGCATCCAGGTGGTTCGTAAGCCCGCCAATAAACCTTTTGATACAGTCTCTTTTTTCAAACATCCCACCCCTTAGTTGTTCTCGATGGACAACTTGCAGATAAGTGAATTTCTAAAGATGCGGTTCATTAGCCATCAGTATTATAGATCTAAATATTTTTTCTCGGAATAACCCATTTTCCGTCTCAGGATAAACAGAATGATTCCCCCAATAATAAGGGTTAAAGACATAATTTGTGCCATCCGTAAATCGCCAAATAGCATGAGGCTATCCGTTCTCAATCCTTCAATAAAGAAGCGTCCGATTGAATACCATATAACATAAGTCAGGAACATTTCACCCTGACGTAAATTAACTCTTCGCAGCAGAAGCAATATACCAAAACCAATGATATTCCACAGGGATTCGTACAAGAATGTTGGATGATGGTAGGCTCCCTGAATATACATTTGATCAATGATAAAGTCCGGGAGCATTAAATTCTCAAGAAACTGACGGCTGACTTCTCCGCCAAATGCTTCCTGATTAATGAAATTCCCCCATCTTCCAATCGCCTGCCCGAGGATAAGAGACGGAGCTGCGATATCAGCCATTTTCCAGAAGGAGATATTTCTGGAACGAGCGAAGACAATGGTTGTAATAACTGCCCCAATTAAGGCCCCATGAATAGCTATTCCGCCATTCCATATTTTATAAATATCACTGAGGTGATCTTTATAATAGGACCACTCAAAAATCACATAATATATACGTGCACTAATAATAGATATCGGGACTGCATAGATCAGAAGGTCAACAAATAAGTCTTTGTCCAACCCGCGGCGTTCAGACTCACGCATGGCAAGCCATAGCCCAAGGAAAACACCCGCCCCAATAATAATTCCATACCAGTAGATCTGTATGGAACCGATATGTATGGCAACACGATCAATCGTATTCATTTATCCTTACACCTACTCCAATTATTTTTCGTTTCCAATAGCTTCATTTAATTTTTCTGTAAATTGCTGAGCAGTATTGACTCCCATTCGTTTCAGACGGAAATTCATGGCCGCTACTTCAATGATAACCGCAATATTACGGCCTGGACGAACAGGTATATTCATCCGTGTAATATCCGTATCAATAATCCGGACTTTTTCTTCTTCCAAGCCCAGTCTGTCATAATTTTTTTGCTGATCCCATATCTCCAAATTAATGACAAGGGAAATTCTTTTGTGACTCCTGACTGCACCCGCACCAAAGAGAGTCATAACATTGATGATACCTACGCCTCTTATTTCTAAAAGATGTTCAATTAATTCAGGCGAATTTCCGACTAAAGTATCGTCATCTTCCTGACGAATTTCCACACAGTCATCGGCAACTAGACGATGGCCTCTTTTTACAAGTTCAAGGGCAGTTTCACTTTTTCCGACGCCGCTTTTTCCGGTAATCATGACACCAACACCATATATATCAACCAAAACGCCATGAACAGCAGTTGTCGGAGCCAGCTTGCTTTCAAGAAAATTAGTCAATCGACTGGAAAATCTGGTTGTTTTCATGGTTGTTCGCAAAACTGGAACAGATACTGCTTCAGAAGCCATCAGCAGCTCCTTGGGCACCTCTAAACCACGCGTTATAACAATACATGGCGTAATATCACTGCATAGCATTTGCATTCTTGAAGTTCTTTCTCCACTGGCTAACTTAGAAAAAAAGGATAGCTCAGTCATCCCAAGGATTTGAATACGATCAGCCGGGTAATAATCAAAATATCCAGCAATTTCTAAACCAGGTCTGGAAAGATCGCTCGTGGTGATTGGTCTATTTATGCCTTCCTCACCACAAATCAATTCAAGCTGGAATTCCTTAATGAGGTCGATTGTTCTTACTTTTGCCAAAAATTTCACTCCCTGAATTATTGATAATAATGTGCCTTCATTTTAACATTATTTCCTACATAACCATACAATAACAATAATATAATTCTGGTTTTTCTAAAAAATTATAGTACGATTAGGTTAAGTACAACTAGCCTGGGAGTTGAATGAAAATGTCACTATTAATACAGCATGCAACGATATACCAAGAGAACGCTATCCTCCAAAATGGGTATATACTAATAAAAAATAATCAAATCAGTGAAGTTGGCTTTATGGAAAATTCACCACAACACGCTGATGAAGTCCTCAATTTAAAAGAGGGGCAAATTGTTTTACCTGGCTTTATTGATGTCCATATTCACGGAGTCGCTGGAGCTGATGCGATGGACGGTACAGAAGAAGCATTGCGCGTAATGGTTAATGAGCTTCCCAAAGAGGGAACCACATCTTTTTTAGCCACAACAATGACTCAAAGCCCATCCAATATCAAAAATGCATTACAAGCGATTCATCGCTTTAAGGATAATGGGAATCCTACTGGAGAAACAGAATTGCTGGGGGTACATTTAGAGGGTCCCTTCATAAGTCCATCAAAAGCAGGGGCACAGCCATTACATCACATAATCGACCCTCAAGTGAATTTATTTTCGGAGTGGAATGAAACATCAGGGCATGCGATTAAACTTGTCACTCTTGCACCTGAACAGCCTGGTTCAAGCGAATTAATCGAACACCTGCACAAATCCGCCATTATTTGTTCCCTCGGTCATACAAACGCTACCTATCATCAAGCAACAGAAGCCATTGAACAGGGAGTTTCACACGCTACACACCTATTTAATCAAATGACCGGATTGCACCATCGTGATGTTGGTGCTGCTGGAGCAGCCCTACTGCATGAACAGGTATATACGGAAATGATTGCAGACGGGATACATGTATCACCTGAAATGGTTAAACTTGCCATTCAAGTTAAAGGTCTGGAGAAGACAATCCTAATTACAGATGCTATGCGGGCAAAAGGAATGGCCGATGGACAATATGATTTGGGTGGACAAGAAGTAACGGTTAAGGGCAGTGAAGCACGTCTCGCAGATGGTACGTTGGCAGGCAGTATTCTCAAAATGAACGAGGCGATTAAAAATGTATGTGATTTTACAGGATATACACTGCAACAAGTTGTCCAGATGGCATCTGCCAATCCAGCCAAACAGCTGAAAATATACGATCGAAAAGGAAGCATTACCGTTGGAAAGGATGCAGATCTTGTTATCCTAAACCCAAATTTTGATGTATCCGCTACAATCTGCCGTGGCAAAATAGCTTATAGAGGTGAATAAGAATGACTCAAACAAACATGAAAGTAATAAAAGTAGACAACTATGAAGAGTTAAGCCACCTGGCTTCAGAAATAGTTATCGGAAAAATAAAACAAAAACCGAATGCGGTGCTTGGTCTCGCTACTGGAAGCACCCCGCTTGGTCTCTATAAAAATCTGATTGAGGACCATCAAAAAAACGGGACAAGCTATCAACACATCCACTCTGTAAATTTAGATGAATATATTGGACTTTCAAAAGATAATCCAAATAGCTATCACTCCTATATGATGCAAAATTTATTTCAATATCTCGATATCCCCTATAATCATATTCATCTGCCGCATGGGGAATCCGATGATTTCATCAAGGAATGCGAGCGATATGAAAATATTATTGAAGAACTTGGCCATGTAGATTTACAAATACTCGGAATTGGAGGAAATGGCCATATCGGTTTTAACGAACCCGGGACCCCGTTTACGAGTAAAACACATATCATTGATCTAAAAGAAAGTACGCGTCAGGCTAATGCCCGCTTTTTCAATCATATTGATGATGTTCCAAAACAAGCCATTACGATGGGGATTTCTACTATTTTGAAAAGCAAAGAGATCATATTATTAGCTTCCGGTGAAGCAAAAGCTGAAGCAACTTACAAACTGATTAAAGGTGATGTAACGGAACAATTGCCTGCAAGTGCTCTAAAGAATCATCCAGCTGTAACCGTAATTGTGGACCAAGCAGCCGCTTCCTTGCTTGTTTAACTTCCACTAACTTCTTGTAATAGGGAGGAAATTTAACTCTTGATAACGGGAACCTTTCCCTATTCTCATGGTATAAGTGATGAACTTCTTATTCGTTAAGAAAAACCGAAGCCTTTGAACACAGAAATCATGCACCTTTTTAACAATAAATAGCCCTAAAATGGTCCATTTAGATGGCTTGTCTCATATTATGCTAGTAAAGGACAAGGGGGCATCCAATGTTGAAGATTATGATTGATGCGGGCCACGGCTATAAAACACCAGGAAAATCATCTCCAGATGGCATGGAAGAATATGAGTTTAATCGCGCTGTAGCCCAATATGTAAAAGATTTATTAACCGACTATCAGGCAAATACCTTTTTTGCCCATTCAGACTTAACCGATGTCCCACTAGCGGATAGAACCAAGCAGGCCAATTCAGTCGGTGCAAATTTATATCTATCAATCCATGCCAACGCTGCCGGAAATGGTGGATGGCATGAAGCAGAGGGAATTGAAACATATATTGATACATCCAAGCCTGCAGAAGCCTTCTCACTGGCTTCAAAAATCCAAAAGAAATTGATTGCTTCAACTGGCTTACATAATCGGGGAGTGAAAACAGCAGATTTTCATGTGTTACGCGAAACCAAGATGACAGCTGTGCTCGTTGAATGCGGCTTTATGACAAATAAAAATGAAAGCAAGCTGCTTAAAACCGAATACTACCGCAAAATATGTGCAAAAGCGATAGCAGAAGCCATTATTTCTCACTATTCATTAAAAAAGAAAGCACTTCTTCCTGCCAAACAATCGGATCAGGAAAAAACACTTTACAAGGTTCAGCTTGGAGCCTTTGTGGACAGGCAGCATGCAACAAATTTAGCTGCACAGCTAAAACGACTTGGGTTCGACACTACCATCATTGCCGAAAAACAAGAATAAAAAAACCTGAAGCCTCATAGGGGTTACCTAGAGGCTTCAGGTTCTTTTTTATTCCATTACACTTTCCATCACAGTATTGACTAATGAAAGAATAATGGATACCAGGAAGGTTAGCCAGAAACCATTGATATCAAATGCGCTTCCCATTGCTGCATCTGTAATCTTCAACACGATTGTATTGATAAAAAGCAGAAATATCCCCAGTGTAATAATCGTTATAGGTAGCGTTAAGATGGTTACAATCGGTTTGACAATAACATTAAAGATAGATAACACAATGGCTGCAAGAATTGCCGCACCAAATCCACTCACATAAACGCCTTCAAATACCTGTGTCAGCAATACAAAAACCACTGCATTGATAAGTATTTTTACAATCCAATTCATACATCCATCTCCTCCTATTCTTCTCTAGGCATAATATAACTAAGAATTGTGTAAGGAATAATCAGCAAAAAACTGGTTGGGATGAGCCCGATTACAAATAGGATACGCAAAAGAGTTGATTTAATACCAAAATATTGTGCAAGCCCTCCAAGAACACCCAATAACATCTTATCTGATCTTAAACGGACTAATCGCTTTTTTTCTTTCAAAACATCCGGCAGCTCCTTTAATTTTCAACTTATTGATTAATGTTTGATTTTAATATTTCCGGCTCTTGATTCAGCTAGAATATGAATAGATTGCTCATATTCGCCTTCAGATTGGAAACGCAGCATCTTTTGAACTACATCACTTTTTTCCTCAATAACATGAATCCCCTTGAGGTCAATATTAAAACTGCCCAGATTAGATTTTAACTCTCCATTACAGCCAGTGTTTGCAGGAATTTGAAGATTAATGCTTCCTGCTGACGCCTTAGCTCGGATGGTTTCTCCATATCGGCCGGTTTGTTCACATTGAATGCTTCCATTAATCGTTTGCAGATCTCCTTTTCGGAATCCACCCTGGATTTGAATCGCCCCATTTATCGTTTCAACTTCCAATTCACCAACATCAAATCCTTTAATATTTACAACACCATTAACCGTTTCAAATTCCGCTTCCCGTGCATTAAAATCAGAAAACTGAATTTGCCCGTTGCCTGTTTTGGTTTTAATCGTATCAACTTTAACATTTTCTCCGACAATCGTTCCATTAAATAAACGTATTTTCAGTTCCTCATAGCGTGAATTCGGCACTCGAATAATCGCCTGTAATTTGATCGATTTATCCTGCACAGCAAATCGGAGTCTACCATCTTCTAATGAATAGGTTACTTCTTTAAGGAATTTTTTCCTTGCTTCTTCCGTATCATCAGTTCTGTACACCTTAGCATGACATTCAATCGTGATTTCTTGCTTATCCCACGGGAGGAACTTCACACTGCCGTTCGCCAAATCTACATCTATTTTTCGTAAAGGTGCATGATCCTGATGATAAATATGCTCAATCTCTACAGCAGAGCCAAAATTTAAGTCAAAATCTACATCTTTAATTTTTTTCACTACATCATCTACGATTCCCAATAATTTATCCATAGTAGAGGAAGATTTTTTGGATTGAGTTCCCTTATTTTCCGAGTAATCTGAATTCGAAACTGTTGCTAATTCACTGGTCTCTGTCTTCTGTTCAGCTTCTTTAATAAGCTTATCTTTCTTCTCTATCTGCTCAAGCAATAAGAGCGCTTCATCTGCGTTAAGTAATCCTTCTTTTACCATTTCCAAAATGCGTTTTTTCTCTTGATTCATTAAGACCAGCTCCCTTTACATGGTATGTACCTGTAAACCTTTTAAAATTTTTAATACCTAGATGACATTCCAAATCCAGTACGATAACGCCAATTAATCCGAAGAGAACATAACAAGTATAGCTGCGATAGGCAAAGATCCTTAACTTCTAATTAGAAATATGCTGAGTTAAAAATACAAAGAATACACTATTGCCTATGACGAAAGGAAATAAATTTGAAAACAAAGCCTACTTTAGCATGTCTTTTAAACTCAAGATCCTACCCAGTAAAAAAACAACCGTCGTAAGATGAGGAAAGGCTGACATAACAAATTAGCAGTCTTCATAAATACGAGCACTTCTCCTATTCATACGTATAGAAAAAAAGAAAGTTTCTATAATTCAAGAAATACATAACTCGATTCATAAATAGTTGGTCTAGAATTAGTACCCGGAAGAGATACATAGGCATCAACCAGGCAAACATGTGCATAAGCTGTGGTCTTGATCCTTTTTAGCAGAATGCAGGATATGGGGAAAAAGCAAGCCGTCTATCGGGAGGCTTGCTTTTCCAATACTTTATTCTTCATGCGGTCTCGGTCACGTTCGAGTATAGGTTTTAAATATTTACCTGTATAGGATTCAGGTGTCTCCGCAATGACTTCCGGTGTACCGGTAGCCAGAATGGTTCCACCTTTTTCTCCGCCCTCCGGACCAAGATCGATTAAATAATCGGCCGCTTTAATGACATCTAAATTATGCTCAATCACTAGTACTGTATCACCATTATCAACCAGGCGCTGCAACACGACTAACAGACGCGAAATATCATCGACATGCAGCCCTGTTGTCGGTTCATCCAAAATATACAGAGATCGGCCATTGGAACGGCGGTGCAGCTCACTGGCAAGCTTCACACGCTGCGCTTCTCCACCAGATAATGTCGTTGCAGGCTGCCCCATCTTAATATAGCCCAGCCCAACATCATAAATCGTTTGTATTTTCCGTTTGATCTTTGGATGGTTTTCAAAAAACTGAAGTGCTTCCTCTACGGTCATATCTAAAATATCAGAAATATTCTTCCCTTTATAGGTTACTTCCAAAGTTTCCCGATTATACCGTTTTCCGTGGCAAATTTCACAAGGAACATAAACGTCCGGCAGAAAATGCATTTCTATTCTTATAATGCCATCTCCGCGGCATGCTTCACACCGTCCGCCTTTAATATTAAAACTGAAGCGGCCTTTCTTATATCCACGGACTTTTGCTTCATTTGTGGAAGCAAACACATCCCGGATATCATCGAATACACCTGTATAGGTCGCCGGATTGGAACGTGGTGTTCGCCCGATAGGGGATTGATCGATATCAATCACTTTCTCCAGTTCTTCCACACCTTTTATCTCACGGAACTTTCCAGGTTTCGCTTTTGCCCTGTTCAGCTTTTGAGCCAATGCTTTATGAAGAATCTCATTCACCAATGTACTCTTCCCTGAACCGGAAACACCCGTAACGGCTACAAATGTTCCAAGCGGAAAGGATACATTTACATTTTTAAGGTTATTTTCTTTAGCACCCTTGATCTCCAGTAATCGTCCATCACCCTGTCTGCGTTCCAAAGGAAGGGGAATGAATTTTTCACCGGATAAATATTGGCCGGTTAACGAATTGGCATCAGCAATCACTTCTTCAGGAGTTCCCACTGATACAATCTCCCCGCCGTGCGCACCGGCACCGGGACCGACATCTATTAAATAATCCGCTGCCAGCATTGTATCCTCATCATGTTCAACGACAATGAGCGTATTCCCAATATCACGCATACTTTTCAGTGTAGAAATCAAGCGATCATTATCACGTTGATGAAGGCCAATTGAAGGTTCATCCAGAATGTATAAAACACCTGTTAATCGCGAGCCAATCTGTGTAGCGAGTCTGATCCGCTGCGCTTCTCCTCCGGACAAAGTGCCTGCTGTCCGGTTTAATGTCAGATACTCCAAGCCAACATTAATCAAAAAGCCCATTCTTTCTTTTATTTCTCGGAAAATCAAACGCGCGATACTCATATCTTTCTCGGATAGCTTCAAATTTCCAAAGAACTCGTTAGCATCCTGGATTGAAAGCGCCGTTATCTCTCCAATATGATGTCCGTCAACCAAGACGGCCATGCTTTCCTTCTTCAGGCGATATCCTTTGCAGGTCGGACATGGCTGCTCCGCCATATATTTTTCCATTTGATCGCGTATATAATCGGAGTTTGTTTCTTTGAACCGGCGTTCTACATTAGCCAAAACACCTTCAAACTCCACTCTGTTTTCCCGTATTTGGCCGAAATCATTCTCGTAACGGAAATAAATTTTCTCACCCTTGGAGCCCTTCAGGATTTTATTTAGCTGGCTTTCCGGTAATTGAGAGACAGGTATATCCATATCTATGCCATAGTGATCAGCAACACATTCAAGCAATTTTGGATAATATTGAGAACTGGTTGGTTCCCATGGTGCAATCGCATGCTCTCTCAATGTTAATTCAGGGTTGGGAATAACAGCATCGGGATCCACTTTTACTTTATGACCCAGCCCATCACATGTAGGGCAGGCTCCAAATGGACTATTGAATGAAAACATACGCGGTTCCAATTCTCCGATTGAAAAGCCGCAATATGGACAGGCATGATGCTCACTGAAAAGCAATTCTTCCTCGCCAATCACATCAATAAGGACCTTTCCGTCACCTAAACGAAGCGCAGACTCAAGAGAATCAGCTATACGAGCATTGATTCCCTCTTTCACGACAACCCGGTCAATGACTACCTCGATCGTATGTTTCTTATTTTTATCCAAACGTATATCATCATCCAGGTCATACATTTCCCCATTTACACGGACACGAACATACCCTTGCTTCTTAATATCTTCAAGCATTTTAACGTGGGTTCCTTTTCGGCCTGAAACGATAGGAGCAAGAATCTGCATTTTTGTTCGTTCCGGATAAGACATAATTCTGTCTACCATTTGTTCAATAGTCTGGGAGGTAATTTCAATTCCATGTACAGGGCATACCGGTTTACCTACTCTTGCATACAGTAAACGCATATAATCATAAATTTCTGTCACCGTTGCTACCGTCGAGCGCGGATTACGGCTGGTCGTTTTTTGGTCAATGGATATCGCCGGAGATAATCCTTCGATTAAATCAACATCCGGTTTATCCATTTGTCCAAGGAACTGGCGCGCATAGGCGGAAAGTGATTCCACATAACGGCGCTGCCCTTCTGCATAGATTGTGTCAAAAGCCAGGGAGGACTTCCCGGAACCGGATAAACCGGTCAGCACAACCAGTTTATCGCGGGGGATTGTCACATCAATATCTTTCAGATTATTGGTCCTGGCCCCTTTTATTACAATTTTATCAAGTGCCATCCTATGTTCATCCTTCCACTTTCAACTCTAAAATTAAATCTCTAAGTTCGGCAGCCCGTTCAAAATCAAGTGCTTTGGCTGCTTCTTTCATTTCTTTTTCCATATTGGCTATAACTTTTTGGCGTTCTTTCTTGGACAGTTTCTCAAATTTATTTGCAGCTTTCTCTTCTTCGCCATCATCCGTTATATGAGTGGCTCGAATGATATCACGGATATCCTTCTGAATCGTCTTAGGAACGATGCCATGTTCCCTGTTGTACTCTTCCTGAATGGCACGGCGTCGTTTCGTTTCTGAAATCGCGATTTCCATGGAATTCGTCATTTTATCTGCATACAAAATAACATGACCGTTAGAATTACGAGCTGCCCGTCCGACCGTTTGAATGAGTGATCGTTCGGAACGCAGGAAACCTTCCTTATCCGCATCAAGAATCGCTACAAGTGAGACCTCTGGAATATCAATCCCTTCACGCAGCAGATTAATTCCAATCAACACATCATATTTTCCAAGACGCAGGTCTCTGATAATCTCGATCCGTTCCAGTGTTTTAATCTCCGAATGCAAATATTGAACCTTGATACCCAGTTCTTTTAAATAATCGGTTAAATCCTCAGACATTTTCTTAGTCAGTGTAGTAATCAGGACACGCTCATTCTTTGTGATTCTCTCGTTGATTTCCCCTAATAGGTCATCAATTTGACCTTCAATCGGACGAACGTCAATAGTTGGATCCAACAGCCCTGTTGGACGAATAATTTGCTGAACCATTTCCGGTGAATGCTCTTGTTCGTAAGGCCCCGGTGTAGCAGATACATAGACAATTTGGTTGACATGTTCTTCAAACTCCTGAAATTGCAAAGGTCGGTTATCCATTGCCGATGGCAGTCGGAAACCGTGATTAACAAGCACCTCTTTACGGGCGCGGTCTCCATTATACATTCCGCGAACCTGCGGGATTGTAACATGGGACTCATCAATCACCATTAAGAAATCCTTAGGGAAATAGTCGATAAGGGTGTAGGGGGTAGAACCCGGCGGCCTCAATGTCAGATGACGGGAGTAGTTCTCAATCCCTGAACAAAAGCCCATTTCTCTCATCATTTCAAGATCATAGCGCGTTCTTTGTTCTAAGCGCTGTGCTTCGAGAAGTTTGCCTTCACCTCTTAAAAAAGTAAGCTGCTCTTCCAATTCTTTCTCGATATTTTGAATGGCGATTTTCATTTTTTCTTCTCTTGTAACAAAGTGGGATGCCGGGAAGATAGCTACATGGTCTCTTTCTCCAATAATTTCACCAGTCAATGCATCGACTTCTCTGATCCGGTCCACTTCATCGCCAAAAAATTCAACGCGTACACAGTGTTCATCTTTTGAAACAGGGAAAATCTCTACTACATCTCCTCTTACCCGAAATGCCCCGCGTTGAAAGTTAATATCATTTCGTTCATATTGTATATCAACCAGTTTACGCAACAGCTGGTTCCGTTCCAGTTCCATGCCTTTTCGAATGGATAAAACCATTTCCCCATATTCTTCTGGAGAACCCAAGCCGTAAATACAGGAGACACTGGCAATAATAATGACATCCTTCCGTTCAAATAATGCGGATGTCGCAGAGTGCCGCAGTTTATCGATTTCATCATTAATGCTGGCGTCCTTCTCTATAAAGGTATCAGTCTGAGGGACATACGCTTCAGGTTGATAATAATCATAGTAACTGACAAAGTACTCCACGGCATTATTCGGGAAGAATTCTTTGAATTCACTGTACAGCTGTCCGGCAAGCGTCTTATTATGAGCAATGATAAGAGTGGGCTTATTAATCTCTTTAATCACGTTCGAAATCGTGAACGTTTTTCCTGTTCCTGTAGCGCCAAGCAGCGTTTGATGCTTAACGCCATTATTAATTCCATTCACCAGCTCTTTAATTGCGGCTGGCTGGTCTCCTTGAGGAGTATACTTGGAAACCAATTCGAATTGTTTACTCACACAAAAGCCCCCTTCATCATTTCTATCTCAATTCTCGTTTTATTTGATAACAATATTTTACCACAACCACCTATAATCAAACCAACAAAAAGCGAACAAATATTCCCCTTTTTTATCCTCATGTAGTATCATTTATGCCCATCCTACAAAAAAATAAAAGAGTCTCCCTTAATAATACGGAAGACTCTGTCTCTCATTTATGCACTTTTAGGTGTTCTTTTTATCATACGCTGGGAATACCAATACCCAGCCGTTAATGAAAATGCATCAATTATAATCAGAGGCCATGATGATGTATAGCCTTTATACGCTGAAGCAGCAATCAGAGCAACTGTTAAACACAAACCGACTATACAGCTATAGGTCACTCTTGAAAAAAGAACAACTAATAATCCTGGAGCTAAAAGAGCTATTAAAATCTTCATCTATGGTCTCACCTACTTCCTCTGGAATAACACTTTCTATTTCCGATTATTCTATCCAGCTACAAATATATTACATTTCTTTTGATTAATCCAGTAAGAAACCCAGGTTTTTCTATCTAGCCCGGATTGCCACCTGTATAACCGAAGATGCATAGGGACTTAGTAACAAAAGTTGAAATTTATACCAAAATTAGGTTTCGATAACCAGATCTAAAGGAATCTATATAGAAGTAGTTACCAATTAAATAGGAGGGGAAATATGAAAATTAAAAAATGGTTATCCTTCTCTACCGCTGCTTTAGTAGGGATTGCTTTAACAGCATGCTCGGATACCGAAGAAACCTCTACCGATAAGAAAGAATCCAACAAAAAGGTAGTCGAAATTACATATGCCAGAGGAGCCGATACAACCGGCAGTACCGAAAAACTAATCGAGGCGTTCCAGAAAAAGCATCCCAACATCAAAGTAAACTACCAAGAAATGCCAAACAGTTCAACCCAACAGCATGACCAATATGTAACCACGTTTAGTAGTAAAAGCACTGAAATTGATGTATTTGATGCAGATGTCGTTTGGCCGGCAGAATTCGCCCAGGCTAACTACGCTATGGAATTAGACCGTTTTATTGACCAAGATAAAATTAATCTTGATGATTATTTCGCTGGTACGGTCGAAGCAGGAAAATTTGAGGGCAAGCAGTGGGCTATGCCAAAATACTCTGATGCGGGCATTCTCTTTTATCGAACAGACCTAATTAAGGAAGCTCCGAAAACATGGGATGAGCTAATTGAAATGGCTAAAGAAGGAAACGGAAAAGAAGGAACCAGCTCAGGCTTTGTCTTTCAAGCTAAACAATATGAAGGTATTGTAGTTAACGCCATGGAATTCATTGCTGCGTACGGAGGAAAAATTATTGATGAAAACAATGAAGTCGTAATCAATAGTCCAGAGGCCAAAAAAGGGCTGAGTAAAATGATCGAAATCGCCAATGCCGATTTCATGCCAAATAATATTTTAACCTTCACTGAGACCGAAACAGAGTCTGCTTTTAATGAAGGGCAAACCGTCTTTGCACGGAATTGGCCCTATATGGCTAAGACAGCTGCTGATAAAGCTACATCAAAGGTAGCCGACAACTTTGCATTTACCTCACTGCCTGCCGGTGATTCTGGCTCTGCTTCGACACTTGGAGGCTATATGGCCATGATTAACCGTTATACAGATCATCCAAAAGAGGCATGGGAATTTGTAAAATTCATGACCGGTGAAGAGGGACAAAAGATTTCAGCTACGGAAGGCGGACGCGCTCCTACCATAAAAGCATTGTATGAGGACAAGGAAATCCAGGAGGCAGCCCCTGTTTTCAAAGAAAAATCTTTTGTAGAAACATTGGAAAATGCCGTGCCAAGACCTGTTACTCCTAACTATCAAAAAATATCAGATATCCTTCAAATTGAAATTTCCAAAGCATTGACCAAAGACATCACAGTCGATCAAGCCATTGAAAATATGGAATCAAAAATGAAGGCTGCACTGAATGAATAGAATACCAGTCTGATAGGTAACGCCAATGGGAGGAGATGGGCACAAAAAGCTTATCTCCTGTTTTTTAGCTCTGGAAAATCTCAGCCTGAAAGGAGTAATGATATGAAAAAGAAATTTTCCCTATCCGAACGGCAATTAGGGTATGCCATGATTATTCCCTCTCTTATTCTCATCGCTATTGTCGTGCTCTATCCAATAGCCATGTCCTTTTGGAATAGCATGTTTGATTACCGATTAAATAATCCGGCTAAATCAGTACGAATGTTATCTGCTCAGATTGACCTTGAACGATATGCAAATGATTATTATTTTCTCCAAAAGAACCTTGACGAATTGGATAGCGACAACTCTAGCCGGTGGGCTCAAACAATCGAAAAAAACCACACGAAATTATTAAAAGAATCGGATATTAAAAAGAAATACGAATATGTGGAAGAAAAGGTCGCAAACTTTGAACCCATTAAAGAGAAAGATGAAAAATATGCAAAGATTGACAAGAATACAGCGGAAGCCTATCAAACAGATTTAGCCTCTATATCCTCTGAATTAAAATCAATTAAAGGAGATCAGGCAGAATTCGCCAAGGAAACGGCAGCATTATCTTCCTCAGTTTCTGAATCCATTCTGAAGGAGAACTTCGTTGGTTTAAGTAATTACGGGAAATACCTCTCGGATGGGCGAATGTGGAAATCCTTATCCAATACTCTCATTTTCACTGTTGTGACTGTTTTTTTTGAATTAGTGTTGGGACTGGCGATTGCCTTGTTAATCAATCGGGCATTCTTCGGCAGGGGGATTGTCAGAGCCGTTGTTTTAATTCCCTGGGCGATTCCGACAGCTGTATCAGCGATGATGTGGATGTTTCTGTATGATGGCCAATCCGGTATCATCGCCCATTTGTTTGAAGAGCTTCATCTTATATCAAATGCAGGAGACTTATTGAGTACAGGCGTGGGTGCAATGGCCTCCGTTATTCTAACAGATATATGGAAAACGACTCCCTACATGGCTTTACTGCTATTAGCCGGTTTGCAAACGATTCCGGGGGATATCTACGAGGCCGCTTCAGTTGATGGAGCAAGCAAGTGGTATCAATTCAGAAGAATAACATTGCCTTTATTAAAATCCAGTATTCTAGTAGCCTTATTATTCCGTACATTGGATGCATTCAGGGTATTTGACCTCATTTTCGTCTTAACAGGAGGCGGTCCTGCAAATTCAACAGAAGTCATTACGATTTATGCATATAAAACTCTATTCGCCCAACAGAATTTTGGTGAAGGCTCCGTCCTTTCAATCATCGTATTTGTTTCAGTGGCGTTGATCAGCCTGATTTACATTAAATTTATTGGTTCTGATCTTTTTGGAGATCGCATAAAAGGAAAGGGGGAAAAATAAATGAAGCATGCAAATAAGATACTTTTCTATTTATTAATTGCTCTCTTCATTTTTATTGTCATGTTCCCATTTCTATGGGTCTTTCTTACATCCTTAAAAGAACCGGGAGAAATTTTCGCCTCCTATAAATGGTGGTCCAAAAACCCTTCCCTTAACTCCTATGAATCTGCCTTAACTTCAAGGCCGCTTCTCGTTTATATGAAAAATAGTTTAATAGTTTCCTCCGTTACCACCATTATTGCGATTGCGTTTGCATCCTTTGCCGCTTATGCGTTAACACGTTTACCGATTAAAGGAAAGGGTATAATATTTGCTGTAATACTAGCATCATCGATGTTTCCGCATATCGCAATTATTTCACCAATCTATAACTTTGTAACAGCTTTTAATTTACGTAACACGTATACAGGATTGGTGATTCCCTATATTACATTTAGTTTACCTTTGGCTATTTGGCTTTTATCTACATTCTTCCAGAAGATACCAAAGGACCTTGAAGAATCGGCTAAAATGGATGGTGCTACACCGTTTCAGACATTCAGAAAAATTATTTTTCCACTTGCTGCACCAGGTGTGTTTACGACAGCCATCCTTGTATTTATCGCAGCATGGAACGAATATTTATTTGCCTTAACAATTAATTCAAAAGAAGCAGCACGAACTGTACCGGTAGGGATATCCCTTTATCAAAGTGACTATACCATTCCATGGGGTGATATTACAGCAGCTACTGTCATCGTCACGATTCCAATTGTCATATTGGTGTTAATTTTCCAAAGAAAAATCGTATCTGGATTGACATCAGGATCAGTGAAGGGATAACACTCTTGTTCTGTTTCAACATGGAGGGGAAATTAGATGGAAAAGAAACCATATATTACGGAAGCAATAATTGGAAATTCCAGCATGCTGGTATCTTTAACAAAAGATGGACAGGCGCAAAGAATCACGTGGCCGAATATCGACTTTCCCCAGCATCTAAATCTATTTTATACAGGTATTCGCGGCATTGAAGGCTCGGTAAAGACCTTCTTCCTTCATGAGAATGTTTGGAATCGTCAACAAGCTTATATTGACCGTACAAATATTTTAGAAACCATCTCTACGCTCGGAGGTTCTGGCTTGTCGATCAGACAGATGGATTTCGTGTTACCAAATAAAGATGTCTTTGTACGGCACTTTACATTCAAAAACCTTTCAGAACGCCCACAAAATCTAAGTTTCGTGATTTACAGCGATTTTATGATTGATGAAAAAAGACGCTACCAAACGGTTAAGTTTGATGAAAATACAGATAGCTTTATTCATTATCACAGAGAATATGGCTTTGCGGTTGGCTCTACTCATAACGTCAATAGATTTCAATGCGGGGCTACATTTAAGGAATTAAATGACGGTTATCTACCCGGAAAAAGAATAGCCAATAAATCATCTTGCGGGATTGAATACGCACCGCTTTCTCTTAACCCAAACGAGGAAAAATCAATCACACTTTATATTGCAGCAGGCAGTGGCTCAAATAAAGCAATTGATGTCTTAAAGGATGCTAAACAGGTCTCCTTTGAGGAACATCTACAGGAGACTTTGCACTACTGGTATGATTATTTAGATCAAGCTAAGCCAGTCGAGATTAAAGACAAACGAACAAAGAAAATATATGAACGTTCTTTGCTTATGTTTCATTTAATGAACAATAAAAATGGCGGTTTTATCGCTGCTCCAGAAGTAGATGAGGAGTATGCCTTTTCAGGAGGATATTCCTATTGCTGGGGCCGTGATGCTGCCTATACGGCTACAGCTTATGCTCGTGCAGGCTATCATAAACAAGTCAAAGAGTTTTATAGATTTGCCAAAACTCTTCAGGATGAAGATGGAAAATGGGATCAACGTCACTATTTAGATGGACATATAGCTCCTGCCTGGGGAATGCAAATAGATGAAACAGGTTCTATTTTGTGGGGACTTCATCAATTTCACGAAATGACCGGTGATGAAGAGTTTATGGTTGAAATGTGGCCTGTTATTGAGAAGGGCGCCGATTTTCTCACCCAATTTATTGACCCTATCACCCATCTTCCACTGCCAAGTATGGATATTTGGGAAAAAAGGGAAGCTGAACACTTTTATTCAGCTGCAGCTGTGTATGGAGGACTTATGGGCTCTGCTGCTTTTGCCGAAAGATTAGGTCATCCCGAAAAAGCAATTCTTTATCGAAATACAGCGGCAGCAATGAAAAAGACAATTCTGCATATTGGTTACAACGAGACAAACGAGTCTTTTTTCCGCGCTTTTCATTTAAGGCTTGATGAACCGGCCTATTTAAATAAGAAAGCACAGGGCAAAGATGTATCGAAGGAGTATGACTCCAAAGGGTATCCAATCTATCGTCAGGTAAGAGATGATGTGATTGATATATGTCTGCTTGGCCTTCAGGTACCGTTCAATATGATTGATGCCAATGATCCAAAAATGAAGCAGACGGCTGCAACCATCGACAGGCTGTGCCGCTCCAAAATCATTGGAGGGGTTGAACGTTTCCCTGGAGATATCTATATAAGTGGTGACCCTTGGATTATAGCTACCTTATGGCTTGCAATTTATTATATAAAAATCAATAAACAGCTGGAAGCTAAGAAATTATTTAATTGGGTAGTCGACCATGCCACTGATTTAGATCTTCTCGCTGAGCAAATTGACAAAATTACAGGCCGCCCTGCCTGGGTATTGCCACTTACCTGGTCACATGCCATGTTCATATTAACGGTATTAGAAATGAAAGAGAATGGCATGGAAGTATAAGAGACCTTGTGGATAAGTGGGTTTTTCCACAACCTTATACCCGGTTATCACAATTTCTTTTAAATTTGATAGAGGCGAACCCACTTTTCCCTGTGGATAAATAATTTACTCTACATCTTTTGGAAGAACTAAAAGGATCTTTAGGCTAATGATTGATAGCCTGAAGATCCTTTTCTTTTTAGATGTAAATATTAAATCCTAAATTTCTGAACAGCTTGTGCACGCGCTTCTGCCCGTTTAGATAAATTTTGGAAGGTGCAGCTATTTCACCGACAATAGCAGAATGTTCTCAAAGGCAGCCGTTATCTTTTCGATATTACTGGATGATTGTATAGAAATGGCGCTCAGCTGCTCCATGGGTACTATCCATCCTTTGCAGGGATTCTGAAATAATGGTTTTCTCTTTTGCGGCTAGTTCAGAAACAGGTTCCGAACTCTTCGGAACCTTCGCCACATGATCAGTAATTCCCTGCATACCCTCCGAAGGATTCGCAACCCCTTTGTTCATGTGGACATTATGCTGATTTTGATTTAAATGGACTAATGTTGATGATTCAGATCCTTATATACTTCATTTTCATAACACTATTTTCTATATAATTCAAAAAGACTACTTATTAAAGCTTACTTCTATCCTCGCTCGGAAATAATTGCTGTACTGATTTATAATCCTCCAAACAGAACTGTTTACTGACAAGTGTTTAGGTAATTCTTATAAGAACATAAGCAGTCTTCCATCGATTAAGTTTAAATTCAAATGGTTCTTTATACTGTAACATCACTGATTTATAATCAGAATGCCTCTTATCATTGATCTTAAAAAGGATATTAAAGGTAAAAGGTATGCTGTTGAACATTATTAAGAGTTTTAAGTTGACCTTAAACAGGATTTTAAAATAAAATTATTTAGATAAATCAAAAAATATTTGAAATAAACCTATTTTTGAATGGATATACACTAAATCAACCCGGGCTTTTAAAGCAAATTAGATTTTTAGTTTACGGTAAATATTTATAAAAGAGGGTACATATCATATAAGCATGGGGTTAAAACGATTCCAGAATATCTATATACAAGTAGCAGACATTAATAAAGCAGAGGATTTGGAGGTGCTTACGATGTCAGAACAACAATCCCATCACCATGGGCACAATCATAGTCATAACCATGGAAGCGGGGGTCATCACCATCATCATGCAAATAAAAAAGCACTTGCCATTAGCCTTGGGTTCATTTTCGTCTTTATGATTATTGAAGTCATCGGCGGTATTTGGACTAATAGCCTTGCTCTTCTTTCCGATGCAGGCCATATGCTCAGTGATGCAGCTGCTCTGGGGTTAAGTTTATTTGCCTTTACATTTTCTGAGAAGGCAGCTGATTATTCCAAAACCTATGGCTATAAACGCTTTGAAATATTGGCTGCATTTATAAATGGCCTAACATTAGTCATCATTGCCTTCATTATCTTTTGGGAAGCCATTGAACGCTTTAAAGAACCGCCTGAGGTCAGTGCAAACATGCTTTGGATTGCTTTAATCGGGTTAATCGTCAATTTAATAGTGGCCTGGATTTTGCTGAAGGGAGATACAGAGGAGAATCTGAATATGCGCGGAGCTTTTCTTCATGTATTAGGCGATTTGCTCGGTTCAGTAGGCGCGATTCTTGCTGGTATTTTAATTATTCTGTTCGGCTGGAATATGGCAGATCCAATCGCCAGCATCATCGTCGCAACCCTTGTCTTAGTAAGCGGCTGGCGTATATTGAAGGATTCCTATCATATATTAATGGAAGGTGCTCCAGCCGGCATCAATATAGAGCAGGTACGAGATAGCCTCATGGGCATAGAGGGTGTCCTAGATATACATGATTTGCATATTTGGACCATAACATCAGCGTTTCCAGCTCTTAGCTGCCATGTAGTCGTGGAGAAAGAAATAGACCGAGATCTAATCCTTGTTCAATTGCAAAAACGGTTAATCAACAATCATCAGATTGAACATTGTACGTTTCAAATCGAAGGACAGCATATAAGAGAGAATATTCATCATGGAACATGTAATTAGTACTGAAATAAGGATTTCCACCCTTATAGGAAGTCATATTTTAGCCATTTTTTTGAATCAAATTCCAAAAGCATTTGTATGTGAAGGTTCTAACTATTATAATAAATTAATGGGTTGCGGATAAATTTACATAATTTGTACTTTTTCATTCAGAAAGGGAATATAAAATGATTGGTGATCGTGTAAAAAAAATTAGAAAAGAAAAAAAGTTGTCTATGACGGAATTGGCAGAGAAAGCGGGAGTTGCAAAATCCTATTTAAGCTCGCTCGAGAGAAACATCCAAGTTAATCCGTCTGTCCAATTCCTTGAAAAGATAGCAGCTGTTCTTCATGTACCGCTTGATGCTCTTTTACATGATGAACCAGACATGAATAATCTTGATGAAGACTGGGCTCAGTTAGTAAAAGAAGCAATGAAATCAGGTGTATCTAAGGATCAGTTTAAGGAATTTATTGAATTTAATAAATGGCGTATTAATAAAGAAGAGTAGAAATGTCATAGGAATGGATTCAGATTAAGCTTAAATCACTTACACAACACCTGTAAGTGGTTTCTTTTAGAACGAAAATAAAATAAATACCCCGATCGCTAACACTATAATCGAGGCAGCCCTTTTCCTATTCATTTTCATTCCTCTTTCTTTCCTTCTCTCTCTAGAAAAACCCTGATATCTTCTTTACTAAACCCTAATTTTCGGGCAATCAATATCAGTTCGACCCAATCTCGATCCAATTCAGCACTTACTGTATTCACCAATTTGATTCCCCCTAAAATACTCTCTTGTATTTCAGGCAATCCAGCCATCATAGTTAATACCTTAGACCTGTGACTTTGCGTCCTTATTTTTCAATAAGTTTGCCTTTTTCTGTTAACTATAAATCAGTATACTATCTTTTGACCTATTTTATTGACACTATTTGTAATTTATTAATAAATACCTAATTATATTTTCCTTCATTTTTCTACAAATATAGGTAAAAAGAATCACTACGCCGTGTTTTAATAGGTTTTTTGTGTCGTAAATAAATGAAATTTGTCGTTTTGAGCTTGATATTTCTCATAGTAGACTTGTTTATTGGCGGAATACTCGACTGCCCTTAGCACCTGTTGCTTGGTTAAATCGTTCCCACAGGAAGGGCATAGCCACTCTCCCATATCACAGCTACTATAAGAAGCTCGATAACAAAGATAACAATTTTTGCGATACATAAAATCCCTCCTTCTATTTGTTCTCTTTTAAGAACACTAATTCCAAAAAAATATTACCTTTCTATTGATCCTTTTAAACAATTATTATATACATGACTTATTCATCTCTTTCGCACTGCAAAAGACCTACTTGGTGTTCTTTTTTAAGAACATCTTACTATTATTATACTATTCAGTCAAATCTGATTGAAAACCTTTTTTAAAGAGAGTAGCTGGACGTGCCTGGGGCTGTTCTTTAATTGCTTCAATGTATCCTTTTTAGAAGACTATCCCGATGTAAATGAAAAAATCCTCTCACAGAGAGAGAATCCAGACTGTAGACAAAGTCCTTATTATAAGAACCTTTGTCTGCTGTTTTTTTATGCTGTTCTCCCCTATTCTGCAGCAAATAGGACAGTTCCTTATATATCAGTTACCTCATTATAAAAATAGCTCTGTATTTTTTTAAGCATCATGTTAGATAGACTATATGGAGGAGACCTAAACCATCCTTATATATACTATAATCCCATTTTAAACGGTAAAAATAATAGAAAATCTGTTTATTGTATAGATAATATTTACTAACACCACTATAATATACATAAAATAACAAAGGAGGGAAAAATTGAATAATAAAGTCGCATTTTTCTTAAGTCTATTACTATTACTTTTTGGCACAAATACTTACGCACATAGCGGGAGAACAGATTCTAATGGTGGGCATAATTGTAGTCCAAAATCACAAGCTAAAGGCCTATGCTCCGGTTACCATTACCACAATGGTGGTGGCTCAACCTCTGAAGACTCATCTACAAATGAAAAGCCGGCTACAACCAGCAACAACAAGAATTGTACTGATTTTGCTACTTATGATGAAGTAGTTAACTATTGGAACTCAAAAGGATATACAGCTACTAACGATCCGGAAAACTTAGACGGCCGGGGAAATGGTCAAGTTGATGATGGTATTCCATGTGAAGCTCCGAGTGGATATGATAAAACCAAAATCAATAACAGCCCTGAGCAACTTCAATTTCAACAGGAGAAAGCTGACACTGATAAAGGTGAGAGTCAAGGGTATAACCAAGGTCTAAAGGATGGTTATACTGAGGCGGGTGCTAGTGAATCTATTTCTGAAGGTTCAGAAGCATTTAAATCTGGATATAACAATGGCTATAGCAAAGGATATGAGAAAGGCACACAGAAACTAGCATCCGAAAAAACGAATGCAAATAATGATGGTTATGCTTTAGGTAAAAAACAGGATAAGATTGCAATTCCTGAGGCCTACTCCAAACATCCAGGTTTAAAAGAATCCTATGAAAGCGGCTTTAATAAAGCTGTGACAGAACGAATTGAAGCTAAGAAAGAACATTACCAAGACCTAGGCTATAAAGACGGTAAAGTAGATACTCACTCCCCTCCCCAAAATATACAGGGAGACTTTATAAAATCTTACCAAGAAGGTTATGAGAAAGCTCAAGAAGAATTGAAAAATGAATACTATACTATGGGTTATGAAGCTGCATTTACAATGTTGGAATTCAAAAAGCCAAAATTTCCTAACGATAAATTCACACAATGGTATAAAGAAGGATTCAATTCTAATGAAGAAGTTTTGGAAATAGAAGAGGCTGGATACCTTTTAGGAGAAACTGGTGAAGACTATTCTATTCCATCTGAATTAAAAAAAGGGGAAAAAATATTTAAACATTATTATCAAGAAGGTTATAAACAACACTCAGAAGAGCAACAACAAAATCAAGCTACTGCAGCTGGTGGTGTTGGACTAGCAGCTATTAGTTGGTTAGGCAGAAGAATTTATGTTGTTAAAAAAATGATTAGTTAAGGTGGTTGATATGAGTATTTATCAAACTGTTTGTTATAAAGTTGAAGACATGTTTATTAAGGTATTAGCAAAAAAAGAGGAACCAGCTATCGTTAAAGAGAAAGTAGAACGATATAGAACCGAGAAAGAACTTGCTCGCCTTCAAAGAAAAGAGGCAAGAGCTCAGAAATGAATTTAACGAGATTAAGAGAATAAAGTACTCTTTCAATCTCTAATAAAAAGGAGGTCACAGCTTTATACCTGTGACCTCCTTTTTGGATATTAGCAGACTTCTACCTCTTCCACTCATTGTCCACCATCAATATACCAAGTTCATGATGGTCACCCTCGTACAAGGCATTTTGAACAAGCCTGATTTGCTCATTCGTATCGTAGACTTCGAGTTTACAATGGGCACGATTGGATTGTAATGCTTTATACAGATCATCAGAACTGAAAACCTGTTGACCATTCACCCGGGTCAAACGCTCACCCGCTTTTAATCCCATCCGTTCAGCTGGAGATTCCGGTAGGACACCTAAGATCACTAGTCCTTTTTTTCCCGATGTGAAGTAAGGATTTAATTGACTTTCATTCTTTTTATACACAAAGTGTATAACTTCCCTGCCAATAATCGCAATGATTACAGCTGCTAAACTGCTAATGGGATACCACTTTCCAACTACAGCCAGAACCAACACAACGAAACCAAGAATAGCTACATGAGTCCCAATCTTTCCAACCACATTGCCCATCAAATTACTTTTCACTTTAAAGGAGAACCCTATAAAAAATGGGACTAGAATGGGGCTCCAATCTGTTCCGTCAAAAGTAAAGACGGGCCAGAAATCTCCGGGTACTTCTAGGACTCCATTGGGAATAAATAACAAGACAGGCACGAGCCAAACTCTTTTCGTTCTTTGCGCTCCAATAAAGAGACCTCGTTTCCCTTTTTCAACTGTTGGAGATACTTGAATGGCTCCTCTATTCCGAATTAAAAACCCCTCTGTCATTAACAGCAAACCTGTTAAAACAGCTATTGAGGGATAGATTGCCTGCTCAAATGAAAAATACTTATTACTCAATATACCGTCAAATCCCGTTCCAAATAAAATATAGATAACGAGAAAAGCCAGTCCAACTGTATACGCTGGAGAAAGAAATCTGATTTGCATGCTTAAACTTATCAGTAACATAAGGATGCCCACTACTAAAATAAAATCAAACGGAACATTTAAGCCAATCAGCCCAGTAATAATGGAGAGAATAAGTCCCCAGACTAAACTTGGTACTATATATTCCTTCATTTCTATCATAGGATCTTCCACACGGACATGAAACAGTTTTCTCTCCTGTTTGACCCTCATGGAGCCGAGTATATAAGTAAGTATGAATCCAACATAAAAAAGCGGGTGTAAAAACAATTCCCCTATACCTTTAGCTATTTCAATTATCCACGTTTCCCACAAATTAATCACCAACCTTGTATACACTTACTTAATATTCTATCAAATCCCCCCTTTCTTTCCTATCATTCTTTTATGATTGTTATAAGTAAATAGCCAGCGTATGAGTTTAACCGACTAAATTCTCCATTTTCATACAAATATCCCCTGTTACGTAAGATGGCTGTTAATGTCTGAATATCAACTGAATGGACGGGATAATAACAGTATTTGCAACATGTACGTTATAGTTCATATACATGGTCGTTCTAATCACAGGCCTTTTACTGCTCATGCCCCTACTGCTTAAATAGCTGATGAAAAAAGCAAAAAGTGAAGGCATTTCCCCTCACTTTTGATGGTTCCTTTATTAAAAGTATTGAAATACAAAGTCTGAGTATGACTTATTATACAAAAGCCCCCTTACGAAAGACCTTTTTTAATTATCTGCTCTCTTGTGCACTTAAGAAAACCAGCCTTACTGTTGTGCTAACCAGCTTAATCCAGTTTGCAGCTGTCGATCATTTTTTTCATCCTTGATCATTTTTACGATCGTTTGCTGAAGCTTTGCTGCCTGATCCCGATCAACCTCACCGGTTACCGGAAGTTTATGGATTCGCTGAAAGGCTTGGACAGCTTTTTCCGTCTTGCTGCTAAAATAACCATCAGTACGTCCAGGGGCGTACCCTGCTCCATCCAACATCTGCTGCAGAGTCTTAACCTGCTTATTATTCATATCCTTACGTAGCGTTTCTGTAACAACCAGAGGCTGCAAAGCATAATAGCTATCTTGCTGCACGGACATCGTTGGCTTAATGCCTTGTTTATGAATCCACTCCCCTTTTGGTGTGAGCCATTTATAAAAGGTCAGCTTAATCGTGCTTCCATCACCCAGTGAAACCGGCTGCTGAACGGTCCCTTTTCCAAATGTTTTTTCACCTATCAGCGGATATCCTTCTGCTTCCTGCATGGCGCCGGCAAATATTTCAGAAGCTGATGCGCTTCCTTTATTAATAAGGACAGCAATTGGATACTCTTTCTCTTCTTTTAGTGTAGAGAAGAATTTATTCTTCTTCCCATTTCTCTCCTGAATTTGAATATAAGGATGCTCATTCGTCACAAACTCCTTCAGAACTTCCTGGACACTTGTCAACAGTCCACCAGGATTTCCCCGCACATCAATTAGCAATCCATCTATCCCGTCCTCTTCCATATCTTTAAGCCCTACAAGAAAATCGTCTGCTGTCTGTTCACTGAATGAGGTAATTTGGATATACCCTATCTTTTTATCTCTTACTTTTTTTAGAGCCGTATGGACTGTTTCAATTGGGATTTCATCACGCTCTACTAAAAAGGTAATCGGAGTATCATTACCGCCTCTTTTAATGTCAATAGTCACTTTAGTACCGACTTTACCACGGATTAAGGATACGACATCATAAAGCTCCATTCCTTTAACTTCCTTGCCCCCAATACGGATAATCTCATCACCGGGTTTAATTCCAGTTCGCTCCGCCGGAGAATTTTTAAACGGGGACACAATGATAAATCTTCCATCCATCAAACTGATTTCAGCTCCAATTCCCTGAAAACTGGAATCCAAAGTTTGCTGAAACTGAGAGGATGTTTCTTCATCCATATACACCGAATATGGATCATTCAACTCGCCAAGCATCCCTTTAATGGCCCCTTCAGTCAGTTGCTTTTCATTTATACGCTCTACGTAATTAGACGTAATAATATCATAAGCTTGTTTTACTTTTTCTAGCTGGGGCCATGAATCAGCTTGATTCTCTTTTTGATCCTTAGATTCCAGCGATTGCTCCAACGTCTCATACTTCCACCAAAAAAAAGCCAATGTCACAACTAATAGAACAATGACTACAACAAAAGGCCAGTACCTCTTACTATTCATATATCTCTCCTTCCGATTTTTTAAATTCACCCAATAAAAAAGCACTGCACATATCAATGTGCAATGCATAGGTCTACTATATACAGTATGAATGGCTTGTACATAGTATGATTATTATTATCGATCAATTTGCGGGCGGGCACCTGGAGCAATCGGTCCTGGATTATGAGCAAATACTGCAGAACTGCCAAAAGCGTAGTCAGTATCATAACGCAATGAACAATCCCGCCATTCGCTTCATCAACCTATTCCCCTCCCAATCTTTGTTTATATCTATGTACATTCTCAGAGTTTAATAGTTGAAGATATAAATAGTTCGAGTTGGATATAAAAACATCCTTGGCTACCTGCAATAACGTATCATTATTGGAGGCTATACTATAAAAAAACAACTGCTCAGATGTCAAATATCCATTCTCTTTTTTAAGCTCTTCCAATATATGTACAGCCTCTTCCGCTCGTCCTGTCACAATGTAACGATGGGCCTTTTCAGCATCATCATCCGGCACAGAGTCTATATCAACTCCCCAATAAGAATTCAAAAAGTCCATGGTTTTCATCAAATATTTCATTCTTGTATGCTTAGTATCGGAGGGCAACGAACTCACAGTAGCCATTGATTTTTTGATCCAGTATCTTGCCGCCTCATAATTTTCAAACAAAAAGGATTCTCCCATTGTATGAAAGAAAGCGGAATAAATAACCGGAAAATAAACCTCCAGTTCACGCCTTTCGAGCACTTCCATGCATTTTTCTCTGCAAAGATCTATTTTATTCATATATAAATAAGTAAGAACTTCTATTTCAGCTAATCGGATAGAATAGGATTCACGCAAATAATCATTATCCATTAACTCAACCATCGGCGCTACGACGTGCCTAACCTTATGGAATGGTTCGTATAATCCAGTCTCACTGATGCCATATAAGTGAATAATCAAGGAAAGGATAAGTGTCTCATTATTTGTATTTTTCACTTTGAAGATGGCGTCAATTAAGTCCGTTCCTGTTAACAGTCCTTCTTTCTGTTTACTAAAGATGGTATATATAGCGATCCATGTTCTCATTTCGGGATGATCAAGTTCTTTCTCAGACTGGAGGAGAGATTCTACTTCTTTCATATCTCCCTGCATCATAAAATATTCAAGTAAGATATGAGGTTTTATGGCATTCCTGCATTTCATATATAATTCTTTCAGAAAATCCTTCTGTTTTACATAGTTAGTCGGGAATAAGTCATTCAGAGAAAAGATCATACTATGTATATCAATTTTGGCAGGATCATAGAATTCTTTTTGTTTACTAATAAAATCAGTAAACTGCTGCTGATCGTCCTTGATTAAATAATCCTTCAAAATTATATCCTCCATGCCACACCTCACATGTTGTAAAATTTTCTAGTATAATACAAATTTTAGCAGTTGATGTCTAAATAGTATATATTATTTATTCTCCAAATTTTGGTGTAAACCGACATTTTTCTTGTATTTCACCATTTTCTAAATGATGGAGGCCTTACAATAACAAAAAAAACGCAGTTCAGAGGAGAACTGCGTTACTTGCTAATATGATTCCAGCTTACATACCGCTTAAATAGTTAAGTGGATCGACAGCATTGGTTTTAGAGGCTGTCCATGGACCTACGTATAATTCAAAATGTAAATGCTGTCCATAAGAGTGTCCTGTATTGCCCATTAGCCCAATTTGTTGGCCTTTGCTTACTGTAGCACCCTCAGAAACATTTCTGGATCTCAGATGAGCATAAACAGTTGTGTAAACTTGCCCATCAATATAGTGAGAGATATAAATGACATTTCCATAAGAGCTGGAGAAAGAAGATCTTGTTACGACACCAGCTGCAGAGGCTACGACAGGAACTGTTCCAGACTTGGCAATATCAATTCCATTATGGTTTTTACCCCATCTTCCTCCAAATCCAGAGGATACATACCCTGCTGCGGGGCGCATAAATTTGCCGGCTGTAACGGCCGGGGCAGCTACTGTAGGACCGCTTCCACTTCCAATGCTACTACTACTGCCTGTGCTTGCAGCGACCTTGTTAGCTTCTGCCGCCTGACGATCCTTTTCTTGCTGAATCGCTTTTTTTACAGCTTCTGCTTGGCTCGCCAACAATTGATTTTCCTCTTCAAGGCTTAGTTTTTCTTCTTCCAGTTCAGCCTGTTCGGATTTCAAAATAGCCATCAATTTATTTTTTTCGATCTTTTGACCATCAAGTTTTTCATTGATTGTTACAAGCTCATTTTTCATTGCATTTAATTTGCTAAGCTTGTCTTCAACTTCTTCTTTCTTGGAAACCAATTCAGCTCTATCTTTTTCCTGTTGGTCTAAGATGTCTTTATCCGCTTCCATAATCGTGCTTATAGCACCAACACGTTCGACAAATTCACCAAAACTGCTGGCTCCAAACACAACTTCTAAATAGTTTACTCCCCCGCCATTTATCTGGTAGGACCGAGCACGCTCTTTCAAGATCTCATTACGAGCTTCGATTCGCTCCTCGGTTTCTTTGATGCTATCTTTCAAATCAGTAATTTTCTCTTGTGTTGTCGTAATTTGGCTATTTTTCTCTTTAATTTTTTCTTGTGTTTCAGTTATCGATTTTTGTAACTTGCTAAGTTCTGTTTTTACTTCTGCTTTTTGAGATTCAATCTTATTGATTTTACTGTCTGCTTCTGAAATATTGGATTCAACGGCTGATTTCTTTTCTTGGATGTTCTTCTTCTTCTGTTGTAAAGAATCAACAGATGCTGCCTGGACACTGCCTCCGCCATATAGGCTGGCAAAACCCAACACAAATACTGTGCTTAATGCAACAATAGTCTTCTTCACTTGACTTTCCCCTTTCAAACCTAGGTAACACAATTGTCTATTCTCTGTATGTAACCCCCTTGTGACAGAGGGCGCAATTGTTTTATAAAAAAAAGATAGAATTATATTTTCAAAAACTTACGAACTGACATTAAGCTTCCCCAAACCCCAATCATAGCCCCAAAAAGGACAATCAGCAGGGAAACCTGGAAAATAAACGGAGTATATGGGAGTAAATCCATATAATCAACGGTTAATGCAGAGGCGAAATTGTCATAAAGGTATTTATATCCTACAGCAATGAGGGTTATCGGTATAATAGACCCCATTACGCCGAGCCATAAACCTTCTAGGAAAAACGGCCAACGGATAAAACCATTTGTTGCTCCGACTAATCTCATAATCTCAATTTCACGTCTTCTCGCAAAGATGGTGATTTTAATTGTATTGGATATCAGGAACATCGCCGTCAACAGCAAGGCTATAATTAAGACAATCCCAACATTCCTGGACGTATCAACAATAGTAAACATTTTTTCTACGAAGCCTTGTCCATATTTGACAATCTCCACAGATTCCATTTTCTCTGCTTTTTCAGCAACTTTTACGACATCATCAGGGCGATGAGTTTTCAAAATATAAACATCATTAAGTGGATTATCCTGCTCAAAGAGTTTAAACGCGCTCCCCTGATCCCCCATAGTCTCGATTAGATTGTTTAATTCATCAGATTTTGGGGAAAAAGTAACAGATTCAACTTCATCTAATGTTTTTAATTTACTTTCAAGCTCGTTTCTCTGTTCTTCCGTAGCCGTACGATCCACATGTACACGGACTTCAACATTGCTCTCAATGCTTGAAGCAAAGTTATTTAAATTCATCATAATAACAACGAATACACCAACTAAAGATAGTGTAACGGTTACGGCACTGACAGATGCAAATGTCATCCAGCCGTTTCTGCCTATATTTTTAAAGCTTTCCTTAACATGGCGGAAGAAGGTTCTAAAGTTCATAACCGTATTCTCCCTTCTGTTCATCACGTACAATATGTCCATTCTCTATCGCAATAACTCTATGCTGCAATGTATTTACAATCTCTTTATTATGAGTTGCCATTACAATAGTAGTACCAAGCTTATTAATTTCCTCAAAAATCTTCATAATTTCCCATGATGTTTCCGGATCAAGGTTACCAGTCGGCTCATCCGCAATCACAAGCTTCGGTGAGCGGACAATGGAACGGGCAATAGCGACCCTTTGTTGCTCTCCTCCGGATAATTCGGTTGGTATCATACGTACCTTATGCTTTAAACCGACCAAATCAAGTACGTCCATTACCTTTTTCTTAATAGCCTGAGGTCTTTCTTCTGTAACTTCCAAAGCAAATGCTACATTTTCATAGACTGTAAGATTATTCAACAGTTTGAAATCCTGGAAGACCACTCCGATATCTCTTCTTAAATGAGGTACCTTGGAATTTTTGATGTTAGCAATATTTCTGCCATTGATCATGATGGTACCGCTTGTCGGTTTTTCTTCACGGTACATCATTTTTATAAATGTAGACTTTCCGGCGCCGCTTGTCCCCACAACGTAAACAAATTCTCCTGATTTGATTTTTACATTAAGGCCTTTGACTGCTGAAACGCCATTAGGGTATATCTTTTGAACATCAATCATTTCTATCATGTCGTTTTCACCTTTTTCTACCTTCATGTTGTGTAATGTACCTATATTTTTATCGACTGTTGTCGTATTTTCTTGTTTTTTGATGGATTAATCCAGCTTTTGTCCCGGATTTATTATAACATCAGAAAATGTCAGAAAAACCACGGTAATATTACAATTATATTTCAACTATATTACTTTTTTTGTAAGATACCGTAAATATAGTCAGAATAACACTTATAGTCCTTTTCTCATTAATTGGCCCTCAAAATATAGGTCTATTTACCCATTTTCCTTAAATAGTAGGCAAAGAGAAACCGGTAAGATTATCTCCTCCGGTTTGCATATTTACTATTTATAATATCATTTTTTATTCATTAGCCATTCAGCCACTTTTTGGGCTTCATCCTCTGCTATCAAATCTGCCGGCATAGCAGGTGCTCCATCATTAATAATGGATTCTATTTGTTGCACGGATAATCTTTCTTCTATTGAAGTCAATTCAGGACCAACACGCCCTTCCAGGGTGTCACCATGACAATTCGAGCATTTTGTTCATAAATCTTTGCAGCTTCACTTCCATCATTCGCAATAGAAGCAGAAGATGGTGATACAGGTTCATCTTGCCCAGCATCCGAATCAGTTGTACAACCAACAAGGGCAATCATAACAACTGCTATACCAAAATGCAAATAGTTCTTCAGAGAAGTCCCCTCCCAATTTAAGGAATCAACCATTGTTTGCCCTTATCAATAGCTCGAATCAGGCTCTTTTAAAACCTTCTCCCAGTACCTCGGCAGCGTCCATAACGACCACAAATGCATGCTTATCAATCTGCTGAACCACTTGTTTCAATTTTGTGAATTCGGTCTGATCGACCACACACATTAATACGGGCCTTTCATTTTCTGTATAACCGCCCTGTGCGGACAATCTTGTAACCCCACGGTTGACCTCTTCCAAAATGGCTCTTCTTACTTCCGTCTCTTGATTGGTAATAATCATAACCGTTTTTGATCGATTAATGCCGACCTGAACCAAATCGATTGTCTTGCTGGTCGCATATAATCCTATTAGAGCATAAAGCCCTTGCTCGATATCAAATACAATACTGGCAGCCAATACGATTAATCCATCAATGAAAGCGACACAGGTTCCTAAAGATAGTCCCGTGTATTTATTAATAATTTGTGCTGCCAAATCGGTACCGCCGGTTGAAGCTTTACCAAGGAACACAATCCCAAGTCCCAAACCGACACCAATTCCGCCAAACAAGGCTCCCAATAAAGGATCTTGGGTCCATGGAGACCAATCACTGGTCATAAATACAACAAAGGGGAAAAAGATTGTCCCTACTGCTGTTTTTATTCCAAAATGCTTGCCCAGCAATATAACTCCAGCTATAAAAAGCGGAATATTAAAGGCCCATTGAACAAAGGCAGGCTCCCATCCAAATAAATTATACGTAATCGTACTGATTCCGCTGACACCGCCTGATGCCACTTTAGTTGGCAGTAAAAACTGATTAAAGGAGATGGCGACGATAGCAGAACCTATTAAAACAAATAAATAATCTTGGATGCGATGCAAGAAGGGATGCGATTCCTTCTTAACGTTTCTATTTTTCTTCACGATTCCAGATGCCTCCATCTAAACATTTAGTAAAACATATTCATTCTATACGATATTTCGACATGAAACAATGAAAGGCAATAGGAGATGAAAAAGTCAGACAATAATATTCCACAAAAGACACAGAAAAAAGGCACCCTTAAAGGGCACCTTTGACCAATTAAATCGAAATATCTCTCTTCTTAAAAACAAAAAATGTAATCGCGATAAACAGTAAGTAATAAGCAGCCAGCACACCCAGTGAGAGACCAACAGTTGCACCCTCGAACATAGGAGCTGCTTCCATAATATATCTTCTCAAGTCTAAGTGAGGGAATAAAACAAATTTCAGCCATTCGTATCGTTCAACTAGGGAAGTGATTAACATATTCACAGTTGAAGAAGCAAACAGGATGAAGACAGACACACCGACTGCGATTGCCTGGCTTTTAAACAATGTACTCAACATAAAGGCAATCGTGATAATAATAAGGAAACCAGGAATCCAATATAGCATCAACTCAAAAAAGTAAGGACCTGCTTCTAATGTTTTTACTCCATCAAAACTTGCTGGGTCAATCATCTTGTCTGTGAAGGATGCTGATCCAAAGAACATGAGCCCGACGAGGTATCCTACACCAATTAATACAACAACCATCGTACCGGCATATAATAAGGATGTTATATATTTAGAGAGGAGAATCTTCCAGCGCCGATGAGGACGGATTAATAATTGTTTAATCGTTCCATCAGAGAATTCCGCGGAAACGGATGCACTGCATATGATGACAGCAAACAGGGTGACAAATGAAGCGATAGATGTAACCCAGTTCGCCATAAATGTCCAGCTTGTTTCTTGATTAGGATTGATACCCGTGTCCAATAACGCCTGGCTGCGTGCAATATCTTCTTTAATCCATTCTTTATCTTCATCCGTAATATTCGGATCATCAAGCTCTGCTTGCTGTGATTGGATATTATTCTCCTCAGCTGTTCTCCAATCTTCTGTCCCTTCATTAATGAATGTCTTTACAAGAATGGCACTTCCTATAATGGCAACAATCAAAAAGCCTATAAAAATATACGAAGATACTTTAGAGAATATCTTCATCCATTCATTCCTGATTAGTGAAATCATACTCGCACCTCCTCTTGCTTCGTAATCTCGAAGAATCGGTCTTCGAGCGTTTTCTTCACGACATTAATTTCAAAAACATCTACTCCTGCTTCATTTAACTGTCGATTCACTTTGGCAACATCTTCACGAGTTGCCTGGATCGCAATCATCTTTTCATCCTGTTTCACAATGTCCAGATTGAAAAATTGCTCTCTGATTACTTTGGCAGCTGTCAATACATTGCTGATGGAAAAGACCACTTCTCTTAAATCCTCTTCTTTTTCTTCTACCCTGTTATTCTCAATATGTATAAGCTTACCTTTCTCAATAACAGCAAAGCGGTCACACATTAATTGCATCTCGGATAATAAATGAGAGGAAATTAACACGCCTATCCCTTCCTGGGCTAATTCGTGTAAATAGTCACGGAATTCTCGTATACCTTGTGGGTCTAATCCATTTGTCGGCTCATCGAGGATTAATAATTGTGGACGATGCAATACAGCCTGCGCAACACCCAGACGCTGCCGCATTCCTAATGAATACGTCTTCACTTTCTTATCCAGGGCATGGTCAAGCTTTACTAAGCGAGCGACCTCATCAATGCGCTCTTTTGTGATTTTTTCTTTAGCCATTCGTGCGTAATGCACCATATTCTTGCGGCCGCTCATATACTTGTAAAACTCAGGATTCTCTACAATCGCTCCTAAATCATGCATAGCTCCTTCAAAATCCTTATCCAAATCATGACCGTTAATCATAACATGTCCATTCGATCGATTGATCAGACTGGCAATCATTCGAATAATGGTCGTTTTACCAGCACCATTGGGACCAAGCAAACCAAAAATTTCACCTTTTTTAACGCTGAAACTCACATCATCAACAATGGTCGTACTACCTATCTTTTTCGATAGTGACTTCACTTCAAGAGCTATCCCATTCATACTTTCACTCCTTTTCAAAATTACATCTATAATCATAACGTATAAATTGGATAAAAGTTACAGAATTTGCATAAAAATTGTAAAATATTGAAAAAGGACCAGCTAGTATATAGCTGATCCATTAATGGCTTCTAAATTCAATTAAGATAATTTTGAACGTAAATAAGAATCGATAAACATATCGAGGTCTCCATCCATGACTGCCTGGATGTTCCCAGTTTCGGCACTGGTACGATGATCTTTTACCATGGAATAGGGATGGAATACATAGGAGCGAATCTGGCTTCCCCAGCCAATTTCCTTTTGTTCTCCACGAATCTCCAATAACTCAGCTTCCTGCTGCTCAATCTCAAGCTGGTAAAGCTTGGATTTCAGCATTTTCATAGCTGTTTCACGGTTCTTAATTTGAGAACGCTCTGTTTGGCAGCTCACCACTGTATTAGTTGGTAAGTGGGTGATCCGAACGGCGGAATCGGTTGTATTGATATGCTGACCACCCGCTCCGCTTGCACGGTACGTATCAACCTTTAAATCTTCTGTACGGATTTCGATGTTAATCTCATCATTAAATTCAGGCATGACTTCACAGGAAACGAAGGAAGTATGGCGACGGCCTGAGGAATCAAACGGCGAGATACGCACAAGACGGTGTACGCCTTTTTCCGCTTTTAAATATCCATATGCATTATGGCCTCTAATTCCAAGTGTCACACTTTTTACGCCCGCTTCATCACCAGGCAGATAATCAAGAGTTTCAACCTTGAAGCCTTTCTTTTCAGCCCATCTTGTATACATACGCAGTAATAGGGAAGCCCAGTCCTGAGATTCCGTTCCGCCTGCACCTGGATGGAGCTCTAATATAGCATTATTTTTATCATATTCTTCACTCAGCAACAATTGAAGTTCGAATGCATTCAATCTCTCAGAAAGTTCCTTAAGCTCGCTCTCCAATTCTTCCTGAAGATCAGCTTCTGGCTCTTCCTTGATTAATTCGAAGGTCAAATCGAGATTTTCGTATGACTCAACTAACGTATTAAATTCGTTCACTTGTTCCTTTAACCCATTTGCTTCATTAATGATTCCTTGTGCTTTCGCTTGATTATTCCAAAATTCAGGTTCGGACATGATTTCATCCAATTCCATGATTCGGGCTTCTTTTTCTTCGAGGTCAAAGAGACCCCCTAAAGTCCGCCAAGCGTTTGGCTGTTTTTTCTAACTCATTACGTATTTCTGCTATTTCCATTTACGTTCACCTCATCTATTTTTACAAAGCACTTGTTCCTAACAATTAAATCCTCTATTCAGGAAAAAGAGAGCCGGCCTAACCTAAAAGCCGTCCCTCTCTATTTACCATATCCTTATTATACGCGTCAATGTCATGTAAAGATACTTGAAAGCATTCCTTATCTTCCATGGCAATTCTTATATTTTTTTCCGCTTCCGCATGGACACGGTGCATTGCGTCCAACGGATTCTTCATTGCGTTTCGGTTTTTTCTTGACTGTCTCGCCTTCATCACTCTTCGGATTAACAGCCTGACCTTTCACTACTTCTTCACGTTCCAGATTATTGCGGACCTCTGCTTTCATGATGTATTTGGCCACATCGTCTTCAATAGCAGAAATCATTGCCTCAAACATCGCATATCCTTCTTGCTGATATTCATTCAGTGGATTAATTTGAGCATACGCACGTAAATGGATCCCTTGTCTCAATTGATCCATTGTATCAATATGATCCATCCACTTACTGTCTACAGCGCGCAGTACGATAACTTTTTCAAATTCACGCATTTGCTCAGAAGAAAGTTCCTCTTCCTTCTCATTGTATTTTTCGATGATTTTATCATAAATCAATTCGATTAACTCTTCACCATCAAGCTCTTTTAATTCCTCAGCATTAAAAGTGCCTTCAGGTAAAAGATTAGCATAGACGTAATCTAAGAGTCCTTCAATATTCCAGCCTTCACTTTCTACATCTGGCGCAAACGCATAGACATTACGCGTTAGAGATGAGCGAATCATCGTCTCAACGATTTCACGCAGATTCTCACTTGAAAGTACATCGAAACGCTGCTTATAGATAATCTCACGTTGTTGACGAAGCACATCATCATATTCAAGCAATTGTTTACGGGCATCGTAGTTATTCCCTTCAACCCGTTTTTGCGCAGATTCAACCGCTTTGGATACCATTTTACTTTGAATTGGCTGGTCATCATCCATACCAAGGCGAGACATCATGTTCTTAATATTGTCAGACCCGAAACGGCGCATCAATTCATCCTCTAGTGAAAGGTAGAATTGCGTAACCCCTGGATCTCCCTGACGTCCGGAACGACCACGAAGCTGGTTATCAATACGGCGGCTTTCGTGTCGCTCCGTACCAATAACGGCAAGACCGCCCACTTCTTTCACACCTTCACCAAGCTTGATATCCGTACCACGGCCGGCCATATTCGTAGCAATCGTAACGGCACCCGGCTGTCCGGCATCCAGGATAATATTCCCTTCGCGTTCATGCTGCTTCGCATTCAGGACACTATGCGGAATCCCTTTTTTCTTCAATAATTCAGATATATATTCACTCGTTTCAATCGCAACCGTACCAACAAGAACTGGCTGGCCTTTCGCGTGGCGTTCCGCAATATCTTCAACGACTGCTTTAAATTTCCCTTCCATGGAGGAAAAAATTAAGTCTGCACGGTCATCACGCACGATGTCCTGGTTCGTAGGAATCGCAATGACATACATATTATATATATTACGGAATTCCTCTTCCTCTGTCTTCGCCGTACCGGTCATACCGGAAAGCTTTTCATACATACGGAAGTAGTTTTGGAATGTAATGGTCGCAAGTGTCATGCTTTCATTTTGGATATCTAGGCCTTCCTTGGCTTCAATAGCTTGATGGAGTCCATCGCTATAACGTCGCCCTTTCATCAGACGGCCGGTAAATTGGTCAACGATAATGATCTCGCCATCTTGAACCACATAATCTACATCCAAATGCATGGAAGCATGCGCTTTTAACGCCTGGTTAATATGATGATTCAAAGCAACATGACTGATTTCGAATAGGTTATCAATACCGAACGCCTTTTCAGCTCGGCTCATCCCTTCTTCAGTCAGCTGTACACCCTTTGTCTTTTCGTCGTATGTGTAATCTTTATCTTTCGTTAACGTACGGACAAAAGCATTGGCCTGCATATACAACTGTGTTGATTTTTGAGCAGATCCGGAAATGATCAATGGCGTACGCGCTTCATCAATCAAAATGGAGTCAACCTCATCGATCACCGCATAGTGAAGCGGACGTTGTACCATCTGCTCCTTATAAAGCACCATATTGTCACGCAAATAATCAAAACCAAATTCGTTATTTGTTCCGTATGTGATATCGGCATTATACGCTTCCTGTTTCTCTTCACGGCTCATCCCAGTAAGATTTAAGCCGACAGATAATCCAAGGAAATTAAACAATTGTCCCATTTCAGTCGCATCACGGCTGGCCAAGTATTCATTGACGGTAATAACATGTACGCCCTTACCTGTGATCGCATTTAAGTATACAGGCATAGTGGAAGTCAGCGTTTTACCTTCCCCTGTTTTCATCTCTGAGATATTACCTTCATGAAGGGCAATCCCCCCCATTAATTGAACATGGAATGGATACAAACCAAGAACGCGGCGTGATGCCTCTCTGACTACTGCAAATGCTTCCGGCAACAAGTCATCCAGCTGCTCTCCATTTGCATAGCGTTCCTGAAATTCCGCTGTTTTGGCTGTCAGTTCTTCATCCGATAAACTTTCCATAGATGATGCCAATGCTTCGATTTTATTTGCAGCCTTATTCAGGCGTTTAAGTTCAGATTTATTAGGGTCAAACAATTTATTCAAAATCCCCATTAAGCAGTCTCTCCTCTTATTCGTAAAGGGTTCAATAGACCCTAGAATGAATATAGATTTATGATCGTCCAAATTTTAATTTTCACATTAATAGTACCACTTACAAATGGACAAAACAACAGAAGGAGTAAGTGTACACCTGATATTTTTGGGTTATTTTACCTCAAAAATACACTTCAGGTTTTAATTGAGTCTTAAAAACAAGGAGCGGAAGTTGGTTTAAAGGAACGAATCCCAGAAAAATGATCTGAAGATAGACCTGAATTTGGATGAAATCAGGGGTGAACCAAGAAGAGAACGACTGACATAAACTAAACAGCCTTAAACTTTAAAATTAAGATTGGTTTTAACAATTAGAAAGAGATTTAGCCAGTTATGGAGCGGTACGGGGTATAGATCAGCAGATTTTATAAGTGAGATTGGAGACATTCAAGCGAAATAATAAAGATATCAAAAGTTAGTAGATTGATAGAATCGCATTTCAGCAAAAAAGTCGTGTGCCCACCCTCTATTAAATAGAGGTATTAAAAAGCAGTTCCCATAACAGGAACTGCTCTCTATCAGGCATAAAATTAATTATGCGCTTCGATTAGACCGTATTTGCCATCTTTACGTTTGTAAACGATATGAGTGCCGTCTGTTTCTGCATCTGTATAGATGAAGAAATTATGGCCAAGCATGTCCATTTGAAGAATAGCTTCTTCGCTGTCCATCGGTTTAAGATCAAAGCGTTTTACACGCACAACTTCTAATTTATCTTCATCTTCTTGCTCAGCGCCGCTGATATCTCCAGCTGGAAAAGTGAATAATTCTTTACCACTTTCACGGGAACGACGGTTCACTTTAGTTTTATATTTACGAATTTGTCTTTCCAATTTATCGTTAATTAAATCAATACCTGCATACATGTCTGCATTTGTTTCCTCTGCGCGTAGAACCAAGTTAGGTAGCGGAATAGTGATTTCAACTTTAGTTGTTTTATCGTTGTACACTTTCAAATTCACATGTACGTTCGCATCAGGTGTTTCTGTAAAGTATCTTTCTAATTTTCCGATTTTTTTCTCTAGATATTCTCTGATTGCTGGAGTTACCTCAATGTTTTCACCACGAATGTTATAATTCATAAGTGAGTCCTCCCTTTCTACTCTATAACTATTATATTCTACAATCCCTAAAAAAATCCTGCTTATCTCGACAAATTATTTATTTTGAAATATTCAGCTTTTTCAGGAATTTATATATAGTATACCCTATCTACTAATAAAAAATCACTATTTCTCATGATAATTCAGTTAAGGTAATCATTTCCTCTTATCGTAATAAACTCCATCCGTCATCATCGCCTCATAAGGATTCGCATATTTTTGATTATGCTGTTTTTGTTCTTTTACCATTTTTAGATCCCGTGCTACTTCCATTCTTCGTTTAGCCATTAATTTAGTCAGTTCATCATTCAGCTTCACACATAACCCGCCGATCTTTTTTTCTTCGTCTGTAAAAGGTGGCTGTATATCCTTCTGCAAATTTCCACGGATTATAATGATTTCATCTAGTTTGCTCATTGCCATCTCACGGTCTTTCTCCCAGCTCACATCACTTAATGCTTCAATTGCTTTCTTTGATACCAAATAATATTCCCGCAGCGCATTCATCATAAACCGAGCTCCTCCGTCCTTCATTTAAAAAAAGCCCTGACTTTTTGGAAAGCCAAGGCCAAATAACCATCATGTATAAATATTGATCAGCATGCCCTGAATTTCCCCAATCATGCTTAATAAACGTATGCTTTTATCTTCCTTATCGAGGACTTCATTAGTGAGATCGACCAGCTTTTTGTCCACTTCTTTTACAAGCTTATATACTTTTGCTGACCCACGCTGATTAAAGCCGCGGTGCTCCTCTAATTGCAGTCCATTTTTAACAGCATCATCCAGGAAGTCCTTCACAAGCTTTTTATATTTTCGCAAATGATCAATCGACTGAGTTTCACCAAGCCTGTTGCCCTGCTCCTCAATCTCCTGCATTTTACGTGTCAGCCGTTCAAGAGTCAGATCACTGCGCCGTGTTCCGATCACTTCCTTAAAAGATACGGAATCCTTCGCTATCTCTTCTCGGGAACCGGCCTTTTGCAAACCCGTCCTGCCTACACGTTGTACCTCCATGAGATCACCTCAACCCAATTACTTCAATAATTGTAGCACACCTTGCGGAAGTTGGTTGGCTTGTGCCAACATCGCCTGTGCTGCCTGATTTAGAATGGTATTCTTTGTGAATTCTGTCATCTCAAGAGCCATATCTACATCACGAATCCTCGATTCTGCTGAAGTGACGTTCTCGCTCATCGTTTGTAAATTCGTAATCGTATGCTCCAACCGATTCTGCATGGCACCTAAATTGGATCGTTCAGCAGAGACTGTTGCGATTGCCGCATCAATTTTTGAAATCACCTCATTCGCTGCTTCAGCAGTTTTAACATTCAATGGCGCAGCCCCGGAACCTAATCCAAGTTTGTCCGCACTCATTTGCTGAATCGTTAATTCAATTGTTTGACCCGCATTGGCGCCTATCTGAAAACTAAATGAATCATTACTTCCATCTAATAATTTCGCACTATTAAACTCTGTCGTCTCACTTACACGATCAATTTCTTTCGTTAATTGATTATATTCCTCCTGGATTGCATTTCGATCTTCATCTGTATACGTCCCATTCGCACTTTGCACAGTTAATTCACGCATACGCTGCAGCATTTCATGAACAGAAGACAAGGAACCTTCTGCTGTCTGAATGAGAGAAACTCCATCCAAAGCATTTCGTTCCGCCATATTTAAGCCACGGATTTGCGAACGCATTTTCTCAGAAATAGCAAGGCCGGCTGCATCATCCGACGCTTTATTAATACGTAATCCGGATGATAATTTTTCTAAATTTTTATTTGTATTTGCTGTATTGGCAGAAAGATTGCGATAGGCATTCAAGGCAGAAATATTATGATTAATTTTCATGAAAATGCTCCCTCATTTAATTAGATTTTTTTCCTCATTACACTATTTTCATAGGCTGATACTTTCTTAGTGAAGGAATCAGCCTTTAGATTATTTTTCAATTGCATCGCTTCATTCCAGGCTGTGGAAAGCGTTTCGACGATCTTTATTAGACCAGCAATACTGTCCGTATTTTTGGTCATATTCACCCTGATGAGTTCTTCAGCCAAAAAATTATAGAGGGTGTCTAAATTCTCTGCAATCAGACCCGCTTCATAGCGCAGTCCGATGCCAAGGCGATGAACGATGTCTCCAGCCTTTTGCAGACTTTGATTAGCTTGAAACAATTCGCTTCCATCAATCTGACTGTTAGCATCATATAAACAGGTTACTAGTCCTTCATACAATATGGACGTTAATTCCTGAGATGATTTTTGTACGATTAGTTCTTCTGTTAGAAATTCCACTCATTGAACCCCCTATCCTACTAATTACTATATCGACGTTCTATTTATATTGTTGATCGAGCTCCTCCAATAAAAGGAGTATTTCGGCAATCACGGCATATAACTGAGGAGGAATCGAATCTCCGAGGTCGATGTCCAAAAGATGGCTGACCAGTGATGCATCCTCCTGCAAATGGATATCGCTTTTCTTCGCCATTTCAATAATCTTTCTGGCTACTTCTCCGGTTCCCTGCGCGACGAGCTGCGGGGCCTGTCCATTTTGTTCATCATAGCGAATGACGGCAGCTGTCGGGCCATTCACTTTTTTACGATTCAGTTGATTGAAATATTGCTGTCTCATATCGTTATGTCATACCCCTTCTTCGTAAAGGTGGATGGAGCAGATGGGCTCGTTTCTCTTTCTGAAGCCTTCATTTCCACAGTCATCGGCTTAAACTGAACAGAGCCAATGGAGTAGCCAATCTCCTTGAACCGTTCCAAGGAGGAATCCGTTATACGAGTCATAGATTGCTGTAAATCATCCATGTCACTTTTAAAGGTAAGAAACAAATTTCGATTGTTCGCTGTCAGTGAAATCCCGATCTCGCCAAGCCGTTTAGTTTCCATCACAAAATAAAGACTGCAGTTTTCCCAATCAATTTGATCCTTATCAGATTGCGAATTTACAAATACCTTTACATTCTCCACTTCCTTATGAAGCAAAAGTGGAAGCTGCAGGGCCAAGTTTTGCATCCCGGTAGTAGAGTCAGACTTAGCAAGAAGCTGCTGACCCGTTAAATTTTGGACGGCCTGCTCCACTTGCTGAGTGAGCTTTGGAGTAAGCTGATCTGATTGTAATAATGAAAGCAAAGAGGATTTAACAGTCTGCGGTATATCCGGCTGTTTACCGCTCAAGACGGATTTTGCCACATCATGTTCATTCATCATTCCCAGTTTTCGAATCAGCTCCAACACATTCCTCCCCGACTGCTCTGGCTTTGCACTTTGGGTAAATACATCCTCACTCGGGTTACTCGTCATGCCTGCGACGAAATGCTTGACTTTGACATCCGACGGTTTAAATAATAAGCTCTCAACTGACGTCTTGACTTCCTTCACAATCTGGTTGGCATCTGTTAGTTTCCCATTCATAAGCAGAGCCTTTGCTTCCTGTAATCGGCTGCTCGCCTGCATGAGCTTCTTCTCCGTAGACATATCGGTATAAAGCATGAATTCACCTTTTAGGATGGCTTGATCCAGCTGTTTAATTGTCGATTCCAATACCTGTTTAACCTGAGGCTGCTTTTGCTCCATCATTTTAATAGACTGATCGAGATTCCTCGTAATCTCTCTCTTGATATGTTTAAAATCAATCGTAAGCTGAGAGAGCTTTTTACTAATCTCTGTAACGATTACATCTTTTGAGGAGAGATTTAATCCCTGTATGGCCTGATTGATTACATTCTGTTCAGATTCTGATAGAGAGATAGCTTGTTTCCCTTCCATTAAATGCGGATTACTCTCCTGTAATGTGGTTAACGCTGCCATGAGCTCCTTACGTGCTGTTAATTCCCTGCCCTTGGAGGCAAGTTCAGTAACCTTTTCGATTGAGGAAGTAAAATTCTTCACACCTTCGAGTCGTTTGGCAGAATCACTATTCAAGAATTCTGTCGTTTTAGCTAATACGGTAGCCATGGAAGAATCCTTTTGAACGCTTTTCATTAGATTCACAACTTCCTTGCCTTCCATAGATAACTCCATATTTCCAGGGTTCGCTGTTCCCTTGCTTTGTTCAATCCCGCTGAGTGTTTGGATCAAGGATTCTTTTCCTGCCTGCATAGATTTTAAGATGACGCTTTTCTCTGCAAGGGAAAGATCCGGTGATTCCTTTAGAAACTTCATCACCTGCTCAGAGATTTTAGAAAAATCCTTTTGTGATTGGATAGATCTTTTTAAGTCTTGAATTGTAGTGATTGGCAGATGAGTAGAAGGCGTGATGGATTTCGTTATCACAGGGATTTCTTTGCCAATCTCACTGACAATTTTCCCAAGTGATTGACCATGCAAAGCAGAATGAATCGCTTTTAATTCGGGTAACCGTACCTCTAATCGACGATCTGCCAAGGCCGTAATAGTCGCTAATTTCTGCTCTGCTGTCCCACCCTCTGTGCTCATAAAGTGCTGGATAGTCTGGATACGTTCCTTAGAAAGGGAGTACCCTTTTTCCTGGAGGATTTGCGCAGCCTGGCGAACCTCTTTAACAGAAGGATCCACTCCGGCTGCTTTCAGAATCTCTTCTACCTTCGTAGGAGCCTGTCCTACTACTGGCGATTGACTTGTTGATAGGGATTTAACCGTTAATTGGTCGTTATCAATGGCCGTAATCTCCACTTGCACTTTGTTTTGTGCCGGAACACCATTTTCAAACGTGACGTTCATCTCTTTTCCTTTTATCGAAACGACAGCCGTATTGGCAGATATCCGTTCTTTAATCGTGACAGACTGAATCTGCCCAACCGTATATGAATTGCTTTTTCCATTTATGCTTTGCCCAGAATGGAATGCTTGTATCTGCATCACTTTCACTCTCCGTCCAATATATCCTTACTTCTTTTATCGGTAGATTACGTTCAAACATTAGCTAATGTTGAGCAACCAGACTTAATTTTCTATATTAAATTCGTTAAAGAGAACAAAAAGTTCCTAATAAATAACAAAAAAGCTTGCTTTGTCAAAATAAATAGGTCATAATAACTATAGAAATACATAAAATGGTTTCCAATGAGAAGAGGACGAGAGATGAAAATGGATAAAGGTATTCATGTACTGAATGCCATGCTGATTGGTTTGATCTTATTTAATATCTATTCATACATAATTGGAAGTTTAGCAGGAATGAATTTAATAGTACTTGGATCTGTCCAAATTTTCATGATTGCCTTTATGAATGGTGTCCATGACTGGTGGATTACCCATATAGAAGATGAAGATATATTCAATTAAATAGCAAAGGGCCGAAAGATTAATCTTTCGGCCCTTCCTTTATAAAATTAAGCCTGTCCGCTCGAAGTGTATTGCTTTTGGCGGTTGAGCTGGATCGCCTGCTTCCACGTATCACGGAAGTCCACTACCAATCCCTCCACCTCATCCAGAATGGTCGGATCATTTTTCGTATTCGCTTCAACCAATCGATTGTAGATATAGTCATACATCGTCATCATATGATGAGAGATTGCCATGTCCATATTTAATGTAATTCGCAGTTCACTAATAATCGTTTGGGCTTTCAGGAGATTCTCATGTCTCACTTGGATTTGTTTCGATTCCATTCCCACCCGTGCTGCTTTAATAAATTTCATGCAGCCATTATAGAGCATGAGCGTCAGTTCTCCTGGGGAAGCGGTATTCACAGTATTTGATTGATAAGCCTGATATGGATTTTGTATGGCCATTTATACGTACACTCCTTTTTATTAACCAGTCGCAAACATGGATGATAAATATCCTGATTGGCTGTTCGCCTGTTGGATTGCTTTTTCCATGGCGGTAAATTGTTTGTAGTAGCGATCCTCTACTTGGATCAGCCGGTCCTCAAATCGACTGATCCGGTCCTCGATGTTCGTTAAATCTCTGCCCATCGTAAATGTTCCGTTTGTGGATAATGAAGTCCCCGCTCTTGTCTTCAGCTGGTCGGTCGCTCCGGAAATATTGACCTGCAGCTTAGAGAGAATCCCACCCTCTGAAGCAAATAAAGCCTCGACACTCTCAGGATCATCTTCTAAAGCCTGCCTTAATTTCGTTTCATTGATTTCGAGCTTACCGCCTGCCAGATAATCGGAAGTAGTCGAGATTCCAATGCTGCTTAATTGTTTATACAAACCTGTAGAAGAAGAAATCGAATTGGAAAAGCTGGAACGCATATTATTTAAAACACCTGTCAAAATGGAATCATTTTTTAAAAGACCAGCCTTCGCAATTTTGTCCCATTTCTCAACCTCATTCTCACTCAAACTATCACGTTCTTCATCTGACAAAGGAAGATAATTACGATTACGTTCCTCACTGACTTTCCCTTTAATCCCAGAAATCAGTTCGTTATATTTATCTACAAAGCCTTTTATATTGTCATATACTTTAGAGGAATCGTTGTTGATGCCGACAGTTACTTCCTGATCAAATTTAGTTTTGAGTGTGAATGTAACGCCGTTCATGGTGAAGGTATTGCTTGGACGTTCAGTCTCTAAGCCATTAATGGTGAATTTAGCATTAGACCCTGCTTGAACAGTGGCTCCCGTCAATTGAAGGGAACGTGCCAATGATGAGTCACCTATTTGAATTGCCTTGTCCCTGGCAAAATCACCGGTTTCTTTCCTTGTAATCGAAATTTTATCTGTATAAGAATCATAGAACATGGTCAGTCCGAGCTTAGATGAATTCACTTTATTCATAACCGTATCGAGGGATTGATCAGCCGTAACGAAAAATGTTTCACTCATCTCCCCACTTGAGGTTGTGGTCTTCATATTCATCGTCGTATATTTTTGTGTGTATTCAGCCTCTATTTCTACAGCTTCACTTGCAGCTGAGTTAAGCGTAACCTTGCCTGTATTGAAATCTACCGTACCTGATAGTGAGCCAACACTAAAACTTCCAGTCTCTCCAACCGCAACAGATGTATCCCCAATCTTTAGGTTTAATGAACCTTTGTTTATGGCTCCTTTAGATAGTTGAAAACTTGTAGCATCTTTTGCTACTGTGAGCTTTTCCACCTTTTTATCCGTTACATAGTTGACTTCGATGGCTGACCCTGAAGCTGGAATAGTATCTTTGAAAGTAATTACTCCATCCGCCCCGATTGCGTAATTTTCTTTCCCATCCTTCGAATATTGATCCAGAACCTTACCGGCCACTTTAACTTGTACCTGATCAACTTTAAGATTAACTCCACTTGGTATGTTAAGTTCTATAGTTGACCCTTTGGCTGTAAACTTTTCTGTTTCAACCACTCCAGGAACGTTCTCCCATGTGAGAGCAGAAGCAAAATTACCCGCCATAGAATCCAACGACTTACTGGTATCTATTTTGCCAGTAGCACCGGATAATTCTTTCGTTGCAAGAGAAGCTGCTTTAGCCAGTTGAGTGACTTTAGATAAAGAATAACTCGTTGCACTGGCTCCAGATGTTGCGGTAGCAGTAACCATAGCCTCATTTGTACTGCTCGTTGTTTTGGAACGATAGGACGAACTTAGCTTCATATTCAATACATCTTGTCGGAAATTTGTTAACAACGTATTGATAGAACGGTAATCATCACGTTTCCATTCAAGAGTCTGTTTATTTTGCTTTAATTTATCTATCGGGAGTCTTTCAGCCTGCATCAGCTGTTTGACCATCGTGTCTGTATCGATGCCACTAGCTAAACCTGAAATACGCATTCTTTCACATCCTTAAACTTTTCTATCTACAAACAAAGCCATGTTTTCCACCATAGCTGCATACATATCAAGCATCTTCCTTGAAGGAATTTCACGCAGCACATTGCCTGTTGAATCATCAACCACGGTCACATAATATTCATTGAGATCCTCGTGAAGTTCAAATTTCAAGGACGCATGCATCGGTCCTATAAACCTATTCATCGCTTCCGTCGTTTCAGTTAACTTCTCTTTCATTTGTACATCTGTCATAGGTGACTGTTCGTGTTGAGGAATTACGTTCAGAATCAAAGCCTGCTCTTTTATAGGACCAGTACTTTTAGTAAGTGACTGTGCAGTCAAATGACCAACATCAGCCGAAACACCATTCACCATCTCGCACCTCCAACTATTCAGTTCACTGTTATTAGGTATATCGGTAGGAATGGGAAGGTTTTAAGAGAAAAGGATAATTAATGAGGAATATAAAAAAAAGGAACCCGAAAGGTCCCCTTTAAATAAAGATTAACGTAACAATTGAAGTACGTTTTGCGGTTGTTGGTTAGCTTGAGCAAGCATCGCTTGAGCAGCTTGTGAAAGAATAGAGTTCTTAGTTTGTTCCATCATTTCTTTTGCCATATCAACATCACGGATACGAGATTCCGCAGCTGTTAGGTTTTCAGAAGATGTATTTAAGTTGTTTATTGTGTGCTCTAAACGATTTTGGTTAGCTCCTAGTTTAGAACGTTCAGCAGATACATTTTCAATGGCTTTATTAATAGTATCAATTGCAGCTGTAGCTGTTGCTGAATCTTTACTAATATCAAGACCGCCTGTAGTTGTAGCAGGTGTTCCTGCAACAGCAGTACCCCCTGTAGTTGTAGCAGGTGTTCCTGCAGTTGCAGCTGCATTTTCAGTAGGTGTAGCAGTAGTTTCTGCTACTAAAAGTGATTTTGCGTCCATTGCAAGTATGCCAATTTCCATAGTTTGGTCTTTGTTAGCTCCAATTTGGAAAGTAAGCTTTTTAGCCCCTTGGCCATCAAGTAGTTTTTGAGTATTGAATTCAGTATTATTAGCAATACGAGTGATTTCTTTTGCTAATTCATCTACTTCTTTTTGTAATTCTCCACGATCAGTAGTTGTATTTGTATCATTGGAAGATTGAACTGCTAACTCACGCATACGCTGAAGAATATCATGTGTTTCGCTTAATGCACCTTCAGCTGTTTGAATTAAAGAAATACCATCTTGTGCATTCGCAGATGCTTGATCTAACCCACGTACTTGCGCACGCATTTTTTCAGAGATTGCAAGCCCAGCTGCATCATCAGCTGCACTGTTAATACGTTGACCAGAAGATAATTTCTCCATTGATTTAGCTTGTGCATTTGTTGCTGCACCCATCTGACGGTGTGTGTTTAGAGCTGTAATATTGTGATTGATAATCATTTAATTTTCCTCCTTGGAATGTGTAGGTGGACTTCCTTTTCCACCTGTTACTTTTAAATTTATATATTAATAGAAACTTACCCATTGCCTAGGATGGGGGCTTCCAGTAATAACGAGATGAAAAGAGACGAGCGGTTCTGACCCGAGATGCTTCCATGCATCCTTAAAGTCAGTGCCGCTCGTCCGTGAGCAAATAGGTATTCTATTTGTTTTGTTGATTTTCCAATAGCTCCCCACGCGTAATCTTTACGTGTTTGGGGGCGTCAATCGCTAAACGAAGGTGACCATCTTCACTTTTAACGACCTTTACAGTGATGTCATCACCGATTTTGATATATTCACCAGGTCTTCTGCCAAGTACTAGCATAGTTGTGGCCTCCTCCTTGAGAAAAGTAATCAGTGTAAGACCCTCATCCTTATGTTGCCGTACACATAACTATAAGTAAACATCCGCATCCTGAAATGATGTAATAAGAATCCTTACTCGTCCTGAGTATTCAATATGAATTTTTCAGGTTTGTTTCTCTTACATAATCTATATCGGAACCTTATCCGAACATTTAATAGTTTTAAGAAAAAAATTTAAATTTTATAAAAAAAAACAGAACCCATAATAGATTCCGTTTATGAATCACCTTAACAACTGAACTCGTACTATCAATCTCTTATTCACATGAATTCAAGCACTCTCTATCAGCTTTTCGTTCTGTTCTTCGAGTTATTAATCAATTCACCTATATTAACCGTAATCTCTGATGCTTCTACATTTTCATGTTGGATTTCTTCAAACAATTCCTTCCGATAGACATCGACTTGCTTTGGCGCTTTAATGCCCAGCTTAACCTGATCGCCTTGGACAGAAACAACCGTGATTTCAATATCGGAGCCAACTAAAATAGATTCATCTTTTTTCCTTGATAGAATAAGCATGCTTTACTCCCCCCTGCTTTCTACTTTTGGAAATAAAGGTGTTCTCGTTTGATAGTTTGTTTGATTGAGAATGATTTGCTTCCCTTTGCCGTTCCTTGTATCGATAATCAGTGGAGCCTGAAGATTGATTGTTGATTCTTCAAATGGGTCCTTTGCTGTCACAATCGTAAACACTGTCATCTGTTCTTTTATTACTCCTAATGATTCCACGATCTCATCATCTAATTTAAACTCATAAGCCGGATAGGTTAAAAATGGACTTGTGATCACAAAAGCCAGATTGGATGTTGTAGCAGATTGAAGCACAAAGAAGGATTGGTCATCTGTTAAACGAAGAAGCACAAATTTCTTTTCGTACGGGAAACCGGGAATGCCCTCATCAAACGTAATCATCTCTTTTTCCTCGATTACTTGCTCACCATGATATTTTGTTGTCAGCTTCACTCTACTTCACCTCTATCTATTTATTTCAAATGGTTGTTGCTTGGCTATAAAAATTTAAGAGATTGAACTTCATATAATTGCTTATACTGCCTGGAATATAATCGATATCTGTTAATCAATCGATTGATTAATACGTGAAAACCTTGCTGTGCCGATGTTTAAGCTATTCACAACTGGACAATCGCCAAACATAAAAAAAGAGCCGACCCAACCGGCCAATGGGCATTTGAGTCAACTCCTCTTTTTTAACGCAAGAAATCAAGCAGGCTTGGCTGAATGATGCTGGCTCCCATTTGCAAGGCAGCTTTGTGCACACTTTCCTGCGTAATAAAATCTGTATAAACCTTTTCCATGTCTACATCTTCGTTTTCACTTAGTACCTTTTTGGCCAATACTTCCTGGTTATCAATTCTTGATTCCAAAAGTTCGAGGCGATTGTAACGGGCACCAAGGTCTGAACGTTCCGCTGAAAAAGTCGTGACTAAACGATCGAATTTCTCCAGTAAAGAGTCGAGATTCATATCTTCAGCTGATAATTCGTTCTCGATGTCTCCAATCGTATTAAACAATTCCTGACTGAATAGTTGAGAAGAATCTGCATTTGCCTTTAATTGAATCCCTCTTGATACTTCTACCAAATAAGGTTCATTTCCGGAACTTACTTCAATTCCGTTTTCGCCACTTTTAACAGGCGCTGTATTCACACTCGTTCCGTTGAAAATATAACGGCCGGCAACCTGCGTATTCGCGACGGAAACTAAATCCTCTTTCAGCTGGAAAATTTCCTTTTGGATGGCTTCCCGGTCTTCTGTTTGGTTTGTATCATTTTTTGCCTGCAGCATTAATTCGCGAATCCGCTGAAAGTTTTTGTTCCCCTGATCCATGGAAGCTTCCGAGTTGTCCATCCAAAGATAGACCTCGGATAAATTACGCTTATATTGCTCAACTTCTTTCAGGCTTGTCCGGTAATACATTCCCTTTTGAGCTACAACGGGATCATCGGAGGCTTTCGTGATCTTCTTACCGCTTGACAGCTGTTCAAGATAGCCCGCCATGGATCCATAGCTTTTATTAATATTCCGTAAAGAATTGGCTGCTACCATACTTTGCGTGACTCTCATTTTCTATTCACCTACCTGCCACCGACGCCAAGGCCGTTGATTATTTTATCAAGACATTCATCCAACATCGTAATCATTCGAGCCGATGCATTATACGCCTGCTGAAACTGAACCATATTCGTCATTTCTTCATCCAATGAGACAGCGCTGACAGATGAGCGTCTGTCACTGACATTCTGCAGCAAGGTCGCGCTGTTCTCGGATAAACGATGCGCCTGTTCCGTTTTAACGGCCATGCTTCCAATCACGCTTTGCAAATAGGCGCCTAAATATTCTTTTTCAGCATTGGCAGAAGGGTCTGTCAACGCGTCTTTATAATTGAACTTTTCATAAAAAACATTGGCCAGTTTTAAGACATGGCTGGCATCCCCATCATTTGGAGTGGCTACCGATGCATTTGCGATATAATCATAGCTTTCCTGTATTTCTTTAGAAATTTGAATACGGCCGGCAAAGCCTTTGACGTTCTGAGGTTCAGCATTATTTTCATCAACAAAGAATAATATTTCTTCATTAAAATCTTCTGCCTTCACAGTTGGATCATTCTCCAACGCTGATTTCCAGGCTGCAAGTTCCTTTGCGCTTAAGCCTTCCTTATGAACCTTATTAAACTCGGTTGCAAAGGTATAAGCCATATGGTCAAGTTCTTTGAGCATATCTGGCAAATCGCCAATCTGCTTCCCCTCCGCGTTCATATATCCATAGGTTTGAAGTAGAGAGAGCAGCTTGCCCTCAGAAGTAAAGATGGCTGAAGGAACTTCATTTCCGCCAATTTGTACCGTATCAACCGCTCCATCCTCACCATTATAAGTAAGAGTAATGGGATTAACCGCAGTGGAGTCAACCAGTGTCATCGGTTCAGCAGTGCCATTGTTCAGCTTAATTACGGCAGTACCTATTGCTTGCGCCTGTGAATTCCCGCCGTTTTTTACATAATCGACTTTAATATTCATCATAGAAGAAAGCTCATCAATTAACAGATCACGCGAATCATATAAATCATTCGGTAAGTACCCATGCGGTTCAATCGCTGCGATTTGTTTATTGAGGTTGTCGATGCTTTCCATTAATCCATTGGCCTTTTCAACTGTCACACTCAATTCATTCTTCAAATCGGAACGGACCATATTTAAGGAACCATCCAAATAGGTGAACGTATCGGCCAGGGCAATCCCCCGTTCGCGAACAACTGCCTTCCCACCTGAGTTAACAGAATTTATGGCCAGATCCTGCAAGGACTGCCAGAATGAATCGATGGAATCAGCAAGCCCTGTTCCCTCCAACTCATTCATCACATCCTCTATTTTGCTTAACCCCTCCGCTTTTCCATTCCAAAACCCGAGCTTTGTACTTTCACTTCTATATTGGACATCCAAAAAGCTTTCACGAATTCTCTGGATGGAACCCGCTTTAACACCAGTGCCCAATTGCCCGGGAATTTCCTCGCGGTTCATCGAAGGATTTGGAAAGGCTGTTTCCGTTGTCATATTAACCCGTTGGCGTGAGTATCCGAGAGTATTGGCATTGGCAACATTTTGACCCACTACATTTAAAGCAGCTTGATGAGTCGTCAGTCCGCGCCTGGCTGTTTCTAACCCGTGAAAGGTTGATGTCATAAAAGCTCCTCCATTTTCGTTTCAGGCCTTCGAATCAAATAGCGATTGGCTTTGTTTTCTCCCACCCTCTGAATCCTGCGGCCTTTCATATGTATAGTTCTCCGTCTCTGGCAACATAAGATTTAAATTTAAATTCACGAATTGCAGAGATTGATAGATTAACTGCTGGTTTAATTCATTTCGTTCTTTTAAACGTGTAACCTCAGCTCTCAATTCGGTTCCCAGATTATTCAGTTCAGCTTGCTCCATTTCATTAGCATATTGGATACACTCTGTTAAAGAGGCGGAACCTTGATAGACGCCCTTTTTTTCAAGAAAGGCATGTACGTCATCCTGCCGAACCTTTTCTAACCTTTCAATCGCAACAACTAACTTTCTTTCCTGAACCAGCAGGGTGCTTAATGGTTTTAACTCTTCAGCCTTGATTGCTTCTGTTTTTTCCTGAGCCATTCTATTCAGTTCCCTGTGCAGATCAATGAGCTGCCGCAGTGTTTGAATAATCGATAGAGCTGACATTTGTACGTTCACCCCATATAAAAAAAGAAAGCCAGTACAAACCTCATACTGGCCTCAGGTTTATTTTTGTGAATAAAAATTGAAGACGCTTTTTGCTGTATCATTGACATTCATTTGATAGGTGCCGTTCTCGATCTGCATTTTAATTTCGTCTATTTTAGCTTGACGCTCAACCGTTACACTCGATATATTCTGCATTTCTTTCGCTTGACTGGAGATTTCCACTTTATCGGCAAGCTGAGAAGGCTTCATGGAGGTATCGGCTTTATTGACTGCCTTTTGGTATGGGTTTACGCCGTATTGATTAATCTGGTTAATTTTCATTTTGCGTTCCTCACTTTCCTTCCGTCACATTAGCTTCTAGGGATGATTGATTGTATACAATCTGATGAACAGATTATACAGTCAGCCCTTCTTGCATCTCTATTATTAATATCGACAACAAAGATGATTTGTTTACTAATCCATTAAGAAAATTATGACATAGAGAAAAGCATTATTCAAAATTGATTAGCCAGGTCTAAATACTTATTTTTACTAAGATTTGTGGTAATAGGTCATTTGATGCGCACGTTCTTCTATCTCTTTGTGGAGTAACTCATCCCGTTCATGCTGCTCAAGGTCGGCCCGCAATTCTTCCGTGCAGCGCACACAAAACCGGCCTTCCCGAATTAAGGACCCGCAATGCTCACACGTATAGCCCAAATTGGGATTGGACGTGATTCTCAGCTTCCCACTTTTGATAAATTTCATTAACAAAGGCTCATCCACACCTGTTGCTTTTACCACCTGAACAATTGTTGCTGTGCGATTTTCACGTTTACGGATATATTGGTAAACATCATTATAGATGGCTTCTTCTTTTTTATAACAAATCTCGCATACATCCCTGAATTGATTTTTCACAAACAGAGCTTGGCATTTCGGGCAATTAGATAGTTCATTCATCATTCGTTTCCTCCTCATAAGCAAGGTTATAGTTTACTTATCGGATTTTTATTAAAAAAATGAAGGCTACCGTGCGATTGTCAAAGAAATCACTGTCCTTGCACCTGCCTCCTTTAAAATGACACCTGCATGCCTCAGGGTCGAGCCTGTTGTATATATATCATCAAGTACAAGAATGGTTTTGTCCTGGAAGGATAAGGCTTTAGGATGGATACCAAAAACCTGTTCCGTATGGATGCGCTCATACCGGCTCTTTTTTGACTGCTTTTCTCCATGTACACGAATCAGCCCGCAGGTCAGAGGAATCCCCGCCATTACACCCATCGCTTCAGCCTGGTTAAACCCACGTTCATATCTGCGCTCGTCACTTAGCGGAATGGGGATCACAACGTCTGCTTGCGGTGCTTTTTTGCGCAGTTCATTACTGAATAAGCGAACCAACTCATAGTCTCCCCGATATTTAAAGCGGGCAATGACATCCTTCATAAATGAATTATAGGTAAATAAGGAAACATTATAATCAAGTGCGCGGCTATACAATGGGTCTATCAGCCACTGCTCACAATCTGGGCATCTGACCCCCTCCTGGAGTGGTTTACAGCAAATCTCACATGTACTCCCCTGAATGGGTGTAAGCTTGGAACGACACGTTGTACAGAGTAAATCCGCCTCCTCTAAAAAGAAGATATTCGCCCAGCCTGCACTCTCCTGAATGGGGCTGTGGCAATAGAGACAAATAGAAGATTGAAAAATGGTCAATCCACTAACCCCCTTTTGACGGCTTCTTTATTCATTTGGTTAATTTGCTGAATGGCATCAAGCATGGCATTCGTTTTTCCATAATGAAAAAATACACAATCCCCATGTGGGTAATCTTTACTTCTGCCAACCCGTCCGGCAATTTGAACGAGTGCTGACTCCGTAAAAATTTGTTCTTCTGCTCCTATAACGGCAACATTCAGCTTCGGGATTGTTACCCCACGCTCCAATATCGTGGTCGTAAGCAAACCTTGTATCTCTCCATTTCTAAGCTCTATAATTTTTTGTTTTCGATATGGGTCTTCCGCATGGACTGATTTAATTTTATCCGTATTTGCCTGAAATAAGGGAAGAGCTTTTTCCATTAATTCAATCGTTGGAAAGAAGAGGAGATAAGGGTGTCCGCTTCGGATTACTTTCTGTAGCCAATCAACTAAAGGAGGAGAAATTTTGCCCTTTTGGATCGCTTTTCGCCAGTTTCCAATCCACTTTAATCTTGGCTCCGGTATCGGAAAACCATGGAAGCGAGCGGGCAGCAGGACTCCTTTTCTTTGCCCATTGTTAAGCTGGCGTTGCCATTCCTTTGAAGGAGTAGCTGTTAGATAAATAAGAGAGGCATTCGGAGTACAAGCTTTCTTTGCAGCGAATTGAAGACTTTCTTCATAGGAGAACGGAAAGGCATCCACTTCATCAATAATCATGACATCAAATGCATTTGTGAAGCGCATAAGCTGGTGCGTAGTGGCTAAGACAAGAGGCGCAAAGATGGACTTATCCTCACTATCTCCGTATAGAGAGGCGATCGTTATGTTGGGGAAAACTGCTTTTAGACGTGGCGTGAGTTCAAGGATGACATCCGTCCGTGGTGAGGCTATGCAGACTCGCTTTTGGAATTGAAGGGCTTTTTCTATTCCTCTGAAAATCATCTCTGTTTTTCCAGCGCCACAAACTGCCCAGATTAACAATTCACCTGGTTCTTGTACAATCTCGATTATTTCTTCTGCAGCTTTTTCCTGAGATGGCGACAGGCTTCCCTTCCACTCGAGAACGGTATTCTCCAAATCCCAAGGGACTGACGGACCCGACCACCGATACAAATTAGTACATATCGAGATGCGGCCCATCATGATACATTTCCGACAATAGAGGCATTCCTTCCCACAAACACTATGAGGAAAAGAGGCAAATAAATCAGGGTCGATATTCCCACAGCGAGCACAACGTTCATTTTCAATCCCAGGGATTTGATAAATATATTCGGGATCATCCAGATGAGGATGCATGTCGATTGGTATTTCAGTTTTGAGGAGTTCTTTACCAGTGAGGAATAGTTGAAGATCATTTATAGAAGCCATTTTAGTTGGGGTTCTAGATGCTTTCAAAACGAAAACCTCCTTTTAAATAAATAGGGGATCAATTCCTGACCCCCTATCCTATCGATTACTTTTTAACTGTTACTGTAAATTTTTTCGAAACGCTATATCCGCCTTTTGTTTTGTAAGTTGCCGTAATAGTTGCTTTTCCAGAACTTACAGCCTTAACTTGGCCTTTAGAATTGACCGTTGCAACTTTTTTATTGGATGTCTTATAAGTAACAGATTTAATCTTATCTGTTGAAGATTTCACTCCAATTGTTGTGGTCTTTCCTTTTTTAAGCGTCACAGAATTTGCCTTAAGGGTTACGCTGTTCACTTTATTTGATATGGTAACGGAAGAAAATAAGATGAACTGATCTTTAGTTGTCATCGTCACAGAGATCGTTGCATTACCAGTTTTCTTATTACCTTTTACATTTCCATTCTTATCAACTGTTGCGATATCTTTATTAGAAGTTGTATAAGTTATGGTAGATCCTTTAGAAGTAGCATTACTTAGCTGTGGTAACAGTTTCACTGTTGTACCTTGATATACAGATTTCGTATTCTTCCAAGTAATAGATGGTACTTTATCCTTCGTTGGCACCCATACACCTAAATATCCATCAACATTGGCGTTTTTAACACCTTTTACCGGGATGGTTAACATACCTTTTGAATCAGTGACAAGCTTCGCTTTATTAAATCCAGTCGCATCGGTAAAAACTTGGTTTTTGTGCTGAGATCCCATATTTACTTTAATAACTGTGTTTAGTTTTGAATTATTACCAATAACAGTCGCTACACCAGTATTTCGATCTTTTCCAAGTCGTACACTGCTTACAAGGTCCTGACCTGCTGTTTTTGGCGAAGTATTAGTTGTATATGATGTGACGGTTTGGTTCCCATATGCATACGCTTTACGAGCTTTTAATAATTTTGTAATTGGCTCATAGTAATTCGTTTTCTCTTTCATATAAGAGCCGTCTGTTTTAAATAAATCTCCATAATAAACAGTTGGCACTGTATCTTTATTAGTTAGTAGATACGCATACTGAGAGACTAGATTATTCATCGTATATTTCTTATCTACTTTTTTCATATCTTCAATATAGATCTCAAGTGCTTTATTTTCAGTCTCTTTATCATAGAGATCCTCAAAAGATTTTGGTACTGCAGTTCCATACTTTTGACCAGACTTTATCCCATATAGTTCCAACATGATATTATTTACACGATTTTTTTCTTGATCATGGTTATTTGTAAAGGACCAGTTAGGTGTTGCGTTTGCTGTTCCTGCACCATTTCTGTTTACAAATGAATTTGTCGCGAGCGTTTGTAATTTTTGTCTATTTGTACCTTTTGCCAGTGAATTTTGGAATGTATAGTACAAACCATAATCCATAGCTAACTGTGGATTATTATTTGATTTAACATATTGTAATTGATTACTAGAATAAGATTCTATATAACTTATATGATCATCCATATCGGAACCATATATATCCTTTTTTAGATCGGCTTCATCCAATAAAACTTGTGTATCATAATGGCTTGCTGCATCTATTCTAAAACCATCAAATTTATACGTAGTAAGAAGCCACTTCATCCAGTTCATTTGTTCTTTTTGAACGGTCGGATGAGAGTTATCGATATCATTACCTAACAAGAATTCATTATTATTTCCAATTGTATTATTAATAGAATGAAGAGACTTTCCATCCTCATCAACAAATAAAAATTGGTCTTTATCATCAATACCCGAATTATCATTTTGGTATGATTTTTGCTCAGATTTATTAGTATAATTTGGATTCGATGTTATGTAAGCATCAGTCAGCCTTGCAATATCACCATTATTTCCATTAATGATATCCTCTACGGAAGCATAACCATGACCTTTCATATACTCTAGGTAAGCTGTATCTTCAGCATAGTTAATCAGCATTGGTTTCCAATAATCATCGGATTGATTTGCCTCTTTCGCTGCATACCAGCCATCAATTGATAAGTAGCTATCAATTGTATTAATTTTGTTTGCGTCCGCCGCTTCTGCTAACCACTCTGGCAAGTAATTTGCTGCGTTTTGAGGGCCAAGGAAACGATAAGGCTTACCATTTTCATCGGTCATCACACGATTAATTCCTTGGTTCTGCAAGGAGGTACCATTGAAATACTTCTTGTTCCATTCCTTAATATAACCATATTTAGCTTGGCCCTGGCCTCCGCCTTTTGTATAAGCAAAATATAGATCTGCTCTTATATCGGAGTATTTGCCAGATGTATATGAATCTTTAAACAAATCACCATTATTATCTACCCGCTTAACCCATAAAGCTTCACGTTGACTAAGACCCATCACTTGATTAGGCACTAAATCCAACTGTACTTTTAAACCATTCGTATGCAAAGTATTAACTAAACTTTTAAGTTCATCACTTGTTCCATACTTTGTTGCTTTTGTATTATTTGGACCTTGTTCAAATTCACCAAGATCATATCTATCAGCAATTGCATAGCCTTCCATATATCTTGCCATGCCGAATGATCGGTAAGCTGGCGGAAGCCAAATATCAGTTACCCCCCAATCTTTAAGTAATTTTCCTTGATTGGAAAGTTCTTTATACATATTTGACTCATAAGGCTGATAAAGACTAAAACTTTGAAAAATAACGCGGTTATCCAAACTCGGACTAGAAGTATACGCTTTTGCCTTGATTGGATTCATAGGCAAACTACTCAAGACCAACATTAGCACTAAAATACCAGCGACTAACCTACTACTTTTTTTAAACATCCTCTTCCCCCTGCTGGTCATAATTTTCTTAGTTAAAGACCATTAATTTAGCTATTTTTTTAAATCAACCAAGGAGAATTCTACTATACATTTACAATAAAAGGAATATATATTTTCAAATATATTCCAAAATTAATTTTATTTAACAATTTTGACACATTAAGAAATAACTACATTTAAAAAGGAGCCAGATATCTAATCTGACTCCTAAAAAATATGTTAATAATAGGCGTAATTTGGGTAACAAAATCAGGAGAATCTCTTGGTCCAGCCAAGTCCGAAAGCTCCCTGGCCCAAGTGGGTAGCGATAACGGCGCCAAAATAGCTGAGGCTGAATTCGGCTTTCGGGAACTTCGCTTTCAGTTCATTCAACATTTCAGCCGCTTCTTCTTCGCTATTCCCATGAATTAAAACAGCTTGAAGAGGCTCACCTTTTTGATACTCAACTTCAAAGAGCTCAACGATTCGTTTAAGCGCCTTTTTCTTCGTACGGATTTTTTCAAAAGGGACAATGACCTTGTTTTCAAAATGAAGGATTGGCTTTACTTGAAGCAAGCTGCCAATTAAAGCTGCAGCACCATTTAAGCGGCCGCCCCTTTGTAAGTTTGAAAGATCGTCTACCATGAAGTAAGCATTAGAAGAATCGCGGAGTTCATGTAAGCGTGCAATGATCTCCTCAGGATGTTTGCCTTCCTTTGCCATTTTGGCTGCTTCGAGAACAAACAGTCCCATAATCATGCAGGTGATTTCGGAATCAAAAGCATAGACTTTGATGTCATCAACCATTTCTCCAGCTGTAATCGCCCCTTGATAGGTTCCGCTGATTCCACTCGATAAATGGATCGTGACAACAGCGTCATAATCTTTAGCAAGCTCTTCAAACTTTTCAATGAATTTACCCGTTGACGGCTGAGAGGTCGTTGGGAGCTTGTCCAATCGTTGCACCATCTCATAAAAATCAGAAGCAGTTAACTCATTCTCCTCCTGATAGACTTCATCACCAAATGCTACACTCAATGGAATCATATGTATGTCATACTGCATACGCAGGTCTTTAGGTATATAAGCTGTACTATCTGTAATTATTGCAGTTCTCATTATTTGAAAACCTTCCTTGTTATTAAGATTTTCCTCTATTTATATTCTTCATTTTAAATGATTATCCGTCGATTTGCATTATATTGTTTGAAATGCTACTTTTTAGATTATTCAAACCACTATTTGTTTGCCAAGAATCAATAAATCTTTTTTCACTCCATCTAGTTCAGCAACACCCGGAAAATTCCCCCATTCTTCAAATCCATACTTCTTAAAAAGGCGAATACTTGGTTCATTATGGGCAAAAATAAATCCTAGTAATGTTTCAATCCCCAAGCTCGGCGCCCGCTTAATGGCATACTCCAAAAAGTGAGCTCCAACCCCTTTATTCCGGTAAGAATGGTCCATGTAAATACTGATTTCTGCGGTCGCTTGATAAGCAGGCCGTCCATAAAAATCCTGAAAGCTGAGCCATCCCATGATCGTACCGTCCTCTTCCATTACCCATAAAGGCCTTTTTTCAGAGGTATGATTCAAGAACCAATCTAAACGGCTTTCTACATCCACTATTTCTATATCGGCTGTTACCATTCTACTTTGAATCGTAGAATTATAAATTTCAACGATTCGTACTAAGTCTTCTTGATTAGCATCTCTAATTTTATATGGAATATCCACAGTTTCCCCCTCCTAACTTGAGAAAAAACAATATCAAATGATAAACAGTATGGTAAATCATTCAAAGGATTCCCTATCAATTACCATTCCATAATGAACAAAAAGCACCAACCAAATGGTCAGTGCCATAATCTTTATTCTATTATACTCTAACTTCAACCCAGCCGTTTTTGATTGCATATACAACAGCCTGGGTACGGTCGTTTACATTCATTTTTTGAAGGATGTTACTTACATGGTTTTTAACCGTCTTTTCGCTAATAAACAGGGTCTCACCGATTCCTCGGTTACTTTTGCCATCAGCCAGTAATTGAAGAACTTCACATTCACGGCGCGTTAGCAAGTGCAATGGACGACGAATCTCCACATTCATGATATTATCACCATTTGTTGCCTCATCTGTTGCCAGTCTGCGGTAATCACGCACCAAATTGTGAGTAACCTTCGGATGCAAATAGGAACCCCCATCTGCTACGACTTTAACAGCTTCGATTAGGGCATCAGCATCCATTTCCTTCAATAAATAGCCGCGTGCTCCTGTTTTTAAAGCATGGGTTACATAGTTTTCATCGTCATGGATCGACAGCATAATCACTCGTGAATCCGGGAATTTTTCAATCAGTTGTCCAGTTGCTTCAACACCATTCACCTTTGGCATATTGATATCCATAATCACTACATCCGGATGATGTGTATCCATAATGGAAATGGCCTCGCTGCCATCGTCCCCTTCAGCGATTACGGAGAAAGAAGATTCAAAATCCAGAATCCGTTTAACCCCTTCTCGAAATAATTGATGATCATCTATGATTGCAATTGTCGTTGTCATTATTTTCCTCCCTATTACTCTTACAGTAGTAGTCGTTATCTCTATTATATTCTTGACTACATTCAAACTACAAACATTTACCAGAAATATAACTATAAAACTATTTTAATGAACATTTACATATTAACCGATGCTTTTAGTGGGATTTGAATATAGACTAAAGTACCTCCACCCACGCTGGATTGAATGGTCATTTCTCCTTCAAGCGTCTCAATGCGCTCATTCATACCCATAATTCCAAAGGACTCATCCTTCTGTTTATGCGGTTCAAAGCCACGCCCATTATCCCGTACAGTTAATGTTCCTTTATCGTTCAAAAGTTCGAGCTTCACCTGAATAAGACTGGCATTTGCATGTTTAATTGCATTCTGGACCGCTTCCTGGGCAAGTCGGAATAAAGCCACTTCATAATTCGGCTCCAGCCTCTTTTCCTGTCCGTAAATCTGAAATTTAAATTCAACACTCGGATTGTAGTCGCCGATTGTTTGTAAATATTTACGCAAAGTCGGAATCAATCCAAGGTCATCCAAAGCCATGGGGCGCAGGTCATATATAATTCGCCTGACTTCAGCCAGGGCACTGCGAACCATTTGTTTCAAAGATTTAATCTCCAGCAGGGCTTCTTCCGGGCCGCGCTCCCGGAAAATTCGTTCTGTCAAATCGGAACGAACCATCACATTGGCAAGCATTTGAGCAGGTCCATCATGAATTTCACGGGAAAGTTTTTTCCGCTCTGCTTCCTGTGCCTCAATGATTTTAAAGCCAAAGTCCTGTTTCTGTTTATACATATCAAGAACCTCTGACATATCCCGCAAATCACTCGTTAGATAATGCAGGACAACGGTAATCTGGGATCCAAGATTCTCAGCCCGATCAATCGTTTCCTTAAGGTTAATCAGCCTTCTTTCAAGATCATCACGACGTTTACGAAGCTGTTTTTCCAGCTCCCTGTTCATCGTCAAATCGACTTGGAACGTATGAGCCTGTTCATAGGCGGTCCGCACTTGCTCCTCTGTGAATTCCTTGAAACGCGATGAAACTTCTGACAAACGTTTACGGGAATCACGAGCTTTCTGTTCCAATTCATCCCCATCGTCTATAACTTTAAGTACCATTGTTCTAACAGATCCCAATTCAGAAGAAAGTTGATCAAACTCATGCTGGCAGTGTTCACCTATTTCATATATTTCTCCCTTACTATTATCTACGGTACTGATCATATGATTGAGGATGCTGTCGAGTCCCTTCCCATCCAGCTTAGGTACCCGCATTGTACTTTACCTCCTGTTATGGTGCAAAAAGAATCCATTACTTCATCTATTCCAATTTCATAATAAAAGAGTTCATTCGTCATGAACTTCCCTTATGGGTATAACTGATTATTTTGGGTAAAGTTCATATATGATGGAAGTTAAATACTGCATAATAGTTAAATTATAGCACGCTTTCCATTATTTTTTTACTCTTAACTATATTACATCTATATCACAACCAAATTATTCTTCTGTAATAAAAGGTGTTTTAGGAACAAAAGAATAAAGTATACTAGAATGGATATAGAAAGAAAGGCGGCAGTTTTAGATGCTGAATACATATAAAACGGTAAAAGGATATGGAGAATCGCAACAAATCATCCAAAAGTCGCGCTTTATCGCTTATGTAAGCCGTGTAGAATCAGAGGAAGAGGCCATACACTTTATTCAATCAATTAAGAAAAAACATTGGGATGCAACCCATAATTGTTCAGCCTATATGATTGGTGAAAACGACCTCATTCAAAAAGCAAATGATGATGGAGAACCAAGCGGTACAGCAGGCGTCCCCATTCTTGAAGTCATTAAGAAAAAGGGGCTGAAAGATACCGTAGTGGTCGTCACACGCTATTTCGGCGGAATTAAACTCGGAGCCGGAGGACTAATCCGCGCGTACGGAAGCACGACTTCAGAAGGAATTAATGCAACCGGTGTGGTGGAAAGAAGATTAATGCGCATCATGAAATCCACTTTCGACTATACCCTCCTCGGGAAAATCGAAAATGAACTTCGCAACTCGCACTATTCCATTAAAGAAATTCACTACCTCGAAAAAGTCATGATTGAATCCTTTGCTGAAGAAGACGCAAAACAGGCCTTCATTGATTGGATGACCGATTTATCCAACGGCCAGGCATTTATCGAGGAAGGCGACATGTTATACCTGGAGCATGATGTTTGATTAGGATTTGATTACCCCCCTTCTTTGACTGAATATTTCCAAGAAAAGTTGTGTTCATCGACAAAATACAGCAATTTTCAAAATGAAGATTTGGTAAGATGAATGAAGATATTGGACAAAGAAGGGGTAATTTATAAAGTGAGTCTACCAGGTTCTACTCATTCTCATGGTACTTATGACCTATCTACGGCTACATCCTTATCTGCAGAGGCTCACGTAAAAGATTCGATTCTGTTTCTGTTTCAACTAGCATCCCCATTAACATCTTCAGCATAGAATCTTCAACCTGCAACCTCAAGAAAAGCTCGTTAAATTAAAAAATAAGGTGAGTATCTAGCAATCCGATGATTTGTTTAAAATACTTATTAGTTCACTCCTGTCACTCCTCCTCAATGGTCCATAAGTTACTCCAAAACCAATTTTTAAAGAGAAACTCCCATAATAAGAACTGATGCCAAAGGTTCATAGAATACCTTTTAAAAATAGTTAAATATTACTAGTTTCATAGCCGATATATCCCATAGGGAATTATTGTGAGAATTCATTTAAAATAGGGGGACATAATGAGAATTTCATTAATCAAAAGAATGGGTGCATTTATTTTATTTCTGTTTTGTTTTACAGTTTTCAATGCCACTGCAGACGCTACGGAAACAGTGCAAAAACAGAGCACCAAGAATGGTATAAAATTATTCAGTACCGTAGATAAGGAAGAATACACAGAGCAAGAGTTAATTGTTAAGTTTAAATCTGTCCTATCCAAGGAAGATCGTGAGCAAATCATCCATAGTATTAAAGGCACTGAGCTCTCCTACTCTGATATAGGGAATTATTCTTTAGTCTCTATAACTAAGAACTCCAACCTAGCTACTATGGCCAAAAAGCTTTCTAATCACAAATATGTTCAATTGGTCGAACCTAATATATTATACAAACAAACTTATACACCAAAAGACAAGCATTATAAAAACCAATGGTATTTACCAAAGATCAATATGCCAAAAGCATGGGACAAATCAAAAGGATCCTCCTCAGTCACAGTGGCTGTTATTGATGGTGGGGTACAGACGAATCACCCAGATCTCAAAGGGAAAATTACAAAACAAAAGAATATTGTCTACAACAACTCAAAGATAACTCCAGATAATCATGGTACTCACGTGGCTGGTATCATCGCCGCTTCCCAGAATACAATCGGAATATCAGGTATAGCTCCGAATGTTAAAATCATGCCGGTCCAAGTTTTTAATGGACAATACGCAGATGCTTATAGTATAGGTGATGGGATTATATATGCCGTTGATAATGGAGCAAAAGTATTGAACTTAAGTCTTGGAAGCTATTATTACAGTTCATATATTGACTATGCAGTTGAATACGCACATAAAAAAGGGGCCGTTATTGTTGCAGCAGCGGGTAATGATGATACCTATTATGAGTCTTACCCAGCTGCATTAAATCATGTGTTAGCAGTCAGTTCTACTAATAAAAATGACAGAATATCAAACTTTTCTAATTATGGAAACTATATAAACTATTCCGCCCCGGGTGAAGAGATTTATTCTACCATAGCAGGCAGTTCTTATAAAAATATGGATGGAACTTCGATGGCCGCTCCAGTTGTAAGTGGAGTTGCAGCTCTGATTCTTTCTAAAAATCCTTGGCTTACACCAGATCACGTCGAAGTTATTATGAATAAATCTGTCAAAGACCTTGGTTCGAAAGGCTGGGACAATTTTTATGGGTATGGACGAATTGATGGAAGCAAAGCGTTGTCAAATACGCTTGGCCAGTTATCAGCCATAAGCACGAACGCAACATTCTCTGCTACTGGGAAAAATAAACATACTATTTCTCTCAGTTCATATGGTACGTCAAAAATATCTATCTATGTGAAAGATTCAAAAGGGAAAGTCGTTCGAAATTTAGTTTCTAACAAGTCGTGGAGCTGGGGAAAAGTCTCCACATCGTGGGATGGAAAGACAGGCTCATACAGCTATGCCAAATCAGGTAAATATACGATTGTTGCAAGAGCGAGCAAAGGCAGCACGAACCTTTATAAAACTAAAACCGTGACAGTTAAGGACAAAGTAGCCCCAACCGTCACCAGTAAAGCAGCAAATTTTTCACATAAGATTGCTAAATCGATAAAAGTTCCTTATGTACTCAACAAAGATTCGAAAGTGACTGTTAAAGTTTTAGATAGTGCAGGAAAAACAGTTGATACGATTATGAATAATAAAACCATCAAGGGTGGCAAGCAATCAATCACCTGGGATGGGAAAAATTCAAAAAACCAAACAGTTAAAGATGGAAATTATAAACTTTCCTTCGAAACCGTCTCTCTTACGAAAGTTAAAGGAAACACAGTTAAATCCACTATTACGGTTGATACGACCCTAAATGGCACGCTGAATAATGTGGCTGCCACATTTAAAGCAACAGAGAAAAATAAACACAATGCAACCTTTATATCTAAAGAAAAACTATATATGACTGTTTCTATTTTGAATAGCAAAGGCTCTAAAGTAAAAACATTGGTTACTAACAAGCTGTATAATCCTTCATCCATCCAACATGAGTGGAATGGAACAGACAGTAAGAATAAGCTTGTTGCCGAAGGAAATTATGTATTCCAGTACGAATTAAAAGACCTTACCGGTAATAAAAAAACGATTAAGAGCAAATCCTTTAAACTCGAAGATCACCGACTTAATTTTATCAGTGGTAAGGGAGCAAAAGATATCACTGGAAACACAAACGTTGCAATTCCATATACACTCACTAAAACTTCCACTGTATCAATCACTATTTATAAAGGTTCAACATTAATCCATACAATCCTCACAAATGAGAACCAGAATGAGGGTAGCTATGAATTCTCGTGGAATGGAACCAATTCTAACGGTGAGTTTATTGCCGATGGGGTCTATACCTACAAAATCATCGCAACAGACAAGTATAGAAATAGTGCAGCATACAGTGCAAATCTTAATGTAAATCGCCAAGTTATTAAAATAGAGTATCCGCAGCAGGTCCAAAATAAATCTACAGATTATTATGGAACAGAAATTGAAGTCTTCTATAAACTTTCTGATTCAGCTGCCATCACGATCGAAATTTATGACAGTAATAACTCTCTAGTTAAGACGGTCAGCAAAAATGTAAAAACAGAGGCAGGAATTCAAAAATTCATGTGGGACGGAAAAAGTAACAGCGGAGTCTATTGGGAGGACGACTGGGATACCTATTTTTACGGACCTCTCACTTACGTTATTAAAGCTAAAACAGAGATGGGTAAAGAAACAAAAGCCAGCGGCTCTATTTTAAGTAATTATGATGATGAGTATCCAGAGTGGATTCAAAGTGTAGATACTCATAATACTGGTATTGACGTAGTCACAAACGTAACAAAAGAAACAGAGATGCAGTTAACCGTTTATGATTATAACTCGGGAAACCTCAATAATTATTATGACCGACAATCATATACATTCAAAGTAGGGGAAAACAAATTGAACTACCTTGTACCTGACAATCTGTTTGATGATTATACATATGCCGACTTAGTGTATGTATTGTCCTTTAAAGATGAACTGGGTAATATTTATGACTACTCCTATAATGAATGGTACTACAACTATTAATTAGATTAGTTAGATTTCGATGATCAAACTAAAGCATTTGGTTAGCCTTCTCTTTAATGGAGTAGCACAATTATCTGCCTATTCACTATTAGATAGTAACCAACGCCCCTATATAACCTGATTAAAAAATAGACATAAACGCACCCAAAGGGTCGCTTTATGTCTATTTTGTTCCTACGTATGAAAAATCCCTTAGTGAATTACAACTTCTTCAATCATTCCAAAGTCTCCATATCCAAGCTATATTCCAACCTATTTCTCATATAAGAATGCATATGCAAGAGAACACCAGATCCGTCAGGTAATTGATCCAGCAGTCTGTAAAATGATTGAGAAGCACAATTCCCAGAGTTAAAGGCTGCATATAAGGGAAATGCAATTACCCCCTATCCAAATAAAAAAAGTTGCCGAGACTATCGACAACTTTTAAAGATATTATTTATTTAATTCCAGCGTTAGATAAGTAGAGGATACCCAACCTTTTGTTCCATTTGATAATTTAACGTTATACCATGAACCACTTTTAATTGGATTTTTATTTGAATCTACCACAAGCTCAACATATTCATGATTAGGAAGAGATCCCACTATAGCGGCTGTCGTACTCGCTGATGCCCGGACATTCAAAGTGGTGGCACCATTAACCCGGGCTAGGTTTTTCACAGTCATATACTGATTATAGGTACTTAAGCTAACCGTATTCGTATAATATGTTTTACCATTAAAGCTAACTGTTAACCAGTAATCGTTCCATTTCTCGAGAAGGTTGAAGGTGTCACCTTTTTTAATCGTTGCTGCCACAGTCGCTGAACTGCTCTTCGAACTCCTTAGACTAATAGAGGAATTGGCAACAGCAATCGTACCTGCAGGAAATACATCCTTGCCGCTTGGATAGCTAGGTTTAGCCGGTATTGACGTATTTGGACTTTGACCGACTGCCCCCTCACTGCTATATGTCAAAATGTTGGTCATATGCTTGGCAATCTTATTTCCCCAATCGGAATCACTGGCATAGTAAAAGTTCATTCCTTTACTTAAATCAGTGATTCGATTTCCATTGGCATCCTTAATCGTATACCCAAGAGTCGCACCCTTGTACTTCCAGTTGGATGGATTTAAATAGGTGGCTTTCATTTCTTGTGCGATAAAGGCAATATTGTCATCAATGGATGCAAATTTTACTGAGCCCACAAATGGTGCAATATCATAAGAACCAAAACCAAACAAATTATTTTTTGCCAAAGAAATCGTTGATTTTCCGTAATTACTTTCATGTATGGCGTGGGCTGCTAAATATAAGGCATTTACACCATATTTGTTAGCCACATCGATAAATACGGACCCTTTATTAAATAGGACACTATTACTGGATGTAGCATATTTTGCGATATACGCATTAATTTGTGCAGCCGTAACGGAGGATTTCGTCCGTAAATCCAGATGTAAATAGGAATCTTTATTTGTTTCATAAGAGTTCATTTTATCGTAATTATCTTTTGTAATTAGGTATTCTCCTGATACGTAGCCTGTTACTCCCCCAAACGTCACTTGGTACCAGCCGTTACTCGTTTTATAGGTTGATTTTACCTGTGTATATTTAGGGATTGATCCGACTTTAGGCGAAGATGTCGAATCGGCAGCACGAATATTCAATTGATCAATCGATACATATGTTGTTTCAGTAATCGCAGAACCGCTCGGCACGTTTGTTTGATTATCACTGTTATTGTTATTGTTATTATTATTATTTGAACCATTAGTATTGTTATTGCCTGCGCTGTTAGTGTACTTAACCAAATAAGCGCCACTTACCCAACCGGTTTTGCCATTGTAGCTCACTTTATACCAATCCTCTGATTTTGCTGTAGCCGTAACTACCGTATTTACCGGGATTGTGTCCAATTTCGTACCAGTAGTGGATGCTGTTTTACGTAAAATCAGATTCGCCGTAGTCTTGAACTCCGTAGCCGTAATCACCGTTTCTGAGGATATTACCGTTTTTGAGAATTTAGCCATATTAATATAACCAGTTTTACCACCATAGGTTGTTTTATACCAATCTCCGATTCTATAACTTGTCGTTATTTTAGCCCCTTTTGGAATAGCAACCAATGTACCGTGCTTTTCCCCAGCAAAGGAATATAAGTAAGTTGGCTCATTTGCCGTATAGGAGGTACTCGTAACATTCGCTGCTGACACCTTACTTACAGATCCGGATTGAATAAAATAGTTTTTCCCTTTGTAAGATACTCTATACCACGTTTCTCCGACACTATTAATAACCATTTGTGTAGATGTAAATATATTTTTTTTTGGTATAGAGTGATCCGCTGCTTTACTTGTATTAGGAGCGCTATATAAGGAGCTAGTGGCCTTCGTATTATAGTAAGTGGTGCTTGTAGTCGTATATTGATTGTACTCATTTAGATATGATTTGCTGACCCAACCGGTCTTACCACCGTAAGAGACCTTATACCAGGTTCCAGTTTTAGCTGTAGCAGTGATAACTTTATTCTTTGGTATAGTCACCAGTTTGGTTCCGCTCGCAGATGCTGTGGACCTCATGTTTAAATTGGCTGTCGTTTTGAATTTAGTTGCTTTAATCGTTTCAGTTTTTGTAGCCGTTGTAGTTGAAGTACTAGTTTTCTTAGTAACCTTTATATAATTAGAGCTCACATATCCAGTCTTCGTTCCGTATTTCACTTTATACCAGCTTCCGCTTTTTGATAGATAGGAGACTGTTTTTCCTTTTGGTATTGTCGTTAAGACCGCCGCTTTGGTTGAAGCCGTTTTGCGCAAATTCACGTTTGCCGTCGCAGTATATACAGATGTACTTGTGGTGGAAGAAACAGTTGCACTTGTAGTTGTCACTTTTTTCAAATAGCTGGAGCTGACATATCCGGTCTTCGTTCCGTATTTCACTTTATACCAGGTACCGCTTTTAGATATGTATGTGACCTGTTTCCCCTTTGGAATCGTTGTGATTTTTTGTGAGCTTGCGTTTGCTGATTTTCGCATATTCAAATTAGCAGTCGTTTTATAGTAGGTTTCAGCAGCAGCATGCACTTGTTTTCCCGTAAAACTTTCTGTCGGTACAAGTCCATTTCCAAAAACTAAACCAGTTGACAAAAGAACAGATGTTGCCATGACCTTAAGCGGCCTCTTATTACTTTTATTCATTGAGATTCTCCTTTTAGTAAACAAAGTGTCGAACAAAATAACTATATTTATATAATATTATTTTATTAAATTAATGGAATAAAAAATATATAATTCTTATATTAATATATTATTAGAAAAGATAATATTTATATATTAAACTGATTTAAACTAGGAAATACATAACTATAAAGTTATATTAAAATACAGAATAATACCATTACAATTCAGAAAAATTGTAATCCTACTAAACTTTTTATTCACTTACCTATAGACTTACCTTTTATATCGTCATTGATATACAATATTTCAATACCAATCTCTATTTTTATTTTAATTGAAACTAAACCTATAGTTATTTAGAACTCAAAAAGGCTATCATCCCATGATGATAGCCTTGTAAATTTTCCCGATATCTTATTTTGATGTAATCGTCATGCTGCTTTGTTTTTTCATGGCAGCTTCTCTAAATTCTTTTTGCTGAGCTGCAGTCATCGCTCTGTATTCTTTCAGGAACTTTTCATATTTTGGCACGACATCTTCTACTGTACCAAAGTCCTTTATTTCTCCATATTCCAGCCATAGAGCTTTATTACAAAAATCCTTAATTTGCCCAATTGCATGACTGACGAAGAAAATAGTTTTTCCCTGATCGCGGAAACTGTACATTTTCTTTTTCGATTTCTCGGCAAAAGCCTGGTCTCCCACGGATAAAGCTTCATCAATGATCAGAATATCGGGGTCCACAGTTACAGAGATCGCAAAACCAAGTCTTGATTTCATCCCGCTGGAATATTTTTTAACAGGCTGATCGATGAATTTGCCGATATCCGCAAATTCAATGATTTCCGGTTCTAATTCCTTAATCTGTTTCTTATTGAATCCTAGCATTAAGCACTTCAATTCAATATTTTCCCGGCCTGTCAGCTGGTTATTCAAACCAGAAGCAATCGCAATCAATGAAGTTTGTCCAACTGTCTCGACCGAACCCATCGTAGGAGGAACAACGCCAGCGATAATATTGGATAAGGTTGATTTACCTGATCCATTAACCCCTATCAGTCCAATAACATCTCCTTTACTGGCTGTAAAACTTATATCCTGAAGCGCATAGAAATCCTCACCATATCCTCCCGGCAAAATAATATCCAGTAGTTTTTCAGAGGTTTTGCTATGCATTCTGTATCTTTTATAAACATTTTTTACAATAACTGTATTCATAGTAGACCTCACTCCATTTTACAAATAATCGACAAAATGATTTCTAAATTTCAAATGAAGCACTGATCCAATCATGAGTAATACAATCGTTACTCCCCAAAAATATAAGGTATAGTGTGAATTCTCAATGAAATACCACGATTGACCTAGCATCGCTGCACGATACCCTTCCACTAAATAGGTAAGTGGATTAAATTTTATAATCATTTGTAAAAATCCAGGCAAACTGTTTGATACCCACAAGATAGGGGTTAAATAAATCAGCATTCTCATAATAGCTTGGACAATCATCGTTACATCACGAACAATGGTAGCCAGTGTGGATGTTACGAGCGTAACGGCAAAAAATAGGATCATCGCTGCAGCCATAAAATAAGGCAACTGCAAATAATAAACAGATATAGGAAATCCGCCAAACTGCAAAATGATGGATACAAGTATCACGATAACAATATGCTGATAAAATTTCGACATAATAACATAAGACGGAATCGCACTCATAGGAAAACTCATTTTAGAAATAAAATTAATTCTCGTATAAATCGATTTTGTTCCATCCATGATGGCAGGATTGGCAAAGAACCAAAGGGAAATACCGGATAACATCCAGAAGATAAACGGCACGTCTCCAATTTCTCTGCCTCCCCGGATTCCCATACCGAATACGACCCAGTACACTCCAATTTGAATCAAGGGATTTAAGAATTCCCACATAATTCCTAAATAGTTGTTATTATTTGCACTCTTTAATTCAAATACAGACAATCGTCTGATTAAATAAAATGAACGTATTTGTTCTTGTATGACCGTAAACATAGACTTCATAAATTTTGAATATCCTTCCCCACTATTTTAAGACAGATACATGTATTGCAAAGAGTCTATTACAGCGCTCTCTGTTTGGATAGTATTGTTTTTTCATCAAATAAATATGAAATTAAGTTCTCGCTGGAATGACCTTTTGAATACTTATTCCATTTATTCGCATACTCTTCAATCATGTCCATATTAAAACTGTTCTCTTTAATGAGGTCAATAATCGCCTCTGTATTGTTTACTACTGGTCCTGGGACCATGTTTTCGTATTGATCCCATAATCCCCTGTCTCTTGTATACTCGTCTAAATCATACGCAAAGAATATCATCGGTTTCTTTAATAAAGAAAATTCGTATGAGATAGAGGAGTAATCGGTTATTAAAATGTCAGCAACCACCAGTAATTCATTAATATCGCACTCTGGCGAAGAATAATTCAGGACAAACCTAGGATAGACTTTAGTAAAATCCGGAATATCCTTAATGGCTGGATGCAAGCGTAATATAACGACATACTCGTCATGCAATTCTTCATATAATTTTTTTAAATCTAATTCTAACTGGAATTTATTTAATTCATTATCGCGATAAGTCGGTGCATATAAAATTACTTTTTTATCCCAAAGTAATTTATTTTCCTTGGTCAAACGATTAAATACATTTTCTTTCTCGTTTTGATTATAAAAAAAGTCAGTTCGGGGGATACCAGTTCTAAGGATATTTTCTCCCTTTAAATTAAATGCATTCATGAAGTAAGTGCCCATAATGTCAGAACCAACTACTACTTTGTTAAAGCGTTTATAGACATCCATGAAGCGTTTGACCGCTTGATCAGATCTGTTTTGAACAGAAGCATCCTCCAAGCCAAATTTCTTGATAGCTCCCGATGCATGCCATAACTGAATACATTCCACTTCCGGTCTGAATTCAGTAGATGCCAAAAAACCAAAATAATTATCAACCAATATATAACGCGATGTAGCTAAATGATAAACAGATTGGATGAAATCAATAGGGTTTTTAGTTTCAATTAAAACGATCCTGGCATCTTCATATTGCTGAAATCTCTTATAACTTGAGCCCTTACATAAAAAAACCACGTCAAAAGAAACATGCTTTCGACGCATTTCCTCATAAACATACTGAGTGTTATCACCAAAAGAGACAACAAAAGTTACTTTATTTTTAACAGGAAATAGATTGAAAATATTAAAAATGATTTTAAAAACGAACAAATATATCTGAATAATTAGCTCTTTACCCATTTTTCACCTTGAATAAATCTTTTTTTATTTGGGATGTGGAAATACCAATTGTTCTCGGTAAATATACGACCTGACAGTGTTCTTTCAGAAAGTCAAAATGCCCATCCCAATCATCTCCCATAACAAAAACATCTATATCATGTTCTTTAATGTCTTTAATCTTCTGTTCCCAGTTTTCTTCAGGAATCACTTCATCCACAAATTCAATGGATTCCAGAATCATTTTTCTATTTTCATAGCTATGATAAGCCTTTTTATTTTTCTCTTTATTGAATTCGTCAGTGGATAAGCCCACTACTAAATAATCGCCCATTTCTTTGGCTCTTCGTAAAATATTGATATGACCGACATGCAACAAGTCAAAGGTGCCGTACGTAATAATCTTTTTCATTTCTACATCTCCTTACCTAGTTCATTAGCAAACTGGTAACTGACCAAAAAACGGAGCAACTTATAATCATATTAAAAAACCTATTGTTAATTATATAACTCTTGTATCGAACTTTCAAACCTGTGTCGAATACACTCTAAATTATAACGTATCCATGAACTATTTGTAACATAAACTTAATGCATCATATCATTTACACGAATGGTTTTCATCTCTCAAAAAAAGGAAATCATGACCTGTTCGATCATGATTTCTTAATTGGTTTTATAAATGTGTCAACAAAACGTTTAGACGCTTGTCCATCAAAATCTTCAAAGAATCGTTCTTTAAAAGCTTTAACCTTTTGGATGTCAAAGAAATCTTGATGAATCAGAGATATCACTTGTTCCGTTTTCTCTGCAAGAGGTCCTGGAATAAATTCTTTGTACTCATAGTAGAACCCTCTATCCTCCAGATAATCCTCCAGATCGTACGCAAAGAAAATCATCGGTCTTTCAAGCAGTGCATATTCAAAAATAACGGAGGAATAATCACTGATTAATATATCTGTAATAGAAAGAACGTTGTTAATATCATTTTTACTTAAATTTAATACGAAATCCTCGGCTTCTTTCGGAATTTCTATCCCTTTAGTGACAGATGGATGGAGCTTTAGTATCAAAACGTACTCATCAGAAAGCTCTTTCGCCATTTTCTTTAGATCCAGTTGGATATTGAAGCTGGCACGCTTTCCTGGACCTCCTCTAAAGGTTGGAGCATACGTAATGATTTTCTTATTACGCAAGGCGGGATAAACCGCTGTATATTTTTGCTTAATATATTCAATACCTTCTTTATCAAAAAATGCATCTGTTCTCGGAAGTCCGATTGGATATACATTTTCTTTAGATATATTAAAGGCTTCTGCATAATGCGGGATGATTTCCTTACTTGTCACAGCCACTTTCGTATAGGAGCCATGAGCCTGGTTTTCGAATTCTCTCGTGTTGCTCTCTCGATAACCTACTGCACTATGTCCAAATTTCTTAAAGGCCCCTGCTGCATGCCAGGTTTGAATAACCTCTGTTCTTTTTCTGACCTTCAGTTTATATAATGGACGGTAATAGTCATCCAAAATGACATATTTCGAAGTCGCAATGTCATAATATAATTTTGCAAAATCCTTACAGGACCTCTTCTTTTTAAAATGCCCTACTACTTTATAGCCAGGTCTCGTCTCAGCGATTTCATTATAAATATACTCAAAAGAGTCCTGAAGTCTTGGCATTTTATTTGTGGCAAATGTAATTTTATTTTGCAGTGGCAAAAATCCGCATAACGGAAAAACTATGCGTCTTACCGCTGCAGTTTTTACTTTGGTTTTAAACCTTTTGTATTTTCTTTTATACACATACATCTGAATAGGGAGTAAGCTGCTCTTCTCTCCAGCTTTTTTTGCCACCTTGAATGTTTGTTTAAAAGCAGGAGCTTCTAATAATCTAGATTCCGTTTTAAACGATGTCTTTTTTAAGGCAATATCCAAACATTCCTGATAACTTCTTCTCGCAGGAGTTCCCATTAAATCAAAACGATTTACCAGGTTTTTAAAAATAACCGTATGAAGGGATGGAATTTCATTAAACAGTTCTTTATCCAGACCCTTTAGCCACTCATTAAAAATTTCAAAGGTTTGAACCGTGATCTCGCTATCTCTGCTATCCACGGCATTACGGATAGCCGGCCATATATCTGCAGAAACCAAACGATTATAATAATATTTCTTAACTTGGAAACGCGCCACTTCATTCTCAATATATCGATCCCATAGAGGATCAGAAATAGACATACTCTTCATAATGTCTTTTAGCACACTGACTGAATTGACACGTACTGTTTGTGATAAAGATAAATTGTCTTCATCTTCTCTGGAACGGTAATTATAAATCACTTTATCAACTGTATAAATATCACTGCCCGCTCGTAAGTATGCTTCAATTACAAACGGTTGATCTTCTGTCACTTTTATTCCTGCCGGGAATGAAATGTCCTGAACGATGTCACGACGATAAAGTTTATTGCAGGGACCTAAAGAATAGAGTAATTCCTGATTAGCAACTAAATTCTTCTCACCCTCGTCATACACTCCATTATTGTAATGACTTCCGATATACCAAGTCTCTGTTTTGTTAAAACTCAGGGATGCTCCCAGCACAAGAGCTGACTTTTTGGCAAGAGCAGCTTCATACATACTTTCCAATGCATCATTCGGCAGTATATCATCTGAGTCCACAAAACTAATAAACTCTCCCCGCGAGATTTTCAAACCATTATTACGGGCTGCTCCCGGACCAGAATTCTCTTGCTTCACAAAAATAATATTGGGATATCTCCGGCTGTATTCTTCAATAATCTCCGGGCTGCGATCAGATGAGCCATCATCTACCATGATGATTTCTATTGGTGACAGGGTTTGATTGACTAATGAATCTAATGTTTCTTCTAAGTATTCTTCAACATTGTATACGGGTGTAATGACACTTACTTTAATATTTTGATTATTTACACCCTCAATTTGTTTAGTATCCATATTGACTTTAACCCCTCTTAGTAGTTGTTTTCTATTTTAATATTCCTCATTTTAATAAATCGACAACTCGCCTGCTGGATTTTCCATCGATATCATCAAAAAAGTATTCTCTAAACGCCTTCAGCCTATCCGTATGAAAACGACTGTTTTTTATCGTATGAATCAATTCTTCCTCAGTTCTAACTAGAGGACCGGGTATAAAGGATTGGTAGTCATAATAAAAGTCTCTTTCTGAAGTATATTCTTCCATATCAGGCGCATAGAAAATCATAGGTTTATCCAATAATGCAAATTCAAAGCACACAGATGAATAGTCGGTAATCAAAAGATCTGTAATCAATAATAAATCATTGATTTCACTATAGAATGAGAAATCATAAAAAAAAGAACTATACATAAGCGGTATTTCCCATTTTTCCTTAACAAATGGGTGAATCTTAAATAAAAATATATATTCATCATGAAATGCTTGATGGATTTTATCTAAATTTAAGTATTCTAATGGGTAATAAGCAGACTGTTGCCCTGGCCCTCGAAAGGTTGGTGCAAATAAAATAACCTTTTTATCTTTAAGAAAAGGAAACTGTTCATAAAGCTCATTTCTCTTTTTCGTTTTATATTCCTGATCAAAGAATATATCCGTTTTGGGTATACCTGTAGCGATCACTTTACTTTCATCAATTCCAAATCCTTCAGCATAATGCTTTGCGACATTTTTGGAGCTGACAATCGCCTTTGTATAGTTTTTATGATTTAAGGAATCGGGATTAGGGCCTCCCGGCAAACCTACACGACTGAATCCAAATTTTTTAAATGCTCCAACTGCATGCCAAAGCTGAATCAACTCAGCTCCCTCTCTGATTTTCAATGGATACACCATTGGATAAAAATCATCAAGTATGATGTATTTCGATGTAGCTAAATGATAGGCCAGCTCCAAAATTTCCTTGCAGGTTTTCTTGGCTGCTGTTCCTTCTTTTAACATATATCGGTAAGTGAAATCTTTATTTTGCCTTTGTAATTCATCAAATACAAAACGAAAATTACCTTCCATTTTGGTGCGGCTATCGGAAGCAAACAATATTTTCTTTGCATTGATTGGTAAAAGGCAAAACAGTCGATAAGCAAACCTGAATACATAGGTAGAGAAAAAGCGATTAAAAATTCTTCCCTTATTTTCTTTTATTTTTGTTGCTATTCTTAGAGGTGAATTTATTTTGTCCATACAGATCACTCACTTTTGTCTATAAAACTAACATATAATAGCCTACTTTTCTTCACTCATTAATAAGTGATTTACAATTCTTTCACTGGCTTTTCCATCTGTATAATCAAAGAACTCCCGCTGAAATTCCTCAATTTGATTGATATGGTAGTCTTTATCTTTAATCCAATTAACCAACGGTAACGTTTCTGTAAAAAATGGTCCGGGTATAAAATCAAGATACGGATAATAAAAATCTCTTTCTTCTAAATACTCCTCTAAATCATTGGCTATAAAAGCAATCGGACGCTTCAATAGACTATAGTCAAAGATTACAGAAGAATAGTCCGTAATTAACATATCTGCTAAAACCAATAACTCTTGAATAGTATATCCCTTTTTGATATGCAGTACGAAATCACTATGATTTTCAATGCCACTTAAATGTAACTTCATATAAGGATGCAAATGAATAATTAGAATATACTCATCACCCAGTTTATTTCGCATTAACTCTAAATCCATAGGCAAAGCAAATTCTTCCTGATAATGACTCTTGCCACGAAATGTAGGAGCATATAGGATTATTTTTTTGCCTTGGAACTGTGGATATTGCTGATAAAACCGGTCCCTAAGGCTTTCATGTTCCTCATGGTTATAAAAATAATCTGTTCTGGGTACTCCCAAAGGATATATTTGTTCTTCGGGCATATGAAAGGCTTCTGCATAAGCTGAAATCACTTTTGCAGAACTGACATAAACTCTGGAATAATTAGAATGTACTTTAACTGTTTTTAAATAATCTTCACTTGGTCCAAATTTCTTGCCAATTGTACTCCAGCCAAACTTTTTAAAAGCTCCGGCAGCATGCCAAAGCTGAATAATTTCAGAACCTTCCCGCGGCTTCACTACGTAAATAGGAAAATAAAAATCATCTACAATAAAAAAGCGAGATGTAGCCAAATGAAAACTGGCTCGAATAAGATGGAAAAAATAAGATACTTTCCCTTTAGGAGAGCTATCAAATTTTTTCGCCAATACATAACACTTTTTTTGCCCACCATTTTTGTCTATTTCATTTGCTATATGGGATAAATTCCCTTCTAGTTCATTGGAACGGTAGGTAGCAATTGTTACTTTATTAGGATTAACTTTCAAAAAAAGGGAAGACAAAGTATAAGTAAGTTGAATACTATACTTTGTTAATAACGTCGGTATCATCTTCAACTTCTTCATAATTTGTCTTCCTGCCTTCCGATATTCAAAATTATATTTTCCATTCCATTACGGTTTTTCCCCAAGAGGACGTCAAATCCTTCTCGAATGCAGATAAGATATCCCCAATCGTTTTGACCTCTTGTACATCACCGACTAACGTTCCTAAATATTCTACAACGTCCGGGTTTTCTTTGAGGAAGTTAACAGTTTTCACAAAATCTTCACGTCCGCTGCGACTGCTTCCTATTAACGTGATCCCTTTTTCTAAAACCATTCTGGTATTCACTTCAACCGGGAACTCGGAAACTCCCATTAAAGAGATAGAACCTTCCGGGTGAAGGTGTTCAATCATCTGATCAATGGCATATTGGCTTCCCTTCCCGCCAACACATTCAAATGCATGGTCAATTCTCAAATCTTCCGGAATTTCATCAATTGTATAAACTTCATCTACAAAGGAGAAGTTGTCCAATTTATAGCCCGTTTTACCGAAGATAATTACTTTGCAGTCTTTATACATTTTTTTCAGGAATAGAGTCGTAATGAACCCAAGGTTTCCATCTCCCCATACGCCAAATACATTGCGGCGTTTATGAGATCGACTATCAAATCGGGATAAGACATGAGTTGTAATGGTCATCAATTCTGTAAATGCGACGACATACGGGTCAATTCCTTCCGGTAATTCAACGATCCGGTCACGTCCCATAAAGACATAATCCTGCATAAATCCATCGTAGCCACTTGAACGGAATTTGCTGGAACGCAGATAGTTCTCACCAATTACTTCATCTTTTTCAATCGGTGTATTAGGCACCATCACGACCATCGTTCCGTTTTTAAACTCGCCTTTTGGATCATAGACTACTTTACCTATCGCTTCATGAATTAAGGCCATTGGCAGCTTCTTCGCCATAGCTTCCTTTCCGCGGGTACCCGTATAGTAACGTTGGTCGGCAGCACAAATGGATAGGTGTGTTGGCCTTACGACAACGGAATCTTTATCATCTTTTAAAGAACGATCCGTATACGAAACTTCAAATTGCCTTGGCGAAACAAGCCTATATACTTGATTAATCATTGTTTATCCGCCCCTGTATAATAGCATTAGCAACTTTCAAATCATATGGTGTAGTAACCTTTATATTAAATACTTCACCCTTAACGAGTCTGACTTTTTCACCTTTTAGAGCACAAATTTTACAAGCATCTGTTAAAATACGCTTTTGCTCATCTGTTAAAGAGGTATAGTGTTCAGTCAGTTTTTTGATATTAAAGCTTTGTGGAGTTTGCCCCTGAAACATCGTATCACGAACAGGGATATCTGAAATGGTTTCTCCATCTTCAGATTGAATGATCGTATCTATTGCTTCAATTACTGTATCAACCGCACCATATTTAAGACTGGCATCAATATTCTCTTCAATAATCCGATGCGTCAGAAACGGGCGTACGGAATCGTGAGTAATGATGACATCATCATCATTAACTCCAAAAGTCTGCTCTATATAGCGAATACCACTCATAATAGATTCATTACGGTCTTTACCACCTTGTACAACGATGATGCTGTCATTTTGACCAATAAATTTTCTGATGATATCTTTCGTATGATTAATCCATTCTTTAGGTGTAACGACTAAAATTTTATCAAAGCGATCATTTAGCATAAATTTCTCTATGGTATGAATGATGATTGGTTTATTATTTAAAGGTAAATACTGCTTAGGCATATTCGTATTACCCATACGAGTGCCTTTACCACCTGCTAATATTTCTGCATAAATCATTACCTTACCCCATTTCTTTTTAATTCAAATATATGATAAAAAAGATTAAAATTCACCATTAAACTACATTATAAAAATCCATGTAAACTATACACTTTTTCTTATACCTTTTCAAGTATGTCTCTGCCAGCTCCAAGAAATCGGACATACCTATGAATCCTATATAATTACCATATCATATAACGTATCTCTTTTAACATGCATAAGAATAATTAGCTATTACCAAGGCTGTTAAACAATAGCAATGTACTAAATAAAAACCTCCAAAACCGTTATCGCCATGCTATAAATATAGCAGGTGAACTAACTAGTTTTGGAGGTTTTAAACTTCATATGAAAATACTATTTTGCTTTATAAACAGGTACATCATAAAGCAAGTTATATTGTGTTAAGCTTGCGTACATTTCAGCCATTTTTCTTGTTTGTTTGACAGCCCAACCAATATCAGATGCATATTGGTGAGTAGCATAACCATACTTAACCATTGCATCCGGATTCCATCTCATTTTATATAGAGTGTTTTGGCCGGCATGTATATAGTTCTTTGATACAAATGCCGCGCCGCCTATGATGGCTTTTTCTAGTGTCGTCCACCCCTGTTTATACGCATACTCTGCACCTTTATTAGTAGCATCTCCATCAAAAGCTCCAATGCCGTATACATTGTACACAGTAACGCCATTATACTTTATCCCTTTTGCCAGTGAACTAGTTCCATTTCCGGTTTCCAGTAATGAATGGCTGATTAAATATACTTCATTAATATTATGCGTCTTAGCAGCCTTTATAAAGGAGGATGCCTTTCCAGCTAATACTCCTCTGCCCTTCAAAATTGTATTGTTAACTTCTGTCACATTGGTTCCTGCAGGAGAAGACAGAACTAAGAATTGATAAAAGCTAGTAGAAGCCGCGGAGAAATTTTTGGGATCCAAATAATAACGCACCTGCTCAGCAGTTGCATCGAAAAAACCAGGATCTGATGCTCTATCTAAGGAGGTTATAAAATTTCTATATTTTGATAAGACCCCGGTAGTATCTGTTTGTGGCGGAGGATTTTTTTGTTTCATCTGCATTGCTACTGCTTGATCTAAGGTAATGGAATATTGACTAATCTGTTCATTACTTACATCAACTTTACGAATATAAACATTTTGAAACTTACCATTTACCGTAATTCCAGAAACATACCAATTTGGACTGAAATCATAATATTTCAGTATGGTCCCTTTATTATATTTTCGCAGGACTTTAGAGTTGGTTGATGGTAATTGATAAACATTTACAGGAGATCCCACTGCGATTCCCTGTAAAACTGCTGATTGTCTATCCGTTTGCTCAATATCTGCTTTATTAATGTAAATGGTTGTTGCTTTTCCATTTACCGTTATTGTTGATTTATACCAATTAGTCGTGTAATCGTAATATTTTAAAATCGTACCTGAAGCATATTTTCTTAATACCTTCGCATCTCTCGAAGGAGCAGAATACACATTTGTGGGTTCTTTCAGCGCAATTCCCTCAGCTCTTGCCGGGTTACTAACAGGCTGCTCTATATCACTTTTCTTAATATAAATAGTCGTCCATTTCCCATTAACAGTGATATTTGAACGATACCAACCTGTGGTATAGGTATAATATTTTAAAACGGTCCCTGCCGGATACGTCCTGAGTACCTTCCCATCTGTTGATGGAGAACTATACATTTTTGTAGGGTTTTTAACCGCAACTCCCTCACCTCTTACTGGGTTTGTCGTCGGAAGTTCTAAATCTTTTTTATTAATATAAATCGTTGTCCATTTTCCGTTAACCGTAATATTGGATTTATACCACTCTGAAGTAAAGGTATAGAACTTCAAAACCGTACCGGAAGCATACGTTCTAAGAACTTTACCGTGAGTGGATGGTGAAGCATACATGTTAGTAGGATTTTTTAGAGTAACTCCTTCACCCTTTACCGGATTGTCCGTAGCTTGATCAATATCTTCCTTATTTATATAAATTTTAGTGAATGTACCATCAACAGTAATATTAGACCAATACCATTCAGACGAATAAGTATAAAATTTGAGCACTGTACCTTTTGAATACGTTCTAAGAACTTTGGCACTTTTAGATGGAGAGGCGTATACGTTTGTAGAATTCAAAGTGACACCCTCGTAGACCACAGAACTAACACCTGCAGGAACATTACCTTCCTCATTTCCCTGCTGTTCTTCTTCCATTATGGGTTCTTGTTCTATAAAGGGTTGATCCTCGGCAAATTGGTTGTCCTCCATATCAGAAGGGATTCCTTCTCCAGGGACTTCATTAGAAGGAAGTTGATCAGCAATAGGTTCTTCAACTTGTGTTTCTTCTTGTGATTCTTCTTCCTCTATTTCTTGAATAGGTAGTTTAATATGTAGCTTCTCTACATAACCTTTCCATATTTCATTCTTTTCCGGAATACTATATTCAACAAGAACAAAGCTTCTATCTTCACTTATAACAGTAACCTCAGTATTGTTTTTCAACTGAGTTAGAATCTCGCTCTCCTGATTATTTTCCTTATAAAGATTAATAGTATCGCTTTCGTCTTCAGTAAATACTAGAGCTGTCACTTCCTTAGTATCATCAGGTATCTCTTCTGTTACTAAGGCATGCGACTGATAAGGCATTACTGAAATCATAAGACACAGAATAACTAAAATTACAGTTATTTTTTTTATGACAGTCATTATATCTCCTTTATTTGAATCTCTCAGGTTGAAAATTTAGTCTTGGCTGTATGCAATTGAGACTTTATATCCTATTCTATTTATAAACCCTCCTATTCTGTTTTTTCTTTTTATTTCTAAAAATGGATATAAAAGGCAACAAGGGCACAAAAAGACACGTTGATATTCTAACAAACTATTAAAATAAGACGCTACACTTTCATGAAATTTAACAACAAATGGAAGGAAAAGTACAAATTATAATAAAAATAGCTCATTATACACAATGGAATACAACGCAGTAAAGCTGTATTCGGAGATTTTTAAATAAACACAAAAGAAGCCGAGCGTTAGCTCAAGCTTCTTTTGTGTTTATACGATTTATATAAACCTTAAAAATTTAAAAATTGAGGGGTAATAAGAATCGAATTAATGTTATGGACAAATACCACTGCATCAATTTCATTCTTAACGATATAGTCCTTAACAGTCATCTTCTTATAGTGCCTTAAATCTAAAACTCTGGTTTCCTCAAAATGAAAAGGGAAAAATTGAATCATGGCATTTGCATAAGAATCCTTAAGAATTAATACCTTCTTGCCATTATGCACGTTCGGATTTCGAATAATTCCTTCCGGGACATCTCCAGAAAAATAACTAACATAACGATTCGTATATACATCTTCTTTTTTCAGCACCTCTTCATTAAAAAGAGGTTGATTACTTTTACCTCTATAAGATATTTCAAGTGGTTTTTCTTCTACTTTTTTCTCCACTATCGTAATCGTGTCTACTTTAGATACATTGCTCTTGCCGACTTTCCTCGCTTCAGAGCCATAAAAAGGCGTCGTGTCCTCTCTCCATTTATAGGCTGACATAGGTAAAGGTTGTCCAATATCAGGCAAGTGAGCGTTCATATTATCAACAATTTCACGATAAGCATAATAGGCTGCCTTTGGCTTCCAGTGATGGTCCGTATAAAAATACATGTCTTCTTCACCCATATGCGGCTGAATAGCTAATCTCAAATCAAGGAAATTTACATCATTAGAAAACCCTTTGGATAATTCATCAGACAGTTTATTAGCGTTGCTCTCTATATAATCCGGCAATTGATGCTCCATCATTGTCGTCTTATTAGGAGCTAATGCAAAATAGACAGGTATGCCTTTTTCCTTTAAATCAGCAGAGAAGTCATTAATCTTTGTATTAACAAGCTTGATGGATTCATCTGTTTTTTTAGGTGCCAACGCGCTAATCATATATCCATCACGATTAATATAAACATCCTTAAAGAGGCGCTGTCCAAAAACATGATGACTTACAAATGAATTAGTTTCTATCCATTGATTACGTAAAGGAAATTGATCATTATAGTAATCATCAAACCTGCTGAAATATTCACCAGAGGTAACAGTCTCTACATTTAAATCAGGTCGCTTCTCCAAAGTCCTTCCTTCCATTTCTGAGCTTTTACGATCCTCATCAATCAAAGACCATATACCAAAAATAAAAATAGAGCACAAGAAGAATATAGCTATAAAATATCGGTTTATTTTTTTTGCCATGTGATTACTCCTTTAAAAGCGGAAATAAATAAAAGGATTAAACGTATTCGAAACAACATAGGTAACGGATAGAACAAATATAGCCACATAATAGACAGCAGATACAGTTTCTCTGCCACCAATCATCATTTTAGACGATGACACTGTTACTTTTTCTCTTAGTAAATTAAGGATAGGTGTCGCTGCTATAATAGCTAGTAAAATAATGATGCCATATTCAAAACTATAATATTTCGCCTGAAGATCCCATAGGCCATTACCATTAAAGCCAAACATGGTCTGTATATAAGCAAATGCATAATCAAAAGTCTCTGATCGGAAGAAAACCCAACCGATTAATACGACAACCAATGCGTATAGATGTTGCAGGAATGTCGGGATTCTTTTTAGTAAACCTCCAAGGAATGCTCTCTCCATCATAATAAATAAACCATAATATAATCCCCAAGCTATAAAAGTCCAGCTCGCCCCATGCCATAATCCTGTGGCAAACCATACAATCAAAAGGTTCCTGTAAGTAAGTAGATTCCCTTTTCTATTACCACCCAATGGAATATAAAGATAATCTCTAAACCAAGATCCTAAAGAAATATGCCACCTTCTCCAAAATTCAGCAATGGACTTTGAAATGTATGGATAGTTGAAATTCTCCAGGAATTCAAATCCAAACATTTTCCCTAAACCAATCGCCATATCAGAGTAACCCGAGAAGTCAAAATATATTTGGAGTGAATAGGCAATGATTCCGATCCAAGCCAGACCCGTTGACATCTCTGAAGGATGGAGCGCAAAAATTTGGTCAGCTACTAATCCACAGTTATTGGCAATCAGCATTTTTTTTGCGAGACCAATAATGAATCGTTTTACGCCTTCAGAAAATTTATCGAAGTTTTCAAATCGTACTTTAATTTGATCCGCCACAGTTTGATAGCGCACAATTGGACCGGCAATCAATTGTGGAAATAAAGAAATATAAAGGGCCATATTTAGAGGGTTTTTCTGCACATCCCCATCCCTCCGGTAAACATCTATTACATAACTCATAGCCTGGAATGTAAAGAAAGATATACCGATTGGTAATGGTATAGTTGGGATTGAAATCGAAGTATGGAGTATTCCATTTATACTATCAACCAGGAAGTTCGAATATTTAAAAACTCCCAATAATAAAAGGTTGGATACAACCATAATCCCTAATATCCATTTAACTTGCGTCTTTTTGTCCCTTTTAGCGTCTACAAATAGTCCAAAAAAGTAATTCATTATAATAGATATAATCATAATGATTATAAATTTGGGTCCACCCCAAGCATAAAAAAATAGACTTGCTAGCAGCAGAACAATATTCTTAAGCACTGGTGGAACAATGTAGTATATGACTAAGACAATTGGTAGGAATAAGAATAAAAAAACAGTCGAACTAAATAACATATAGTTCCCTTTCTTTAACTCAGCCATAAAAATCACAAACAGGATTCATATCGTATCTAACAAATAAAAACAGACATATCTATACTGTGATATATAAAGACTCAATTTATTCAGGAAACAATAATTACCTATTATTATTTACTAGTCCCCTTCCCATAATAATGTTAAGAATCAAGCTATAAGAATCCCCGTTTGCAAATAGATATTACACAGATTAATTCCTAATAGAAAAGACCTATAACGTGAAAAATCTTCCCTTAATATTCGTCTCTTAATAGGCCTTATAAGCTCCTGGCTAGGTATACACGTTTTCCAGTGAGATTATAAGGATATTTCCCTTTTAATCTCCGCTAAAGGAAAATAAAAATTGGACTAATTTTAGAAGGGCAGACATACCCATGACAAAGAATGTTGTTTATATAGAAGGTATACCTTGTTACTCATCTACGATAAGGGATTTTGTTCATACGGAGATAAAGACGAGGATTGATGCAGAGGAAAAAACTTTTATCGTTACCGCTAATCCAGAGATTGTCGAACATGCCCACTAACAAAGCAAATTGGATACATTTTAGACTGTATTTATATCCAGGCACAAATTGCATAATTATTTGTAGACCCATTTATAGGGTATCCTGGTCCTTATTGACTTTTATTATTAAATATTTATTTTAAATATTTATTTTAAATATTTAATAAAGAGTCTCCCCATAAATGACAAAATACAGCACATTTTGTATAATCTAGTCGAGGAAATATTATTCAATTGTTGTTGATTTTTTATATTTGGATAAAAATACATCTTCCCAAGAAGAGAGATATAAATCTTTTATGCTTATCACAACATAAATAATACATTCTTCCTCAAATGACTTATAGGAGAAGAATACGATGCCTTGGATTAACGTGGTAAGAGCAGTTGCAGCTATAGTTGTAGTAATGGTTCATTCATCATATCCTTATTTATCAGGAGATATAGGAGTTAAATGGTGGACAGGTAATATATTTGATAGTATCTCTAGAATAGGCGTTCCTCTATTTTTTATGGTAACAGGAGCGGTTTTCCTTTATAAGGATGAACCACCATTGGTTTTTTATAAAAAACGCGCATCAAGAATAATATTCCCATTATTTTTTTGGAGTTTAATTTATTTTCTATATATAAATCAGGGAACGTTTGATTTAGTAGTATTTATAAAACAACTACTATCAAATGGAATATCCTATCATTTATGGAATTTATATGCTTTTATATTGATTTACCTAATGGTTCCTTTACTAAGGAAAGTGGTAAAATATATTCCAACAAATTATATTATTTTCTATGCCGTTATATGTGGTCTGATTCCAACCATTTCAAGTTGGTTACGGTTGTATGATATTAATCTAGCTATATTCTCGAACCCATTTTCTTCAGCATTAGCTTATGTATTACTCGGCTATGCCATCGCCCATAAAGGGTTATACATTAATAATATTAAAATATACGGATTACTGGCCATTCTCACTATCATCTTTGGTACCTATATTTTCACTGAATACACTGGATCCTTCCATAGCATATTCTACGACAGATTTGGTATCACAGTTATGATCTATGCCACAATGATATTCATGGTAATCAAGCGAAATGAAACAAAATTAGAACCATTGGGAAAATCCAGATTGGTAAAAACATTAAATAAATACAGCTTTGGAATTTATTTAGTTCACCCTCTTTTTCTTACAATCTTTAGAAGACACATCCCAAAAGAATTTTTTGATTGGATTTATGGAATCCCTGGACTCTTCATATTATATTTCATAACTATGCTTTCATCTCTACTAGCAATCGCTCTTCTTAAAAAAGTACCAATTTTAAAAAAAGCAGCTTAATGATGTACTGCACTCAAAACCACTGTATAAGTGGTTTTTTTATACAAAAAAACAGTCATTACAAACATAAATTTTCATTTTAACCTCCTATCAAGTAAAATAGGATAATAGTTATTAAAGAAGGGCAGATACAAGTATGAAAAAGAACTTTGTTTATATAGAAGGTATACCTTTTTACTCATCGACGATGGAAGATTTTATTCACTCGGAGATAAAGGCGCGGATTGATGCAGAGGAAAAAACTTTTATCGTTACCGCCAATCCGGAGATTGTCGAATATGCACGCAATCATAAAGATTACCGTAAGATCATTATGCAAGCTGACTATATCACACCCGATGGCGTTGGGATTATTATGGCATCAAAAATCCTCAACACACCATTAAAAGAGAGAATAGCCGGCTATGATATGATGCTTGAATTTTTTAAGATGAATACCAATCGGCCATTGCGCATATATATGCTTGGAGCTGAAGCTGATGTAATTGAAATTTGCGCCGAAAAAGTCAAACAATCCTACCCAAATGTTGAATTGGTTGGATATCACAATGGCTTTTTTGATATAGAGGACGATCAATTTGCTAAGGAAATTAGCGCTTTAAAACCAGATCTCATTTTACTTGGCATGGGTTTTCCACGTCAGGAAAATTGGATCAATAAACATTACGATAAATTTGATAAAGGACTCTTCATTGGTATTGGAGGCAGTTTCGATGTTTTTTCCGGCAAACTGAAAAGAGCACCGGAAATTTGGATTAAGATGAATCTAGAATGGCTGTACAGGCTGCTCAAGCAGCCAAGCCGTTGGAAACGAATGCTGGTCCTTCCGTTATTCCTATTTAGAGTTTTAAAACATAAATTTCTTAAATAAGATGAAAGGGAATCCTATTTCCTTTCTCTTTGTTGTATTAATTTCTTCCATATCCTTCATCATTGTTTTAAAAGTATAACTAGTTATAGAGCTTTTATAGTTACATATTTTGTAAAATAATGAGGAAGAAATTAAATTTTAGTAGAGGTTTTGACGTAAACCGTATATAATTGATACTTGAGATTGATATATTTATACAACTATTTCAATCTACTAACCTATATACTCCGTTTGGTTTAAAGATACTCGCAAAAGGGTACTTTTATTCAGACTTATAAGAATAGAGGGTGGACATTTTGTTAATTGCAGCTTTTATAGTTGCCGTATGCCTGACCGTACTCATCACCCCATTTGTTATTAAACTAGCTCATAAAATAGGAGCTACTGATGCTCCCAACAATAGAAAAGTGCACATGAAAGTGATGCCAAGCATGGGCGGATTGGCTATATTCCTAAGTTTTATTATGACACTCCCGATTTTTTCACCGGAAATAGCCCGATCAGATACATTTTCGGCCATCTTTTTCGGTGCAGCAGTCATCTTGATTCTCGGCATATTTGATGACATTTATGAATTGAATGCAAAAGTGAAGTTACTGGGTCAAATTGCTGCTGCTTTAACCATAGTCATTGTCGGCGATATCCAGCTCAACTATATTAATACACCATTTGGGGATACGATTGAATTTGGCTTTATGGCAATACCGATCACAGTCATTTGGATTGTTGGCATCACAAATGCCATAAACCTGATTGACGGATTAGATGGATTGGCAGCAGGTGTTTCAACTATAGCACTACTGACCATCTCCGGAATGGCAATCTTTAGAATCGGCGATATATTCGTGGCTATGATTGCTTTAATCCTGGCTGGAAGTACCTTAGGGTTTTTGAGATTTAATTTCTTCCCAGCTAAGATATTCATGGGAGATACAGGGGCGATGTTCCTTGGTTTCATGATATCCGTACTATCCCTCTTAGGATTTAAAAATGTTACTGTGATTTCCTTGATTATACCGATTGTGATTTTAGGTGTACCTATTTCAGATACATTCTTTGCCATCGTACGCAGGTTCTTGCAGAAGAAACCACTACATGCGCCAGATAAGTCTCATTTGCATCACTGCTTATTGCGTGTAGGCTATTCTCACAGGACAACGGTTCTGATGATTTATGCGATGGCTGCTGTCTTTGGACTGGCTGCTTTCATCTTTAGTATGGCCACTTTCTGGGGCGGAGTATTCGTCATTTTCATTCTGCTAATCTTACTAGAGCTGCTGGTTGAACGAATTGGTCTTCTTGGTGAAAACCACAGACCATTGCATAAGCTTTTAGCATTACGTACAACTGATTCAAAAGAAAGACCCTGATAGGAATTGTTAAGCCGCCATTTAATAAATGGCGGCTTTTTTAATAGGAATGGAATTTAATTTACCTCTATCTTCACTTTTTATTTCAATTAAACTCAGTTAAGAACTATCATGCTTTGATCTCGCCTAATAGTACCAGCCTTACACAGATACCAATCTTCTCTCTATAAATGCTAAAACCCCGAATTCTATTTAAGAATTCGGGGTTTAGCCATTCATCTTCATTCAACTATTACTGAACCATTAGGAATCGATTCTGTTTCTGAAGTCTCTTTATAATCAAGATGTTGCTGGAGCTCCTGTTTCATATTTTCCAGGGCTTGCTCGTCCAATTGATAATAATACGTACCGTCAATGTAAGAATCCTGACCTTCCAAATTTATGGATTCGATTTGGAGATTAGATGCTGCCAGTATATAGCTCGTAAAACTCTTCATTTCTTTAAAGGTCATATTGGTCTTCATATTTTTACCGATACCTTCAATCACATCGGCATATTTCGTAATCGATCCGGCCGAAGCTGCTTTATCAATAATAGCGGTAAGAATCTCCTGCTGACGTTTCCCTCGCTCAATATCACTGTCTTTCTTCCTTGTTCTGGCTAAAGCCAATGCCTCTTCTCCATTTAAGGTTTGCATTCCTTTTTCAAGAGTAATGGCACCTTGTTGATCACTTGAGTTTTGCTCAGTGAATGTATAAGGCACTTCGACATCGATCCCGTCCAAAGCATCAACTACATCCACAAACGCATTAAAATTCATTTTTACATAGTAGTCTACGGGAATATCCAGTAATTCTTCAACTGTATCAATTGTATATTTAACACCGCCATATGCATGAGCATGTGTAATTTTTGAATAATCTTCTTTTCCAGGAATATATACATAGGAATCACGCGGTATACTTAATAATTTAACGGTTTTGTCTTTATCATTAAATGTAGCAAGCATAAGCGCATCCGTTCTGGATCCTTTTTCATTATTACGCACACTGCTATCATCCACACCCATAAATAACACGGATACATTATCTTTAGCAGGATTTACATTCCGTCCATCATTTGCAAAGTTTTCATCAAATGATTCGGAAAGGACGTTTTGAGCCTTCACATATAAATAACCTGCATAACCACTAGCGACTAAAACAACAATAAGGATTGGTAATAAGATAACTGCTGCGATACGTTTCTTATTTTTCCTCCTGCGCCTCACCTTGCGCATTTGCCTATTTTGCATTGGTTTTCTCCTTTTATATATATTAAAAAAATAGAAGTCATTTTTGAGTCATACATCATTTTACCCTTTTTCTTAAATTCCGTAAATCAAAATTTAATCCTGAAAAAAGGTTGAAACTCTTTATTCAGTTAAATTAACAAAAAAAAGACACTAGAATAAAGAATTTCATTCTAGTGTCTTTCCATTTTTATCAAGTTCGCTGACAGTATATAACGCTGAGGTGCATCGCCAATATAATCAAACGGATAACAGGTAGTTACGGTTAAAACAGGACGTGACTTAGGCACAATAACAGTCCGGTCATCGGCATCGACAATGCGAACACCGAAGACTTTATAGGTAAATGTTCCAGCCACTGTCTTTACAATTAATTCATCGTCTTTACCAATCTGTCCAAGTTTGCGAAATACCGTATCACGATGCCCCGAAAGAACTGAATTGTCTTTCATTCCAGGCAGGACACTATCTGCATAATGTCCTACACCTTTTTCCAATTCGTCCTCATCTGTTCCCTCAATGATCGGAAGTTGAGCTGAGATTTTTGGGATAATCAATTCACCGAATTCTTCACCCTGTTTTGGATATACTTTATATAAGTCCTCCGATGAGTCTTTTTCTTCAGTTGTGTTCATCGGTGCAGCCACAGGTTCAGGTGCAGCCTCCGTTACTTTCAAATCAGGTGTTTTAGCCGTGATGAGAGGCAGACCATTCTTAATGATCATACTTATACCTACTATGATGAGCAGGCCGGCTATAAGCGCCATTACTCTTCTTTTAGAAATCATGCAGCATCCTTATTTTTTCTACGGAACAGTACCATTCCAACGCCTGCCACTAAGATTCCTATGCCCATCCATACACCTTCAGTATAATTTCCGGCTGTATTTGGCAATTTACCTCCGTTAATTGTTTTACCTGTTTTATTCTCCACCTCAGTTTTAGGTACAGTTTTTACCGGTACAGTTTTTACTGGAACAGTCTTTACTGGTGCAGTAACTTGATCAATTAAATCAGACCCAAACATGTCAGCTGTAATAATCATATCTGCAAGAAATTCCCCTTGTTTGCTGTAAAACTCTATTAAAAGGTCTGCACCATCAGTTGACTCGAGAACCATAAGTTCTTCTATAGTAATGGCTTTCTTATTGCCATCTTTCGTTAAATAAAATTTTGCTTCCATTTGGTAAATGTCCAAAACGTCATTAAATAAATCAATGATTTCTTTCATTTGTGCCTCTGTTAATTCTGATGCGCTTTCAAAATCAGGCAGATTATCCGCACGTTCTTCTAATTCTAAAAGTTTCTCCTCAAGTGCCGGGTCTTCAAAGTCTACAGTTGAAAGATGTTTCTCTATATTCTCTAATTCTTGCCTATCAATGTCGAATTGAGCAAGCATCTCTAACAGGGCATCCATAAACATATAACCAAGCACTGCTTCTTCAAGATCCTCAAGGTATTTATAGTTGGACAGGCTATCTCCATTACTGGATAACATCTTATTTAACTCATCCAAAGTCATTTCGTAATCTGCAAGCCATTGTTTCAAGGATTCATCTGTGATCTCAGTTCCCTCAAAATCTTCTAGGCTTAATGCATGTTTTAAAATATTAATATAAACATAATATTCCTCTATTGATTTAGATTGATCATACCCATCTTGGTAAGCCAATTCTTCCATCAATTCTTCTTTACTGGAAAATCCATTTGTTTCAATAAGAGCATTGAGATTATCACCAGTAATTTTTTCACCCAATGCTATTTTTAATTCATCAGTTGAGTTATAATCGGAATATTCTTTACCTAAATATGTAAGTATGAGTTCTTTTAATGTGTCAGGTGAAATCCCTTCTGTTTCAGCAAACTTATTAAAATCTTCTTCATTCATTTCAGCAAAACCTACTACTGGATTCAATACTGTAAATAACAACAGACAAGCGACTAGAGACAAGGCTAAACGTTTCATTTTTTCCCCCTTAAAAGTAATGTTACAAAATTATTACATTCCAAATTTAGTATAATATGTTTTAGTAAATTTTTCCACAAAATTTCAAAAAAAGAGAAAATCATGTATTATTATGATGATATGGCTTAGAATAGCTAGAGAAACATTCAAGATATAATACTATTTGCCTAAAGGAGGCAATGAAACTTTGTTAGAGACACGAAAGCAGCTACATTCATCCGTAAATAAAAAGAAAATAATAAAAGCCTCTTCTATTTGGCTTTCTATTATTACTGTATGTTTTGTATTTCTCTTACCTTTATTGGTAATGATTATTTGCGAAACAATGGTCAGGAATGAATTAAATTTATACACGCTTGGTGAATTTTTCGATTTGAAGCCAAAAGCTTTCCTATTAAACTACCTGATTTATTTTGCCGTAATAAATTTATTTTATATACTTCCACGAAAACTTTATTACTTTACTTCTCTATTAATAAGCGGTTTATTTATTCTCTTTACATTTGCCAATCAAATGAAACTTGAGTTGCGAAATAGTCCCATCATGCTTTCTGATTTAAGCCTTATTAATGAGTTACAGGGTTTAGATAACCTAGAAATACCTTGGAAGCCTATTATTTTGGGAGTTAGCATTCTTATAGCCGGGATCCTAATGATCTTTTTCTTACCAAAAGGAAAAGAACTTTGGATCTCTAAGACTCTATTATTTATGGGTTCAATCGTTTTCCTACTTATATTATGGAATGAGAAACCAATTTCTCCAATGGCAAAGGCAGATCTTTGGTACACGCGCTGGCGTCCAGAGCTCGGAATCAGCGAAAATGGGTTAATAGGTAATTTCACTCTATTTGCTAAAAAGGCACAAATCAAGCCGCCTGAAGGTTATTCTGAGGCAAAAATTCAGGAACTTGCAGATAAATACCAACCCGAAACTGCGAAACAAACACTTGAAGAAAGCGAACAACCAAATGTGATCTATATTATGAGTGAAGCTTTTGTTGACCCGTATATTTGGGGTGAGCAATATTTCACTGAAGATCCCACGCCTAACTTCAGAAAAGCTTTCCAGGAATCCATGCATGGTTTTATGTATTCACCCGAGTATGGCGGAGGAACAGCAAATGTCGAATTTGAGGCGGTAACAGGTTTAAGCAGACAATTCCTCCCAGGAGACGATGTAGCATATAATCAATATTTAAATAAATCAATTCCATCCGTTGCATGGGAATTTAATGAAGCAGGATATCAGACTACAGCTATCCATGCTTTTAAGAATTGGTATTATCAGCGGTCTTCTGTTTATAAAAATCTGGGTTTCGATCGCTTTATATCCGGTGACTTCATGAATCTTGATTTCCCATTTGACAGTGGGAAAGGATATCCATCAGATAGACATATGACGGAATCTATCTTAAAAATTGTAAAAGAAAATGATAACCCATCCTTTATCCATTCAGTAGGACTTGAAGCTCATATGCCATATCCTCGAACAAAAAGTGGTTCACCTTTTCTGGATAAGACAAAAATGAATCTGGACACTTATGAAACATTTGGTACGTATGTGAATAAATTAAACAGCGTGGACAAAGAATTGGGCAGAATGCTAGAGGAATTGAAAGAACTGGAAAGACCAACGATTGTAGTTTTTTGGGGTGACCATTTCCCAGGGTTTACACCATTTGACACTGTGTATGGAAAAAGCGGTTTAAATTTTTCAACCAGTTTAAATGGAAGCTATGAGGACTGGATGAAACTTCATAGTGTCCCTTACTTCATTTGGAACAGCAAAGAAAATACACCAGTGGAAAAAGACGTAACACCGAATATGTTCAGCCAAATTGTTACAGATATGGCCCATATAGAGGGGAATGCGATTACAAACTTGTTGACTCAAGTCGCAGAAAGCGGAAAGTCTTACTTCCCTTATAAGCAATTTACAAAAGAAATGGGCATTTATACAAACGAAATGATGGATTTACAAATGCTTCAATATGACATCCTTCACGGTAAAAGATATTTTATGGAGACAAGCTTGGCAACAAAAGATAATCCCGATTATCTTGTCGGCTGGACAAAGGATCCAAAAGTCAGCATAACTAAAAATGATGGAGAAATTTTGATTCATGCAGAGGGAATTCCTAAGTACGCCAAGCTATTTAATGAATCCGATGATGAGCTAGAGATTACTTGGGTAGAATCAGATGAGGGTACCTCGACTTTTAAGGTCAAGGGAAATCCAAAAAAGGTTTATTTTGAAGTACAAGATGATCGGAAAGCAACCCTGCTGAAGACAAAGAAATTTTCGGTAAACGAATAAACAAACGCCCCTCTAATTTATATGGAGGGGCGTTTATTATGCATTCATATACATTTATTTATATCCCATTTTTCAATGCGATTTTTAACTTTCTTTTTAGGTAGGTAATCATGGATGCCTTTTTGTACTTTTCTATCTCTTCTTGATTTTCTCCCATAGCTAGCTTAATCTTTTCTTGTAAGCCCAATGACCGTTTCTGTTCATCTAATAGCTTTTGGTTTACCTGTTCGTATCTTTCCATCAAATCATCATACTGGTTAAAGATTTCCGATAAAATTTTATTCATCAGATGACTTTCAACTTCGTTTGCACATACAATTTGGTGCAATCGCAATAAAAATTTATGATAATAATCCTCTGTGTAGTGAACATAAAAAGGTCCCCATGGATGTTCATTATATGTGTGATATGGTTTATCATTGATTTCAATAACCGACACAGGATGATGTTCTATTACATATTGATCCAGCTCATCCCAGTACTGATTTAAAAGTTGTACATTTTCTTTTTTGACACGTCCACTCGTTGCAAAATCAACCAATGAACCACTATCGTTTAAAAGGGAAACATTTCTTGCTTTATGAATAATGATCTGACATTCCGGCAATTTCTCTTTTAAAAAGGCGAATAACTGATCTACACTCTTTTTCCACGTTAGTAAATATTCTTCCGTATGATCTAAAATCGTAAGTTTCTTTAGTGAACCCTGCTCCTTTAATCCTTTATAGTAAGGTGTTTTCCATAACTTCCAACGATTATCCGTAATATATTGGTCTGAATCCAAAGAAATGACCCCAAAGTGAATATCAGCGAAAAAATCAATAATCAAATAGGTTGGTTGCAGTTTAACTAAATCGGTAAGGAAACTCTTTGAAAAGTCTGTTTCTACATTCCATTTATCATAGTTATTTAAATCACCAATATCATCCTTGGTATAGTTAAATGGACGAGACATCAAGCTGATGATAGAAGCTTGATTTTGCGTCAGAATACAATCATAAAACTCTTTATATCTTGGATTGAACTTTGAATTAAAATTGTCCCTCGTCGCACAGCTACCCAGAACTGCAACTTTTATATTCTCCACCATACTTCGGCTCCTTTTAACACTACTCAATAGATCAATTTTATTATAAAAAAAATGACGGATAATAACTATATAAATTTCTGTATATCGTCATTATCCGAACTGCAATGAACCTCGTACATCCACAAAAAAACGACAAAGAATCTACTTTCTAACCGTCAACCGATATGAACTTACATTTCCGGCTGCATCCGTCAAATAAACTCTCATAACTGTATTTAATTTTTGCTTTTTGACCAAAACGGAGAAGGTGCCGGATTTATTCGCTTTTCCTTTTCCAATCACTTTATTGTTTACTTTTATGGTAATGTTAGCATTCGGCTCAGTTGACCCATTTACCTTTGTTGAGCTGGGAGTGAATTTATTTATATTGATTAATTTAGGTGTTGTTTTATCTTTCACAACTGTTTTCAGTGCAGGACTCTTATTCCCTGCTTTATCAGCTGCTTGAATATATAGAACAGATCCTGCCTTTTGGGCTGTCTTCATGGTGATTTTAAAATTACCTGCACTGTTTGTATTCCCTGAGGCCAATTGAACATTTCCTTTGCGAACAGTAATTTTAGCACCAACTTCTGCTTTTCCTTGAACGATTTTGCTATTGTCTCCTATACTCGTTATTTTGATAGCAGGAGGTGGTGTAGTATCTTTTATCTTTCTCTTAACAGGCCAACTCTCATTCCCTTTTTCATCTACTAATTTAATAGAAACAATCGTTTCACCCTTTTGCAGAGGAATACTGATCAGCTGATTAAATCCTCGATCTGAAGTGATCTGCTTTTCAATTCTTGTATTTCCAATCACAATAACTTTACCTTTAAATGCTTCTTTGTACTGAATACGAATCGTTTTATCTTTATCGGTTAGTTGACTGACCACCGGGGTCGCAAGCAAACGGTATTTCAGAGCATTCGCCACATTGACTCTGCCAGCTCCATAACTGGTGTCCTTCCCCTTTGCCCCAAGGTCATTCGCCGTAGATGTCAACCGATAAGCCACCTGTTCATTTGTTAATTTAGGCTCCTTTGATAAAATCAGTGCAGCTGCCCCGGCTACAATCGGAGAAGCCATTGAGGTTCCACTCATTGCCCCATATTTATTATTAGGCAAAGTAGAGGTAATTTCTGAACCGGGTGCTGAAAGGTCTATTGTTGTCCCATAATTGGAGAAATACGACTTTTTATCAAACTGAGTCGTAGAACTAACAGATAACACATTTTGCAAAGCTGCCGGGAAGGATGGTCTAGTAGTCTGATCATTTCCGGCTGCCGCTACAATCAGAACGCCCTTTTTATACGCGGCCTGTACAGCATCATTTAATGCCTTGGAGCTTTCATACATCCCAAGGCTCATATTAATAACGTCTGCTCCGGATTTCACTGCGTATTGGATCCCTTTAATGATATCGGACGTATAGGCTACATCATTTACAAATACATTAATCGGCATCACTTTCACACTGGGTGCTACCCCTGAACCACCTATTTTATTATTCCCAACAGCGGCAATCAGGCCGGCTACATGCGTACCATGTTCCCCGGCAGGCATCTTTTTATTGGAATTTGCCACAATATCAAATGGTTTAATAATGTTGGGAGAAAGTTCTGGATGCTTTAAATCAATCCCATTATCAATTACAGCGACGATTGTTTGATGAGAACCTTTTGTCGTATCCCATGCTTGCCCTGATTGAATGGCATTATGATGCCATTGATTCTTAAGTAATGGGTCATTAAGCAGGGCATCCAGAGTCACTTTATAATCAGGTTCAGCATAAAGAACTCCCGGATTCTTTTTTAACTCCTTCAAAAAGGAAGACATCGATTTGTTTTTTGGCTTCTCGACTGTCATAAGATTGGTTTTCTTTTCGAGCATTGAACTGCCGTATTTAAGAAATCGATTCACCAACTTAGATTGACTCACCTTTACAATGACCCGGTCAGTTGTCTCTTTGCTATTTTTCGAGTTTGGTATAGCTGCTTCGACAGGAGTTAACGATCCCAACAAAATGACAATGCTCAGCGCCGCGATAAATCTCTTCATTCTATTTCCCCACTCACTTTCCTAGATGTATATTTAGACCCAATATTACCATTTTTTTCTACAAAGTCATATAGTTCTTTTCATTCATACCAAAGAAACACGTTTCAACATTATTTTTCCTGTGTTACTATATTATAGGAGATGTTTTTTATAAGGGGGAGTTCTATTTGAAATCAAAAGCTGCCGCATTTGCTGCCGTAGCCATTCTTTCAGTCGCATATGCTGGATCTGCTTCTGCCGATTCTAATACATACACAATAAAAAAAGGGGATACCTTGTCGGCCATTGCCAATAAAAGCGGAACAACCGTTGCAGCACTTAAACAATTAAATGGTCTAAAATCCGACATGATTTATCCAAACAAAGTATTAAAGATAAAATCGACTACTGCTACCAAAACTGTAACAACAAACAAAAGTAAACAAAATACTGCTCAGACAAGCTCTGCTAAAACCTATAAAGTCGTTTCAGGAGATAGTCTGTCAAAAATAGCAGCCAAGCATAAAATATCGATTAGCAATCTAATAGAATGGAATAATTTGAAGAGTACGCTCATTTATCCGAATCAGGTGCTTAAAGTTTCAAAAACAGCAGGGGGTACTGTTAAACCAGTAGTCACTTCGCCTAAACCTTCATCCAGTACAGTCTATGTTGTGAAGAGCGGAGATTCTCTAAGTGTTATTGGCAAACAATACGGATTAACAGTTGCCAAGATAAAATCCCTTAACAGCCTTAAATCAGATACGATTTATGTCGGACAGAAACTAAAATTGACAGGTGCAGCTGCCGCAACTCCCACGCCGGCCAAACAGCCGAATCCGTCTAAATCTCCGACATCCACGACAACATACACGGTAAAGAGCGGAGATTCACTGAGCCGAATCGGACAGCAGAATGGAATAACGGTTGCTAAATTAAAGACCCTTAACAATCTTAAATCAGACATGATCTATGTAGGGCAAAAGCTGAAGCTATCAGGATCTGCTGCAAGCAAACCAACAGTACCAAAACAAGAAGGTATTGGACGGGATGATTCAACAAGTGTGATCGGCAATTCCAATTTCACCGCCAAGCTGATTAATGAAAGCAAAAAGGTTATGGGAACGAGATATGTCTTTGGTGGGACTACCCCATCAGGATTTGACTGCAGCGGTTTTATTTATTATGTATTTAATAAAGCGGGTTATGATATTAACCGCCTTACAGCCGCAGGTTATTATGACCGTTCTTATTACGTCAATACTCCCAAGCCAGGTGATTTAGTATTTTTTGAGAATACCTATAAAGCGGGTATCTCACATTTAGGCATCTATATAGGCAATAATGAATTCATTAACGCGGACAATAGCGGCGTGAGAATCGTAAGCTTAAGCAATTCCTATTACAAAAAGCATTTTTCGAGCTTTAAGAGATTCTATTAAAATGAATCCAGCCAAACTTGGCTGGATTTTTTTTATTCTTATCGAATCCTGAGTGCTTTAAAATTTGAAGTTAGTTTGCTATATGATAAACTCTAAAAGTAATTTAATAGTTACGGAGGGTATTATATGAAGATAATAACTATCTTAGTACCGGCTTATAATGAAGAAGAAGTTTTACATCAATTATATGATCGTGTCAGTCATGTCATGGATAGCATCAAAGATTATGAATTTGAATTACTTTTTATTAATGACGGAAGCAAAGATAATACCTTGGATATTATTAAAGTTCTCCAAGAAATGGATCCTAGGATTTCATTTGTAGACTTGTCCCGAAACTATGGGAAAGAAACTGCGATGATAGCAGGATTTGATTATGCCAAGGGTGATGCTGTCATTATATTGGATGCAGATTTACAGCATCCGCCTGAATCTATTCCTGAAATGATAAAGTATTGGGAACAAGGGTATGATGATGTTTATGCAAAACGCATGAAAAGAGAAGGGGAAAATTGGTTAAAGAAATTCACATCGAAGAAATACTATGAGTTGCTTCAAAAAACCACCAAAATACCTGTTTTAGCAGATGCCGGTGATTTCCGCTTACTGGATAGAAGATGTGTGAATGCAATTATACAAATGAGAGAATCTCAGCGATATACAAAAGGAATGTATAGTTGGGTTGGTTTCAAAAAGAAAGAAATTGAATTTGAAGCGGCTCCCAGAGCAGGCGGAGAAACTAAGTGGAATTATATGGCCCTTATTGAATTGGCCTTAGAAGGTATTACATCATTTACAATTTTTCCATTACGGTTATCCAGTCTCTTTGGATTCACCATATCGATTCTTTCCTTCTTTTATTTAATTTTTATTATAGTCCAAACTGTATTTTTCGGCACAGACACTAGTGGGTATCCCTCTTTGATGGCAGTTGTTTTATTTTTAGGAGGTATTCAGCTTATCTCTTTAGGTATTATAGGTGAGTACCTAGGAAGAGTTTTCAACGAAACCAAAAACCGTCCCTTGTATTTTGTACAAGAATATAATAATGAGTATGTGAATGTTTATGAAAAAACTCGACAAAAGAATCTATAGTATAATCATGTATTTAATAATGGGGGTTCTAACAACTCTCGTTAATATTGTTGCCTATTGGGTCTCAGCCGAAATATATTCCATTGATTACCGCATAGCAACCACTATTGCATGGATTGCAGCTGTTTTATTCGCCTATTTCACTAATAAACACTATGTATTTGAAAGCAAGACTGATAATTTCAAGGATACATTTAGAGAGCTTGTATTATTCTTCGGATTTAGATTCCTTTCGTTTTTAATGGATTTAGCAGCAATGATTGCTCTCGTAGACGGATTAGCGATGGGTGGTACTTGGGCTAAAATATGGTCTAATGTAGTTGTATTAATTGCAAATTATATATTCAGTAAATTTTTCATTTTCAAAAAGAAATAGCACTCCTTCTATCATGGAGTTTGAAAGGAAATGTGACACATTGACTAATGTAGAAATAAAGAGGAAGAAACAGTTTGAAATCTTTTATACTATTTTTGTCTTTTTAGTATATTTTTATCTTGCTTACAGGACTCCACTTACTCATGATGATTGGACTTGGGGTACATCAGATGGGATAAGCAGGCTGGAAAATTGGTTTAAAGACTATAATGGCCGATATATGGGGAATTTATTTGAATTATTTTTAACACGGGTATACTGGCTTCGATTTTTAATAATGGCCGCATTCGCAACAGCCTTAGTATTCATTCCGGTTAAATTATCCACTAACAAAACTTTATTCGGTTATCTTTTAAGTTTCACCTTATTTATTAGTATTCCAGTGAATATTTTTGCCCAAACATACGCTTGGGTGGCAGGGTTTTCTAACTATATCCCTTCTTTAGTATGCGTATTAATCTATTTACTCCTAGTGAAAAATGTTTTTGAAGAGGAAGTTCCCAACTATAATAATCGGCTAATTATCCCTATCATCCCACTAGGAATCATGACACAGCTTTTTGTAGAGCATGTAACGATCTATGCGTTTATTTTAGCGGTCGCTGTGATTGCTTTTACTTATATTAAGTTTAAGAGGTTCTTTGCGATTCATTGGGCTTTTCTTATCTCTACCATAATTGGCGCTATCATGATGTTTACCAATGGAGCCTACGCGAAAATATTTAGCGGATCGGATACTTATAGATCGGTAGATACGGCTGAAAATATGGGTTTATTCGAAAAAATCTATACAGTATATACGGAGAAAATGTATCCTCTGTTATTCATGAACAACAAAATAATGAATATCATTATTTCAATTATCTGTATCAGTATTATTGTTAGAGCGATTAAAAATCATACGACATACAAAAAATGGATTACTAATACTCTACTTGTCATTTTTGTTTTGTATCCATTATATCCCTTTGTAGTAGTAAATGATTTTGGAGTAAGGGTATTTAACGATTATACGAATGTATTTGAAGCAGCTTTTGGGCTTATATTCTACTTCAGTATATTAATTACTATATTACTCTTTATAGACATGAAAAAAGTTAAATATAAGAGTACATTTTATTTATTATCTGCAGGTTTAATTGCAGCACCGCTAGTCTTTGTTCATCCTTTTGGTCCTCGGAATTTCCTTGCTTCCTATACATTCTTTGTATTATTGGCCGTTGAAATGGGAAGCTATATAGTAGCAAACAAATTTAGATTTGACTATATAAATAAGATTCTAGCAGTGACATGTCTATTATTTGTCATGCTTTATAGCTATGCGCTTACAATGAACCACCATGTCAATAATGAACGTATTGATTATATAAATGAAAAATTAAAGGAAAATCCCAACCAAGAAATTGCTTTAACCAGGCTGCCTTATGAAAGATTTCTTCAAGTAAGTACTCCTCTAATCCCTGGATACCAGTATTCAACGTTTAAAGAATACCATGGATTCCCGGATCATATTAATCTTAAGATCATTCCTTATGAAGAGTGGAAAGACCTTAAGGACAAATAATTAAATTATGAATTTACCAAAAAACGGACACTTGTAAAAGGTCCGTTTTTTGGTTTATATTTTACAATAATTGCACTCAACTTCTATAACATAAATTTATATAGTAGTGTATTTGTTAAAGAATAGTATTCAAGTGCTTACTAAATGTAATTTTATTGTCTAAATCATTCAGAAATATTATATAATATAAATAGATTGTAATATTTTGTAGAAAACGAGGAACAGTATGCGCTCAGACAGAAATCAAAAGAAAAAGATGAAAACATGGAAGAAAGTAGTTTTAGGGATTATAGGGTTATTTGTTTTAGTTGGTGGTGTATTTACCTTTATGGTGTATCGTTCTTTCGATACTGCCTTAGAAGCCATGCACAATCCTACTAATCGGGAAGGCTCCAAAAAAAGAATAGAGAAAGTCAGCCTGAAGGATAAGACTCCTTTTTCTGTGCTTCTATTGGGTGTAGATGAAAGAGAAGGCGATAAGGGACGCTCTGATACAATGATTGTCCTGACGGTAAATCCGATTCTGGAATCCGTCAAAATGGTAAGTATCCCTCGGGATACAAGAACCGAAATTGTCGGAAAAGGAATGGATGATAAAATCAACCATGCATATGCCTTTGGCGGTGCGGAAATGTCTATGGATACTGTAGAGAACTTCCTTGATATCCCGATTGATTATTATGTACAAGTGAACATGGAAGGATTTAAAGATATTGTTGATGCTGTCGGCGGTGTCACAGTTGTTAACGATCTTGACTTTACTGCTGATGGTCATCACTTTGCAGAGGGCACCCTTAATTTGGATGGTAAACAAGCCTTGGCCTACTCACGAATGAGGTACGAGGATCCACGCGGAGATTTCGGACGCCAATTGAGACAAAGACAGATTATCCAGGCAGTCCTTAACGAAGGAGCAAGCCTTTCTTCTCTAACCCGCTTTGATGGGATTTTCAACGCACTGGGTGATAATGTGAAGACTGATTTATCTTTCTCTCAAATGGTCAGCATCCAGCGTAATTATAAGGAAGCAGCCAAGTCATTAGAACAGCTTCAGCTTGAAGGGCAAGGGACAAAAATCGATAGAGTCTACTATTATCTTCCTTCTGATGAATCTTTGACAAGTCTTAAGGATACATTAAAAACACATTTACAAGTAAATAAATAACGGAAAACGGATTAAGCAATACGCGCTTAATCCGTTTTCTTATTTATAGATATTCCTAATTTCAGATTTTATCTCTTCGATGAATTCATGGGCAGTTATTGTTGCATCTGTTGTTCCGCGATCATAGACATTTTTAATCAAGTCCATAAACGCTCTTGTATGAGTTTCATCATTTCCTCTGTACTTTAGTTCATTCGTCATTCTCACTTTTCCCTCCAAAACCATTACCTCATTATACAAATTTTTCTATTTGATGTATATACCTATAAACTTTTTGACACAGAACAGTAATATGGCAGAAACATTCACCTATACCGATTTACATAAAATCTACCGGTCTTTCGTTTCTTTCTTTTTTATAATAAAGAATAGCCTCTACTATACGCCTTGATGCTTCCCCATCTCCATACGGGTTGGATGCTTTAGCCATATCGTCATGTGCTTTTTTATCTGATAGTAGCTCATTTGCCATATTGAATATAACATCCTCTTCCGTACCAGCGAGCTTCAAGGTTCCCGCTTCAATTCCTTCCGGGCGTTCTGTTGTATCTCTTAACACCAGTACAGGAACCCCGAGTGATGGAGCTTCTTCCTGAACGCCACCAGAATCAGTCAGAATTAAATAAGACCGTGACGCAAAATTATGAAAATCTATTACGTCCAAAGGTTCAATTAAATGAATACGAGGATGGTCTCCCAATAGTTCAGCAGCCAGCTCGCGAACGACAGGGTTTAAATGGACCGGATAAACAACCTGAATATCCTGGTGAACTTCGGTCAAATGCTTAATCGCTTTGAACATATTGCGCATTGGCTGACCAAGGTTTTCCCGACGATGAGCCGTCATTAAGACGAGTCGGTCACTTCCCAATTTAGTTAATACAGGATGGGAATACGTTTCTTTAACTGTTGTTTTCAAAGCGTCAATGGCAGTATTTCCGGTAATAAAAATAGAATCTTCCGGTTTATTTTCATTTAACAAATTGAGTTTAGACTGATAGGTAGGCGAAAAATGTAAATCACTTATAACTCCGGTGAGCTGGCGATTCATTTCCTCAGGATAAGGAGAATACTTATGATGTGTTCGCAAGCCTGCTTCCACATGCCCAACCGGAATGGAATGATAGAACGCTGCCAGGCTTGCTACGAAAGTCGTTGTCGTATCCCCATGAACAAGTACGATATCTGGCTTAACTCCCGCCATAACTTCATGCAATCCTTCAAGTGCACGGGTCGTGATCCCTGCCAATGTTTGTTTGTCTCTCATAATATTTAAATCATAATCCGGTTTAATATCAAAAATATCAAGCACCTGATCAAGCATTTGACGATGCTGGGCTGTTACCGCCACAATCGGTTCAATTTGCTCTGGATACTTCTCCAATTCTTTAACTAAGGGAGCCATTTTAATCGCTTCTGGCCTTGTACCAAAAACAGTCATAACTTTTATTTTTTGAGCCATCAGAACTCTCCTTTATCTACAGACAATATACACTGATCTTCAAACTAGTTTAGTCCATATACCTTATAGTAACAAGTAAGCTACATATGAACAAAGAAATTTTTGAAAATTTATTATAAAACCCATATTTTTTCTTTCTATATTATCCACAAAAGCACAAAATACTCCAGCATTTAAATAAACTTCCGCTCATCCCTAATACCCTAATTCTTCATAAGTATCCCAGGGTTTTACAGGGTGTTTTCACAGATTTTAGTGTAAAGATAACTGTCTGTTTAGTCTTCCAGTTTAGTTAGCTTCTCTATTAATGGACATTATCAATCTGCTGAAATACCATTCCTTTCCTCTCATAACCACTATATCGAACAGCCCCTCTCCCAGCCCAAAAAACTTGCTGGAATTACCTTTAAAGTTTCTTTGGTACGTGTTAATATTTGGGAAAACAGAAGAGGTGAGCTATGAAGCGGAATTGGATTACCGGGATGTTTGCTGTTCTTTGTTTTGGGATTTTGGTCTTTGGGAATCGTTATTATCATGGAAAAATAGAGGAGACACGCGAAAAAGCGGACATGCAATATACGGAGGATCTGGCAAATAGGAGCCTGGCTGAAGCCAAACTTGAGAAGGAAAGGCAATCCATTAGTGCTTCGCAACAAAAAAAGTTACAAGAGGCGCATAAGGCGATCAAAAAAGTTCATGATGATTCGAGGCATAAAAGCAGCGAGCTAAAGGGAATATTACAAGACCTCACTCCTCTAACTGATCAAACTAACAACTAATCTATTAAGACTGAGACTGTTCAGTCTATTTTTTTGCAGGAAGCAGGAAATTATCCCTCTTTCTACCTATATAAAGGACAAAAGGATTATTTTACTAGCAGAGGGGTATTATACATATCATATATTGAATAAAATGAGGTGGAAGAATGATTCTCCTAAAACGTTACTGGTATGAAACTAGATTGAAATACCTTATCAATAAAGTAGATTCCTGTGCTGATCCGAAAATCCAAAAAGACTTAAATAAAAAAATCTATTCTTTACATCTCCAGCTTAACGAATTGGAGCAACAGTATACACAAGGTATCCAAGGAAACGAAAATTTCAATCGATGATAAACCATCCATAAAAAAGGAGTAGAATCCAGAACACCTTGGTCATTCTACTCCAGATTAATATTCTCTCTATCTTCTCTCCGACTCTAGCAATCGATCCAGGTACCGTAATACATCCTCCCGTAACTCTTCATTCTTTAACGCAAAATCAATTGTCGTTTTAATAAAGCCAAGCTTATCACCGACATCGTATCGTTCGCCTTCAAATTCATAGGCATAGACACGCTGGATTTGATTGAGCTTTTGAATGGCGTCCGTTAATTGGATTTCACCGCCCGCTCCGATTTCCATTTCACCAAGAAAGTTGAATATTTCTGGCTTGAAAATATACCGTCCAATAATGGCCAGATTAGAGGGTGCTGTTCCTTTCGCCGGCTTTTCTACAAAATTCCCTACCATATGGCAACGCCCATCCACCTGAATCGGATCAATAATACCATACCGATTTGTTTCTTCTTCAGGGACAGATTTAATTCCAATAACCGATGAATCGAGCTCGTTGAATTGTTCAATTAATTGGAGTAAGCACGGCTTATCATGGACAACGATATCGTCTCCAAGCAGCACAGCAAATGGCTCCTCCCCAATAAAATTACGCGCACACCAAATGGCATGACCGAGACCTTTAGGTTCCTTTTGACGGATATAATGAATGTTGGCAAGCTCGGATGCTTTTTGTACCTCTTCCAACAAATCAAATTTATGTTTCTCCCTTAGATTCTGCTCCAATTCGTAGGCATGATCAAAATGATCCTCAATCGCTCTCTTTCCCTTACCCGTTACGATGATGATATCCTCAATCCCGGATGCAACGGCTTCTTCTACTATGTATTGAATGGTCGGTTTATTAACAATTGGCAGCATTTCTTTTGGCATAGCCTTCGTTGCCGGTAAAAATCTTGTACCAAGGCCTGCTGCAGGTATGATTGCTTTCGTGATTTTTTTCATAGGAATCCCCTTTACCTAAATTATCATTCATTCTATATAACTAATACGCTACTTTTCATTCTATTCCTTTAAAAAAGAAAAAACATCCTGCTCGGGACCGATATTCTGGTATGAGCAGGATGTTTACGTCTATTCGATTATTTCAGTCTTACATTGCTTGCCTTACTTTTGTTCTTCGCAGCATCGGTTGCGGTGACGGTTAAAACAATCCCTTTTTTGTAATTGATGCGTGCTTTGAAATAGCCTTTTGTATTAGCTTTGGTAACAGCTATTACACGGTTTTTGTATTTCACGGTAATAGTTGCACCTGGCTCAGCCATTCCAGATAGCTGCTTTTGGAAGGAATAAGCCGGATACAATTTTGGCGCAGCCGGTGGTGTAGTGTCCTTCACTTTAACCGTTAGAGATTGGCTTTTATTCTTAGCCGCATCGGTCGCCCAGATCGTCACTGTAGTTCCTGCTTTTTGTTTAGATATGGACAGCTTAAATTGGCCTTTTTTGTCTGCTTTGGTTGTCCATGTTTTCTTGCCGGCCTTGACGGATACCGTTGAACCGACTTCAGCATATCCTTCAAGCTTTGTCGTTTTGTCTGTGATGGTTGTTTTGAGCTTCGGCTTAACAGGTGCCGTTGCATCCACAACCTTCACTTTTGTTACAGAACTGCTATTGCCAGCCGAATCAGTAGCTGTGACTCGCAGCTCGGTACCCGCTTTTTGTTTTGAAATTTTTATTGAGTACTTGCCATCTTTACCTGCGGTGGCAGAACCTAATTTTTGAGAACCTTTATAAACCGTAACTTTGGAATTTGGCTCTGCTTTCCCGGTCACAGTAATTGATTGGTCTGTCACTCGGTTAACACTTGGTTTAGCAGGTGCAGTTACATCTAAAACAGTGACTTTCGTTTCTGCACTTATGTTTTTCTCCTCATCTGTCGCTGTAATGCTCAACACCGTTCCTGCTTTTTGAGCCGTAATCTTGATACTGAACTTTCCATTTCGATCGGCTTTACCAGCCCATATCAATTTACCGGCTTTAACCGTAACTGTCGATCCCGCTTCGGCTTTACCGGTTACATATTTGGATTGATCTGTTACCTTATCAACCACTGGTTTAGCCGGAGCTGTTCCATCCAGGACTGTTTTAGTGAGGACAGAACTTTCTCTGTCTCCAACCTTAGAAATAATACTCAGCACTGTTCCCGCTTTTTGCGGTGTAATTTCAACGACGAAGTTTCCATTCTCATCCGTTGTTGCCTGCCCAATGATGGTATTGCTGACTTTAACGATAATCGTGCTGCCCACTTCTGCTTTACCGGTTATTTTTTTCGTATCATCTTTAATTTCTTCGTTCATAACCGGAGCTTCAGGCGGTGCATCTGCTGTCTTTTTCAACTCTTTCGTATCCCGTACACGGATCCGTTTACCGTCAGCAAAATCACCGGTTAATCCGACAGCTTCGAGCGTATCTCCTTTTTTCAGGGATGGTACTTTCACTTTGTCACCCTGATTTTCGATATACCCATCTGTAAAGACAAGAATATCTCCGGATCCATCATTGATGACATAGGATCTTTCGTCATATTTGGATACGACCTGACCGGTTACTTTTACAAGCAAGCCTTGATTTTCATCCATACCGGCTTCTTTTGTTGTCAGTACTTTTGGCGCGACTGGATCGGCTGTGCCTGTTTTAATCACGTCGAGCGCAAATGCATCAAATTCAATTTCTTTATTGTTATCAAAGGTTTTTATATGCCCATAGATACGAACCTTATCTCCAAGCTTCAGACTTCCATCCGGCACTTCATTGAAGGCCATGATTCCGCCTGTTTCATCCTGAACATAGAAGGCATCAAAGAAAGTTCCCGCTGCGGTTGTAACCGTACCTTCAATGACAGCACTCTCTCCATCAGCCAGCTTCCTTGCTTCTTCAACCGATGTGACTTTCGTTTGACGGTCTGCCAGCCAGTTAATCGAATTCAGGGCCATTTCATCATTGCCCTTTGGATTATAGGATTCATCGAGCTGTTTATCATTCGCAAAGTTACTGCCGGCAACGATGATTTTTCCTTCTCCAATTGTTTCAGATGCAATCATCGGAATGGCTGCACCACCTGTGTCATCCGAAACGGCGTCATATACATATGTGTCATTCTTCATGTTTTTCTGGAAAGTAGTTTCATTACCGGAAACAAGAACACTTACCGTATCCGAGTTCACCAATGGCTTGTGTTCAACACCCTCCAGACTGGAGCCGCTGTAATACTCAATCGTTGCGACACGGTCTGTGACTAGACTGTTTACCAGACCCGGATGCAAGCGAATCGCGAATGGGGAGACGGCCGGATCTGTCCAAAAGTTCCCTGTCTTCGATAAGTCATTCGTTTGGTCATCACTTACCCGAATGGTCGCACCGATCTCCGCAAGCAAGTCATTGCTTCTGGTTGAACCGCTGCTGTTATTACTTTTCGCAGCCAGGAATAAGGATCCTCCCGCAGCGACAAAGTCCTTCACGGCCACTCGTTCCTCTGTAGTCAAGCTGCTTGCCGGATGTGTCATCACTAGAACTGACACTCCCTTCAGCACTTCCGCTGTTAGAGGAGTTTTATTTTCCTCTACCTTATAACCCTCATTTTGAATCAATTTCGTGAACGCTTTGAAATTATCTTTATAGGAGCCGCCATCTGTTGAGGTATTCTCATTTTTATGAGACGCATCAATTAAGACGGTTTTACCGAGAGCATCTTTTACTTTTACATTCAATACATATTGGTTATCCTCTGCATTGTCGCCCTCCGGTGTATCTACCACGACAATAATTTTATGATCACCGCTCATTTTGCTTGTCCAAACGGCAGAAACCGTTGTAGCTGTTTTACCAGCTAATTTAGAGATAGGCGCCGTGCCAATCAGATTGGCATCACTCACTTCATCTTCATAAAATTTAACCGTTAAGTCAGTTAAATCATCTGTACCAAGATTGCTGATACCAGCTGAAAGATTCGTTGGATTGCCTGTGATGGCCACTCCATCAGTAAGCTCAGCCCCGCTGATCCGAACATCTACTTCTTTCTCTTCAGACCAAATCGGTGCACTGTATACCTGTTCGCCATCTTTTTGCGTAACTTTGACAATAAACCATTGCTGTCCGCCTTTAATGCTTACTTCGGGGTTCCATTTAAATGATTTACCAGATGGCTTGTAAGTATCAATCACCTTTCCGCCATTTGTCATTAATTCCACTTTTTCAATTTCATCATTCGATACATATTTCGCATCAAGATAGTCATACTCAGCTATTGAGTTATTCTCTGCCACCGTATCTGAACCGGAGATATCAAATTTCAGTGTATCTCCATCTACGATTGATCCCATATACCTTCCGTTTGCTAATACATCAAGCGTAAAGTTCGGATCCTCTGTCATATATACACGCATTTTACTCATCGCATTAAGCAGGGAATCATTCGTGTTTTCATCTGCAACGATAACAGTCCGTTGCATCGTCTTGCCCCATGATGCGTCATGATTGTCCTCACCATAAGTCGGTGCAATATGCCATCCTAAATCGAGGGCAGTGAAATATTTCTTTTCAGCATTTGCGTAGGAATAATGCCCTGATCCATTACCGACTTCAAACATCGTAAATAGCTTATCGACATTTTTATCATATGGCGTAAAGTTATTAAACGCATTGGCCGACATATCCGGGTGGTTAAACTGCGCCGCGATATCATCATAAGTCAGGATCCATGCGTAATATTGGCTGAGTGTTTGATATTGCTTGCTGTTTATATTTCGGTCGATAAAGTTTTCCGTTCCAAATACATTGGAATGTCCCCATGTAGTGGAGGTCATTTCAAAGGCCGGGAAAACCGTAAACTCATCTTTGGAATATTTCTTGGCAACATCTTTTGTTAACTGCCAATCTGTTCCGCCTTTACGTTCCTGCATTCCTTTACGTTCTTCTGTATCCTGGCCAAGTAAAGCCGAATCAATATCATGAGAATGATCAGAGAAGGCAAAGTAATCATAGCCATACTTGATGGCAGCTTGAACAGCTTCTTCCGGTGAACCCGCTCCATCATGGGAAATATTCGTATGGTTATGTGTGGTGCCACGGTAATGATTGCCCCCGGTAAATACTTTCGTAATCGTAAAGGACCACTCATATTCCGATTGATTGCCTTTTTTATCAGCAGCTGTCACCTTGATTTTATGAACACCAAGGGATAACTCACCCGCTGGAGTATATTGAAAAGCTTCTTTATTAAATACACCTTCAACAGCCTGTCCATCAATGGTCATTTTAATAGTTGCTTCATCAACGCCACTTGGGTCCTTCAGTTGGACTGAAATCGTTGGTTGTTTAGATTCTGTTTTGGATTCATTGGCTGGACTCTCGTCAGAAATTACAGGTCCCACTTCATCTTTCACAAGCTTTACACTATGTGGTTCAGCAGCGGAACCGCTCATTTTCGTCGCACTTTGATTTTTTACTTCTATATAATAATCAAAGCCTGACTGTGGAACATCACTGGCTGGAATCGTATAGCTGTATTGCTGTTCCGTTCCCTTAACCAATTCTTTTTGTACATATTCTGATGAACCACTCGCTTTGTAATAGATAACTGCCGAATCAGCACCGGCAATTTGTGCAGAAATTGTTATATCTGTATCTGCATACGCCTCTTTAAGCACCTCATGTTTTAAAGTAAGCGGATAATAAATAGCTAGATCTTCTTTATTTCTTGGATACACTTGATAGCCTGAAGTGTACGGCGATTTGGATGCATATTGTCCTAAAATACCGGTTACTTCATAATTGCCTGCTTTTATATCTGTACCCAGTGTAATTTGAGTCTTTGCCATGATCCGAAGAGTGATGCTTTTGCCATCCTCATCAGACAACGTTACATTGGCAGGAAGAGCTTCTGGAAGTGTGGAAATATTCCCCTTCACCTTAACCAGCATTCCTTCAAGCGGCTCAGCTTTCTCATAGTTTGCCAAATCGGCAATCGCCATTTCAGCCGGAGCCGGAACGTCCGCTTGCCCAATAACTTCAACCGTCGGAGAAACCAATTCGGTTAAGCCATTATAAAACAAAATTTGGCCTAGGACTTTTACTTTGTCCCCTTTTTTCACCTGTACATCGCCTGTATATCCAAAGACGTTAATTCCGCCTGTTTCATCTTGTATGTAAAAACTGCTCTTGCTGTTATCTAAGATTAGATCATCAACCGTAACGATACCTTCAACTAAATATTTGGTACCTACATTCGTCGGTGATCCAGTTGAATTTTGTAATTTACGGATTTCCCCAATTTTAGTCACAGTCGTTGGGTCAGCCGGCACCTCAGGTTCATCAGGTGTACCTGGCTCTTCCCCCGTACCTGAACCATCTTCTATTGGTGAAGAACTATTTTGCGGATTCGGTTTTACTTTCATAAAATCTTTCGCATTGTCTTCTGTATCCCAACCATTGCCTTTGCCCGCACCAGCATTTGCAGGATCTGAGCCATCGTTGGCCAAACGCTCAACACTTTCTGAGTTGGATGGCGCTATTGTTGGACCTGAACCAAGAAACTGTTTAGCGGTGGTGCCATAACCAACAAAATCTATAACCGCTGAATCGTCTTTACTTGAAATAGCAGTTTTTCCATTTACCAATGCGACATGTCCATTTGTTCCAGACAAATTAAAAGTGGAAGGCGCCGTTGCATCAGCCGTTGGCAAAGCGACACCATTCCCTGCACCTGCTGCTGCCTCGATTAAATAATACCCATGCGCTTTAATGGTCCCAGTCAAAACTTGAAGACCTGAGAAGGGTTTCGTTCCATCGTTCGTAGCTGAAGCATATTGAACAGACCAATCCTCCAAGCTTATATCTTTGTCTGTTGGATTATATAACTCGATAAAATCATTCAGATATGGAGCTCCATTATTTCCTCCTCCCCCATATACTTCACTGATCACGACATGATCAGCGACACGTGTCGATTCCTCGGCATGTGCGATACCACTTATAAAAGGCGGTAAGAAAGCGTTTACAATTAGCATTATAGTTAACACTAATCCAAGCCATTTCTTTCTCCTTTTCACACAAACTCCCCCAATTTTCTACATAATAGTGTTGCTTATCTATCATAGCAAATTTCCTATTTATTAAATATATATTTTCCAAAAATAACATAATATTAACATTTTTATATAAATTAGTTAAAAATATCTTTACATTTGTGCCAGAATTTTTAATGATAGATTTGTAAAACAAACAACAATCCAGGGAGGATTTGACACATCTTGACGAAAAAGAAGAGAAAACTACCTATTTCTAAATGGATCACCGGTATTATGATATTCATTCTTTCCACACTGACTTTTCAAGGTATTTCATATGCGCACCCATTAAGCGCTGCCTATACATCCCTCACGATTACCGAAGAGGAATCTACGTTAATCTATTCACTCGATACCTTATCGATCATTGAAGGCATCGGGGGAGATACAAACAAAGATGATGCATTGAATACAGAAGAAGTGAAGGAGATCTCTCACCGCCTAGAGGAATGGATTGAACATGGCCTATTACTCGAAGCAGATGGGGAGCCTCAATCACCTGAACTGCAGGATTTAATAATTGAAAGTAAAGATGATACGGAGGTCGCCACCCTAACCTTCACCTTACCAGGATTAAAAGAAGGCCAATCAATCGAGTTCTCGGATGGCATTTATTTAGAAGGCAGCAATGCCAAGTATTACACCAACTTTGTCAGCATTACCTATGACAACCAAAGCTATGAAAGTGCACTGCAGGGCAAACAGAACCGGGAAGTGACGATGCTGCTCGCTCCCGGACAGCAGGAACAATCAGACCAAACAGTTACGGAGAGAATTGCGGCAGAACCAAAAAGCAATGTTAGCTGGCTTTCCTTCCTCAAGCTTGGGATGGAGCATATCCTGACTGGGTATGACCATTTATTATTCTTGTTTGTACTATTAATCAGACGCCAAAGCTTGAAGCAATATATCGCTCTGGTAACTGCCTTTACGGTGGCACATAGTATTACTTTAACATTAGCTGTTCTCGGTATCGCCGACCTGCCATCCCGATTTGTCGAAGCCATAATTGCTTTGAGTATTTGCTATGTGGCCATCGAAAATATATTCAGAAAGCATATTTCCAAACGCTGGTTATTAACCTTCTTGTTCGGATTAATTCATGGAATGGGATTCGCCAATATCTTAAAGGATATGGACATTTCAAAAGAGGGGTTAGTCACGGCGCTGATCAGTTTTAATGTAGGAATTGAAATTGTGCAGGTCATCATTGTGATTCTTTTATTGCCGCTACTCGTTTGGTATCAAAAGAAAAGCTTCTACCGAAACGTGATGGTCGCCGGTTCCATTCTCACCTTTTTGATGGGGGCCTATTGGCTGATTGAAAGGATAATATTATAGTGGATTTAGGATATCAGTTCCAATTGGGCTGATATCCTTTTATATGTCAATAGTAATAAGAAAATTCTTATAGTTATTTTTTGACAAAATGCGACTTTGGTCCCTGTTATCTATATAATACATTTTGTACCATTATACTATACGCTGAAAACAGCAAAGCCAGCGAAAACTGGTGACGCAAAACTAAAGGAACTAAGGCTTATCTCGCGTTAAGTCAACCAGTTACCATAACGAGGAGGCACTAAATTGAATTACTATCAAACTCCTGAGGAAATGTACAGAAAAAGAAAACTCAAGAAAAACGTAACCTATGCTGTCTTAATAGTAGGAGCAGTTGGGATTATCTTAGGCATACAAGTATTACTCTACAATATGTAAAAAGAATGGAACTCAAGTAAATCATCTCCAAAGGTAGATTCATACTCTAACTTTTGGCGTGCAATACATGAGCTCCATTCTTTTTAATTTACTCATCTTATTTTAAATGAACAAAATTCCCCTATAGGAATTTAAAATAACCTACAAAAGTTATTTCGAAGAATAACCTTCCGGATTATTCTTATGCCAATTCCATGCATCCGTAATGATCTTTTCTAAAGAATCATACTGAGGTTTCCAACCTAAAACGCCCTTCGCCTTCTCTGACGAAGCAATTAAAACAGCCGGATCCCCTGCTCTTCTTTCCTTTACTTCCGCTGGAATTGGATGGTTTGTTACATGTCTCGCTACATCAATGACCTCTTTGACAGAGTATCCATTTCCATTTCCAAGGTTAAAGATATCACTAGAGTTTCCTTTTCTTAAGTATTCTAGTGCTAAATAATGCGCTGATGCCAAATCCATCACATGAATATAATCCCGGATGCATGTTCCATCCTCTGTAGGATAATCATCACCAAACATATAAATCTTATCTCGTTGACCCAGAGGAACCTGTAAAACCAATGGAATAAGGTGTGTTTCCGGGTCGTGCATCTCTCCAATATTTCCACTCGGATGAGCCCCAGCAGCATTAAAGTATCTCAAAGAGACATATTTAATAGCATATCCCTGATCAAACCACTTCATCATTTTCTCCATAGCGAGTTTAGTTTCACCATAGGTGTTGGTAGGATTCGTTTCATCATCTTCAACTATTGGAATATTCTTAGGCTCTCCATAAGTAGCAGCTGTAGATGAAAATACGATTTTATTAACATTATTATTTTTCATAACGTCCAGTAAACACAACATGCCATAAACATTATTATGATAGTATTCATAAGGCTTATTCATACTTTCTCCAACTAGGGAATTAGCAGCAAAGTGAATAACCGCCTCAATATTATGATTCTTAAAAACACTGTCTAAAGCTTCTTTATCTCTGATATCAATATCATAAAAATGATTTACGTCAACAGCTTCTTTATGTCCACTTTGTAAATTATCAACAACCACTACTTCTTCATATTGATCTAAAAAATACCTTACTGTATGGGAACCAATATATCCTGCTCCCCCTGTAATTAGTATCGCCAATCTAACACCTTCTTCTTATCTATTGATTGTTACCGTAATGTAGCTTCCACTTTGCAGATCAAACTATTCTGAACAGCCACCAACTTCATTTTACACTCCACCACCGTCTCGCCTTAATACCAAAATAAAACTTCGCTAAATATAGATTAAAACACCTAAGTTTCTACTATTATATAGACTCACGGTTAAAGATTAAATCACAACAAATAGCCCGCTAAGTCATAGGCTCAGCGGGTAAGGTTTATTAATCTCTACTAAACAAATCTCTTGTATACACTTTGTCCTCAACATCACGTATATCATCAGACAATCGGTTTGCTACAATAACATCTGACATTCTCTTAAATTCTTCAAAATCATTGATGACTCTAGAATTATAGAATGTCCCTTCTTGAAGTGCTGGTTCATACACAACAACTTCAATTCCCTTAGCTTTAATGCGTTTCATAACACCTTGGATAGCTGATTGTCTAAAGTTATCTGAATCCATTTTCATTGTAAGTCGGTAGATTCCTACAATATTAGGTTTCCTTTTAATAACCATTTCAGCAATATGATCTTTCCTTGTTCTATTTGCATCTACAATGGCTGCCATGATATTATTTGGAACATCCTCATAGTTAGCCAAAAGTTGCTTAGTGTCTTTAGGTAAGCAGTATCCTCCGTACCCAAAAGAAGGATTATTGTAATGATTACCTATTCGTGGATCTAGACCAACACCATCGATAATTTGTTTAGTATTCAAACCTCTAATTTCTGCATAAGAATCTAACTCATTAAAGAAAGCTACTCTCATAGCTAGGTAAGTATTTGCAAATAATTTAATTGCTTCAGCTTCTGTTGAATTTGTAAATAAGACATCAATATTATCTTTAACTGCACCTTCTATTAACAAGTCAGCAAAAACTTTTGCCCTTTCAGACTGTTCTCCAACAACAATTCTTGAAGGATACAAGTTATCATATAATGCCTTACCTTCTCTTAAAAACTCTGGTGAAAAAATAATATTTTCAGTCTCAAATTTTTCTCGTACTGTCTCTGTATAACCTACCGGAACTGTAGATTTAATAACCATCACTGCATCGGGATTAATAGATAAAACATTAGCAATAATAGCTTCAACAGTTCTAGTATTAAAATAATTCTTTTCAGGATCATAATTGGTAGGTGTACATATAATCACATATTCTGCATCCTTAAATGCTTTATAATTGTCCGTTGTTGCAGTTAAGTTTAATTCTTTTGTTGCCAGGAATTCTTCAATCTCATTATCAATTATAGGTGACCTTTTATTATTAATCATATCCACTTTTTCTTGAATAATATCTAATGCAATTACTTCGTTATGCTGAGCTAGCAATATTGCATTCGATAAGCCAACATAGCCTGTTCCAGCGATTGTAATTTTCATCATCATTACATCCTTAATGTTTTTTTTGCTAAAACTTTTGATTTTAGTAATAAATACTGTGAGAGAGTCATATAATGGTTTTTAAATCTTTTCAGTAATCGCTTATCCAAATCCGAGTTATCAAAATTACATTTTTGATGATTATTATTCAGTACAGAGTCATAATGAGAAGTCTTCCCCCTATGAGTTCCAGTCCCATCTAAACCAATATTCTTAATTCTAGATACAACTGGATAAACCGTTAACATATCTAATTTAGATTGTGTGTAACACCATCTAATGGCCCAAGAATCGATTTTTCCTTGCATTTGTAAATCTAACATGATAGGCAAGTCTCTTCCGCCACGACCGAATCTTCTTCTTAGCTCTGTATGTTTTCTAAACATATTATAATCTGATACATTCCAATCTACTTTTTCCCATCTATCTTTCCAAGTAGCCCATCCCCAACTACACCCTCGATAAGATAAATAAACTTCACTTTTATAATCTTTTGGTATCTCTATAGGTATATTATATCCACTGATTGACCAAATATTTTTGTTTGCTTCAAAATAACCCAGTGCATCATTCATATATTGAAGAAAGTCCGAAGAGGAAACCAAATCATCTTCAACTACTATTACTTTCCCATACTCTTTAATGATTTGACTAACTCCTGAAATAACAGATTTTGCAAGCCCCTTATTTGAATCAGCTTTAATAACTTTTACTGACTTGAAGAGCTCTCTTTCTCCTAATGAGTCTATGTACTCTCTAATTAATGCGACATTTTTTTCAGATTTCTCATCCTTTGGTGCATCAGAAAAAATAAATATTTCAGTCTCATCAGCAATACTGTTTTTTGCGAGAGCTTCAATGGTTTCAATTGTATGTTCTAGTCTATTATACACAAAGACAATTACAGGAGATAACATATATTCCACTTCCCTATAAATTCTATTTTAATATATTTTGAATAAGAAATTTAGATTTACCACGAGGTGTCAAAGGCAAATTATCCACTATTTCAAATTCAGTTTTAATTTTGGCAAGTTGATAAAAATTATCCTGCAACTCAATCTGATCATTAATAGAAAAGCTTGTACCCTTAATAATTTTAAAGATAATTTCCCCCGGTACATTCTGAACGATTTGCCACTTTTCAATATTATCGAACGCTTTATAATGTCTTCCAAATACAATTGCAGTAAGTAAGACTTTCTCCATATTCTCTGTATAAATATAATCTTGTGTCCTTCCATTGATCTTTCTTAGCTTTACTATCCCATTATCATCACCATCATATATCGCTAAATCTCCTGTCCGGTATCTAATAAACGGCATAGCATAATTATTAAAGCCAGTTACAACTATTTCCCCCATCTCCCCTGGTTTAACATGAATACCATCTTCTCCTATGACTTCGGTATATCCATAAAACGGAGAACAGTAAATCATCAAGCTGTCATCTACCGAGTATCCAAATACGCTTGCTTCTGCATGTCCATATTGAGTATATACATTCGTTTTGAAAGCTTTCTTAATATTATCTATCTGATAATCATAAAAACTTTCGGAAGTTATTTGTATACCTTTTATATTAAAATCTAAATCAATATTATTTTTTAGTATATACGTAGCTATAGAGTCAATATATGAAGGATAGCCTCTAATAATCGCTGGTTTGAATTCTTTTATAAAATCGATATAATAATTAATATTGATACTATTTAGATATTGGGAAGATAGAGCCACACTTCCATAAGGCAAATCATTTGTACTTTTATTTGTCCAGAATATATTTTTATTGATTAAGTCATCCGTTACCAATGTACCGTCCATTGCTAAAATTTTATCACCAGCACTGTAACCCATTAATTGATATAAAAATTTTTGATGTTCTGCGTCATAACTACCAAATGTATAGAACCCTAAAGGTTCCCCTGTACTACCTCCTGTAGTAACAAATCCTACATAATCCTTTGAATCTGATATAGCCAAGATTCTATCTCTTTCTTTTCTAATAATACTTTTGTCCAGAAAGGGTATACGGTCCCAATCTTCCCTAATACTTTTTATATTTATTTCGTTTTCATCGAAGATAATTTTATAATATGGAGAATTTATATAAGCATATTGTAATGTTTTAATTAATTTCTTTTCTCTAATTGGGTAAAAATTTATTGCCTTACCATAATGATACTTTTTCAACATTAACAATCGAATTTTCAACAGTAATTTACCAGAATAATGTTTTATACTAAGATTCACATATTGTAAATCATTAAATCTTCTTAAAACACGGATTAGACGTTTTATGCTCATATCTTCCCCTCCCTTTATTGGAACCTCTTTATATAATTTAAGGCTTTTCTTAAATTAAAAGCTTCTAACATCATAATTACTGACAATTTAGTCTCTTTGAAAAATGCCGGAAGAATTAAGCAAACAGCTATTTGCGTAACCAAAGTTGCAAGAGCCGCACCATATCCACCTATTACCGGTATTAAAAAATAATTCAATATGATATTGATAATACAACCGCCACCAATATATATAACTGAATATTTTTGCAACCCTTCACTAATTAACCAAGTTCCTCTTGCTGAGCCAAGCATGGCAAAAGTTCCCGCCCATACACTTATTGACAAGATGCCCGCAGCCTTTGAATAGTTAGATCCGAAAAGTATTCCTATTATTATATCTGAGAATAATATAATAAGAACTCCAAATCCTATTCCCAACCAAGCCACAATAGTATACGAAAGCTTGACTGATTTAAGGTAACTCTCTTCACTTGTTTTTTTATTCTTCATAATAACAGGCTTAAAAGATGTTATTATAGCCATTGGAACAAAAAACCACATACTGGCAATTTGAGTTGCAGCTGAAAATACACCTAATTCCTCTTTATTTACCAACATTGATCCAAGCATCACTTTGTCAATTTGCATATAAAGCGTACCCATTAGACCCGAAAGAATCATATACCAACTTTGGGATAAAATGCTTTTTGCATAATGAAATTTGAATTTCCATTTCGAACGGGAGGTTCTTTTTTTAAAATACATGATAACTAGTAAAGTTCCAATAATTATTACATCCAACATATAAATGAGTGCTAGATGGAATAAGCTTCCTTCCAATAACACAAACGTAATTTTCAGCAAAGCTGTAAAAACATAAACTACCATACGAATTAGAGAGGATATTTTCGATTTTTGATATGCTTGAATCCAATATTCAATTACCTCTAGGGATTTAAAAACCATGGTAAGAGACATTATCATTACAAGTGAATGGATAAGATATTCATCTGGTTCAATGAACTTAATAATTACACTAGACAATATTGTTAACAGAATTCCGCCTATTAATCTTAAAACTAAACCGGTACAGAGTATTGTCCCCTCTTCTTCATCTTGTTGTACAATAGACTTAATTGATAATGTATCTAAACCTAAAGTAGATAAAGTTGTAAATAATGTAACAAAAGCTAGAGCGTAATTGTATATACCATAATTTTCGGGTCCTAAATATCTAGCCACGAGAGCCATAACCAAGACCCCAATTACCATAGTAAAAATTTTATCTCCAACTAACCAACTTGCATTATTAATGGTCTTCGCAGCAACCTCATTGCCTTTTATTTTTTCCAGAAACCACGAAATTCTATTATTAATTCTCAACGCTTATTTCCTTCTTTTGCAAGATATTTTCGTATATTTCTAATAATCGATTCATATTTATAGTAGGATCATGTGTTTTAAGTGCATGTTCTCTAGAGTTTTTTGAAAATTTTAATATCAACTCATCATTGTTGAATATCTCACATACATAATGAGCAAGCATATAAGAAGCGTCAGTTTGATATACAAAACCTTCAACTTTATGCTTTATCATATCTGGTACACCTCCAACATGAGAAGCTACACATGGCACACCTAATATCATAGCCTCACCCAACGAATTAGGACTGTTTTCAATTGAAGAAGGGCTAACAAAAACATGTGAACCTAGATACCTTTGACACATTTTTTTCTCATCAAGAACACCAGTAAAACAAACACTATCAACTAAATTGTATCGTTCAATTAATTCTGCAATGTACTTTGCATAAGATGACATTCTAAGTTTTTCATTAAATGTACGAGAAGATGTAATATCTGGTCCTGCAATGTAAAGTTTTGTCTTTGGAAATTTTTGTTTAATTAACGGCATCGCCTCTAGAACATAATGCAGACCTTTGATAGGGTAACCCGCTTGGCTCAAGAAGATGGAGTACTTTTCACATCTATCAATAGACCATTTATGTTTATAAAACTCTTCTCTTAACGTTTCATTACAAAAATGATAGTTTGCAGCTGGATTAATTTGCTCTGTACAGCCCTTATCCCATGTAGTTCTTCCAATAATATGATTGGTTTTTTGAATGGCATCAATCTCAAGGGTACCTTTTATTTCAAACTGTTTTTGTTGTTGTATAATATTGCTCTGTTTAATCCAATCTCTAAGTGTAAATCTTTTCTGAATTCTCATTGGCAGATTAGCTGCATAGTGCTTTGAATATACCGAGACTAACCCTTGAATGCTTATAACTGTTTTGACCCCGAGAGCTTTACAAACATTCATCATTGCCAATGTATGAGCATATTCAGTACCAAAAGCATGGACCAAATCTGGTTTTACCTCTTTTACTATTCTTTTAATATAAGAGTTATCTCGAATTGAAGTCTCATCTTTCATACCTACAGTAGGAAAGGAAAAATAATTAATGTTTTTTCCAGTAAGTTGAATTACATCCTTTGACTGAGCTTTAGGAAAAGCGATTGAAAGTTCAATATCCTCTTGTGTTGATAACCTCTTTGATGCATTAATTAACCATCCTCCGAATGGAGAAGGTGTTTCATTCATTAGTTTACATGCTTCTGGAAGAGGTATATTTGTTAGCCATAATATTTTCATATTTCTTTTCTCCTTTTGACTTCTGCAGAGACTTATAGACATCTAAGTATTTATTAGTCATACCATTAAATAAGATAAATAACAGAAATAAATATGGGATACCTTCTAAAATTGGTTCGACCATAAATACTAAGAAAAACCCCGAATAAATACCTAGAATAAATACTTTGAATTGTACTTCAATCGTTGTGAGGAGTATTATAACTATCAGATTTTTCATAGAATTCAATGTGTATAAAAGTAGAAAAAAGAATGGAATTAAACCGGTAGCATTTAAGACGTCAAGCCATAAATTATGTGCATATGTAAGGCTCATCTGATATCCACCAAAAGGGAAATCAAACATCTGACTTAATGCTATTTTATACAAACTTATCCTGGCATCATCCATTATTGAAGCTGTTTCGGTTCTTGTATACCATGTAGAATTTAAAACAAACTCTTTTAGTCCAAAGGTATTACTATTATAAAAAATGAAAGTCAATAAAAACAGCCCTGATACAACTAGAAGAATCTTTGAAAATTCTTTTTTACTTTTCCTCTCTAAATAACCATATACAAGAAAAGAGACTGCTAGGTTAATTATTACAACTGCAATTAAAGTCCTGTTACCTAAAATAAATGATGAGATTATTGAAAAAGTTGTACAGCCTATTATTATAAGTGGGAGTAGAAGTTGTCCCCTTTTTTTCATCAAAGTGAAACTATAAAACAAAATACTAGATACTAATACAAAATAAGTACCTTGTAGAGTAGCTGTAAGAACATCCCCAGTCCATATACTAGGCACTGTTCTTAATCCAGTATGATTGGGTTGAAATCCATGTAATTGAAAATAATTAATCATATTTAACAAACCTTGTAAAAACAAACCTAAAGTAATAGTAAGCATTGTTTTCACAAAAAATTTACTGTCAGCCTTAATTATAAAGTAACCAATAAAATAACACGCTATAGGGCCAATAAGATAAATAAGCATCGCACCTACTCCAGGTGATTGATGCATAGATAATATAATAAAATAACTAATTGAAAACAAAAGTATTAGCAAATGATCAATAGTGAATTTAAATTTGGATTGTTTATAATTTATAACTATTAGCCCTGCAAATATTAAAAGCAGTAATAAATAATGCCCTTTTCCATAAAGATTAATTGAAAACAGAAATACGCTGACTAACCAAAGCCAATCAAGACTTTTTTTTTCTGTGACTAATTGTTTCACAACATTCCTCACCTTCAGTTTTTCAAAAAAGATAGACCTATATTAATATTTGTTTCAGAAGTTTTGGTATATCCATCCTCATATCTGACAAGGCTATAGCAAATAAGCTATAACTGATCCACCAAATTCAGTATTTTTTCTCCCTGTTTTGCACTATTTTTTTGTGTCAAAACAAATTCTTTTGATAGATTACCTTTATGATTTAACTCTATCTTATCTTTGGACAACACATCCCTTAGGGTGTAATAAAGTCCTTCTTCACAATCCATAACAGGATAAATATAGTCATAGTACTCTTCAGGAATTCCATCCAACTTATAAGCAACTACTGGTCTCCCTGATGACATATATTCCATGATTTTTGAAGGAAAACTATACTTAGTATATTCTTCATTGTTGGGTCTTGGATTTACTAAGACTGTTGAAGACTTTTGAAGTTGAAGTACTTCCTCTCTTTTCAATAACCCTTTATAGACAATTCTCTTGTCGCTTCGACTCTCTTTTCGAATAAAATCTTCAGCTTCACCTGAACCGCATATTATTAATTTATACTTATCTCCCTTTAACTTTTTAAATGCAGATACCAACTCGATTATTCCATATTTTTCATTTAACCCACCGCTATACAGAACCGTTTTTATTTCTTCATCCATAGGATTAGGAGAAACTTTTTCAAATAAATTAGTAGAAATACCTTCTACTACAACAGAGGGAGAACTTATATTTAATGCTTGACGCATATATTCTGTTAAAAGAACATAACTATCTATATATTTCATGTTTGAATTAATAAGACTTATATCAACTTTTTTCAAAAAACTATACAGACTATTTTGGTTGGTAAGTAAATTCATATACTGTGGTAAATCTGGGACTACTAAACAAGTTATTATATCGTTATTTAATTCTTTTACGAATCGTAATAATTGTGTCATATGCGATGTCATTGCATAAGCAATTATAACTTTCCTATTTTTACTCTCCGATAGAGCCCATTCTTTCAAATATGGTCTAACAGAAAAGTATTGACTGAATTTTTTAATCCCAATCAAGTTAAAAAATCCTATATTTATATCTTTTGAGTTTTTTGAAGTATGAGAAAAATTGTATGTATCAATTTTTATTTTTCGATAACGACTCGGATAAGACCCTATGTATAATGAATTTACAATTCTCACTGGTTGATTTAGGTTCGCATCTAGTCCCTTTACAATTTCCCACTGCAAATTATTTGCAGCGTTTTGTATATTACCTATAGAATTTTTCAATATTTCCTCTTCTGTTTCTTTAGGAAATAACCCACCTAGAAAAACTACATCTAAGTTATACAAACCTATTCCCCCAAACAACCCTATTCACATAACCTGTATAGGATAATATGATCCTCAAAACCTTTTCTGAAACATTAGGCATACTATAATCTTCAACAAGTCTCAATGTACCCTTTTCTTGTGACTCTAGTACCTCAAGTCCTTGTAATATCCTTTCTTTCCCTAAGCCCACCATCATTACTGCCGCCTCTTCCATAGCCTCTGGTCTCTCGTGTGCCTGTCTAATATTAAGAGCTCTAAATCCTAGGATAGAAGACTCCTCACTAATTGTTCCACTATCACTAAGAACTGCTTTCGCCTTGATCTGGAGTTTTACATAATCATTAAAACCTAATGGTTTCATAATTTTCACTAACGGACTGAACTTAACACCTTTATTCTCAATCATTTTTCTTGTTCTTGGATGTGTACTTACAATTACCGGCATATTATATCTTTCCGCAATCGCATTTAAACTATCGATCAAATCTAAAAAATTGACTTCTGAATTAATATTTTCCTCTCTATGAGCAGATACTACAAAGTAATTACCTGCTTTTATATCTAATCTTTCTAATACATCTGAACTCTCAATATCGTCTTTTCTAGAGTTAAGAACTTCAAACATAGGACTTCCAGTTTTAATAATTCGATCTGAAGGGAACCCTTCTCTAAGGAGATATTCTCTTGCTATATCACTGTAAGTTAAATTAATATCAGCTGTATGGTCAACTATTTTACGATTGGTTTCTTCCGGCACTCTTTGGTCAAAGCACCTATTCCCTGCTTCCATATGGAAAATCGGGATATGCCTTCTTTTTGCAGCTATTGCAGTTAAACAGCTATTCGTATCCCCCAGTACTAACAGAGCTTCTGGTTTTTCTTCTTCTAATATAGGGTCTATTTTTATGAGTATGTTTCCAATCGTCTCTACTGCAGTTCCTGTTGCTGCATTTAAAAAGTAATCAGGTTTCCTTAATTTAAAGTCATTAAAAAACACCTCATTTAGCTCATAATCATAGTTTTGTCCTGTATGCACTAATACATGCTCTATCGCTTCTGATTGTTCTAATTTATGAATGACAGCAGATAATCTAATAATTTCTGGTCTTGTTCCAACAACTGTCATGACTTTTAATTTTTTCATATTTTAAACCTCCACATAATATGTATCCGGATGTTCAGGGTCAAACAATTCATTTGCCCACATCACGGTTACCATATCTGTTGTTCCTAAATTTTCAATGTTATGCGTATATCCCACTGGAATATCAATCACTTCTAATTTGTTTCCATTAACAAAATACTCTATAACTTCATCAGTATCAATTTTTCTAAAGCGAATAACACCTTCTCCACTTACCACAAGGAATTTCTCATTTTTAGTATGGTGCCAGTGGTTTCCCTTAGTTATTCCAGGTTTAGATATATTAATTGAAACCTGTCCTCGATCTGGAGTTTTAATAAATTCTGTAAAAGATCCTCGATCATCAATATTCATCTGTAAAGGATAGGCAAACTGTTCTTCGGGTAAGTAACTTAGATACGTACTATACAATTTTTTTATAAACGCATTACTTAAATCAGGAACTAAACGTTCATCTCTACTACGTTTAAATGATTGAATTAAATGAACTATGGTGCCTAGTAATTCTTTATGCTTCACTGGAACTTCATAGAATTGACCATTCTTTGTTCCCTCTGTTATTGCATAAATCAACTCTTCTACTACATCATCAATATAAACTAATTCTAACTCTACTTTTGGGTTGTTAACGGTAATAGGTAAATCACGGGAAATATTGTAACAAAACGTCGCAATAGCACTATTATAATTGGGTCTACACCATTTTCCGAAAACATTCGGAAAACGATAAATCTTCACTTCTGTTCCGGTTTCTTTTGCATAATCAAACAACAAATCTTCGCCAGCTTTTTTACTTTCACCATAAGGATTAGATAAACTAGCTTGAGTAGATGATGACATCATAACTGGACAAGTATTTTGATATTTTTTCAGCATTTCTAATAGAGTAGATGTAAAACCATAATTCCCTTCTCTAAATTCCGAAATATCTGTCGGCCGATTGACTCCAGCTAAATGGAAGACAAAATCTGCTTTTTCGCAGTATGCCTCGAATACTTGTACATCAGTATGACGATCTACTTCAAAAATATTTGCGTATCCACGATTTTTTAACTCGATGACTAAATTTTTGCCAATAAAACCTTTAGCACCAGTTACTAGTATATTCATCGCGCTTGCCATTTCTCTATCTCCTTACGAACATACTCCAATTGCATTAATTTCATCTTAATCTGTTCTATAGATAGACGTTCAGTATTATTTGAATTGTATTCATCTTCAGTTGAAAGCTGATGATCTCCTTCAACAAAATACTTATCGTAGTTTAGATCACGGTTATCAGCGGGAACTCTATAATATCCTCCCATATCTGTAGAAACGACTTTTTCTTCACGAGTCAGTAATGTCTCAAATGATTTTTCACCATGTCTTGTTCCAATTACTTTTATCTCGTTATCTACTTCGAATAATTCTTTGAGTGCTTGTGCTAAGTCCCCGATTGTTGATGCTGGAGATTTTTGAACCATAATATCTCCAGCCTGAGCATTTTGAAAGGCAAAGATAACCAGTTCAACTGCTTCTTCTAAACTCATTAAGAAACGAGTCATGGAAGGATCTGTTATAGTCAGGGGTTGTCCATTTTTAATTTGCTCTATAAATAATGGAATAACCGAACCACGTGAAGCCATTACATTTCCATACCGTGTTCCACATATTAATGTTTGCTCTGGATTAACCGTTTTTGCTTTTGCCACAAATACTTTTTCCATCATTGCCTTTGAAATTCCCATTGCATTTATTGGGTAAGCTGCTTTATCAGTAGATAGGCATATAACCTTTTTGACACCACATTCAATTGCTGCTGTTACCACATTATCAGTTCCGATAATATTCGTTTTTACCGCTTCCATAGGAAAAAATTCACATGATGGTACCTGTTTAAGTGCAGCTGCATGAAAAATATAGTCCACTCCATACATAGCATTTTTAACACTTGCTAAGTCTCTTACATCACCTATATAAAATTTAAGTTTGTCATTTTTATAGAGTTTTCGCATATCATCTTGTTTTTTTTCATCTCTGGAAAAAATACGAATTTCTTTAATATCCGTATCTAAAAATCTTTTCATTACCGCATGACCAAAAGAACCTGTTCCGCCTGTTATAAGTAAAGTTTTATCTTTAAACATATTTTAACCCCTCTATAATTTAATTAAAATGGCGCATGATTATCTTATAAGCATGCTCAACTGTATAGTTTTCTTCCAAATAATTCCTTGCATTTGCACCCATTTGTTTCCTCATTTGCTTATCACAAAATATTTCTACTTTTTCATTAAAGTCTTTTACATTACTACTCTCACACCAATAACCAAATTTTCCTTGTTCAATTACCTTGCCAATATCAGTGTTTACATCAGTTGCCGCTAACACAGGCATCGAGGCCTGCATATAAGATAGTAACCTGGATGGAAAATTTGGTATCGTGAAACGTTTATCTAGGAAAATCAAACCTACATCACATGAGTTTGCTAGGATATCGTAATCATCCTTTGGTAATTGTTCAAGTAATTGTGCATTTATAGGTTTCTTATTAGCAAAATAATCCTTAAGTTTCTTAAATTCTGTACCTGAACCAGCAATAACGAAGTATACTTGCTCATTTTCACTATTAGCATTTAAACAATCAATTAAAAAGTCAATCCCCTGCGGTTTACCTAGGTTTCCACCATATATAAAGACTGTTTTATCAAATGGGATTTTGTACTTTTCTCTTATCATTCTTATTTTATTTCTATCTTTTATAATATTTATAGGCTCTATACTATTAGGGCAAATCTCTATAGTATTATTTAATATATTTGGATTATGCTTCAAAACAAAGTCAACATTTGCCTGCGACATGCAGCCAATAAAATCTGACTGACCGTATAGTCTTTTTTCTTTCAATCTAAAATACTTATAAAACAAGCTAGATTTGCTAAACATATTTAAATCCACTGCATTTTGAGGAAAGATATCCTTTAACAAAAGATAAGTTTTAGCATTATCTCTCTGTTTCACGTAACTAATTACTTTTTCAAAAGTTATCGGAGGAGTTGAATAAATTACTAAATCAAACTTTATATTTTTCATATATTTCTTGATAGCATTTAAAAATAATCCTTCTATCATTAAAGTTGAAATACCTTTTTCCAAGAGATTTGTTTTGGTTATATTACCAATTTTAACCCTCAGAAAATTTACACCGTTTTCACTGATATATTCAGTTGGTTTTTGAAATTTTTTTTCTCTAGGACTAACAACATAAACATTATGACCATGATCTCTAAATTGCCTTAATAAATCTGTATATAAACCTTTATCCTCAATATTATTCAATCTACCAATTGACAAAAATAATATATTCATTTTTTCACCCTTACTAAAACATCAGTGCGTGGTAGTTTATTTTTTTAATATCTTTACCTCATTAAATTTCATCATACAAATTCCCGGTTCATACTGGCCAACTCTTTCTTTATTTTCCTTACCATTTATATTATTAATAATCATCTCTGGTATATTGACTTTACTCTCGTAAGCATGTGGGTACCCTCCACCAAATCTAGGGTTGACCTCTGAAATATAATATTCTCCCTCTACTTTAAAGATATCAATATCAATAACACCTTTAAATTTAGCCTTATCGACAAATTCCTTTATCATTTCATAAATTCTCTCATCTTTAGTTGAAACTGATTTATCAGTTTCTCCAGCTCTCATCTTAATCTTTTCTTTTGTAAATATTGCTACCGGTTCTTCAGAAATCATATCTATATAAACATCTGCGCCATACTCTACTCCATCCATAAACTCTTGAATCATCAAATTGTTGAATCGACTAAATAATTGTTCTATTTCTTCTTTAGAATTCACCTTGCTAATATTTATACTTGCACTACCTTTTACAGGCTTAACAAACACTGGATAATTAATGACCCCATCTTCTACATCTCTATAAAATTTCTCTTTATCAACATAACTCCTTATAGTACTAAAACCATTATCGATCAAGAACTCATACATTTTATATTTATCGAAACACAATTCGACTACCTTAAATTCTGAAACAATCGGAATAGTACCTAAATCTAAAAACTCTTGTTTGTGTTTCGCAAGTAGACTTAACTCTGGATCTATTAAAGATAAAACAGCTTTAATATTATTTTCTTTACAAATAGAGAGAATAACACTTAAGTATTCCTCATCATCCATTCTTGGAACAATAAAATGTTTATCAGCCTCATACAAGGCTGGGGCTAATTCACTACAATCTGTTGCTATTACCAACCCTTTACCTTTTAATTCCTTTTTAAAATACTGTACTATTTTATTTCTTGTTCCACAGCTTAAAATAAGTATATTTAAATCGTTACCCATTAATTGAGGCCTCCATAATTAATTGCATTACACTTGTTTGTTTATCCAGATTGATCATTAAATGAATTTCTCCATTAATACCAAATCTTTGTAGCTTCCCTTTATAAAACGTTCATCTTTAAAGACACCTATCTTTAAAAAACCCAAAGACTCCCAGAAGTTAATAGCAACATCATTTTCATATACAACATTCAACTTTATTTTCCGTATATTCAAGTACTCTTTTGCAAACTGTTCAATTAGATTGCATGCTTCTTTTCCGAATCCCTTACCCTTAACATTTTTATTTCCAATATAAACTCCAATTTCACATGTACGATTAATCCAATGTATATCATATAAACCAATCATTCCAACAGGTGTTTTTTCATAATCACAAATGATAAACCGTTTATTATTACCAGTTGTATCCACTAAAGAATCCATCCATTTTTCCTGGTGGTCTATGGATGTTGGCATATAGCCTCCACCTAAGTACTGATAGGTTTCTTCATCATTTTTCCACTCATTTAAGAAGGTTATATCTTTCTTGAGTATTGGCCGTAGATATACTTTGTCACCTTTAATCATATTATCCGCCTCTTTAATCCATATAAATGATTTATTTAGATTTGTTTATAGCGTTTCGTTTCGTATCCATATAAATATTTTCCGTTTTAAACATTTTGGTTAGTGTTTTAAATAAAATATTAATATCTAACCATATATTAAAAGAATCTATATACTTATTATCTATAACAATCCGTTCATCCCAACTAACGGAATTTCTAACAGTTACTTGTGTCAAGCCCGTCACTCCCGGCCGCATGTAAAACCTTTTTTTTGCCCAATCCGGATAGTTTTCCAACCCATTATATGGGAAATAGGTGACTGGTGGACGCGGTCCTACAAGACTCATATGACCCATGACTACATTAAATAATTGTGGAAGTTCATCAAGACTAGTTGCTCTTAGAAATTTACCGATTTTGGTTATTCGGTTGTCATTTTTATCTTTAACAGTTAAACCATCCCCGATTTTTTCAGCATTTACAATCATCGTTCTAAATTTAATTATTTCAAAAACCTTACCATTCTTACCTAATCTTTTTTGTTTAAAAAATACAGGGCCTTTCGAAGTTATTTTTATGAAAACCGCTATAAATATCAGAATTGGAGAAATGATAACTATTCCAAGTAAACTTCCTAATAAATCAATGGTGCGCTTAATTATCAAGTTTAAGGGTCTCATTATTTATTCCACAACCCTTTAATTATTCTACAAATTCTCTCTAAATCTTCGTCCGTCATCTTCGTATCAGATGGCAAACAAACACCATTTTCAAAAAGTTTCTCTGAAACATCTGTCCCAACAAAATCATACTTCTCAAAGAACGGTTGCATATGCATCGGTTTCCAAACTGGCCTTGATTCGATATTTTCCTTTTCCAATGTATCCATAACATCAATTGGTCTAACCGAACCAGTTAAAATCATTGAACTCAACCAATAGTTGGGTTCATTCCAATCGTTACTCGGCATGAATTCACATCCTTCAAGACCACTTAATTCCCTCTTATAAAATTCAAATATATATCGTTTCTTCTCAACTCTTTGATCTAAAACCTTAAGCTGTCCTCTACCAATTCCAGCAACAACATTGCTCATACGATAATTAAAGCCTAATTCGCTATGCTGATAATGTCTTGCTTGATCTCTTGATTGAGTAGCCCAAAATCTAGCCTTCGCAATACTTTCTTTGTTGTCTGAAACTAGCATCCCGCCACCAGATGTTGTAATAATCTTATTCCCATTAAAAGAGAAGACACCATAATCTCCAAATGTTCCTGTATGCTTCCCTTTATAGTAAGTACCTAAAGACTCTGCAGCATCTTCTATGACTACTACATCATGTTTCTTACAGATCTTCATAATCTTATCCATATCAGCAGACAAACCATATAAATGAACAACGATCACAGCTTTAACTTTAGGATACTTTATAAATGCTTCTTCCAATGCATCCGGACTCATATTCCAAGTTTCATAATCACTATCGATAAAAACTGGGATTGCATTCTGATAGATTATTGGATTAGCAGTAGCTGAGAATGTAAGTGATGGGCAAAAAACAATATCTCCTTTCCCAACACCTGCTGCTTTAAGAGCCAAATGAATAGCAGCAGTTCCTGATGAAAGGGCAGCTGCAGCTTTTGAACCAACTTTTTCAGCAAGTTCTTTTTCGAAACCATTTACATTTTCTCCAAGTGGCGCAATCCAATTTGTATCAAAAGCTTCTTTAACATATTGCATTTCATATCCTTCATCACTCATATGTGGTGAAGATAGAAATAATCTTTCTTTCATTTTTGTTGATTCCACCTTCAGACTTCCTTCCATTATTAAGCTATATTTTAGTAATCTACGAATTTTTTTCCATCTACCTGAATTTCAACTTATAGTTGCTCACATATACAGAAATAAGTATTTTCCAAGATCGTGATTTTTTCACAAATAGCACTAGAATTTTCGATACAATCACAATAGAATTCTCAAATATAGTAATAAGATTATACTCTGCAATTAATTCCCAATTGATTGATCTCTTGTCAATTAATCCTTAACCACCAATCACTAACGACTGCTTCTTACTAAACTTTGTATTAGCAATCCCAACAAGCGTTTCTTTCATCTCAAACGAATTCTTATCGAGAAGAGTTTCAATCACATCATAAAGCTCACCTTTCTCCATCGGCTGAGCTTTCCCAATAAAGATCTTAGGGAACACCTGATCTTTTTGAACCTCATTCTCATTAAGTAGCTCTTCATACATCTTCTCACCTGGCCTTAGCCCAGAGAATTGTATTCCAATCTCATCAACCGCATAACCTGAAAGAGTGATCAGATTTTTAGCCAGATCAACAATTTTAACTGGTTCTCCCATATCCAAGACAAATATTTCTCCCCCACGCGCTAATGCTCCAGCCTGTATTACAAGCCTTGAAGCCTCCGGAATCGTCATAAAGTATCTCGTAATATCTGGGTGTGTAACCGTTATCGGACCACCAGCTTGAATCTGTTTCTTAAACAATGGAATAACACTGCCGCGACTACCTAACACATTTCCAAACCGTACTGCCACAAACTTCGTCTTACTTTCCTTCGCCAAGTTCTGAATAATCATTTCAGCAAAACGCTTCGTTGCCCCCATAACATTAGGAGGGTTTACTGCCTTGTCCGTTGATATCATTACAAATGTTCCAACACCAAATGTATCCGCTGCTTCTGCGACATTCCGAGTGCCAAATACATTGTTTTTCACGGCTTCTCTTGGGTTATATTCCATCATTGGCACATGTTTATGTGCCGCCGCATGATAGACCGCATCCGGCTTGTATTGATCCATTATTTCAAAAATCCTGTTTCGATCCTGGATGTCTGCAATAATTGGAATAATTTCAATCGAATCTCCGTACTGATTCCGTAGTTCCATGTCAATTAAATAAATACTATTTTCTCCATGCCCCAGTAAAAGAAGTTTACCTGGAGTAAACTTGCATATTTGACGGCATATTTCAGACCCAATCGATCCACCGGCACCGGTAACCAACACGGTTTTTCCTTCCACATATTCTGAGATACTGTCTAAGTTAAGTTTGATTGGTTCACGGCCCAATAAATCCTCAACCTCTACATCTCTAAATTGTGTAACGGAAACATTACCTGACATGATTTCTTCAATCATTGGCATGATTTGTACCTTTGCCATCGTTTTCGAGCATTCCTCATAAATACGTTTGATCTCACCCTTTGATAGGGACGGAATCGCAATGATGATTACTTCAACTTCATGTAAAGCAACAGCCATGGGGATAAAAGCCGTATCACCAACCACTGGTAATCCATGGTATTCGAGCCTTTGTTTATAGGGATCATCATCAATAAAGGCGACAGGTACTAAATCAGAATCCGCCTTGTGAAGCAGCTGCCTCGCGACCATTGTTCCAGCTGCACCAGCCCCAATAATTAAGGTACGCTTTTTTGCAGAATCTTTTGTATCTATATAATGGTCTCTGAATACTCTCCAAGAGAATCGTGATCCGCCAATCAGCAGAATATGGAGCATCCAGGTAATCCCCAATGCCCGTATATACACATCTTGAAAAATAATCAATTGAATGACAGCCGTTGTTAGGATCGTGAATGTAACAGCTTTGACAATCGCAATTAACTCTCTTATACTCGCATATTCCCATGCCTTGTTATAAAGTTTATAAATAAATGCATACACATGATGGCTGATCAATAGCGCCAGAGAGGTGATTAATAAGGTTTCTTTTTTGAAAATATCCAAATATGGATGGAGGACCAGGTAACTGCAATAAATAGCTGTTAATACGATAATGGAGTCTACTAATATTAATGTAGTTAACCTTTTTCGGTAAGTCACGTTCTACCCTCTCCTCTAAAAAAGACCGGCACATGCCCGGTCTATCTCCAAATAGTTTATTTTTTTATGATATTTAATTTCTCTTCCATGAAGCGTAATAAGTCATTCCGCAAGGAAGCATCCTGAAGTGCAAATTCAATCGATGTTTCAATAAAGCCTAATTTTTCCCCAACATCATAGCGTTTCCCATCAAAATCATAGGCAAATACACGTTGAATTTCGTTTAATTTCTGGATAGCATCTGTCAGCTGAATCTCTCCGCCAGCCCCTATGTTTTGCTCACCAAGGAATGTGAAGATTTCTGGTCGTAAAATATATCTCCCCATGATCGCTAAATCAGATGGCGCGGTCCCCTTTTCTGGCTTTTCCACAAAGCTCTTCACCTGATAGCGGCGTCCGTTTTGCTCAATAGGATCAATGATTCCGTATCGATTGGTTTCTTCCATCGGTACATGCTGTACCCCTATAATAGAAGAAAATGTTTTATCATATTCATCCATTAACTGACGTAGGCATGGCTTGTCTGCCTGGACAATATCATCACCAAGTAAAACAGCGAATGGTTCGTTGCCAATAAAATTACGTGCACACCAAATGGCATGGCCTAATCCTTTTGGTTCTTTTTGGCGAATATAATGGATATCGACCTTGGAAGGAGCTTGTACTTTTTCGAGAAGATCGAACTTACCCTTTTCCATCAAGTTATTCTCTAAATCATACGCATGATCGAAATGGTCCTCGATGGATCTCTTTCCTTTACCGGTCACGATAATGATATCCTCAATCCCTGATTCAATCGCTTCTTCTACAATATATTGAATCGTCGGCTTATCGACGATTGGCAACATTTCCTTCGGCATCGCCTTTGTAGCCGGCAAGAAGCGCGTTCCAAGTCCAGCAGCTGGTATAATGGCTTTTCTTACTTTTTGCAAGTGTGAACCTCCTTCTAAAGGTTTATCAAACATATATTTCATAGGTATAAATTATCAAATTTCAAAACTAACCCATAAAATGTTAGACATTTATATAGGTTAGTTTAATAATTATGTAATATAACTAGTTTTTCTATAAATCCCACAACTTAATATATAAAAAATAATAAGACATTTAATTTTAAAATTATTAAAAATGGGCATCTAACCCATCCTCACACCATCCTATTGATGACTACTTGCATCTAAGGAAGCTTTCCTACCTCCCACAGCATGGTCGAGTGCCTCCCTTGATAAAGGTTAGGAGGCATCACCTACATGATCTATCATTAAAAAAGCCCTAAAAACTTACGCTGTCTGACTGGCTGCGGCATTTCTCTCATGATTGTCTGCCCGCTAATGAGTAACTCTGCATTTTCTTCAAAATAATAGATTTGGTCTAACCCAAACTGTTTTTCTAATTCATCCAATGCTTGATTCATCCAAAATTGTCTGGTTGAGACATTATGTGCATCGGATGCGACGAAATGGATTAAGTTAGATGCTAGTAAATCCATCGATACTTTCTTGATTTTCTTGCCAAACTTACCGGCAATACTGCCGCATGTAAGCTGGGTGCTGACACCTCTCTGAACAAAGTCATAGAGAAGATTTGGATTTTCCACAATGGCCATGTTCCGTTCGGGATGAACTAAAATTGGGTTGATTCCTTTTTGCTGCAGTTCAAAAAATAATGTATGGGCGTACCTGGGTATATGATTTGAAGGAAATTCAATTAAGAGATAAGAGGAATTGTTTACGGTTTGGATAAAGCCTTGCTCCATATCCTCGAGCAATTCACCATACACCCTGACCTCCTGGCCGGGCAGGACTGTTAATGGAATTTGACTTTTTTCCAATTGTTCATTTAATCGTTCAACCTCGAGTATTAAATTTGTTCTCGTATTTTCGTATGCACCATTTTTGTGATGCGGGGTTGCGATGATCGTGTCGATTCCTTCGTTAAGAGCAAGCCTTGCCATATTCATCGAATCTTCTAAACTCTGTGCACCATCATCCAAACCTGGCAAGATGTGACTGTGTATGTCAATCATTTTGTCACGCAACCCCTCACTGTATTTTTTACAATCAATGAATCTATCTTACTTACTTTTAGTGGAAAAGTCTAGTAATTTACCTATTTTTTACCGTAATAATAGTACGTATTGTCCTTCATTTTTTTGTTATTGAGAACAGCACCCAGGATTTTAGCCCCAGTATTCAACAATAGTTCTTTTGTTTTGATCGCATCCTCGACCTGTGTCCGTCCGCTGCTCACGACCAGCACGATTCCCTGGCAAAGATTTGCAATGATTTGCGCGTCCGTTACAGCTGTAACCGGCGGCGTATCAATAATAATGACGTCAAACTCTTCCTTTGCCTTGTTGATCAATTCTACCATCGCTCTTGATGACAATAACTCAGCTGGGTTTGGCGGCAGTGGTCCGCTTGTCAGCACATGCAACCCTAAAGGTTCAACAATCTGCAAGGCCTTTTCAAACTCTATTTGTTTTGTTAAAACACTTGTTAATCCCAAGCTGTTCGTAAAGGAGAACGTATAATGCGAAGAAGGCTTACGCAGGTCAGAATCTATGAATAACGTCCTTTTTCCTTGCTGGGCGAATACAACGGCTATATTGGCAGCGGTTGTTGATTTCCCCTCTGTTGGGCCTGATGATGTAATCATAATCGTTTGCATTTCTTCATCTATGAAGGAGAATTGGATATTCGTCCTTAATGTCCGGAATTGTTCTGAAATCGGTGATTTTGGTTCCAAATAGGTCACAAGCTTCCGTTGATTGCTGTTCCCAAGCTGTTTTTTATTCTTACGCGCCACGCTGTTCACCTCTTCCTGTTCTCTTCGCTCTTGCCCTTGCTTCCATTTGCATATTGCTTTCTTCAATGACGCCAATCACACCAATTATAGGTATATCTAGAATTCTTTCGATATCCTGCTCGGTTTTGATCGTATTATCCAAATACTCCATCAAAAAGGAAATCCCTACACCAATCATTAATCCGACGACCATCGCAATCGCGATATTAAGAAGTGGCTGCGGTTTAATCGGTGATGCATTGTCTGAAACGGTTGCCTTCGCAAGAATGCTGACATTGTCGACATTCATAATATCGACGATTTCTTCTTTGAAAATTTCCGCTGTCGTATTTGCTATTTTTGCAGCCATATGCGGATCCTCGTCTGTAACAGATACATTTACTACTTGAGATTCCTGTTCGCTGGCTACTGTTATTTTATTTGTGAGCTCGCTCGCGGATAGGTTCAAATCGAGTTCCTCAATGACCTTATCCAGTATAACCGGGCTCTTCATAATGACATTGTATGTTTCGATGAGTTGCAGATTCGTTTGTACCTCGTTGTAGTTATATGCAGCTTCTTCACTCTTCGCTTGATTAACAAGTAACTGTGTAGAAGATTGATAGATTGGAGTCAAAATAAAAAAGCTTGTTACTCCGCTTATCAAAACTGCTAAAACTGTAATCAAAATGATGAACCATGCACGTTTTTTTAAGGTTTCAAACAAATCCTTCAAGCTGATAGTTTCTTCCATTTCATCCTCCGATTAACATAATATTAAACATTATACAATAAAACGACAAAAATTCATCTGTTTTATGGAAATTTTATTAAATTTTTTCTAATAAAATGTAATATGTAATCTATTTTCCACCAATCAACAATAGTTAAAACCTCTAAGTGTGGAAAAATCACTTTTTTCAGATTAATATAAAACTAGTTGAAAAGAAAGTGGAAAAATATTCTCTATTTGTATTTATCTAAAATTACTAGTAAACTCTCAATCTTAGCAATTATACTGGACAACCCTTTGCTATATTGAACATACATAAACAGGAGTGTGTAATTTTCCAGATCTACTAAACGGTTTGTATATAGTATCCAAATCAGTTTATGTCAGACTCTTCAAAAAAGTAGAAGTCTGCGGTAAACTGTATCTGAGACTTTCTAATCCCTCTTTTTATTATTCGTATTACCTAAAAAGTGTTACGAAGAGGATGTAAATTGACTCCTTTTTCATAAAAACTATACAGTCAAAATCTTATTTATCACCTGGAGGAAGCACAATGAAATATGTCACGATGTTTATAATTACACTATTCACCATCATTGTTTTAGTTTTTGGACAAACCTACTGGAGCAATCAGATTGAACAAACCGTTGCAATGGAGAACGAAAAACAGCAACCGGAGTCCAAAAAAGAGAAGGAAGTCTCCTCACCTTCTGAGAATATTAAAGATAAAGGACTTAAGAATGCACTCGAAAAAGCTGTCAGCAAGCATGAAAAAGCGAATATTTTGATTGCGGGCTCAGAAGCATTGGGAGATCAGGATAGTGGATTAGGAAAAACAATCAGTCAGGAATTACAGGAATCACTCGCGCCGGATGTGGCCACATCATTCATAGAGTTTACAGGCACATCCATTCAATTAATCCAGGAAGGTATCATCAGTGATTATCAAGATGCAAAGCCGGACGTTCTTATTCTCGAAGCCCTAACCCTAGCTGATAATGGAGAAGTTGCCGTAGAAGATAATCATGAAAATATATCAACAATCATTAAAGAATTGAAATCTATAAATGAAGATCTTTACGTTATTCTAATGCCCACTCACCCTATTCCAAATGCCACTATCTATCCAAAACAAGTAGAAGCATTAAAGGAATATGCAGCCGAAAATAAAATTACCTATATTAATCATTGGGAAGCTTGGCCTGATTATATGAATGAACCTGAATTAATGAAGTACCTAAATGAGGATAAAAGTGCTCCGAATGAAAAAGGAATCGAAATTTGGAGTAAAGAGGTCTTTAAATTATTTGGGATTTAAGAGTTGAATTAAGAGAGTAGTGATTATTTCACTTCATGGAATAATCTATTTGCTGGCGTACTAGATGAACATTTTGTATTTATTTATTTGGAGTTCATTTGAAAATCTTCTTCAACTTAGAAAATGCAGCTTGTCGTAACTGGAACAAAGAGGTTTAAGGGGATAAATTATGGATTATACGAATGCTTATACTATTTTGAGGCTACTGGCTGCCATAACTTTTATAGTAGCCTTATTATCATTGATGTTAAAATTCAGGCCTTATACTACTAATAAGAATATAGAAGAGTTAGATACAATTGATCGAAATACGGTCCTTAATCAGATACTCATACATATCTTGTTCTTGTTTGCTGTACTTTTCATTATAACAATGACCTTATTGTATCCAGCGCCCCCTGCCTCACTAAGTATTACTGATCCTATTGAGAATAATTATGTTCCTTTAGTTGTAATCAGCGAACTGATACGAAAAGAGCCATTTTTTGAAATGGTTTATAATATTATTGGAAATATAGTCTTATTCATTCCTTTTGGATTTTTACTGCCACTAAAATACGAGAAAATGAAGAAATTTACGCAATGTATTATGGTAGGTTCGAGTTTTTCTATCGGGATTGAAATGTGTCAGTTACTTCTGCCGCTCAGACAAACTGATATTGATGATGTGTTGTTAAATACATTAGGAACCATTGTAGGGTATTGTTTGTATACAGTTATTATAACTTTTAATATGAAAATCGTTCACCACTAATCCTTTCATTTGTTATCGGAACGTATGGCTTGAACAGCAGATGTTTCTTTACTAGTAGAATTCCTATTATTATACGACTTTGTACAAGTACCCATATTTTGGGTGCTTTTTTATTACATGTCATTTGTCAAATCTTCTAAGTTGAAACCTACTATTCTTCTATATTATTGTAATGTAGGGAGCCTATTGCCCTTTGAGCTATCCCCTATAAACTATCAGTTTCTTTTCATTTTTATTGAATGACTTTACATTTGATAGATTCATCCGATGAAAAGAACAGAATAAAGAGGTGAAGATCCTTGGGGAAATACTCTATTAAAGCTGTCAGCCTGTTGATTGTGCTATCATTTTTCATTACCCTCCTGCCGGAGAAAGCAGATGCTGCCAGCTATTCAGCTAAAGTTAATGCCAGTACATTAAATGTCCGCTCAAAGCCATCTACCGCATCCTCTGTCATTGGAAAAATTAAGAAAGGCAAAGCGGTAACTGTACAATCTGAGCAAAAAAACTGGAGCAAGATTTCGTACGATAAAAAAACAGGCTGGGTTACTACTTCATACCTAACCAAAACAAAGCCTGCGGTTAGTACAGCTTCTCTTGGTACCTATTATGTGACAGCTACCAGTTTAAATGTTCGCGCCAGCGCAAGTACTTCTTCTAAAGTGGTTACTTCTGTGAAGAAAAACAACGCTGTGACTCTTCAACAAAAAAGTGGATCCTGGGGCAAAGTCAAAACCTCCAACGGGAATGTTGGCTGGGTTTCTCTTTCCTATCTTTCTACTACTAAACCAGCGAACACGACTACTAATCTTGGTATCTACTATGTGACAGCTACCAGTCTAAATGTTCGCGCCAGCGCAAGTTCTTCTTCAAAAGTGATTGCCTCTGTGAAGAAAAACAATGCTGTGACGCTTCAGCAAAAAAGTGGATCCTGGGGGAAAGTCAAAACCTCCAACGGGAATGTTGGCTGGGTTTCTCTTTCCTATCTTTCTACTACTAAACCAGCGAACACGACTACTAATCTTGGTACATACTATGTGACGGCTACCAGTCTAAATGTTCGCGCCAGTGCAAGTACTTCTTCTAAAGTAGTGACAACTGTGAAGAAAAATGCCACAGTGACACTTCAACAAAAAAGCGGTTCTTGGGGGAAAGTCAAAACCTCCAACGGCAAGGTTGGCTGGGTTGCGATGCAATATATCTCAACGAAAAAAGCAGCCAGTACAACTCCAGTAGGACCAGTAGCCAAAAGCGTAAAAGGAAAAGTCATTGTCATTGATGCCGGTCATGGCGGATCTGATTCCGGGGCCATTGGCGTGAAGTTAAAAACAAAGGAAAAAGCTATTACTCTTAGTGCTGCCAAGCAATTGGAAACCTTACTAAAGAATGCTGGTGCAACGGTCATCATGACACGCAGCCATGACACGTATATTTCGTTAGACGCCAGGGCTAATCTCAGTAACTCAAAAAAAGCAGATGCGTTTGTGAGTATTCATTACAATTCCTATAAAAATACTTCAGCAACTGGAATAGAAACGTACTATTATCAAAATAGCAGCCTGGCAAGTTCCATACAAAGTGAGTTAATAAAAGCGACGGGTTTGAGAAATCGCGGTGCCAAACAGGGGAATTTTAAAGTCATAAAAAATAATAAACAACCGGCTGCCCTGCTGGAACTCGGATATCTCTCAAATCAATCCGAAGAAAAAACAATCGCCCAAACCAGCTACCACAAAAAAGCTGCACAGGGAATCCTAAATGGTTTGAATAGTTATTTCAAACAAAAATAACTTTCCATTCAAAAGTCTCCACATCGTTGGAGGCTTTTTGTTTTTCCGCAAAATCCAATCATAATCACATCTTTTGAATACACTATTACGATTATCCATAAATGGATGTGGTGGAATGTCGGATCAGTTAAAAGAAATATACGGAGCCTGGCTGGTGGCCCTGGGAGCCATTATTGTTGCGATTGGCTCTACTCCAAATAGAAGATTATCAAGAAAGATGCAAAATGACCTAAATTAACCGGTAACGCTTTGGAAGCAGTCGGTGCTGGCTTGGCTGCGGACGGACAAGGTAATCCTCTTTCACTTGAATACGCAGGCAACGCTTTGTCCAGCATTGGTTCTCTCGAAAGCTTCACAGCGGCCGCTATTGATTTCCCCGAACGGACAGAAACAAACATATCCATCCAAGGGAACTTGTTGCAAGCTCTTGGCAGTGGCATCAGTGCCGCTGATGAATTTGGCGATAACACTACATCGGGAGCATTGGAACTTTTCATTGGCAATATTCTTCAAACCATCGGAAGTGTCATCCAGGCATTTGGTATTAAAATTCAAACCACTGATGAAAAAAAAGGGCAAACCTATATAGCGGTCGGTAGTTGGATTCAAGCAGTGGGTGCTGTTCTGTCTGCCATCGGTCAACAGCTTGAAGAAGAACAAGAAACACAAGGAACTGGCGAATAAGAGCATGTCCTCACACGAGAGGACATTTACATAATAAATTTGATTGGTTGAAATTTATGCAGGAATAAATGCCGGTTTCTCTCCTTTTCGCAACTTGAGGCTTCTTTTCTTGAGATTTCAATGAATGTTTACTGAATCAGGGAGTATATACAATTGAATGGCATAATTCTTCTTTTAAAATAAGATTTCTTTCTCCTAATCTAACAATAAACTAATTTTCATAAAAAATCCTATCGACATCTCATGCCTTCCTGATAGCTGTTTTACATGTTTCCCTATCACTTTTACGCACTTGCTGGCTAACTGTTTAGTTAATGAATAGTATTTGTTGGTATTTGTTTTGTTTCATTATCACTGTTTTACGGTATAAATAGAGTACAACCAATCCAATTATGTATAAAAAAGGAGGACGCAGAAATGAGAATCCGAGCAGGCAGTTGGAGAATGCTTTCCAAACAAGAAAAGATCTTTATCCTGAATGCAGTCAGTCAGCGTCGGATATTTTAATCCTCGCCAGTCGGTATACCGTCACCTCTTTGAATGAGGGACAGAAATAGGTTAAGGATCTTTTCCCCCTTTAGCTTCAAACCAACTAAATAAATCAGCCATCTTTTATATATGCCTACCCAATTTTCCTCAATATTACATGCAAGTAACCGATCATCCGTACCTTAACGGGTGATTATTTTATTTCTGTTCACTAACCGATTGATTAATTTAATCTTCTAGATAATCTGGCTGTAAATATACTACCTATATAGGTGCAAAACCGTCTTACATATCATGAAAAAAATTACTATCATAATAGTTGAAAAATCTTTCAAAATGCCGATATAGTTAATGGTAAGTGACCATTACTTAATACCCAATCCAAAAAAAGGTGGTGTGAGAAGAATGAAGAATCAACATGGATCCCCTCTCTATAAAATATCCCTGATTATCCTACTTTCTATCCTATTATTCGTTTGCATTTATTACATAAAAGGCCCCTTTCATAACAAGGATGCTCTAATCAAAGAGGTTGAATCTGCACTTGCCAATCAAGATGCACTTCAGCTTTCCCAAGCTTTAACCTCATCTGATGAAAACCTGGTTATTAACGAACAAAATACGAAAATCCTGCTTGATTATCTCCAAAAAAACCCTGAATACACTCAATCCCTTCTGACTGTTCTAAACGAGCAATCCCGTTACTATGATGACGCAGAAACATCCGAAAATGGAAATGACCCGCCCCGGATTGAAGGATTTTTAACACTCAAAAAGGAAACCAATTCATGGCTTCCAGACAGCTATTCAATTGAAATCGATCCAGTCTATCTGACCGTCAGGACCAATTCCAAACACGCTTCCTTACGGGTGAATGGAGAACAAGTCATAAAAGCCAACGAAATCATATACAAAAAGAAAGTCGGCCCCCTTCTACCTGGAGAATACAAAGTAGAAGCCACCCTAAAAACAAATGATACAAACATCAACGAAAAAAAACAGGTTGTTTTGTGGAATAGTGATGAAGATATTTATCTTGACCTCCCAAGTAAGCATACTGGATTGAATAATACAAAAGACTCAGAGTAAGCAGGAATGATTTTTTCCTGCTTTTTTATATAATCTCAGTCCAAATTTACATTTAACGGGCATCATCATTTATATAATTTATGATGAGTTTACTCTTCCTCTGCAGTCTCCGATTGAGACGAATCCGTAATTCTCCAACCATTTCAATTTCCAATTGAACTCTGAAGCCTTAATGAGATAAAAAATTTCGACCAAAGCTTCTTTATACACGAGTAAATGGTCATATTTTACTTGTCTGATTCGAATATAATTATACTTTTTTATTAAAATATTCATCTCTCATAAATAGGCATATGTAATCACGAAAGGATATAAAGGATTAGATATGATTGGTATAAAGTGTAATTTGAAGTTTTTTCTATGCCAAAATTATTTGTAGTATGAGATCCATTTAATCAATTCCGTAAAAACGAAAATACAGAGAGATATTTAATCCCTCTGTATCATAAAAACATTATGCTAATGTAGATTTTGTACTATAAAGAGTCGGTAATTCTGCTACTGTGTTTTTTGTTTTGTACAGGGTTGGCAGTTCTGCTACTGTGTTTTTCACTTTATACAGTGTCGGTAATTCCGCTACCATGTTTTGTGCTTTATATAGAGTTGGTAACTCTGCTACTTTGTTATTCGCTTTATAAAGAGTAGGCAACTCTGCTACTGTATTTTTCGCTTTATATAATGTTGGCAACTCTGCTACTTTGTTTATTTTGTATAGGGTTGGGAGCTCAGCTACTGTGTTTTTTGTATTATACAAGGTTGGTAGCTCTGCTTCACTCTTAAATGGTAAAACACTAGATATGATTAATACCACTAACAGACCAACACCAACTAATAAAATGCTCTTTTTCATACATATAATCTCCTTTTCACACTATTTTTTATAAGTATAATAAATTATCTTTATATCCTTATTAAAACACAGTTCAAATATCTACCAAAATTGCTTAATCAAGGACTTTTGACACATTTTATATAGAATACACGATGAAACATTAACTATTCACAAAAAAATATAACTCTAGGAATATTTTTAAAGAGGAGGGGAAAAGCATGGATTTCTCCGCAATTGGACAGAGGATTAGAGAACTTAGGAAATCCTTACAACTTTCACAGGAACAATTAGCTGAGGGCATTTGTACCCAGGCACAGATTAGTAAAATTGAAAAAGGCGATGTATATCCATATGCTAATACATTATATTTAATCTCCCAAAGATTAGGTGTCGATGTCAACTACTTTTTTGAGATTGGGTCCACACCGAGGCTGGATTATGTGAATGAAGTAGCCAGGCAACTGAAAATAGCCAGAAAAAAATTGAATTATGACGATATGTTTAAAATCATAAAGGCCGAGGAAAACAATCCTCTTTTTACACAAAACGGACGAAATCAGCAAATCATTCTTTGGCATAAAGCCATATGCGAAGATGCTATTCATCAAAATCCAGAGAAAGCAATTGAATTGCTCCAGGCAGCCATTAACATTACACATAAATTAGAAAAAGTGTGGACTGAAAGAGAAATTGAGTATTTATTATCAATGGGAGCTGTCTATTTTAGAAATAATCAAGTTGAAAAAGCACTAGAGATTTTTACAACAGCAAAAGATCACTTAACACACCTGACATTTATAAGCGATAATACCCTTATGCCCCGACTTTATTACAATATTGCCAGAGTATATACACGGCAAAATGAATATGAAAAATCCATATCTATTTGCAAGCAGGGGATACAATTCTGTATTGATAAAGATAACCTCTTTCCGATTGGCGAGCTTCATTACCAAATCAGCTACAATTATGAAAAGCTCGGGGAAGTTCCAAAAGCCTTTTCTTATTTAAATAAGGCTATTATGATCTTTGAATTACTTGAGCTAGAGACCTATCTGGCCTTTTTAAATGAAAAGAAAACCAGCATGCTTGCTAAGTATGAATCCAATAAAGCAGCTGATCATGAAACTGATCTTCCAACTATTAAGTAGATCTAGATCATTATAAAAAAATTGTTCAACTTAAATACAGTATTCCACAGGCTTAGGCTGTTTACCTTTTTTGTAAATGTCCAAAATAAATAGCCTCTTCTGATTAAACGGATTTTTTTCTGTTTTCCGCGAGAGGCTTATTTTTTTACCACTTGTTCAGTTCACGATTATACCGTAACAATCTTCGCACCTGTTGAAGGTGCTGCGTAAATATTTACTTTCCCAAATGAGCTTGTCTGAATGGTATACACATCTTTTTGGGGATTTCCAAGTATTTCATAGGTTAGGCCGCCATATTTTTGGGGATTGAGAAAGCCTATTTCATTTCCTACAGTTGGTGGTTTAGACAACGGATAAACACGCCATGAGTCTACACCGGATGGTAAAACTACAAACCTCTTCTTCGGAGCCGGCGACACATTTTTATCTATATAGTTTCGTGGATTCACTGCATTTGTTTTATTGCTGTTCCATCGACCTTTATGAATCTCGAAGTGAAGATTCTGGCCAGTGGCATTTCCTGTGGAACCCATATATCCAATTACTGTCCCCTGTTTGATTGTATCGCCTACTTTATACTTTCTGGAATTGCGTCGCATATGACCATAAACGGTTTCGAATGTTTGTCCTTGTATATTATGCACGATGAAAATAACTTCTCCATAGGTTGTAGAAGAATACGAACGACTAACCACTCCACCTGCGGAAGCTTTTACAGATACATTGCCAGACATTGCAATATCCACCCCAAAATGCTGACTTGGTATAAACCCCTGTGTATAGCTACCAAGTGACGGTTTAATAAAATCCATTTTTCCATCTCCTCCTGCTTGTCTACCATATCTTTATGCGGACAAGCAGAGAACAGCTTGGGTAGTTGCGTATATACAAGCATAAGATAAGAGCCTGTTTTCAGCTGACATGAAAAACAGGCTCTCTAAATTATTGAGGATTTCGATATCTTTTCCATAAGAAATATAAAGCGACTCCTGTAAATCCCCCGACAGTATCAATCATCACATCCTGAAAGAGCGGTGTACGTTCACCTGTAAATGACTGATGCCACTCATCTGAGCAGGCATATAAAAATACGAGTCCCAAGGTTATCGCCGTGGTTTTTCCTGCCCGCTGCACCCATATCCTAACGATACTTGCCAATACGAAAGCCATCACTAAGTAAACGCTGAAGTGAGCACCCTTACGGATGAAAAATTCAATAAAGCCTGGCAATCCCAATGCTTCCACACTGACCTCCACGCCAGCATACGTAAAGTTAATTTTTGAAAGCAAGGCCACTACCGAATCTGGTAGATTCAAGTTCTCACCTAACAGTGGCCGGATATTTTGTTCAGAATATGGCTGTGAGGAAGAGTAATATACGACTCCCACAATCATCAATAAAGGTATTAAACGGTATATAATCTTTTTCCTAGTATTATTCATATTCCTATCCTAGCGGAATTCATTGATCAGGTAAATAGTAAAGAATCGGTATATTGGTCATTTTCTCTTAATCAATCGCTTGATTAAGAGATTAATACAGAGGTCTTGGTTATCAACACAAAATAAGCGTTCTTACCGCAAAATTGGCGGAGATTGTAACGGACGTTAAGATAAACGACAGTGAAGATGGTACAGCTAAAATCCAAGCGGCATTAGATAAAAAAGGACATGTTCGCGTTTTTTGTAACGGGACAATTTTAACGGGAAGGTTATATATTGACGATGATACAATTTTTGAAATAATGCCCGGTACAACCTTAAAAAAGAAAGACGGAACGAATCACCATATTTTAGTGTATAAGGGGCATATAACCGGTAAGAGAAACAAAAACATAACTCTTAGAGGTGGTAATTGGCATTTAAACAAAGACGGGAATCCAACAGCCAACGGTGATATGTCAACCAACCCTCTTTCCAATCCGGGGATCGGAATTGTATTCCGTGGCGTTGATAACTTAACGATTGAAAACATTGTGGATATCGGGAATGAATGGAAGTATGCATTTTTAATCACGGACATTAATGGAGGTCAATTCAGGAAAATAAATATCAATAATGAAAGTGACGGCCTTCACTTTCAACCACCATTGAATAACATTACCATTGAAAATATTTCAGGTGTAACTCATGACGATTTGATTTCCTTTACAATGGGTGACTACCCACGTTATTCATTGGGACAGACAGGAAATATTGAGGATGTAAGAATTGAAAATATATATGGTAGGGAAACAACGGATGAATTGATTAAAATGGTTGGCAGTGGTTTGGATGGGAAAAGCGTATTTAAAAATATATATGCTAAAAATTTGGGTGGGTACTCAACGATTTACCCCGTCTACATTATGAAAGAAGATCAAGCTACTCCTAACCCGTGTTTAAAAGATACAAAAGTTGAAAACGTGGTATTTGAAAACATAGACGTAAAAATAAGTGGAGCACAGTCCTATTTCTGTATTGGCGCAGCTAGTGGTGATGTGACCATTCGTAAACTTAAAATTCGTCAACAAGATAGTCTACGACCAATCTATTTAAATAAATGTAATTTAAGCAAAGTAGTTTTAGAGGACATTGACGTAGTACCAAGTACAGGCACAGAGGTTACAAATTTTATTGTCCGAATTAACAATACAACAGACGTATTAGACCAATTAATACTTAAAAGTTGTAACATAAAATTGAATTCTAGTGCGATTAACTCCGTTATTTATTCGACTGGAACATCCTTAAAAAGTCTGTTTGTTGATAACACAAAAATTAACATGCCAGCAGGCACTTTCATAAATGTGGACGGTGTGAATACTATTGGTACAGATATTTTTATTAATAACGCTGATATGATTTTAAATTTATTTGGGGGTATGACGCATAAATTAAACTTCCACTTGAACAACTCAAAAATCTCAACAACATTACGAACATTACATTTATCGGACGGTGCGGATGTGCGGTTGCGAAGTGTAAATACAGATATAAACGTTGCAATCAACGGGTTAAACGCCCAACGAAAATTATCATTAACAGGGGATTTAAAATCTACTGTTATTCCAACCACATTAACACCCGTTGATGATGATACCTACTTTTACGACTCACCTACTGATGTAAGAAACAAAGGTACGTATAAGTATAAAGGCTCGAAATGGATTAAAGTTAATGGGTTAAAAGAGTTTGATGTAAATATCACAGTTGGTACATTAGCAGCTAACTCAGTAACAGAATTTAGCGTTAATCTTACAGATGTTAGTGCTTATGCATTGGCTTTTGTAAATCCTATGTTCGCTTTACCTAATGGGGTAGATTATACTTTTATTATGAGAAGTGCTGGAGTAGGAAGGCTTAGGTTGTCTAACCCAACAACAAGTCCTATACCGTTTGATGCAAACACAATGGTTGCGTGGAAGATAAAAACATTGGATTTCGATTATCAATAATAGGTGGAAATTATAAGGATAGTCAGGTTAACTCTTGCTGTCTAAACATAAACAAAGAGGCTTAATTTAAGCCTCTTTGTTTATTAACTGTTTGGGTTGTTTATCATTTAACCAATTTATAAAGAAAGGTAATAACAAAAACTGTACTGTAAATATATTGGCAAAAAGCAATGTATTGATACATCCTAAAGCAATAAAGTATAGCCAATAAATGTTTACAAATGATTTAAATGGTTCTGGGGATCTTTTAATAAGATATTTATAAGCTTTCACTAAAAAGATAAAAAATGGGATTGCAAACAACCCAAATAAAGCAAATGAATCCAACCAAGTTGAATGCCCACCTGCCTTGAAACCAAAATTTAAAGGGAGTGTAGTTCCAACTAAAAAATTATGTATGAAAGCATCGAGTGACATGAAATAACGATCTAGTCTTGCGCCTAAATCACTGCCTCCTTGATGGTTATCTGTAAAGAAGTTAGCTAACTCGATAAATCTAATGGAAACATCGTAAGAAATAAACTTAAGTGTTGATAGTTTGTTAAATATCCAAGCAAATACATCTTTAGATAAGAATGCTAGGAAAAGTATCAAAGGTATGAAGATTACTAATAAATTTTTATTTAGATACCTTTTTGTTACGATAATAAAAATAAACGCAAAGAAGAATAATATAGCTATGGTAAATGATGCCTTAATCATTAAAGATAGGAGCGATATGATTAATAAAAAATGTATCCATCTGTTTTTATATTTATTTATAAACAAAAAACATAATAATAAAACAATTGGCACTAAAGCATAGAAAAAACCATAGTTACCAACTCCTAAATAACTAGACTCTCCAATTAATTGTTCTTGAACATCGGAACCAGCTGATAAATAACGAGATAACAGTGGATTTTTATTCAATTGGAAGTAAGTATTTATGGATATAAAAGCAATATCTGATAGAAGGATAAATGCAACCAACTTTTGAAATCTTTTATAATAATCATCAAAATAATATAAAAATATTGAATAGACCATTAGAAGATAAGATATGTTTTTTATATACATGTCTAGATGAATCTCTTCTGAAAAAAAAGATATGAATATCATATAAAGGTAGAAAAATAACAAAGGCCAAGTTTGGTTTATGAATCTTTTTCTGAATGTAGGTTTTAACAAAATTGCTATACCAAACCACAGAGCAAAAGTACCCCATCTAATAAAGTTCGGGTAGTAAGGCATTAAAAACATAAAAACTCCGTTATTCAACCAAAGAATTACAATTAGAGCGAGGAGTTTGTGCATCATTTTTAAAAATACTAATCCTGTATTTGTATGATGTTTGGTTTTGATTTCGTTAATTTGGGTTTCAGTATAATACATTTTACGTTTTTATTTCCTCCTATATGTAGTAAATTTACAATTATTATTCTAGCACAAGAAATATTATTACAATAGGTAATATTTAGACAGGGTTATTAATTTTAACAAATAAACGGAACAAACTGTGTGGTTACAGAAATCCAGTGAACGACAACAACTTCCACCAACGGCTTATGCGTTAGCGAAGTCAAACAGGTAACTTCCCTTTTTAGTTTTAATATCTCATTTAAAAATTTGACCAATATAAAAAGGCCAAATCCCGCCTTCTCAAGCGGAATTTGGCCTTATATGGGATTATGCCATATTGGCTAGTTGTTGATTTGGGTAGCTGATTTTTTGAATTCCAATGACGTCCAGGAATTTTTTAATTTCATTGATAGCGGCTGTTTTATGTCCGTCTATGATAACTAGATCCGTGACAAAGGCAATTTTCGGGTAGTTTGTTTCACGCTTTTTCGGGTTTAGCATCGGCTTTTCTTCAATAAGTTGAGCATCCATTTCCTCTTCGCAGGTCAGGATAACCGCTTCACCTATTTTCGTGTTTTCCCGGTCAAACAAGAACGAAAATTCAATAGAACACTCACCGTCTATAAACTTTGGTTGTACTTTTACGTTTAAATCCACTATGCCCAGCCTCCTTCATTGGTTATTTGTTCCCAGTTTAACAGGAGTACCATTGATGGTGGTCTGGCCATTTAGGGGCAAAATATGTATTGGACTGCATGTTCATGCAGTCATGCTCGTTCATATGCCTGTTTTTATAACTACAGGAATATTCCTAGATGAATATTTTGCCTAGCATTATCCTACTCCTCACCTCCATTATATTCCATATGTTTTCTTAAAATCCTTTTAATTCTTTCTAGTTCATCTGGGCTGATCACTTCATAAAAAATCCCATTTATTTTCTCCGCTGTGCCCTCCATATCGATATGACCGATATCCTGTACTGCCTCCTGGTAGTTATTTTTGATTTTAATCATCTCTGATAAGGTGATATTCGTTTTTACATTATTCATCAGAGTGGTGGCGATTTTATCATAGTTCGTTAAGCTGTGTATATTGGCACCCGTTCGAATGACCTCTTTTATCACCTCACGCTGACGCTTCTGCCGACCTTCTTCCCCATTCGGCTCCAGTTGACGCATACGCATATAAGCCAATGCCTCTTCTCCATTCAGCCGGATTTTACCTGTAGCAAAATGTTGACCATCATACGAAAATTCCAATTGATTTTCAACCGTAATACCTCCGATGGCATCAACCAGATCCTCCACTCCATCCGTATTAATGCTTACATAATAATCGATTGGAATGTCTAATAAATCCTCTACGGTCTCCATCGACAGTTCAACTCCACCTGTTTGATAAGCATGGCTGATTTTATCCCATGTCCTGGACCTTGCTATTTGCACTCTTGTTTCCTGTGGTATACCAAGCATTTTAATCGTATTTTTCCCTGGATTAACAGTTATAACCATCGTCGTGTCTGTTCGGCCATTTGCTTCTATCCCAAGCAGCAATATTGAAAAGGGGTCCTTTTGGGTTAAATTGACCTGTTCTTTTCTCAGGGAGGATTTGCGTTCTTCCAATGGATCCGATATCGCTTGAAATGCTCGATAAATGGGGTATCCCACAATGAGTATGATGATCATTACCAGCCCGGTGATCCATATCCATCTGTATTTTTTTCGCTTTTCTGTACCTCTATTTACGTTCATCGCATTCTCTTCTTTTACTTTTTATCTTTAGTCTTCTACTTCCTGCTCCCTTTTCATACGTTTTTTTGGCCAGTTTTGTTACAATTAAGAATAAACTTGGTTAAACTGTCTCGTAAGGAGAATGATGTATGCAGGAGCAACTAAAATTCTATGGGGAGCGTATTTCGGACATTCTCTCCCCAAAATCAATTAATGACGTTAATTTAGTTTCGAAGGGATTGGTTCTTTATCGTCAAGGGGCGGTTGGGAAGCTATCGGTTGATGGGGATCTCATTCATGGTATCGTACAGGACGTAACAAAGGTAAACGTCACATTGGATTTGAGTTTTCCCAGCAATAGCTCGTGTTCGTGCCCGGCCATTGACCTTTGTCGGCATCAGCTTGCTGTTTTCTTCGCTGCCTACAGTAAAGAAGCCAGTGTAACCGAATGGGTGGATAACTGGAAGAACAAGGAGAATCCTTTGTACCATTTAAATAAATCACTTGAAAACGGACCTGTCTTTAAGAATAAAAGCATACCTGCTAAACCGGATCATCAGTACAGTTCCTGGAAGGAATTCTTTATCCGTACTGCGCGGGAAGAGTTGATGATTCCGCCTTTCTTTATGGCCGGGATGAATCGTTCTGCGTCTAATTATCAGCGTGTGATTCAGCGCAGCGAGCCATCCAACCGCCAATGGGTGCCTTTATATCGGAGTATTGCGTATTACATAGGCTTAGTTCATTTATTTGATCTTCAGGGTGACATAAAGGATCATTTCCAGGAAGAGACGCTGGATACGATGATTCACGAACTATTTTTAGCCTTTAAGGATGAGGTCCATCGGTTCGAGTCATCCATACGGCCATTTGATTCTGAGGAGTTTATCCAATCCTGGATTGCTGAAACGAAACAGCTGGCATCAGGAGATATTAAAGGCGGCTATTATCGCTGGGAGATCTATCGCCTAATATGGTCCACGATCATTACGACAAAAGAAGAGCGTACGGCTGAACTTGAACGTTTATCTGCCAAACTTCCAACTCTCAACAACTCTTTTCAGATTGAGTTAACCTATTGGATGATGATTCATTTATATATGATTGATGGTAAGGATGAGCATGCCTTAGCGTGTTTGAATAAACAGGGGTCCATCGCATGCTATTTCCTTCTCTTTACATTGGAAGAAATGCTGGATGCTAAGGAACATGCGCGAATGATTCCTTTTGTTGAATTCTTTTCGAAAAATATCAGGTCCTATTTATATGACCATCAGACTCAGGAGTATAAGCGAACGCGCTTTTTATATAATGCCCTGCAAATCATTCGTCCATTTTGCTCTGCTGTGAAACGTTTCGATTTGCTCGAGCGTATACTCAGGGAAACGATTCCTTATTCCCTTATCCCTTATTCACACTACTTATATGAGAAAAAGGAGTATAAAAAATGGGTCGAGCTCCAGGTTGCCGAACGAGTCGACGTCCTGTATGAATGGGCCAATCAAACTAAGGTCATTCAAAAGGAACAGCCTGAAGTCCTCCTTCCCATTTTTCATTTGCAGGTGATCAACCTGATTGCGGCTAAAAATCGTGCCTCCTACCGGGAAGCGGTTCGTTATTTAAAAAAACTGCGAACGATTTATAAAAAAATGAAGCAAGTGAACATGTGGGATTCCTATATTCACTATATTAGTGATACGAATAAGCGATTACGTGCTTTTCAGGAAGAACTAAAGAAAGGAAAGTTAATTGATGCAGCTGATTGAGACTCTTCACATTCAAATTGAATTACTTGAAGGCGGACGCGTCTTTATTTACGGAACGGATGAGGGTGAGCCTGTTCCAGCCGAATTATGGGCGACAAGCTTCTTTCTCTGGGACGCGGATAGTTTCTATGGAACGAAAGTGAATATTGAAACGCTTGATGGCAAAAGCGGCGTCCTGCTCTCCGCACATAAATGGATGAAGGTGCTCGCAGAAGAGCCTTTCAACAGCTTTATCAATTGGTCCTGGTCCAATTGGGCCTCCATCTGTTTAGCCTTGGCACAATCCTTATATGAAACAGTTGAAAATGACACGGTTATGCCTGATTTTAGCGCTACCAATCCTGGGGCCATCACATTCCCTCTCCCTCAGGAAATCCTTGAGGACTTTCAGGACTCCTTCTGGGAACAGGAAATGGCCAGACATGAGGGTGACGGCACGACAACCATCACAGTCCGAAGCTTTGCGGAGGAATGGTTAAATGAAGCAATTAAAGATCGTCCTGGCAATCATCGGGTAGGTGATTTACTACATCTATTTGCCGAGAAAAATATTTCCACAGTGGCTCTCAGCCGCTTTTTTGACAGGGACCGATGGGAAATCTGGACTGGTGCCAAAGAAAATGAATTGCCTTTTACGCTCGGGATGCGTCTGAGTGAGCCTGATTTTGCCGCGGGGGATGAGGTTGACCAGTGGAAGCTTGAACCGTTTATACGCGGCAAGCGAAATGAAGACCATTTTTTCCTTTGGGAAGATCGCGATAAAATTCCGTTTGCCTGGAAGAAGCATTTGGAGAAAGCTGAAGAGGAAATCGCCCGCTGGAAGGACCTGTTCCCGTGGATTAACGATATTATTACCGAGGATCAGTCCTGGGATTTCTTAACGGATGCCTCAGAAGTCTTGCATATGCTCGGCGTCGAAATATTATTGCCATCGTGGTGGCAAGCGATTAAGGATGCCAAAATATCCATGAAAGCGAAAGTGAAAAACTCACCAAGCCGACGAAAATCATTTGTGGGCATGAACGCTCTGCTCGACTATAATTGGCGTTTCTCCGTTAATGGCGACGAGGTTTCTGAAGAGGAATTCAACAAGCTGGTCGAGGAAAAGCGGAAGCTCGTCTATATTCAAGGCCGCTGGGTGAAACTGGACCCTGCCCTGATGAGACGGATGCAGGAGTTGAAGAAGGAAGCAGATGAGCGCGGACTGCGCATTAATGATTTGCTTCAGCAGGAACTTGCACAGGATGAAGATCTTGAGGATGAAAATGAAGCAGATTATGCACGAATCCAATTCGAACTGAACAGTGACCTGAGGCGTTTTATGACACGGATTAATTCGCTGAAGGATATCCCGCTCATTCAGGTGCCGTCTGCCTTCCAAGGCGAATTACGGCCGTATCAGCAACAGGGAATGAGTTGGTTGATGTTCTTACGTGAATATGGGTTTGGCGCCTGTCTGGCCGATGATATGGGTCTGGGGAAGACAATTCAGCTTATCGGCTACTTGTTAGCAGTCGAGGCGAAGAATGGACCGGCGAAATCTCCTTCCTTAATTGTCTGTCCGACTTCCGTACTTGGGAACTGGCAGAAGGAAATTGAAAAATTCGCTCCATCCATGACCGTCCACTTGCACTACGGACCTTCCCGTATGAAGGGTGAACAGTTTAAGGAAGGGCTTGGCAATGCCGACGTGGTTCTGACTAGCTTTGGACTGATTCATCAGGATGAGGAAGACTTTTTATCCATGCACTGGAATGCGGTGGTGCTTGATGAAGCCCAAAATATCAAGAATTCCCACACCAAACAATCCCGCTCGGCCCGCAAGCTTGAAGGGAACCATCACATTGCCTTAACAGGGACACCGATGGAAAATAGGCTGAGTGAGCTGTGGTCTATTTTTGATTTTACCAATAAAGGGTATTTAGGCTCTCAAACGCAATTTGATAAAACCTTTGCCGGGCCAATTGAACGGAATGGAGATAAGAAAAAGATTGTCACCTTGCAGAAGCTTATTCAGCCCTTCCTGTTACGGAGAACGAAAAAGGATGAAGAGGTCGCTCTTAATCTGCCTGATAAATTGGAGCAAAAGGAATTTATCAGTCTGACAACCGAGCAGGCTGCTTTATACGAACAGCTCGTTAAAGATACGCTTGATAAAGTTGAAAGCTTAAGCGGATTTGAACGGAAAGGACTTATTTTGCAAATGCTGACCAAGCTGAAGCAAATCTGTAATCATCCTGCCCTTTATTTAAAGGAAGAAGCACCAAAACATATTCTACATCGCTCCGGCAAAATGGAGAAGCTAATCGAATTGCTTGATATCATTTACGAACAAGACGAGAGTGTGCTCATTTTCACCCAGTATATTGAAATGGGCAACATGATCAAACAAATTGCAGAACGCCGTTACGGCCATGTCGTCCCATTCCTGAACGGCAGCTCCGGTAAGAAACAACGGGATACGATGGTAGCAGATTTTCAGGATGGGAAGTTCCCGATTCTTCTGCTTTCCCTGAAAGCCGGCGGAACGGGACTTAACCTAACTGCGGCCAATCATGTTATCCACTATGATCGCTGGTGGAATCCGGCCGTTGAAAACCAGGCGACCGACCGCGCCTACCGGATTGGGCAAACCCGCTTTGTGCACGTGCATAAAATGGTCTCCTCCGGCACACTCGAGGAAAAAATCGACGTCATGCTCGAGAAAAAACAATCGCTTAACGACGAAATTGTCCAAAGTGACAACTGGATCACCGAGCTATCGTCAGATGAATTAAAAGATTTGCTCGTGTTAGAGAGATAAGTTTTGGAGAAGAAAAAGTATACAGGTGGAGAAAAACGAGTTTAGTTTTTTCTCCACCTGTTTTTTGTTTTGTGGATTGATGAGCAGCGCTGGCTTATGAGATCCTTTTTCATTCGCCTACCTTTATGACATATTAAATCACTTCGAAATACCATTTCCCTTCTATACTTTTCTGTATTAATCCCTTCATTTTCTTCCTTTTTCACATCATTTTTTTGACGTACAGTACGGTGAATGTTTAGTCGGGGCTTGGCATATACTGAAATACACTGAGGTTGACAGCCAGATTAATGAACAGGAGGTGTTTGTATTCATGATAGCTGATGAAAAACGATCTCTTGAACGTACAGTAAGTCGCCCTGCCAAATTGGCCAAGACCATTTTGCGTAACCATTCAAAGATCCTTTCAGATTTTCAGCTGAAGCAAATCCTCCACTTACTTCATGACGATTATACCTATTTAGGAATGACGATTTCCATTTACGATCATCCTGATCAAGTTATCACCGATCGCAGGAATTATGGGAAGGAATTTATGGATGATGGGTGTTATGAGGATGCATTAAACGGCACATTGGGCGGATATCATAAACATGGAAAGATTGCTTTGTTCCCCTTTAACCATACAGTAAAAAATAAAAAATATGAGTGCGGCCTTATGCAGCTTTTTTTACTGCAGGATCTCTTTCATGAAATACGCCATGCTTACCAGCGAGTCCATATGAAAAAGCACTATAATAGGCCCTATATTAATACGGACAGCAATGGCTATCAATCACAATGGGTTGAACGTGATGCCAATATGTTTGCTCAAAGAATGATGGAAAAGTATCGGGATGCTATTAATACTCTACTGAACATAGACTTCTTATGGCAAAGCTGCTGGGGACGTTTTTATGTAACCAACATCCAACCATCATTCATATGAAAAGGAGACCTATCAAAAGGCCTCCTTATTTTTTAGATTTTATCAAGCATTAACTCGCCTAATTTACGAATCATGTCTCCACGGCTGATTACACCAACAACTTCTCGATTATCATTGATGACAGGTATCTTTTTAAAGTGGTGGGTTGCCAGCAGTTTAAGGATATCCTCGAGTTCATCTTCTTCACGTACAAAGATTACTTTTTTAGTCATAATTGCTTTAGCCGGAGATTCACTTTTTGATTTTAAGGTTTCATCCAACTCCTCTATGTAGGTGACATAATAAGAAATGAATGCTTTCGGATTCAAATATCTCAGGACATCCCCATCGGATATAATCCCTAACAGTTTATTATCCTGATCTACTAAAGGAAGTCCTCCGATTTTATGTTTCATCAGTACTTCCAGCAATGTTTTTACACTCGCATCTTCATTTAAGCTAATCACATCTTTAATCATAAAATCTTTTGCTTTCACCTTAAAACCCTCCAGGCTGTAAATCTAGATTATGTATCTTTATTATTTTACCAATAATTTCATATGAATTTCTAATAGAAATTTACCCTGAATGTTATAAATTATCCCAAATCCTGAAAAAAGCCGCGCATTGGCGGCTATCGAGAGGGTGTACTTCATTATTTGTATTGGAGGTATTTTGTCTGTAGGTTATGTTAAGGGAGGAATTAATGTTCGTGGAGCTGATACGTTTGTTCACATAATTGATATTGCAATTCCTTCATACTCGATAATTCTTTCATGAGTATTTGGAGGGTTTGTTCAATTCTCCTTAAATCCGATTCATTGCTGGATACGCGGCTATTTACACTGCCAACGATTCTGATTAAATCCGCGATTAACTCACGCTCATTCATAGGATGGGTGCTGTGTCTGCTTCCAGATTGCTTTCCGGATTCACATGATTACCTTCCACTCGTTTACGATCTAAGAAATTTACACTTTCCACGATAACTTCTGTTACATACGTACGTTTCCCTTCAGGATTTTCATAGTTACGTGTATGAATCCTGCCAACAATACTGATTACAGAGCCTTTTTGACAATAAGAAGCTGTATTTTCGGCTGCTCGATTCCAAATCGTACAGTTCACAAAATCTACTCCGTATACTCCATCTGCATTCTTAAAATTCCGGGTAACGGCCAAGGTAATATTGGATACAGCTTTTCCTTCCGGTGTATAGCGCAGATCAGGTTCTTTAGTGAGCCTGCCTACGAGCGCAACTTGATTCAACATCCTCTTCACCTCTCTTTTAGGTAGCTTACAGGGGTATCATAAAAGATTCGCAGCTAAAAGTAAAAAAGAGAATTAGGGACTTTGAAAGGGTATTCTAGATTATATTTCCTCTTTGCCTATGTAAATATTGTATTCTTAGTGGCTTTTTTTGATTTGTGATTTATTTAACAAACCTTTCGACAAACACAATATGTATTATTTCTTATTTTTACCATGTTATACTTAAGTTACTTTAAATTAATCATTGGAGGTAAGTTGATGAAAACCTTTAAACTCGTTTCCTTGCAGTTACTTCCAGATAATCAGACTCCTGCAGATTTACGTCTTTTGGATGGATTAATTATTAATAAAGAAAATGAAGCCAGCACTTGGCTTATTGAGGTACTGGTTAATTATGATCAATTCGATCTTTTTGAAACAATCACCGCTGATCTTAACGAGTTTACTGTCAGCTGTATTATCACAAAGAAAGAAAACATCCCCGCCTATTTTAACGCTACCATCGCCGCTGTTCGCAAAATGGATCAATTCGTCAGCATTTTACTACGAGCAAAAATCCGAAATCGCAGAAGGGAAATGGCTGAATTCCTGCTGGATACGTTAGTTGATGAGGGATACAACGGAGAAGAACTAAAACTAGCCTTTAAAGAAAGTTTACGCGAACAAGGTACTTTATATAAAAAGAAATAAAAACTGGCGGGTTCAACCCGCCAGCTCTTCAGTCTTAATTGTTTCTGTCGTCCTTTTTATTGTTATTATTATCAAGGATGTCATTCGCATCTCGATCTGCATCATCAAGAATGTCATCGCCACCATCTCTTATGTCTGTATCTATGCTGTTATTACCCAAATCCGAACCATCTCTTCCACTATTATTGTTGGTTCCATTGTTACCGTTGGTTCCTTGACCACTATTCATTCCATTTCCATCCGTGCCTTTATTTGTATCTACACCATTATTGTTATTTTCCTCTTGGTTCATATTGTTATCTTCAGGAGGAGGGTTATTATTGTCGTTATTATTACAACCCACCATTAACACGGATGCCAAGGCAACCCCCATAATCGCTTTAAAAAACTTCTGCATTCGGCATGCTCCTTTCATACTTTTATGGACCTCAATAGGTCTTTTTTAGAGTACCCAGAAGAGGCCATATTATGAAGACACAAAAAAAGCAGGCCCAAACAAAAGGACCTGTCTAAAAAGGGAGAAGTGATATGGATATCCACGTGCCGGCGTTTCCCGCCAGCTAATACTCTTTTAATAGCACATTCAGGTAAATTCTAAACATTTTTCTGGAAATTCCCTTTTAATCAGCCTTGCATCGGATCAGATTTAAACGAGAGGAACTTCATTAATGAAAATAACACAAGTTGAACATATTAAAGATATAAGACTATTGGCAATATGCAGCAAAAAATAAAAAAGAACACAAAAAAGCAGAGACCTGCTCTGAAGTGACCCCCAAAAGTTAACTTTTGCAGGTGCAGTCCATTCAAATTAGTCATCTGCTTATTGTTTATTCTTTTTTAAAAGAGGAGTAAACGTTACTGTTGATCGCCTAAAGCAAACGTAATTTCAGCTTCACAGGCCAACTCACCATTAACCGTCGCTCTCCCTATTCCTTTACCAATCGGACCGCGAACTCTGGTTAATTCCACTTCCAGATGCAGCTGATCACCCGGACGCACCTGTCTTTTAAAACGGCATTTATCGATTCCCGCAAAAAAAGCAAGCCTGCCCTTATTTTCTTCTTTAATCAGAACAGCGACCGCTCCCACCTGAGCCAGCGCCTCCACAATCAGCACGCCCGGCATAACTGGATAATCCGGAAAATGACCAGTAAAAAACTCCTCATTCCCCGTCACATTCTTCACACCCACTGCCCGTTTCCCTTCCTCAACCTCCAAAATCCGATCTACCAACAAAAACGGATACCGATGCGGAATAATCTCCTTAATCTGCTGAATATCTAACATATTTATTTCCCCCTATTTTAGTAAGCTGAAGGGCCTCGTTCAGGAGTGAGGAGCATAAGACAGGATCACGGAGGGAGGTGTTCTTCCCTCCCGCAGAGATCATGCTTATGTCCCGAACTCCTAGGCCCTGAAGCTAGATTGCGTATAAAGCTGAGACGACTGTATCAATGAACGAAGACTAACTGCGCCACATCGTGTGGCAATGTCCATCCTGTAGGCCCGCGACAAGTAAGACGAATACTCGGAAGGAGGGTTCTTCTCCTGCAGAGTATTTGCTTATGACTCGAGCTCCTAGGAGTCGAAGCTGGATTGCGTATAAAGCTGAGACGACTGTATCAATGAACGAAGACTAACTGCGCCACGTCGTGTGGCAATGTCCATCCTGTAGGCCCGCGACAAGTAAGACGAATACTCGGAAGGAGGGTTCTTCTCCTGCAGAGTATTTGCTTATGACTCGAGCTCCTAGGAGTCGAAGCTGGATTGCGTAAAAAATTGTAACGGCTGTAGTCCCATCCCAGATTTTGGTTTTGGTATGTGGCATGACCACTATTTCCAAACCCATTTTGTCCCTCGAACCATTCAACATCCCATCTAAATAAAAAAACAGGAAGGGGATTTTTTGCCTTCCTGCCCGTATTATTTACCTTGGTCCGGAGTATCTTTATTAACAAGATCTCCGATATGGGTCCATGTAGATTTCTTGAATACATCCAATGCTTTCCCATCACCCATGACGGAATATCCTACCATGGCTCCTCCAGCGAGTGCCATGATCACAAGCACAAGGACGATTATAATACGAGCCCAAAGTGGCACTAACCGAATTCTAACCTTTTGGTCTTTATCCAGGTTTTTTTTCTCTATCTGACTATTAGGTTCAGACGCCGCCTGCTCACTCTTATTTTTGACCAACACTTGCATTCTTTTGCTCCTTTAACGAATCCCGTTGACCAATCCCATCATCTGATCGGCCATGCTAACTGTGCGCGATTGAAACTGGTAAAGCCTTTGAGTTTGCATCATTTCTGTCATCTCTGTACTCATATCGACATTAGATTGCTCCAGATTTCCTTGCATCAGGGAAATCTGACCTCTCGTAGCACCCGTTAGCTGGGTATAGATGTCATTTTCTGTTACATTTAATTGTGCCATATTTTTCGGAAGAGCGAAAGTATTATTATTTTTCATCTCCATGAATTGAGGCTTTTCCATAGAAATGATACCTAAATTAAACGATTGCATCCCATTTTCAGTCGAGACATTAAGCTGACCATTCTCTGTAAACTTTATCTCGGTCGGTTTGCCGTTTATTCTTATTTCCTGGTTATTCTCGTCTAATACCAAATGGCCATTGGAAGTGACTAAACGCATTTGGTCAGAACCTGGAGTGACTGGACTCAGATTAAAAGCTCCATCTTTTGTAAAGCGAAGCTCTCTGCTATTTCCGTCTGTGTCACGAATGGAGAAAAACAAATTTTCATTTGTAAGGGCGACATCTAAATCACGATCCGTTTTTTGCAGATTGCCTTGTACCAAATTCAACTGAGATTGGCTCATTTTAGCCCCTACTCCTGCACGGATTCCATTTGGTGTTAATCGTCCTTTTTCTTTTTCCACGCGCTCCTGATTATTGAATTCCTGAGCCAGCATGTCTGAAAAATATGTTTCCTTCTTTTTAAAGCCCGTTGTCGATGAGTTCGAGATATTATCGGAAACTGTCTCCAGTTTCTTTTGCAGCTGCCCCATCGTATTGGACGAGGTGATCATCATTCGATTCATTCTCTTTAGCCTCCTATTCAATGAGCTAAGGAAACGTCAAAGCTTTCCTATTTCATTCACCGTTTTTTGCATGCTCTGATCATAAGCTTGTACCATTTTTTGATTGGCTTCAAATGTACGATAGGCAGCCATCATATCCGTCATCGTTTTAGATGAATCTACATTGGACTGTTCAATGGAGCCCTGTTGAATAGCAAATTGAACATCATTTACTGTATAGGCAGAAGGTAGTTCCCCTTCATTGAACCGGAATAATCCATCGCCTTCTTTAATCAGCTGTGCAGATGGGTTCGAGCTAAAGCTCATTCCAATCCGTCCGTTTGCTACCGTTCCCTCAGAAATCTCACCTTCAGAGCTGATCGCAAAGTTTTCGGAGTTTAAAAGGATACGCTCCCCGTTTTCATTCAGAACATAGTACCCATTCGACGTTGTTAAATGTCCTGAGCCGTCAAGCGTAAAATTACCGTTTCTTGTATATCTCAATCCCTCGGGAGTTTCAATTGTATATAGAACAGTACCTGTCTGATTCGTTTCAGGATCAGTTGGCATGGATTGATCCACAATCGCCATGTCAGTACTATTATCCGTTGTTTTCAAATCCCCTTGTGAAAAGGATGGAATGGTCTCTTGTAAATAAACTCCTGTATTCAGGGAGCCCACATATTTCGATTTTTGGACCGATAATGACTCTTCAATGGGAATATTCACTTTCTCATAACTACTAAGCAACATAGCTGGAAAGGCGCGTACGCTTGATTGATCTTCTTTATACCCGACCGTATTGGCATTGGCTAAATTATTGGAAAGAAGCTCCGTTCTCCGTTGTTGCGCGAGCATACCGGATGCTGCCGTGTAAAATCCTTTAAACATTTCCCCACCTCCAAAAAGGCTAATAAACACCCATATTACCATTATATAGGTAATAACTTTATTAGATACGGACTTTATTCCTAAAAATCACGATCTCATCATGATTAGTGAATATATATACAAAAAGACCGGCTTTATTTAAAGCCAGCCTTTCCCTCTTGTATGTTGTTAGATTAATTTACGACGGGTCATGCGATCAATATTATCCAGCATCATACCTGTACCAATCGCAACGCAGTCCATTGGATTTTCTGCTATTAAAACAGGCACCTTTAATTCTTCGGCCAATAGCATATCCATTCCGTGAAGTAAGGCACCGCCGCCAGTCAAAATCACTCCGCGGTCAATAATATCAGCAGATAGTTCTGGAGGTGTTTGCTCTAATACAGATTTTGCTGCATGAATTATGACTTGTATCGATTCACGCAACGCCTCTTCGATCTCTTTTGAACCAACCGTGATCGTTTTTGGAAGACCTGTAACCATGTCACGTCCGCGAATATCAATCGTTTCATTACGGGAATCTTTAAACACAGTTGCTACTTTTATTTTAATATCCTCAGATGTGCGCTCTCCGATTAAAAGTTTATATGTACGTTTAATATAATTCAGGATTTCTGCATCAAATTTGTCACCAGCCATTTTTATGGATGCTGATGTCACAATATCGCCCATTGACAATACTGCGATATCCGTTGTTCCTCCACCTATGTCAATGACCATGTTCCCGCTTGGCTGGAAGATATCCATGCCTGCGCCAATCGCTGCCACCTTTGGCTCTTCCTCAAGGTAGACCTTTTTGCCGCCACTCTTCTCTGCTGCTTCACGAATCGCCTTTTGTTCCACGCTTGTAATATTAGTCGGACAGCAAATCATGATGCGCGGCTTTGATAAAAATCCTTTTACGTCCAATTTGTTAATAAAGTACTTTAGCATAGATTCCGTTACATCAAAGTCAGCAATTACGCCATCTTTCAACGGACGAATGGCTATAATATGCCCTGGAGTACGCCCAACCATACGACGGGCCTCTTCTCCAACAGCTAATACACGGTTCGTATTTTTATCCAGAGCTACAACGGACGGTTCATTCAGCACTATTCCCTTACCCTTTACATATATAAGTACGTTTGCCGTACCCAAATCGATTCCAATATCTTTCGAAAACATAAACTTAAATCCTCCTCAAGGAACACGACTGTTTCCTTCTACTGTACTAATTAAAAATTTTATCATATTTTGTAGAACAAAAGGAACTATGTTACCAAAAAAATTGGGATATATAGGAACCACATGAGTAATATGACATAAATTTAAAAGGCCGTTGATTATTCTCCGGCCCCTCCCTACTCCTTATTCCATTACTTAACCGGTTCTTCCTCTGTTTTTTTGTATTTCTGCTTTGTTGCTTCTCCGCCTCGTAAATGCCTGATTGATTTATGATAATCAAGTATCTCCTTAACCTCATTAGCCAATTCCGGATTTATATCTGGCAGTCGCTCAGTCAGATCTTTATGGACAGTACTTTTGGAGACACCAAACTCCTTCGCTATTACACGAACTGTTTTTCTCGTTTCCACGATATACTTTCCAATCTTGATAGTTCTTTCTTTGATGTAATCGTGCAATTCCCTCGCCCTCCCTATTTTTTTGAGAAGTGCGAGATGGAGATTCGCTGTGCTGAAGCCATAAGTATGAATTTTTTTATATAAATGAGTAATTTCTCTTCATCGATTCCTGATATGATTTAACGAGTCCTCACCTCTGGCATTCTCTATGTGTCAGGTTTTTAAAAGTTTATTAGCTTGGTTCCACTTTTATGCACGAAACCTACAATAAGGACAAGTCTTTTGCTTTTTTTATGGATTATATATGCATTCGACAAACAAGGTAACCTCATTATTTCCCGAGAAATAACTCTCATTACGTCGAAAAAAATACCTCCAGACGAAATGGTCTGAAGGCATTTTGATGATTAATTACCTGATTCTTGATTTTTTTCCGGGTCTTCAGTTTTCTCTGGATCTTCAGTTGTTTCTTCGTTTGGATCCTCTTGATCAGCTGAATCTTTAGCCTTTGTATCAGCTTTAATTTTCTCATCTTTCAGTGAATTGATCGGTTTATCCAAATACTCTAATGGATTAACAGCCACATTATCTTTTCTCACTTCAAAATGGACATGAGTTCCGGCATCTTCGTTAATGGCACTAGTTCCTCCAGTAGCAACGGTTTCACCTTGTTTAACGGTGTCTCCTTCTTTTACCTTAATATCTTTTACAGAGGAATAATGGGTTTCTACCCCTTTTTCATGCTCAATCACTACTAGATTACCCAACAATGCGTCTTCTTGCACCATTTTTACCTTCCCGCTCATAGATGCGACAACATCAAAACCTTTCCCATCTTTCATGGCGTAATCGATCCCTGTATTAGGTTGATACGTGTTATTATAGACAACCAGGGATGCTTCCTGTTGCTTCGTATCTCCATTCACATCATAGAATTCCTTTTTGATGACCGCAGAATCAGCTTCGGCCATTGGAATAGAGAACGTTTCCAGCGAATTGTTTACTTCAATGGATGGCTCATTATTTTCAGACGTAATATTTTGTTTGTTCTCAGATGGATCTTGCGTAAAATCATTATTGCTTGCTTGATACACTAAAATGCCTGTCAAAAGAATAGCTGCACTTAAAATGTAGACTGCCGGTAGGAACCAACGCTTTTTCACCATGCTTTTCAATTTTGACTGAGAAGATCGTTTCTTTTCTTCCTCTCTCATTTTCATCACCTCTGCCATCATTCTGAACACTTTTCAGAAAATATATACATGGATGACGAAAAAATTTATATCTTTTGTTAAATAGACGGAAATTATGCATGAACTAAAGTTTTATTTTCTCGAAAATCTATTGTACGGCATCTCTTTTATAATAGAAGCATATTCGATTTAAGGTGAATTCACCTTTTCCAGCTGATTAATATCGTATACTTCATTCATATTGATCTTTTTTCTTTTATCAATACGTCCCACCACACCATAAAAGAAAGCACTTCACTAATGATAGACACAAAAAATCTCCACTCACACCCACTAAAAAACAGAGGGAGAAAACGAAATCGTTTCTCCCTCTGTTTTTCTGGACTGACCAGCCGAGCTTCATTTCTTTGCTGTATATGTAGGCAAGTAGGCTGTCGCTTCTGAAATTTTTACATCTTTATAGTAATACGAAATAATGTCCTTGTAGGATTTGCCGGACTCCGCCATTCCATTTGCCCCGTATTGGCTCATTCCCACTCCATGGCCATATCCTTTTGTCGTTATGATGACTTGGTCGCCCTTTTTGTACCAGGAAAAGTCACTTGATTTCAGCCCGAGTAATTCTCGTACATTTTTCCCTGTCAGGCGTTTACCGCCTATTTCAATCTCTCCAATACGGTTTCCATCTGTCCGGCTAATAATTTTGCCTACATCCTCATTGCCGCCAATTGTGACATTCAGGAGACGTTCAAACTCCGATACAGGGATGGTGGTTTCGCTCAAATATTTTGGGGATTCCGCGTCCCAGGGACTGGCCACACTGCGCAGGTAGGGAAGTGCATTCGGCCAATAATCTTCTGAGTTCTCTGTATACCCGTTACTGGTAGAGAAGAAGGATGGAGTAATTAATTCTTGATTATAAGTCAAAAGCTGCCCTTTCGTTGCAGAAACAGCCTCTTCAATCTTTTTCATATTCATTTGATATTTATTTCCCCAGGAAGCTTTTAACTCCTTAGCATTCAAATAAACCTGGTCATTCACAGTGTCCGTTATATCTGCACCCTCTGGTATATCCTTTTTTGTTTTGGATGTTAGTGCCTTTACGATGAAGGTTCGAGCTGTGAGTGCTTGAGCCTTTAATGCTTCCAGTTCAAAATTGGCAGGCATTTCGGCTGCTACTACACCGGCTACGTAATCCTCCAGAGCAACCGTTTCTATTCTTTTTTGACTATGTCTGTATACTTGAATGGTCGTTTGCAGATCCGCTTTATTCTCCGGCTGCTGTTTTGGTTCTTTTAACACCTGCTGTTCAGCCTCCACTCCTTCTTCCTTAAAAGGCGCGACCATGATGGTGGGAATGATAATAGTAACAGCTGCTACAAGACTAATGGCAAAAATAATCGGCTTCCAATGCTTCATATAGTAGTCTCCCCTCTACTTCAGTTAACTGTCCAACACTCTTCAGTGTATGAACGTAATCTTCTGAATATGTGTATACCTTATAGAGGGAATGAATTTTTTCTGTCAGGAATGGTTTTTCTTTTTCTTTTCATAGTTTCTGTAGAGATTAAATAAAATGTATAGAATGATGCCAAAAAGCAAAAGGTCCAGCAAAATTTTAGCCACCTTAAAAATTAAAATCGCCAAACAAACGATTAAAATGATTTTGATGATGGTTGACCCATTTATCTCTTTCATTCTCGAACTCTCCTTTCGATTTCATTATCAACAGTCTACCAAACTTTCAAACTATTTAGTGAGTTTTCCCCAAAATCCACGAAATGTGGATAAGTCTGTGCATAACTTGTGATTGATTATTTTTTTTCGAAAAATTCTCTTAAAAACTTGATAAATATGGTTTTATATGTTTAAGACTGGTTTTTAATGTTCTTACTGTGGATATGTATGTGTATAAGTATATTCTTTCTGTGTATAACTTGTTGTTAATTTGTTTATATGTCTGTGGATAAGTTGGTGAGCGAAGGTTTTTACGTAAAGTATCCACATGTTATGAAAACGTAAAAAAGCCAGACAATTATGCCTGGCTTTTAAAATCTACAATTTAGGCGTTTTCAGCAATAACAGTTGTTTCTTCTTGATCAGAAGATTCTTTAATTCGCTCGATATCCGCACCTAGTGCAGCAAGTTTACCATGGAAATTCACATATCCACGATCCAAATGCTTAAGCTCCGTAACACGAGTTACACCTTCAGCAACAAGGCCGGATAAAATCAAGGCTGCTGCTGCACGTAAATCTGTAGCTGCTACTTCAGCTCCCTGAAGATTTGCTCCTCCGGAAATAATGACAGAACGGCCGTCAATTTTGATATCAGCATTCATGCGGCGGAACTCTTCCACATGCATGAAGCGGTTTTCGAAGACCGTTTCAGTGATCATGCTAGTTCCATTGGCACGCAACAGCAATGCCATCATTTGAGATTGCATATCCGTTGGGAATCCTGGATGCGGCATTGTTTTAATATCCACTGCTTTCAAGGATGATGGCCCAATTACTCGCAGTCCGTCTTTTTCTTCTTTGATTATAATGCCCATTTCTTCCATTTTGGCAACTAGAGAAGATAAGTGCTCCATTAAAGCACCTTGTACCAATACGTTACCACCAGTAATGGCAGCAGCAACCATGAAAGTACCTGCTTCAATACGGTCTGGAATAATATGATGTTCTGTGCCGTAAAGTTTTTCTACACCTTCAATACGGATGGTAGCTGTTCCTGCACCTTTAACTTTAGCACCCATTTTATTCAAATAGTTAGCCAGGTCAACAATTTCCGGTTCTTTTGCACAGTTATCCAAAATAGTGACACCATCAGCTAATGCAGCAGCCATCATGATGTTTTCAGTCGCACCAACACTTGGGAAATCCAAATAGATTTTTGCGCCTTTAAGACGACCTTCAACCTCAGCTTCAATAAAGCCATTACCAACTTTAACGTCAGCACCCATTGCTTCAAATCCTTTTAAATGCTGATCGATCGGACGTGAACCAATTGCGCAACCGCCTGGTAAAGCTACGCGAGCTTTTCCGTTTCTAGCCAATAATGAGCCCATGACAAGAACTGAAGCACGCATTTTACGAACGTACTCAAACGGTGCTTCTTCTGCTAATGGTTTAGAAGCATCCACTGTTACAGTATTATTGCTAAATTCAACTTCTGTATTTAAATTACGAAGTACTTCATTTATTGTATATACATCGGATAGCTCCGGAACGTCTTTAAGAACGCTTTTTCCTTCACTTGCTAATAATGTTGCAGCTAATACAGGTAAAACGGCGTTTTTAGCACCTTCAACTCGAACTGTACCTTCTAACCTGTTTCCGCCGCGGACAATGATTTTTTCCAAAGTTATTCCCCTCCGCGTTCAATATCTCTATATTAGTATTCAAATGCTATTATCGGTGTGCCAATGGTAAACTGTATCCCATTGTCCATTCGATCGTCTTTCTGTTCTCGAAAGGCCAATTGGAGGTTGACTCCATTGGTCAGATTATTTGTAAATTGTTTGCTTTTTGCAGCAACAGAAATAAAATTGCTTTCTATTGCACGCTCCATTGACTTAGCTTCAAATTCATTCATCCAGTTTTTTAGTAAGACCTTATCCATATTAGCACCGGTTATCCCTTTGATACAAGAGAAATATTGGGGCTTGTCCTTAAATATGCCCTTAGTACCAGTTTTGAGCCAGTTCTGAATAAAATCCACGTGTCCACGTGTCCACTCAGTTCCCTCAATGCTAAAAATCAGAACTGTTTTTTGTGAATCACTGGACATGATTTTAATAGTAGACGTAGTATTCAACTTTTCATCCAGATATGTACCAACCAATGTTTTTCCATTGCTGCTTTTATCTTCGTTCCAAACATAATTGGTATATTTATTCTGTATGTCAGCTGTTACGACAGGGAATTGATCATCCACATTTGCACGAGCTAAAACAATCCAATCCGTTATTTCTGCTGCTGGATCTGCATGTTTTATGCCCTCTGCCAGTAGTATCAAATCGTGTTTAGACAAAGCTTCTGTCGTCTTATTCCCTACATATAAAACCATCAAACCAACAATTATTGAAAGAATCACTTTTTTCATGTATACCACTCTCCCCTATTGCTTTAGTCTTACCTTGGGGATTCATAAGCATACCGTAATCTGTTCGTCACTTTCTGACAACTTCGATTAATTAAAGAGATTCGTTAATTGCTGAGCATAACTCCAGTACTCAAGAAAAAATCCACTGACAGCTGAACCAATCGTGATGGTCAGCAAGATATACAGCACTCTTGCCTGAACCACTCTTCCCGCTCTCAGCAACTTATCAAAGTGTAAGGCTTGTAATGCCCACCATGTCACCGCTATAAAAAACAAATGGCTCACTATGCTGAGTAAAGCTTGCATTCCGAATGAATTCATGACCTTTTTCCTTTCATACAAAAAGATATACTTTTACAGTGTAACATATTTAAAAGGAAGGTTCCTCTTTTAAGACAAATAATCGACTATTTCTAACAAAAAAGTCAGCATCGGAAAAAAAACGCGAATTTTTGTCATTTCATCTGCATGATTTGCCTATCGAATTCAGCTACCTATTATTTTACAAAAAATAAATATAGATATCTATGTTCACTTTTTCACAATTTTACAGGTATTTATTGGGTATCACTGTTCACCAACAACTATTCAGAAGAATCTTTTCTGCCATTACACTATGTCAGGCTCATTTATTCTCCCTGATAAAAAACCAAGAGGCTCATTCACCTCCTGGTTATGTAGATCTATCTCAGCATTTGGTATATATCCGTAAAATTCTGGTGGAAGAAATCGAGCAAGTAATGAGGGAATAATCCAAATAGGATCGATCCCACTGCGCAAAGACCAATTATATAATGAACGATAGATATGTTCCTGCTGGCTTTCCCTTCTTCTCCAGACCTCATAAATAACTGAACCATGATATTAAAATAATACATATACGAGATCACTGTGGTTATTAACATAATTCCTGCCAGCAGATAATGACCATTTTCTTTTGCAAAAAGGGTCATGAATATATTCAGCTTTGCGATGAATCCCGCCGTACCTGGAATTCCTGCCATGGATAGGATGAAAATACTCATCGAGACAGCTAAAAATGGTGCTTTTTTATACAGACCGGAGAGCATATATTGATCCTCGTCTCCAATCTCCCGGTCTTCCGCGATCAATTGAATGACGGCAAATGCACCTGTCATCATTAACATATAAGCGGCAAAATAGTACCAGACAGATTCAATCGTATATTCTCCAAAGGCCGCCACTGCGGCAAGCAAGTATCCCGCATGAGCAATACTTGAATAAGCAAGCATCCTTTTAAGATTCTTTTGCCTTAATGCAATCACATTTCCGGCGATCATCGTGAAGGCGGCAAGAACAGCCAGATAGTTTTGATTGGCCGTAAAAATCGATAAGAATCCGATATCATCCATTGTCGCTGTTAAATAGACCGTAACCACGATACGTATTAAGAGCGCAAAGCCTGCTGCTTTAGAAACGGTACTTAAAAAGGCAGTGACCGGTGTTGGTGATCCCTCGTATACATCCGGAGCCCACATATGGAATGGCACGGTAGCCAGTTTAAAGGATATTCCAATCACAAATATCAGGAAGGATAGTCCGGCAATATATTGAAGCTGGGAATTATCCTGTGTGGCGAATATAGTACCGATTTCAAAAATATTAGTCGTTCCGCTCACGCCATACAAGTAACTCAGAGCAAACAGGATAATCGCCGTTGAAATCCCGCCATTGACTACATATTTCATGGAAGCCTCAGCAGATTTCAGGTTATTCTTCTGCATTCCCGCAAGGATATAGGACGAGACGGACAATAGTTCAAGCCCAACAAACAATGTGATTAAATCTCCGCTTGATGTCATCATCATCGCACCCAATAAAGCAGTTAAGAATAAATAATAAAATTCAGCCTGGTATGGCTGCATTCCGGCTCTCGGCTTATGCCCAATAGCCAACAACATAACGAACGCAGACCCTGCCAGAAGAATGAGTTTAAACGCTTTGGCAAAGGAATCCAGGCGGAACGTATCATATAAGATGGATTCTGCCTCCATTGGTATCAAACCCAATAAGGTAATGATAGCCAAAAGGATACTGCCAAACGCAAACCAGCCAAGTATCTTTCGTGCAAACTGTTTAGGCATGCAAAGATCCATTACCGAGAGAATGACCGCCGCACCAAGAATGATAAATTCCGGTATTAATAAATTCCAGTTCATTGACATTAACGTATCCATATCCATATGGCGATCACCTCCCTATCCCTGTCATCAAGTCAGCAATTTCAGCCTGCAGCGGTCCTTCCAGGATAGCCGGGCTGATGCCAATCAAGATAATGAAACTAAGTAATACAAATGCCGGTACTGCTTCTGCCGCTCTTAAATCGGCCAGAGGCAGCGTATCCTTTTTGGTACCAAATGTAATAGTCAGAACGGCGCGTAATACATAAACAGCTGTTAACACAATTCCAAGCGTACCAATGGCAGCAAGGATTGGTTCGTTTTGAAATAATCCCATGAACGCCATAAATTCACTGATAAACCCGGACATTCCCGGCAAGCCAAGTGATGCCATCCCGCCTGCCAATAAAATACCGGAAAAAATCGGAATGGATTTAGCTAATCCACCAAGCTGATTCAAATCCGTCGTTCCGGTTCTTTCATAAAGGAAACCGACCAGCAAGAATAACAACGCGGCAATCAATCCATGAGAAACCACTTGAAACAGAGCTCCCTCTATCCCCGCAGCATTTAACGCACCCAGTCCAATCAGGACAATCCCCATATGAGAGATAGAGGAATAGGCAAGCACGAGCTTAAAATCCGTCTGGAGTAAAGCAAGCCATGCCCCATACAGGAGATTAATGACACCAAGCAAGGCAATCAGAAAGGAAAACTCCTTAAATTCTTCCGGAAACAATCCCATTCCAAACCTGATTAGCCCATAGGCACCAATTTTCAATAATACACCGGCATGCAGCATGACAATCGCCGGCGGAGCCTGCACATGGACACGCAGCATCCAGGTGTGGAACGGAAAAATCGGCAGCTTGATGCCAAAGGCAAGGATGATTCCGGCAAAGAGGACATATTTTAATTCCTGGCTGATTGGAGCGAGCAGCGTCTGCCCGCCAACCGATAAGATTTGCCCCAATATCTCCATATTGGCTGTACCGGTTCTCGCAAAAAGAACCATAATCACAAACAGGAGAAAACCAGAACCTAATCCGTTATAGATCAAGAAGCTAAAGGCAGCCTTCTCTTTGTCAAAATACCCCCATTTCCCTATTAAAAAGAACATCGCCACCAACGTAACCTCGAAGAATAGGAAGAATAAAATTAAATTCTCAGCCAGGAAGACACCAAGCATGCCAACCTCTAATAAGAGGAAAAGGAGAAAATAGCCCTTCCATTCCTTTTTAATTTGAAGAACAGAAGCAATGGCTGCGAGCGTACACAGAATGGCCGTCAATAGGACCATGACAAGCGAAATCCCATTGAGACCTAACTCAAAAGGCACCGCATACAGTTGACTTTGTCTGATTCCCCCATCTCCTAATTGAAACCATTTGTGAAAAACCGCAAAGGCTGAAAATTTCACACCGGATAGATACTGGCTATATATATAGAAGCTAAGGAGCAGTGGAAGAATAGTTCCCAAAACCCCCAAACGTTTCAACGCTTTTTCATTATCTTTTGATACAAACAGCAATCCAGCTATCCCTATGAACGGAGAGAAAACTAGCAAACTAAGAATATATGGATTCATCTGACGTACCCTCCTGTCCATGCAAAGATCACAAGCACGGCAGCCAGGCCAAGCAGAGCAATCGTTCCGTATAGTTGAATTTGGCCATTATGGGCTTCAGATCCCTTGACCGATCCGTAATGGACCAAGTATTGAATCGCTGCCAATATTCCCTGGAGGATATATTTTTCAATCCAGAAGAGGAGAACGCCGAAGGATTTTACGCTACGTACAATTGTATACTGATAAAATTCATCGACATAAAACTTATTGGCTACCATTTGATACAACGGTCCAGGCACTTCCTCCTCCAAACGGACATGGCCTCCTCTTCGATAAAACAAGTAGGCAGTTCCGCTCCCAATCAAAAAGGCAAATGTGGCCGCGATGGGGATCCAAATTGGCCCCTCTGTATGTACATGGCCAATGTATTGATTCCCCTCCACCAGCCAATCTCCAAGAAATGTGCCCAACCAAGGAGTGTTCACGTAACCTGCAAAGATTGAAAGGATGCCAAGGATCATCATCGGAACGATCATAGAACCAGGTGACTCCTGAATGCCCTTTGTTTCATGTCGGGAAGGCCCGGTAAAGACGAGAAAGAAAAGGCGGAACATATAGAAGGCTGTTAATATAGCAGTTAGGAAAGCGAGAATAAATAGGACGTAATGGCCGCTCTCCCAAACAGATACCAGAATCTCATCCTTACTAAAGAATCCGGAGAAGAACGGAAATCCGGTAATGGCCAATGTACCAATTAAAAATAGTGGCCCGGTACGCTTTAATTTTTTCCACAAACCACCCATCTCGTGGATATTCTGGGTGTGAACGGCATGAATGACACTGCCGGCTGCCAGGAATAAGAGGGCTTTAAAAAAGGCATGTGTTGTTAAATGAAAGACACCGGCTACATAGCCTGCTGTCCCGAGTGCGAGCATCATATAGCCAAGCTGGCTAATGGTTGAATAGGCCAAAATTCGCTTAATATCCTTTTGGACCGTAGCAATGACGGCAGCAAAGATGGCTGTAAAAGCACCGATAATCGCTACTGTCAGCAAGGCCGTTTCACTCGCTGCAAACAGAGGATACATGGTCGCTACCAAATAGACTCCGGCTGCCACCATTGTAGCGGCATGAATCAAGGCTGAGACAGGAGTCGGGCCTTCCATCGCATCAGGAAGCCATGTGTGTAAGGGGAATTGACCGGATTTCCCGATGGCGCCAATAAAGATCAGCAATGCAGTGGCCGTAATCCAGCCTGGTGAAAGGTTACCATTTTCTACGGCAGCAAAAATGACTGCGTACTCAAAGCTTCCCGTTTTCCAGAATAAGAGGATGATGCCGATAAAAAGACCTAAATCGCCAATTCTGGTCATAATGAACGCTTTTTTCGCTGCGCGCCGTGCCGCATCCTTGTAAAAATAAAACCCGATCAAAAGGAAGGATCCCAACCCGACCAATTCCCAAAATATATAGAGCTGCAGGAGATTGGGTGAAACAACCAAACCCAGCATGGCAAACGTAAACAGTCCCAAATAAGCAAAGAAAACGGGTACTCTTTGCTCACCATGCATATACCCAATTGAATAAATATGTACTAATAAGCTGACCAGTGAAACAATGACCAGCATCAACGCATTTAGCTGGCTTACCTCTACTCCCATGGTCACTTGTGCGTCCCCAATTTTCAGCCAATCCACCACAGAGCGATAATCAGGTGTTTGAAAACGGGCAAAGAGTACCAGCAGAGAGCTAAGGAAGGTAAGAAACGTGAAGCCAATCCCTATATACGCGCTCGACGCCTTCAGCCTCTTGCCAACCACAAGCAAAAGAACGAATGACAGGAGCGGGAAAAGAGGGATGACCCATACAAGTTTCATCATAGTAACATTTCCCCTTACGATTGAAGAACGGCATTTCCCCTCTTCAATTCGAGATTATCCATTGACGTTAATTTTTCAATGTATCCATTTCATCTATATGGACGGTCTTGCGATTCCGATAAAGCGAGAATAAAATCGCTAGTCCCACTGCAGCTTCAGCAGCTGCCACCGCGATAGCAAACAGAGCGAATACTTGCCCTGTAATCGCAGGGGCCGGTCCAAGCTTACTAAAAGCGACCAAATTAATATTCACCGCATTGAGCATTAATTCAATAGATACAAGAACAATGATTATATTACGCTTTGTTAAAGCTCCATAAAGCCCTATGCAAAATAACGTTAACGCCAGCGTTAAATAAGCAGGAAGCGGAACAGAATTCATTTTTCCTCCTCCTTTTGATCATCTTTTCTTGCCAGTACTACAGCTCCAACTAAGGCAACCAGCAGCAATACAGAAACCAGTTCAAATGGAATCACAAATTTCGTAAAGATTGCGAGTCCAATTTTCTCCGTATTATTGATATGCAAGGTGCTCGGTTGATTTGCAAAATTTGAATCAGTGGTGCCTGTATGGACTGACTCTGTAAAGTTTAAATTATAGATACCGGCATAGACTGCACCCGCAAAGCCCAAGATCCCGACTATGACAAAGGCTTTCCTCCATATGCCTGCCTTCGATACACTGGGGTCACGATGATTGGTCAGCATAATCCCAAAAAGCATAATGATTGTGATGGCCCCAGAATAAATCATGATCTGGACGACCGCTACGAATTCTGCTGACAGTAAAACATAAATTCCGGCGATGCTGATAAAGGTAAACACGAGCGCCACCATCATATGCATCACCTTTGTTAAATGGATCATCAGCACAGCGCCGCAAATTGCTATTAACGCCAGCACACTGAATGCCGCCATTTCTCCGCTCATTATTGATTCACCTTTCGAATATTTTCATCATTTTCGTCGAGCCATTCCAGGTTCTTAAATAACTCGTCCCGGCTGTATTCTGCCAGTTCAAAGTTATTGGTCATGACAATGGCGTCTGTCGGACAAACTTCTGTACATAAATCACATAAAATACATATCTCAAAATTGATGTCATAGGTGTCGATGATTTTGCCTTTTTTAGTAGGATCAGGATGTTTTTTACCTGTTAAATGGATACAGTCTGTAGGACAAATATTCATACATTGATTGCATACAATACATTTTTCGGGATAAAATTTTTGAATGCCGCGGAAACGATCAGGTACCATAATCGACTCGTTTGGATAATCATAGGTTACTTTTTCACGAGCTAAATTCTTCAGTGTGTACTTCAGCCCCTTAGCTAAACCGAACATTTTTCTCCCTCCCTCTATTCATCTCTCTATCTAGGCTATAATTTTATGACTAATGCCGTTATGAAAATATTAAGTAAGGCAATCGGCAGTAACACTTTCCAGCCAAACTCCATTAAATGATCTGCCCGTAACCTCGGAAACGTGACACGAACCCAAATAAGAAAAAAGATGATTACAAACCATTTTAAGCTGAACCAAACAGCACCCGGGATCCACTCAAGGAACGGAAGCGGCTGCCATCCTCCAAAAAACAGGACTACGGACAAAGTGGCCATCGCAAACATATACACATACTCTGAAAGCATAAAGAATGCCCATCTGAATCCCGAGTATTCAACATGAAAACCGGCGACAAGCTCCGATTCAGCCTCTGACAAATCAAAAGGAACGCGATTTAATTCCGCTACTGCGGCTATAAAAAAGACAATAAACGCAATCGGCTGGCGGATAATATTCCATACACCGGATTGATCTTCCACAATATCATTTAAATTCAAGCTGCCTGATAACAGAATAATCCCGATGACCGACATGACAAGCGGAACTTCATAAGAAATCATTTGGGCGCCTGCACGCATCCCGCCAAGGAGGGAATATTTATTATTGGACGCCCAGCCGGCTGCCAAGATCCCCACTGTACTAACTCCTGACACCGCAATATAGTAGAGCAATCCTACGCCAAGATCCGCGAATTGAAGAGCCTCTGTAAAGGGCAATACGGCGACAACTGCCATGGCCGGTGCGAAGGCGATAAAGGGAGCCAATTTAAATAATGGTTTATCTGCCTGGTTCGGAATCGTATCTTCTTTAAGGAGCAATTTGAGGACATCTGCGACAGTCTGGAGCAAACCCCATTTTCCCCCAAGCTGATTGGGACCATGGCGCAGTTGCATATAGCCCATTACCTTCCGCTCTGCCAATATGGCAAATGTCACAAATCCCAGAATGACAAACATCAGAACAATCGCTGAACCTGCAAATATAGCTACGGAGCTCCAGCTTGGAGTTGAGGTAAGTAAATCTTGAATCATCACCCATCAACCTCCCCAAGGACAATATCAATCGCACCCAATATAGCAACCAGATTGGCTATGTTTTCTCCTTTTAATAATTTTGGCAGAATTTGCAAATTGTAAAAAGAAGGCCGTCTGAATTTTAGCCGATACGGTTCTTTTTTTCCGTCGCTTGCTATGTAACAGCCAATTTCTCCACGCGGTGATTCAATGCGTACAAACCCTTCTCCTTTTGGAGGTTTAATAATTTTAGGAACCTTCGCCAGCACCGGTCCATCAGACGGAAATTGCTCGATACATTGCTCCAAAATTTTTAAGGATTCTTCAATTTCATCCAGCCGAATTTCATATCTCGATAACACATCGCCTGTTTCACGTGTAACAATTCTGAAATCAAATCGTTCATATATGGAGTAGGGAGCTATCTTTCGTAAATCCTGTTTTACACCCGTACAGCGTAAATTTGGTCCGCTCAACGAATAGGCAATGGCATCTTCAGCTGAGTAAATTCCAATTCCCTTTACCCTGGTTAAAAATATCTCATTTCCGCTTACCAGCTCCCGATATCCCTCCAGTTGTTCACGCATATAGGGAATAAATTCTGCAACCTTTTGAATCCAGCCTTCCGGGGCATCCCATTTCACACCGCCTATACGCATATAATTAAAGGTCAGTCGGGCCCCTGATAGCTCGTTTAAGAAATTAAGAATCATTTCTCTTTCCCTGAATGCGTAGATAAATGGACTGGTCGCTCCCAAATCCAGCACGAATGTCCCCCATGCCACAAGGTGGCTCGAAATCCGACCCAGTTCCATGGCCATGACCCTTAAATATTCAGCTCGTTCAGGCACTTCAATCTTCATCATCGTTTCGACTGCATGACAAAGCACATAATTATTGGTCATCGCTGATAAATAATCTAGCCGGTCCGTGTAGGGGATAATCTGAGTGTATTGAAGATCTTCTGCCAGCTTTTCAGTTCCTCTATGTAAATAACCAATAACCGGTTTTGCTTCTGTTATGATTTCCCCATCAATTTTTACAACAATCCGCAGAACACCATGTGTACTTGGATGCTGAGGTCCTACATTCAAAAGCATTTCTTCCGTTCGAATCATACCCCTACACCTCCACATCGTCGTACTGCTCATAATCCTTACGCAGTGGATGACCAACCCAATCTTCCCCGAGAAGGATACGCTGTAAATCCGGGTGACCAGTAAATGTTATCCCGAGTAGATCATATATTTCAGACTCGGCCCAATTCGCACCCTTCCATAACGGTACGATAGATTCCAATTCTGGTTGATCACGATTCAGTTTCACTTTAATGACAATATCACGCTGATATGGAAAAGAATACAAATATAAATATACCTCGAAATGGGTGATAAAGTCAGTTCCGTGAATTTCAGATAAATAGTTAAACTTCAATTGTTCATTTTTGCGTAAAAACGCAAGCGTTTGAAAGTATGCCTCCCTTTTCACAACAATTGTCGGCACATCCTTGGAAAGCGTATTAATATAGGCATCTTCTAAACTATCAGGGCCTATATTCCCTTCCAATATCGTTTTATATGAATCTAGCAGGGCTTGATTTGGAGATGGAACTTCTTCTGGTGCTGGTGTGGATCGTTTTTCAGTCGGTTGTGCTTTAGCTTTAGCTGCTGCAGCGGCCTTTGCCTTAGCGAGGGCAATTGCTTTCGCTTTGGCTTTTTCTTTGTCTGATTCGTCTAGTGATGTGGCGGATTTGGATTCTCCCTCTGGCGGTGTGGCGGATTCGGATTCTCTATCTGTTCGCTTTTGTTTGGTCAGTGCCGCGGCCTTTGCTTTGGCTGCTGCCGCTGCTTTTGCTTTCGCGAGGGCGATTTCTTTTTCTTTGTCCGTTTCGTCTTGTGGTGTGGCCGATTTGGATTCTCTATCTGTTCGCTTTTGCTTGGCCAGTGCGGCGGCCTTTGCTTTGGCTGCTGCCGATGCTTTTGCTTTCGCAAGGGCGATTGCTTTTTCTTTGTCCGTTTCGTCTTTTGGTGCGGCGGATCTGGATTCTCCCTCTGTTCGTTTTTGCTTGGCCAGTGCGGCGGCCTTCGCTTTGGCTGCTGCCGCTGCTTTTACTTTCGCGAGGGCGATTGCTTTTTCTTTGTCCGTTTCGTCTTGTGGTGCGGCGGATTTGGATTCTCCCTCTGTTCGTTTTTGCTTGGCCAGTGCGGCGGCCTTTGCTTTGGCTGCTGCCGCTGCTTTTGCTTTCGCGAGGGCGATTTCATCTTTTTCTTTTTGGAAATCTGCTTGTGTAGATGGTTCTGAGGATTGTCTTTCAGCAAGCTTTCTTTTTGCTGCTTCTTTTGCCTTTTCTGCCGCCTCTTTCTTTTGCTGGGATAAGTCTTTCTCGCTCAACTACAACACCTTCTTCCCAGTTTTCGCCTCATATTTAATCTTTTCTTTTAATTTATTGATGCCATATATCAGCGCAGCAGGATTGGGGGGACAACCGGGTATATAAACATCGACGGGCACAATTTGGTCGACACCCTTCACGACACTGTAGGAGCGTACATATGGACCTCCCGCAGTAGCACACGAACCCATAGCAATTACCCATTTCGGTTCAGGCATTTGATCATATAGCCTTCTTAGAATAGGAGCCATTTTCTTTGTTACTGTGCCAGAGACAATCATAACGTCTGATTGACGAGGAGATGTCCGAAAAAATGAACCAAACCGGTCCACATCATAATGCGAGGAACCTACTGCCATCATTTCAATTGCACAACATGCCAGTCCAAAAGTAAGCGGCCATAAGGAGTTTCCTCTCGCCCATCCCTTGACTTGCTCCAATGTCGCCATAAATATCGTACGTTGAAGTTCATCCACTTCACGAGGAGACAGATCATCCATTTTTAATTCCATTTAAGCACCTTCTTTTTCCAGGCATAGAGTAATCCAATTACAAGCATCACTACAAAAATAAACATCTCAATCAATGCAAATACACCTAATTTGTCATAGGCTACAGCCCATGGATATAAAAATACAGTCTCCACATCAAATAAAACAAACAACAGTGCAAAAATATAATATCGTACATTAAATTGAACCCGTGAATCATGAAAGGGTTCCAGCCCACTTTCATATGTTGTACCTTTTTCATCGGTGGGTTTGTAAGGTCTTAATAACTTTCCCAAAGACAGTGCAACGATCGGAAGTAAGATACCAAGGCATAAAAAAACCAGAACGATTATATAATTGTTCTGATACCAATGTAGTGATGCCACTCTCATCCCCCATTCTTCGTCTTAAATTGTCTGAATATTTAAATGTAACCGTATACATTATATCATCGTGAAATATACATGTCGATACTATATGGATAATTTTGGTCATACCACTTCTATATCATTTATTTTTATAGAATGGGGTAATGCTTGTTTATTACTGGATTTCGCTGCTTTTTTGCATCTTTGTTGCACCTTTATCCCGTCAAAGCTCTAGCATAGGTGGAGGATAGGTGTTTTCCCTCACCTTTCACACACCTTTGCTGCACCTTTACCCCGTCATAGCTGTGGCATAGGTGGAGGATAGGTGTTTTATCACAGCTTTCACACACCCTTCCTGCACCTTTACCCCCTCATAGCTGTCGCATAGGTGCAGGGTAGGTGTTTTTCCTCAGCTTTCATACACCTTTGCTGAACCTTTACCCCGTCATAGCTGTAGCATAAGTGGAGAATAGGTGTTTTCCCTCACCTTTCACATACCCTTGTTGCACCTTTATCCCCTCATAGCTGTAGCATAGGTGCAGGGTAGGTGTTTTCCCTCACCTTTCACACACCCTTGCTGCACCTTTACCCCGTCATAGGTGCATCAAAGGTGTAGCAAGAGTGTGCCATAGCTGACTGCTTTCATAATCAAACACCATCCATTTCACAGCCCAATCTCACAATTACGCAAATCTCTCATTCCCATACACTTACCGGTAACTACATCCCCTCATACTTTATATATATTTCTCGAATGCGAAGTTATGTACAAAAAAACTCCAGGGGTCTCATCCCTGGAGTTTTTATATAGCTTTTTAACGTCGGTTATGTTCAGCAATATCTAGACGGTTTAAAGCACGCTTAAGTGCCAGTTCTGCACGGTGTGCATCGATTTCAACTTGTCTGTCTTGAAGTCGTCTTTCGGCACGTGCTTTAGCCTGTTTGGCGCGAGCAGTATCAATATCTTCAGCACGTTCAGCTGACTGCGCGAGTATGGTTACTTCTTCTCCGTTTACTTCCATAAATCCTCCGGATACAGCAACCCATTCTGTATTGTTACCCGTTTTTAAACGAACGGAACCGATATCAAGTGGAGCTACCATTGGAATATGGCCGGCAAGGATACCAAGTTCCCCCGTTTTTGCTTTTGTACTGACCATTTCTACTTCTTCTTCCAATACAGGACCGCCAGGAGTAACTACAGAAACTTTAATCGTTCTCATATATGTGCCCTCCTATAAGATCCTTTTGGTTAAGCCTCAACGCCCATTTGCTTAGCTTTTTCAACAACGTCTTCAATGCGTCCAACAAGACGGAATGCATCTTCAGGAAGGTTGTCGTATTTGCCTTCAAGGATTTCTTTGAAGCCTCTAACTGTTTCTTTAACTGGTACGTAAGAACCTTTTTGACCAGTAAACTGTTCAGCTACGTGGAAGTTTTGAGATAAGAAGTTTTGAATGCGTCGTGCACGGGCAACAACTAATTTATCATCTTCTCCCAATTCGTCCATACCCAGAATGGCAATGATATCTTGTAACTCTCTGTAACGTTGCAATGTAGATTGAACGCTACGAGCCACTTCATAGTGTTCTTCTCCAACAATCGCAGGAGAAAGCGCACGAGATGTAGATGCCAATGGATCCACCGCTGGGTAAATACCCATTTCTGATAGTTTACGCTCTAAGTTTGTTGTTGCATCTAAGTGGGCAAATGTTGTAGCCGGAGCCGGATCCGTGTAGTCATCGGCTGGTACGTAGATTGCTTGAATAGATGTAACAGATCCCACGTTAGTGGATGTGATACGCTCTTGTAATTGACCCATTTCTGTAGCCAATGTTGGTTGGTAACCAACGGCAGAAGGCATACGTCCAAGAAGGGCGGATACTTCTGAACCGGCTTGTGTGAAACGGAAGATATTATCGATGAAGAATAGTACGTCCTGACCTTGTACATCACGGAAATACTCAGCCATTGTCAAACCAGTCAAGGCAACACGCATACGTGCACCAGGTGGTTCGTTCATTTGTCCAAATACCATGGCTGTTTTCTTGATAACACCGGAGTCAGTCATTTCGTGGTAAAGGTCATTTCCTTCACGAGTACGTTCTCCTACACCTGCGAATACGGAGATACCACCGTGTTCTTGGGCGATATTATTAATTAATTCCTGGATTAATACCGTTTTACCTACACCGGCACCACCGAATAATCCGATTTTTCCACCTTTAATATAAGGGGCTAGTAAGTCTACTACTTTGATACCTGTTTCAAGGATCTCAACTTCAGTAGATAACTCATCAAATTTCGGAGCTTCTCTGTGAATTGGATCTTTTTGATAGTTTCCTTCTAAAGGAGCATCCAAATCGATTTTTTCACCTAACACGTTGAATACACGACCAAGTGTTATGTCTCCAACCGGTACAGAAATCGGTGCTCCTGTATCGATAACCTCTGCATTACGGACTAATCCGTCTGTAGAAGCCATTGCAATCGTACGAACCGTATCATCGCCTAAGTGAAGAGCAACTTCCAAAGTAAGGTATTCTGCTTCATCAGCAGGTGCTCCTTTGGAAATGTTGATCTTCAGGGCGTTATAGATCTCAGGTAGTTTGCCGTTTTCAAATCTAACGTCAACAACTGGACCCATGACTTGAGTAACGCGTCCTATGTTCATTCCATTCCCTCCTATTTACTCTATGCCGTGTGAATGTTCGAATCTATAGTTCCATTTTATCTATTCGAGAGCAGCGGCTCCGCCGACAATCTCGGTAATTTCTTGTGTAATTGCAGCCTGGCGAGCACGGTTGTATGTCAATGTGAGAGACCCGATAAGCTCAGAGGCATTATCAGTGGCACTCTTCATTGCCGTCATCCGTGAAGCATGTTCGCTTGCCTTACCATCCAGCAATGCGCCATAGATTAAGCTCTCGGCATATTGCGGCAGTAACACTTCTAGAATCTCATCCTGATTAGGTTCGAATTCATAAAGTTTTGTTGCTGCTTGTCCTTCTACACTTCCAAGAGGTAAAAGTTTAGTTTCCGTTACTTCTTGGGAAATAGCACTAATAAAGTGGTTATAGTACATATAGATTTCGTCAACAGTTTCGTCTGCGAATAATTTTACCGTACTGGCTGTGATTTCTTTAATGTCATCAAAGCTTGGTTGGTCAGACAATCCGACCATCTCCTGAATGACGTTCATTCCGCGGACACGGAAAAACTCGCTTCCCACGCGTCCGAGAACGATAATGCCGTATTCATCCGGGGATTGATGGCGTTCATTGATTGTCTGATAAACTTTACGTAAGACACTGCTGTTATAGGCTCCAGCTAATCCGCGATCGGAAGTGATAACCAAATATCCGGTTCTTTTCACAGGACGTGAGACCAGCATCGGATGAGATGCATCCGTGCTTCCATTCGCAATGCTCGCTACGACCTCTTGGATTTTTTCCATGTACGGTACAAAAGCTTTCGCGTTCGCTTCGGCACGATTCAATTTGGAGGCGGAAACCATTTGCATGGCTTTTGTGATTTGGCTCGTCTTTTTAGTTGATTTTATACGCGCATCTATATCACGTAATGATGCCATTCATTCTCACCATCCTAGTATTTAATGCCTATCCTGTTATTCCGATACAACAAATTGTTTTTTAAATTCATTAACAGCTGCATTCATATCGTCTTCTTTTGGCAGGTCGCCAGTTGTGCGAATATGTTCATACAACTCATTGTGGTTGCGTGCAGTCCATTCGATGATTTCAGCTTCGAAACGTCTGATATCAGCAAGTGGAATATCATCAAGGAATCCACGAGTTAAGCAGTATAGAATCAATACTTGCTGTTCTACACGAAGCGGTTTGTGAAGATCCTGTTTTAATACTTCTACTGTGCGTTGACCACGATTTAATTTTGCTTGTGTGGCTTTATCCAAGTCAGATCCGAATTGGGAGAAAGCTTCAAGCTCACGGAAAGATGCCAAGTCCAAACGAAGAGTACCGGCAACTTTTTTCATTGCTTTAATTTGCGCGGATCCACCTACACGGGATACGGATAGACCTGCGTTGATTGCAGGACGTACGCCGGAGAAGAAAAGATCAGATTGTAAGAAAATTTGTCCATCTGTGATGGAGATAACGTTTGTTGGGATATAAGCGGAGATATCTCCTGCTTGTGTTTCAACGAACGGTAAAGCTGTAATTGAACCGGCGCCAAGTGCGTCGCTCAATTTTGCAGCACGCTCTAATAAACGGGAGTGCAAGTAGAATACATCCCCTGGGAATGCTTCACGGCCTGGAGGACGTTTTAGCAATAAGGAAAGCTCACGGTAAGCTGCTGCTTGCTTGGATAAATCATCATATACAACAAGGACATGTTTGCCTTGAAGCATAAAGTATTCACCCATTGTTACACCACTGTATGGAGCAAGGTATAACACTGGTGCTGGTTGTGATGCAGATGCAGAAACGACGATTGTGTAATCCAAAGCGCCATGCTTACGGAAAGTCTCAACTGTTCCACGAACGGTTGATTCTTTTTGTCCGATTGCCACATAGATACAAATCATGTTCTCATCTTTTTGGTTCAAAATAGTATCGATCGCCACAGATGTTTTACCTGTTTGACGGTCACCAATGATTAATTCACGTTGTCCACGTCCGATTGGAACTAGGGCATCGATCGCTTTAAGTCCTGTTTGTAAAGGCTCATGAACAGATTTACGATCCATTACACCCGGTGCATTATTTTCAATTGCACGCGTTTCAGATGTAACGATTGGACCCATTCCATCAAGTGGTTGTCCAAGAGGGTTAACGACACGTCCGATTAAAGCCTCACCTACTGGTACTTCCATAATGCGGCCTGTACGGCGTACTTCGTCTCCTTCTTTAATGTCGCGGAAAGGACCCAGGATAATAACACCAACGTTATTTTCTTCCAAGTTTTGCGCCATACCAACTACACCGTTGGAGAACTCCAACAGCTCTCCGGACATGACGTTGTCCAATCCATGAACACGCGCGATACCGTCACCAACAACGATTACGGTGCCGACTTCACTCATTTCTATATCAGATTGATAGCCTTCAATTTGTTTCTTAATCAGCGCGCTGATTTCTTCAGCTCTGATGCTCATGAATTTCACCCCTAACTTCTAATATTAACTCAACAATTGACGTTCCAAGCGTTCTAGCTTACCTAAGACCGTACCATCAAAAATACGGTTACCGATTCGCAGCTTGATTCCGCCCAGAAGACTGCTGTCTACGATATTTTCAATGCGCAGTGCCTGTTTTCCAATTTTTTGGGCAAAAGCCTTTGAAATGCCTTCTTGTTCCTGCTTCGATAAAGCACGGACAGAATAAACTTTAGCATCGACTACACCTGTGTATTCGTTTACCAAAAGAATAAATTCATCTGCCAGAGTCGTCACGATATTTTCGCGATGACGGTCTACAAGAATCATTAATAGGTTTTGAATAGATGGAGACATAGTAGCAAAAGCCGTTTTTATAGCGTCTTTCTTACTCTCCAACGTAACCTTTGGATGCTCAAGGAATGTAGTAAGTTCCTTATTTGACAGGAATACTTCCTTCAAAGTCCGCATTTCGCCTTCCAAACGGTCAATTTGATTATCTTCCTTGGCAATTTGGAAAAGAGCATCTGCATAGCGTTTTGCTACAACCGTATTACTCATCGCTCTTCTCCTGCCTCTTGAATGTAATCGTTAATTAATTTTTGTTGATCAGCTTCACTAAGTTCTTTTTCAATCACTTTGGACGCAATTAGAACGGACAAGGATGCAACCTGCTCACGAAGGGCAACCATTGCTTGCTCTTTTTGCTGTTCAATTTCGCGTTTCGCTGACTCTTTCACACGTTCAGCTTCCTGACGGGCAACAACGATGATTTCTTCGCGTTGTTGTTCACCATGTTTCTTAGCATCTTCAATAAGAGACAAAGATTCCTGGCGTGCTTCTTTCAGCATAGTACGTTGTTCTTCTAACAAAGCAGCTGCTTCTGCACGATTCTTTTCTGCTACTTCAATTTCACTTGCAACATGTGATTCACGTTCTTTCATAATGCCCATTAGAGGACCGAATGCGAATTTTTTCAGTAAAAGCATCAAGATAATAAAAGAGACTAATTGGAAAATGATATCTCCCGTATTTAGCCCGCTGTGTGCTGCAGCTCCAAGTACCAAATTATTAAATAACACCCCTATTTCACTCCCTTCAGAAGTCTTTACGGCTTACTTTTTAGTGCATATACGTTTAAACCGTACAAGGACGGCTAGATTTTAGTAAACATAAAGGAATGGCGAAGATTATCAATTGATTCTCCGCCATCAATATTGTCAATTACTTGTTCAATACCATGAACGCGATAACAACCGCGATGATAGGAATCGCCTCTACTAACGCTACCCCGATGAACATAGTTGTTTGAAGCATACCACGTGCTTCCGGTTGACGTGCGATACCTTCTACTGTACGAGATACGATCAAACCATTACCAATACCTGCTCCAAGAGCGGCTAAACCGATTGCGATTGCTGCTGCTATAACTCCCAAACTCATTATGAAGTTCCTCCTTTAAATTGTATAACTTAAATTAGATTTTTTTATATTATTAATGGTCTTCGCTGACCTTGTGGGCCATGTAAACCATCGTTAACATCGTAAAGATAAATGCCTGAATTGCTCCGATAAACAAACTGAAACCTTGCCAAATAATAGTTGGCACAATGGCTAAAACATTGCCCCAGATTCCTGTAGCAAGAGATCCTGCTAAAAGGCTGAGTAAAATTTCACCCGCATAAATATTACCGAATAGACGCAAGCCCAGTGTTAGGGTATTTGCAAACTCCTCAATAATCTTTAAGGGAAATAAGAACGGCATTGGTGATACAAAGTTTTTACTGTATCCTTTTAAACCGCGCATTTTCAGACCATAGAAGTTTGTCAAAACTATGATCATCACTGCAAGGGTTAAAGCGACTACTGGATCGGCTGTCGGTGACTTCCACCATAGGTCTCCATCATACGTAACTGAGAAAGGAAGACCAAGCATATTTGAAACAAATATGTACATGATGAGCGTCGTTCCAAGAACTAAAAAGCGTCCGCCTGTGTTCCAGTCCATATTGCTATTAATAATGTTTCTGACAAAGTCTATGACCCACTCCATAAAGTTCTGCATACCTGATGGCTTCACTGCCAATTTTCTTGTCGACAGTACAGCGATTAAAAATACAATCACACTTGCGACCGTAATCATCAGAACGTTACCAAGATTAAAAGTAAGGCCCATTAATTCGACTGTTGGTGCTCCATGATTCAATCTATATTCACCTCTTTTCCCCCCGCCTTATGTTATGGATTGTTAAATCTATCATAATGACAAGGTAACCCGTCATTAATCCCAATACTACAAAAAAGACATTAAATCGATCTGGGTATTGCATGGCGATAGCTACAGCCAGAATAGCTGCGGCCATTCTCGAGATTGTCCCAATTGATTTCATACTGCGGCCATTCTGCACCATTTCTCCCAATTGAGCAGTTTTTTTGGATAAAAGCCAGATATTATAAATACCTATAATACTACCAAGTGCCATTCCCAATGCTTCTGCTTTATATGGGGTTACCCCCCATAGGATAACATAAATGGATAATAAGGTGAACGTGAATTTAAGATAGCGTTTGAAAACAATGTGGACTTCTAGCATTTGATTAGGTTTCTCCATTAAAGTAGTTATTTATCGAACGGATGGCAGCATAGACTCCTATTGCCAGTCCGGTCAGGAGACAAAGGATTAAAAAAAGGGGTTCCAATTGATATCGATTATCGAGCCACCTACCAAAAAATATTCCTATAAGCGTAGGACCGACAATTTGTGATAAAATCGCAGACATTAAACCCATTGCATGAAAAGCACCGCGATTATTTTTCATTGTATCTCCTCTGCTATGAATAGGTGGGGAGGATATAATAATAATCTCACATTGACATGATAAATGGAAATATGTCTGTCAATTTGAAAACCCTACCATTTATACCCTATGTAAGAATACAATAGGCAAAAATGATTGTCAATTCAGATAGGTGTTGAATCCATTACCTATACTAGAATATAATATAAATTCTGTAAAAATTAGTGTATAACTTTCATTCTAACTGAAAATGCAAGAAATTTGTATCGTTTATTACGACTTTTTGGTGATTTTTCTCTACTTCTGCCACAATTTCGTAATAATTTGAAAGAATAGATTCCGGTAAAGTAACCCTTTGTTTTAAAACTCCTCTTTTAACATTTTTTATTTCTGCTAAATCTTTCGTATTTATGAGCGAATCCGCATCATACAGGGAAAACCTTACAGCATCTGCTCCAAACGGCAAATAAATGCTTATATCCATTTGGCGTTTGCCTTTAATTTGGTCAATCTCTAACCCTTCGGCAATTGGATATTCAGGCTTCTGCATCGCAAAAATATAAGGAATCTGCCTTACTTTAGATCGTCCCGTTTCATTGAGGTACAAATATCCATCTTCAAGATCACTCTTCTCCTTCCAATCATCCAATTCAAGCTGCATCTCCAGTGTCTTTTTCTGACCTCCTTCAAGTGTAAAAGCCAGAGGTAGCTTCCAGGACTTAAATCTTTCCTTACGAGGAATTGAAAAATAAAATTGCTTTTTGTACTTGCTTCTATTTTCTACTACTATATTTGCTTTATACGTACGGCCATTAGATGCCATGCCGAAAGTAACAGATGATGGGGCTAAAAATGTATCCTCTTGAAGGGCTTCTCTCCCATTTATCCGGCCTGCCCCTTGTTCAAATGTGTGATACATTTCTTGTTTTTCGTTTTTTAACAGATTGGCACTGGTCATTAAAGCAGATTTAAATTGTTCAGGGACCCAGTCAGGATGAGCTTCTTTTAGCAAAGCACAAACGCCTGCGACATATGGAGCTGCCATACTTGTCCCCTGCAAAGATAGATAGCCGCCTCCAGGAATCGTGCTTTCAATGTTTACACCGGGGGCGACCACATCAGGTTTTATTCCAATGGTATGAATGACTGGTCCACGAGAACTAAAGTGAGCCATTTTTTCTCTTTCAACAATTTCTTCCGTACTGCAGGCAATCGGCCCCGTTTTCATGGCCCGTTTCATTTTCAATCCATCTTTTTGCGTGACGGTTATGACAGGAATTTCTGAATTCATTTCAAGTGAAGCATTTAATTCCCCGTCTTCATTATTAAAAATGATTACCCCCAAAGCCCCAGCCTTCGTTGCATTAATCACCTTATCTTTAAAGGATATGACTCCCCTTTCCACCAATACGATTTTATTCTCCACTTCAATTTTATGGTAATCCTTCTCTTTGCCCAGGCCTGCATCACTCAGTAACATAGAATGTGGAAAATTCCATTCAGGTGAGCCTACAACAGATTGAACCTTTATATCTGCCCAGTTTTTCGTAAAATTCAATCGTTTCACTTTACCTGCATCTGCACTGGCTCCGACACTTATAGCTCCTCCTGATGTCCCTGGTGAGCCAACCGACCATATCGCCGGTCCATCATTTCCATTTGCCACCACAGCCACAATTCCCTTTTTAACTGCCTTATCAAGGGCTTTACACGTGGGCAGATCAGGGCCATTCATGGTATCTCCCAATGACAGATTGATAATGTCCATCTTATCGTTTACCGCTTTCTCGATTGCCGCGATCACTTGATCAGTTGTTCCATATCCGCCTGGTCCCAACGCTCTGTATGCATAAATATTGGCCTCAGGAGCCATTCCTTTCATTTTCCCATTAGCTCCGATAATCCCCGCCACATGCGTACCATGCAGGGTTGCATTTTTCTGGTTCCCCAGAGTTTCCATTGGGTCTGAATCTTTATCAACCACATCGTAGCCGCCTTTATAGTTAGCCTGAAGATCAGGATGCGTGTAGTCAATCCCCGTATCAATAACCCCTACCTTCACTCCTTTACCGGTAGCCTGTAAGGGCTGGTTGAATTTCAAGTGCGACGGCTGGCTTTTTGGTCGCGAGTCTTTTTTAATAGAGGCTTTAAATGAACCTGTTTGATAAATAGCAGTAATTGATTTCTCCTTCTTTAAACTTGATAGAAGCGCGGAAGGAATATTTGCCGAAAAACCGTTGTATACAACATGATAAAAATAGCGCGGTTTAATCGCTGGATACTTTGCAGTTAGCTTTGCCGCCACTTCCTTAGGTGCTTCATCTTTCACTGTTTCAATCACAACTACCTCTGTACCCTCAGCATAACTATGCGGGATATATACTAAAAATTGAATAAACATGAAGAATCCTATCAAAATTCGCATCAATGAGTATCATCACCATCCTTATTTTTTTAGAATGGATTAACTGCCATCACTTATACATGTAAAAAAATAATTCCTCTCCTTTAAATAAGAAATCGAACCCTTTCCCTATCGACTTCTTATTGTTTGGATGATGCTGCTCTCTTAAAAAATTCGTTTAGTTTACATTCGGGAGAGGGTATGAATGTCAGGATACAAGTTTTTTCGTTAGGATGTGCATACAACATGTTTGGACTTTACGACCTCTTGTCATTAGTGATATCCGCCTTTATTATCCTGCCTATCGTCGTATTTCTTCGGGAGATGGGGTACCTGATTGTCAGCGGGTTATTTGGTGTTATTAATCCGAGATTGACGATAGGATCAGGTCCGCGCCTCATTAAATTGGGAATGTTTGATTTCCGCAAATATTATCATTTGTACAGCTGGTTTTCATATGATGATTTAAAGCGCAAGAGCAAGTTCGCTTACATTTGCGTCTACTTGGGACCCATTTTAATGAACCTGGCCATCGCTCTCATCATTAATTTTTCAATTGCTAACGGCTGGATCGTGGATTATAAAACATTTTGGGACCGGTTTGCTTTCTACTCTATCTATTATGTGCTATTTGATGTTGTACCGATGCATACGTTCAACGGAAAGCCCAACAATGGGATGATCATTTATGAAATGCTTCGTTACGGAAAACGGATTGATTATAATAATGAGTCCTTCCTTCCGGAAACCTGGAAGGTGGAAGAAGAATATCAGGCAGAAATGAAGAGAATTGAAGAGTTAAGAAAAGAACGCGAAAAAAATAAAAGATAACAGCTCCTGGATCTTATTTGATTGCTTTCAATAGGCAGACAGATTAAGACGAAAGATATTTTTACGTTTATCAATTACTAGCTCACCCTATTAAAAAAAAGAGATGTCCATCAGCCAAAAAAGCTGATGAACATCTCTTTTATCTTTATTATTTTGTTCCGAATAAGCGATCGCCTGCGTCACCAAGTCCTGGAACGATATAGCCGTGATCATTTAATTTTTCATCAAGTGCAGCGATGAAAATATCAACATCCGGATGGGCTTCTTCCACTGCTTTAACGCCTTCAGGAGCCGCAACCAGACAAACAAATTTAATATTTTTTGCTCCACGCTTTTTGATTGCGCTAATAGCATCGACAGCAGATCCACCTGTAGCAAGCATTGGATCAACTACGATAAATTCTCTTTCTTCTACATCAGCCGGAAGTTTTACATAATACTCAACTGGTTTCAATGTTTCAGGATCTCTGTATAATCCCACATGGCCAACTTTTGCAGCTGGTATAATTTTAATCATGCCATCAACCATGCCGAGACCCGCACGTAAAATAGGGATAATAGCCACTTTTTTACCTGCGATGGTTTTGGATGTTGATTTGCTGACTGGCGTTTCAATTTCGACTTCTTCTAACGGGAGATCTCGGGTAATTTCAAAAGCCATCAAAGTAGCTACTTCATCCACTAGTTCTCTGAATTCTTTTGTGCCCGTATTTTTATCACGGATAAATGTTAACTTATGTTGAATTAACGGGTGGTCAAATACAAAAACTTTTCCCAATTGGATCTCTCCTCACTTTAAGTTCCTTTTTTTACACTCGTTTTATTGTACAGAAAATTCTCGATTTGTTCAATTAAGTTTAGATTACCAAAATGTACCGTTTAGAGACCTTATTTAACTTAACAATCTTAACTACTTTAGTTTTTTAATAATCCCTTATTTTATACGGTATTCCCAAAAAGGGGGTATCAATAAGCCTTTAACGGACTCATCAACACCCCATCTACATATCCTTAATAATCAGGATACAATTCATATTTGCTGGATAGCTTTGTCACTCGTTCTGCTGCTTCTTTCAGCTTCTCTTCATCCTCGTGATTTTTGAGGGCAAGGCTGATGATGGCAGCAATCTCATCCATATCCTCCAATTGGAATCCACGGCTGGTGACGGCTGCTGTACCAATACGGATACCGCTTGTCACGAAAGGACTTTCCGGATCATATGGAATCGTATTTTTATTAGCCGTAATACCGATATCATCCAATACCTTTTCAGCTACTTTACCTGTTAGATGAATGGAGCGAACATCAATCAGCAATAAGTGATTGTCTGTTCCGCCTGAGACAATTGTAAGTCCTTCCTTCTGCAGACTTTCGCCAAGGCGTTTGGCATTCTCTATAATATCCTTTGCATAACCTTTAAAGGAATCCTGAAGCGCTTCGCCGAATGCCACAGCTTTTGCGGCAATTACATGCATAAGGGGTCCGCCCTGAATACCAGGGAATATGGATTTGTCTATTTTCTTGGCAAACTCATCTTTACAAAGAATCATGCCGCCACGTGGTCCGCGCAATGTTTTGTGAGTTGTCGTTGTGACGAATTCTGCATAAGGAATCGGGCTTGGGTGCAATCCAGCTGCAACAAGTCCTGCAATATGAGCCATATCTACCATCAAGTAAGCGCCCACTTCATCCGCAATTTCACGGAACTTCTTGAAATCAATTGTCCTCGGGTATGCACTTGCTCCGGCAACAATTAATTTCGGCTTACTTTGAATCGCTTTCTCTCTGACGTCCTCGTAATTTATAAGATGAGTTTTTTCATCAACACCGTATTCAACAAAATTGTACTGGATTCCGCTGAAATTTACAGGACTGCCATGGGTTAAGTGTCCTCCATGGGATAAGTTCATCCCCAGCACTGTATCTCCTGGATTCAAAATTGTAAAATAAACAGCCATATTTGCCTGAGCACCTGAATGCGGTTGCACGTTCACATGCTCTGCTCCAAATATCTTTTTAGCACGTTCTCTTGCTAAATCCTCCACAATATCCACATACTCACAGCCGCCGTAATAACGTCTTCCCGGATACCCTTCGGCATACTTATTCGTCAGAACGGATCCTTGCGCTTCCATCACTACTTCGCTGACAAAGTTTTCAGAAGCGATCAGTTCAATCTTTCCGCGTTGTCTGCCCAGTTCTTGTTGAATTGCATCAAATACTTGTGAGTCTTGCTCTTGCAAATACCTCATCTTATAGCTTCCTCCCTTTTCGTCAAAACGGACAATTCTTCACTTTAGTCCCTTCAATTCTAGCACGATAAAGGGCAATAGTCATTTATTCCATTGACGTATCATTCTTACATTTACTTCTCGTTAAACCTATTATATTGAGCCCTCGGCCCGCCTATCAGTTTCGGTCTTGTCATGGCCAATGTCACATGTGCCTGGCCAATCTCTCTTACCGCGGAACGCAACGGAACCGCCACATGCTTTAGGTGCATACCGATCATTGTATCGCCAATATCTATGCCTGCATCCGCTTTAATATGCTCGACCACGACCGCATCCTCAAGATTCGTAAATGCATAGGCGGCCATTGCCCCTCCGGCTTGGCGGGCAGGTACAACCGATACTTCGTCCAATCCATATTGAATGGCTGTTTTTCTTTCAATAATTAAAGCTCTGTTAATATGCTCACAGCCTTGGAAAGCCAAGTAGGCTCCCTTTTGCTTAGAAAATTCATCTACAGCTTCAAAAATAGCCTTCGCTACTTCCAGCGTCCCGCCCGTACCGATCCGTTTGCCAATCACTTCACTGGTGCTGCAGCCAATCACCAACAAACGGCCATTCATTGGAAAAGCAGCTTCCAGATCATTCAGAATAGCAGTTACTTGAGTTCTTATATCCACTACATTTAGCTCACTCATTTGCATACTGCCTTTCTTCGTTTATTTTTCCGATTCAGCTATTTTTCCGATTCGTGTTTGATGGCGACCGCCTTCAAACTCCGTTGTCAGCCAAATACGGGCGATTTCTCTAGCTAAGCCAGGACCAATCACACGCTCTCCCATGGTTAAAATATTACTGTTATTGTGCGCTCTTGTCGCTTGGGCACTAAACATATCATGAACAAGTGCTGCCCGAATTCCTTTTACTTTATTTGCTGCAATGCTCATGCCAATCCCTGTACCGCAAATTAAAATTCCTCTGTCAAATTCTCCATTTGCCACTCGTTCTGCTACCGGCAGGGCATAATCAGGATAATCGACAGATGTTTCGCAATCACATCCAATGTCTTCGTACTGAATCTCAAGCTCGTCCATTAAGTTCATAATTTCTTTTCTTAAATTAATTCCGCCGTGATCTGATGCAATGATAACTTTCATGTTAATACGGCTCCCTTCCATTTTTAAACTGCCTTTTCTCTATCCTAATTCTAGTCTCTCAATTTTTCCACAAGCTTTTTAATCCAGTGGGATAATTCATGGAAAGTTTGTTCATATATTTGTTCATTTCCCCCAAATGGATCCGAAATATCCCTGTCTGCCGGATCCTCTTTTACAAATTCCTTTAAGGTAAAGGTCTTTTCAATAGCTTGAGGGTAATTCATAGCAATTAACTGTTTGTGGCTTTCCGTCATTGTAAATATATAGGTTGCCCACTCGATGTCTTCGCCTTTTAAAGGAGATGATGCATGTTCATGGACCACTTGGTGCTGATCAAGAACCTTTGCGGCGTACTCAGAAGCAGCTTGCCCTCTGGACGCATAAACCCCTGCTGATTTCACTTCCAAATCAGCTTGTTTATAATTTCGCAAAATGGCTTCTGCCATGGGACTACGGCATGTATTTCCCGTACACACAAATAAAATTTTCTTCAACTTCATTCCCTCCTGTCCCCATTATAGAATATTTACGGACAATAAAAAAATGTACCAGATCGATCTGATACACATCTTTATCCATGTAGGTGCAGGATGATCTTTAAACCAACCGCAAACATGATGCTTCCTCCAAAAACCAAGCTGTATTTTCCTAGAAATGTATGTACTCTCCTCCCTAACAGCAAGCCTGATACCGTCAAAAAAAAGGCAGCAAACCCAAAGCAGAGAATGGTCATCAACGCTCGGGAGCCAAGCATCCCCAAACTCAGACCAACAGAGAAACTATCCAGACTGACACTTGTTGCAAATAGAATTAATCCTGTTCCCACCGGGGCTACAACGGTTTCACTTTTCCCTTGGATTCCGGAGAGGAGCATTTGTAAGCCAAGAAACAGCAATAAACCCGCACCGGCATAAGATGCAAATAATCCAAATTGAGCGGACAATAACTTCCCTGAAAAAATTCCTAAAAGCGGCATCCACATATGAAAAATACCAACCGTCGACCCAATGATGAGTACTTGCCTAAGCCTCAGCTTATACGAACCCATTCCCAATCCAATTGAGAAGGCATCCATTCCGAGTGCCAAAGCCATAAAAAGCAGGCCAAATAATTCAACCATCTTTTGTTCCATTAATAGTTACCTCCCGGGACCAGCTCTTTAGTAAACATATGCCTGTCCCGGATCAATTAGAACTTGTCTTGCTGGATGATTCTCCCTCCGGCTGCCTTCTTTAATCTATTCATAATGGCTTGCCCGATGCCTTTTTCCGGAAATACTTCTCCAAAAATAAGATCCGGCTGTTCTTTATCAAATTGGCGCAGCACCCCATACATTTTCTCGGCTACAGAATTCAATTCCTCGCGAGTTCCCCCGGTAACAATGACATCCGCCTTATAGAGATGGGCATGCTCATCAACCGTATATACGCCCACTTTTTTACCGGAGGCACGCTCTTCATCAATCAATGTTTGAATGAATTGAGGGGTGCCGTCCACGAGAGTCAGCGGTGCTTTAGGCGCATAATGTTTGTATTTCATTCCCGGCGCTTTTGGGGCGTCACTATCCTTCAGCAGACCAGGGTCAACAGATACTTCACCGATTACTTCTTCGAGCTGTTCACGCGTAATCCCGCCAGGTCTGAGAATTTGCGGTATTTCCCCCGTCACATCAAGTACAGTCGATTCGAGACCGACCCCAGTTGGCCCTCCGTCAACAATTCCGGCAATTTTTCCGTCCAAATCCTCACGGACATGTTCTGCCGTTGTTGGACTCGGTTTCCCAGATAGATTTGCACTCGGTGCCGCAGTTGGACATCCCGCTTCCTTTAGTAACTCAAGCGCAACCGGATGATCAGGCATTCGAATGGCTACCGAAGAAAGCCCTGCTGTCACTACATCCGAGAAGACTCCCTCTTTCTTTTGGAAAATTAACGTCAAAGGACCCGGCCAAAATCGATCCATTAGTTTCTCCGCAACTGCAGGTATCTCTTTCACAAGGCCATGCAATTGTTCTTTGTCTCCAATATGAACAATTAATGGGTTATCGCTCGGTCTTCCCTTCGCTTGATAAATAGCTGCTACTGACGCTCCAATCAAGGCATTCGCTCCAAGTCCATAAACCGTTTCAGTCGGAAATGCAATCAGTTCTCCCATCTTCAATTTTTGGGCTGCATCCACAATTTGTGGATAACTATTGTTTTTATCCACATTTTTATCCACTGTCCACAATTTCGTTTTCATTGTTATCACCTGCCACCAATCTACATCATTCTCTATATATTACTTATAAATTAAGGATTCTTCGACATTTTTCACAAATTTACTTTGCAAGTATAAAAGAATTTAATTAATAAAACAAGCTTTATCCACAGTATGTGAATAAAGCTGGCAAAACCGTGGATAATTTCATCCTTATAGGGCTCTTTCCATAAAATACGCTTCCTTCATTGTCCACACTTTGTCCACAACCTCAGAATTCTTCACCAAATCAGGAATCTCCCGGTCATTCACCCGCTCAAATTGAAGAGCCTCAAAAAAACCTAATGCCTGAAGTTTATTCGAGATCAGAAATATTTTTTTCAACCCTTTTTCTTTTGCCAGAGCTAATACAGTCGCAAAGAGAGCCGGTACCTGTGCTTGAGCCTCCGGTACAAACAAAAACGATCTGAGCACCCCATATTCTCCACAAGGCTCAAGACCAATCATTCCTTTTAATGAATCTTCTTCTTTTAAAAGGATAAACTTTCCGGAACAAATATCCGTATGATTCAGCTCAAGCCCCTGTGTTTTAATAAACTGCTCCATTGCCTCAATATCGACGCTTTTTGATATAGATATATAATACACGTTCTATTCTCCCTTCACTACCAAATGTTACTCTACTCTATGATTATGATTTGCTAGGGAGAATAGAACTTAAATAGCTATTGAACTCTTAGTTGGCTGGATTCTGGAACACTTTGGCTGGATTTCCCCTGAGTTTGGCCGGATTCTGGAACACTTCGGCTGGATTCCCCGTGAGTTTGGTTGGATTCCGGACAACTTCGGCTGGATTTTTCTTGTTTTCCTCTCTATTCCCGGCATCTCCGCTGGTTTTTGCCTGATTCTTGCTCTATCCTGGACCTTTTCTCTACTCTAATCCGGTCCACTCAGCTGATTTTCCTATTTTCCAATCTAATTCCGTACATTTCCACTCTACTCCTTCTCCCACCGCGGTTCATCAAATTTGTCCTTTTTAAAGTGGACTCATGTTTCCCTCCGGAGTGATGCGGTTTCTCAAAATAAATCTTTCACCATTTCTACTAAAAAGAATTTCACCTTGACTGGCTCTTCATCCTGACTTTCATAAACAGGTGGATTGGCTTCCTTGTCAGCTTTATTTTCAGGCTGTTCCACGTCTTTATTTTGTGACGCCCGTTCTTCTGTCTGTTCATTCGGTTGTTGTGTTTGACTGAACCTTTCAATTGGTTGAGTCTCTTGTGCATTTTTTTGTGTTTGTTGTGTCTCCTGCACATTTGTTTGTGTCGTCTCTACCTCTAGTACATTTGTTTCTGTTCGTTGTGTCTCTTGCCCATTTGTTTGTGTTGGCTCTACCTCTTGTTCATTTGTTTGTGTTTGTTCCACTGTATCCTCGTTTTTACTGCTGTTAGATTTTTCATCATTTGCTGCTGGCACTTCAGGCGACTCTTCAGGAATCGTTGCGTCTGACTCACTTGCTACGGCTGTTCCACTGTTAAAATCAAGGAAGCATAGCGGAGGAAAAAGGACGCACCACCAATTGTCCCCCTCTCCTTCACCTAAAGTAATCTTAATAGCTTCATACTTTCCGGCCGGATATAAATATTGACCATATAGTTTCGTAGGAAAAACAGTTTCCCCAAAATCAACCTGTATACTTTGTACATTATTTTCTTTCACCATTACTTCTTTTGCTATGGCCTCTATATCAGCTAAATGAGCGCTTATAACTTTTCTGGCTTCTTCAATCGATGTTAATTCAGCTACCCACTTGTTAATCTCCTTATTGACCTCATCTCGAATCGACCGCTTCAATTTCTGATCAGATTCCTTATTGCTATTAGCCAAAATCCGCAAGCGGATCGCCTCATTTGGTATAACCTGAACCTCTGTTGCAGATGTATTATTTTTTGGGGTCAGTAACCCAGTCATGGTCGCTGCACATAAGAATAAAATATATATTAAAGGCAAGTATTTTTTAGCCATCATCATAAGCACCGTCCCTTCACTTACCAACAGTGTGGACAGTTTTTTTCTATCTTAAACTATAATTATCTGAATTTTATTACTGCTGTAAGATTTTTAAATAAAGGGAGTTGGTTGGCGTTAGATATAATTGGTATTGAATACAGCATGCGGCTTGAAAATATGAGTTCTGAGAATGTAAATCTCAGAGTCAACCTAAAACGGATTTCAGCGCTTATAAAAAGGACACAGCTCAATCGAGGCATGTGTCCTTGTTTTTATTTTATCTCAGCAAAGACCATTCGATCTTTCCCATTAATATCGAAAATAACTTCCACATGTGCTTCAGGATATCTCCTCCGCAAAAGTTCTGCTACTTGCTCACCCTGACCGGCACCGACTTCAAAACCAACCAACGCAGTATCTGCAAGTACACTTGGCAGGGCTGATACCATTTGCCGGTAACAATCCAGTCCATCTTCACCAGCAAATAAGGCAAGATGCGGTTCATGATTTCTAACCACATCTGAAAGAATCGCATGATCAGATTCAGGAATATAAGGAGGATTGGAAAGAAGGATATCTACTTTTTTACCAGACTCAATCAATGGCTTGAGCAAATCTCCCTGCAAGAACGTCACCTCTGCATCAAGTCGTTCAGCATTTTTAGCTGCTTGTTTCAATGCTTTTTCTGAAAGATCCACAGCTGTCACATTCACATTGGGACATTCCAACGCCATCGTTATAGCAATAATACCACTGCCTGTCCCGATATCAGCCATCTCCAGCTTTGTTTCAGGACTGAACAGGTTCTTAACTTTTGCTAAGGTGTGGAATATCAGTTCTTCTGTTTCGGGACGCGGAATCAGTACATCCCCATTCACCAGAAATGTCCTGCCGTAGAACTCCTCGCTGCCAATGATGTGCTGCACAGGTACTGCCTCGATTCCATGCTTTTTTACATCCCTAATAAAGAGAGCCTCTTCCTCTTCCGTTAACTCCTCATGCATATTCGCAAGCATTTGGGCACGGGATAAATGGAGCTGATTCATCAATAGCCATTCCCCGGCATTTTCATCGCGGTCATTTTCCCTTAAAAAAGAAGAAGCCCATCGAAGAGCTTCATACACTTTCATCATTCTTAATCCTCCGCATTTTGAAGACGGCTTGCCTGATCTTCCATAATTAATGCATTAATGACTTCATCAAGTTTGCCTTCCATGATTTGATCAAGCTTTTGGATAGTTAATCCAATGCGGTGATCCGTTACACGGTTTTGCGGGAAATTATACGTACGAATACGTTCCGAGCGGTCCCCTGTACCTACGGCAGATTTACGGGCACTATCATACTCAGCCTGTGCTTCCTGCTGGAATTTATCATAAATGCGCGCGCGTAGTACTTTCATGGCTTTCTCTTTGTTTTTAATCTGTGATTTTTCATCCTGGCAGGATACAACTATTCCTGTTGGAACATGAGTAAGACGTACAGCAGACATGGTTGTGTTAACACTTTGTCCGCCTGGTCCGCTTGATGCAAACGTATCTACGCGGATATCTTTATCATGAATGTCAACTTCTACTTCTTCTGCCTCTGGCAAGCAGGCAACAGTAGCCGTTGATGTATGAATACGACCGCCTGATTCTGTTTCAGGTACACGCTGTACGCGATGGGCGCCGTTTTCAAATTTCATTTTGGAGTATGCGCCATTGCCATTAATCATAAAGATAATTTCTTTATAACCGCCGAGCCCCGTTGGATTTGAATCCATTACATCAATCTTCCATCCTTGCGCTTCAGCAAAACGGCTGTACATTCTATAGAGGCTTCCGGCAAATAAGGCTGCTTCATCCCCGCCAGCTGCTCCGCGGATTTCCATAATTACGTTTTTGTCATCATTAGGGTCTTTAGGAATCAGTAATACTCTAAGCTTCTCTTCCAGCTCTTTCATCTGTCCGGAAAGCTCATCCACTTCTTCCTTCACCATTTCACGCATGTCAGCATCCAGCTTATCTTCAAGCATCGCTTTAGCATCCTGAAATTGGGAACGCACATCTTTATATTCTCTATAAGCAAAGACAGTCTCCTGAATATCTGATTGTTCCTTGGAATATTCACGAAGCTTCTTTGTGTCATTTACAATTTCCGGGTCACTTAAAAGCTCATTTAATCTTTCATATCGGTCTTCTACTGCTTGTAAACGATCGATCAACTTCTTCACCTCATTAACAGGTTTTTAAAAACACAGGTGTCATCACCTTAGCGTTTGATTTGTTTATTGTACCACAATATAGAGGAAACGAAAAAAAGAGGGTGACAGAGATCCAAATTTATCATTCCTCTTTGGAATATCCATATCCCTGACATACAAAAACACCTCCAAATTCAACTGATCTTCCGGAGGTGTTCATTTTCTTTAAAATTTGTTGGTTTTAAGGTTGTTCATACCACCGTCAATTGGTGTATGCACCGTTTCTTGTTTACCCGGTACTTCATGATGATGACGGCATCTTGGTTCATAGGATTCTGATGCTCCCACTAAGATAACAGGTTCATCATAGCCTGCAGGCTTCTTGTCAATCAGACGCTGTGTCCTGCTTGACGGGGATCCGCATACGGAACAAACTGCCTGTAGTTTTGTTACTTGTTCTGCCAAACACATTAACTCTGGCATCGGCCCGAATGGTTCTCCTCTAAAATCCTGATCCAAACCAGCCAAAATTACGCGATATCCACTATCCGCCAAATGCTGGGCAACTTGTACAATTTCTTCATCAAAGAACTGCACTTCATCAATGGCAATTAAATCTGTATCCAAATCTATATGATCAAAGATTTTAGATGAATGTGGAATGGTTTTGGCAACAACAGAAGATCCATTGTGGGAAACCACCGCTTCCTCACTGTAGCGATTATCAATAGCCGGTTTGAAGACAGCAATAGATTGCTTAGCAAAGACAGCTCTCCTTACCCTGCGAATCAGTTCTTCAGATTTTCCGGAAAACATGCTGCCACAAATTAATTCCATCCAGCCGGATTGTTTCATTTCGTACATGTGTTGGGGTCTCCCTTCCTGTCTTTACTCCACTCATTTGGGTTTACTAATAAGATTCCTGCATGTCTTGTACCAATAGCTAATTATACATCATAAATAGCGTATGAAATATTTTATTAAATATATAGTAAGGATTATTGCTGATATAAAATATATAGCTGACTTCTAAAAAATGCAATACAGGCTGGCCTATTTTGACATTCCTGCCTGCGTCTGTTCTTAAAGTCACGCTAATAAAAAACAGGCAAGCGGCTTACCCGCTGCCTGTTTCTGAAAATCCGAATTATTGTTCTTGTTGTTGGGATTTGAAGCCGTACTTCTTGTTGAAACGCTCAACACGTCCATCAGCAGAAGCAAACTTTTGACGTCCAGTATAGAATGGGTGGCATTCATTGCAAACCTCTACGCGCACCTCTTCTTTAACGGAGCCAGTTTCAAATTCATTACCACAAGCACATTTAACAGTTGCTGTTTTGTAATTAGGGTGAATTCCTGTTTTCATCTTTTCCACTCCTTCCGCCCTGAGTCTTTCGAAACAGAGTTATCAAGCATGCTTTTTCGAATTGAAGCACACTTAAGATATTATATCAGACGTTCTATTTTAAATCAACTACTACTGCCAACTATTACAAGAGTCTTTTCGATCCGCCTGTTGACTTTTTCATCTCGTCATCAAGGTATTGGAAGAACTCCTGATTTGTTTTAGTTTGTTTCATTTTACGCAATAAACGCTCTGCAAAATCTGGCATATCTGACATTGTCTTACGTATAGCCCATAATTTTTCCAAATGATCTTTTGGAACGATGAGTTCTTCTTTTCTTGTTCCGGAACGGCGAATATCAATAGCCGGGAATATTCTGCGCTCTGCAAGAGAACGATCCAAATGAAGCTCCATATTACCTGTCCCTTTAAATTCCTCATAAATAACGTCATCCATACGTGAGCCTGTATCGATAAGAGCTGTTGCCAGAATCGTTAAGCTGCCGCCCTCTTCGATATTACGGGCAGCCCCAAAGAAACGCTTCGGACGGTGAAATGCCGCTGGATCAATCCCGCCTGACAACGTTCTTCCGCTTGGCGGAATTACAAGGTTATAGGCACGTGCCAATCTGGTGATACTATCCATTAAAATAATAACATCCCGTTTATGTTCAACAAGGCGCATCGCACGTTCTAAAACAAGCTCTGCTACTTTGATATGGTTTTCAGGAACCTCATCAAATGTCGAGCTGACCACATCTCCCTGTACAGACCGTTCGATATCTGTTACTTCCTCAGGACGTTCGTCAATTAACAGGACGATTAATTCAGCCTCCGGATGATTCGTAGTAATGGCATTGGCAATCTCTTTAAGAAGCATCGTTTTACCAGCTTTTGGAGGAGCAACAATCAAGCCACGTTGTCCAAACCCAACCGGTGCTACGATATCCATTACACGCGTAGAGACATTTTGAGGAGTTGTTTCGAGTACAACCTGGCGATCCGGGTACAACGCCGTCAATGCAGGAAAATGCACTCTATCTTTAGCTGATTCAGGATTATCTCCATTTACCGCTTCTACATGCAATAATCCATAATATCGTTCATTCTCTTTTGGAGGACGCACTTTACCGGATACTTTATCACCGTTTCTTAAGTCAAATCGGCGAATTTGAGATGCCGAAATATATATATCCTCTGAACTTGGTGAGTAATTAATCGGTCTGAGGAACCCAAATCCTTCAGACGGAATGATTTCTAATACACCTTCCATGAACAGATACCCATCTCGTTCTGCTTGTGCCTTTAAAATGGCAAAAATAAGTTCTTTCTTTGTTAGCTTGCTATAATAAGATACTTTATATTTTTTAGCTTGCTCGTACAGTTCTTTCAGCTTTAAATTCTCTAAATCGGAAATTGTTAATTCCATTATGACACCACTCTTTAGTTATTAATTTAATTGATTTTTAGTGATTTGTTAGTACTACATAGATAGGGTTATCAAGAAGAAAATATTTAGGAAGGTAAAAGGATGAGTTGCGGTTTATTTTTAAGTAAACCTTTAATCGCTAGATCAGCATTTCTATATTCTATTCTATTTTTTTCTCAAAAACAAATCCATTTTACTCGCTTTTGATTAAGAGTTCAACTTTAAACATTACATACATTTTTTCTAAACCATCATAACATTCTAAATATAGCACAATTTTATAACTTTTATAATAAAATCCTCCAGATTTTAATCTGGAGGAAATGCTATATTTATCCAGGTTGTGATTTTATAACCAAATTTGGTCTCTTTTAAAGAGGACCTTACCAGATTTCGCTCTCATAACAGCTGAACGAATCTGTTCAAAAGTGCTTATGAAATGAAGTTCCCTGCTCAGTTCCTCTTGATTTTTTACATTAAGAGTTCTTAAGCTGCTCTATCTCTATCGGTGATAATTTTTCTCTCCATATGGTAGCTCCCAGTCCTGAAAGCTTGTCCACTATATGACTGTATCCCCGATCGATATGTTCGAGTCCGGTTATCTCGGTTATTCCTTCTGCTATTAGACCGGCAGCAATTAAAGCAGCGCCTGCTCGTAAATCACTAGCCTTCACTTTTGCTCCATTCAGCTGAACGGGTCCATTGATAATCGCAGAACGGCCTTCTACCTTAATATCGGCATTCATCCTGCTTAATTCATCTATATGTTTAAATCGAGCTCCATAAATAGTATCCGTAACAACTGAAGATCCCCGAGCCTTGGTCAGGAGTGTTGTGATAGGCTGCTGCAAATCCGTTGGGAAACCAGGATACACCAGAGTTTTTATATCTACAGCTTTTAATTGTTCAGCTTTCGGTATATAAATTTGATCGTCCCGCTCTTCAATGGTCACTCCCATTTCTCTCAGCTTAGCGATCAAGGGTTCAAGATGCTGCGGAATAACATTATCAATTAATATGCCATCACCAATTGCTGCTGCAATAATCATATAGGTCCCTGCCTCTATACGGTCTGGTATGATGGTATGCCTGCAGCCATGAAGTTTTTCAACACCTTCGATGCGGATGACATCTGTCCCTGCACCTTTGATACTGGCCCCCATATTCGTTAATAAAGTTGCAACATCGATAATCTCCGGCTCTTTTGCGGCGTTTTCAATAATCGTTTTGCCCTTAGCTAAAACAGCTGCCAGCATAATATTGATTGTTGCCCCTACACTGACAACGTCCAGATAGATTCTGGCTCCGCGCAATTCGTCAGCACGCAAATAGATTGCTCCCTGCTCATTCGTTACTTGAGCTCCCAAAGCCTCAAATCCTTTGATATGCTGATCGATTGGCCTCGGACCCAAATAACATCCACCAGGCAAGCCGATAACCGCTTTCTTAAATTTACCGAGCATTGCTCCCATTAAATAATAGGAAGCGCGTAATTGCTTGACTCTTCCGTTTGGAAGAGGCATTGAAATCATATTTGATGGATCAACAGTCATTTCATTTGAATCAAGTGTTACCTGACCACCAATTTCTTCAAGTAATCCTTTTAGCATTTCTACGTCAGAGATATTAGGAAGCCCCTCAATTGTTACAGATGAGTCAGCAAGAATAGTTGCTGGAATTAAGGCAACTGCACTATTCTTTGCACCACTTATGCGAACTTCCCCTTTTAGCGGATACCCACCCGCTATTTTAAGTTTTTCCATAATAGCTCCCTTCTGCGCCCTTGATGCAGTTTTCTACGCCCGGCGAGAATAAGGTAAATATTACCACAAAGATCCCCTGATTTAAAGCGAGTCAATCAAATTATTTCACAAGGTTCGATTATTCATACACATTTTACCAAATTTTATAGCCCTGTTCTTGTTTCCCAATCTTTAAGGAATGCTTCAATACCTTTGTCTGTTAAAGGATGTTTACAAAGCTGAAGAATGACATTATATGGTACAGTGGCAATGTGCGCGCCGCGAAGTGCTGCCTGAGTCACGTGCTGCGGATGGCGGATACTTGCCGCTATAATTTCTGAATCGATATTATGAATCGCAAAGATTTCTGCAATCTCAGCAATTAAATCCAGACCATTTTGCCCAATATCATCCAATCTACCGATGAAAGGTGAAACATATGCAGCACCGGCTCTTGCAGCAAGCAATGCCTGATTAGCATTAAAGATTAGTGTTACATTTGTTTTGATTCCTTCTTGTTTCAAAGCATGAACTGCTTTTAGTCCTTCTGGAGTCATTGGTACTTTTACTGTAATGTTCGGAGCAATCTCAGCTAATTCTTTCCCCTCGCGAATCATACCTTCCGCATCGAGCGCAATAACCTCTGCACTTACAGAACCAGGTACCAACGCTGTAATTTCACGAAGGCGATCATGGAAAGAAACATCTTTTTCTTTTGCTACCAATGATGGATTTGTTGTTACACCTGCTAAAATACCAAGTGCATGCGCTTCCTTAATTTCATTAATATTAGCAGTATCTATAAAAAATTTCATTTTAAATTCCTCCCAAACAAATTCTCATATCTTTCTATATTGTGTCACTGTTTTTCATTTTCGGCAAATAATATAAATGATAAAAAATTGTTTTTATTATAAAAAATGTAAAATAGTAAAAAAGGAGGATCCCATAATAAATGGGCTCCTCCCGTAAAGATAAGTTTTATGCTCTGTTAGTAGAACCAAATTCACGCATTTTACCAATAACTGTTTCTTTAATGGCTTCACGAGCTGGTCCAAGATATTTACGTGGGTCGTAAACTTCTTTATCTGCTGCCAATACTTCGCGTACTGCTTTAGTAGAAGTAATTTGATTTTCAGTATTTACATTGATTTTAGCAGTTCCAAGAGAAATAGCTTTTTGGATATCGTGTGTAGGAATACCGGATCCACCATGAAGTACTAAAGGCATACCCGTTTCTTTTCCGATTTCTTCCATTTCCTTGAATCCTAGATTTGGCTCGCCTTTGTAAGGTCCATGTACAGAACCCAACGCAGGAGCAAGGCAATCAATATTTGTACGTTTCACAAGGTCTTTACACTCTTCAACGTCAGCATAGATAACGCCATCAGCGATTACGTCATCTTCCTGTCCGCCAACTGTTCCAAGTTCTGCTTCAACAGAAACTCCATTTGCATGAGCATAATCAACCACTTTAGATGTGATTTCAATATTCTCTTCATATGGATGATGAGAAGCATCAATCATAACGGAAGTGAATCCTGCATCAACAGCTTCTTTACATTTTTCAAAGCTAGAACCGTGGTCTAAGTGAATAGCAACCGGAACTGTTGTTTTGTATTCTTCCATTAAGGCTTTTGTCATAGCTACACACACTTTAAAACCGCCCATGTAACGAGCTGCCCCTTCAGAAACCCCTAAGATTACCGGAGATTTTTCTTCCTCAGCAGCTTGAAGAATCGCTTGCGTGTACTCTAAGTTGTTGATGTTAAACTGTCCAACTGCATATCCTTCTTCTTTTGCTTTGTTTAGCATTTCAGTCATTGATACTAAAGGCATTTTTCTTCCTCCTTGTTAATAATAAGATACGAGCCAAACGGCTTCCCTTATCATTTTCCCTAATGGATCGATATGTATTCCCCCTTTTAGCATATTGCTTTTTTAGAGGGAAGTCATCTCTAGCATATCAACTTGTCCTAAAACTATCAACAAGTGTGCAAAATGTACATTTAACTGTCAATATTAGCAACCGGCAAATGATTCTTTACCGCTTTCCTTATATCATCAATATCAAATGGTTTTGCAAAATGCGTTAAAGCTCCCAGGCTCATCGCTTCCTGAATCATATCTAATTCTCCATACGCAGTCATAATTAATACACGAATGTTCTGATCTTCTTCTTTCATTCTTCTTAAAATCTCAATTCCGTCCATCCCGGGAATTTTCATATCCAGTAATACTAAATCAGGTGATTCATTTTTTTGGAGCGCCAATGCCTGCTCTCCATTTGCAGCCAGGTATGTTTGATACCCTTCCTGCTGCAAAACTTCATTCAGTAATATCCGGATGCCAAATTGATCATCAACAATTAAAATTTTTTCATTCATTTTACACAGCTCCTTCTTTCCGTTAGCCTGTATAAACATAGATACGTATAAATCTATAAGTTCTACTAATAGGTAAATAATCCTCTATTCAACTGAAAATGTCTTTCGACAATTTCTGTCTAAGCATTTATACTTTGACAAGAACTAATCATTTTACTACGGTACAACTAAGGATTAGGAGCATCTATTACTATTAAAATTAGGAGTGGACCTAAATGTTGAAAATATTTTTAACTCAATTAAGCGGCATTTATAAAAAAATCGAACAAGATGAACAAGAAAATATGGAAGACGCAGCGAGATTATTAGCTCAGGCTTTAGTAGGTCATGGCACTATTTATTTGCATGGTTTTAAAGAAATGAATGGAATCATCAACCAGGCAATTGATGGCCCTGAACCATTAAAAGGCATGAAACGATTATACAATGGTCAGTATATGGCTCAGGTCGAACAACGGGACCGCGCTATTATTTTTGCACGCTCTGCTAGCGAACCGGAGGCAGTGGCCCTGGCTGAATCTTTGAATGGGCAGCGTATTCCTTTCGTTGCTGTATCCCAGGCACCAACTGCTGACGATATGGATAGCCCAAATCTTGCTAACCTGGCAGATATTCATATTGATATAAAGGCAAACAGAGGCCTTATTCCCAATGAAGATGGGACAAGAAGCGGGATTCCGACCCTTGCTGCCGCTCTCTTTGTTTATCAAGGAATCACTCTGTCAATCGATGAGATCATTAAGGAATATGAAGAAGAATAATTATCCTGTTTGGCCAGAAAATAACTTTACATTACGTAAGCGTATACCGGCAAGTATCTTGTCTGATTTTGTAGAACGAAAGTTTTTCTCTAAAAAGGATTTATCTTTACGGGTGTTTTAGGGTAAGAGTTCATTTCCATTTGGCGCAAAATGTGATAAATGACCTTTTCAGTTTTCTACTGAAGAGGCATTTTCTTTTTTACACACAGTCGCTCTGGTTAATGTAATTCAGACTTAGGTGGTTTTCGTTCGATTTCTTCATCTGTGGATACTCATCTTCCCCCTCATTCCTACAAAAAATAAGGTGTACAGAAAGCCACTGTCAAGCGACTTTCTGTACACCTTTTACTTTATTCCTTATTTTTCGCCAAGTGACGCATGAATGAATTCACGGAACAACGGCTGCGGACGTTGTGGTCTTGATTTGAATTCAGGATGGAATTGAGAAGCAATAAACCATGGGTGATCCTTTAATTCAATAATTTCTACCAGACGTCCATCCGGGCTTGTTCCAGAGAAGATAAAGCCTTGTTTCTCCATATCATCACGGTAATGATTGTTGAACTCATAACGATGGCGGTGGCGCTCATATACCACTTCATCTTGGTAAGCTTCAAATGTTTTCGTTCCAGGAACAATTTTACATGGATATAGTCCAAGTCGAAGAGTTCCTCCAAGGTCCTCGATATCAATTTGTTCAGGAAGTAAGTCAATGATTGGGTTTGTCGTTTCTGGATTAAGTTCAGAAGAATGAGCGTCTTTTAATCCAAGGACGTTACGTGCAAATTCAACAGATGCAAGCTGCATACCCAAGCAGATTCCAAAGAATGGCTTTTTGTTTGTACGGGCATATTCCGTTGCCAGGATTTTTCCTTCAACACCGCGGTCTCCAAATCCACCCGGCACTAAAATACCATCCACATCATCCAGCATTTCATTTACATTTTCTCTATTTACATGTTCTGCATTGATCCATTTAATTTTCACATCTGCATCAAATGCATAACCGGCATGTTTTAATGCTTCTACTACAGAAATATAGGCATCTTGAAGCTCTACATATTTTCCAACAAGACCGATTCTCACTTCTTTGGTCAGGTTCGTTACTTTATGTAGCAACTCTTTCCATTCTGTCATATCTGCATCATTTGTTTGTAATTTTAAATGGTTACAAACAATTTCATCCATTCCTTGTGCCTGAAGATCCAATGGAATGGAATATAATGTTTCCGCATCACGGCACTCAATGACAGAGTTTTTATCAATGTCACAGAACAGAGCAAGCTTGTCTTTCATGTCCTGAGAGATTGGTAATTCTGTACGCACGACGATAATATTTGGCTGAATACCTAAGCTGCGCAATTCTTTAACACTGTGCTGTGTAGGCTTCGTTTTCATTTCACCGGCAGCTTTCAGGTATGGAATCAGTGTACAGTGGATGTATAGGACATTATCGCTGCCAATATCACTCTTAATTTGACGAATCGCTTCAAGGAATGGCAATGATTCAATATCCCCTACAGTTCCGCCGATTTCGGTAATAACGACATCTGCATTTGTATCGTGTCCAGCTTTCATAATTCGCTCTTTAATTTCGTTCGTAATATGAGGAATAACTTGGACAGTTCCGCCTAAATAGTCTCCGCGGCGTTCTTTTTTCAATACATGGGAGTAGACTTTACCTGTTGTTACATTGGAAAGCTTAGATAGATTGATATCAATAAAACGTTCATAGTGACCTAAGTCTAAATCGGTTTCTGCACCATCATCCGTCACGAACACTTCACCATGTTGGTAAGGACTCATGGTTCCTGGGTCCACGTTAATATATGGATCAAATTTTTGGATTGTTACTTTCAATCCTCTGTTTTTTAATAAACGTCCCAGTGAAGCAGCTGTGATTCCTTTACCTAAGGATGATACAACGCCACCCGTAACGAAAATATATTTTGTCATGTATAAAAAACCTCCTAAAGATCGTATTGAATTTATTTAACAAGCACTAAATCTATTCATACAGATTATTTTTTGTTTTTTAATCGGACCTATTCCTAATAAAATAAAAAAAGCTCCCTTGCAAGCAAGGGAGCTTAAATCGCTTAATCGTGTTTCCTTTATTTTAAAGGAGCCCAATGAATATTCTACAAAGATTGACACTTGAAGTCAAGGTTAAAAGATTATAGTTTGTCGTCCTCATCATCTTCATCAATCTCTAATTCTTCTTCCTCTTCTTCATCATCATCAAGATCAAATTCATCCTCAACGAGAACTTCATCCTCGATTAGATCCTCATCATCGTCATCTTCGTCGTCATCTTCATCGATATCGTCGAAGCCAACAATCAACGGTTCATCCTCGTCCTCTTCTTCATCGAAGTCATCAAGATCGTCGAATTCAAGATCTTCATCCACATCATCAAAGTCATCGACAATCGCTTTTTTACCTTTTTTCTTCTTCTTCACTTTAGAAGCTGGAACTGTTTCTTCTTCTACTTGTTCAACAGGATACCATCCTTTTAATCCCCAGCGATTGTCTCCAATGCTGATAAAACGGCCATCAATATTCAAATCTGTATAGAATTGACCCATTTTTTCACTAACTTCTGCATCTGACAAACCAAGCAACTTTTGGATTTTATCCATCATCACCTTAAAATCTATTGCTTCTTTCTTTTCTATAAGTAACACGTTCGCAATTTCAATGTAAGCCATTTCACTTACTTCTTCCTTAGACAGGTTGGCTAGTTTCATTGTTCGCACTTCCTTTCTATCAAATCAACATGAATGCCCAATTATGCATATCCCATTATAACCAAACGATTCATCTATTTGCCACTTTATTTTATCCGTTCTATTCTTTTTCCTGTGGCGGCTTCAATAAAAAGCCATCACAAGGACCAGGAGGAGCACTGACAGGAATTTCATTCAACCCTTTTCCAGTATCCTTTTGTTTCTCCATTATAACCTGCTTTTATGTATCTTATAATAAAAAGCACCACTTTTTTTATCCTACCATACAACCACGCGGTTTTGTTCAATACCTATACACAAATATTGAACAAACTAAAAATCCCTGCTCCTTCTGTCTTTCCGGCAAGAAATGGGGTATAGACCGACAACCGACCTATACTCCCAAACACTGTGTTTTTACATGTTTCTGCGATATTGTCCTCCAACTTCATATAATGCATTTGTGATTTGGCCCAGGCTGGCTGTTCTAACCGTTTCCATTAGCTGCTCAAATATGTTCTCTCCATTAATAGCAGCCTCTTTTAATTGAGTTAAAGCCTTTTCTGCATCGATCTTATGCTGTTCCTTAAAGTACTTCAAATTCGTAATTTGCAAATCCTTTTCTTCTTTTGTTGCACGGGCCAGTTCCATATTATTTACGTCTTCTTCACTTGGAGGATTTGGATTCAAATATGTGTTTACCCCTATAATCGGAAGCTCACCCGAATGCTTTTTCATCTCATAAACAAGAGATTCATCCTGAATCTTTCCACGTTGATACTGCATTTCCATTGCACCAAGGACGCCGCCTCTATCATTAATTCGCTCAAACTCCTGTAAAACAGCTTCTTCGACTAAATCCGTTAATTCTTCTATAAGAAAGGATCCCTGCAGAGAATTTTCATTTTTCATCCAGCCGAATTCTTTCGTCACAATCATTTGTATGGCCATGGCCCGGCGGACGGATTCTTCCGTCGGTGTGGTAATAGCTTCATCATAGGCATTAGTATGCAAAGAATTACAATTATCCTGTAAAGCGAGCAATGCTTGCAGGGTCGTACGGATATCATTAAAATCAATTTCTTGAGCATGCAGGGAACGTCCCGATGTCTGGATGTGATATTTCAGCTTTTGGCTTCGTTCATTTGCGCCATATTTATCTCTCATTACGATCGCCCATATTCGTCTTGCCACACGTCCAAGAACGGTATATTCAGGGTCGAGCCCATTTGAGAAAAAGAAAGAGAGATTAGGAGCAAACGAATCAATATCCATACCTCGGCTTAAATAATATTCTACATACGTAAAACCATTAGATAGGGTAAAAGCCAGCTGTGAAATAGGATTTGCGCCCGCTTCAGCAATATGATACCCCGATATGGAGACGGAATAATAATTTTTCACCTGTTTTTTTACAAAATACTCCTGGATGTCGCCCATCATTTTCAAAGCGAACTCCGTAGAAAAGATACATGTGTTTTGTCCCTGATCTTCCTTTAAGATATCGGCCTGAACCGTCCCTCTGACAACCTGCAGAGTCTCTTCCTTTATGGTTTCCATTTCATCAGGACTCAGACTTCTCCCAAGCTCCACTTGTCTTTTTTCGATTTGCTGATCAATGGCGGTATTCATAAACATGGCAAGAATGATGGGTGCAGGGCCATTGATTGTCATGGAAACGGAAGTACTTGGTGAACATAAATCAAACCCGTCATAGAGTTTTTTCATATCTTCAAGGGTACAAATACTGACACCGCTTTCTCCAACTTTCCCATAAATATCAGGGCGTATATGCGGGTCCTCTCCATACAGAGTGACTGAATCAAAAGCTGTGCTCAGTCGTTTAGCCGTATCATCCTTTGATAAATAATGAAAACGGCGATTTGTTCTCTCTGGTGAACCTTCTCCGGCAAATTGACGCTTCGGATCTTCCTCTTGCCTTTTAAACGGAAAGACGCCAGCTGTAAATGGAAATTTACCCGGAACATTTTCCTTCTGTACCCAGTGAAGAATTTCTCCATAATCCTGAAATTTAGGTAAAGCTACTTTCGGTATGGTCAGACCACTTAATGTAGTAATCTTCAATTCTGTCTTTATTTCTTTATTTCGTACTTTCGTAATCAGTTCTTTTTGTGAATACAAGTCCTTCTGATTGTTCCAGCCATCTATAATGGCTTGTGATTCGTTGGTCAGATTCTGCCTATATTCCTTTTGGAGCTCAAGCAGTGTCTCACTTCCATCTGCTGGATAGCCCTTTTCATTCCATGCCTGTATGGCGCCTTCTATTTGAAATAACCGCCTGGCAATCTGCTGTTGCTCACGTGAATCAGCATGATATTGCTTTACTGTTTCAGCAATTTCACGTAGGTAATATTGACGGTCAGGGGGGATAATGACATTTTGTTTTTCTGTGCGCATGGATGTATGAAATCGGCTTTTGTATTCCTTACCGGTTTTCTTCTCAATGACTTCAAGCAATGCCGCAAAAAGCGCATTTGTCCCCTTATCATTAAACTGACTCGCAATCGTTCCATACACCGGCATCTCAGCCAGATCTTTATCAAAAAGATTGCGGCTGCGCTGGTATTGTTTTTGGACCTGACGCAATGCATCCTCTGATCCTTTTCTTTCAAATTTATTGATAACGATTAAATCGGCAAAATCAATCATGTCTATCTTTTCAAGCTGTGAAGGTGCTCCAAATTCACTGGTCATGATATACATGGAAATATCGCATACTTCCGTTATTGCCGCATCTCCCTGGCCAATTCCGCTTGTCTCAATGATAACGGCATCGAACCCGGCTGCTTTTACGACAGCCACAGCATCTTTAATCGAATCGGACAGCTCTGATCGAGAGTTCCGTGTTGCCAAACTCCTCATATACACACGCGGATGAAAAATGGCATTCATTCTAATTCTGTCTCCAAGCAGCGCTCCGCCCGTTTTTTGCTTCGTTGGATCTATGGAAAGGATGGCGATGTTTTGCTCAGGGATTTCATTAATAAATCGGCGTATTAATTCATCCGTCAGCGAACTTTTACCTGCTCCTCCAGTACCAGTTATCCCAATTACCGGAACCTTGTTACCATGGTTATCCTTTACCTTTAAGAGTTCATCTGACAATGCAGCGGCTTCCTGCCCAGCCAGTAATCCATTTTCCGCCATTGTAATCGCACGCGCTACCGATAATGGCGCCGATACAGAAAGCTTGGCTTCATTTAACTCTTCAAGTGGAGGCAATGAATAATCACACTTACGCATTAACAATTCCATCATGCCCTCGAGGCCCATTTCTCTTCCATCATCCGGTGAAAAAATCCTGGCAATTCCATAATCATGCAGTTCTTTAATCTCTCTCGGAATAATTACGCCGCCACCGCCGCCATAAATACGAATATGACCGGCTCCTCTTTCCTTCAGCAAGTCATACATATACTTAAAAAATTCCACATGGCCTCCCTGATAGGAAGAAACGGCAATCCCCTGAACATCCTCCTGAATGGCAGCATTGACGATCTCTTCAACTGAACGATTATGGCCAAGGTGGATAACTTCCGCCCCTTTTGCCTGAAGAATTCTTCTCATAATATTGATACTGACATCATGTCCGTCAAATAAACTGGAAGCCGTCACAAAACGTACCGGGTGTTTTGGTTTGTATCCTTTATTCATCTATTCATCATTCTCCTTTGCTTATCGATTTTCCCCAGTGGCTAATCCGCTTAAAAGAAGCTGTGTTTGCAACTTAATATATTGATCGATTGTATAGCTTTTTCTTAGTGTCCATCGTCTAAATGCCCACATTTGGCCATGGACGATAATATTATGGGCAAGCAAGTGGATTTGTTTCGGGCTTAAATCAATTTCCTTCTGCTGTACACATGTCTGAATAAGTTCCTCGAACATGTCAGCCATTTCATTTTCTTTATTTAAGACATAGGGCAAGGCTGCCCGACTCAACGATTTGGCTTCTTGATACATCACCAATACTTCATTCTGCATTTCGTCACAGATTCTAAAATAATAGGCGATTCCCAGCTGCAGCCCGGCAAATGTTCCCTCGCTTTCTTCAAGCGCTTTTTGAAGCCGATCCTTCACCTCGTCGTAAATATTGTCACAAACCAAATACAAGATATCATCCTTCGATCTGATGTATTCATAGAGCGTTCCAATACTGAATCCGGCTGCTTTTGCAATCTCCCTGGTCGTTGTCCGGTGGTAGCCTTTTTCTATGAATAAGGAGACCGCCCCCTTGATCATCTCGTCCCGGCGTTTTTTCACAAGCCTCTCATCCTTTACCGAGGCATGAACCTCTATCCGCTTCACCCTTTCACCCACCTAGTCGCTTCGTATTTCTCCTAAACAACCTGTTCTTCCCGGCAGGATATACCAGGAAGAACCCTATGAAAAATTAATTTTTGGTCAGCATTCTTGAGATAACCAGTCTTTGAATTTCCTGTGTTCCTTCATAAATTTGAGTGATTTTTGCATCACGCATAAATCGTTCCACCGGATAGTCCTTGGTATATCCATATCCACCGAATACCTGTACAGCTTCAGTAGTAACCTTCATCGCTGTATCGCCGGCAAATAATTTAGACATAGCAGACTCTTTTCCATATGGAAGCCCCTCGGATTCAAGCCATGCAGCCTGATAGGTTAATAATCTGGAAGCCTCAATACTTGTTGCCATATCTGCAAGCTTAAAGCCCACTCCCTGCTGGGCGGAAATCGGTTTGCCGAATTGGACCCGCTCCTTCGCATAATCGACTGCAGCATCCAGCGCTCCCTGAGCAATCCCGACAGCCTGGGCAGCAATTCCGTTTCGGCCGCCATCCAGGGTCATCATAGCAATCTTAAATCCTTCTCCTTCTTGCCCTAATAAATTTTCCTTCGGTACCTTACACTCTTCAAAAATTATTTCAGTTGTTGGAGACGAACGGATTCCAAGCTTCTTTTCTTTCTTTCCTACACTAAAACCCGGGAAGTCTTTCTCCACAATGAACGCACTTGTACCTTTATGTTTAGAAGACGGATCTGTCAAAGCAAAGACAACATATGTATCTGCCACGCCTCCATTGGTGATGAATATTTTAGAGCCGTTTAAAATATAATGGTCTCCTTCCAAACGCGCAGTTGTTTTCATTGCACCGGAATCTGATCCGGAGCCCGGCTCAGTTAACCCGTACGCTCCAATCTTTTCTCCCTGAGCCATAGGTCTCAAATATTTTTGTTTTTGTTCTTCATTGCCAAATTTATAAATTGGCCAGCCCGCCAACGACGTATGGGCAGACAGGGTAACGCCTGTTGAAGCACATACGCGTGAAAGCTCTTCAATGGCAATACAGTAGGCTACATAATCGCTGCCAATCCCGCCGTACTCCTCTGGCCAAGGAATCCCCGTAAGTCCGAGTTCCGCCATTTTATCAAAAATTTCTCTGTCAAAACGCTCTTCCTCATCTCGTTCTGCTGCAGTTGGCGCCACTTCATTCCGTGCAAAATCTCGGACCATTTTGCGAATCATTTCATGTTCTTCTGATAATTTAAAGTTCATTCTTAGCTCTCCCCTATTCTATTTACCTATTAATTGTTTACTGATTACGATTCGTTGGATTTCACTTGTACCTTCATATATTTCCGTAACTTTCGCATCCCTGAAATAACGTTCTACCGGGTAATCCTCGGTATATCCGTACCCTCCAAAAACCTGTACGGCTTCTGTAGCTACCTCAACTGCTGTTTGCGAGGCAAACAGTTTTGCCATGGAAACTTCCTTCGTACACAGTTGACCCGCATTTTTTAAAGCGGCTGCCTGGTAGACAAGTAATTTGGATGCCTCGATCTTGGTCCCCATATCGGCAAGCTTAAAACCGATGCCTTGTTGATCAGAAATCGGCCTCCCAAATTGGGTACGTGCCTTCGCATATTGGACTGCATGCTGAAAGGCCCCTTCCGCGATTCCGAGTGCCTGGGCGGCAATTCCAATTCTCCCCGTATTTAGATTATTCAGGGCGATGGTTAAACCCTGCCCTTCAGAACCAAGCAGATTTTCTGCTGGCACTCTCATATCCTCAAAGGTGATTTGTACCGTTCTCGAACCATGCAAACCCATTTTGTTTTCATCCTTGCCGATGATCAGACCAGGTGTTTCTTTGTCTACAATAAAAGCGCTGATTCCCTTACTTTCTTTGGAAGGATCCGTGGAGGCAAAAACAATATAGACATCTGCCTCTCCCCCATTGGTAATGAAAACTTTTGTACCATTGATGATATAGTCTCCATTCTTTTTAACTGCTCTTGATTTCAATGAACCTGCATCTGATCCTGCGCTCGGTTCTGTTAAACAGAAGGCTCCCAGATATTCCCCGCTTGCAAGCTTAGGTATATACGCCTTTTTTTGTTCTTCATTGCCAAAATTCAAAATTGGGTAGGTTCCAACAGATGTATGGACGGACAAAATTACACCAACTGCTGGACTTATTTTTGAAATTTCATGAATCGCTGTAATATAAGAGATAAAATCCATCCCAGCCCCACCGTACTCCTCGGGAATAGGGATGCCCATCAATCCGAGCTCCGCCATTTTGGATACAATCTCCCTCGGAAATATCCCTGCTTCCATCTTTGGCACAAATGGTTCGATTTCCTTGTTGGCGAATTCACGAACCATTTTTCTCATCATTTGCTGTTCATCCGTAAATCTATATTCCATGCAGACAGCCCCCTTTTGGACTAACTTAGTTGTATTGATAAAAGCCTCTTCCGGATTTCTTACCGAGCCATCCAGCACCCACATACTTACGCAACAGCGGACATGGCCGGTATTTGTCATCTCCAAGACCTTCATGCAAGGTCTCCATAATGTACAAACAAGTATCAAGGCCGATAAAATCTGCGAGCTGAAGAGGGCCCATCGGATGATTCATCCCGAGCTTCATGACTTCATCGATTGCTTCTTTGGTAGCGACCCCTTCATATAACGTGAAAATGGCCTCGTTAATCATCGGCATAAGTACACGGTTAGACACAAATCCAGGGAAGTCATTTACTTCCACCGGGATTTTCCCGAGCACACTAGCGGTCTTCTCAATCATTTCGTACACTTCATCCGAAGTTGCGAGCCCACGAATGATCTCGACAAGCTTCATAACGGGTACAGGATTCATAAAATGCATCCCGATTACCCGTTCCGGGCGCTCAGTAGCCGCTGCAATTTCTGTAATCGGTAAGGAAGAGGTATTCGTAGCAAGTATGGCATGTTCCGGTGCCACTTCATCAAGCTGCTTGAAAAGTTGCTTTTTGAGATCCATTTTCTCGGTGGCCGCTTCAATCACCAGGTCCACATGACCTGCGTTATTTAAATCAGTAGAGGGGGTGAATTTCCTCAGGATCTCAAGCCTCTTCTCTTCATCCAATCGTCCTTTTTCCACTTGCCTTACTAGATTGTTTTCAATCGTATCCATACCTTTTTTTACGTACTCTTCCTTTATGTCATGAAGAAACACATCAAATCCAGCTACCGCACATACCTGGGCAATCCCAGAGCCCATTTGCCCGGCACCGATAACCATTATTTTTTTAATTTCCATCCCTGATCCCCCCGTTCTTACTCTGTTACTTTTGGCACTTCGATCATGATTGCATCGCCCTGCCCACCGCCGCTGCAAATTGATGCAATTCCGATACCGCCACCACGTCTTTTCAGTTCATACATGAGAGTAAGAATGATTCGTGCTCCACTTGCCCCAATCGGATGGCCAAGCGCGACTGCTCCGCCATTTACATTTACTTTTTCCGTATCCAGATTAGCAAGTTTTCCACTCGCCAATACCACCGCTGCAAATGCTTCATTCACTTCAAATAAATCAATCTCATTGAGCGATTTTCCTGTCTTCTCAAGAAGCTCATTAATGACTAATCCAGGGGTTTTAGGAAAATCCTTTGCTTCAACTGCAATCTCGGCATGACCGATAATCGTTGCACCTATGCGGTAGCCTTCCTGGTGCGCTTTATCCCCACTCATTAAAACGAGCGCCCCTGCCCCGTCATTAATTCCTGGTGCATTGCCAGCCGTTATCGTTCCATCCCGATCAAACGCCGGTTTCAATGAACTCAACTTTTCTAATGTCGTATCCTTTCGCGGAGCTTCATCGATCTCCACCTTAATAGGGGCACCTTTACGCTGTTTGACCGTTACTGGAACAATCTCTTCCTGCAGACGTCCGGATTCGATGGCCTGGATCGCCTTTTGATGGCTATGATAAGCCCATTTATCCTGGTCAATCCTCGATAATTCCAGATCAGCCGCTGTGCTGTTGCCGTAGGAGCCCATATGCGCTCCGGTAAAGCTGCATGTCAAACCATCATGGACCATCATATCGACCAATGCCGTATCTCCCATACGAGCTCCCCATCTTGCTTTCGGAAGAATATATGGAGCATTACTCATTGATTCCATTCCACCGGCCACAATAATCTCTTCTTCACCAAGCCGAATAATCTGGTCTGCGAGTGTCACACTTCGCATACCGGAAGCACAGACTTTATTAATTGTTTCCGTCTTGACCGACCATGGAAGCTCGGCTTTCCTTGATGCCTGGCGTGAAACAATTTGGCCTTGGCCTCCCTGCAAGACGCAGCCCATAATCACTTCATCTACATCTTCCCCTTTAACTCCTGCACGTTCTAAAGCTTCTTTTATAGCGATACCGCCTAAATCTGAAGCTGTTAAACTACTTAATGCTCCCCCAAACTTTCCAAAAGGCGTTCTTGCACCATCAATAATTACGGTTTTCCCCATCGTTTTCCCTCCGCTTATAAATTTCTTCCTTCGGTTAATTGACTGAACGCTCGCTCGTCGATGACTGAAATTATGTAAGCGCTTTAATTTGGTATAATTGTATTTTACTGTAAATAAGAAAGAAACGGAAATGTTTACACAATATTTCGAAAACAAATAGTTGCGTACATTTCCGTTTCTGCCTCATCTATTACTACTATATGAACCCCTACATATATCGGTGAAAATTAAGATACAAGCTCCCTTTGTTCCCCAAACACCGCTTTTTCAAGCAGTTCTGCCACATCATATGTTTTAACTTCTTCTTCCACTTCCTTCGCCTTTGTACCGTCACTTAGCATCGTTAAGCAATATGGACAACCGGAACTGATAACCGTTGGGTTTACTTCTAAGGCCTGCTCTGTACGGGCAACATTGATACGGTGACCTGTTTCCTCTTCCATCCACATTAATCCTCCGCCCGCTCCGCAGCACATTCCATTTTCACGATTTCGTTCAATTTCTACAAACGATGCTCCTGGAATTGCTTTTAAAATATCCCGCGGTGCATCATACACATCGTTGTATCTTCCCAAGTAACAGGAATCATGGAAAGTAATTTTCTCATTTACTTCATGAACCGGTTTTAATCTGCCATCCTTCACCAAATCGGCGAGCACTTGCGTATGGTGATAAATCTCTGCCTGTAAACCGGAGTCCGGATATTCATTCTTAAAGATATTGAAAGCATGCGGATCGATTGTCACAATCTTTTTGACCTCGTTTTTCTCGAATTCTTCAATATTCTTTGTGGCCAGCTCCTGGAACAGGAATTCGTTGCCAAGGCGGCGCGGTGTATCTCCGGAATTTTTCTCCTTATTGCCTAGAATGGCAAACTTTATGCCCGCTTCATTTAATAGCTTGGCAAAGGATAAGGCGATTTTTTGTGAACGATTATCATAAGATCCCATGGAGCCCACCCAGAATAGATATTCAAACTCCTCACCGGATTTCTTCATTTCTTTCACGGTCGGTACGACTACATCCTCACGTGCTTCCCGCCAATCCTCACGCTCTTTACGGTTTAATCCCCAAGGATTTCCCTGACGTTCAATATTTTGCATCGCACGCTGAGCATCAGCAGGTACTTTCCCTTCAGTCAATACAAGATATCTGCGCATATCGATAATTGCCCCGACATGTTCATTCATAACCGGACATTGATCCTCACAGTTACGGCATGTTGTACATGCCCAAAGCTCTTCCTCTGTAATAACTTCTCCCACCAAGGCTGGATTGTACATTTCTGTCGTTGCTGCTGTTTCCGCAACACCCGCACCCTGAGCGGCCAACGCAATTTGATTGCCTTTTGTATTGCCGAATACGAAGGAAGGAACCCACGGTTCTTTCCTTGTGACTGCAGCGCCTGTAAAGGTTAAATGGTCACGCATTTTAATTAAAACATCCATTGGTGACAGCATTTTTCCTGTACCTGTTGCCGGACACATATTGGTACAGCGCCCGCATTCCACACACGCGTATAAATCAACGAGCTGCAGATCCGTAAAGTCCTGAATCTTTCCTACTCCGTAAGTCTCTTGTGTTTCATCCTCAAAATCTATTTTCTTTAATTTTGGAGGAGTCAGTCTGTGTAAGTAAACATTGGCCGGCCCTGCAATTAAATGCGCATGTTTGGATTGAGGGATATACACTAAGAACGTCAAAATGAAAAGTAAGTGTATCCACCAGGCTACATAGAATACAGTTATGGCAGCTGACTCATTCATCCAGCCAAGCGCCATCGCAATCGTTGAAGCAATTGGCTCAGACCAATGAAGCTCCCCGCCGTGCCAAATGATTGCTGCTCCATTTGCCACGAGTGTCGCCAGCATCAATCCTCCGATAAAGATCAGAACAAGCCCGGATTTAAATCCCCTTTTAAGCCGGACAAGCTTCTCGATATAACGGCGGTAGAATGCCCAAACAACAGCCACCAGCACTAGGAGAACAACTATCTCCTGGAAAAAAGTAAAAATCGGATATATAGGTCCCAATGGTAAATGGGATCCCGGTTTAATTCCCTTCCAGATTAAATCGATGGCTCCAAATTGGACAAGGATAAAACCATAAAAGAAGAGCACATGCATCGTTCCGCTTTTCTTATCTTTAAGTAGTTTTTTCTGCCCAAATACAAACACCCAAATCTTTTCCAACCGCTTTTTTACGTCATTATCAAACTCTGTTTTCTTCCCGAGTTTAATATAGGCTATTCTTGTCCTAATCAGATACACGAACAGCCAACCTGCGTAAGCGGTTACAAGTGCAGCCGCAATTAAGTTGATCCATAGAAGACCATTCATCTCCATTCTCTTTCGCCCCTTTTGCTACCAAAAGCATTATTTAAAAGATATATCCAACATGAACTCGTAATACCTAATCCAGTATAGTATAGCTATATTTTATATAATGAATGAGCATTCAGTCAATCGTTAATTTACATATTTTAGATTAATTATTAAAACATGGTAAATATAATCTATATATTCCGAGAAGACAATCTTAGATTTATTTTGACATTTAGAGTCATACTAAGTTGAGTATATTCTTATTTGAGTTAATGAACTTTGGGGATACTTCCATAGACGCGTACAGATTTCGAAAATATAGCGTTTTATGCCTGTCCCCTCACCTTATAGCTCTAAACACGGTGGTTACGTAAATACCCGGAAAGGAATGGCAATTATTTATGGATATTCGTTTTGGATACGTCTCTACTGCTCTAAATCTTTGGAATTCTACTCCTTCAAAAACGATAACCTATACGCGTTGGAGCGGATTGCCCTTAGAGGAGCAACTTGATCGATTAATCATGATTACCAAACAGAACATTGAAACAACCAAACGAATCCTCCATTATAATATTGCTCATGAAATACCGATCTATCGTTTCTCCAGCTCAATTGTCCCCCTCGCAACTCATCCGGAAGTGAGATGGGACTATATAACGCCGTTTAATAGAGATTGGGCAGAGATTGGTGAACTGGTGCGGAAATACAACTTGCGCGTCAGTTTCCATCCAAATGCCTTTACACTTTTTACCTCTCCCAATCATGATGTGACGGATAAGGCAGTTGAAGACATGGTATATCATTATAAAATGCTGGAGGCTATGGGAATGCCGGAGCAAGCGCTTATAAATATCCATGTTGGCGGATCTTACGGAGATAAACAAGCAGCCATTCGGAGGTTTTATGCCAATAGCCGGAAAATTCCGGAAGCCATTAAACAGCGGATGACGCTTGAAAATGATGATAAGACCTATACAACAGAAGAGACTCTTCAAGTTTGTGAACATGAAAATATCCCGCTCTTATTTGACTATCACCATCATATCGCAAACCCTTCACTTATCTCACTGGAGGAGTTGCTGCCGCGTATTCTTCAGACATGGGAAAAAAGGGGCTGGAAGCCTAAGATCCACATCTCCTCTCCCAGATCGGAAAAGGAAATCCGGGCACATGCGACTAATGTGGATGTAGATTTTATCCTGCCATTCATCCACCTGCTGAAATCCACGGGAATTTCTGAAATTGACTTCATTATCGAGGCAAAAAATAAAGATATCGCAATGATGAAACTGATAGAAGATTTGGCTTCCTTACGCGGGATTAATCGGATTAATGGCGGCAGTATTAGGATTAAATAAATACTTGGACTTATCCTCCTCCCAATTTTGCTGACATCATATAAAAAGCCCACACCACTTTTAGGTGCGGGCTAATTTCGTGAATTACATTTTTTCCGGAGCAGATACTCCAATGAGTTTTAATGCATTTGCCAATGTAATTTTTGCTGCCTGAACAAGAGCAAGTCTTGCTTTACTTCTTTCTGGTTGATCTTGATCCAATACTTTATCAGCATTGTAGAAGCTGTGGAATGTGGATGCCAAATCAAAGATATAATTCGTAATTCGGTGCGGCATACGTTTTTGGGCTGCTTCTGCAACTGCTTGTGGGAATTCACCAAGCTTTTTAAGAAGGTCAATTTCTTTTTCAGAACCTAATTTGCTGTAATCAACCTCTCCTTCTAATGTAATTCCAACCTCAGCTCCCTGACGGAGGATGCTGCAAATACGGGCATGTGCATATTGAGCATAGTATACTGGGTTGTCATTAGATTCGGATACAGCCAGGTCAAGGTCAAAGTCCATATGCGTGTCCGCACTTCTCATTGCAAAGAAATAACGAACGGAATCCAACCCAACTTCTTCCATTAAATCTCTCATTGTGACGGCTTTTCCAGTACGCTTGGACATTTTCATCTTCTCCCCGTTTTTAAACAGGTGAACAAGCTGAATGATTTCTACTTCCAATGTATCTTTGCCGTAACCCATTGCCTGTATTGCTGCCTGCATACGGGGAATGTAGCCGTGATGATCTGCTCCCCAAATGTTGATTAATTTATCAAACCCGCGCTCCAGCTTATTTTTGTGGTACGCGATGTCTGGAAGAAGGTAGGTGTATGAACCATCATTCTTGATTAATACACGGTCTTTATCATCACCGAACTCAGTAGATTTGAACCAAGTAGCGCCATCTTTTTCATAAATATGGCCCTTCTCCCTTAACGACTCCAATGCTGGCATAATTTTGCCATCCTCATATAGAGAAGTTTCGGAGAACCATACATCAAATGGTACACGGAAGCTTTCAAGGTCTTTCTTCAATTTCTCCATTTCATACTTTAATCCGTATGCACGGAAGAAATTAAACCGTTCTTCTTCATCTGCCTGTACATATTTATCGCCAAATTCTTCAGCCAGGCGTTTACCGATATTGATAATGTCCTCGCCATGATAGCCATCTTCAGGCATTTCTTTGTCCATTCCAAGCGCCTGCATATAACGAGCTTCCACGGAATAGGCTAAATTGTTAATTTGGTTACCTGCATCATTGATATAGTACTCACGGGATACATCCCAACCTGCTTTATCAAGAATATTGGATAAAGAATCCCCAACTGCCGCGCCACGTGCATGGCCCAAGTGTAGATCACCTGTCGGATTCGCAGAAACAAACTCAACCTGGATTTTTTCTCCGCCGCCTACATTTGATTCTCCATAAGCTTCGCCTGATTCTAAGATGGTTGGAATCAGCTTTGTTAAGTATCCATTATTTAAATAGAAATTGATAAAACCTGGTCCAGCAATTTCTATTTTCTCAATAGATGCTTTTGATGTATCAAAATGAATAATGATGTCTTCCGCTATTGTCCGAGGCGCCTTTTTAGCAATACGCGCAAGCTGCATAGCCATATTAGTAGAATAATCTCCATGTGTTTTATCCTTTGGCAATTCAAGAATAACACTTGGAATCGTTGCTTCATCTGCTAAACCAGCCTTGATCACAGCTTGCTTAATCTCTTCTTTAATCTGATCTTGAATCTCTGTTACGATGTTCATCTTGTCTTTTCCTCCTTGACCGTCAATGTAAGTGAGTAGTTGCCCACATTCTCTTGTTGTAAATATAGGTTGTAGGAAACATAGAATGTCTCCTCTTTTGTTTCTGGATGGACGGTATGCTCCAGCTTATTTGTACGTGTCGTTAAATCCAGTGTACCATGAATGCTATCATAAGAGCCTCTAGTTTCTGTGCCAATTTTGTAAAGTTGCTTCATTCTAACCGCACCGCTTCTAATAATTAACATTTCATCTCCGCTATATTTAACGGTTGTATTTATTTCTCCGTTATTTTCAACGTGCTCAATATAGCGGAGATATGTTGCATTTGGCATGTGATGCAAAGTACCAAATGTAATTAGTTCAATATTCTCTTCATCATCCACATATTGAATATGTGTTTTCAATCGAACCATGACCTCTATGGGTGCGTTACTTTTTTCCTCGGTCATCTAATAAATTCCCCCTGGAATTGATTATTTTTACTCAATCATACAAGTATAAGGTAAAGAAAAACTCTATGGCAACTTGTCAGAATCTTTTTTCTAAAAAAAATCCCCGGTTCTACTATCATAGACAGGGGATTGCTGGTCTTATTCAGTTATCATTTTTTATTTACCCAGCCTAATAGAATTTCGCGAATAAATTTGGCTGTAGCAATTTGTGTTTGTTCGGATGAATCATAAGCAGGAGCTACTTCCACAATATCTGCTCCTACGACCTTCACGCCGGAATTTGAAATAGCAGTAATCGCCTCAAGCATTTCTTTGGATGTAATGCCGCCTGCTTCAGCCGTTCCGGTACCCGGTGCATGCGCTGGATCCAACACATCAATATCAATCGTGACATATACGTTTCGTCCTGACAGGGTTGGCAGCACTTCTTTTAAAGGTGCAGCAACATCAAATTTATACATATGCATCCCGGAATTCTTTGCAAATTCGAACTCTTCCCTCATACCTGAACGAATTCCGAATGAGTAGACATTCTCTGCACCAATTAAATTACAAATCTTACGAATAGGTGTGGAATGGGACATCGACTCCCCTTCATACTCTTCTCTCAAATCCGCATGAGCATCAAAGTGAATGATCGCTAAATCTTCATATTTATTATGAAATGCTTTAATAATCGGCCATGTAACAAGATGCTCGCCACCCATGCCAAGCGGGAATTTTTCCTCGGCCAAAAGAGTATTAATATATTCTTCAATCATATCAATACTTCTTTGGGGATTGCCGAATGGGAGCGGTATATCTCCAGCATCAAAAAATTGTACATCCTCCAAATGCCGATCAATATAGGGGCTGTATTCTTCCAATCCAAGTGACACTTCGCGAATACGGGCCGGTCCAAAACGAGACCCAGGGCGAAAACTAACCGTCCAATCCATTGGCATACCGTATAAAACCGCCTCTGACTCTTTAAAATCAGGGTGACTTCCTATAAAAACCTTACCAGAATAAGCTTCTTCAAATCTCATCCTCTGCACTCCTCTACTGTACTCATTTCTATCATTTATTATTTATTTTTAAAAGGTCACCAACAAATTTGGGCAGCACAAAAGCCGCCTTATGAAGCTCTTTTGTATAATATTTTGTATCCAATTCAGCAAACCGCTCATCGCTGATTTGGAGAGGATGATATTTTTTCGATCCCATCGTAAAGGTCCATAAACCGCTTGGATAGGTTGGGATATTAGCTGTATACAGACCGGCAATCGGGAAAATGTCCTTTACATCTTTAAAGACCGTCCGTATCAAATCAGCTTTAAACCAGGGATTATCGGTTTGCGCAACAAAGATGCCCTCATCCTTGAGTGCGTTATGGATGCCAGCATAGAAACCTTTTGTAAATAAATTTACGGCTGGTCCAACCGGTTCAGTTGAATCTACGATAATCACATCATATTGATTTCTACTTTTGGCTATATGCATAAAGCCATCATCAACCAGCACATCAACTCTGACATCATCAAGCTGACCTGCTATTTCTGCCAGATACTGTTTTGAGTATTCAATGACTTTGCTATCAATTTCTACTAAAGTAGCTTTTTTTACACTCTCATGCTTTAACACTTCACGGATTACACCACCGTCACCGCCGCCTACGACAAGGACATGCACCGGATTTGGATGTGTATGCAAGGGAACATGAGCCACCATTTCATGGTAGACAAACTCATCCTTAACAGATGTCATCACCATATCATCCAGCATGAGCATCGTGCCCCATTCTTCTGTTTCTACTATATCTACCTTTTGAAAATCAGTTTGTTCCGTATGTAAGGTGCGGTTTATTTTTATAGTGATCCCAAAATGATCTGTTTGCTTTTCTGTAAACCAAATACCCATGTGGAACCCCTCTCAAATTTCAATATCAGCGGCTCAATCATCCATTTCTATCTATTAAACTTAGAAGAGTATAGTGCAATCTATTGAAAAAGTAAAGATTTTCCCGCATTTCCATTTTTGTCAATCTTATGTCCGTTTTACGTTTAAAAATGATGGTTTATTTTCATACTATTGGTAAGGAATAATTTCAAAACAGATCAGGGGGAAGACAGGTGTCTCCAAGCAGACTTAGAAGAAGGAAATTACTCGCTTACAAGCGCGCCTTTATATTTACAGTGTCGGTGATTGCCACACTTATACTAGTTGGAATTGGTACAGCCTTGCTTATTGTAAAACTTGCCGGACCGCCATCCATATCTGTACCGCAAACAACCCAATATATAGCTGATGATTTAAGTACATTTACGGAAAGCCACGGAGCCGAGAGAAGGTATTGGGTTCCTCTCAGCGAGATATCTCCCTATTTAATACAATCCACTCTGGCAGTTGAGGATCGGAATTTTTACGAACATAACGGTTTTGATACAAAGAGAATTTTGGGAGCAATTGTCTCAGATACAATTGCGATGGCTAAGGTACAGGGGGCCAGTACGATTACTCAGCAATATGCCAAAAATCTTTTCCTTGGCTCCGAGAAAACCTGGACACGCAAAGCTAAAGAAGCTCTTTATACTCTTCGAATTGAAGATCATTTCAGTAAAGATGAAATTCTCGAAGGGTATTTAAATACGATTTATTACGGACATGGAATGTATGGGATACAGGCTGCGAGTCATTTTTATTTCCATAAGGATGCCAAGGATTTAACCTTAGCTGAAGGAAGCTTACTTGCCGGAATTCCAAAAGGCCCAGGTATATATTCACCGCTTATCTCGAAAAAACAGGCAAGGGAACGACAGTCTATTGTCCTCGCCTCTCTAAAGAATACCGGCAAGCTCAGTGCCAAACAGGTGAAGGAAACACTGGAAACCGCGGATCATTTAACTATTTACGGTTCATTGGATACAGAGGAAAAACAAGAAGCCCCTTATTTTCTTGATGCTGTAAATCAAGAATTGCGCCATGTCTTAAAGGGAAAAGAGGAGCTAATCAGACAGGGGGGCTTGAAGGTTTACACCACCTTCAATACTAAACAGCAGACAATCGCTGAGGAGACGGTCGCGAAGAATATACAGCCCGGGGCCGACCTGCAAGCAGCATTAGTTGCAATGAATCCTCATAACGGGATGGTAAAAGCATTGGTGGGTGGAACTAATTATAAAAAAAGCGCATTTAATCGTGCGACCCAGGCACTCAGACAGCCAGGTTCGACGATTAAGCCACTGCTTTATTACACAGCTCTTGAAAAAGGATTCACTCCATCAACCACTTTGAGGAGTGAAGTAACCACCTTTTCATTTGATGGAGGTAAAGACGAATATACTCCACATAATTTTAATAACCGATATGCTAATGATTCGATTACATTGGCACAGGCACTGGCTGTCTCAGACAATATTTTTGCTGTCAAAACGCATTTGTTCCTTGGTGAAGAGGAACTGGTGAAAGCCGGTAAGCGCTTTGGATTAACCACTTCCATGACCAAGGTTCCCTCATTGGCACTTGGAACATCCGGAGTTAAACCACTGGAAATGACTAACGCTTATAATTTATTTGCCAACGGCGGAAAAAAAGTTCAACCTTACTTTATCACTAAGGTGACAGGGAGGGACGGTGAAGTTCTTTATCAAAAAAAATTAAAGCGAGCATCAGTATTAAAGCAAGAGGATGCCTATGTGATGACGCAAATGCTAACAGGTATTTTTGATAAAAAACTAAATGGTTACGCCTCTGTGACAGGAGCCTCGATTGCCCCTAAGCTTTCGAGACCCTATGCCGGGAAATCCGGCTCAACTGAGTACGACAGCTGGATGATTGGCTATACCCCGCAGCTCACTGCGGGTGTATGGACCGGGTATGATCATTCGCAGAAAATTGAAACCAAACAAGAAAAAATAGCTGCCAAGGAAATATGGGCAAGCTTTATGGAACAATCTTTAACGGATGAGCCTGTTAAAGATTTTAAAAAGCCAAAAAATATTGTTGCCGTCGAAATTGATCCAGAAAGCGGCTTACTTGCACACAAAAGCTGCCCGGTTAAACGGCTTACTTATTATAAAAAAGGGACAGAACCCACACACTATTGTCCGGATCATACAAATAGTACTAACGAAAATGACATAACGCCTTCCGATGAGCATGGCCAGGATAAGCCACATGATCCCTGGTACAAGAGAATATGGCCTTTTGGGAAATTGTAATCCATTTGGCTAAAAGCATAATGAATATAAAAATCCCCAAACCAATGGTTTGGGGGATTTTCGTGTCCTAGTTCTACGTGCTTGCACGCTGGTTTTAGTGTACTTTTTTTACGGAAAGCCGACAAGGAATATGCTGATTTATCTTTCAAAAATTACACATAAATCAACATTCTGTCCAGCATCAGTTTGTACCTAATTGTTCCTTTAATTCATCTCTCGAGTTATTCCATAGCTCTTCATTATGACTCTTAAGGAAATTAGCGAGGATGATTTTAGAAGGTTCATCCATATGATCAACAATGATATGCCTTTTCAACGATTTATCCATGCGATTCACATGCTCCGGCAACGATTTATAGCCACGGCGAATCTCAGCATCAACCGTCATTTCGCATGCTGTTACGCCTGCATAATAGGCTCCTTCTTTCGTCTGTTCAATCGTAACCCATACTAGCCAGTATGGCTTTCCGTTTGGCACATCATCTTTATTGGGCAGGAACTTGATTCGTTTCTCGATTGCACTTCTGGCATGCATGGCACCTACATCAACAAAGGCTTCGCCTGCTTGCACATCAATAATGACAGGTGAAACATTCTCAAGGCTCAAGGCACCCATTCCAAAGCCCTTGTGACCATCAGTAGGATCATTTTTAATGATATTAAAAGCTGGTTTTTTCTTATCTTGACTCATGGGCTGATACAAGCCTCCCTTTAAATAAATATAGAAACTAAGAACTGCTCAATTGCCGGTACCAATTTATAAATAATTGGATCAATGGTGTAATGACCCAGCGGTGTAATGACAAGGATGAGGAATATCAACGCTCCGTACTGTTCATACTGCGTCATTTTCGGACGAACAGCGGGCGGAACAAGATCCTCAATAATACGATACCCATCCAATGGAGGAAATGGCAATAAATTAAACACAAACAACACGACATTTAAGCGGATAAAAATATTGAAAAAGGTGTAGATGAAGTCCGGTAAATTAGTCGCGGCTCCCGTCATACTCATGATATATATCAATAGAATCCCAATGAAGGCCAGTACAAGATTGCTCAAAGGGCCAACAACCGAAACAATAATACTGTTCATTCGGGGATTCTTAAAGAAAAAGCGATTGACCGGAACCGGTTTTGCCCAGCCAAACCCTACTAATACGATAAAAATCGCACCAATTGGGTCAATATGGCGTATCGGATTTAATGAAAGCCGTCCCTGATTTTTCGCCGTGTTGTCTCCGAATTTATAAGCCGCATAAGCATGGGCAAATTCATGAGCAGTAAAGGCAATCGCAAGCGTTACAAGTGTATATGGTAAATTGGCAATGATACTCTGGAAATCAAACATCCTAAACGTCCCCCACTTCCAAACATTAATAAAGAACTTATCAGTTCAGATCCACTCGTTCATTCTGCACTTCACCACTTGCTTTCCACTCACGATTATGGAAAACTATCATCATAATCACTTGTTTTTACAAATAATGAGGAGGGCATCCAATGCCGTATGTAACCGTTAAAATGTTAGAGGGCCGTACTGAAGAACAAAAAAAGGCTTTATGTGAAAAAGTAACCGAAGCCGTCTCAGAAACAACCGGAGCACCAAAAGAAAAAATCACCGTGTTCATTGAAGAGATGACTAAATCTCATTATGCGGTTGGCGGTGTACGTGCCAGCGATCAATAAAATTCGAATGGAGCATATGATATGCTCCATTCTTTTTATTTCTCATGCCCCTCTTACATAGGGATAAATCATCGTTTTAGTTCGCATACATCGGTTTGTTTTCCCTGATAAGCTGTTCTGCATAATCAAAGGCTTCATCTATTTCCTCTGCCGTATAATGCTGCTTCGCCTTTAACTCCTGGATTTTCTTCATAACTTCATCTTTGGATAGATGATCGAAATAGAAAATGGTGGAGACTAATTCAAGAAAACGCGCATTATGATTGTTCAAAAGCTTTACACACGCAGATAGTTCATCATTCCCCTGTTGATTTCCATATAAGGAAAGGAATTCTTTACCTGCATCTGTTAAAGAGTAATCATAATGAACATACCCATTCTCTTTATCCTTCATTTCTAATAAAAGTCCCAGATTACAGAGTTCTTCTATCTTTAGCGTTAACTCCTCTGAATATGGTCCGTAAAAATGAAATTCAAATTTCTCCTGAAAAGGATATGCGAGTTTTTTTGAGATAAAAACCATCTTTTGAAGCTTTTTTCTTCCGCCTATATGCCCGGCTGCCTCAATGGCTGAAAGAATTCTGGCATGCTCCCTCAACACCATTCTTCACTCCTCCTGTATCAATTAATCCCACTCAAGCCATTCTTTTATTTTTTTCTTTATTTCTAGATGATTCGATTCATCTTCAAGCACATCAGCAGGAAAATACAATTTATGATCTGTACGCCTTTTCCCAGATATTGCATCCACGATATCTGATTGTCTGGACAGCTCTTTTAACTCTTTCTTTTTAGAAAGTAAATAAATCGGAATTCTTTCACCCTCTTCTCCGGGACGATAAAAATCGTATGGAAGATCTGAAGAAGAGTCAAGCACCAAATAATAATCTGGATCGAGACCTGCTTCTTCAAACAATTGGGTAAGTTCCATGACTTTTTTCATTTCAGTACTGGATGACGGCAGGAATTCAACATACTGAAATAAATTCCGGTTCATATATCTGGAGCATAAATCACTTAGAATCCTATCCTCTTCTTCTTCCCATAACTGAAAGTAGTATAGCATAACGCTATCGTCCAATTTCAGATAGTCGTAAAGAGTCACGGACTGTGTAAATAAAGAATAAAAATGATGCGGTACCTGCTTGAATTGATAATTCTTCTTATATAAATCCTTGGCTCGATGCAGGATTTTTGTCAAAATGACTTCTGCACTTCGAGATACCGGATGGAAATACACCTGCCAATACATTTGATATCGGCTCATAATGTAATCTTCTACAGCATGCATCCCGCTTTGTTTAAAGACAACCTGATCTTCCGTTGGCCTCATCACGCGCAGAATCCGCTCCATATCAAACTGGCCGTAGCTTACTCCCGTAAAATAAGCATCTCGTAACAAGTAGTCCATCCGGTCTGCATCAAGCTGGCTCGAAATCAAGCTGACAACCAGCTTATTGGCATGCGTTTTGGCAATGACCTCAGCCACCTCTTTCGGAAAGCTGTCATCTACCTTTTTCAAAACAGCATTAACCTCAGTATCTCCTAAAATAATCTTCCTTGTAAATTTTTCATGATCCAAATCAAATACTTTTTCGAACGCATGCGAAAAAGGACCATGCCCAAGGTCATGAAGCAAAGCTGCACATAAAGACAGGAGACGATCTTTTGGATTCCACTCAGGTCGATCGGTAAATACCCCATCCACAATCCTTCTCACAATCTCATATACTCCGAGAGAGTGACTAAATCGGCTGTGTTCGGCCCCATGAAATGTTAAATAAGTTGTACCAAGCTGTTTAATCCGTCTTAAACGCTGAAATTCCTTTGTATCAATTAAATCCCATATGACCCGATCATTCACATGTACATAGCGATGCACCGGATCCTTAAATACTTTTTCTTCATTCATTTTTTGCAGAGAATATTCTATCATTCTATTCCCTCTTCCTAATCGGTCATGGTTCTATTATAGCTTGTTTAATCTAAAATAACATAATCATCTCTTTCCATACTAAAGAAAGCGATGGAACCACCCTACATGAACGGAAATATGAAAGTACCCGACCCGTCATTTAGTTGGTTATCGTACCTTTTTATATGGATTTTTTGGTTATTAGATTAGTAAGTTCGTTCCATTGCGCGCTTACTCCACTCGCTTTCCACGGGGAGGAAGGCTTTAGCCTCCTTGGCTACGCCTGTGGGGTCTCAGCCTTTCCTCTAATTCCCGCAGGAGTCGGTGGCTTCCACTCCATTCCACTAAGGTTAATAGTGGTATACAGTAGTAAAAAATCTATTGAAAACAAATAAAAATCCGAACTATTAGGCGTAATATTTATTAAAATATCACCTAATAATTCGGATTTATCATTGACTGAAATAATTATGTCCCAGCCGCCTGCTTTTAGATTGAGCTTTTTAGACACTGTCTCTTTATCTGGTTGTAAATTTCCAAACTGGTGAGCGTGTTTTTCCGCCATAATTGTCACTTACTTCCACATACCAGAAATAATTGTGACGATGCTTTAAATCCTTTAATCGAATTTGTACTTTCTCCTGATTTCTTCCGTCCTTATCTTCACCCAATAAGGTATTTGAATATACATTTACACCTATATAATCAGTCGCCACCTGTTTTTGAATCGGATTGAGTTCCATTTGTTCAAATGTAAATTCATCGACCTCAGGCTCAAAGAAATTATAGTCATCCAAGTAAGGAGAATAGGTTTTAACCGTTAGCTCCTTTGCTTCCGGATTAAAGCGAAGCATCCGCATATATCCTTCTCCGCCTTCCGGACCGCTCTGGTAGTCAGCCAGCATTTCATACACTTTGCGTGATTTCGATGGGTTATCCTTTAGCGGAATGGTCGCTACATGACGACTTGCTCCTGAATTATGTCCGGCAAGGACCAGTTTGATATTCTCATACTTCCGTACAATTTCTTTAAAGACCTGCCTGCCGTTGTGCGTTCGTTTCCCTTTATGATCGAGATAATTATGCAAAGCAAGCACCACATTTCTCTCCGAGTATTGGTTCAATACTCGATCAACCCATTTTAATGTCGCCGGCACTGTTTCTTTCCCCCAGCCCAGATACAGGAAGAGGAAATCATGCCCTCCAAATGAAACTAAATCATAGTGATTTGTATTATTTTCCATACCGCCGCCGTAATGGGAGGTATGTTTAAATCTTTTTTCACCGAAATATTTCGCATAATTGCGGTAATCCAATACCAAGTTTCCAACATCATGGTTCCCTGAGACCACTCCATAAGGAACATGATTCTCATCCAAAATTCTCATACTTTTATCCGCAACATCCCATTGGTCCAAGTCCCATCTGACATTCACAATATCTCCCGTATGAATCACGTATTCTGCATTGCCGAGCTGATTTTGGATTCTAATCCAGTTTGTCATCACAGGGAAAATATGTGGAAATGACTCCGAATAATATTGGGTATCTGACATCCATATCAAATTAAAGGGCCGATTCACTTCTCCAATAATCTGATCTTGCAGGAGTACTTGCATCTTTTGATGATTTAAATAGCTTTGCACATCGATTTTTGCTTTTAACGTGAAATCTTTTTTGCCATAGCCATATGCCAATGCATCCCATTTTGAGGTATCTACATTCCAGGCATAGAGAGTAACCTTCCTCCCTTGCAAAGAATGCCCGACCCACTTTACCTCCATCTCTTTCATATCTGATGGTGCTTCATCCATAAGAATTTCAAAACGCTGGTATGGAAATCCCTTATTCGAATCGATGACCCAATACTTTTTGTCTACCTTAGAAATTTGTTTCATTTGTTTAGATGAAACAGCAGCTTCACGCGGAAACGTTTGATTGGGAGGCGGTTCTTCATCGGCAATATTAGAGTACGCTTTTATCTGTGCATCACTTTTTGAATTGAAGTCATAGCGATTACCGGAGAAAAACTTGGCCACTATTTTATCATTGGTTGGGTCATCCACTTTCACACTTAGTTTTGGATGAACTGATACTCTTTCATCATGATCACTTGGAGTTGCCTTACCGGTGATAATTGGCGCTTCATCTACGATATTAAAATGAATCGTTTTCTTTTTACGATTTCCTGCCGCATCCACCGACTTAAAGGTAACCGAATGCTTCCCCTTTTTCAGCACTCCGGAGGAAGTTGTATAAGGCAGATTAATTTCCCGTCCATCAAGATAGCCTTTAATGGACGCAATGGACGTCACTTCATCTTCCGGGGTTGCATCAATAGTAAATGTGCCTTTATAGGTTCTCCCGTTAAGTGGTGCTTTCACATGGAGATTAGGGGCTGTATTATCAAAAACCACTTCTGCTTGATGAATAGCCGTGCCGGTTGATTGAATGCGGTGAATCCCATCCTGATAAGCGGTCGTATCAATCTCCGCCTCTTCCGCCGTGAATAGAGCTGCCGGAATTATAAACTCATAGGATTGAATAACTACCCCCTTATTCCCCACCTTCCATAGCTGATTCTCACGTGTACTTTCCCGATTTTCATCTCCATCGCTCGTTATAGAATTAACACTTATCGGCCGGATAATCGTCCCATCACCCATTAATAACTTCACGTTTTTAATAGAGAAGCGATCGATGTCTTTTATTTTTACTGTACTCCCAGGCATAAATGGCTCCTTCTTCGTACCCGTATGAATAGAAATAGCATTTTTACCTGGTTTGATTTCATCAATTGGAATGGATATCTCATATGGAAGATATAATCCTTCTGTAGGTTTTAATTTTGAAATAAGACGGTCTCCTATGTAGACGGCACTTTTCTTTCTTTCATCAATCCCCAACCCTTCAAACACAATGGCAGCCGAACGGCTCACTGTCCGTTTCGTTTTCAGTTTTTGTCCATCAACCGTCAGCTTAATCTGTTCATTTGCCGTTTCCTTTTGAACCTGGATCTTTTTTGTTCCTTTCAGGATTGTATTATTTTGGACTGAAAGCCCTGGTTTCACTGGTTTATACATATCAGGATTGCCAATTTTAATAGACTTTGTCCCTTGCTCCGGGTACCTGACCACATGCTGTCCATCTGATACTTCCAAATAATAATCAAAGGTGGGCATAGAGCCATAAACATCGTGCCTCGATATGGTCGATTGATAGGTAGTCGTCGTTTTCATGAGCATATTAGCTTGTGAAAACGTTGGATCCTGCCCTCTTTTATAGAAAATTTCCGCCCGTTTGATCAGATGTTCATCCTCAATTTGAACTTCAATGGTTACATCAGAACGCTCAGGGATTTCATTGGGCATTACAATGGGCCGGACAATCGGTTTTACGGTATCCGTCTGTTGATTGGAATTTAAAGGGATCTGTCCATTACTGGTCTGACAGGGTGTATATTTTTTAATCTGCTTGTCCTGCTTTAATTTCTTAGACCCCTTTGCCTCCTTATAATGGTGGAGTCCTTTTTCATACGATACATAGGAAATGACTGCTCCTGTATCTGTTGCTAAAACAACCGTATTTTTACCTTTATTATATAAATTGCCTTCCAACCGGATTAACTGTTGATCTTCCACCTTCGTATGAAAGTGACCATTAAAATCCTGTACACCTAAATTGGCTTTATCTTCTGCATTCTTTAACCAAATGATTTTCGTAGATTTCGGCTTTATAAAAGTTGATTCTTTTATATCCCATACTTGCATGGATTTGTTCATAGAGAGGTAACGCAGATTATAATCGTACAAATCGATTGCCACGTCTGTAGTATTATAAATCTCGACATATTCATATGTTTTCCCCTGTGGAGAAATCTCAGTGATTAATAAATCCGGGGTATCAATTGACATGGCGATCCCTGCATCCGGATTAAACGATATACACCATACTGCTGTTAAAATCAGCAAAGCTATCTTGTTCATACTTATCCTCATTCCCCATTCAAAGATGATACCTTAGTATGGAATAAACAGAGGATATTTATGAAAAAAAGTCGTTTCTCTAAAAAATATGTTTTTAGAGAAACGACTTTTTTTAAATTTATTTAATTTTACCTTTTATTTTTTCAATTAGTTCATCTTCTGTTGGCGCCGCGACTGGACGGTTATTTACGAATGCAAATGATTTTTTCCGTCCAGGTCCACAGTAGGACTGACATCCAATCTCAATCTTTGCATCGGGATCTACCTTTTTTAATTTTGGTAGCAATGTCTTTAAGTTTGTAGCCTGACAGTCGTCACATACTCTAAATTCGTTCGACATGACCGCCTATCCTTTCTTGCCATAATATTGACTCTTCCTTATGTTGTGAGCCTGTTGGGACTAAAGCGTATTGTATCACTCCATATCCCCTATTTGCAACAATCCGCTGATTATCTATTAGTTAATGAAAAAATCTAGTAACCTGTATAAACTTTTCTTTTTATGTCCATGCTAGAACCATAATTTGCAAATTTATTTTAAATCTTATAGAAAAGGGAGTTGCAGATCATGAAAATTAGACAAGATGCATGGACAGAAGAAAATGATTTATTATTGGCAGAAACTGTTTTAAGACATGTCCGGGAAGGCAGTACCCAATTGAACGCATTCGATGAAGTTGGGGATAAATTGAACCGCACTGCAGCAGCCTGTGGGTTTAGATGGAATGCGGTCGTACGTCATACCTATGAAAAAGCATTACAGCTTGCCCGTAAACAACGTAAGCAACGTCAGAGATTACTTGGAAAAGACCAGGGCGGCAAAAAGAAGATTCTATATCAGCCACCAGTTCCGTCTTTACGAGATTTTGAAACAGTTACAACCGCAATGGAAGATGAACTAATGGAAATGGAGATTTCACCGGAGATCAACGATACTGAAGAATTTGAACAGACCAGCCTTTTCCCTGTGCTGGAAGAATACAAGACTCCGGCTCCGGCTCTTACGATGGATGATATCATTGCATTCTTGCAAACATATGATACAGACAGCCTGAAGCTGCAGGCTTTAAAATCCGAAAATGAAAGATTAAAACTTGAAATCCGAGATCTGAAAAACACAAATAAAGAATTGCAGCATAAGCTCGATAACGTTGAAGAAAATACAGTTACCATCCAGGAAGACTACGAGACACTCATGAATATTATGAATCGCGCTCGCAAATTAGCTTTACTGGATGAAGATGACCATCATGCTACTAAATTTAAAATGGATCGCAATGGGAATCTGGAAAAAATCGCAGAATAACCATACAAGAAAGCCGGCCTCTCCCATGAGCCGGCTTTCTTATTGGCGATACCCAGCACGACATAAAGCGTTCCTTCTTAAACTGGTTATCTCTGCTCCGAATGGCTATCATCTCTGTTAAAAAGTATAGAGGCTGCTTTCTGACAGCCCCTGCAAAAATATCTTTCCCTTTGGCATGTATGTAGTTTTAATCAGTCGATTCCCAATTTATCATTTCTGTCTTGCATTCTTTCTAAATAGGATTCGAATAATGGCATTTCCGCTTCAGTCAGAGAAATCATTTCAATTTGTCCGGAATGATCCTGTAAAGCCTTCATTAAACGCAGCATCACATCACTCACAGTCAGCCGAACCCCTAGTAAATCGGACAAGGAAGCCATGACTTCTGGATTTACAGTCGGATAAACGAATTTCGTTTGTGCACCATTTAGTGCAATTTCATAGAAATCCCTAACCAATCCTGCTCTTTTTCCTGCATCCCCGTTGACATCCAAATAGATTTGCACCGCTACACCATTTCGGATTCTTCTCTGAGAAATTCCTGCGAATTTTTTGCCATCAATGCTTAAATCATAGCTTCCCGGACAATAGGAGCCCACGATTTCACCTGCTTTAATGTCCTGATCAAAATCTCGAAACATATACTGAATCAATTCCCACATTGCGTCATATCCGCGATTAATCTCGATTTTCCGTTCCCTTTCCGGAAAAACAAGCGTAAGGTTCAAGATTCCCTCATCCAGTACAACTGCCAATCCCCCTGAATTCCGAACAATACAGTCATAGCCCTTGTTATGTAAAAAATCAGCGGCTTGCTTCAGCATAGGCAGCCGCCCATCCTGAATGCCCAGTACAACTGTTTTTTGATGAACCCATGCCCGTGCTGTAACTGGCGAGGTCCCTGCCCCTACCGAAGCGCATAATGTATCATCAATTGCAAATGATTGGATAGCGCGTGTATGCAGGCCGGTTAGGCTATGGTCTATGATTCTCCAACGATCCTGCTTTAATAAATTCATCATTTTCTCTCTCCATCTATAAAAAATAGGCGCCATAAATGGCGCCATAGGTCACTTATATTCTTATTTTACCAAAGCTTGTGAAGCTGTGATAAGCGCGAGGTTGTATACATCTTCTGCATTACATCCTCTGGATAGATCGTTCACAGGAGCGTTCAACCCTTGCAGGATTGGTCCAACTGCCTCAAATCCTCCAAGACGCTGTGCAATTTTATAGCCGATATTACCAGCTTCGAGGCTAGGGAATACAAATACATTTGCAGAGCCTTGAAGTGGAGAGTTTGGAGCTTTAGCTTCCGCAACAGATGGTACAATTGCCGCATCAAATTGGATTTCTCCATCTACGATTAATTGTGAATCCATCTCTGTCACAATTTTAACAGCATCTGCCACTTTAGTAGTTTCTTCAGATACAGCAGAACCAACTGTGGAGAAGCTGAGCATTGCCACACGTGGATCAAGGTCAAACATACGTGCAGTTTTTGCACTTTCTAATGCAATTTCAGCAAGATCCTGGCTGTCTGGAGCAATGTTGATTGCACAGTCAGCAAATACATATTTTTCATCACCTTTTACCATGATGAATACACCTGAAGTCTTTTTAACGCCTGCTTTTGTTTTAATGATTTGCAATGCCGGACGAACTGTATCTGCTGTAGAGTGAGCCGCACCGCTGACAAGACCATCAGCTTTATTTAAATAAACAAGCATGGTTCCAAAATAGTTTTCATCGAGCAAGATTTTACGCGCTTGTTCTTCTGTCGCTTTACCTTTACGGCGTTCAACGAAAGAAGCCACAAGCTCGTCCATCATAATATATGTAGCAGGATCGTAAATTTCCATATTATCTACAGAAATATTCATACCCTTCGCTTTTGCAGTAATTGCATCAATGTCTCCAACTAAGATTGGAACAATTGTTTTTTCAGCTGCCAATCTTCCGGCTGCTTCAAGAATTCTTTCATCCATACCTTCTGGGAATACAATTCGCAATTGATTGCCAGAAACTTTTTCTTTTAATGTGGTAAATAAATTACTCATTTTTTATGTCCTCCTCAAAATGTCCTCTTCATAGAATACACCTTTATGATGAATTATTTAATAGGTTTGCCTTATTTTTTAAAATTATAGCGGGATGTCAAAATATCGACAAGTTTATTAGAGCCATGATTCGGGAAAATCTCTTAATGATTATGATATAGTATAAATTGGCATGAACGAAATGACAGTAGGAGATGATCAATATGAGTGAAGCAGCTAAAACATTGGACGGTTGGTATTGTTTACATGACTTCCGAACAGTCGACTGGGTTACATGGAAAATGTTGCCCGAAGACGAGCGCGCCGCTGCCATCAATGAATTCCTGGGATTAGTAGAAAAATGGAATAAAACTCAGGACGAAAATCAAGGCAGCCATGCTCTTTATACGATTGTAGGACAAAAAGCAGACTTCATGATGATGCTTTTACGCCCAACAATGGAAGAACTAAATGCAATTGAATTAGAGTTTAATAAAACTAAGTTAGCAGAGTTCACAATTCCGGCACATTCTTATGTATCTGTTGTTGAACTAAGTAATTATCTGCCTTCTGATTCAGATGAAGACCCATATCAGAATCCTCATGTCCGTTCCAGACTATACCCGATCTTGCCGACATCTAAGCATGTTTGCTTCTATCCAATGGATAAGCGCCGCCAAGGCAATGATAACTGGTATATGCTGCCGATGGATGATCGGAAAAAACTTATGTATTCTCACGGAATGATTGGCCGCCAATACGCTGGTAAAGTGAAACAAATTATATCTGGCTCTGTTGGTTTTGATGATTATGAGTGGGGAGTTACCCTTTTCGCAGATGATGTTATCCAATTTAAAAAATTGGTTTATGAAATGCGTTTTGATGAAGTGAGTGCCCGATACGGGGAGTTTGGCTCCTTCTTCGTAGGAAATATTCTGACTCCAGATCATATCAGCGAATTCTTACATGTTTAAATAGTATAAATGGAAGTGCCCGAAAACCGTTATACACGGTGGAATGGGCACTTTTTTTGTTATACAGAGGTATTATTTGCCATCATCCATATTTGAAAGGCGGTTCGTTTACATCCTTTAAGGAAAATCGATGCAATGAAAAGATTCTATAGTACCGTCGAATTTTAAACATGTATTTTCATTAGACGACAAAAGAATACGTACCTCCAGCGGCTACTTTTGAATCTGTTATAACGGATTATGTAAAATTAATCTATAAGAATTACATACTTTGATAAGGTAAAGGAGCACACCTCCTTATTAAATTACATACATAACCTCCACCACCCCATTTGATTCGATTCCCATTTTCCATTCAAAATGTCCCTTTCACTTTTCACATCAAACGTCTGCTTGCCTCCATAGACTATTAATTGAGAAACCCCTCTTTTTATCATAAGCCGGTCTCTCTCTGCATATTTTTCTATAGTGAGCATATCTTTTACGTATCTAAACACACCCAGAAATGACCTATCGAAAAGAGGTGCTTCAGTATGGCAGTTATAAAGGCTACAGAGGAAGATATAAAAGTCCTTGCCCGGTTAATGAGAGCAGAGGCGGAGGGTGAGGGAGAGCTCGGAATGTTAATGGTCGGCAATGTAGGCGTCAACAGAGTACGTGGAGAATGTCTGGATTTTGTAAATATCCGGTCTATCCCTCAAATGGTTTTTCAAAACCCAGGAGGATTTGAAGCGACACAAAAAGGATACTTTTACCAACGTGCCAGGGAGAGTGACATCAAACTGGCAAGACGAGTCGTTAACGGTGAACGCTTTTATCCGGCCTCGAACGCCCTTTGGTTCTTCAGACCAGAAGAAAGCTGCCCGGAACAATGGTATGGCCAATATAATACCGGGCGATACAAAGCACACTGCTTCTTTGCACCGACACAATCTGATTGTCCAACTGTTTTTTAGAATACTATTGTTAATAGAGGAGGAGTCATTTTATGAAACAACCGGGTTCACAATCATACGGCGGAGGGCAATCATATGGAGGTGGTTATCAAGTTCCTTATAATCCCTATATGGCAGGACAAACCAGCGCAGGACAGCAACAGTTTCCACAACAACAACAACAAATTCCCTATCAGGGACAGCCGTTTGCAACGGGTGGTGGTGGGTCACCTTTCCAAACGTCTCCTTCGCCATCTCCGGGTCAATTCGTAGAGCAATCCTATATAGAGAATATTTTACGATTGAATCGCGGTAAACTGGCTTCTGTTTATATGACATTTGAAGGAAGTAAAGATGGCAACACCAAATTATTCAAAGGAATTATTGAAGCAGCAGGCCGTGATCATGTCATCTTAAGTGATCCTCAAACTGGCACTCGCTACTTGTTGCCCCTGATCTATCTTGATTATGTTACCTTTGATGAGGAAATAGAGTATTCCTACCCCTTTGGCGGCTCGAATCGTTAATGGTAAAAAGAAAAGTTTCAGAGCGTATAGTTAAATGACAAAACTCTCTCATTTATTACATAGAAAAAACCGCTTATGTCTTGCATGAGCGGTTTTTCTATATCTATCGAATTTATGCATATTTATACACGGCCACAATCATTAAAACCCAGGAAGCAATAAAGGCAACTCCGCCAAATGGCGTTATGATGCCAAGCTTGCTAATACTGGTGACACTAAGTAGATATAAACTTCCGGAAAAAAGAATAATTCCAACTAACATGGCCCAGCCTGACCAATTTAATAATTGATGTGAAGATAATCGATCCCACAACAGCCCAATTGCCAGTAGCCCACCTGCATGAAACATTTGATACTGAACGGCTGTTTGCCAGACTGCCAGAGATTTTTCAGAAATCTTCCCCTCCAGCCCGTGAGCTCCGAATGCACCGCATGCCACAGACATTGCTGCATTAATGGCTGCTATAATAATAAATGTTTTCAACCCAGTCTCTCCCCTTTACGATTAAAAATCAAGCAGTGAATCTCCGTTTGCGTCCTCCATCTTAACTGCTTTCTCCTGCGGCAGGGAAACAGTCGGATTCGTTTGTTGAATTGGAGTATATGACACAGATTGGTTCACAGCAGCTTGTCTTCCCACTTCTGTATGGTCTGTTATAACAAGGTCAATCAAGCTTTGAACGGCAATTAGATATCCATTTCTTTGTTCAGTAGGAGCTATTTTAGCTTTCTGAATCAGTTCGCCCATTTTATCCAGTATCTTTTCTGATGTTATTTCCATAGATTCACCCCACTTACCTTTATCCTGTTCATATCCAATTCTATCTTAACTTCGCCAAGGAATCTATTCATCCGTAACCTCAGAGATTGGGAATTGTCCAATCTATTTCTTTAAGCCCTGATTGCCGAAGAAATTCATTTGTTTTAGAAAACGGCTTGCTTCCGAAGAAACCTCGCCGGGCAGATAACGGGCTTGGATGAACAGATGTAATGATATGATGCTTCTTCTGATCAATTAAATGAATTTTAGATTGTGCTGGTTTCCCCCATAAAAGGAAAACAACCGGCTCTGCCTTTTCGTTCAATGTCTCTATTATTCTATCAGTTAGTTGCTCCCATCCTATCCCCTTATGGGAATGGGCTTCTCCTTGTCTGACCGTTAAAACGGTATTTAATAAGAGTACCCCCTGATCTGCCCAGTTTTTCAAATATCCATTATCAGGAATTGGGATTCCTAAATCATCGTTCAGTTCTTTGAAAATATTGCGCAGCGATGGAGGAAGCGCTACCCCAGGCTGTACAGAAAAACTTAATCCATGTGCCTGATTGGGTCCATGATAAGGGTCCTGCCCGAGCAATACTACTTTCACTGATTTGAAATCTGTATAGTGCAAAGCATTATAAATATCTTCAGCCTTGGGATAGACTGTCTCCGTTTCATACTCTTTTTTTATAAAATCATGCAAGGCCACATAATAAGGTTTTTTAAATTCATCCTGTAAATATTCGTTCCAGTCATTCTTTAAAATCTGACGACTCATGCAGATCACTCTCCATCTCTTTTTCACGGATTGCTAAATCCAACAAACAACCTTGACACACTTCTCTCCTCATTACCCAACTAAACTTATGTTTATAGATTATTTAATAGGTTATATAAACACTATAACTTCACAACTAAGAAAAAATATCGGAATTTATAAAAATCGAGGAGGATGTATGATGTATCAAGTTTATGTAGTAGAAAATTCAGTTCAAGCTAAAGAAAAAATTGAACAACTTACATCTGAAGGTTTTACAAAAGATCATATTTATTTGTTTTCCCACAACAAAGAGTTTTCAAAGGACTTGACTGATGCAACAGATACAAGCCCTATAGGCATCGGTGAACAAGGCTTTTTTGAAAGTGTAGGCAATCTCTTCAAAAAGCGCGGTGACGAGTTGCGCTCAAAGCTTCAATCACTTGGATTATCTGAAATAGAAGCACTTCAATATGAAAAAGATCTTGATGAGCACAAAATTGTAGTCGTAACATCCGACCAGGCAAGCGATATTGATAACACAAAAATCATGTAATATATCGTTGGAGGAAAAAGGGCTTAAGGATATGAACTCTTCCTTAAGCTTTTTTTCCATGCAGTAAGCTGAAACGGCCATTTAGCTATTGTCCAGTTTCCCCTGCCCGGGTGGCCGACCGCTACATCTGATCCTGACCACTTGCCCTCGATTTCACAGCCCATCTGCTCCAAGCTTTTTAAATTGCCAATTACACTTAATAAAGAATCTTTCTCTCGGTTGCTTAAATGGGTACAGACCTCATTTAACGGTAGAACCTTCATGCCCCAACATCAATTAATCTGTGAGGATACGTTTCTTTATTAAAGCTATACTTTTATTATAAAGTTTCTTCATTATCCACTATCTTCTACATATAGTATCATTACTATATGCATTTGTACTTCCATAAACTATTGTTGTGTACCTCTGCATTCTTTTCATGATAAAATACCATAAAATGTTGATTCAAGCACTCTATTCGTAAGAAGATGTCATCCATTAACAGCATCACATTTATACGATATATATTGTCTTGATATGTATTTTAAAGTATAACTTAATTAAACTTTATATTGAGGGAGGATACGCTAATGAGTCTAAAAAAAGCATTGACTATTGCAGGATCTGACAGCAGCGGCGGAGCAGGTCTTCAAGCAGATCTTAAAACATTCCAAGAGTTAGGTGTTTATGGGATGAACGCCGTTACTTCAATCGTTGCCATGGATCCTAAAAATGACTGGTCTCACAATGTATTTCCTATTGATGTCTCAGCTGTGGAAGCCCAATTGGATACGATTCTTTCCACAGGAATTGATGCTATGAAAACTGGTATGCTGGGAACCGTTGATATTATAGAACTGGTTGCACGAAAAATTAAAGATTATGGTCTTGATAAAGTAGTCATCGACCCTGTCATGGTTTGTAAAGGGACAGATGAGGTGTTAATGCCTGAGAATACAGTCGCAATGAGAGAATTACTTCTGCCGCTTGCAACGGTTGTGACACCAAATCTTTTCGAAGCATGGCAATTATCCGGGATTGGGCCCATTACTACTATTGATGAAATGAAACAAGCAGCAGCAATCATCCATGATCAAGGAGCAAAGTATGTTCTTATCAAGGGCGGCACTAAGCTTGAAGGGCAAGATAAAGCGATTGACCTAATTTTTGACGGAAAAGACTATACGCTCTTGGAATCCGAGAAGTTTACGACAACCTATACTCACGGTGCCGGCTGTACAACTGCTGCAGCAATTACTGCTGAACTGGCTAAAGGAAAAACGGTTGAAGAAGCATTAGCTACTGCTAAAGAATTCATCTCTGCAGCTATTGAACATGGCTGGAAACTAAATGAATTTGTTGGGCCTGTTATGCATGGCGCTTACCGTACATATAAATAATGAATGTTTATTTACTGGGCTGTCCGGAATATGGGCAGCCTTTTTAGAGCTCCATTTTTAGCATTTTTTCAGATACTTTAGTATCATAATTAGTACATCACTATTTTAATAGGAATAAACTGTATTCTTTTTTTATATTGGGAGGTAACCTTAATGAAGCCAATTGACCTGATTGATTCACAAAAAGCTCTGCAAACATACGCTGGTATACAGGTTTATTTGCATTTAGAGACAACGAACGGTGCCTATGCGACCCATAATGATGAAGCATTTTTCTCAGCAGGAGCATTTATCCGTAACGTTTCCATCTGTTTCGATGAAGGAAAAATTATGGGCGATGGCCCATATCGAGTTGGATTGAGGATGAAGGAAGGCTGGGTATATGCTGAAGGGATTACTCATTACGAGATTGATGAATTTGGCCGCCTTTTAATGGCCGGACTCGATCCGAATGGAAGATTGGCTGTCGCTTTTGAAATCAGTACCGTCCCTTTTGATAAATAACTAGGAGTTGTGATAAATGGATAAAGAGAAGCATGTTTTAGTCATATTCCCTCATCCGGATGATGAGGCATTTGGGGTTTCTGGAACAATTGCCTCTTATACGAGAGATGGCATCCCTGTCACCTATGCATGCTTAACGCTAGGTGAAATGGGCCGAAATCTTGGAAATCCCCCGTTTGCCACACGGGAGAGTCTTCCGAAAATCAGAAAAAAAGAATTAATGGACGCTGCACAGATAATGGGTATCAAGGATTTACGTATGATGGGGCTGCGTGATAAAACTGTCGAATTTGAAAATGAAAAATGGCTGGCAGATCAAATACTTGCGCTAATTGATGAGCTTCAACCTTCCCTGATCATTACTTTTTACCCAGGATTCAGTGTTCATCCGGATCACGAGGCTACCGGCAGAGCTGTGGTACAAGCCGTTTCCGAAATTGATCCTGACAAAAGGCCGAAACTTCATTGTGTAGCCTTTTCCAATAACCATCAAAATGTCCTTGGACAGCCTGATATCGTAAATAATATTCAGGACGTAATTGAAACCAAACTAAAGGCAATCTCTGCGCACCGTTCCCAAACAGAGGCAATGATGGCCGGTTGGTCTCAGCTACTTGCTGAAGGAAATAAAGAACTTGAAAGCCAGCTTTTCTTTGAGAGGTTTTATCAGTATAAATGGCCTGAAAAAATATAAGATTGAAAATGTCTTTTAAATAGCAATCAATAGCAGAACTGCCCCATTAAAGTTAGACATCAATCTAACTTTAATGGGGTTTTTTATGAGCATTTCTAATTTTATTTCAATAAAAAAACCGCCTTCATTACAAAAGGCGGTTCAAAAAAGGGGGGGATACTTTGGAAAACTTCATTGTAATTCTATGGTAACCATATTTTGATACGTTTATACCGTTTTAAAAAATTATTTTTGAACCATATATTTGTAGATGATATGCGCTACCCCATGCTCTTCATTTGATAAGGAGACATCCTTGCAAAGGCCCTTAATCTCATCGGAGGCATTCCCCATGGCAACGGATAAGCCGGCCTTATCAAACATAGATACATCATTAAAGTTATCTCCAATAGCAATCGTTTCTTCAAGTGGGATTTGTAATTTTTCCATTAAGCTCTCTAAAGCTATTCCCTTAGAGACACCGCTCTGGTTAATCTCAATATTTCCTTTACCTGATGAAGTGACCATTAGTCCTTCCATCTGTCCAAGGATTGTAACTGTATTTTTTAATTTATTCATATCAGTAGAAAAGACTAGTATTTTAAATATTTCGATATCCTCTTCGTTAATCAGCTTGAAATAATCATCTGTTGCAAATACGAACCCTAATTTAATTCTGCCTTCAGCAAATTCGCGAACTTGTTCCTCTCCCTGATCAGGATTGGCACTCAGAAAGATATCGACGAGTGAATCAATCGCTTTTTCAGGATTCTTAGAGAATGTCCCTCTGTTTGTATACAGTTCAAAATAAAGATCCATTTCCTCCAAAAGCTTGACAGTTTCTAGCAAACTGTCTTGTTGCAACGGATTCGATGCTATCAATTCACCCTGTTGATCATAGACAGCCGCTCCATTCAAACTAATAATTGGGCAGTGAAAGTTAATCTTATCAAGAGCATATCTTGCTTCTTTATAAGAACGACCCGTAGCTACTATAACCTGCCCTCCACTGTCTCTGACAGCTTCCATGGCTTTCCGGTTCTCTTCACTTACCATCTGATATTCATTCAATAATGTTCCATCCATATCAGTTGCTATACATTTCATTCTACTATTCCCCTTCTATATATATTCTTAGAAAAAAGCTGAAGGGCCTCGTTCAGGCGCGACAAGCATAAGAGGAGGTGCGTAGGGAGAGCGCTCTTTCTCTCCCGCAGCAGCTACACTTATGTCTCGAGCGACTAGGCCCTGAAGCTAGATTACAAAAAAGCTGAGACAGCTTGCCCAGAAGTGAGGAGCATAAGAAAAGGGCTCGGAGGGAGGTGTTCTTCCCTCCTGCAGAGACCGTGCTTATGTCCTGAGCTTCTAGCCGTTGAAGCTGGATTACATAAAAAGCTGAAGGGCCTCAATTAAGGAACGAAGACTAAATACGCCACGTCCTGTGGCAACGTCTTCATGACCTACATCCTTTATGCCTGCACAGAAGTCTTCGGTTTTCATATCACTCCGAATAATCTACATCACACAGAATTGCACATCCTCCTCTATCAGCATAAAGTTATCAAAAGTGGATAAAGATACTATTGATTAATTGAAGATTGCCCCTTTTTTTATTATGCTAAAGGATATTAAACTAGGGAGGAAGTTCATGGAATCTCTTACCAACGCTAAACTTCTTAGAGCTATGTATATACCTATATTCTACCCATACATAAAGACGGTTTTCAAATTTAGATGATGAAAGTATTAGAGGGTGAACGATTATGAATAAACAAACTGATTCTCCATTATCATTTTGGGGAGGATTGGGCTTCACTGCCATTTTGGCATTACTCGGTTTTATACTTGCCGAATTGCCTTTTTTTAGTTACATAGGACCTTTAGCATGCAGTATTATGCTAGCTATCCTCTATCGTAATATTCGGAGCTATCCTACAAATTTGCGAGCTGGTGTCCAATTTTCAGCAAAAATACTGCTGCGGGCCGCTATTATTTTATATGGCCTGAAATTGGATATGCAGATTATCTTCAATGAAGGGCTTGGCTTGGTAGCCAAAGCTTTCATCTGTATCGTGCTTTCCGTAGCACTCATGGTATTGCTCGGTAAATGGCTGAAAATCGATCCCATGATTTCTTTCTTGCTTGGGGCAGGTACTGGGATATGCGGTGCAGCTGCTATAGCGGCAGTATCGCCTGTTGTGGATTCAAAAGAAGAGGATACAGCGATGAGCGTCGGGATGATTGCATTGATGGGTACGATTTTTTCTGTCTGCTATACCATGCTTATTCCGATTCTCCCCCTAACACCAACTGAATATGGAATTTGGTCCGGGCTTAGCTTACATGAATTAGCTCATGTAGCATTGGCGGCTGAACCCGCTGGGGAAGCTGCTGTTACAATGGCATTATTGGCTAAATTATGCCGTGTTTTCTTGCTGATTCCTTTCTGTTTTGTATTAGTATTCTGGATGAAACGTAAACAGGAATCCGGCAATCAAACAGCCATTCCATTCCCGTGGTTCCTGCTGGGATTTTTGGCCTTAAGTATCTTTCGTACATATCTTGCCGGGTCATGGTTTCCTGAATACTTATATGATTACATCGCCACACTAACTACATTTCTACTTTCGATGGCTATGGCCGGGCTGGGATTGACAATAGATTTAAAAGAGCTCAAAAGTCGCGCAACTCTTCCATTGCTTACGCTTTTCATTACATCTTTCCTTCTATCCATTCTGACTTATTTCTGGGTATAAGCCTTAGAGAGGCTTATGCCTCTTTTTTTTTTTGTGTTTCCTTCATTTATAGGTGAGTTTTATTAAATTTTTTTGTCGTACAAGCCTATGTACATGCATATGATGTTTTTAGCAATCAAAATGGAGGTTAATATTTTATGTATGGATTAATGGGATATGTCTATTTAGGAATTTCCTTATCAGCCCCTATTGGACCAATTAATGCAGCACAAATGGAACGTGGTCTAAGACATGGATTCATGAATGCATGGGTATTCGGGCTTGGCGCCATTCTGGCTGACATCTGTTTTATGTTTGCTGTTTATACTGGCTTGTCTCAATATATACAAGTTCCACTCATTCAAACCTTTCTCTGGTTATTTGGTGCATTTGTCCTCACCTATTCTGGAATTGAAAGCTTGGTTGCGGTTTATCGCAATAAAAACCAAAGCGATACTCGGAACAGTGGAATTACACGTTCCTTTCGCTCTGGCTTTATCATGTCGCTAATGAATCCTTTATCTATTCTTTTCTGGCTCGGCATCTATGGATCAGTCCTCGCTCAAACTGTCACTCACCTATCCGCACAGCAAGTCATTATAAACAGTATGGCTATTCTTGCCGGAATCTTTGTTTGGGATATTTTAATGGCCATGATGGCTTCTATATTTAAACGGTATTTAACCAATAAACTCTTGTCCGGAATCTCAATTATATCTGGCATTTCGTTAGTTGGTTTCGGAATCTATTTCGGGTATATGGGCTTTCAATCGTTATGAAACCTTCGCTTAGTGAGTGGCCTTTTTCGTATGCGAATGATAGCCATAATGAAGGTAATCAAGCCAACAAAGGAAACAAAGACTAAACTTACGAAAAAACCCATTCTTGTATCCTTTTCAATAATTGTTCCCACAATAGCAAGCGTAATGAGACCAAGCCCAATCGTTCGCTTAACCTTTTCTTTTGTTTTTAATTCATTAAGTTTAGAATACGTTAACAGGATTAATAACCAATTATACAATATCAATAATCCAGCACCGGTTGTAAAATATTCATAAACCTTATCAGGCATTACTCTCGATAAAACAATCGAGATCAATAAGCCGGTAACTGTTACAGCAAAAGCCGGCAAAGGTATCGCGAACCTACCCTTTTTACTCAATACCTTGGGTGCATCTCTATCCTCTGATAAAGTGATCAGCATATTCGTAACGGAGTAAAGGGAAGCTGACATCGTTGAAAAACCAGCTATGATTAAAGCTCCATTAAATAGATGGGGGATGAATTTGATCGGATAATAGTTCAACACCGTAAGAAACGGGCTTTCGTTTAAATTAATCTTATTCCACGGAAGCATCATCACCACAAAACCCAAGGATATAATATAGATAAAAGTTAAAGCGAAAATCATCACTTTTCCTGCCTTGGGAGCATCTTCTTTTTTCTCTAATCTCATGGACATGATACCAAGAACCTCAATACCACCAAAGGCAAAGAAAGCAAACACAAGGGACGACCATGTTTTCTTCCAATCTGTCGGGAAAAATTCCTTACCTGTAGCAGGAAAGTCAAGCGTTTCTTTTCCATCAATTATTCCGCTTAGACCGAGGATTACAATAATAACGAACATTAGGATGGCCGACACCTTCACGATTGCACTGACATTTTCCATCGGCTCAAAAAGCTTTGCTCCAATCATAATAACAATCAGCCCCAGCCCGCCATATATGGCAGCAAAAATCCATAGAGGAAATTCTGGAAACCAAAACCTCGAGAATAAAGAAAGGGCCGTTAATTGACTCCCCATGATAAGCATTTCTGAGAACCAATAGACCCACCCATTTAAAAATCCAAAGGACCGTCCAAAAGCTTTTCTTGAATATGTGCGAAAGGACCCTTTTTGGGGATCTTTTTCTGTCATCTTCGCTAAAGCCTCATATACGATATAAGTGGTACATGCCGCAAGTAAAAAAGAAATTAATATAGCTGGACCGGCAAGTTTGATTCCCAATCCTGATCCAAGGAAAAAGCCTGTTCCAATTGTACACCCCACCCCTATTAGGGAGAGCTGCCACCACTGTAATTTTTTCTTTTCGGGAGTTACGCATGCTACTTTTTTCATATCTTATTCCGCCTTTGTCAGGTAGTATCCTCAATTAATCTGCTCCATCCAGACGAAACTTATGCTTTTTTGTATTCCCATATAAAAAGGGTACAATCCGCTTAGATTGTACCCTTTGGTTTTGTTGAATTATGGTTTTTATTGAATTAAATGCGTTCTACATTTGCAGCTTGCGGACCGCGATCTCCGTCTACGATTTCGAATTCAACTTCTTGACCTTCTTCAAGAGTTTTGAATCCTTCTCCTTGAATCGCAGAGAAGTGTACGAATACATCGTCACCATCTTCGCGTTCAATGAAACCAAAACCTTTTTCTGCATTAAACCATTTTACTTTTCCGACCATTTTTTTGGCCTCCTAACTTTTAGTGAAAATTTTAAAAGTAGAAAACCAGAAAAACCTTTTCTGTCTAAGCATGTACTTAAAGACTGTAAAAATTTTTTTGATCTTCAAACCTTTTAGCTATTTTTATCGTACCATACACACTACGAATTGACAAACAATTTAAACAACTCTAACTAGTCCAAAATGTGCTGATTATAACAAAATGAGGTAATAAGTGTATCAAATATACTATAAACTAACACAAATCGAAATAATTGGTGTATGTTTTTCAAAATAGAATAAACTGAAGTATGAGGATTCAACCTGTATTTGTGTTAATCAACGTAGCTAGATTATCCGCAAAACAGATCGTTCAACCGCTCCCCTTTCTGCTCAGCTATTTCTTTAAATACTTCTTATAGAAATACATCCTGATGAAAAAGCAACCATCGATTTGTATTATTCACCTGCACTCCACTTCCTTAGATAAAACGATAAGTGATAAACCCTCACTTTATTTCATACACGCTAACTATGTTATATTAACAGTACAAGATATTGGAGGAGTATGAAATTATGGCGAAAAGTTTAGTATTAGCAGAAAAACCATCAGTAGCTCGTGATATTGCGAATGTACTGAAATGTAATAAAAAAGGAAATGGCTTTTTAGAAGGAGATAAATATATCGTAACATGGGCGCTTGGACATCTAGTCACATTAGCAGATCCAGAAACCTATGATAAAAAATATCAAAAGTGGAATTTAGAAGATTTACCAATGCTTCCTGATCGTCTAAAACTATCCGTAATCAAACAGTCAGGTAAGCAGTTTAATTCCATTAAATCGCAAATAAATCGTGCGGATGTTAATGAAATCATTATCGCAACAGATGCCGGACGCGAAGGTGAATTAGTTGCTCGATGGATTATTGCTAAATCTAAAGTAAATAAACCGATTAAACGGCTATGGATTTCATCTGTAACAGATAAGGCAATCAAAGATGGATTCAACAATTTAAAACCTGGCAAAGCATATGAAAACTTATATTACGCTGCTGTAGCTCGTTCTGAAGCAGATTGGTATATCGGATTAAATGCTACTCGAGCCTTAACAACAAAATATAATGCACAGTTAAATTGCGGACGTGTACAAACGCCTACTGTAGCTATGATAGCGGCACGAGAAGAGGAAATTAAAAACTTCACCCCACAAACATACTATGGCATTGATGCACAAACTGATTCTGTCAAACTAACTTGGCAAGATACCAGCGGGAATAGTCGAAGCTTTAGCAAAGAAAAGATTGACTCCATTGTAAAGTCACTTGGCCGTCAAGATGCAACCGTGATCGCTATTGAACGAAAAGCTAAAAAATCATTTTCTCCAGCCCTTTATGATTTAACAGAATTACAGCGCGATGCCAACAAATTATTTGGCTACTCAGCGAAAGAAACATTAAAAATCATGCAAGGTCTATACGAGTCGCACAAAGTCTTAACCTATCCTCGTACAGATTCTCGCTATTTATCTTCGGATATTGTCAGCACGATCCCAGAACGACTAAAAGCATGTGGAATAGGCGAATACCGTTCACTTGCTAATAAAGTACTGAACAGACCCATAAAGCCTTCTAAAGCGTTTGTAGATGATAGTAAGGTAAGTGATCACCATGCCATTATCCCGACTGAAGGATACGTTAACTACTCTTCTTTCTCTGATAAAGAGCGTAAAATCTATGATCTAGTAGTGAAACGTTTCATAGCCGTGCTTTTCCCTGCTCATGAGTATGAACAATTAACATTACAAACGACAATTGGAAAAGAGAAGTTTATTGCGAAAGGTAAAACAGTTATTAACTCCGGCTGGAAAGAAGTGTATGAAAATCAATTTGATGATGAAGATTCTTCAGATGATGTAAAAGAGCAATTACTGCCTTATATTAAAAAAGGTGATGTATTAAAAACCAAATTAATTGCACAAACATCCGGGCAAACAAAACCACCTGCCCGATTTACAGAGGCCACCTTATTATCTGCTATGGAAAACCCGGCAAAATATATGCAAACGGGTAATAAAGAGCTTGCAGATACATTAAAAGCGACAGGTGGACTAGGTACAGTTGCTACACGTGCGGATATCATTGATAAACTATTTAATTCATTCCTAATCGAAAAACGCGGCGGCAAAGAAATATACATTACTGCAAAAGGCCGTCAACTGCTAGATTTAGTTCCCAAAGAATTACGTTCACCCTCTACAACAGCAGAGTGGGAACAAAAACTTGAATTAATTGCAAAAGGCAAGCTAAAAAAAGATGTCTTCATCAATGAAATGAAACAGCATACAAAAAAGATAGTGGCTGAAATTAAAGCCAATGATAAGAAATACAAACATGAAAACATCTCTACCAAGTCATGTCCTGATTGCGGTAAGCCTATGCTTGAAGTTAACGGTAAAAAAGGCAAAATGCTTGTATGCCAAGATCGTGAATGCGGCCATCGTAAAAATGTTTCACGTGTTACGAATGCACGCTGTCCACAGTGTAAAAAGAAACTTGAGCTTCGCGGTGAAGGAGAAGGACAAATCTTCGTATGTAAATGTGGCTATCGCGAAAAATTATCTGCTTTTGAAGCAAGACGCAAAAAAGAATCACGCGGTAAAGTAGATAAACGTACTGTTCAGAAATATTTAAAACAACAAAATGAAGAAGAACCGGTAAATAATGCACTGGCAGAAGCGTTAAAAGGATTGAAGTTCGATTAATAAAAAAGGCTTTACCATGCTCTACCATAGAATCAACTAAAACAGCATAAAAGAATAGAAAAAGCGTGTTTTGATGGAATTTAATCAATACACGCTTTTTCTATTCTGCTAAATCATCACCCTAAAACAGGACGCTTGTTCACCAATTATTTTTGATATTCCTTTATTAATTCATTCAATATTAATTGTTCTGTATGGCTATAATTGAGATCTGCTTTAGCCAGCTGTTCTTTAGGCCCTACTCCCACTGCAAACATACCTGCGCTCTTAATAGCTTCGACACCTGCTGCGGCATCCTCAATCCCTATGCATTCATAGGCTTTAACTCCGAGCATATCAGCAGCTTTCAGGAAGATTTCCGGATCTGGTTTGCCCCTTTTAATGGTATGAGCATCCACCATATAATCAAATTGGTCACTCAGCTGCAAAGAGTTCAACACAGCCGGTGCATTTTTACTGACAGAAGCAAGACCCAGCTTATATCCGGCATCTTTAATATCAATTAGCAGTTGCTTAATGCCAGGTAAGATATCACTCGGCGTGATCTGCTTAATCAGATCCACGTAATGCGCATTTTTCTGTGCAGCCAGCTTTTCTTTTTCTTCATCAGTATAGGAAGATTGTTTATTCCCAATCTCCAGTATGATTTCGAGAGATTCCATCCGAGAGATACCTTTTAATCTCTCATTATCTTCTCTTGAAAATTCAATCCCCAGCTCACTGGCAAGCTGTTTCCATGCACGATAATGATATTCTGCTGTATCTGTAATAACGCCATCCAAATCAAAGATAAACGCTTTTAATACTTTACTCACGAGATTTCCCCCTCCTTTTTCAGCGGTACATTTACTACACCATCAGCAGGCAATTCGAGCTCACTACCGTAAACTTTGAGTTTCATAACCGGCCCGGTTTGAGAAAAGCTCACGGACTCCTGATTTACTTCAATAGTTATGTGGTGATTTCTGTAATTGATAGTAAAGGAATAACGTTCCCAAGCCGCTGGGATAAATGGCGCAAAGGAAAGCTCTTCATTAAATGTTTTCATACCAGCAAATCCCTGTACAATTCCTAACCAGGAACCCGTCATACTTGTAATATGCAGGCCATCCTCAGTGTCATTGTTATAGTTATCCAAATCAAGCCTTGCTGTCCTTGTATACATCTCATACGCTTTCTCTTCCATACCGAGCTCAGCTGCCAAAATCGCATGAACGCACGGAGACAGAGAGGATTCATGTACAGTCATGGGCTCATAAAATTCAAAATTACGGCGTTTTTCTTCTTCTGTAAATTCGTTATTCAGGAAATAAATTCCTTGCAAAACATCTGCCTGCTTAATAAAACAGCTGCGCAAAATTTTATCCCATGACCATTTTTGATTTAATGGGCGGTCTTCAGGCTTTAATTGTGATGCTGGCATCAAATCTTTATCCATATACGTATCATGCTGAACAAATACTTTATTTTCATCATCATATGGATAGTACATTTTATCCTTGATTTCCTGCCAGTTATTCAACTCTTCTTCCGTAATAAATAGGTCTGAAAATCTCGCTTCGTGCCCATTTTCTTTTAAATAGGCAATGACTTCGAGGGTGTAACGTAACGTCCATGCTGCCATTGTATTTGTGTACCAGTTATTATTGACGTTATTTTCATATTCATTAGGGCCTGTTACCCCATGGATCATGTATTGATCCTTCTTTTTATGATAATGAACACGATCAGCCCAGAAGCGTGAAATGCCAACCAGCACATCTATGCCATATTCGTTCAGATAGTTCTTATCCCCCGTATAATTCACATAATTATAAATCGCATAGGCAATTGCTGCATTACGATGGATTTCTTCAAACGTAATTTCCCACTCATTGTGGCACTCTACTCCCGTGAAGGTCACCATAGGGAATAATGCCCCTTTTACGCCCTGCCTTTCTGCGTTGAGATAGGCTCCTTCCAATTGAGCATGACGGTAGATTAAGAGATTGCGAGCCACTTCGGGCTGAGCTGTTGCCAGATATAATGGAATGGCATAGGCTTCAGTATCCCAATACGTTGCTCCGCCATATTTCTCGCCTGTAAATCCTTTGGGCCCGATATTTAATCGGGCATCTTCCCCATAATAGGTTGAAAACAGCTGAAATAGGTTAAAGCGAATTCCCTGTTGTGCTTCAATGTCTCCATCAATTTGAACATCTGCCAAGTCCCAGCGCTCGGTCCATTTATCGCAATGTGCTTTCAAACAGGCTTCAAAACCTTGCTGCTTAGCCGCGTTAACGATCTCCAAGCCCTTCTCACATAGAAATCCGGCATCATGGTCACGATCTGTTGTGATTGCTACATATTTGGTTAAGGTAACCGTTTTGCCCTCTTCTGATGAAACTTCAATTTTATTATCTACATATTCTTCATGTTTGAACGGATTGATCGCGGCTGTGTTGCCATCCACTTCAAGAGCCATAGTCGCGGAAACGGTAAAGCGCGCTGTTCCGAAAGGGTTTTCATTTGTTTGCATCACCAGATTGCCAGTGAGCTCAGATGAGCTGGATGATATATATTTCCAAAAGTCTTCTTCATAATTGGAATCTTCATTACGAACTTCCCCATCTAAATAAGGAATAAACGTAATCGTACTGTCATGGTTAATTGGTGTAACCGCATACTTAATTACGGCTAATTGTTTCTCTGCAATTGATAGATAGCGGACTACTTTCACAGCTGTTTCTTTTCCTGCTTGTGAAATGGTAAAGCATCTTGTGAGAACACCATTTTTCATATCCAGTTCACGGCGGTAATTGCTCACTTCTGACTTATTAAGGTCCATTTCCTCTTCACCTATGAAAACACGGATTCCGATAAAATTGATTGTATTGATGACTTTTCCAAAATAATTGGGATATCCATTCTTCCACCAGCCTACCCTTGTTTTATCCGGAAACCATACACCTGCTATATAGGTTCCTTTATGAGTATCACCTGTATAGGTTTCTTCAAAATTACCTCTTAGCCCCATATGCCCATTACCAAGGCTCGTCATGCTTTCTGCCAATCTGAAATCATCTTTATGCATCTCTTCTTCAATAATCTTCCAAGGATCTATTGAAAACAGCCGTTTCATGCAGTACCCCTTTCCATCTTGACTCGATCATTTATTTTAACTAGTGGTATATTGGCTTCATTGATTGAATTGTGCAATCGGTTGCACGAAAGTACAGTTTTATTATAACTCATTCATTAGTTTATGAAAGTATTATTTTGATAATTCTTAAATTTCCCTAAAATACATTACATAGAAGTGAAGCCAGAGTTTAAATAGTGACAAATGGTCTATATATGAACATTAGCTTCGGGCTCCACATAATAGGTCTTTCCCTACTACGCTTGATCTAACAGACTAAATATAAAAAACCTCTGAAGGATTACTTAATGGAGTAATCCTCTAGAGGCTGAATCCTGCTTTTTATTCATTTGAACGGATATCAGGACTATTTTCGTGCGGTGGCTTGCCGGGATGCATTGGTCCAAAATGAGGCGGAATGTACCCATTTTCCTGAATCCTTTCAAATCGTTTATTCATATGATTTGTTAACATATCGGCAGACTCTTTAGACATAACACCGAATTCTACATACTTTGCAATAATAGCCTTTTCCTTCTCATACACTTCTTTATGCATCGCAGCCAATTCAGATTTTTGTTGCTCCGTTAATGTTGGTTTTGTTTGTTTATTGCTGTTTTCTGCCGCTTTTACAACCGTATTTGTTAATCCTATGGATGTAAAACTTAGTATAAAAGCCATTATCAAAAGCAGAGACCCTTTTTTCACTCATCCCACTCCTTCATTATATTCTGACTCTAGTTTTTACCACTCTTCATTATTTATGCATAAGCTTTTCCCTCGTATATAAGTAAAAAAGGCTGTACCCGTTAAGAGCCAGCCTGTTCTTACTTATTTTCTTTTTCCTGGATTTGATTTCTTCTTTGTGAATTTTGGCTTTTGATCATATACAGGCCGAGTATCCACAATCTTTCCTTTATACAGTTCTTTTTTCTGAACGGTTATATTCAGTTCGCGCGCGTATTTTTTCAATTCACGTTCTTCACGTGCGGTTACGATTGAAATGACTGTTCCACTTGCTCCCTGACGGCCAGTCCTTCCTGATCGATGTATATATTGAGCAATCGTTTCAGGAAAATCGACATGGATAACATATGGCAATCCTTCTATATCCAAGCCTCTTGCTGCCACATCAGTAGCTAACAATATGCTTGACTCCTGCCTGCGAAAATCACGTATCGCTGCTTCCCTGTCCATTTTTTTAGAATCACCATGAATGATACCTAAATCTACTCCCTTATATCGAAGCTTAGATGCCAACACATCTAGATTTCCGATATCTTTACCAAAGACAAGAGCTCGCATATCAGCCATTTTTGTCAGTTTCTCAAGGATGAAAATTTTATCACGCGCCTCGGTGACAAAATAAATGTGATCGACTTTTGATTGCACGGTATCTTCCTTTTTAACTCTTACTTTAACAGGATCATTCATCCATTGGTCTGCTTCTTCCTCTAATCCGGCCGGCAGCGTAGCAGAAAAAAGAACAACCTGACGATCTTTCATTGTGCTCTTAATGATTGTCCCAACTGTAGGCAAATGTTCCGGAATCATGAGTTGATCCCCTTCATCCAATACAATTGTTTTGACCTCATGCATTTTTAGCTTTTTTTGCTTAATCAGTTCCTCAAGCCTGCCTGGAGTTCCGATAACAATATGAGGATGTTTTTTCAGCTTCTCCAATTGACGCTTTGGATTGGCACCCCCGATAAATGAGGCAGCTGTGATACCTGTCTCTTTTGCCCATGCTTGTACAACTTCAAAAATCTGCATAACAAGCTCTCTTGATGGAGCCAGAATAACAGCCTGAACCTTTTGTTCATCCGCTTTTATTTTATTTAGGATAGGAAGGACATATGCAAGGGTCTTCCCAGTTCCTGTCGGAGACTCTGCCAACAGGTCCTTTCCTTCATAGATAGGGAAAAATGTTTCTTTTTGGACTGTCGTTGCTTCTTTAAACCCGGATAATTCCCATTGTTTTTTTAACCCATCTATTAACTCATTGATCATTAAATCATTTGTACTCATTATATTCTCCTAACTAAATCCTTACTTGTATGGTTCTTATTATACATATGCCAAACGATGAATATCAATAAAGGAGAGGCCTCGACACATTCCAAAGGAGTCTCTCCTTCCCAAACACAATTTTATACAGTCTTTAAACCTCAACCATTTGAAGAATCAAGTTCGTTATTTCCTGCGGCAGAGCAACTGTTTTAAGTATTGATTTGCCTTTTACCACTTCGTCAGTTATACACCTGCTGCTGCAACGGGTGTATCCACATAAACACCAGCCAATTTTAAATATGTCTCCTTCATATAGCCAGGGAAGCGTGCTCCAAGCGATACTTTTTAAGCAATATGATGTATTGGTAGAAGAAAATACAGTTATACTACATATATACAATAAAATTACTATATTAAAAGAACGCACAAAAAGTGAAAATGTATTTATTTATAGGCTTCTTGCGACATGGGATTATTTCCATTAGAATGAAACTACTAGTTTATGCGAAAGAGGTTGAAGATGGTGGAGCACAACAATACGTCAAATTTTATTCGTAACATTGTTATTGATGATATAAAATCAGGTAAAACAGAACAGGTTATTACTCGTTTTCCTCCTGAGCCAAATGGGTATTTGCATATTGGACATGCAAAATCCATAGTTTTAAACTTCGAACTTGCTGATGAATTTAAAGGCAAAACAAATTTACGTTTTGATGATACAAATCCGTTGAAAGAAGATACAGAGTATGTTGAATCTATTAAAAAAGATGTCAAATGGCTCGGGTTTGACTGGGACAACCTCTTCTTTGCTTCTGACTACTTTGAAGAAATGTACAATCGTGCGATCTTGTTAATCGAAAAAGGATTAGCTTATGTTGACGATTTAAGTGCAGACGAAATACGAGAGTATCGCGGATCTTTAACTGAGCCAGGTAAAGAAAGCCCTTATCGTACCCGTTCTATTGAAGAAAATCTGGATTTATTCAAACGTATGCGTAATGGCGAATTCGGTAATGGCGAAAAGGTTCTTCGCGCCAAAATTGATATGAGCTCACCCAACATTAATTTACGTGACCCGGTTATCTATCGAATAGCTCATGCTACACATCATAACACAGGTGATAAATGGTGTATCTATCCTATGTATGCATTCGCTCATCCAATTGAGGATGCGATTGAAGGTGTTACTCACTCCATTTGTACTTTGGAGTTTGAAGATCAGCGCCCGCTTTACGATTGGGTTATCAAAGAATGTGAAATGGAAAGTACACCAAGGCAGTATGAGTTTGGTCGCTTAAATTTAACGAATACCGTTATGAGCAAGCGAAAATTGAAGCAATTGGTTGAAGAAGGCTATGTAGATGGCTGGGATGACCCAAGGATGCCGACTATTTCCGGTCTGCGCAGAAGAGGATACACACCTGAATCCATCCGTAATTTCTGCCGTGAAATTGGAGTAGCGAAAACAAGCGGTATTGTGGATGAAAAAATGCTTGAGCACTTCGTAAGAGAAGATTTAAAATTAAAGGCACCACGAACAATGGGAATCTTAAAACCATTAAAAGTAGTCATTACCAACTATCCGGAAGGACAAGTTGAAATGCTTGATGCTGAAATCAATCCAGAAAATCCTGAGATGGGGTCGCGTAAAATTCCATTCTCGAGAGAAATCTATATTGAACAAGAGGATTTCATGGAAAATCCTCCAAAAAAATATTTCCGTCTCTTCCCTGGAAATGAGGTACGCCTGAAGCATGCCTATTTCATTAAATGCGAAGAAGTCATTAAAGATGAGGACGGCAATGTAATCGAATTACGCTGTACCTACGATCCGGAAACGAAGAGTGGATCAGGTTTCACCGGCCGTAAAGTGAAAGGTACCATTCACTGGGTTGAGGCAACACAGGCTGTTCCAGCTGAATTCCGTTTGTATGAACCGCTCATTCTTGATGAAGAAGTAGAAGACGGAAGTTTCCTTGATCATGTAAATCCGAATTCCTTACTCATTGAAAATGGCTTTGTTGAACCTAATATGAAAAACGTTCAACCAAACGAGAAATTCCAATTCTTCCGCCATGGATACTTTAATGTTGACAATAAAAACACAACAGCTGATCATTTAGTTTTCAACTTGATCGTATCTCTGAAGAGTTCCTTTAAAATTTAAACCATTATACACTGAAGGACCGTGATAATACACGGTCCTTTGTCATGTTGATTTTGAATTGGAATCATGGTTGTTACTCATAATTGCTTGCTTTTAAATACTCCCTAGGCGAGAGCCCAAACTCCTTTTTAAAGGCCCTAACAAAGGTTGAGTAATCATTAAAACCTGCACTTTGGGAAATATGTGTCATCGATTCTCCCTTAGAGAGCATCGATTTTGCCAGATATAATCTCTTCTGCAGGATATACCGATGCAACGTGTACCCTGTATAGGATTTAAACTTTCTCATTAAATGATACTTACTCAAAAAACATTTTGATGCTAATACCGGTATGGAGAGATCCTCATTTAAATGTTGATTAATATACGTTAAGACGTCTGTTATATTTTTATCAAAAAGGATATCCTGTGAATGTATTGTTGCTTCATCATGGATAAAAATACGATTAAGAATAATCAGCAATTGCATTAACAGAGCTGATTTTAAAATATCATCTCCAAAAGCAGCTTCCCGTTCAGTCTCTATTAATTCCTGAACAATGCTTTTAATTTTTCCAAGCGGCTTATTCGAAATTCGTATCAGATTAATTTCACGGCGGGCAGCCAAATCAAAACACATCAACAAATTGCTATTTTCGCTGCTATGCCTGGAAACCATAGCTGGATCAAACCAAATGATAAAACGCTCATATTCTTCCGTTGGGTCGATAATTGGCTTATGGATTTGTCCATGCCCTATAATGAGCAAATCCCACGGTTTCAATTTATAAGCCTTCCCTTCTATCATGTAAGTGACATTTCCTTTAATAAAGATGATGATTTTATTAAAATCGTGATAATGGTATTCAAACTCATTCACAATTTGGTCCTTAATGTGAAATACTTTTAATTCCTGATTTAGGATTCCTCTTCTCTCTGATTGCTGTCTATCAAATTTAAGCATTACATTCCTCCTGCTTAAGAGCACTTTTTGCCATCTTTTAAGCAATATTTTCATAGAACGTGGTAAAATAGTCAAGTATGCTTATAGTAGTAATTATCGAGAGGCAGTGAACAGAATGAAACAAATTTTTTCAAATTATAAAGGCTCCATCATCTTACTGCTGGCTATCACGATTGGCGGAATAGCCGGATATATTATTGGTCCCGATATAGCAGTTATTAAACCATTCGGGGACTTATTTCTGAACTTATTATTCATGATTATTGTTCCGCTTGTGTTTTTCAGTATCACTTCCGCGATTGCAAATATGAGCGAAATGAAGCGACTGGGGAAAATCATGGGCAGCATTGTCATCGTGTTTTTCACAACAGCTCTTATTGCCGCTGTACTCGGCTTCCTGGGTACAACTGTTATAAACCCGATTGGAGATTCAGATGTATCATCCATTAAAGAATTAATGTCAACCGCTGAAGTACCGGAAACAGAAGAAATCTCTTTCCTGGGCCAATTAGTTAATACCTTTACGGTCAGTGATTTTTCGCAGCTATTATCTAAATCCAATATTTTGCAGTTGATCGTATTTTCCGTATTAGTTGGGCTGGCTACAGCAATGGCTGGGGAAAAGGGCCGTCCTGTTGCACAACTGATGACCTCAGCAACTGAAGTATTAATGAAGGTTGTCAAGATTGTCATGTACTATGCACCTATCGGACTGGGCTGTTATTTTGCCACGATTATTGGTGAGCTTGGACCGCAAATTTTAGAAGGATATGCCCGTTCATTCGTTCTTTATTTAATTTTGAGCGTTATTTATTTCTTTGGATTCTTTACATTATATGCCTATATTGCAGCTGGGAAAAATGGGATTAATATATTCTGGAAGAATATCCTCCCTCCATCAATAACAGCTATCGCAACATGTTCAAGTGCTGCTTGTATACCAATTAATCTGGAAGCTACGAAAAGGATTGGAGTACCAGACGATATCGCCGAAACAGTTATCCCCCTTGGCGCCAATACACATAAGGATGGTTCTGTATTTGGCGGAGTCCTGAAGATCGTCTTTTTATTCAGCCTCTTCGGTAGAGATATGACAAGTGTATCAAGTATTTTAAGTATTCTTGCTGTTTCCTTCCTTGTAGGTGCGGTAATGGGCGCTATCCCAGGCGGAGGTATGATTGGAGAGATGCTGATCCTTTCCGTATTTGGATTCTCACCAGAGGTGCTTCCAATTATCGCTGTTATCAGCACCATCATTGATATACCAGCGACCTTATTAAACTCAACTGGAAACACTGTATGTGCAATGCTTGTGGCTCGTTTAGTTGAGGGTAAGAACTGGTTGCAGAACTCACTTAGTAGAACAGCTAAAGCATAAATACTAAAATTACGAGAGTTGAAGTGAAACCAACAACATCAACTGTCACATTTTAAAGCCCCTTAAACTTTCAATAGTTAAGGGGCTTTTCTTTCTTCAATAGCTCCCGCAAACCGCCACAGGAGAATTTATAGTATGCATGCTGTTTAGTCTACTTTTGGGCACGAATGATTCGGTAACCCAACGCGTCACGATATTGATGTAAAAATCTTTCATGCTGTTCCAATAAATCAAATATAGCAGTTGGAACGTCCTCAGATGGCTGGAATTCTGTCATGAGCTCCTGATCATCATAAAAGGATGGTAATGTTCTAACTTGTACATCCACAAATCCTGCCTTTATCAAAGCGTCCTTCCACCTATCCTCGTTCCACATTTGCCGAAAACCATAAAACTGCCCAATCTGTTTTTGTTCTATTTCAGCAAGTTGTCTTTGCATGGTTAATTCAATGGCATATAATACGCCACCAGGCTTTAATACCCTTTTTATTTCTCTCAGAGCTGGCTCAATTTCAACGAAAGATAGCACAGACTCAGCCAAACAATAATCAACAGCTTTGTTATCCAGCGGGATTTCATCCAATGAGGCTTCTATAACCTGCACAGGTAAGCCTAATTGTGAAAACCGATACTTTGCTTTCTCTATCATGACTGGATGGGCATCAAGCGCAATCAGGTTTGCATGGTAAGTATTATACAAATAGGCACTGGTTTGTCCCGTACCACAACCTGCATCCAGGATGATGGTATCTTGCTGAATTGGCTCATTCTTCAGCATCATTTCTGTTGCTTTTAACCCACCCGGATGCGCCCCTCCTATTCCAAGTTCAGATAGTAGATCCATATACGTAAATTTGGCCATTTTACACCTCTGTCATTGTTTTTCACATTTTATGGCCCCTTCTTTATTTTGGTTCATATCTTACCATCGGATTTTTATCGTCCAATTAGGTAAACAAACAGTCAAGTTGTCCATCTATCAATACAATACAGAGAAAACATTATTTGAAAGGGGCATCAAGTGGATGAACTACTACAATCTTTGCAATAAACATATTGGACGAAATGTGCGCATTACCGATCGCCATAATCGAGTTCATAACGGCACAATTACAAGGGTCACTAGATCTCATGTATGGATTAAACCTCATGGCGGACAGCATGGCTATGGCTATTGGGGCGGCGGCTGGGGCTGGGGTGGAGGCTGGGGCTATCCGGTAGGACTTGGCCTTATTACCGGCTTTGCCTTAGGAGCTTTATTTTTCTAAACGGACATGGCCTCGTATCCTATTCCGATACGAGGCCATTTTCATCATTTGCTTAATTGGATAAAGACTACTTTCAAGTAATTACCCTCTGAATATTCTTCTATCGTTCTAAAATCCTCCGGCAATGAAAATTCTTCAACAATTTTATATTTCTGATGCATTTCCTTACAAGCCGTATCGATAAAGGCTTTGAACTTATCCATTCCAAACAGACTGCAGTTGGTTGAGGCAACAATCATTCCGCCTTTTTCTGTAATTGCGATGGATTCCTTCAGTAAATTCGTATAATCCTTAGCAGCACTGAAAGAGAATTTCTTCGACTTGGCAAAGCTTGGCGGATCGAGTATGACCATATCAAACTTTAACTCTTTTCTTCTTGCATATTTAAAATACTTAAAGACATCCTCTACGATAATATCCTGTGCTTCATAGTCGATTCCATTCACACTGAATTGTTCAATCGTTTTCGCTCGGCTTCTATTGGCAAGGTCCACACTGGTTGTCTTTTTTGCCCCACCAAGTGCAGCAAACACCGAGAACGCCCCAGTGTATGAAAACATATTAACAACTGTCTTTCCCTTTGCATAGCGGTCCCGAATCGTTTTACGTACATCACGCTGATCCAAGAACACACCTACCATGGCGCCATCATTTAGATTAACAGCAAAGTTTACGCCATTTTCCTTAACGATGATAGGAAACTCACCTTTTTGACCTTCAACAAAATCATCGTCTTCAATGTATTTCCCTTTTGTATCAAAACGTTTTTTTTCATAAATTCCTTTAAAATCTGTTAATCTGCGCAAAGAGTCTAAAATATATTCTTTGAATGTGTAAATACCCTGACTGTACCATTGAATGACATAATACCCTTCATAATAATCAATAATAAGACCCCCAATTCCGTCACCTTCACTATTGAACACACGGAAAGCTGTTGTATCTTCCATGCTGTAATAGTGCGCTCGGTTATCAAGTGCCTTACGAATCTTATCATCAAAAAATGCTTGATTAATAGAAAGATTCTCCTGTCTGGTCAATACCCAGCCATAGCCTTTGTTTTGCTTGCCGAAATACCCTTTTGCAACAAAACGGCCCTCTTTATCAACAAGTTTAAGAATCTGGCCTTCCTCCTCCAGTTTATGAGGAGACACGATCGCTTCCTTTGATATTAGCGGAGACCCACTCCTTATTTTCTTACTGTCTCTTGGTTTTATTTCACAGATTAATTCCTTTTGACTTGAACTCATTTTTAATTCACATACTCTCTCTCTTTTGATCTTTTCTACTAACAGTATAACGAAAACTCCCTTCCTTCCCAAATTAAACATCATTAAAATGAAGGAATTTCCACTTTCTTCGTCTAATTCTTTATGATAAGTTCTCAGGAAGGAGGTCATTTTATGAAGATTAAACTACTTTCTCTTTTCATTTTATTAATGAGTATTATTTATATTTTCTTCATTCCATCTGAACCATTTGAACTCAAATTGCTATTTAAATTAATTCCTATGTGGATGATTATCTACTTTGCCTTTCTCCAAAAATCTGATGAGGTTCGGCAAAATAAAAGACTTATCATGATCGGACTGTTTTTTTGTATGCTCGGTGATGGACTGCTCCACTGGTTTATAATTGGGCTAAGCTTCTTTTTGATTGGGCATCTCATTTATATTGCTGGATTTCTAAAGCAATGGAATTTTTCCAAACTTCGCTTTTTATCGATCTTTCCGCTTCTCGCTTTTGACTTTATAGTCGGTAACAAACTGATAAATGCCCTGCAGCAGGCAGGAAATGATGAATTGGTTATTCCTATCATCTTCTATATTGGTGCGATTTCTATGATGGCATGGGCAGCCTTTATGACCGGAAATTTGTATGCAATTTGCGGGAGTCTGCTTTTTGTGATTTCTGATACTATATTATCCTGGAATATGTTTATTTCTGATGTATCTCACTCACATATCTGGATTATGACAACCTATTATGCAGCTCAATATTGCATTGCCTTCAGTATCGGAAAAACCTCTGAGCAGACAATTTATTCAACTATAAATCCTTCGAAAGGATAAGGCTCATTTCCTAGACTTAAGGTAAGGGATCGATAACCATAAGGGGATATTCTATTCCACACTATTAAAAAAAAGCAGATTCAATTGAATCTGCTTTTACGTTTTTCTATATTAAAGAACCAACCCGACAATGATTCCTGATAATACGCTTACAAGAGTGGCTCCAAATAACAATTTCAACCCAAAGCGTGCGACAACATTTCCTTGTTTTTCGTGTAATCCTTTTACCGCTCCGGAAATAATTCCGATCGAGGAGAAGTTTGCAAAGGATACAAGGAAAACGGAGATGATACCAAGAGTACGTTCGCTGAATGTATTCTCTATTTCTGTCAAGCTGATCATCGCAACAAACTCATTTGTTACTAGTTTTGTAGCCATGATACCACCCGCAGATACTGCTTCACTCCAAGGGACACCCATTATAAAGGCAAATGGTGCGAAAATATAACCTAATATTTGTTGGAAGGAAACTCCGATTGTCATATCAAACAAGGCATCTATACAAGCCATTAACGCAACGAAACCAATCAACATGGCAGCTACGGTAATCGCTACTTTAAAGCCGTCCATGATATATTCACCTATCATCTCGAAAAAGGTTTGTTTTTCTCCTTCTTCTGCCACAACGAGAATATCTTCTTTTTCATCTACTTCATAAGGATTGATTAGGGAAGAAATAATAAATCCACCAAATAGATTGACCACTAAAGCGGTTACTACATATTTAGGATCAATCATCGTCATATATGCACCGACAATTGACATGGAAACGGTAGACATAGCTGATGCACATAAAGTATATAAACGGTGAGGCGGTAACTGCCCTAATTGTTTTTTCACCGTTATGAATACCTCTGATTGTCCAACCATTGCTGACGCTACTGCATTATATGATTCTAGTTTACCCATTCCATTTACTTTGCTTAACAGAAGGCCAATTCCCTTCATAATAAAAGGAAGAATTTTAAAATGCTGTAATATTCCGATTAATACCGATATAAAAACAATTGGCAATAAAACTGTAAGGAAAAATGGTGCTTCTCCTTCATTTGCCAATCCGCCAAATACAAAAGATATTCCTGATTCTGCAAATTTCAGTAAATGTCCAAAAACAGAGGCAATACCTTGGATTAAAACGAAGCCGAATTTGGTATTTAATAATAAAGCTGCTAATGCAATCTGTATAACAATCATTAGCCCAATATATTTATACTTAATTTGTTTCCTGTTTGAACTCACTAACAAAGCTAACCCTACCACTGCCAGTAACCCGATGATTGAAATTAGATATTTCATCATAATTCCTCCACTAAGATGTTTAGATTATTTTTGGTACACCTTAACTAAAAACCCATTCTACTTTACAGAATCCGGCTCCAATTATGTTTGGAGATTGGAGCCGAACACTGTTCTTTATAGTTGAATTAAATTATTTCCCCATGTCCGTTGATTTAAAAAATCCTGGTAGTAATTCTGTAATTGAAGTTTCCAATAAGTCACCCTTTAAGTTGGATAAATAGACTTTCGTATTGTGATCACTAAACTCGGCGATTACTTGTCGGCAAGCTCCACATGGTGATACCGGACCATCTGTATCAGCAACAATAGCAATCGCTTCAACTTTTGGTTCACCTTCTGAAACAGCTTTAAATAATGCTGTTCGTTCAGCGCAATTCGTCAGTCCATAAGATGCATTTTCAATATTACACCCACGGAAAACATGCCCATTTGCAGTTAAAACAGCTGCACCCACCTTAAATTTGGAGTACGGTGTATATGCCTGTTTCCGTGCCTCGATTGCTTCTTGAATCAAACTGTTTTTATCCATAAGGGGCCTCCCACATGCTTCTTCTACTAATTAATAGTCTGTGTTCGCTGTTTCACCTTTGGCAATTGAAACTCCAGAACTCGCACCAATACGGGTAGCACCAGCTTCTGTCATTGCTTTTGCATCTTCAAGACTTCTAACACCGCCAGAAGCTTTAACACCGATTTCAGCTCCAACTGTTTTTCTCATTAGAGCGATGTCTTCCACTGTTGCGCCGCCTGTAGAGAATCCAGTTGATGTTTTAACAAAGTCTGTACCTGCAGATACAGCCAGTTGACATGCTTTCTCAATTTCTTCTTTTGTTAACAGACATGTTTCGATGATAACTTTTACTAGAGCTTTCCCTTTTGCTGCATCTACTACTGCTTTAATATCAGCTTCAACGACATCATAACGGCCATCTTTCATAGCCCCGATATTGATGACCATATCCACTTCATCCGCACCATTTTCAATTGCATTTGTTGTTTCAAAAGCTTTTACTTCAGAAGTATTTGCTCCCAATGGGAAACCAATAACTGTACAAACTTTTACTTCCGGTGTGTCTTTAAGCATTTCTGCACATTTTTTAACCCATGTTGGATTTACACATACAGAAGCAAATTTATGCTCTTTTGCTTCCTCAACAATTGTCGTTATTTGTTCTTCTCTTGCATCTGCTTTTAATAATGTGTGGTCGATTAAAGATGTTAATTTTGTAGTCATTTACTTTTCCTGCCTTCCAAATCTTAAATTAATGAATTTCAGTATATATTAATGTTGGAGCTGTTACTTCTTCATCACTGATGCTGTATGCTCCATAAATCTTTTCTAATACGCTTGCGATATCTTCTGAATTTGAATGTACAGTTACGAGTGATTCACCTTCCGCAACTTTATCTCCGACTTTCTTATTCAGTACAATCCCAACAGCCAGGTCAATAACAGATTCCTTCGTAGCACGGCCAGCTCCAAGCATCATCGCAGCAACACCAATTTCCTCAGCCTGAATGCCAGAAACATATCCAGTAGCTTTTGCCGGAACTTCAATCTGGTATTTAGCTGTTGGTAGTTTGGATGGATCATCAATAACAGATGCATCTCCGCCCTGAGAAGCAAGGAATGTCTTGAATACTTCAAGCGCTTTTCCATTATGCATAACTTCCTCAAGCATGCCACGTGCTTCTTCAGTTGTTTCCGCTTTGCCAGCTAGCATGACCATATGGCTTCCCAATGTTAAACATAGTTCATGCAAATCAGCCGGACCTTTACCCACTAAAGTGTCAATCGCTTCTTTAATTTCCAGTGCATTTCCCACTGCAAATCCAAGTGGTTGACTCATATCGGATATGATTGCTTTTGTATTTCTGCCAACTCCATTTCCGATATCAACCATTGCTCTTGCCAATTCTTTTGCATCGTCAAGGTTTTTCATGAATGCTCCATCGCCTGTTTTAACATCAAGAACAATAGCATCTGCTCCGGCTGCGATTTTCTTACTCATAATCGAGCTTGCAATTAGAGGAATAGAATCTACTGTTGCTGTCACATCACGTAAGGCATATAACTTTTTATCAGCTGGTGTTAAGTCACCACTTTGCCCAATAACAGCGATTTTATTTGTATTAACGAGGTTGATGAAATCTTCATTTGAAATTTCCACATGGAATCCTGGAACAGCTTCTAACTTATCAATTGTACCGCCTGTATGGCCTAAACCACGTCCAGACATTTTTGCAACCGGTACTCCAAGTGCTGCTACCAAAGGTGCCAACACAAGCGTTGTTGTATCACCAACACCACCCGTACTATGCTTGTCTACTTTTACGCCATTTATTTGTGATAGATCAATTTGATCTCCTGATTCAACCATTAACTCAGTTAAGTTAACTCTTTCTTCCTGAGTCATACCTTGAAAATAAATTGCCATAGCAAATGCTGACATTTGATAATCAGGTATACTTCCATTCGTAAATCCTTCAATAACAAATTGGATTTCACTTTTATTCAACTCATGACCGTTACGTTTCTTTTCAATAACGTCAACCATTCTCATGATCTTACACCTCATTTTTGAATTATCGTAAAATAGCCACCATTACTTAGATTAAGTATGTAAGTGAAAATATTGGTAGCACTTACAAAACTAACTATACCATATAAATTGAACAAAAGTAATATTAAAGTTTGAACAAATGTAAAACAATTTTTCGTCATTCTATTTATCCTCTAAAATCCATTTTTTAACACAGAAAACCTCCTATTAATATAAACAGGAGGTTAGAACCATATTCACTTTTTTGTTTATTTATCCAAAATAAATTTGGCCGTATATTGATCTGTAATTATTACATTAGCAAACCCACCCTTTAGCGCCCCATGGATGGAATCTACCTTCTGGGAACCCCCGGCAACCAATATGGAATATTCCTTTTCCTTCAGCTCCTCCAAATCAATTCCCAATGTTCGTTCATTCAACGAATCATTGCAAATTTCCCCATTCTTATCGAAAAAGCGTGAACAAATATCTCCAACTGCTTTGGAATAAAGCATCTCTACATCTTCTTTCGTAAAATATCCCAGTTTAAAAAGTAGAGATTCTGTTTTAATCGGCCCACAAGTAAATAATGCGATATTAGCTTTTTTACCAGTATCTAAAATTCCTTTAATATGTCTGTCTGCCATCAGCGCTTGCTTAACAACTACCCGGTCGACAATTGCCGGTAAAGGTAAATGAAGTGGCATGGTATGGAAGGCTTTGCCGAATAAATAAAGAATTTCCGACACATAGGTATGCGTCTCAGAATGGCTGATTCCACCTTTGAGCTGCACAATCTTAACATTATTCACTATTTTCTTCTTCAACTCTACTGCGACATGGTAGAGAGTCGTTCCCCATGTTACCCCGATGATGTCGTGATCTTTAACGATTGTATCAAGATATTCAGCGGCTTTTAGTCCAATAGTTGTTTTAATAATATGATCATCATACTGGGGAACAGGCACAACCACTGCTTTTTTCAGCCTATATTTTTTCTCAAGCGCAGCCTCCAGACTCTCTATATTTTCCTCATTATCACCTATTTTAATTTGGACAATTCCTTCTCTTTTAGCCGTTTGCAGCATACGTGACACAGTAGGTCTTGATACACCTAGTTTTTTTGCTATTTCATTCTGTGTATAGTCCAGTAAATAATAAAGCTTAGCCGCTTCTACCACTTTATTTTTTTTATCTGCTTCCATATCAAACCCCTATTTTCCTTCATATAGTTCTTATTTCAAACCCTAAAATACGATTGTTTTATTCCCCTGTACAATAATTCTGTCCTGTAAGTGCCATTTTACGGCTCTCGCCAGCACACTTCTTTCAATTGTTTGTCCTATTTTCTTCATTTGCTGAATATCGTCCTGGTGATTAACACGCATAATGTCCTGCTCAATGATTGGACCTTCATCCAAATCGTCTGTTACATAGTGACTGGTTGCTCCAATCAGTTTAACCCCGCGTGCAAACGCTCTCTCATATGGACGTGCTCCCATGAATGCTGGTAAAAAGGAATGATGGATATTAATAATTTTATTCTTATATAGCTTAACGAAACTTGGAGATAGAATTTGCATATAGCGTGCTAAGACTATTAGGTCGATCTTATATTGATTGAGCAGCGCCTTTTGCTTTTCCTCCGCTTCTGTCTTCGTTTCTTTCGTCACAGGTATATAGAAGAATGGGATATGCATCGATTCTACCAACTCTTTGGCATCTATGTGATTACTGATCACAATCGGAACCTCTGTCATTAAATCGCCTGATTGCCACTCCCATAATAGTTCTCGTACACAATGCAGCTCCTTCGAAACAAATATAGCTGTTTTCTTTATATGAAAGTTAAAAATAATATCCCATTTCATCTTAAACTTATTCGCTATTGAAAGGAATCCTTCTTTCAATTTATTCTCTTTTTTACCCAAATCTGGGCACTCGAATTCAATCCTCATAAAAAATGTTCCCGCATTACTGTCTGTTGAATATTGGCTGGATTCAAGGATATTGGCATCTTGTTTAAACAGGAATTCTGATACAGCTGCTACAATACCAGGTTGATCTGGACAATTGATTAGTAGTCGACCCTTATCTCGCTGACTTTCCTTATAGTGATCCACTTGTTTCTGAGCTCTTGTTTCCATTCCCTCACCATCCTGATCCGTTTTCGGTCCATATTAATCCGCTTACATTATTTTCATTTTAACATATATCCATGCCTAATCTCTCTGCTATTATCTTTCCATTTCCCTTTTATGGGATATTTTCTCAAGCGAAAAAAGGCAAGCTTGTAGCTTGTCCCACTTATTCCTTATTTGACATATCATTTGAATGAAAAATGGATATTCGTTTCTGTTGGATCTCCAGCTTACCCTTGCTTTGGATATGTTGTCCTATACCCGGGGATAGGCTGGTCATAGCCGGAGTATAGGTGTATCAAGGTATCAAGGGCCTTATAATAAGTTTAAATTTTTTGTGTCCTCCTGCTATCCGTTCTTTTTCACTAACATATACAGATTCTAAAAATATATTTAAATTTATGTTTCTAAAGGTATGCGTAACGGGTAAAACAACGGGTAAATAGGTAAATATTGTTTTATTAGCTGAACTCTGCTAATAGAGAGAATGTGAGGTGGTACAAATGGGACAAAATCATACGATGATGCAATTTTTCGAGTGGCATATCTTACCCGATGGCACTCACTGGAAACGATTAAAAGAATTAGCGCCAGTATTAAAAAACAGTGGAATAGATTCTGTTTGGATCCCACCCCCAACTAAAGGACAAACTCCTGAAGATACAGGTTACGGAATATATGATTTATATGACTTAGGTGAATTTGACCAAAATGGCTCCATTCGAACAAAGTATGGTACGAAGGACGAATTAATAGAAGCCATTGAAGCATGTAAAGAAAATGGGATTTGCGTGTATGCAGATATCGTCATGAACCATAAAGCTGGAGCAGATGATACAGAGAGATTTAAAGTTATTGAGGTTGATCAGAATGATCGAACAGTAGAGATTTCGGAACCATTTGATATTGACGGTTGGACAAAGTTCACGTTCCCCGGACGCGGTGACACATATTCTAACTTTAAGTGGAATAGTGTGCACTTCAATGGAACTGATTATGATGAAGGTACGATTCGAACAGGAATATTTAAAATCCTCGGCGAACATAAAGACTGGAATGAACATGTAGATAAAGAGTTTGGAAACTATGACTACTTAATGTTCGCAAATATTGATTATCGTCATCCAGATGTGAGAAATGAAATGAAGAGTTGGGGGAAATGGCTCGCTGACACGATTAAATGTGATGGTTATCGCTTAGATGCTATTAAGCATATTGATTATACCTTTATTAAAGAATTTGCCGATGAAATGAGAAAGGCCCATGGTGATGACTTTTATATGGTAGGAGAGTACTGGAATCCAGACCTGAAAGCATGTCAGGAATATCTGGCGAAGATTGACCATACTCTTGATTTATTTGACGTGCCGCTCCATTATAAGTTACATCAAGCCTCACAAATGGGACGCGATTTTGATTTAACAACTATTTTTCACGATACCCTAGTGGAATCCAATCCATTAAATGCTGTAACATTTGTAGACAATCACGATTCACAACCGGAAGAATCACTGGAATCATGGATCAATGATTGGTTTAAACCATCCGCTTATGCACTTATTTTATTACGTCATGATGGCTATCCATGTGTTTTCTATGGTGATTATTATGGAGTTGGCGGTGAGAATCCGGTTGGTAGAAAAAATAAATTGATTGATCCTCTTCTATATGCGAGAGTCCATAAAGCTTATGGGGAACAAGTCGATTACTTCGATCATCCTAATACAATTGGATGGGTAAGAATGGGCATTGAAGAGAAGGAAAATTCCGGATGCGCCGTTGTCATCTCAAATGGCGAAGAAGGTGAAAAAAGAATGCTTGTAGGTGCAGAAAGAGCTGGCGAAGTATGGACCGATTTCACCAATAACCGATCAGATAAAATCGAGATTGATGAAGAGGGCTGGGCAACCTTTCCTGTCAATGGAGGCAGTGTTTCTGTATGGGCCAAGCCGGATCCGGAAGAATAATAATTATACAAAACATGAGTGGAATATTTGTGGTGTTAAATCAGTTATCTAAACGTTCAACCATCAGAATTCGCAGATACAGGGGACTCAAGAAACATATTATTTCGCAATGTTTCATGAGTCCCCTGATATTTTTTTCATCTCAATACGACTATTTAATCAGATCATACGAAATAATTGCCGGTTTACCGGTTCGTGAATCCTTCACGATGGAAGCATCAATTTGAAATACTTCTTTTAATAGATCCACCTTCATCACTTCTTCCGAATTCCCCTGTAAAACCAATTGCCCATTTTTAATAGCAACCAATTCATCCGCAAACCGACTTGCGTGATTCAAGTCATGAATCACCATAACAATCGTTCGCCCATCCTTAAGATTAAGTTTTTTAAGAAGTTCCAAAACCTCCAATTGATGAGCTAAATCTAAGTAGGTGGTTGGTTCGTCCAATAATAGCAACCCTGTTTCCTGTGCAATTGCCATTGCAATCCAGGCACGCTGGCGTTGCCCGCCAGACAATGAGTCCACTGAGTGGTTTTTAAAATCTGTTAACCCGGTCACTTGAATCGACCAATCGACCATCTCTCTGTCATGTTCGTTTAAACGCGAAAAACCGCCCTGATACGGGGTTCTCCCGTAAGAAACCAAGTCTATGACAGACAAGCCTCCAGGAGCTTCCGGAGATTGGGGCAGGATCGCCATTTTTCTCGCAATTTCCTTTGTGGGTGTATTTTTAATTTCTTTTCCATCTAATATAACAGATCCAGACATTGCTGGATGCAGTCTTGCCATGGTTTTTAAAATAGTCGATTTTCCACAGCCATTAGGGCCAATGATCGCTGTGATTGCCCCTTTTTTAATATCTATATTGAATGAAGGGACGATTACATTTCCATCATAGCCTATCTTTAAATTTCGTGCTGACAATTCCAAAAGGTTCACCCTCCCCTACTTTGACTTCATTAGAAGATAAATAAAATACGGAGCACTAATGACGGAGACGACAACCCCTGAAGGAATATCTACTCTGAGCAAATTCCCCCCCAGCATATCTGCCAGCAGCAAAATAAAAGCTCCAATCATTGCTGCAGTAGGTAAGAATGCTCCATGTTTGGGCCCAACAAGCTTCCTTGCAATGTGAGGTGCGATCAGACCAAGGAAAGCAATGCCTCCACCAACTGTCACACCCAATCCTGCCAAGGCAACAGCAGCTCCAACTAAAATTAAACTTTCTTTTTCTGTACGAATACCCAACCCTGTAGATATTTGGCTGCCAAGATTCAATACATTCAGTGTGTGTGATTTATATAGGATAAAAGGAATCAGGATTAAAAACCATGGCAGCAAGGCCCATACATATTTCCACTGTGTAGCCCAAAGGTCTCCGGACAACCACACCATCGCTTTCATAAAATCATGAGGATTTAGTCGAAGCTGCATTGCTGTTAAAATAGCTGCGAAACCGGCATTAATGCCAATTCCAACTAAAAGAAGACGAATCGTATCCATCCCTTTTCTCCATGATAAAGCTACTATTAACACAGCTGTAAGTAAAGCCCCGGCAAAAGCAAATAAAGGCATCATAAATGTACCTATTTGGCTCTGGCTACTAATGGTAGATTGAAATACAGTAATATAAATTAATACAGCCAATCCAGCTCCAGCGTTAATGCCTAAAATTCCAGGCTCAGCCAGTTCATTCTGGGTTACTGTTTGCAATACCGAACCAGATATAGCCATTCCGGCTCCCACAAGTATAGCCAATACAATAGCTGGCAAACGGATTTCAAACAAAACAAGCTCTTGCTTAGCAGTCCCATTTCCGATTATCGTTTGCCAGACTTCTGCAGGTGAAATACTAACTGTTCCTATATTCAAGCTAAGTAAACAGACGATTACTATGAGCACGAACAGGGCTGTCCACACTCTCATCAATTTTGTACTTTTCATCAAAACAATTGTCTCCCTTCACTGCGGACAAGGTACAGGAAGAAAGGGACTCCTATAAGTGCTGTCATTACGCCAACAGGAGTTTCATAAGGAGGATTGATTATTCTTGAGACAACATCAGCCAATAATAACAAAACACTGCCCAAAACTGCTGTAAAAGGCAGTAATTTTCTATAATCAACCCCAATGATCATCCTTGTAATATGGGGAATGACCAAGCCGATAAACCCAATCGTTCCAGAGACTGCAACCGAACTTCCAGTAAGCAATAGAATAACAATAATTCCTAGTGCATGCACTAGCTTAATGTTAATCCCAAGCCCCTTCGTCACATCAGTACCTAGCGATAATAAGGTTAACGAATGTGCGATGGTGAATAAAATTGGTAATCCTATCAATCCAACTACCGCTACTATTTTTACTTCCTGCCACTGGCTATTAGCTAAGTCTCCTGCATACCAGTAGCTAATATTTTTGGTGACATCAAAATATAAAGCCATACTGGTTGTTAGAGAACTTAAAAACATCCCGGTGGCCATACCTGCTAAAGCTAGCTTTACTGGTGTAGCCCCTCCTCTGGATAAGGCAGATAACGAAAATACTAATAAAACAGCCAATCCTGCTCCAATCATGGAAGCGATGATTGAACCCATTATGGATAATCCAGAGAAAATCGTTAATGATAAAACTAAGGCGAATGCCGCCCCATTTGATACTCCCAAAAGGGATGGCTCAGCCAGCGGATTACGTGTTAATGCTTGCATAACAGCACCGGAAACGGCTAAGAATGCACCGACCAAGATGGCCATAAGTGCCCGCGGCAGCCGGATTTCCCAAATAATCTGATGGGTCACATTATCTGGATGACGATGAATCAACGCTTCCCATACTATAGAAAAGTCTATCGTTTTTGTCCCTATTATTAACGAAGCAAAAAAGATGACCAAAAGTAATAAAAAAGACATAGTTAGAATTATACTAAATCGTTTCCTTTGAAACGGATTATATTTATTTTCATTCTTCTGCACGTACGTTCAGTCCTTAAAAAATCTTTTCTCATTATAATAAGCAATCTAATGGAATATACCTTTCTATTATTACCACAAAACAGATAGGTATGAAATTTCCATTGACTCTATAAGTGAGAATGATTATCATTATTTACGATGAATTTATTCTACATACTACAGGAGGATATGGCAATGGTAATAAATAATAAATACACACGTCTTCTCGTGTTGATGCTTTGTACTGTGTTAGTGCTTGTAGCCTGCGGCTCAAAGAATAATGATTCTGCTGACACAGAGAAGTCAGCTAAGACGGTTACAGATGCAATCGGTGAAATGAGCTTCCCAACAGCCCCTAAACGGATTCTTGCACCAAATTTAGAGGATTATTTAGTTACTCTAGGCATTACACCGGCTGCTCAGTGGTCAATTGGTACATCTGTTCATGGATATTTACAAGATGATTTAAAAGATGTTCCATTAATTGGTTGGGATATGCCAATTGAAGATGTCATTGAAGCAGATCCAGATTTAATTTTGTTTGAATCCGAAGCTGCTATTCAGGAAGGGCAATACGAGGAATATAAAAAGGTTGCTCCAACCTATGTATTTGAGAAAGAAGACACTTCTGACTGGAAAACATTATTGACAAAGATGGGCAAGTTATTCGATAAAGAAGATCAAGCCAAAGCAGCGATTCAAAGCTATGAAGATAAAGCTGCAGAAGCTAAATCAACTATCGATGAGAAAATCGGAGATGAATCTGCCGCTCTTATTTGGGTAACTGGCGGCCAGTACTTTGTATTCGAAGGAGACCGATACGCTTCAAACGTTCTTTATAATGATTTAGGATTTAAGATGCCTACTTTTATTAGTGAACTTGGTGAAGCTCAGGAAACATGGCAAGCCACTTCACTCGAAGCGTTGGCAGATTTAGATGCAGATCACCTCTTTATCGCTGCGGCGAGTGGTGAGGCAGGGATCGAAACATTGGAAAACAGCTCTATTTATAAATCCATTCCGGCTGTCCAAAAAGGGAATGTTTATATGTTTGAGGATTCATCGAACTGGACCATGAATGCAAAAACAGCCAATAATCAAACAATCGATCTTGTTTTAGAATCTTTAAATAAATAAGGAAATAAAGGCGGCTCTTTTAAAATGAGCCTCCTTTTTATTAGATATCTGGATTCTATTTTCTTTCATATAGATCCTCTCTTCGATCCTTAAACACAGAGATGCTCGCTCTGACCTGATCTACTTCCTGTATGTTTAATTCAGCATACTGGATACATTCCCCGGTATCCCCGATTATGATCGTATCACCCCAGGGACCAATGACCATGGAATGACCGGCGAATGTATTATGAGGATCTTTCCCCACCCGGTTGACCGCAATAATGAATAGCTGATTTTCAATGGCGCGTGCCTTTAAAAGTGTTATCCAATGGTCTACTCTCATTTCCGGCCATTCTGCTGCTACGAACAGTAATTTCGCTCCTGCTAAAGCATGCTTCCGAACCCATTCCGGAAAGCGAATATCATAGCAAATCAAACCGCCGCAAAGATTCCCATCCATCATAAATATATTTTCCTTTTGTCCTGCTTTAAGGTAGAGATGTTCATCCATCACGTTAAAAAGATGCACTTTATCATACTCTGATAGGACCTCTCCAGAACGGCTAAACACATACATTCTATTAAAATACCCCTTCGATGTTTTCACAGCTACTGAGCCGCCGACAATATAGACACTGTACTTTGATGCCAATGAAGAAAGCATTCTCTTTGTTTCCTCACCATCAGGATCTGCAAGTTCCTCCAACTGCTGCAGGGCATAGCCTATATTCCACATTTCAGGTAATACAATACATTCTGCTCCATTATGGGCAGCTTCTATTATAGAATCCTTTACACGGTTGAAATTTTCACAAGGCTTTGCAAATTTGATATCTATTTGTACACAGGCTATTTTCAATAACTCCACCTCTTCCTCATTTATCTAGAAGGGTATTGGAATGCATGGATGATATCAACTTTATTGCTATATAAGGGTCCAGTGCCAGAAAAACAATGGGTCGTTCAAACTATAGCGGTTATAGTAAATGGAATCGATTCTCCTTCGACTCAAATCCTCTTTAATAAGTTTGTTTAATCATCTGTTTGTATCCATTCGGGTTTTGTATTTGCCATTTCCATGAATCCGCACACATATCTGTCAGACTTTTTTCGGCTTTCCAGCCTAAAAGATTTGCTGCCTTATCAACATCAGCATAACAAACAGCTATATCCCCAGGTCTTCTTTCCACCACTTCGTACGGAATTTTCTTTCCATTGACTTTTTCGAATGCGTTCACTAGATCAAGAACGCTGTATCCGTTTCCTGTCCCAAGGTTAAATGCTTCTACCCCTGACTTCCTATCCAAATACTGCAATGCACTCAGATGGCCCTTCACTAAATCGACTACATGAATATAGTCACGGACACCCGTGCCGTCATGGGTGTCATAATCGCCGCCAAACACTAATAAGTGATCTCTTTTACCAATAGCGACCTGAGTAATATATGGCATTAAATTATTGGGAATACCACTCGGATTCTCGCCGATTTTTCCTGTTTCATGTGCGCCAATAGGGTTGAAATACCTGAGTAAAGCGATACTCCATGACGAATCGGAAACATGCAAATCACGCAGAATTTCCTCTATCATTAATTTTGAACGACCATATGGATTTGTTGCCGATAAGGGAAAGATCTCGTCAACCGGTACAAGATTCGGCATGCCATACACCGTGGCAGAGGAGCTAAACACCAGCTTTTTCACATGATACTTCGCCATTATTTCACATAACTTTATCGTACCTGTTATATTATTATCATAATATTTAAGAGGGATCGAAACAGACTCACCAACCGCTTTTAAGCCGGCAAAATGAACAACTGAATCAATATCGTATTTGATAAACAGTTGCTCAACTGCCTCAACATCTAATAAATCAATTTCATAAAACGGAAATTCTCTCTCAGTCAAATCTTTAACTCTTTCAATTACTTCTATTTGACTATTCGACAAATTATCCAAAACCACAATCTCATAACCCGCTTTTAAAAATTCAACAGCCGCATGGCTGCCTATATAACCGGCACCGCCTGTAATGAGTATTGCCATCCATGATCTACTCCCCTGTTTTTCACGATTGGTATTTCGAAAGTCCTACAAGATAATTTTACCTTATTTTGGGTTAAATGGTATTTATTTTCCCGAAAAATTCCAATCACCAAAACAGCATTAGACAGTAGAGTTCATTTTATTAAACCATGAATGGGTTCTTATTAGGCCTTCATCTGAAGGCTCTTTAGGACTCTTTCCCTTTAGCTTTAAGAAATTCCTCTTTAATCTCCCTAAGTAATTCCTGATCTGTCAGAAGACGATAGCCAGCATTGGCTAATGCTTTTGCACCAGTAAGGATGGCTACATCTCCTTTTTCTGACACAGCGCAATCTCTAAATTCCTTTGTATGAGCTATGAGATCATCCGGACCAATTTTTATATAAGGATGGGCTGTTGGTACAACATGGCTCACATTGCCTGCATCTGTCGAACCGGATGCATTCCGCGCACCCTTTACAACATCTTCCCCAAGAGCAGCCAGTTCCTCCCTTAAGACATCATCGAGAGTCGAGTTTAGTACGAAATCATGAACTTCATTTTGAAATCGATTGATCTTTACTTGGGCTCCTGTTGCCAATGCCGCACCTTTGGCAATCTGAATAATCCTTTCCGAAATTTCTTCGCATCTCTTCCATGTTGAAGCCCTTATATAAAATCTTGCAGAAGCATAATCAGGAATGATATTAGGTGCATCTCCTCCATCTGGAATAATGCCATGAATCCTGATATCAGTCGGTAATTGCTGCCTTAAGGCTCCAATCCCATTAAATAACTGAATGACTGCATCAAGAGCATTGATTCCTTCCTCGGGAGCTGCTGCAGCATGAGCAGCTTTACCGTAAAATTTAAAATCAAGAGGATTGACAGCCAAAAAAGGCCGAGTCGTTCTGGTCTGCCCTGATGGATGAATTAAAATCGCCGCATCCACTCCTTCAAATAATCCATGCTTCACATAACTCCCCTTGGCACTGCCATTTGCCCCTCCTTCCTCTGCTGGTGTACCGTACACAAGAACCGTTCCGCCTGTTTCCTCTAACACTAATCCAAGTGAAATCCCTGCCGCTACACTCGTTATACCGATGATATTATGGCCGCAGGCATGACCAAGACCTGGCAAGGCATCATATTCAGCGAGAAAAGCAATCGTTGGTCCCGGCTTTGATGATGATTTCTTCGCTATAAAGCCTGTTTCATGACCGGCGATATTACGTGTGACCTCAAAGTCCGCTTCATTTAATATCCTGGTTAGTGTCTCTGAAGCTAAGAATTCTTCATTCCCTATTTCAGGATTGGCGTGTATGTAATGACTTATATCTATATACATGTCAGCCTGTTGATCTAAATATCGATTGATTATATCTTTATGGAAAATACGTCCTTCATTTTTAATCATTTCTCTTCCCCCATTCGTTTTTTTAAGCTGCCATGATAGGCGTTTTCTAAGAGAATTATTCTTTCACAGCCGGGCTAACCCAGGCATCCTGATAATTAACTAATTCTTCTACTGATACAAAAGCAGGAATCGTATTCCCTTTAAACGTTTTATGGATAAAATCCTCTACTTCTTTCGAATGATAAATTTCCACCAGTTTATTTAAATCTTCGCGATCTTTATCCCCTTTTTTTACAGCGATGATATTAATGTATGGTTTAGCGGTGGCACTTTCATGGAACAAGGTATCTTTTAATGTTAATCCTGCTTCAACGGCAAAGTTATTGTTAATAATAGACGCATCTACATCTTCTAGAAAACGTGGTGTATTACCGGCTGCTACTAGTTCAAGTTTAATATTTTTAGGATTGTTTTTAATTTTATCGACAGAACCAACCCCATCAAAATTTTCTTCTAATGTAATGAATCCTGCCTCTTGCAAGAGCAATAATGCCCGGCCAAGATTTGTACCTTCATTAGGAACAGCGATTGTAGCCCCCTCAGGCAGTTCCTCCAAATCTTTATATTTATTTGAATAGATTCCCATTGGGGCAATAACAGTAGAACTTAGTGGCTCAAGATCTAAATTCCTCTCCTTAACTTGCTCTTCAAAGTAGGAGATTGTCTGGAATGCATTGGCATCTACCTCGCCATCATTTAAAGCTGTGTTCGGCAAAATATAATCACTGAACTTTACAAGCTCTATATCTAATCCCTTCTCCTTGGCAAGTTCGGCAATATAATCCCATGTCCTTGTATCCCCACTGCTTACCCCTACCTTAATGGTGGAACTATCTTCTTTTGCACTCCCTTTTGAATCACTTCCACATGCTGCTGTTACGATTGTGAATACTATTACTAAACCAGTAAGAAATAATTTTTTCATTCGGTCCATCTCCTTCTTTATCGTCTTCTTATTTTTCTTGCCAGCGTATTGCCTGTAGTTTGTAAAAGCTGCACAATGATCACCAATGCGGCTACCGTTACGATCATGGTGATCGTGTCAAATCTCTGATAACCATATGTGAGAGCAAGATCTCCTACACCTCCTGCTCCTACCGCCCCTGCCATAGCTGAGGCACCAACCAGACCGATGGTTGCCGTCGTAAAGGTTAATATAAGGGAACTTAGTCCCTCTGGTATCAAAAAACGAAAAATAATTTGCCATTCGGTCGCGCCCATTGCCTGAGCTGCTTCAATAATCCCCTTATCGACTTCCAATAATGAATTTTCAACTAATCTGGCAATGTAGGGACCCGCATAAAATACAAGCGGGACAATCGCGGCATTCGTCCCAATCGCTGATCCAACAACGAATCTTGTAAATGGAATCAAAGCTACCAATAAAATAATGAATGGGACCGAGCGCAAAATATTGATAATCGAGTTTAATATATTAAACACCCATTTATTCTCCAGGATATGCCCCTCTCTCGTAATAACAAGTAAAATCCCTAAAGGCAATCCGATAATGGCCGAGAATAGTAATGAAAAGAAAACCATATAAAGCGTGTCACTGAAACCGATCAGTAATTGTTCAAGCGTAATTTCCATTCCCCATAACTGTTCATTCATGAAGCTTCACCTCCTGCAGAATTACATCTTCATTCGCTACATAATTGAATGCCTTCCTTATTTCTTCTGTTTCTCCTATAACTTCCACGATTAGATTGCCGAAAGGTGTTTCCTGTATTTCAGATATATTGGCAGAAAGAACGCTTAAATGGACGTCAAAGCTTTTGGCCACTGTCGATAGCAGATGCTTACCTGAAGATGATCCTAAAAAATTGAGTTTCCAGACTGCAGGATTCTTTTCCTTTAAGGAATTCAAAAAGCTTTGTGGTATTTCATCATGGATTACCGTTCTAACAAACCGTTTGGCAATCTCCGTCTTTGGCTTAGAAAAAACATCTAGGACTGACCCCTGTTCAACCACTCCTCCATTTTCCATGACAGCGACCTTATTACAAATTTCTTTAATCACCGACATCTCATGTGTAATGAGCAAAATTGTTATGTTGTATTCACGATTTATTCTTTTCAATAGTTTTAAAACATCACTTGTCGTTTGTGGATCCAATGCGGATGTAGCCTCATCACATAGCAGAATCGATGGGTTTGTGGCCAGCGCTCTCGCAATTCCAACCCTCTGCTTCTGTCCGCCTGACAATTCTTCTGGATAACTCTGAGCCTTATCTGATAATCCAACGAACTCCAGTAACTCTCGGACTCTGGTTTGAATCGTTTGTTTATCTGTCCCGGATAGCCTTAATGGAATTGCCACATTATTAAAAACTGTTTTGGATTGGAGTAAATTGAAATGCTGAAAGATCATCCCAATTTTCTTTTTTTCTGCCCTTAATTCCTTAGATTTTAGTTTCGTAAACGATTTACCGTTAACAAGAACCTCTCCTCCAGTAGGTCGTTCCAGCATATTAACCAACCTCAAAAGAGTACTTTTTCCGGCACCGCTGTATCCTACGACGCCATATATATCTCCCTTATCAATTGTCATATTAACCCCATTTAATGCTTCAACCGTCTGTCCATTCGCGTGGTATGTTTTTTTTACGTTTTGAAACTCAATCATGTTCTCTCCTCCAAGCCTTATGGAATTCGAAATGCAAAAAGCCTCTACTGTCATTAGACAGAAGAGGCTTTATATGGAACATATACATAAAAGTGATTAGTAATATGTCCGGTTAGGCTTCTTCTTATCTTTCAAACAGTCGTTTGTTGGATTTAGCACAGTATTTTTACCTAAGTAAAAATCCGCTGCCGAAGTTTCATAGGGCCAAATCCCTCCACTTCTCTCGATAAGAATCGCTTACTATTCAATTAAATTTGATGTTTCCAACTATATCCTAACCTGTTTGCTAATGTCAATTACAATTTTCTGAAATTACAATTAATTTTGTATTATACTATAAATATCCTCAATACTATTTTGATGATTCTATACGATTAATGAATCATTACAGCTTTTCAATCGTATAGGTTAATAAGAGAATTTACATAAAAAACCAGAGGGGGTTAACTAGTGGGAAACATCTTCATCTATTCCATCATCATTGGGATTATATCGGCACTTATTCTTGTGCCATTCAAGGATAATGAAAAATTACGCATCCTCATGAAGGGGAAAACAAAACTTCTTGTTTTTATCACTTTAGCTATATTAATTACGATTGGTGCATTTTTATTTTATTACTTCACCCTGTTGGATCAAACCATCTCTTCTCTGTGGATTTTTGTAATCATACTGACCTTGTTGGGTTCACTGCTTGCTACAGGTATAGAGAGAAAGATTAAAGGTGTTTTATTAGCTCTTAGTTTGCTTGTCGGACTCTACTTTTTAACAGCCTTTCTGTTCAATGCCGATGAAAAGTTTAAGATCGCCAAAATGGATGTCAAAGAAGAAATTCAAACATTTGACGAGAAGAAAACACCCGCCAGCGTACCACCTCAATACGCACGTAATAAAATGAAAAAAGCGTTTGGACAGGTGCCTAATACGAGTTACTATGAATTAGGGAATTTGCAAATCCAAAAAGTGAATGGTGAGTATGTTTATATTGCTCCGGTTGAATTTTCCGGATTTTTCAAATGGTTAAAAGGGAAAGAAACTCCCGGATACTTTATGCTGAGCGCTACAGACTCTTCAGCTAATCCTAAATTTGTTAAAGCAGACATGCTTTATACTCCCTCTGCTTTCTTTAACAAAGAAACTGAACGTCGTATACGCCTGCAGTATCCATCGTATATATTCTACGGTGATGCCCAGCTTGAAATAGATGATAACGGGGCACCTTTTTATATTCGCTCTTATGGTGATTTTGTATCTGCCAGAAACGGTTTCAAGGTGAAAGGTGTTGTGGTGATGGATGCCAAAACCGGGAAATCTAATTCCTATTCATTGTCTGACACACCTGAATTCATAGATGGAGCAGTTGCCCCTGAAGTTGTCAGTACACAAAACAGCTATTATGGAAATTATGTGCATGGATTTTGGAATAGCCTGTTCGGAAAATCAGATGTAAAACTCCCATCAGACGAAGGCACTGAAGCTAATGTAAGTCCAATCTTTGATGAAAATGGAGAAATGTATTATTTTACTGACTTCACCAGCCCTAAAGAAGGCGTAGATTCTATGCTGGGTTATGCGCTCACAAATTCCAGAACGGGTAAAGCTGTCTATTATACAGGCAATATGGAGGAATCCTATATGGATTCGCAGGGAGCCCTGCAAATTATCGAGAAGAGATTTATAGAAAAGAAATGGGAAGGAAGTATGCCAATCATCTATAATTTCTATGGTGAGGCCAGTTGGTTGGCGGGTGTGCTCGATTCCAATGGATTTTTGCAAAATTATTTCATTGTATCTGCAGCCAATCCTGAAATAACTGCATATGGTTCTACTCCAAACGAGGCCCTGAAGCTCTACAAAACAGCGCTTCAAAAAGGCGGGGGAACGGTCAATGGCACTTCCACGAGTGAGGAGAAAAAAATCGATGGGAAAGTTGTCAGAGTCTATAAGGAAAAATCAGGTGAATATACCGTTGTTTCTTTCCTCCTGGACAACGGACAAAGCTACAATATGTCCTCTGAAAAGGACCCTTTGATTATTTACTTACAGGAGAATGATCAGGTTGCTATTACCTATTTGGATACTGGAGAAAACTTCTTACCTGTAAATAGTATTATGATTAAGAATTTACAATAAAAAATAAACGATAAAATAGATCATCCCCATTAGGGTTTGATCTATTTTTCTCTGTTTATAATATGATTTATTTTCATTAATCATTATTCTTAAATAAAGTGTTAGACATCGTATTAAATAGGGTAAATAAAGTTAGTCTTAAATACTCATAATAAGAAGCGTATACATTTATTACGAGACAGACAGGTCTTTTGGCTGATTATTGTAGTGGGAAATATCAATAACGGATAAAGGTTTGAGGGTGATATAAAAACAAAGCTGGAGACAAAGCCTCAGCGAATATAGACTTTGGATTTCTCCATTGGTGACGCATTTGATTTATCTAACTATATCCCGCAAGTAAAACTTGAACGGTAAGAAGGCTATGGCAGTACATTACATGCAAATAAACTATATAATGCATATATCTTAGCCTATCTGGGACTCGTTTTGTTCTCGTGTAAAAGGGAACATTTTTATAGCATTGTAATTGTAAACAAGCCTGCCTTTAACATGTGAAATCAGAAATATTTTTAGGTGCCTTTCATCTATTTTATTAAGCATAAACACATGTAAAAGTACGTTTCAGATTATTTCCTACATAACATTTCGGAAGTACTTTCCATTTACAAAGTTCTATTTATTTTATTAGATTAAGTAAGAATATACTAACGCGTTCTTTCGACTCTCCATCCTTTTTTTATCTACTTCTCCACAAAATTTAAAGGAAATCTTATAGTAATCTAATATTATTTGGAAAGTATCCGTTGCAAAAAAACCGTATTTTTATATATACTCATAGAGATACACAATTTGTGATAAGATTCATCATCCCTTTTATCCCATTCATTGGACAATAGAGGGTTTTTAAACGTTTTTATACAAAGGAGGCTCATAATGAAGAGATTTTCAAAATTCACACTTTTATTTACAATGACTATGATCATGATTGCTTCATTTATATTCCCTGCTTTAGACACAAAAGCAGAAGGAAAAAAATATGAAATTGCAACAGATATCACATTCGCACCATTTGAATTTCAAGAGACGAATGGTGAGTTTGTCGGTATTGACATCGACTTATTAAAGGCTATAGCTGAAAATCAAGGATTTGAAGTAGAAATTAAACCGCTTGGTTTTAATGCTGCTGTACAAGCTCTTGAGTCCAAACAAGTTGACGGCGTTATTGCCGGAATGAGTATAACAGATGAAAGAAAACAGAAATTTGATTTCTCCGATCCCTACTTTGAATCTGGTGTAGTCATGGCGGTTGCCGAGGGTAATGAAGAGATTAAATCATATGAAGATTTAAAGGGAAAAAGAGTAGCTGTTAAAACAGGTACAGAGGGTGCCAGTTTTGCAGACACCATAAAAGATAAATATGGTTTTAAAACAGTAACCTACGATGATTCAGCCAATATGTATGATGATGTTAAAACAGGAAATTCTGCAGCAGTTTTTGATGATTACCCTGTCTTAGCATACGGAGTTACACAAGGAAATGGATTAGAAATCGTAACGGAAAAAGAAAAAGGCGGATCCTATGGATTTGCCGTATCTAAGGGACAAGACCCTGAATTGCTTGAGAAATTCAATACAGGGCTTGCTAATCTGAAAGAATCCGGCGAATATCAAAAAATCATGGATAAGTACTTGAAAGCAGAAAAAAGTACGGATACCGATAATGGTTTCTTCGGCCTATTAGAATCAAGCATGCCAAGTCTGTTAAAAGGGCTTCAAATGACCCTGATTTTAACGGTCGTGTCTCTCATTATCGCATGTATATTGGGAATTATATTTGGTCTATTCCGTGTGTCCCATCTAAAAGTCTTAAGAGCAATTGGAGTCATTTACGTAGATATCTTTAGAGGAACCCCACTAATTGTTCAAGCTTTCTTTATCTATTTTGGTATCCCTGCAGCACTTGACTTCCGGATATCCGCAGTCGCTGCCGGTATCATTACATTAAGTTTAAATGCTGGTGCCTATATGGCTGAAATTGTACGCGGCGGTATCGAATCCGTCGATAAAGGACAAATGGAAGCTGCCCGAAGCCTTGGTCTTCCTTATAAAAAGGCCATGGCAAAGGTTATCCTTCCACAAGCGATCCGTTTAATGATTCCGTCTATCATTAACCAGTTTATTATTACATTAAAAGATACCTCTATCCTATCTATCATTGGTATCAATGAACTGACGCAAAGCGGAAAAATCATCATTGCCAGAAATCTGGAGTCCTTCCAAATGTGGCTGATTGTAGGTTTAATCTACTTTATCATTATTATGATATTGACTAAGGTATCAAACCGTATGGAAAGGAAGATCCAAAATGGGAAAGCTTAAAGTAAAAGGCTTAAAAAAATCATACGGGAAGCTGGAAGTACTAAAAGATATCAGTCTTGAAGTTAAAGAAGGCGAAGTTGTTTGTTTAATCGGCCCTTCCGGATCCGGTAAAAGTACTTTATTACGCTGCCTCAATTTACTTGAAGAAGTAAATGAAGGCGAAGTGACGATTGATAATAAAAATTTAACGGATAAGAATACAGACATCAATAAGGTTAGGGAAAATATCGGAATGGTGTTCCAGCATTTCAATCTCTTCCCTCATATGACTGTACTGGATAATATTACTTTAGCTCCAATTGAGCTGAATAAAGCTACCAAAGAAGAAGCTAAAAAGACAGGCCTAAAGCTATTAGCCCGCGTTGGCCTTGAAGATAAAGCCAATGCTATGCCGGCCCAATTGTCCGGGGGCCAGAAACAGCGTGTAGCAATTGCACGAGCTCTTGCCATGAACCCTGACATTATGTTATTTGATGAGCCTACAAGCGCACTTGACCCTGAAATGGTCGGTGAGGTTCTGAATGTTATTAAACAACTGGCTCAGGAAGGAATGACCATGGTCATTGTAACCCACGAAATGGGCTTTGCCCGTGAAGTAGCCGATCAGGTTATCTTTATGGATGGCGGTTATGTTGTGGAACGAGGAACACCTGAAGAAATCTTCTCTAATCCACAACATGAACGTACCCAGGATTTTCTTGATAAAGTTTTATAACACGAGCAGGGGCTGTTTCTCATCAGCCTCTAACTTTAAAAGGTGGAGAAAAGTAATTACTTTTCTCCACCTTTTTTGTTAGCTGAAATTGTGGCAGCTTTATACTGTTACTTCCAGATGAAGTCAGACGTTGATTTCATAAACCATTTGCAAAGGACTTTCACTTTTCACAATCCTTCCCCTATCCTCCATGCATAAATAAACAAAACGATTATTTAGAGTCTTACTCTTGTACCCTGCCCTTGCCTTCAACCCTCGAACTATCCATCTGAGAGATTTTCATAGTAATGTTCAGTTGAGGGTAAAATAATATTCATTATGATTAGTCCCACTCTACTTTCTGAATTTTCCAGTTTCATGCTGATCTGCAAATGTTATTATTATTTTAGTATAAAAATTTAAATTTTCATCACAAAGTAGGAGTGTTACTTATGGATTCAGTAAGTTTTTTCGAAATAATAAAATTCATCTTTTTAGGATTACTACAAGGATTTACCGAGCCAATCCCTGTATCTTCAAGCGGTCACTTGGTTATTTTTCAGCATTTTTTCGGACTTAACATTCCGGGATTAAGCTTTGAGCTATTTGTAAATTTTGCGTCCCTGCTGGCTGTTATTTTTATTTATCGAGCGGATTTAATAAAACTGATTAAAAACGGATTTTCCTATTTAACAGTTTCTGATAGAACCATTGCTATGAAAAAGGACTTCTATTTCATCCTTTACCTGATTGTAGCTACAATTCCAGCCGCCTTTATTGGCCTCTTCTTCGAAGATCAGATTGCCTCTATATTTAAAGGTGTGCGTGTCATTGGCTTTACGCTGATTATTACCGGTATTGCCCTATGGCTGATCCGTAATTTTGAGGGTAGGAAAGCTGAAGGCGAACTGACATTTAAGGATGCCATTATTGTAGGATTATCACAGGCTGTTGCTTTAATTCCTGGAATCAGCCGATCCGGTGCAACCATCGTATCCTCTATGGCGATGGGCATGAATCGTGAAACCGCGTTGAAGTTCTCATTCTTCTTATATATTCCAATCAGCCTTGGCGGCATGGTATTTTCAGTATCCGATATGATGAACGATCCTAATTTAGGAAAGCTGATCCTGCCTTATGCATTGGCATTCCTGGCTTCCCTCATTGCCTCCTATTTTTCACTGCGCTGGTTTATGGATATTATGAAAAAAGGGAAATTGGGGTACTTCTCTATTTACTGTTTCATTGTGGGAATCCTCGTTATAATCTTTGGCTAACGCTTAGTAAAAAGGAGAACAAGCATAAATGCTTGTTCTCCTTTTTGTATTTGCTAATCATTTTTTATAGTACAATTTATGTAAATAAGCTGAACATGACATGACAAACACCTATTACCTACAAAATAGCTTAAGTTACTATTCTGCCAGTCGCAATACTAATAAACAAAGAACGGTGATGGTTATGTTTAAAATTTTATTAATTGAAGATGACACCAGCCTCTTTAAAGAAATTAAGGAGAGGTTAACACAATGGTCCTATGAAGTATATGGCGTTCAAGATTTCGGAGAGGTACTTAATGAATTCACGAATATTCAGCCTGACTTAGTCCTTATTGATATCCAATTGCCTAAATTTGATGGTTTCCATTGGTGCCGGCTGATTAGGACGCACTCCAATGTACCCATATTATTTTTATCATCCAGAGACCACCCTACCGACATGGTCATGTCTATGCAGCTTGGTGCTGATGACTTTATACAGAAGCCCTTTCACTTTGATGTGTTGATTGCGAAGATACAAGCCATTTTGCGAAGAGTTTATCATTATAATGCTGATCAAACACAGCTGAAAATCTGGTGCGGAGCAACCATTAATTATGAAAAAAATACGATTGAAAACGAACACGGGTCAATAGAGCTATCAAGGAATGAAATTTTCATTTTAAAGCAACTAATAGATCATACGAATAAAATTATCAGCAGAGATATTTTAATTCGCAGTTTATGGGATGATGAGCGATTTGTCAGCGATAACACATTAACGGTTAATGTGAATCGATTGCGAAAGAGGCTCGATGAACTTGGACTTGGGCATTTTATTGAAACAAAAGTGGGTCAAGGATACATGGCAAAAGAGAAAGCTGATTCCATATGATAAAAAACTATTTGATTGAAAAACGAAGCTGGATTACCTTATTCCTGTTTATTCATCTATTCATTCTCTTTGTAGCTTATATCGACCAATCCATCCCTTTTCATTCAATCACTTATATTGTCTTTTTATCTGCGATTTTATTTTTCATTTTTATGATCATTCGCTATAAAATAGAAACACGATTTTATAGAAGTTTAGCTAAATGGGAAACTGATTTGAACATCTCTAATCTACCGGAAGCAAAAAGTCCTTTTGAACAAATTGTTCTAACCAGTATCCTGAATCAAACGGAGCAACTGAGACAGGAAACCGTGCATAGCCAAACCTTAATTGAACAAGAAAAAGATGATTTACTCTCCTGGATTCACGAGGTTAAAACTCCATTAACAGCAATGAATTTAATCATTGATCGCTTGGATGATGAAAAAACAAGATCTGAGCTAACCTATGAATGGATGAGAATTCACCATCTGCTTGATTCTCAACTTTACCAAAAGCGCCTTCAATTCATTGAAAACGACCTTCTAATAGAGACTCTGGACTTACGATCGATGATTTATAAAGAAGTAAGAGATTTGCAAAGTTGGTGTATCCAAAAAGGGATAGGCTTTGACCTCCAATTGGATATCATCTCCGTTTTAAGTGATGCCAAGTGGTTGAGCTTTATTATTAGACAATTATTAACGAATGCAGTCAAATATAGTCATGATTCTGATATTACTCTTTCGAGCAGTCTTCTGCCAAACGGACATATCATTTTAACCATACAGGATAACGGAAGAGGTATCGACCCAAAAGACCTGCCTCGCATTTTTGATAAAGGCTATACATCTGCCGTTGAACATACCGACAATGCTGCTACAGGCATGGGTTTATATTTAGTAAAAAAAGCTGCAAAACCTTTACTGATCGAGATAGGAGTCGATTCAAACCTAAGCGAAGGTACACGGTTTACCCTCACCTTTCCAAAGAAAAATGATTTTGTTGAGGTCATTGGCATGTGACAGGAATGTCACATGCTTTTCTATTTTGTTCGGAGAATAGAAGGATTTAAAGTTCGGTGGCCTCTTATAATGAAGATACCAATTAAGAGGAGACGATTAATATGAAAATTTTAGAGGCATATAAACTCCATAAATCATACGGGAGCAAATTTAATAAACAAGAAGTTTTGAAAGGGATTGATATTTCTATAAAGACAGGAGAATTCGTTGGAATAATGGGGGCCTCCGGTTCAGGAAAAACAACATTACTGAATGTATTATCGTCGATTGATAAAGTCAGCCAAGGGACCATTATGATAAATAATATAGAGATGACCGCAATGAAAGAAAAGAAATTGGCGGAATTCCGCAAGCATCATCTCGGCTTCATCTTTCAGGAATATAACTTACTGGATACCTTAACCGTTAAGGAAAATATTCTATTACCACTATCTATTAGCGGCTTATCTAAAAAAGAGGCAATCATGAAATTTAACGAGGTAGCAAAGGAGCTTAGCATTCTTGATGTGAAGGATAAATACCCAAATGAACTCTCAGGTGGTCAAAAGCAACGAACCTCAGCAGCACGAGCGTTTATCCATGAACCAAGTATTATTTTCGCCGATGAACCTACAGGAGCTCTTGATTCTAAATCAGCATCCGATCTGTTAAATAAGCTGAGTGATTTAAATCGAAAAAGAAATGCAACCATTGTTATGGTTACACATGATGCTGTTGCAGCCAGTTATTGCAATCGAGTTATTTTTATTAAGGATGGACAAATCTATACACAGCTAACTAAGGGCCAGGAAGATCGTGAATCCTTTTTCAGAGGAATTATGAAAACACAAGGAATCTTGGGTGGTGTGAAGGATGAGCGTTAAAACACTCATATGGAGAAGCCTCAAAAAAAATACAAGCAATTATTATCTCTATGTATTTGCCTTAATTTTCAGTGTTGCCCTTTACTTTTCTTTTGTTACTCTGCAGTATGACCCCGCAATGGATGCTACTAAAGGTTCGATAAAAGGAGGAGCTTCACTTCAAGTAGGATCTATTTTGCTCATTGGCATCGTACTTGTTTTCTTGCTCTTTGCTAATAGTATTTTTATTAAAAGGCGCAGCAAAGAAATTGGTCTATTCCAGTTAATCGGTATGACGAAGTCGAAAATATTCCGTATCTTGAATATAGAAAATATGATCCTCTACTTTGGTTCATTGTTGGCTGGTATGTTTATTGGTTTCTCTATTTCAAAGCTTATTATGCTTATTTTAATTAAATTAACTGGTGTCGACGATATCGCTACTCTTCGTTTTTCAGGAGAAGCTCTAATCCAAACCATTATTGTGTTCAGTGTGATTTATCTACTAATCATGTTATCGAATTATCTCTTCATTAAAAAACAAACTATATTGTCATTATTTAGAGTAAGCTCTTCCACTGAAGTGAAGGTTAAAAAGATATCTAAATTTGAAATTACCATTGGTACACTCGGTATTTTATTGGTGGGATCTGGCTACTATCTTTCAACTAAAATTTTAGATGGCGATTTTACTACCAGCAATGAGTTATTTGGAGTGATGGCTTACATTCTTGGGGCAGTTATAGGTGGAACCTATTTGTTTTATAAAGGCTCTGTGACCTTTATTTTAAATCGTGTTCGCAAAAGTAAAGATGGTTATTTAAATGTGGATGAGGTTTTATCTCTCTCTTCCATCATGTTTCGGATGAAATCGAATGCTCTATTATTAACGATCATCACAACCGTTTCCGCACTTGCTATCGGATTACTCTCATTATCTTATATCTCCTTCTATTCAACAGAGAAAACGGCGAAGAATAATATTCCGGCTAACTTCTCATTCATTAATAATAAAGATGCCAATCAATTTACGAATTTCCTTCATGAAAATGGTATTGCCTATAAGGAAAAGAAAATTGAAGTGGTTCAAGCGCGAATAAATATCGAACACATACTAAAAACCAACCTTGATTTGCTTGATTATCAACCAGATGCTATGCCAATGCCTGTAATCAGTGACAAAGCAATGGACGAGGTTGATTTATCTCCTCATGAAGCTTATTTTACGGGTTACAGTGATATGCTGAGAAATATGATAGATTTTAAAAATGAGGGAAACATACAATTAGCAGGTGAAACTATAACAATTGACCAAGAATATAAAGGCCTTAATAGAGAGTATGTGATATCCTGGTACTTTACAAATGGAGGCATACCTACTGTAGTTGTAGATGAGTCTACATTTCAAAGGCTAAAGGATGATATTCATCCAGCTGTTCATGATGCCTCTTCACTCTACATCGGGATTGATATTAAGGCTCCTAAACAACTTTCTGTTGCAAATAGTCTGTTCAACCAATTTGTTACTCAGGATGATACACATGAATCTCGCCTCAACATGAGTCAAGATAATAAAAAATCAATGGGATTACTAATGTTTATTGTCGGTTTTTTAGGATTGACCTTTCTGATTACATCCGGCTGCATTCTTTACTTTAAACAAATGGGTGAAAGTGAAAACGAAAGGTTAAACTTCTCAATCTTAAGAAAACTTGGATTTACCCAACAAGATCTTTTGAAGGGGATTAAGCTCAAACAATTGTTTAATTTCGGAATTCCACTAATACTTGGCCTTTGTCATAGCTATTTCGCAGTTAAGTCAGGATGGTTCCTATTTGGAACAGAAATTTGGGCGCCGATGTTACTAGTAATGGTGTTGTATACAGGATTCTATTCTATATTTGGAGTATTATCTGTTTCATATTATAAGAAAATCATAAAAGAATCGTTATAGTAATGATTTTGAAGCTCTTGCTTTGAATAGCGGAGCCTTCTTTTCATTTTAAAGAAAATAATTCGAGGAAAATATGTGTTTAATGATGGAGTTTTATGGTGCATACTCTAAGTGCCTTTGTCTATTCATTTTAGATAAAGGCATTTAATGAAGTATACACCATTCCTAAAGTTGCTGCTTTAGAGGAAAATATTATCACAAAAGCTTTCATATAAGACCCTCCCTTGTTTTAGATATTAGTCAAAACCTGCATGTAGTTAATTACATTAAACAAATAACATAACAGCCATAGTTACAAATTTAAATCCAAATACAACTCCTAATGCTTTCATTCTTTTCTTCCTCCTGTCTTTTTAAAAATTTTGCATTCCTATAAAAACAAATGTGACACATACAAAGTTCATTACATAAATAACATTAATCCCATTGTTACAGCTTTAAACCCAAACACCATCGCTAATGGTTTCATTCTTTCTCCTCCTATCTTTTAGTGAAAATAGTCCTATTACATAAAAACTTGCATCGCTGTATATACTAACAATAGTGATCCTGCTTTTAGTGCAAAAGTTGATACTACACCTTTCATTTTCACAATCTCCTTTTCTAAATTGAGCAATTTTTAATTTTATTTCTTAACTTTATAGATACAGTATAGTCCAAAATAACTATAACAGTCCAGTGAAATTTTCAAAAAAAGTTTGTGAAATATTTCACTTTAGATTAATTAATCAAACTCTTAATCTATTGGTATACGTAGTTGTATACAAGTATTATTTGATGAGTATGATTGTGAAAGCAATGAAAACACTTCCAAAAACATGTGATATTTTTCACAAACTGTATTAATCCGAACCAAAATACACTATAACAGTTTTGTCATTTCAATTATTTTTTTGCTCAAATTTATTCACAAACTTTACATCTTTTCAATTCAACTTTTAGTTTCCATTAAAAAAACCTAACTGAAAGTTAGGTTTAAATGTATGCCATTTTAATCCTTTAACATAATTAAAATTAACTCAAATAATTCAAATAATTTCTTAGGATCTTTATTTGTTATCTCCTTAATTTTATCCAAACGATATTGCAGCGTATTTCTATGAATATGTAACTCTTTTGACGTTAATGTCATATTGCCATTCTTATTTATATACATCTGTAAGGTCTCCAACAATTCTGGCGAAGAGATAAGAGAACCTTTAATATAGGAATGAGTAATGAACGAATCTATATCTATCTTGCTGATACTGGATAAAAAGCATACATCCTTATAATGGATAATTCTCTTTTGAATATTTAATTTTTCACTAATTTGCATAGCACTGATTGCTTGATGATAGCTCTCAGAAATAGTGTCTACATGACTTCCAACACTGATCTCTATAGTCCGATTTTCACTGGTTATCAGGTCAACCAAGGATTCGATTCCACTATTATCCTGTAGCAGGATAATGGAATACTCCTCTTCCTCAAAAACAGGATAATGGATTCTTTTAGGACTTGGCTTTGGTTTTGCAATCAGGACAGACGTTTTTCTTGTCAGATCAAGCTGGTAATTCAGAGCTTCCCTTTTTATTTCATCTGAGTATTGGTACTTCGTTTCTACTAATAACTTAAGAAACGCGGACTTCTTTTTACTAATCTCCTCCATACTCTTTAATGCGATTTCTTGTTCAATTAACAGAGAGACTGTGGTTTTGACTAGTTTGCAAAAAGGGATTACCTCACCCGGCTCGCCACTAATCCCAATAACACCTACCATCCTTTGATTAATGACAATCGGTTCATTTGTACCCTTTTTTTCGTACTTATTATCCTCTGTTATTGTAATCCTCCTGCCTAAACGTAAGGCTTGGACTGCTCCAGTATGAAAGGTTCCGATTCTTTCCTTACTCCCGCTGCCGATAATAATGCCCTTTTCATTCATAATATTGATATTATACGGAATATCCGCCATCATTTTATCGACAATATGTTGTGCCTGTTTATTTGTTAACTGATACATGGTGAACAAAACCTTTCTTCATTTCTGTACCCTACTTATCTTATAATTCGTAAATCATCTCCTATAACTCCATTATAAACTAGCAAACCTCTCCTCCCTTTCTTTGTGCATTTGCACAAAGAAAATCATCTATCTATCAATAGATATGTAACCGCTATCAAATTATAATGATAACGTATTCAATACAACTTAGGAGGTTACGAGATGGACGGGATTATGATTAGTTGGTTTGGGGCTTTAGCCGGTCTGGCAATTGCCATTGTCTTAATCTTAAAAAAGCTGAACCCGCTGTATGCTCTATTTTTAGGAGCCATTATTGGTTGTTTAATAGGTGGAGCCAATCTTGAGGAAACCATTAATATTCTTGTTGGCGGCACTCAAAGTGTTATGGGTACTGTTATTCGCGTACTTGCCGCTGGAGTTCTAGCCGGTGTCATGATGGAATCCGGGGCGGCAGAAACGATTGCCCAATCAATTGTTTCTAAATTAGGAGAAAAGAAGGCACTCATTGCTTTAGCTCTTGCCACCATGATTATTACAGCCGTTGGGGTATTCATCCCTGTAGCTGTCCTGATTGTAGCCCCTATTGCTTTATCAATTGGTAATAAAATGGGCATTTCAAAAATCGCTTTATTATTAGCACTATCCGGAGGAGGAAAAGCAGGTAACATCATCTCTCCAAACCCGAATACAATTGCAGCAGCCCGAGGCTTTGATTTAGAACTTAGCGATGTTATGATTGCCGGCCTTATTCCGGCGGTTTTTGGCTTAATCACTACTGTCCTTATTGCCTCTTTAATAAAAAATAAAGGTGAAAAAGTCTCAAATAATGAGGTTGTAGACTTTAATCATGATTCAGCCCACTATCCCTCATTAAAAAAAGCAATCATTGCTCCATTGGTAGCCATTGTTTTATTAATGATTAATCCATTAGGATCTATTTTAAATATTGAAGCTTTATCCAACTTTAAAGTGGATGCCATGTATATTCTTCCGCTTGCAGGGATAATCGGAACAATCGCCATGGGAAAATCGAAGAATCTGTTGAAATATACTGCATCAGGCTTGGATAGAATGACAGTAACTGTGTTGATCTTAATTGGTGCAGGTGCCATCGGCGGATTAATATCGCATTCTAATCTATCAGCACAAGTCGTTTCTATAATTGATGCTTCTGGTATTTCCGGTACATTCTTGGCACCTATAGCAGGTATTTTAATGGCAGCTGCCACTGCTTCTACATCTACGGGCGTTATTATTGCCACGGGTTCATTCAGCCAAGCCATTTTAGACATGGGAGTTGCACCACTTGCCGCTTCTGTTATGGTCCACTCAGGAGCAACTGTAATTGACTCATTACCGCACGGGAACTATTTTCATGTGACAGCACAAAGCATGAACATGTCGATTAAACAAAGGATGTCCGTGGTCGGCTATGAAGCAATCGTCGGTGCGACTATGACTATTGTTGCCACGCTTATATTCGGATTTATTTTATAAATGATATCTATTATAGGAGGATTTCCAATGAGCAAAACATTTGTACTTGCACCCGATTCCTTTAAGGAGAGTATGACGGCAAAAGAGGTATGTATAGCAATGGAAGCAGGTATCAAAAAGGTATATCCACATGCAGATTATATCCATGTTCCGATGGCAGATGGTGGTGAAGGCACTGTTCAGTCACTCGTTGATGCAACAGGCGGCACTATCTATTCACTGGACGTAACTGGTCCACTCGGCAGTCCTGTTACAGCTCGCTATGGAATTATGGGAGATCAGGAAACTGCAGTGATTGAAATGGCTGAGGCCAGCGGAATACACCATGTCACCCAAGAAACCAAAAACCCACTCATCACCACTACATATGGTACAGGTGAATTGATTCGTGCTTGTTTAGATAAAGGGATTAAGAAAATCATCATTGGAATTGGCGGAAGTGCTACTAATGACGGCGGAACTGGTATGGCTGAGGCGCTGGGTGTCCAGTTTCTTAATAAAGAGGGAAACCCTATCCCTCAAGGAGGCGGCTACTTAAATCAATTACACACAATTGATACCTCACAGCTTGATTCACGTCTGACTGATATATCTATGATAGTAGCTTGTGATGTGACTAATCCTCTATGTGGTGAAACAGGCGCCTCTAACGTATTCGGACCACAGAAAGGCGCCACACCGGAGATGGTCAAACAGCTGGATCAGAACCTTGCACATTATGCTAACATAGTAGAACAACAATTAGGGCATGCGGTTCGGAACACTCCAGGCGCCGGAGCTGCCGGTGGGCTGGGTGCAGGCTTACTTATTTTCACGAATGCTAGCCTTCAAAAAGGGATAAATATTGTAATCGAATACAGCGGTTTACGAGAAAAATTAAAAAATGCTGACTATGTATTTACAGGTGAGGGCGGCATTGACTTTCAAACTCAATTTGGTAAAACACCTTATGGGGTCGCGCAAGCTGCAAAAGAACTGGATAAAAAAGTGATTGCCATTGCCGGTTGCATCGGAGAAGGGGTCGAAGAACTATACGACAAAGGATTTGATGCCATTTTCGGAATCATCCCAGAACTCGCTCCCCTAGACCAAACCCTAAAAAACGGCCCTAAAAATGTAGAAAGAACCTGTGAGAATATTGCAAGAGTGCTGAAGGGCCTTGATCAGACGCGACAAGCATAAGAGGAGGTGCGGAGGGAGAGTGCTTTTGCTCTCCCGCAGAAGCTACACTTAGGACTCGAGCGTCTAGGCCCTGAAGCCGGACTATCTAGAGTGCTGAAGGGCCTCTAATTAAGGAACGAAGACTAAAAACGCCACGTCCTTTGGCAACGTCTTCATGACCTACTTCCTGTAGGCCCGCGAAAAGCATAAGACGAATACTCGGAGGGAAGGTTCTTCTCCCGTAGAGTATTTGCTTATGACTCGAGCTCCGAGGTCCTGAAGCTGGATCACATCGAGTGCTATTATTTATTTCTTTAATCAAGGATATAAATATAGGCACTTCCTATACGGAGGGTTTTCGGAACCTTGATTCGGAGGCTTCCGATTTACTTATGGTGTAACTGGCAGGAACATTCTCTGCTATCTCAATATAAATTGAGTTACAGTTTCGAACATAAAAGAGATCAGGTTTAATAGCTATGACCTCTTTTTTAGTCTGATCTGATACTTTTTTCCCTTTATAATTATTAATCATCATCTTAATAATAGACAGTTCCTAGTCTTCTTACATTGAATATCTACCACTCTTTCACTTCTCCCTACAGCATAAATGTAAGCACTTCTAAATTACCTATACATTTAAAAAAACTAAGTCATGCTACCTGTTTTTTTATCTAGTCAACTTTATTTTATGGTAGTATTTACCTGTTATTCTCTTTATCTATCCTTTAATTAGAATATATTTGATATATTTGTAAGTGGAGTCTAAAAATTTCAAAAAATACAAAGGATAGGTGCCTAGTATGAAACTATGGAGCAGTAATAAAGGTCGAATCGTTGTATCAAGTACACTGGCAATCGTCTTGACAGCAACCACTTTTATGGCAAGTGAAGCAGGAGCCACCAAGCATAAGCCACACAAACCTAAGGAACAACCACAGGTTAATCTTCGTATTATGGAAACGACAGATATTCATACTAATCTTCTAAGCTATGACTATTATAAAGATAGCACTGCTCCTAAAATAGGATTAGCCAAAACAGCTACTCTTGTAAAGAAAGCACGTTCAGAAGTAAAAAATTCCGTATTAGTTGATAATGGCGATCTTATTCAAGGGACACCTCTTGGCACATATAAAGCAAAAATCGATCCATTAGAAAAAAGAGAAACACATCCAGCCATAAAGGCTATGAATATCATGGATTATGATATAGCAACTCTTGGAAACCACGAGTTTAACTATGGGTTAAAGTATCTGAACGAAGTATATAATGACGCTGATTTCCCGGTCATAAATGCAAACGTATACATTGATGATCATGATAAAAACCCACGCAATGATGTTAATAAATTTCAGCCGTATAAAATCGTTAACAAAAAAGTAAAAGATCAATCCGGAAAAACGAAAATCATTAAAATCGGTTATATTGGATTTGTTCCACCACAAATCAACGAGTGGGACAAGGTTAATCTTGATGGCAAGGTCATTACAAAGGATATTATAGAAACAGCTAAAAAATATATTCCGATCATGGAGAAAAAAGGCGCTGATGTCATCATTGCTATGGCTCACTCCGGCTTTAGCGGAACTAGCAATAATACGGAAGATACTGTATATGCTTTAAGTAAAGTATCTGGTATTGACGCGATTACATTTTCACACACACATAAAGTATTCCCGGCAAAAACAGTTGCTGATTTAGATGCCTTATTTAAAGATTCTGCAGGAAACCCTCTTCCTGGTGTTGATAACACTAAAGGAACCATCAATGGCGTGCCTGCTGTGCAAGCAGGGTATGGTGGCGCTGCACTTGGGATTATTGATTTGACTTTGAAACAAGTAAAAGGTGAATGGGACGTATCCAAATCTCAATCCTCAACAAGGGGTGTCGACGAGTCCGTACAACCCGATAAATCGATTGTTCGTGCTGTTCAAAAGGATCACGAAGGCACATTGAAATATATTAATACGCCTATCGGTACCACTACAGATGACATTTACAGCTATTTCGCACTGGTTCAGGATGATCCATCTGTTCAGGTCGTTACGAATGCACAAAAATGGTATGCAGAAAAATACATCGAATTAAATAAACCTGAATTAAAAGATCTTCCTATTTTATCGGTTGGCGCTCCATTTAAAGCAGGCCGAAACGGTGTTGATGAGTTTACAGATATTAAAAAAGGCGATTTAACCATCCGAAGCGCTGGTGATTTATATCTTTATGACAATACATTAAAAGCCGTTAAAATCAAAGGCTCCGTTGTAAAGGAATGGATTGAAATGTCAGCAGGTAAGTATAATACAATAGACCCTGCCAAAACAAGTGAACAAGAACTATTGAACCCTTCCTTTGCGGTCTATAATTTTGATGTCATCGATGGTGTCAATTATCAAATTGATGTGACGAAGGCTCCAAAATATTCGGCAAATGGTACACTTATCAATCCTGAATCAAGCCGTGTTGTCAATCTGGAATACAATGGAAGCCCGGTTGATCCGAATCAGGAATTTGTCGTTGTCACAAACAACTATCGCGCAGGCGGCGGAGGTAACTTCCCTGGATTAAAAGGCAGTGAACTTGTCATTGATTCAGCAGATGAAAACCGTCAAGTTCTAATGGATTATATCTCTGAAGTAAAAGAAATTACACCAACAGCTGACCGCAACTGGTCTATTGCTCCTATTTCTTCTGACGTGAATGTCACATTTACGACTTCACCAAAAGCCGAAGAGTATATCACAGATGAAATACCATTCACGTACACCGGTAAAACAGATTCTAAAGGCTTTGGCATCTTCAATATCGATTTAAATCGTGGTATCAATGTTCAGTTATTGGGATTAAATGATTTACATGGTCAGTTGGATACTGTCACTAACGTTGGAGAATTACCAACAGGTCCGATTTCATATACGGCTGCTGCACTAAAGCAAGAAGAAGCTAAAAACCCCAACACATTTCTGGTACACGCAGGAGATATGATTGGAGGAAGCCCATTAGTATCTGCTTTGTTTCAAGACGAACCTACCATTGAAATTTTAGAAGAAATTGGATTTGATGCAGGTACGTTCGGCAATCATGAATTCGATGAGGGAATTGATGAACTAAAACGGATGATGAATGGCGGCGATCATCCTAAAGGAAACGCTGACTACGACGGAATGAACTTCCCATTAGTTGCTGCCAATGCTTTTGATACAAGGGATGGCCAATTAATCACTAAACCTTATACTGTCTTAGAGGCTGAAGGCAAGAAAATTGGTGTGATTGGCGTCGTAACCCAGGAAACTCCTACTATGATCGTTACAAAAGGGAATGAATCGTTAAAAATCACAGATGAAGTAGCTGCCATCAACAAGTATACAGAGGAAATTAAAAAACAAGGCATTGAGGCCATTATCGTACTGGCCCATAATCCTGCAACACAAACCGGCTATACAGATTCCTTTGATGCAAGCCGGATTGCAGAGCAGATTGATGATGAAGTCGATGTTATTTTCGCAGCGCATAATCATGTAAACGTGAACCGCGTTGTTGATCAAAAATTAATAGTCCAAGCTTACTCCTATGGAAATGCTTTCTCTGACGTGGATCTCGTCATTGATCCTCTAACAGGCGATATTGTCAGCAAAACAGGGGAAATTAAAACGGTTTATCAAAAGGACTATTCTCCGGATCCTAAGGTAACAGCTATCTTAAAAAAATACGCTGACAGAGTAGAACCAATCAAAGCACAAATAATTGGCCAGAATACGGCTTCTCTTGAAAAAAGTTATCCAACTACAACTAGAGAACTCAGTGATATCGCCCTTGGAAACTTGATTGCCGATGGTATGAAGGCAGCCATGGATTCAGATTTCGCCTTAATGAATGGCGGCGGTGTACGCTCTCCACTAGATGCGGGCGAGGTGACATTTGGAGATTTATTCGCCATCCAGCCATTTGGTAATGTATTAAACAAAGTAAAGCTTAGCGGAGCTGACTTAGAGGTTATTTTAAATGAGCAAATCACAGCAAGAGGGTTAGATTACCACGTATCCGGCTTTAACTATACGTACACATATGATGACCTATCAAAAACAGGGAAAGTCGTCGATATCCTCTTACCTGATGGCAGTAAAGTAGATCCGAATAAAGAATATACAGTTGTCATTAACAACTATATGTATGGAAATATCAGCACGAGCTTTGGTAAGCTATCGACAGACATGGAAGTCGGTCCAGTCGATTTAGATGCGACCGTTGATTATGTTAAAACCTTATCTTCTCCGTTTGAATATAAAGTAGAAGGCAGGATTCAGAAGGTAAGTGAATAAATGATAAAAGGACTGCCAAATCCGTACCAACGGATTTAGTGCAGTCCTTTCTAATCTTTACTTTTCAAATAAACTTAAGTATTGTCCGTATCCCTTTTCCTCTAACTGATCAACCGGGATAAATCGGAGCGCTGCGGAGTTAATACAATAGCGAGCTCGGTCCGGACCTGGTCCATCATCAAAAACATGTCCCAGATGTGAATCTGATGTTTTGGATCTCACTTCAATTCTTCTCATCCCATACGAAGTATCAAGCTTTTCTTCCATTTCCTGTCTTTGTATCGGTTTCGTAAAACTAGGCCAGCCACAGCCGGCATCATATTGGTCAAGAGAGCTAAATAAAGGTTCACCCGAAATGATATCTACATAGATTCCCTCTTTCTTATTGTCCCAATACTCATTCTGGAATGGCGGCTCAGTCGCATTATTTCTTGTGACCTCATATTGGATTGGTGTTAATTCTGCCCGCAGCTGCTCATCACTCTTCGTATTCTTCCAATTCTCCCTGATAAAACGAGCTCGGCCGGATCCCTCTTTATAGAGATTGTAGTGAAAAGGATTCTTCTTATAATAATGCTGATGCTTCTCTTCTGCCCTGTAAAACGGCCCCGCTGGAAGGATCTGCGTTACAATATCCTTCTGAAAGCGTCCGCTTTCGGCCAGCTCATTCTTTGAGCTAATAGCTAAACGGTGCTGCTCTTCAGTATGATAAAAAATCGCTGTCCGATAAGATTGACCCCGGTCATTAAATTGCCCTCCGGCATCCGTTGGATCGATTTGCTGCCAATACTGTTTAAGCAATGTTTCATATGACATTTTTTCAGGATCATATGTGATTTGAACCGCCTCATAATGGCCCGTAGTATCACTGCAAACCTCTTCATAGGTGGGGTTCTCTGTATGACCGCCGGTATAACCCGATACCACATTTATAATGCCAGGCTGTTCATCGAACGGGGAGACCATGCACCAAAAACAGCCCCCCGCGAAAGTTGCCAGTTCCAATTGATTACCCATTTGGCTCACTCCTTACTATGCTATATTTTTTTCAGAAAATAATTCCCTACTATCTTTCCAACCCCACTTCCTTCATATTCAAACCAATGGGGTGTTCTAGACAACTCTTGATTTCATTCTTATGTCCATTCACACCAATAAAATAAGGGCATTGCAAAGCAGAAAGTTTCTATACCTTTTGCTTTGCAATGCCCCACAACCTCTATACTTTTTTCATACTCAGCATGAAAACCGCTTCGAAAAAACTGTTGCTTTGGCCCTCGACGTATACGCCAATTTAACTAAGCACTTTTCTCTTAATTCCATGAAGTATTCATAGGTGGGTTGATCATTTGTATCATGAGCCAGTCTTTACTGATTCATTCCATATCTGCGTGTCTTCATTACTTTCAACTTCACTTTTTTGCCGCTTCTTTAGATTAATATACCCAATTGCTGTGACAGTAAAGGCGCCGAGGGCATCTACAATGATATCCCCCATCGTATCCATAACAGCATTCCTGCCAATCATGACAACCCCTTCTCCTGTAATGAATTTTTGCATGTTTGTCCCTAATACTCCATCTGCCACAAACTCATAAATTTCCCAAACAGCTCCACAGGTTATAGCAAAACAAAAGGCAAATAAGGTCACAAAAAAGGGACTTAAATCAATGGTTTTCTTGGTATCGTTAAGGTAATTGACAATGACAAATCCTAAAGCCCCCAACATACCTGCACTAAAACAATGTAGAATTGAATCCCAGTATGGAATCTTATAATAAAAATTGCGAACCTCGCCAAGATAGATTGCACAAAATAAAAATATAAAATACATGATTTCCATAATATCAGGGATATCGATGCGAAAGCGATGCTCAAGTTGGGATGGAAGGAAAATGACAATACATCCTGTAAAACACTGCAAAATCATCAGTACATAGTCGCTTTTTACTCGATCATATTCATTTTTGGCAATGCCTGACGGAGCATTAACCATCATATATATGGCATAAATGACTGATATCGCGAGTAGCAGAAGAACCACTCTAAAAATCCAGTTTTTTCTTTTCTCATATTTTAGATATTCCATTCTAATTCACTCCTCCCTCATATTTTAACCTTTCTTCTCTGTAAGTGGTATGGTATTTAGGCACCGGGAGATATAAGACTATAGACATTGGAAATTAAAAGACCAAGGAACCTCCTCAAAAGGTATTCCTTGGTCATCAAAGGTATACAAGTATTCTATCTCAATCACCTATTCCAACAGGAAGGTAATAGGAAAGATTATCGGTAATAATACCCCCAACCCTGAAGCCGAAGGCAGAAGATTTCCCGTTAAGCAGGAAGCTCCCCAAGAGCAGCCGACCTTCCTGATGCCCCTTTTCGCTTTGAAAACCCACCACAGGCTGCTCGACATAAAGCTGGTAAACCGAGGTATATGCAGTGTATGATTTTTGAGTATCTGCATACTTTAATCGGCCATCTTCCTGAAAAATTTCTACTGTGTCACCCTCACGCCCAAATGCTGGCTTTTTTACATAAGGTAAACGTTTATCCAAAAAAGGACCGGCTTCAAGATACGAAGGCAGGAAATAATCCTCAATCCATTGATGCTCCAGGTCCGTGAAAAAGGGGTGCATCTCTTCATGCAACCCCCAAATGACAACCTGAACCGCTTTGTTTTGCAGTAAAAAAGCTGATGGTGGATTCAGGATGGAAAGCTTCCCTTCTTCCACCAGCTCAAGCATCCACAAGCCGATGGGATTCCCCGCATCATCCTGATCCAATATGGCATTCTCAATTGGAAAAGTCTGCCGATAGAGGATATCAATCCTGACTCCATCCTCATCGAATAGCCCCACGCCTCTTTGGATTTGTAACTTATGCAGCGGAGTGAACTTAGATGAGGGTACAGCATGTTTAAGGTACTGAACTGTTTCTCGATCCTCGAGATTATCCTCATGAGCAGTGAACACAATATGCGGAAATCTTCCTTTGCTGCTTTGGCGGATACTATCCTGAACTGCCTTATACAACTGCGCGTCCAAGCCTTCATTGGGATTCTCTACACGAAACTCACTACAAATCCTCCCGTTTACATAAAATAACTCTTTAATAAATGTCGGAGTATCTGAATTAATCTCGATACACTTATATCCTTCTCCGAACGGAATAAGATCCAGTCGTGCGATTACACTCTCGACTGGTAGAGTTTTAAGCCTTAAAAAGGAAAGCGTCTCTTTAGGAAATCCCATATCAAGAAATGTTTCATCAGGAACTTTTCGCAACAGCGAGGCTGTTTTCAAGAATATCTTGCCAACCCGTTCAGTGACCAAGCGAATATGTGCTGCCTCTTGCCGGCTTAACAACTTCATATCATACAAGGCATATTCCTCGCCATAGAGATCTGCCCAAAAACTTTCTATGTTTCTATAAAACTGTTGTCGTCTTTCATGGTACTTATTCGTCAACATCACTTATCTCCTTGACATAAATCACATAGACGCCACGATCCTCATCAACCTCAGTAGACGCCACGAGCATCTGCCCGGAGCCCGGTACATCCACAATATCCTTCAAGAGATAACGCAGGACATCATAATGAGCATCGCAAGGTATGGAGGAAAGCAGCCGGTAGTTTTCCCGTAATTCAGGGCTTCGAAATTCAATATGAATTCCTTGACCGCGGTAGTTTGTTTCTTTCTCGCCCTGCAAGTTCCTCCCTGTTTCTTTAACCACAAGGATTTCCTCTTCACCAGCCATTTCATTTGATGTAAGCTCATATTGCGTTCCTCTTGCAATAAAATATGTGCATAGCTGTCTGGCATAGCACTCATCTACGCCAACTGTCGGGAGGTCATATTGGTAAAATGGTTCATAATCTCCATTGCCTCTATCGAGATAATACGTTAATTGCTTCATCTCCACTTCCCTGCCTCATCTAATAAGATAAACATTTTGCTAAAATTAACCCAATTGCCAGCGATAATGAGACCAACATAATACCTACTGCCTGATTATCCTCCTCAATTGCCTGATGAATACTAAAGCGGATCGTAAGAACTTCTGCGAGTAAGAACACAACAATTTGTGAAATAATCCCTATAACTCCCCAAATCATCATATCCCTGAGTGATACAGAATATTCAACTGCTGCCCCAAGCACAATCGCTAGCCCGACGATTTTACCGCCGAGTGACATAGCTGCTGTTGAATTCTTTTCGGCAATCAGCCTAAATTCCCTCAGCTTAGGCGTAGTAATGATAAATAAAGCGATCCCTACAACAAGTAATAAAAATGCTACTCCCAAGTACGATAGGAAATTAACATATAAATTCATATAAATCCTCCCTTTCCATTAGCTTAACCTCCAAATACTTTCGTTCCGCTCCCAAACCCTGAACTTGCCTTAATCCCTCCCTTAAAAGAAGAGCTGTTTTTATAAGATTGATAGGTATCATTATTCAAAAGTGAACTTTTGTTCCTATAGTATGTACCGCCATAGTAATAATGGCCAAAATGACTCGATCTATCATCGTCACATTCCCATACACCGTCTTCATCATCCCAGTCCCAATCCCTACAGTCTTGATCAGTGGGCTTTGGAGGAAGGTCCGCATTTGTTGTACCGCATCTGACCAGACCAATCGTTAATGCAGTTGCAGTCACACCAATCATGATTTTCTTGGTTTTATTCAAAATTATCACCCCTTTTCCTTTTTTATTATATTTTACTAAATAATCCCAATAAATAGTATAATAGTTGGTAAAAGAATTTATATATTCTCTTAATTAAGCTTGCTTACTTATGCAGAACCATTGCTTACGGATATAATCGGTATACGTATGCTTGAGCTAATTTCTTGGCTTCTTTTTTCAAACAATCATTAAAAATTCATGCACTGATAACCGCTCGACCAATTCTAAATAAAAAAGCCTCTAAAACATGTATGTCTTAGAAGCAATTCCAGTGGTCTTTATAATGGTTATGAATTAATTTGTAATTCATCTATTTAACATCTTTTAACAGAGCACTTTTTCTCCTAAAACATGCTAGAAATGATAAAAATAGAATCATTATTTCACTTTGAAAAATATTGATTTCTACTGCCAAATAACTGTCATATGACCAGTTGCTTTTATTGATAAATAATAACAGCATAAAAACTATTAACAATATATTACTTTTTATAAAAAATGGAACTCCTCTTTTAAATAAGAAAAGCTTGTTTACCATCCTATTTTCTTTTGAATTAAGGTAAGCCGTGAAAAAATTTCTTATATGATCCTCTATTAACTGTAAATACTGCTTACTTGTGGTACTCGCTATTGTTACTTCATCATTTCTTACATTCTTGTATTCTATAAACCAAACATAATTCTTTCCTGTAAAGAAAAATTCTGTAAAATTTATACGATTATCATATGCAAATATAATAGGACTAGCCTTTTGTTTATTATCTTTAAAATCTCTTAAAAATTCCTTAATGGGCTTTGCTCTTTCTTCTTCCATTAATTTATCTATCTCTGTTACTATAAAATGATCAAGTTCCTTTTTAGTCATTGCATGAATTTGATCATAGAAATTAGTATCTATATTTAGTGCATATGGTGTTTTAGAATCTACTTGTTCATCCTCTAAACCATAAAACTCTCCTAATAATCTTGATAAATCTGATTGAAAAGGCTGGATAAAAAAAGTATGATTATTATCATTAATCATTTCAATTAGTAATTTTTCATTTAAAGGAGCATATAAAATAAGGTACTTATCCTCAAATTTGCATACAATTTTCTGTTTTGCTTTAACTATGTATTTTACTATCTGTCCTAAATCTTCTAATAAGCCGCTTCCCCTACTAGACGAACTTAATATTTCTTTTAATTCTTTACGATCTAAATATTCCATACCAATTTCTCTGGCCTTTTTTTTGTAACCTGCTCTTGCCAATCCCCTTATCAAATCTTGTGTAGTAATAGTGTTCCTAACTTGTTGCTCCATTATAGCTCCTCCTCATGTAAACAGAGTAAACTTAAGTATCCGATACCAATTGCGCACAATGCTTAGTTTTCATCCAATCATATCGATCTAGCTCCGATTATCACTTAATCAAAAACAGCTATAAGTCCCACTATACTCCACATAAGGAATAGAAAGAATACCGTAGAAAGAACTTTTCTAATGATGAAAGGAAATGACCTGAATATTGACTGAACATAATAATTTATACCAGACGTTATTATATATGCATATTGAAATAGATAGTCAAAGAATCCCCTTTGCTTCTCATACACATTTGCTTCATATAGTCTAATCACTATAGTTTGTGTAAAAATTGAGGCAAAAGCATACATGCAATTGAATGATAATATTATAAAAATATACGTACTTGGTATAGGCATGAAACTATTTAAAAAGAGAGCTATTAAGGTAAAACCAATTATCACTATTATTAGAGCACTAACCTTTTTCATAATAAGCCACTTCCTAACTAATCTTTGTATTCCTACCTAATAGCATTGTATTTTATTATTTACTCCATACTTTTGTTCATCCCATCATTATTTTGCTGACTTTGTTTAGTTGTCTGCCATTAAATGCTCTTAGGACGAAAACAAGCGATGAGTGTAATAAATAAGATCAATACCTCACTAAAGAATCCAAATAGTTCATAAAAATCTCTTCCGTCATATACCCAGCTGTTCCTGTTAATATATATCGCCAACATAATTATAACGAGCACGATATTACTCTTTACAAAAAAGGGAAAGCCCCTTTTTAAAGAAAAGAATTTATCATTTAGTTTTGTCTTTTCACCTTCAAAATCTGTAAAAACCTTTCTAATCAGATCCTCAATCATTTTAAAATAAGCTTCCATACTGACACTATGAATAATAATTTCATCTGCTTTAACATTTGTATAATCTATCATCCATATGCATTTTGAACTTGGAACAAAAAATTCCATACTTAAAACTCGGCCTTTTTTTGTAAAGGCAATAGAATTAATCTTTTGTTTATTAGCAGCAAAGTCTTCAAGGAAATGCTTTGCTGAAATTTCGGAATCATTTTTATGTATAAATTCAACCAACTCTTCCTTATTCATCTCATGGATACGGTCATAATTGCTTATATCCATAGCAATAGCTGTTTCATATAGATCTACCTTGGACGTGTCTTGTAAGCAGTAAAAATTAATAATGAATTTATAAAAGTCTTCTCCTAGATCCATTATTGAGAAGGTATGACGGTTATCCTCAATGATTTCGGTTAGTATTCTATCTTGTTTAATAGAATGAATGATTAATATCTTGGAGTTATTCTCAAAAATGATAGAATGATGAGATTCCCCTAAATATTGTATAATTCTATTATCATCTGTATGGTGATTTTGTACATCTACCCCATTGATTTCAGGCTTTCTTACTCCTTTATGTAAATACCTTTTTGAAATTTCCTTTGCTTTCTTTCTATTTCCTGTTTGAGTAAGTAATTGAACTAACTCTTCTGTGGAAAGACTGAATTCATTTTTATCGGCCATTTTATCTCCTCGCTAACAAAAGATTCCTTACAATGTTTCCGGGGTGAATTACCATATACAGCTTATATTCATATCCATATCTATAGATTGCCTTTGTCTAATACCATTAAAGGGATAGGATAATTAGTAGAAATATAAGTACTCAATCGAAAATCCCCGAAATAAAAGTTATTAAAAACAGATGGGCTCCACAAAACAGACCGGCAAATAATTTATTTAGAATAATTGGGATTCGATTAAATATAATTTGTACATGATAATTTATCCCAGAAAGAAATATAGCTATATATTTAAATGTATAGTCTAACAGCCCCTTTTTTTCTTCATAAACATTAATTTCATATAGTCGAAGTATCAGTGTTTGCATAAAGATAGAAACAAAAGAAAATACTAAATTCGTAATAAAAATTAAATAAATGTACGAACTTGGCAAAGGGATACCTCCCCCTGTTATCAACCCAGCAGGGATGCTACATAAAAGCACAGCGAATAAAAAACCAATATAATTATCCATGTAAGTATCACATCTTAATTGGTGAGTTCATAGTTTCAATTTAATGAATCATTGATACAGCATTAGCCTCCCCATCATTAACTCGCTCAACCATTCTTAGTCAAAAAAAGCCTCTAAAACTTTAAATGTCTTAGAAGCAGTTCGTGTAGTATTTAAAATAGTTTTGAATTAAGTTATTAATTTAATATCTTTAATTTGGCTTTCTCCCTGTGAAAACATGCAAAGAATGATAAAAACAGAATTAAAATTTCACTTTGAATAACAAGGAATATTAAGGACGTATCACCATCATATGCCCAACTATTTTTATTTATTAAAATAAGGGCTACACAAACAATTACCAAAGCATTACTTTTAGCGAAAAACATAAGTCCCCTTTTAAATAAAAACAACTTGTTTCTGACCCTATTTTCTCTCAATTTGAGGAAATCAGTGAAGAACTCTTTTATAAGCCTCTCAACCTTTTGCAAATATGCGTTACTGCTAATACTGGATATTGTTAATTGCTGTTTCTTTATATTTTCGTATTCTACAAACCATATACAATCTATCCCTGGAACGAAAACTTCAGTAAAGTTTATACGATTGTCATTTATAAAGACAATTTGATTTACCTTTTGCTTATTAACTTTAAAATCTCTTAAAAACTTTTTTGTTGGTTTGGCATTTCCATCTATTATTAGTCGATCCACTTTTTCCTCAATAAATTCTTCTAATTCTTTTTCAACCACAGTATGCATTAAATCATAAAAACTGTAAGTAACTTTTATACTACGAGAAGTTTCCGATTCATCTTTCTCAGTATCTAAACTATAAAATTCACTTAGTATTTCGGACAAATTTGAACTTAGGGGCTGAACGATAAAGGTATGCTTTTTATTATCAATCATTTCAACAAGTAAATCTTCATTTCTAAATGGATAAAAAATAAGTTGTCTTTCATTTAGTCTACATTTAATTTTCTGTTTCGTTTTTGTACTAGCTATGTATCTCATAATATACTCTAAATCTTCCGATATATTTACCTGACCTGAAACACTAAGCACTTCATTTAGTTCTTCTGATTGTAAAAATTCCTCGCCAATTTTTTTAGCCCTTTTTTTATAACCCAATCTTACCATTCCAATTATTAAATCTTGTGTAGAAATAGTGAAGCTATCGTGTTTCATTGTATGTTCCCCCTCAATCAACAACCTGTCCAAACAAAAGATTATTCAAAATCTATTCGTTGTTAATCCTTTAGACTAAGCTTGATATCCATCTCAAATAATTTTTTTAATCGAAAACTATCATAATCCAGCCTATAATCCACATTAGAAATAGAAGAAAAGCAATAGATATCACCTTTCTAATTAAGAAGGGAAATGAACTAAATGTTAGCTGAGCGTAATAATTGATACCAGATATTATGATAGCGATATATCGAAATAGATGATCAAAAAATCCTTTTTGTTCTTCAAACACATTTGCTTCATATAAACCTATCACCATTCTTTGGGAAAATATTGAACCAAAAGCAAATATACTATTACAAGATAGTATTATGAAAATATACGTACTCGGAACAGGCATGAAGCCATTCAAAAACCAAGCCAATAATGTTAAACCCATTAATACAGATATAAAAGCACTTATCCTTTTCATATATGCCACTTCCTAGTCTATGGTTTCCTAACTAATTGAACTGTTTTATATATCAAAAAAGTTTAATATCTGGTTGTTAATTAGGTTAAAATAATTATCCTTATATGTTGGAATAACATAAACTTCTTTATTCATAATTTCACTATAATCAAGATGCCATATATGATATTTGTTCGGAAGCATGAAGAGAACTTGTTTTAAATCCATCTTATCCCCAATATAATCCATTTCCATAAAGGTTAAATTGTCGAATTGCTGATTATTGCATTTAAAGTCCTCTAAAAATTCTCTTAAATCGTCGTCTAATCTATCATCTTTTATCATATTTTCTAATATTAAGGGTTCCAAATTATGTAATTCATTATACAGATCCTCGGACAAGAACATTGTCTTTTTTTTCTTCAAAAAATTATTATTTGTTTTAACTACTCTAAAATGCCTTCTTAGAAATTGTTCAAACCCCTGTTTGTTCCGTTTTTTAGTAAAATAGTGAACCTGATTTTTAATTTCCTGGATTAACACATTATCCTTATCTATACAGTGAATAAAGAGAACATGCTCATCTTTAATACATCTTACTTTTCTAGTAGATGTCATTAATAAATGTAAAAGATCTTCTACTTCAGAAACTAATAATGTAGACCGAGATTCATCTAAGTAACCTTTACCTGCGAGAGTAGACCCAGTATACTCTATAAAACGGTTAATAGTCTCTTCATCATTATTACTATTTTTTATGTTAAGGATAAAATCACTTGCAATATTTTTATACCCACATAAGGCTAAAGCAGCAGCTAATTCATTGGTTGATAATTTTACAGAGTTAACTTGAATCAATTAATACCCCTCCCAAATCAATTAAATAATCCTGATACAAAATCTCCTGCATTGGACATTTTATCTTTCAAGGCACCACCGGTTTTATTTGCTGCTTCTTTTAAATCGTCAACTTTATCTTTTACAGCACCACCAGTCTTTTTAGCTATATCTCGTGCATCTTCATACGTATCTTCAACCCATTTCCCTGCTTTCTCGCCATTATCTTTTACCGTATCTTCAAGTTTAAAGGAAGCAACTATTCCAACCGCCGCTCCTACGGCTCCTCCAATGACAGTACCCGGTCCTGGGATAATTGAACCTAATGCTGCTCCTGCGCCTATTAAAGCCGCAGTTCCAGCATCTAGCCCTATTCCTGCAGCTGCTCTTCCTACCTTTTCAAAATCAGATTTATACTTATTCTTATCACTCATTAATTCTCCAGCATTGGTTCCAATTGAGAACACAATTCCTGCATACGGTAATTTTTTTATTAATGCTTTAAATTGATTAACATCTGTAAATTGGCTCAGTGTCGCTTTAATATCGAATGGGAATGCCTTATATGCATCTAGAGCACTATCTGAGTACTTAGCAATTGATCCACCGAATAAATCTTTATAGTTAGCCGTATTTAAATGTGGTTTTACTCCAATTAACGCTCGCAAGACTCTACTCGGAGCATTGCTAAATTTCGAAAAATAATTTTGTATAAAAGATACTGAGCTGTTACTGCCTTTCTTAAGGATTCCATGAATGATTTCGGCAAGTTGGGAATTATACTTCCCTTGACTGTTTTGTTTCCAATCCGGATGTGCACTAATTTTAAATTTACCGTTACCACTTTTCTCTAAAGTAAGTGCCTTTGAGAGGAGTACTGCTGATGCTCCAGCTGCCTTCAAAATTTCTGTGCCGCCTTTAAATTTCCCCATTTTATCAAGCCAATCAGCGACATCTCCTATCACTGTTGAATCGCCTTGTTCTACGGATAACTCTACAGCTGAATCAATCAGTTCATTGAGTGTGTCATTCTTTGCAAAATAATTATTGATTTCCGTGATGGTGTTTTCATTAATAACCATCCCTTTACTGGACCATGTTTTAATCTTTTTAATGAAAGAGGATATGTCTTGTAGATCCTCCAAAGATTTTTTTAGTTCCTTTACACTTTGCTGGTCTAATTCATTGAGGTCTTCTATTGTAGATTTACTTTGAAGTCGTGTGGATTCTATGGAGTATTGTATAGAAGAAGTTACTAGAGGAGAAGCACTGACTAAATCTCTAACTCCATTAAAGTCTTGATTAATATCCTCTATAATTTCGTCTGTCATCCTTTCAATTTTCTTTAAGCCTTGTTCTACATCATGTTCGATGAATTCCTGATTTATTAGGCCATTCTTATCCTCATAATTTAGTATGGAGTCCTTAATCTTATTAAGCTGTTTTGTGTATTGATCCAGGAATTGATTAATCAATAGGACAGCTGGTATATGTAATACTGTAAAATGCTCTCTGATTGCATTTCCCATCTTGCCATCAATAAACTCTTTCGAATCACTTATCTTGTTGAGTGAATCTCTTAAATCAAGAATTTGTTTTTTTTCTTCTTTCTTCTTCTTAATTGAAGTATCAAGCTCAGAAAGAACTTCATTAACATTCAGTACCTTCAAGGCATAGGCCTCCTAACTTTATGAGTTTTTACGGGCAAGTTCTCGATCTGTTTCAAGCAAATCCTCGATACTGGATCTTGCAGTCAGCTCGCTATCGCCTAGCATAGCTATATAGTTTTCTATTATCTGATAATATTCCACTTCAACTTGTTTAATCTTATTAATTAGATCCATCTTACTTTCTGCAAATTGAATATGCGGGTTTGTTTTATCAAGAGATTCAATTTTGCTTTTCAAATCATTAAGAATAGAATCTGTTCCACTTTTTTCAACATGGATTTCATGCATCCTTTTACCTCCTTGCTATGTTTCTCTCAACAGCTCAATTCTTGACCTTTTACTTGATATTGAATTGTTTAAATTTCGATTAATAGCATTGTAATGCTCGATTTCATCTCTAATTCTATCTAACATATCTTGAATATCTTTATTGCCAACCTTCATGTATACGTTCTCTATATCATCTCTTTTCTCCATAAACTTATCAGCATGTTTGCCTTTCCAAACGCTGCCGGTAAGTTGCGGCTTATGAATATATCTTTTATTATCGAAATAGTCCTCCTGCTTATTTGATATATTCTTATACGCACGCTCCAATCGTTCTACCTTTTCATTATTCTGACGTATTTGACCGTTTATCGATGAGATTTCATCATAAATTAAGTTAATACTATGACTATTATCTTGCATTTTCTCACCTCGCCATTATTTGATTACGCAGTCTCTCGATATACCATTTATTGTCATATTTTATAATAATAAAAAACATAAAATTATGATACTAAAGTGTCACAATAACGAAATAATCGGGACTTTTTTACTAGTTAACTATCAAAGTAAATCTATAATAATCTTTGTTAATAACAATATGTATTAATAATTACGTTTTGTATTAAAGGCGATCTGTTGCCTTTCGTGCGTTCCATTAAAATTTATATATCCATAAGTTCCTACCACAAACAGTTATTGCAAGCAACACACAATTGGATAACACACATAAGATCCAGGAAATAAGACGTGTGGACAAGAACAACAAATAAGCCAACGTAAAAAATCACCCTCCTCATTTAGTTAGGAGGGTGATTTTCAAATAAAGGATTTGTAAAGATTTTATACGATTTTCTTATTAAGATCGGTTTTTTCTGAAAGTTTCGCGGCAGTTGCTTTAAACCCGAATTTCTTAGTGGTCAATAATCCGATTAAACAAATTACAGCAGCACCGGCAAGCCAAGCCCAAGTATGTACACCAAACCCTTGCTCACTGGCTAAGCCAATTTTAGAGAATACGATATAGAAAGAAATGACACAAAAGATCATTCCCCAGGCAGCTTCCTGGCGATATCTCCATGGCTCCAGATTTACAAGATTGCGACTAGGGAGAACATACGCCTCTTCCCTTGGTTTAATTTTCCCAATTACCAACATGAGCAGACAACTGATGACAAACAGGATAGCCAATTGATATAAGAAACTCATCTCCGGTTTAATAACCAATTGAAGGATCGCATACGTTGCAATAAAGAAGGTGATTGAAATCTTCGCTGCAATGGCTGGAACCCTCTTTGTTACATATCCGATAAAAATAATAGTGAAGATCGGTACATTGAAAAAGCCGTTAATGACTTGTAAATATTGAAATAATCCGCTTGGTGCATACATAATTAATGGTGCGATAAACATGGAAATCAAAGCAATGAAAACACCGAACCATTTGCCTTTCCTAACAATTTCATCGTCAGATTTATTCTTTCCTAAGGTTGGTGCATATACATTGATAGCAAAAAGGGTAGAAGCACTGTTTAAGATTCCATTAAATACACTTAATACAGATCCAAACATCGCAGCGGCAAACAAGCCGATCAACGGTTTTGGCATGACTTCTGTCACCAAAGCTGAATACATGGTATCTGGGTTAGCCCCTGTATTACCAATAATTTGAAAAGCCATGATTCCTGGAATAATTACGATAATCGGTGTAAAGATTTTCAATAAACCGACAAACATAATTCCCTTTTGCCCCTCTTTTAAACTCTTGGCAGCCAAGGCACGCTGAACAATCGATTGGTCCGTTCCCCAATAGTAGAAGTTCACCAGCAGAAGGCCAGTTAAAGCAGCTCCAAATGGGACGACATCCTGATTGGTACCGATTGCATTAAACTTTTCAGGTGTAGCCGCAACAAACTCAGAGAATCCTTGAGACATGCTGCCATCTCCTAAAGTAAGCAAACCAAAGATTGGAACTAATAAACCGCCTATGGCCAATGCAATTCCATTAAATGTATCTGAAATCGCAACCGCTTTCAATCCGCCCAGAATGGCATAGAAGAAACCGATGATCCCGATTAACCAGACCATAATCCAGATTCCTGCCCCGTAGCTGATATGAAATGTACTTTCAACATCGAACATTTGGCTTAATGCAATAGCCCCGGAATATAGGGTTGTCGGCAGCATATTTAACACATAACCCAATAAAAACAAAATAGATACTAAGGACTTAACCTGACTGTCATATCTGTCTTCTAAAAATTCCGGAATGGTTGTAATTCCTTGTTTTAAATAGCGCGGCAGCAGATAAATAGCTACTAGCGCCAAGACGAATCCAGATGTCACTTCATAAGCCATGTTGCTCATATTCCCTGCAAAAGATTGACCGCTCATGCCCACGAACTGGGTGGCATTTAAGTTTGTCAGTAGTAAGGACATTCCAATAACGCCCCAAGTCAAACTTCTGCCACCTAAGAAATAACTATCCTTAGATATGTCAGTTCCAACTTTTTCTTTCTTAAGTTTAGAAAATGTATAGTAGGCAACTACACCTGTAAAAAGAATAAATGATAGAATGATATACCACTGCACGTAAAATCCCCCTGCTGTTCAAGATAAAAACGCTTTCAGGGGTATCATAATAAATTTTAGTAAATTAATCAATTTATTTTACTAAATATTTTTCAAATAAATAACCTATCTCAAACAGAAATCCGAAAGAACATGACTATCACCCTACTTATTTAAAGAAAAATTGTCTTTCATTCTGCGGCTTTCAGACTTATTTCCTTTCCCATTCTTATACAGTAAAACGAATATATTCTTAAAGAAATTTACTAAAAAATATAGTATACTGAAAGCGCTGTATTAAACGGATATATAATTATACAAAATGTGACGTTCATTTTTAAACTAGATGTAAGGAGAGGAGGATGCGGTTCATTGGCAACGATTAAAGATATCGCAAATAAGGCAGGAGTTTCAATTGCAACGGTTTCAAGGGTTCTGAATTACGATGACTCTTTATCCGTCAGTAACGAAACAAAAAAACGCATTTTTGAAATAGCAGAAGAATTAGATTATCAAAAAAAGCCTAAGCGCAAAGCACTCACGTATAAAGTAGGAATCGTCAATTGGTATACCGAAAAAGAAGAGCTGGACGATCTGTATTATATGGCTATCAGACTGGGCGTAGAAAAGCGGTTGGAGTACCATAACATTCAATCGACTAACTTCCCCGTCGATTCTTTACGTTCCCTTCAAAACGAAGGAATCCAGGGGATTATTGCTATCGGGAAATTTAGTGAAAACCAGGCAGAGGAACTAAAGAATGTCACACAAAGGATCGTATTTGTAGATAGTTCACCCAATGACAGCCAATTTGATTCTGTGATCGTTGATTTCGAAAGTGCCACACAAAACGTCCTACACTATTTCCTAGAACAAGGACACACTAAAATTGGTTATTTAGGCGGACGAGAAATTTATAAAGATCAAACATCCGAGATTGATGATCTCAGAAGAGTTAGTTTCGAACAATTTTTAACAAAAAAAGGCCTTTACCAAGACGCTTATGTCTATGAAGGCAAGTTTTCTGTGGATGATGGGTATCATCTGATGAAACAAGCAATCAAAGATCATAAGGATGATCTCCCCACTGCTTTTTTTGCCGGAAATGATTCGATCGCTGTTGGCGCATTACGGGCACTTCAAGAAACAGGCATTCAAGTTCCTAATCAGGTTAGCATTATCGGAGTAAATGATATTAGCATTTCTAAATACATGTCCCCTCCCTTAAGCACAGTTAAGGTATATACCGAATTAATGGGTGAAACTGCCGTTGATTTGCTGCTTGAGCAGTTTACTGGGAGACATATCGCAAAAAAAGTTACCCTTGCCACACAACTAAAAATACGCAAAAGCTCTAAATAAAGCGCACATTTTTTGTGCGCTTTTTTATATAATAAAAAGCCTTAGTAAAAATTTTAGTAAAATTGTTGACGGACTTTACCAATTTTCTATACAATGATATTGGATACGCTTTCAAAAAAAGGAAACATCTTCGTATAAGACCCAAATATGGGAACTTAATTGCTACAAAATGCCTTATTTAAATGACAAAGGGAAGTGACCTTAATGGATCATCAACAACTATTATCCACATTTCAACGTGTTTTCTTAGGAAGCATACATGATAAAATCCGTACTTTTTTCTCACCCGGACGGGTTAACTTGATTGGTGAGCACACGGATTATAACGGCGGGTATGTATTCCCGGCAGCCATTACCTATGGTACATACGGTTTGGCACGAATTCGTAAAGACCGAAAAATCCGGGTATACTCACTGAATTTCAAAGAGGTCGGAATAATCGAGTTTTCTTTAGATGAACTGAATTACGACCCATCCCATCTATGGGCCAACTATCCTAAAGGAGTCATCCGCTACATAATCGATCACGGACACGAAATACCAAATGGCCTTGATATTCTCATATATGGAGACATTCCGAATGGCGCGGGTCTTTCTTCTTCTGCCTCGCTCGAAATCCTGATTGGCGTAATGCTGAATGAGGTCTTTCAAATAGGAATTGAACGCGTACAGTTGGTGAAGATTGGACAGAAAGTAGAAAACGATTTCATCGGAGTAAACTCCGGTATAATGGATCAGTTTGCAATTGGGATGGGGAAAGCAAAATCTGCTATTTTACTGGACTGCCAGACTCTTCGCTATGAATATGCCCCTTTTGATATCGCTGATCATCAAATTGTTATTATGAATACAAATAAACGTAGAGAACTCGCTGATTCAAAATATAATGAACGACGAAGTGAATGTGAAACAGCGCTGGAAAGACTGCAAAAAGTAACTGACATATCTTCGCTTGGAGAAATGTCTGTTGATCTTTTCAATCAGCATAAAGATCATATTGGCGATCCCATTATTGAAAAACGGGCACGTCATGCGGTTTATGAAAATGAACGTACAAAAAATGCCTTTCAAGCTTTACAGTCTGGCGATTTAACCCAGTTTGGCCTCTATATGAACGAATCCCATATCTCTCTTCGGGACGATTACGAAGTGACCGGACCAGAATTGGACGCATTAGTGGAAGCAGCTTGGCAACAGAATGGGACAGTTGGTGCCAGAATGACTGGTGCGGGATTTGGCGGCTGTGCGATTGCACTGGTTAAATCAGATTATATCGAACGTTTCATTCGGGAAGTCGGGGCTGCTTATAAGCAAGCCATCGGATATGAAGCAGATTTTTACGTTGCCAGTATTGGAGATGGAACAAAGGAAATTATAGAGGAGGCAATTGTATGAGCATTGTAGTTCTTGGAGGAGCCGGCTATATTGGTTCACATGCTGTATATCAGTTAATGGACGAAGGCTACGACACAGTAGTGGTCGATAATCTGCAAACGGGCCATAAGGATGCTATTCATCCTAAGGCGAGATTTTATCAAGGAGATATCCGTGAAAAGGACTTTTTAAGGGATGTGTTTACGAAAGAAAAAGTGGACGCTGTCCTTCACTTCGCAGCTTATTCACTGGTCGGTGAATCAATGGAAAAACCACTTGAGTATTTCCGTAATAATGTATATGGAACGCAAGTGTTGCTTGAAGTGATGAATGAGTTCAATGTTAAACATATCGTCTTCTCCTCTACTGCTGCTACATATGGAGAGCAAGATCGGATGCCGATTACGGAAGAAATGCCGACGAACCCAACAAATGCCTATGGCGAAACAAAACTAACAATGGAAAAACTGATGAAGTGGTGTGACAAGGCATATGACATGAAATATGTGTCGCTGCGTTATTTTAACGTTGCCGGAGCGCGCTCTACAGGGGAAATTGGTGAAGACCATCATCCGGAAACACATTTAATACCAGTTGTATTACAAGTTGCATTAGGACAGCGAGATTCCATTTCCATTTTCGGAGAAGATTATCCTACGGAGGATGGAACTTGCATCCGTGATTATATACATGTGGAGGACTTAATTGATGCTCATATTTTAGCCTTGAAGTATCTACAAAACGGCGGGGAAAGTACTATTTTCAACCTTGGCAGCAATACAGGCTTTTCAGTCAAAGAGATTGTGGAAGCAGCCAGAACGGTCACGGGCCACGAGCTTCCTGCCAAAATAGCACCGAAGAGAGCCGGCGACCCAAGCATGCTGATTGCCTCTTCCGAGAAAGCCGGGCGCATTTTGGGCTGGAAACCAAAACGGACATCCATTCAAACTATTATTGAGGATGCATGGCAGTGGCATCAGACGCATCCAGCCGGATACGAAGATAAATAAAGAGCTAAATAAATTAAAGGGGGATATATCATGGAGATCTATATAGCAGTTCAGCAACTTTTGAATCAAGCGAAAAGGTGTCAAATGCTTGATTCTGTAGATGAAATATACGCCAGAAATCAGATATTGTCACTGCTTCATTTAGATGGCTATTATCAACACCCAACAGAGAATGAACTGCCTATCCCAGATTTATTGGACCTTTTAGCTGATTATGCCGTTAAAACTGGCGTAATTGATAGTTTAATGGCTGAAAAGGATATTTTAAAGGCAAAGCTTATGAATGTGTTTATTCCAAAGCCATCCGAATTAAACCATATCTTTTATCAAAAATACAAAGAGCATCCAAATCAGGCAACCAATCATTTTTATGAGCTTAGCAAGAATAGCAACTATATCCAAACCAAACAAATTGAAAAGAATATCAGCTATACCGTCGAGACGGATTATGGGGAGCTTGACATTACCATCAATTTATCAAAACCTGAAAAAGATCCTAAACAAATTGCATTGGAACGCGAAATGAAGCCAGTATCCTCTAACTACCCAACATGTTTACTTTGTATCGAGAATGAAGGATATGCAGGCCGAGTGAATCACCCTGCTCGTTCTAATCACCGAATGATTCGTATTCCACTCGGGAATGAAGCCTGGTATTTACAATACTCTCCTTACCTATACTATAACGAGCATTGCATTCTGTTATCTGGCGAACATCGTGATATGAAAATTAATTTTCAAACTTTCACCAACCTGCTGACATTTGTTCAAAAATTCCCGCATTATTTCATGGGTTCAAATGCAGACATACCTATTGTAGGCGGGTCGATTTTAACACATGACCATTATCAAGGTGGACGATATGAGTTTGCGATGGCCCGAGCGGAAGAAGAAATACCGTTCTCCATAAAAGGCTTCCCTTCTATATCTGCACAAATCGTGAAATGGCCAATGTCCGTGATTCGTATAAAAGGAGTCCGTCTGAAGGAAGTTGCGGGTGCAGCTGATCGGATACTCAATAAATGGATTCACTATAGCGATCCTTCAGTTGATCTTGCAGCCTATTCCGGAGATACCCGCCACAACACGATTACACCGATTGCCAGAATGCGGAATGGCCAGTTTGAACTTGATCTCGTTCTTCGCAATAATCGAACAAGTGCTGAACATCCGTCAGGCATCTTTCATCCTCACCAGGATGTTCATCATATCAAAAAAGAGAACATTGGTTTAATTGAAGTCATGGGGCTTGCTGTACTGCCGGCTCGTTTGCAAAAAGAACTCCTCGAAGTTGAGAAGTTTCTGCTCAATCAGCCTAATGAGATAGCAGACTATCACCAAGCTTGGGCTGAAGAATTAAAACTGGCGAATGGTGAAGTGATAACACCTGAGTCTATAAAGACAATCATCTCTCAAGCAGTTGGCTTTAAATTCCTGAGATGTTTAGAGGACGCTGGTGTATTTAAACGGACCCCTGAAGGAAAACAGGCATTTCAACGATTTATTGATGTGCTTTAATGATTCAACTTCTTTTCAAGAGACAAAAAAGAAGGCAATTAGGTGCCTTCTTTTCTTATTCATATGCATACTGATTCTCCTGCGCCATATAGAAGATTGGTCTATGGTTCTTTAAAAAGGATTTGTTGCAATAAAGCTTGCTGTTTTCACATAAACACGTGGATTCAGCTTTAATTGATCAACTATAAATTCTGCAAGATCCTCAGGCTGAATAAATTTTGAATCATTGTTTTCTTTAATTAAATCCAGGTCCATAGCCAAATCTGTTGCTACTGTGCTAGGTGTCAAAGCCGATACACGGATATTGTTGCGGCGAACTTCCTGCGCTAGAGATTCCGTAAAGCCAATGACAGCGAATTTTGATGCACTGTAAGCGCTGGATGTAGCTGCTCCGCTTAATCCGCTAGTTGAAGACACATTGATAATATCTCCGCCATTTTTTTCGATTAATTGAGGAAGCACAGCTCGTGTAACATAATAAGTTCCCATTAGGTTGATATCAATGATTCGTTTCCATTCTTCCGGGTCCATATCTGAAACCGTCCCAAATGCAGCAATCCCTGCATTATTAATAAGAATATCAGCTGATCCCAACTCATTGGTTAGCCCTTCAATCGCAGCTTCCACTTGATCTTTGGATGAAATATCAGCAGTTGCATAAGCTGCTTTAACACCGAAGCTTTCTATTTCGGCAGCTACCTTTTTAAGAGTATCCTCTGTTCTCGCAAGCAATCCAATGTTTACTCCTTCTTTTGCCAGTGCTATCGCTGTTGCTCTTCCGATTCCTCTGGCTCCACCGGTTATAAACGCTACTTTCTCTTTTAATGTCTGTGCCATTATAAGAAGCTCCTTTCCAAATCATTTATGAAATACTCCTTAAGTATAATATCTAGGTAGAAATATGACTAAAGGTATGCACCCGTGCTTACTAGTTTATACAGTACTAATTTCCCTCTATATACTTAATATAAGTTTCGCATGTCCCAAAAATCAAAAAGCTTAAACTCCTTTTATTCACCTCTATAGGCAATTTCACATAAATTGAAGGGATGCCGTTTAACTTGATTGAAAATTTTCTGAAAGATAACAATCATAAACTTGAACCACATATAACATTAAAACAATAGTTGGAAAGGAATAATGATATGAATTTACTATCTTTTCAAGGCATTGTGACTGAGATGAATGGATTTATGACAGGGCAAAACGGCGAAACAGAGGGCTGTTTTAAACAAATGACGGTTGAAGATCGGCAAGGTAGGATAGTCAATTTCGTCGTTTCACCTACCACTTACTTTGTAGATCAGGCAATCGTGAACATCGGAGATAGAGTTACTGGTTATTATGATGGAGATGCACCAGTACCTTTAATTTACCCTCCACAATATCGGGCATTAATCATTGTAAAAGAACGTAACGATCAAAACGTCAAGGTAGACTATTTTAACAACCAATTGGTTAGCCGGGACGGCCAATTACAAATAAATCTTTCATCATACACTCCTATCATTCTAAGAAATGGTCAACCCTTTTCAAACTATATCGGGAATCGAAACCTCATTGTGATCTATGGACCAACTACTAAAAGCATCCCTGCCCAAACCACACCTTATAGGATTATTGTTTGGTGCTAAGCAGAGCAATATAGATAGACTCCCCCCTTTTCTCTTTTTTAATAAGATGTGATAGTATCACAACAAATCCATATAGCAGGGTTACTTAGATCAGCTTTTCATTTGAATACCACCTATTAAAAAAGATGACCATTAACTAAAATGGGTCATCTTTTTATCCTTCCTATATGGTTTAGCTGGATTATGAGATATTTCGGATTAAACATCCTGTAATTAATTCCTTCACTGTTCATTTTTCTTAGAAAGGCTTCCGCTCAATAGTTGATAAACGACATCTTCTTTACTGATTTGTTGTGATTGAGTTACTTCGTTTCCCAATTGGAGTTGCGCTTCTTCTAACGTTCCTACAAATTGGAGTTGCCCTTTTTGAAGTATCCCAATTCGATTGCAAAGATGGATAATTTCATGAATGTCATGCGTTATATATAGAATCGTTTTACCCTGCTCAGCCATACTTTTCATATATTTATTAATATCCATTTTAGATTGAAGATCAATTCCGACTGTCGGTTCATCCATTAATAGAATAGGTGGATCATGTATCAAAGCAATCGCAATATTAAGTTTCCGCTTCATGCCTCCCGATAAATCAGATACTTTTTCATTCCACTTATCTCCTAATGACACGGCCTCGCATAGTGCCAATAATCTATCTTCCGTTGGTTTTACATTAGCAAATTTACTCCAATAATAGAAGTTTTCTTTAACCGTGAAGTCCTCCCACAATGCTATTTCCTGTGGGACATACCCAATCATTTGCCGAATTTTTTTCTTCCCATCCTTTATATCGATTCCATTGATTGTGACACTTCCGGCAGAAGGCTTTAAAACTGTAGCCAATATGGATATTAAAGTAGATTTACCTGCCCCATTTTCACCTAATAAGCCAAATATCTCGCCCTCCCGAACATCCAGGGAAACACGATCCAACCTTTTCACCGATCCATACTTCTTTTCAATGTTGTTGATACTAATCATCATACTCGTAACCTCCATACACTCCATCCCCCAAAAAGAAGCGAGCTGCCCAGTGTTATCAAAGGCAATTTCCATCCTTCACCCGACCTTTTTTCCTCCAACAATTGATAGGGGAGCCAACTTGACAAAACCTCAAGTGAGGAGGAAAATTCAGAAACCGAGAAAAAGCCCCCTCCCACTATGGTCAGAATAAATGTCACTAATAACCCTGCTACATAGTAAGCTCCAAGATGCTGAAAAAAGCTAGCCAACCATATACTTAAGGAAAGAGAAACTATAACAAAGGCGAACATCCCCGCAAGCAGGGTACTTTCTCTCTCTATCCATCCAAAATGAGACAGGATTAAAAAGCTCAGGACTGCCTGTCCACAATAAAAAAGGAGGAAGGCTCCTGCTGTTTGCCACAGATAGGACGACAGCCCCTTATAGGTTGTCCTGATACGGGAAAATAAGATAGGACGTTCCTTAACTACCCAAATAGATGTTATAAAGCATGAACTCATTGTGAAAAAGCTCCAAATACCTAAATAAGGTACAAATAACGAGGTCCCTTCTGTTTTCGTTTCTTGCTTCAGTGGGAGCTTATCTTCCGTATAATTTATAGTCATAAGAGGCTCAGGCTCCCATTGCATTAGGGTATAATCGTAAGCATCCTGCCAATCAAACTCACTGCTTATATGGTTCCTTTTATATAATTGCTGAACCTTATTAGATGCTTTGATAGCACTAGTAATTTTAGTTACCTCACTTGCCACCACTTCCTGAATGACTCCGGATAATACGGAATTAGGTGATATCCATAACTCAATCATCTCTTCTCTGCTTTCTTTTAAAAGCTGTTCCTTAAAACCAGGCTTAATTACAAAAACACTATCTACTTCATTGCGCTCCAGAAGTTCATTTCCTTCTTCAGAAGAAACTTCATAAATCAGTAGCATCTCTTGATTATTCAATACCCTAATTATTTCCTTGGAAAAATCACTCTCATCAAGATCTACGATTCCTATGGGAATTACTAACTCCTTCTGCTGTTTTTCTAGAAAACCTCCTAGAAGCAGAGTGGCTGCAAGCGGAATTAAAAGTATTAGGAGAAAGTTGGGCCTCAGAAGCCTTTTACATCTACCCATCATAATATGCATCTCTTACACCTTCCTCCTATCCCACTGTAAAATTACACCTACAGTCAAAAGACAACCGATTGCAAAAAGAAACAAATAAAATCCAAGCTGTGCGGACGAGTAAATACTCCAATCAAGATGAAGTGAGAATATCCATTTCAATATCCAGCCATTTAAAGAAAAAGCATTGAGCTTTTCCAGCCAATCTGGATAATAAACAGTCGGGATAAAATGCTCACCAATTATTCCACTTACGATAATGACGAGGAGACTGACAGTTGAGTAAAGCTTTTCACTTTCAAATAAAGCTTCAATGAGCATAAATAAACTCAGAAAGACAAGCGTGATTAGCATGGTTTCCCCAATTAGAACCATTAATTGGTGAAAGTTGGCCACACCTTGCCAAATAAACAAAGGAACCGCTACCATGAGTGCACTGCCGATGACAAGGGTAAATACAATCAGCATACGAGCAAATACAGTATGTACTTTTAAAAAACCCATAGCAGCCAGCCTAAGGCGGATAGCCTTTTTCATATTAGTTTTAAACAGAAGAATGCCCATATAGCTCCATATCATGATTAGAAGAACATAAAACGACAAAGCATAATAAATGAGAATGCTTTGTTGAAATAAGTTCTGTTTCTCAACCGTTTCAAATGTTTCCCCTCTCCCCAGGATATGCAAAGCAAAGGAAAGTACATTTTGTTTAAATTGAGCCCTTTTTTCCTCTTTAGAAAAATCAGCTATCTCCATGAAATAATCCACTGTATTAATACCGCTTTGAGCTGCAGATGTAAAGTCAGCAGCACTCTCCAATACATACAGGATGAGCTGTGATTGCAGCGGTCGTTTAGCGTTGCCAATCACTTTCACCGGCGTATTGATTCCTTTGGCTACATCTCTGCTGAAGCCCTCCGGAATATGAATGATTGCAGCAATCTTATTATCCTGTAGATAAGATATTGCTGCTTTTTGGTCTGTTTCTACTGTGGAGAATATCTTTAAGTGAGAGCTTTCTGTCAACTGACGAATGACAAGCTGTGTTTCAAAAGTTTGATCTTCGTTTACGATTGCTACTTTAAACTGCTCGGTTCGAGATTCTTCTTTAAATTGCTGCATCCCGATAATAGCCGCACCAACTAAAAAGAAAATAGGCGTCAGCCATAAAACTATGGCTGACATCCTATTATTTCTTAACATCTTCAAATAAATGGATGTGAAAATGAGCGTATTTTTCATATGAATTACCTTTTAACTATCAATGCTTTTGAAAGCATTATTCAAAATAGTCAGATTCGGATGTGTCATCAGTTTCGTAATAATCATCCTCATAATAGTAATCTTCTTCAGGGAATAGCCCATACTTAGTCCCAAGTTCATAAATACCCATACTTGCTTCTTCAACTATCGTACCCATTTCTTCATCAGATACTTCGACCACATTAACTCCATTATTAGAATCTGCAGTTAAATCCGGGAATTTCAGATCATCTTTTAAAGTTGTCTTAGAATCAAGATTAAGCGTCAATGAGATAGGGTCATAATCATCTTCTACGTCCAGCTTAAATGTCAGCTTTTCCTTGCTATAATCTTTCTTCAGATTCACATCACTAACCTGTTTAATTTCCCCTTTCAAGCCATTCAGTTCGTAATAACTTGGAGAACTGGATTCCAGTCCAAATTTACGGTTGATTTCCTGTTTACCATCTTTTCCTTTAAAATCACTGTTCATTTTGAACGTAAATTCTTCAGGTTCCCCGTATTCCTCAAGCACTACTTTCACCTGCATATCTTCGGTACGATTTTCCTTTTGTTCTTGAACGTCATTCGTGTATAGCAGGCTCAGTTTATTTCCTCCCTCCTCTTCCGGAGAGACCTCTAGTTTCCATTCATTCCATTCCTTATCATCTTCATAAGGAACATTTTTGCTCGTGAAAACTGCATTTGCTTGTTCTCCATCGACAGAGACTGCAAATTTCATATCTCGATCTATGATTTGTTCGCTCTTATCTAGTAATAAGGTTGATGTAAATCCATCAGGAAAATCAACAGATTTTAAGTCTTCTTTCATGTCTTTGAGGGAATTAACCATTTCTTCCTTCATTTCTTTTTTATCAAGCTGTTCTGCTTCCTCTGCCACAGCAGCTGCATCCGCTATTATTTCAACTCGTTCAATAATAATATTATGAAGCTTATCATCTTTGATCAATTGATCCATAAAGCTATTTAAAACTGCCTTTACTTCCTTCTCTGTGAGGGTTAGTTTGACAGACCTCAGCTTCATTTCTTCGCCCTTATATTCATAATTAACATTCTTCTTTAATTTGAAATTATCGTCTTTAAGTGAATCCAGTAAAAATTCAGCATAACGTTCTGTTAAATACTCATTTTCTTCCTCTGATAATTTTAAATCTTCAATTTTTAAGTTTGATAGTTCTAATTTTTCTGGTCCGTCATAATAAGGATCTTCTCTTCTCATCAATTCACCGAATTGATCAAGGTTGAAATATAGATATTTATCATATAGAACAGGGACTTTAATCCCTAGTTGATTCTCTGATTGAAACAACTCAGCATCCATTGCTTTTTCGTTCTCGACATTTAATGCAAGTGCATAATGTGCTTGTTGTTTAGCAGGATTTTGCTTTATTTTTGCTTCAATAGAGCTGGAGTCTAATAATTCTTGAAACATATCATAATCTGGATTACCTTCAGCAGTTGCTTGACTGAAGCCGCCACTTATCTTCCACTCTGATTGAGATGGATTATCTAATGTTTGTTCTTGGAATTCAATTGCATCCCCATATTTAACATCGAACCCTGTCATGCTTTGTTGAATCGCATTATATTCAGAAAGGAAATATTGTTCCTTTGGAGACTTATTCAATAGTATGGCTGCGGTAACTCCTCCTCCTATCAATAGTAAAATACAGATAATAAAAATAGGTTTTTTTATAAATGCGAATATCTTTTCTTTTCTTGATTCTGCTTGTGAAGATCGTTGCTGAGGTTGCGGATGAGATTGGGACTCTAATGCTGCACTGGATTGTTGTTCGGTAACATTTCCTTGATCGGTCGGTGCACCACATGATTTACAAAATTTCGCACTCTCATCCAAAGGTGCATTACAAGATTTACAATGTTTCATTTCTTCATACTCTCCCCTTTACTAATCTATTACTTTATTCCTAAACTTATATTATACAATAATTAACACAATTTCCAATAATTATAAATAAAGATGTAAAAAGTACTAGTACCCTATTCATAATTTTTTACATTTAGGAGAGGGTGACTGTTCTCTTAGAAACTAGTCATTAAGTTCTATAATGGTATCTTTCCCCAGAATTATGTACGTTTTTTCCCTCTGATTTTAATTTTAACAAGGACCTCTTTTTTGTTCAATAATTCAAAAAATTTAACGTTTTTCACAAAAACCTCTTAAACCACTAGATGTTTCCCGCACAACACATACAAGTATACTAATATATCAACGAATCTACTGGAATGCTCTGTACTCACATTGATTCTCTCTTACTTTGTGAAAAAAGGCTTGCCTACTATAAACAATGCTAAAAACCTACATTTCGAGGGATGTAGGTTTTTCTGTATATGCCTTTTCTCAATATAGATCCAATCTACTTGTAATCATTTATCGGTCCTTTATCTCTTATAATTTGCTATAAACAAATTGTTTTAGAACGCTATCATTCCAACTAATCGACCAATGCCATACCCAATTAACACTAATGAAAATCCACCAAAAATATAGATACTGGCTCTAATGAACTCATCTTGTTCATTAATCTTTTTAATGATTTTTCGCAAAATTCGCCTCCTTTTTTTACCATATTTGTATTATACCAGAATTATGAATAGCTAATTACCAAATAACTACTTCTGTTTGGATGTTCTTCTTCCGCTAACCTACCTAATAAGATGCCAATCTCTATTTAACATCTATTTTTCAGGCATACCAATTGACCCTCTAGATTCATTTATGGGGTTATATGGATAAACAGATTTCCTAAGATTAATCCAAGAAATCCCCTTTTTCAACAAAGTATAAAGCCATAAATGCAACTTCATAATATTATAAATTTGAAAACTCAGATAATTTAATATATCATTTCTCTATTAGACTAAAATGTACATATTAATTTACTGTTCACCTAAGGGAGGGCTTATAACAGCATGACTGTATTGACAGAGCTTAGAGACACCGAAACGATCACTGCGAAAAATTATGTTAATGAAGTATTTGAAACAGTCAAAAAGCGAAATCCTAATGAAAGGGAATTTCATCAGGTTGTTAAAGAAATCTTTGATTCACTCGTCCCTATACTAGCTAGACATCCAGAATACATGGAACAAAGTATCCTTGAAAGAATTGTAGAGCCAGAAAGACTGATTACCTTTCGAGTTCCGTGGGTTGATGACCAAGGTAAGGTGCAGATAAATCGTGGATACCGTGTACAGTATAACAGCGCCATTGGACCCTATAAAGGAGGCTTAAGATTCCACCCCACTGTTAATGCAAGTATTATTAAATTTCTCGGCTTTGAGCAGATTTTTAAAAACGCTCTTACCGGTCAGCCGATTGGAGGAGGCAAAGGTGGAGCCGACTTCGATCCTAAAGGGAAATCTGATGGAGAAATCATGAGATTTACTCAAAGCTTTATGACGGAATTGAGCAGACATATCGGACCGGATATAGATGTACCAGCTGGAGATATTGGCGTTGGGGCCAGAGAAATTGGATTTCTGTTCGGTCAGTACAAGAGAATACGCGGTGGCTATGAGGCGGGTATCCTGACAGGAAAAGGACTTGGATACGGAGGAAGCTTAACTCGAACCGAAGCTACTGGATATGGTACTGTTTACTTTGTACAAGAAATGCTTAAAGAACAAGGCCTTAGCTTTAAAGGAAGTACAGTTGTGGTATCCGGTTCAGGTAATGTTGCCATCTATGCAATCGAAAAAGCTGCACAACTAGGTGCAAAAGTTGTCGCCTGCAGTGATTCTGACGGCTATATTTTTGATCCAAACGGTATTAACCTAGAAACCGTAAAACGTCTAAAGGAAGTTGAAAGAAAAAGAATATCGGCCTATATAGAAGAACATCCACATGCACAATATACGGAAGGATGCTCAGGTATTTGGTCCATCTCATGTGACATTGCCTTGCCATGTGCCACACAAAATGAAATTAACAAAAAATCAGCGGAAATGCTGGTTGCAAATGGATTAAAAGCCATCGGGGAAGGCGCTAATATGCCATCTACCTCTGAAGCTATTGAAGTGTTTTTGAATAACCATATCCTCTTTGGTCCAGCAAAAGCCGCCAATGCAGGTGGTGTAGCAGTTTCTGCCTTAGAAATGGCACAAAACAGCGCTCGATTATCCTGGACATTTGAAGAAGTCGATGCAAAATTGCAGGATATTATGACTAACATTTATAAAGGCAGCGTCAATGCTGCTGAGGACTTTGGTAACCCAGGCAATCTGGTTGTTGGCGCAAATATTGCAGGCTTTAAAAAAGTAGCCGATGCCATGATTGCACAGGGAGTTATCTAACATATCTTTTAATCATATATCATGAGGGCTTTTAACCTAATTGTGTCTTTATCTGATATGGCTTTGAGTAGTTTGAACAAAGATATAACAAAATTCAATACCTATTAAGTTAGACATATACAAAAAGGATGTCTCTTAAAGCCAGACATCCTTTTTGCTTGATTTAAATTTTGTAAGACAATGTGTGATCCATATCTTTCAATGGTATCACTTTAACAATCCGGTACTAAAGTTGCTAAATTCCTTTATGCAAAAATCCTTCTATTTATATACTCAAGAAGTTAGTAGATGATCCTTTTGATCAAGGAAATAGGCTATCAGCTTCTTACATTGAGGAATAGAAAATCCCAAAATTGGACCCAACCCAAACGCAATGAGCACAGTTCCAACACCAACAGGACCTCCTAACATCCAACCAACGAGAAAAACGATTACTTCAATTCCATTTCTGACCAATGGGATACTCCAGCCCATTTTTTCAACAATTAAAAACATAAAGCTATCTCTAGGTCCTGCTCCAAGATCAGCAGAAACATACAATCCAATACCATATCCCATTAAACCAACACCTATGATAAAGGCAATTGTTGCTCCTATCAAATTATCAATACTAGGTATCATCCAATTAAAAAGATCAATAAATAATCCAAGCAACATCATATTCAGGAATGACCCTATTTGTGGCCATGCTTTATTGAAAGCTGAACTGATGAACAAAAGCAATAATCCACTTATAATCGACCAAGTCCCAATAGTAAATCCGAATTTAGTAAATAGTCCATAATGAAATACATCCCACGGTCCAATCCCTAAAAACTTTCCTTTGATTGTTAGCGATATACCAAATGCTAATACCATTAATCCCAAAATAAAAAAAGCCCAGCGTAACATCCATTTCCTTTTCATAACTGTCCCTCTAACGTATATTTTATTTTTCTACTATATCATTAAATTAGGACAGAAATTGTAATCTATATTTTCTGAAAAAAACTAGGGGCGATCCAAAAACAAATTACCTTTTTGTAACTCTTCTTAATTCCTTAACTGCCATATGCAAAACAATTTTTATACTAAAGGAAGACAATGGTCTTTTACTATAATTACGCTTCTTTTCATCTATGTTCAACATGGAAAGCATATTAAGATAAAACAGCTTACTTATGGTACGGTTCCCCACGATTAATCCGAAAAGCCCTATAAATCTGCTCCACCAGGATCAATCTCATCAATTGATGGGGAAAAGTCATTTTTGAGAAGGACAAGGTATCATTGGCACGTTTCATCACATCAGCACTTAAGCCAAGCGATCCCCCAATAACAAAGGCTACCTTACTTTTTCCGTAGGTGGCGAGTTTGTCTATCGTATCTGCGAGTTCCTCCGATGATTTCATTTTTCCCTCTATAGCGAGAGCAATGACATGGGTATCATCAGAAATTTTTGCAAGGATTCGTTCTCCTTCTTTTCCTTTGACCTGCAGCATCTCCATCTCACTTAATGTTTCAGGTGCTTTCTCATCAGGAATTTCAATAACATCTATTTTGGCATAGGCCGATAATCTTTTTACATATTCTTCGATTCCCTGTTTTAAATATTTCTCCTTCAATTTACCTACAGTTATAATTGAGATATTCACATGTTACCCTCACTTTACAAACAATTTATCCACAGGAGTTATCCACATATGCACAACCTGTATCCACATATTGTGCCCGAATATTAGTTCGCCACAATATATATAGCTGGTTGTCCACAGTATTCACAGGTGAATTCCTTAGAATTGTTAGTAACTTCTTTATTTTCTACCTCTGAAATCTCATTTATAAAAGGAGGGACTTCAGCCTCATCCACAATTGTATCCAGTCCAATTTCTACGTGTTCTTTACAGCAATAAATTTTCATATCTATTCTCCATTTCTATTGTTGTCTTTGATAAATTCCTAAAACAGTACAGAACCTCATATTTAAAGCAGGGAATTATAGAATCCCCTGCTTCCACACCTTACTATATCACATTTGGGCTTCAATCAATGTCATTTCGGTTGTCGCTTTTTTCCCATTCCTAAAGTACGTAACTTTCATTTTATCACCAATCTGCTTGTTCACATACAAGTGTTTACGAAGTTCAGGAACATTAGCGATTTTCTTGCCATCCAGCTCTACAATGACATCATATTCCTTTAGACCAGCTTTAGCAGCTGGAGAACCTGTTTCAACACTTGTAATGACCACGCCTTCTGTAACATCAGCAGGCAATTTCAGCGTCTCTTGCCGCTGATAGTTAGTTACTTCATTTAAAGAGCGAAGGCTCGTTCCCATATAAGCACGTTTCACTTTCCCATGCGTCTCTAAATCCTCAATGATTGGTATGGCATAATTGATTGGAATGGATAAACCAATTCCCTCAACAGAAGACTCTGCGATTTTCATCGAGTTTATCCCAATTACCTGGCCGCTTATATTAACCAACGCTCCCCCGCTGTTTCCTGGGTTAATGGCAGCATCTGTTTGGAGTACCTCCGCATTCCAGTCCTCCACGCCATCCGAGTTCACATCAATCGGGATCGTCCTGTTCAAACCTGAGATAATTCCTTGAGTCACGGAACCGGAGAAATTTAACCCCAATGGATTCCCGATTGCAATGACGGGTTCTCCAACCTTTAATTTATCAGAATCTCCAAAGTCAGCAACTGTATCAATACCTTTATCAGCGATTTGGATGACAGCTAAATCTGTCCATATATCGCTGCCTAGGGATGTTGCTTGTGTTTTTATTCCATCAGCGAGTGTTACTTCTAAAGAAGATGCACCCTCTACCACGTGATTATTCGTTACAATAAACGCTTTTCCATTTTCCTTTTTATAAATGACTCCTGAGCCTGTGCCTGCTTCCTGGGTTTCATTAAAAAAATTAGAGCCTTGGATATTCGTAATTCCTATTACTGCATCTCCCGTTTTTTCAACAGCCTTGGTCACATCAGTCGTTACATCCATAGATACATTTTGGGTCATTTTCGAGGATTCATTCCTATTATTTGTATGGGTGTTCTGATTAAAACCATTATTATTCATGTTACCCGTTATTAAAAGGACCAATAATGCACCAATAATAGAACCAATTAAACCGGAAAGAAAATAACCCGCTTTACTGCCTTCCCGCTTATTCTGCCGTTGTTCTGACTGATTATCATCTTGATCATAATAGCCCAATATCCAACATTCCCTTCACTAATTACTTATATACCTATCTAGTATTTGTCGTTTTCCATTTTATAAACACAAACGGAAACGAAAGGAACACTCTTGTCACAGCGTTTAAAGAAATGATTTCAATCTTATGGATATTCTCCAACCTTTACCAATAGTATATATAATACCAAAAAAAATAACAGAGGAAACACCCTCTGTTAAACATGTATTAATTCGGTTGGCTCACTTGGATCTGTATCATACAGGCTAAATTGTTCACCCACTTTGATCCCTTTTGTTTCTAGTGTTTGGCTGACTGACATACGCGCCAGATCCTTCATATTATTGTCTTTACTTAAATGGGCAAGATAAAAACTCCTCGTCCGGTCACCAGCCACTTCACTCATGGCAATGGCCGCATCTTCATTGCAAACATGCCCTACATCACTTAGAATACGCCGTTTCACGCTCCAGGGATATCTCCCCATACGAAGCATACTTACATCATGATTGCTTTCAAAAATATATATATCCGCATTTTTAATAATGCCTTTCATTCGATCACTAACATATCCTGTATCTGTAATAGTCACCAGCTTTTTTCCATCCTGATGAAACACATAAAACATGGGCTCTGCAGCATCGTGCGAAACACCAAAAGACTCTACATCAAGATTGCCAAATGATTTAACGGTTTCCATACCAAATTCAAATTTTAAATCTGTAGGAATTTCTCCAATTAACCCATCCATCGCTCTCCATGTATTGGCATTTGCATAAATAGGCAACTGATATTTACGAGCCAGGATCCCGAGTCCTTTAATATGATCACTGTGCTCATGTGTTACAAAAATCCCTGCTAAATCTTCAGGTTTTTTATTAATTTTATTTAATAGCTCGGTCATTTTTTTGCCGCTTAAACCAGCGTCCACTAGGAAGGAATGTTCTCCTGACTCTACATAGAGTGAATTTCCTGTGCTTCCACTGGCCAGAACGCTAAATTTCATCGACATTCTCCATCACTCCGTTACATTACCTTCTTCCGTATTCAGCACTTGTCCTTCTATGCCCTTAACGAAATAATCCTCTTGTTTGTTTACTGTAAAATGCCATGTTGGCACTAGGACCAACACTTTTGATTCAGATACCTCTATTAAGGTATAAAAACCAAGTTCTCCCTTTGAAACTTCACTGCCTTGTGATAAATATCCTCCATTCAATAAACTTTCCACGGCTTGAATAGGAGGATTAATTTCTTGATTTTCATTAAATTCCTCAATATCGTCAAGAAGGGTTTGAACATAAGAAACCACTTCATTCTTGTCATTCATCATAAAAACTAAGGCTCCGTTTTTATTATTGAAAAGCAAACGGCCCTTATAGGTTTGGTAATAGGTTATTTTGCCATCCTCTTTACGCCAAAATTTATACTCACTGCCTGAATATATATTTTTATCAATGAAACTTTCAAGCTCAAAATATTTCCCTTCACCGGAACCAATTGGGATTGGTTTATTAAGCGTCGATCGAATCGTTCTTTTATTATCAATGATAACGGTTTGATCTTTAAGAACATCTAGTTCCTCTTTACTGAATTCTTTAGGCTTGGCACTGATCGTCTTTTCCCTAAGTCTTTCCTGAGTACCCACATGATAAGTGATTCCCTCAGCCTTTAGCCTTTCTTCGATGGTTGATTCCTTATTGATTTCAAGTTTTGCTGCCCTAAAATCGAGGAATTGATATAAGAGGAATACATCCAGGATAAGAAACACAACAATAAATAAACTTTTTGTATTATTCCAATCCATCCATAATTCCTCCTATATAGTCTTCGGATATCTCCATCCAATTCCCATCATAACGATAGTACCAGACAGGTTTTAATTCTAAAAGAGTCGTGCCTGAGTTATCATACTGAATCATTCTATATCCAACAGTCATATCCGTAAGCTTATCTGCATCATATTGTTTACTCTTTTCAGCCTTAAAGGCCTTTAAAGCTTCATCTGCAGAAGGAAGTGTAACCTCTTTTTGATCCAATGGATCATCAGCTAGATTAACATAAGACCTTTCATATTTCTTAACATTTTGAGTCCCATATTCCACATTGATTTCAGTCATTCCCTCTTCATTAAATACCGGAATACCATTCATATATAATTGAAAAGAGACTTCACGAGTATTCTCATCCATTGACGCATAACGATGGCGTAGATCCCAACCTGCATGGTTATTGATAAATTCAATACTCCTTTGCAAGATATGAGTCTCCATCGCTGTCTCTTCTTTTGCTCCGACAACAAGGTTTTTATATTCAATCATTGACGTTTTTGAGTTCTTTTTCAATATACTCAATCCATCCGTATAGATATCGCCTTCTTGTTTAACACTGCTTGGTCTGATAAACAGTGCTTCTTTAAAGCTGTTCACATCGGCAGTTTTAATCAGAAAATCATACCCATTTACCTTTATTTGCCCAGCAGGAACAAGGAAGAAGTTAGTTTCTGAAAGTTTCACCTTTTTATATGGCTGCAACATATCCACTCTGGCAAACTCTTTTTTAAAGATTTCAACCAAACTTCTGTCAACTGATGCTTCTAGTACTGTTTTCTTTTTATTGGAAACAAAGTAAATAGAATCACCATCAGTATGAATAAGGATACGGTCAAAACTGACATCCGGCACCTCATCGTCTTCTATTTTTAAATGGTTTTTATAAAAAGACAGAGGGACGATATCATTAAAAATTAATTCAATGATACCATCCTTCTCGCTAAACTTCTGGATATCTGAGGCATTTTTATACTTTATTGATTGATCATGAAAGTTAAATAAATTCCACTTTTTTAAGGAACTTGTTGCAAGTGCAATCATATCCTCAGAGTTAGAGCCATAGTATAAACCGTCTTTATGATAAATCATTTTTGTAGGCTTTACGACTTCATCTGGTTCAAGATTACTAAAGATTTTTTCCTGTACATAATTATTTTTTTCCACAACATCATAGCTTGGCTGGTAAAACCAATAGGACCACGTCAGTAAACCGCTTATCAAAATGAGGGACACCAATAAGATATTTTTTAATCCTTCCCAGCTCATTCCCAATCATCCTCTTGTAATGTTTCATATGGGAGGGTAAAGAATATGGTTGTCCCTTTCCCTTCCTCACTGGAGGCCCAAATATGCCCTTTATGTGCTTCAATCATTTCTTTTGCAATAGCAAGGCCTAAGCCTGTTCCGCCCATTTTTCTTGATCTTGCTTTATCTACGCGATAGAATCTTTCAAAAATCTTTGCAACATTCTCTTTCGGTATTCCCATTCCTTCATCTCTAACACTGATCTCAACAAATTGGCCGATTACTTGCAGCTTAAAAGTAATCTGGCCACCCTCAGGTGAATATTTCAATGCATTAGAGATGATATTATCTAGCACCTGAGTGATTTTATCTTCATCTATTTCAACGCCTATTGGCTCAGATGGAATTAAACGATTAAAGGTTACATTTCTTGATTTGGACATCTCAAACCGGTCAATAATTCTGTGGAAATAGCGGCCAAAGTCAACCCAAGTTGTGGATAGATTATAATCTGTATTATCCAGCTTTGAAAGCTGCAAGAGATCATTGACCAATCTAATCATACGCTCTGTTTCAGTCTGAGCTATATTCAGAAAACGTGGAGCCAGCTCTTTATCATCTATAGCGCCATCTGCCAAAGCCTCCAAATAACTTCTCATCGTCGTCAGCGGCGTTCTCAATTCGTGTGAAACGTTCGCCACAAATTCTCTTCTTTCCTCATCTATCTTTTCCTGCTCCGTGATATCATGAAGAACGACAATTAATCCATTAATAAATCCTGTCTCTCTTTGAATAACTGAGAAGTTCGCTCTTAAATAAAGTAATTTCTTTTCATTACTGTAGTTAAGGATAATGGACTCTTTCTCGCTCAGTAATTGCTCAAAGGTATATGTGTCCTCTAACCCTAAAACCTCTGTGATTGGCTTTGATAAAGATGTTTCACGTGAAACCTTCAACATAGACAATGCCGTATCATTAATCAAGATAACCCGGCCTCTGCGATCCGTTGTAAGTACGCCATCTGTCATATTAGTCAACACAGAAGACAGCTTCCTTTTCTCTGCGTCGGTTGTCGCCTGTGCATCCTGAAGCTTTTTCGTCAAATTATTAAATGTAATCGCCAATTGACCAATTTCATCATATCCATATATCTTAACTTTTCTAGAAAAGTTACCACGTGACATAGCTAATGCCTGCTTACGCATATCGGATATTGGCCTTGTTATTGTCTGTGCCAGTAATATTCCCAAAAAGGCAGTCACCACAAGAGATATAATGGTTCCCTTCGCCATTATGGTGTTAATTTGTTTTAATTGAGCATAGACATTTTCTATTTTCGTGTTCAGGTATAAATTACCAATAATTTGCCCGTCACTTACGATAGGTTCAGACCAAATAAGGATCCTTTTTCCTGTCTGTGGGTCAAATCTGATTTCCTTTTGGGGAGTTCCCTGATTAAATGCACTAATGACTAACTTTTCAGTCGAACGGCTCCCGATTATATTCTGCTTTTCCGGATCAGACGTTCCGATGATTTTTGAGTCCTGATCCATTACCCGTATCTCCGTAATATCGCCGGATGAATATCCCTCTAACGTTGTCTTAATATCTTCTATTAAGGTAGGGTCTTCTACTTTACGAGTTTCAGTTATTTCTTTCTCCAAGCTATAGGATAGTATGGTTACCCGTTCCTGGATGGAACTCTTAAAATTATCCAATAGCTGCTGTTCGAGCCCCTGTGCAAAATAAACCCCAATAATTTGCATGGCAACTAATATAAGTAGCACATAAATTAGCACAAACTTAAAATAAATCGATTTGAAGAAACCTACTTTTCTCATAACTTTTACTCCTGTTCAGGATGACGGAGGTAGTATCCAACTCCTCTTCTAGTAACAATCCATGCAGGATGACTTGGATTATCTTCTATTTTCTCGCGTAGGCGTCTAACCGTTACATCGACTGTTCTTACATCCCCATAGTAATCATATCCCCATACTGTCTGCAGAAGGTGCTCCCTTGTCATTACCTGGCCAATATGTTTAGCCAGATAAAAGAGTAACTCAAATTCCCTGTGAGTTAATTCTATGGTTTCTCCCCTTTTGGATACCATATAGGAATCAGGGTGTATAACCAGATGGCCAATCGTAATTTCATTTGTTTCCGTGTTATCTTCCTGCTGATTTGCAGCATGCTTCTGCCGGCGTAAATTTGCTTTAACACGCGCAATTAATTCACGGGTACTGAAAGGCTTTGTCACATAGTCGTCTGCACCTAACTCAAGACCCAACACTTTATCTATTTCAGAATCTTTTGCCGTCAACATAATAATTGGCATGTCATATTTTTTGCGCACTTCTCTGCAAACTTCCATTCCGTCCTGTTGAGGAAGCATGATATCTAATAAAATCAAATCTGGCTGCAGCTCTTCTACCAGTCTAATGGCATCATTACCATCATAGGCACAATGCACCTCAAACCCCTCTTTTTTTAAATTAAACTGTAATATATCTGCAATGGGTTTTTCATCGTCTACAACTAATATCTTTTTATCCATAGTCTGTTTCTCCCTTTTCATAATAAAATATATATATGAACGTCATCAGAATGTCACTTTGTTGTTAGACTCTCTTAAACCTACTTTACCATTTCTATTAAAACAGGTCATCTTTTAAAAATAAAATCCCAGATATAGGCAATCTTGTATACTAAAAAGGATTAGACTCATATCTAATCCTGAAATGTTTTATATTAAATCCAGAGCACAAGTGATTCATTTAGTAAAAGGCTGACAAACATTTTGTCTGTCAGCCAGTTTTTTATATACCGTATGGGTTGCGTAATATATTCGTTTGATTGCGATCTGGTCCTACCGAAAAGATCGATAATGGAATACCGGATAATTGGGATACCCTTTCTAAATAGGTCCTTGCATTAGCTGGCAGCTCAGACAATGTCTTCACTCCCGTGATATCTTCTGTCCAACCTGGAAGCTCTTCATAGATTGGTTCACATTCTGCCAATACTTTAAGACTCGCTGGGAATTCCTCCATTACTTTTCCCTTGTGTCGATAAGCAACACATATTTTTAATGTCTCGATGCCTGTTAAAACATCAATTGAGTTAAGAGAAAGATCTGTGATTCCACTGACACGGCGTGCATGGCGAACTACCACACTATCAAACCAGCCTACCCTTCTTGGACGGCCCGTAGTAGTGCCATACTCTCTTCCCACTTCACGAATTTGATTGCCGATTTCGTCATCAAGTTCAGTTGGGAATGGTCCATCTCCTACACGTGTTGTGTATGCTTTACACACACCCACCACATGATTAATTTTAGATGGCCCGACTCCGGAACCGATTGTAACGCCACCTGCAACTGGGTTGGATGATGTTACAAATGGATAAGTACCTTGATCAATATCAAGCATTACCCCTTGTGCACCTTCAAATAAAACACGGCGTCCTTCATCTAAAGCATCATTTAATACAACAGAGGTATCACATACATATTGTTTAATTTGCTGACCATATTCATAATAATCTTCAAAGAAATCATCCATCGTAAAGCCTTCTGTTTCATAGAAAAGTTCCAGCATTCTGTTTTTCTCTTCCAGATTTCTTTTCAGTTTCTCTTCGAATACTTCTTTATCTAATAAATCGGCAATTCGGATTCCGATACGTGCCGCTTTATCCATATAAGCTGGTCCAATACCCTTTTTAGTAGTACCTATTTTATTATTTCCTTTTCTCTCTTCTTCTACCTCATCCAGTTTCAGATGATACGGAAGAATTACATGAGCTCTGTTGCTGATACGTAAATTATCTGTGGACACTCCGCGATCGTGCAGATAAGATAGCTCTTTAATAAGTGCTTTTGGATCAACGACCATACCATTACCGATTACAGATATTTTATCCTTATAGAAAATACCTGAGGGAATCAAATGGAGTTTATATGTTTCACCATTAAATTTTATTGTATGTCCTGCATTATTTCCGCCTTGATATCTGGCAATCACTTCTGCATTTTCTGAAAGGAAATCAGTAATCTTTCCTTTACCTTCGTCTCCCCATTGTGTACCTACTACTACGACTGAAGACATTCTGTACACCTCCACTAATTTACCAACATCTTGCATTTGGCTTACAAACAAATTAAGTGTATCAATTATAACCGGTAATTTCAAGTTAAACACGAACATTTATATAATAGTTCCAATATATGTTCGTGTATAGGAAAATAAATAAGCCCACCAATTTAAGGTGGGTCTTTTACATATTATGCTCCAGACGGGATAGCATCATCCTGGAATCTTCGTTCTAAGTTGACGAACTTATTATATTCTTTTACGAATGCCAGCTGAACCGTTCCAACTGGGCCATTCCTCTGTTTCGCAATGATGATTTCGATCACATTCTGGTTTTCTGTTTCTTTATCATAGTAGTCCTCCCTGTAGAGGAAAGCTACAATATCAGCATCTTGCTCAATACTTCCTGACTCACGAATATCGGACATCATCGGACGCTTATCCTGACGCTGCTCAACACCCCGGGAAAGCTGAGAAAGGGCAATCACTGGAACCTCAAGCTCCCTTGCAAGAGCTTTAAGGGAACGGGAGATTTCCGATACTTCCTGCTGTCTGTTTTCTCCTGATCTTCCATTTCCCTGAATAAGCTGAAGATAATCAATCAAAATCATACCAAGGCCATGTTCTTGTTTTAAACGCCGGCATTTTGAGCGAATCTCACTAATTCTGATACCTGGAGTATCATCAATATAAATTCCTGTATTTGATAAGCTGCCCATCGCTAACGTCAATTTGCGCCAGTCTTCATCTGTCAGGGAACCTGTTCTGAGGTTTTGAGCATTAATATTGCCCTCCGCACAAAGCATACGCATAACCAATTGCTCTGCACCCATCTCCAAGCTGAAAATCGCTACATTTTCATCAGTTTTTGTAGCGACATTTTGGGCAATATTAAGGGCAAATGCTGTCTTACCAACTGAGGGACGGGCTGCTACGATAATCAGATCATTTCGCTGAAAGCCTGCCGTCATTCGATCTAAATCACTAAAGCCTGTAGGGATTCCGGTCACATCCCCAACGCGGTTATGCAGCAATTCAATATTATCGTAAGTACGAACTAAAACGTCCTTAATATTATGGAAGGCTCCTGCATTTTTACGAGAGGCAACCTCCATGATACTTTTTTCCGCTTCACCCAAAAGATTTTCCACTTCATCTTCACGGGAATATCCATCCTGCACAATGCCGGTTGCTGTATTAATTAATCTCCGCAAGACCGACTTTTCTTCAACAATTCGGGCATAATACTCTATATTGGCAGCTGTAGGTACAGATGCAGCCAATTCAGTTAAGTAGGGAACTCCCCCAACCTCTTCAAGTTGCTTTGTTGCACTTAGTTCCTCTGTTACTGTAAGTAAATCAACAGCTTTTCCTTTATCATTTAGCTTCAACATAACAAGGAAGATTTTTTGATGTGCACTTCTATAAAAATCCTCTGGGATTAAAATCTCAGAAGCAAGTATTAAAGAGGAAGGCACAAGAAAAATTGCTCCTAAAACCGCTTGTTCCGCCTCAACATTTTGTGGTGGAACCAAATCAGTAAAGAGCTCATTCATTCGGCAAACCCCCTTTATATAGTTAAACGTAATCGTGTATTTATCTCATCAAATAGAATGGATTGCTCTTCTATTGTATATGGAAATGATGAGAATAGGTATAGGAAATTTTTTTCCGTCCATATTTGTAAGTTCTATCATACTAAAAAAAAGTGATGAAATCAGCTAGAAAGCCTTTCATCACTTTTTTAATAAAATTATTTCCCGAGAAATATTCTTCTATTGTTCTTTTACATGGACATTTAATGTTGCAGTTACCTCATGATGAAGCTTAACTGGAACCTTTGTGTAACCAAGTGAACGAATCGCATCCTCTAACTCAATCTTGCGTTTATCAATTTTATGCTTATGTTGTTTTTCCAATTCATCAGCAATTTGTTTGCTGGTGATTGAACCAAATATTCTGCCGCCCTCGCCAGTTTTAACCTTCAAATCAATTGTAAGCTTTTCTAATTGCACTTTTAATTTTTTTGCATTCTCTAATTCTTCAGCTGCCAGTTGCTTCTCTTTATTTTTCTGATTTTCCAATGCTTTTATACTGCCACCAGTTGCTTCTACTGCTAATCCTTGTTTCAAAAGGAAATTATGTGCATATCCATCTGCGACATTTTTAATTTCACCTTTTTTGCCTTTTCCTTTAACATCTTTTAAAAATATTACTCTCATGTACTTGTGCCTCCTTCATATAGCTCATCAATAGCATTTTTTAGCATTTCTTCTGCTTTTTCTATTGATTTTTCATCCAGTTGCGTTGCCGCATTTGTTAAATGCCCTCCGCCTCCTAAGCGTTCCATAATAACTTGAACATTTATGTCACCGAGAGACCTTGCACTGATACCAATGGTTGTTTCTGATTTTTTTGATAAAACAAATGATGCAATTACTCCATCCATTGTTAACAATGTATCGGCAGCCTGGGCAATTAAAACCTGATCTGCAAAGTCATCAATCTCACCATGGGCGATGGCAATCCCATCACGATACAAATAAACATCTTCTATCAGCTTCGCACGTTTCAAGTAAGTCGCCACATCTTCTTTAAGAAGCTTTTGCACCAGAACTGTATCCGCACCATGTCCTCTTAAAAATGAAGCTGCATCGAACGTTCTGGAACCTGTTCTAAAGGTAAAAGATTTTGTGTCTACTATGATACCTGCCAACAAAGCGGTTGCTTCCAGCATACCCACCCTTACACGCTTCGGCTGATACTCAATTAGCTCGGTTACTAATTCAGCTGTTGATGATGCGTATGGCTCCATATAAACAAGGAGAGAGTTATCAATAAACTCTTCACCGCGTCTATGGTGGTCAATCACGACAATTTTTTCTGTTCGGGAGACCAGTCTTTCCTCAATAACCATGCTTGGTTTATGTGTATCTACGATAACCAGTAATGTTTTGTCGGTTACTAACTCAACACCACTTTCAGGCGAGATGAACCTGGAATCTAATTCAGGCTTTTGCTTCACTTCAGAAAGAAGTCGTTTAACACTGGAGTCCAGCTCATTTCTATCAAGAATAATATAACCTTCACGATTATTCATTTCAGCAATTTTCAATATCCCCAATGAAGATCCTATAGCATCCATATCAGGGAATTTATGACCCATGATAATAACTTTATCACTATCAGCAATTAAATCCCGCAATGCATGTGAGATAACTCGTGCACGTACCCTTGTTCGTTTCTCCATAGGGTTTGTTTTTCCGCCATAGAATTTCACCTTACCATTCGGAAGCTTTATAGCAACCTGATCTCCGCCTCTTCCCAAGGCCAGATCCAAGCTTGATTGAGCGATACTTCCAAGATCAGGTAAAGCAGAAACTCCACTGCCCACTCCAATACTGAGAGTTAAAGGTACGTTTTGTTTGGCTGTCGTTTCCCGCACATCATCTAATATGGAGAACTTTGTTTTTTCCAATTGATCCAGTATGCTTTCGCTAAAAATAGCAATAAAGCGATCAGATGAAATTCTCTTTAAAAATACTCCATAATCTTTAGCCCAATTATTTAATAAAGAGGTTACAAAACTATTTAAGCTACTTTTACGTTGGTCATCCATTCCTTGTGTCACATCATCATAATTATCCAAATAAATAATACCGATAACGGTTCGTTCCTCTTCGTACATTTTTTCAATTTCTGTTTGTTCCGTAACGTCAAAGAAATATAATAATCTCTCCTCCGGTTTATGAACGATTCGAAAATTGCGGGTATAAATTGCTATAATATCTTCGCTTTCTTCTCTTTTCACCAAAGGTATCAAAGATTCAGCAACCTCAGATAAATCCTTACCAACCAGTGTATCTTCCTGTAGGCATCTTGCCAAATAGGGGTTGGTCCATTCAATTACATATTCCTCATTGAAAAGCAGAATACCAATTGGCATTTCTAAAAGAGCTTCTTCCCCTACTTTTTTTAATCGATAGGAGAGAGTGGAAATATAGATTTCCGTTTCTCTTTGTATCCCAAATTCGATTTTTAATATTAGAAAGAAAAACAAGCCAAAAAGCAAAGAAGCTACTATCGCAAATACCCAATTATAATAAGCAAGAACTCCGATAATCACTAAAGATACAACCAATAATGCATAGATGGGATAACGGATCACTTGCCTGTTTAAATAAGATGGCATAGATTCAGCTCCTAAACAAAGTGGATCAATTTATGTATTACTTATCATTATACTTGATAAAACTCCATTATGACCAACATGGTAATAAATTACCTTCACGCAGCGAAGAATTAATACCCTTCATTGTATCTGTTTAAAACTAAAAATAAAAATAAAGAATATTATATAGTATAAATAATATGACAAACAAAAAACAAGACACTCAATTCAAAGTATTTACTATTTTTAAATAGTATTCAAAAATAATGTTTACCTTTTTGAACTTTCCCCCTTAATTATAGGATCTTTATTTTCATTTTCATTCCCTAAATACAATTAAAAAACGGAAAGGAGTATCCTTTCCGTTTCTTGTTTGTAAAATCTTATTTTTCCTCTGCTACGAATGGTAGAAGAGCCATAGTACGAGCACGTTTGATTGCGATAGTCAATCTACGTTGGTACTTAGCGCTTGTTCCAGTTACACGACGTGGAAGAATTTTTCCACGCTCAGAGATAAACTTTTTAAGAAGATCTACATCTTTATAGTCGATGTGCGTAATGCCGTTTGCTGTGAAATAACAAACTTTACGGCGTTTTGCACGTCCGCCTCTGCGTCCGCCTGCCATATTATTCACTCCTTTTCATTATATATATTTTTTCCGTTCGAATTATCAATGTTAGAATGGAAGGTCATCATCCGAAATATCAATGGTTTGTCCATTACTGCTGAATGGATCATCATCTATTTTCGTATAATTACTATCCTTCCGTTGATTCTGGTTTTGGTTGTTATTCCCCTGGCCAAATGGATTAGTATCATTACCACCATATTGGCTTCCGCTGCTTTTTTCGCCAGAAGATGCACCTTTTGGCTCTAGGAATTGTACGCTTTCTGCCAACACTTCTGTTACATATACACGTTTTCCATCCTGACCTTCATAATTACGAGTTTGAATACGTCCATCTACTCCAGCAAGATTGCCCTTTTTCAGAAAATTAGCTGCGTTTTCCGCTTGGCGTCGCCAAACTACACAGTTAATAAAATCTGTTTCCCGTTCACCTTGTTGGTTAGAAAATGGACGATTTACTGCTAATGTAAAGGTTGCAACAGGAACACCGTTTGGAGTATAGCGGAGATCAGGATCCTTCGTTAAACGACCTACCAAAATGACACGGTTTATCAACAGAATCAACTCCTAATATTAGAAAATTGTTCCATGTGAAACAATTTATGTTCAATCAATCTTATTCTTCTTCTTTAACTACAATATGACGGATGATATCTTCACTGATTTTAGCAAGACGGTCAAATTCTTGAACAGCCTCAGCATTTTCAGCTTGGATTTTGTTAATTGTGTAATATCCATCACGGAAATCATTGATTTCATAAGCAAGACGGCGTTTTCCCCAGTCTTTTGTTTCAAGAACTTCAGCACCTTTGTTAGCTAAAATTCCATTAAAACGCTCAACTACAGCTTTTTTGCTATCTTCCTCAATGTTTGGACGGATGATATACATAATTTCGTATTTTGTCATCACTGTCACCTCCTTTTGGTCTAAACGGCCCTATTGGGCAAGGAGCAATTATTTACAATTACTCACAAGTAAAAAGTATATCATATATCTGATAAATTTGCAATAACGGTTAAAGGACCAGTTTGATAACTGGTCCTCTTGGTTTATACATTAAAACGGAAGTGAATAATATCTCCATCCTTCACTTCATATTCTTTTCCTTCTAGTCTAACTTTCCCTGCTTCTTTCGCAGCATTCATTGACCCGGCTGCCATTAGATCATCATATGATACAATTTCTGCTCGAATAAATCCGCGTTCAAAGTCAGAGTGAATAATTCCGGCACACTGTGGAGCCTTCATCCCTTTTCGGAAAGTCCATGCGCGCACCTCTTGTACACCCGCCGTAAAATAAGTCGCCAACCCAAGCAAATGATAGGAAGTGCGAATCAACTGATCCAATCCAGACTCTTCTATACCAAGTTCTTCAAGGAACATTGCTTTTTCCTCTCCATCGAGCTCTGCAATTTCAGATTCAATTTTGGCACAAATCACGATTACTTCAGCATTTTCAGAAGCTGCAAATTCACGTACCTGACGCACATATTCATTATCAGAAGCATCAGCTATTTCATCTTCATCAACATTAGCAACATATAAAACTGGTTTGATAGTGAGGAGATGCAATCCTTTCACTATTTTCAGCTGTTCATCGGTGAATTCTACTGCCCTCGCCGGTTTTTCCGCTTCAAATGCTTCTTTCAGTAAGGAAAGAACTTCATATTCAACAACGGCTTCTTTATCTTTTTGTTTTGCTAATTTCCCAACACGATCGATTCGTTTCTCAACTGTCTCCATATCTGCTAGAATTAATTCCAAATTAATGGTTTCAATATCATCAATTGGATTCACTTTACCTGAAACATGGGTAATATTCTCATCAGCAAAACATCTTACTACATGGCATATCGCATCTACCTGTCGGATATGGGAAAGGAATTTGTTCCCCAACCCTTCACCTTTACTTGCCCCTTTTACAATACCTGCAATATCCGTAAATTCAAAAGCAGTCGGAACTGTTTTTTTAGGAACTACAAGTTCCGTCAGCTTTTGTAATCTATAATCCGGTACCTCAACAATCCCTACATTGGGATCAATTGTACAAAATGGATAGTTGGCGGATTCTGCTCCTGCCTGAGTTATTGCATTAAAGAGAGTAGACTTTCCTACGTTAGGCAATCCTACTATTCCGGCTGTTAATGCCACATCATTCACTCCTTATGTGAAAACATTTTAAATGTATATATAAATAGATTATATGTGATAAACCTTTACCAATTATAGTGACAAGTCTTCTAAAAGACAAGCCGCTCTTGTTCATTTAAGTACATGCATGACCCTTTATATGATAGCATACTCGCTGCATAATAAGCTTACTCAATTTAGGCTTCGTGTTTCTCCACTATCTTTTTCATCTTCCTGACAAAATCTTTGCGAGGCAACATGACACTGTGGCCACACCCTTCGCACTTTATCCGGACATCCATACCCAACCTAATAATTTTCCAGCGGTTAACACCACATGGATGAGGTTTTTTCATTTCAACTATATCATTTATTTCAAAATCCTTATCATCCATAGCTCCTAATCCTCCAATATCTAAACTTTACCCATTATACCAATGAATTATATCAGCATATAGCCAGACCTCCAATTAAAACCAAAAACCAGAATGACCCTCCTTTTTCTTTACCTTTCCTCTTATGATTTCACGATCTAGCTTTTACAATAAACTTCCCATCTTCAACCATCAGCATCTTGTTATAATACAAGGAATTGCAACTGGGAATTAAAAAATTTGAAAACAATAACTGTGGAGTTTTACTTCTGATAGAGATACATTTATCCGATCATGAATAAGATGATGCGATTGAATAAATTATCTTAATATAATTTATTCAATCATAATCATTCAATATACCTGCTTACATCATTTATCACAATGTTTTCTTATTCCAATCTGTTGGGTATACAAATGATAAATCAATCGTGTGATATAGCATTTTATAAAATAGTTAAATCAGTACTTTAAAGTGTGCATTTATAGAAGGATTCAATCTTATCCCTTCACAGTTTAAAAAGGGCATAGGATTTGTAATCATGCCATTTATTCTAAAGTTAAGTGTATAAAAATCCCTTTTTTTCCGTATACTGATAGTACTTTTGCAGAGGAGTGGTAATTATGAACATGAGGCCTTCTTTTTTTGACCAACGCAACACAGCAAATCGAATATCTTATGAGGAAGAGAATGCCCACCATGTTATTTCTAGAGAATTACTAACGATCCTCCCTACTCATAAAGTACGTCCTATTGTAATAGTTTGTATTGGTACTGACCGTTCAACTGGGGATTCACTTGGTCCCTTAATTGGAACATTGATAAGTGAAAAAACGCTGCCCAACTTTTATGTATATGGTACTTTAGAGGACCCAATCCATGCTGTTAATTTAAAGGGAAAGCTCGATTACATTCACAGTACACATGAAGATCCATTTATTATTGGGATAGATGCTTGTCTTGGCAGAGTTAAAAGTGTAGGTATCATCCAGGTTGGTAAAGGGCCCGTAAAGCCTGGTGCCGGTGTAAATAAAGAATTGCCCGATGTAGGAGAAGCCCATATTACTGGAATTGTGAACGTTAGTGGATTTATGGAATATTTTGTTTTACAGAATACCCGATTAAATCTGGTTTTAAAAATGGCTAAAGCAATTACTAAAGGTATCTATTTAGCTGGATTAGCCTATAATCATGCCAATCCTTTAACTACTACCTTTAATTGGAGTTTCGATGAGGAAAAAATACATGATAATCTATAGTTATAAATAAAAAACCATTTTAAATGGTTTTTTATTTATCTAAAATTTCCAGGAGTCTTTCCAAATCTTCCTGAGAGAAAAATTCTATTTCTATTTTCCCTCTCTTTTTATTCTGTTTTATGGTTACAGAAGTTCCAAATCGTTCCCTTAAAAGATTTTCTCTTTCTTGGATAAAGATATCCTTGGAAGGCACTCGCTTTGTTTCACGTGGAACACTCGCATTTAGGTTTTGAATAATCCCCTCTAGTTGCCTGACATTGAGATTATCCTTGATTACTTTATCCGCTAAAGGGTTAATTTCCTTTTTAGCTTTCAAACCGAGCAACGCTCTTCCGTGTCCCATTGATAATTTACCTTGAGAAATATAATCCTGTATCTGTACAGGTAAAGATAAAAGACGAATATGATTGGCTATATGAGGACGACTTTTCCCCATTCTCTTTGCCAATTCTTCTTGTGTGATATCAAGATTTCTCAATAAGGACTGATAAGCAGCCCCCTCCTCCACTGGATTTAAATCCTCTCTTTGAAGGTTTTCCAGTAGAGCCAGTTCCATCATCTGCCGATCATCAAATTGACGAACTACAGCAGGGACGGATTTTAATTTTGCTTCTTTTGCTGCACGAAAGCGCCTTTCCCCTGCAACAATCTCGTATCCCTTTATACTGCTTTTTCGCACAATAAGAGGCTGAAGAATTCCGTGTTGTAAAATTGAATTTTTCAGTTCCTCAATAGCTTCAGGCTGGAAGGATTTTCTCGGTTGGTATGGATTTGGCCGCAAACTTTTAATCGAAATTTCTTGCACTATTTCTTCTTTGCTGACTTCCATATTAGTAATAAGGGCATCAAGGCCTTTTCCCAGTCCTTTACCCATTCGCAACCACTTCCTTTGCCAAATCTATATATACTTCCGCTCCGCGTGACTTAGGATCATAAATAATAATCGGTTCACCATGACTTGGTGCTTCACTTAAACGTACGGTACGCGGGATGATTGTCTTATATACTTTATCCTGGAAGTACTTCTTAACCTCTTCAATGACTTGTATACCCAGATTTGTACGAGCATCAAGCATCGTTAATAGTACTCCCTCTATTTTTAAATCATGGTTCAAATGTTTCTGAACTAATCTAACTGTATTAAGTAATTGACTGAGGCCTTCAAGGGCGTAGTATTCACATTGCACAGGTATAAGTACAGCATCAGATGCTGTCAGGGAATTGAGAGTCAATAAACCTAAAGATGGAGGACAATCAATAATAATATAATCATACTGATCAGTAACTGCTTCTAACGCTCTTTTCAGGCGTACTTCTCTGGATATTGTAGGCACCAATTCTATCTCAGCACCTGCAAGTTGAATAGTAGCTGGTATGACATCTAAGTTTTCAACTTTTGTTGCCTTAATAACGTCAGCAACCTCAACATCATCGATAAGCACATCATAAATGCATTGTTCTACATCAGCTTTCTCAATCCCTACTCCGCTGGTCGCGTTTCCTTGTGGGTCAACATCGACTAGCAAAACTTTCTTTCCTATGTACGCCAAGCAGGCCCCCAAATTGACGGAAGTTGTTGTTTTACCAACTCCTCCTTTTTGGTTTGCAATAGATATTACTTTTCCCATGTTGTCACCTGCCTCACTTTACATTCAGACTTATAACGTTTCTATTTTAACATGTTTCTTTTTTTCAAAGTTCATATATTTAAAATATTGTAGAGAAAATATCGATTCATGTAAAAATAAAGGTAATTATAAAAAAATGGCAACCTACTGGATTGCCAATTTACTAATAAATGAATCTATTATTTATTTTTTTTAGGAATGCGGATGGTAATTTGATAAAAATCATCAAATTCCGCTTCTTCTGAGTCTAAATTAATTCCATTATCCTTTACCATGCTCATAGATTGGCGGATGGTATTCACCGCTATTCTCATATCCTTACTGAATGCTTTTCGGATCGCACGCGGCTTTTTGTCTTCATCTGCTGAGAGCAGTTTGCTGACCCGTTCTTCTGTCTGTTTCACATTCAGCCCTTTCTCAATGATCTCTTCAACAAGCTTTGATTGTTTTTCAGAATCTTTCAAAGGAATTAAGGAACGTGCATGTCTCTCTGTAATTGTCTTTTGCATGACCGCGTTCTGAACCACCTGCGGTAATTTTAATAACCTAATTTTATTAGCAACCGTAGATTGGCCTATTCCAAGCCTGTTTGCCAAGCCTTCCTGGGTCAATTGATGTAATTCAATCAACTTGCTATAGGCTACAGCTTCTTCAATAGGTGATAATTCTTCACGTTGAAGGTTCTCAATTAATGCTACGGAAGCTGTTTCAGTATCTGAGAGATTATTAATAATGGCCGGAATCTTATCCCAACCCAATTTACTTATAGCCCTGTATCGGCGCTCACCAGCAATAATTTCGAATTGGCCATTATGAATCTCCCTGACTACAATCGGCTGTATAATGCCGTGTGTCTCTATAGTCAGAGCAAGTTCTTCAATTTTTTCATCATCGAAAATGCTTCTTGGTTGAAAACGATTTGGAACGATTGAAGAAATTGGTAATTTATGGATTTCATCGCGGTTTATTTCTTCCTTTACTATCGCAATTTCTGATTCCCTGTCTACATTTTCTTCTTTATCTCCAAGTCCAAAAAAACGTGAAAAAGGATGTTTTGTCATCCCTACACCACCTTTAAAAAACTTCCAACTAGCTTAATATATTGGAAAAAATCATAGAAATATGAATTCCAACTGTCTCATTATTTGGTAATGACTATCTTTATTATACCGTCTTTTAGAATATCCGTCTCAATAAAGTTTATTCTAATGGTTGCTTATTCGGTGTTCCTGGTTTACGTGGATATTTTTTTGGTGTGTCCTTTACTTTGTCTATCAAAATAATATGACGTTGACTATCTTCCTTAGGCAGTTGGAAATAGAAGTCTTTATTCATTTTACCACCTAGAATGGTCAAAGCTTTTTTACCTGCCAATACTTCATCATCAGCACCTGCCCCTTTTAAGGCGATGAATTTTCCTCCTTTTTTTACTAAAGGAAGGCATAGCTCACTCAATACGGATAATCTGGCAACCGCTCTGGCTGTAACAAAATCGTATTTTTCACGGTGTTCTGCTAATTTCCCGAATGTCTCTGCGCGATCATGATATAGACTTACATCCTGTAGACCCAATTCATCTGTTAACGTTTTTAAGAAATTAATTCGTTTGTTTAGAGAATCTACAATTGATAATTTAATGGATGGGAAGCATATTTTTAACGGTATACTTGGGAATCCCGCTCCAGCTCCAACATCACATAAAGATAGATCCTGATTAAAATCAATAAAGAATGATGGCGAAATTGAATCATAGAAATGTTTTAAATAAACTTCTTCTTTATCTGTAATAGCTGTCAGGTTAACTTTTTCATTCCATTCTACCAACAGTTTAAAATATGTTTCGAATTGCTCAAGCTGAGAAGGAGAAAGAGCAATCCCCTTCTCCTCCAGTGCATTTTTAAATTCAGATATATTCATGTATTTACCTCTTAGTTATGGGGTATTTTTGCAATCTTACCTTGTTCAATATAAACAAGCAATATAGAAATATCGGCTGGGTTTACTCCTGATATACGGGAAGCCTGTGCCATTGATAATGGACGTACCTGTTTCAATTTCTGGCGTGCTTCTGAAGCTAACCCCGTGATGTCATCATAATCAATAAAATCAGGGATTCTCTTATTTTCCATCTTTTTCAGCCTTTCAACTTGCTGAATAGATTTTTCAATGTATCCCTCATATTTAATCTGTATCTCCACCTGCTCAGCTACTTCGTGCGAAATTTCAATATCAGAGGGGATTAATTGCCTTATATGTTTGTATGTCAATTCGGTCCGTCGCAACAGCTCATTGCCGCGGATCCCATCCTTCAGCTCACTGCTAGCCCATTCTCTTAAATAGGTTTGAGTGGTTTCATTCGGCTTAATAATAGTAGTAGCAAGCCTTCCGATTTCATTCTGAATGGCTTGTTTTTTGGTTAAGAAGCGTTCATAACGATCCTCGCTGATCAATCCAATGCGATAACCTATTTCTGTTAACCTCAAGTCAGCATTATCATGTCTCAGCAATAAACGGTATTCAGCACGGGATGTCAACAATCTGTATGGCTCATTTGTACCTTTTGTTACCAAGTCATCAATCAGAACCCCTATATAAGCATCCGAACGACTCAGAATAATCTCTTCTTCATTCAGAGCTCTGCGGCCAGCATTAATACCTGCCATTAAGCCCTGACCAGCAGCTTCTTCATAACCTGAAGTGCCATTGATTTGCCCAGCTGTATATAAGTTTTTAATTTTCTTCGTTTCTAAGGTTGGCCAAAGCTGTGTCGGTACGATCGCATCATACTCAATAGCATAACCGGGCCGCATCATTTGGACATTTTCGAGTCCCGGGATAGTCGCAAGTATTTCTTTTTGCACATCTTCCGGCAAACTTGTAGATAGTCCTTGTACATATACTTCATTCGTATTCCTGCCTTCAGGCTCAAGGAAGATTTGATGACGAGGCTTATCATTAAAGCGAACGACTTTATCTTCTATTGATGGACAATAACGCGGTCCAGTTCCCTTAATCATTCCAGAATACATCGGAGAGCGATGTAAATTATTATCTATAATTGTATGTGTTCCTTCGTTCGTGTAGGTAAGCCAGCATGGCAATTGGTCCGTGATAAAGGCTGTTGTTTCGAAAGAAAAGGCCCTTGGTATATCATCGCCCGGCTGTATTTCAGTTTTATTATAGTCAATTGTATCACCGTTTACCCTTGGCGGTGTACCAGTTTTGAAACGAACCAAATCCAATCCGAGTTCTTCAAGATGTTCTGAGAGCTTGATGGATGGCTGCTGATTATTTGGACCGCTGGAATATTTTAGTTCTCCTAAAATAATTTCACCACGTAAAAAAGTACCCGTTGTGATGACAACTGCTTTTGAATGATAGATCGCGCCTGTCTGCGTTATAACACCTTTACATTCTCCATCCTCAATTAATAGCCGGTCTACCATCCCTTGCATTAAGGTTAGATTTTTTTCATTTTCAAGAGTTTTTTTCATTTCGTTCTGGTAAGCAAATTTATCAGCCTGTGCTCTTAACGCACGAACAGCCGGTCCTTTACCCGTATTGAGCATCCTCATTTGAATATGGGTCTTATCAATATTACGACCCATTTCACCGCCCAGAGCATCAATCTCTCTGACTACAATCCCTTTTGCAGGTCCTCCCACTGAAGGATTGCAGGGCATGAACGCAACCATATCCAAATTAATCGTTAATACAAGTGTTTTAGCCCCTTGTCTGGCTGCGGCCAAACCTGCTTCACAGCCTGCATGTCCTGCGCCTATTACTATTACATCAAATTCACCAGCATGATATGCCATAGTTTACCTCCTTATTTCCCAAGACAGAACTGCGAAAACAATTGATTAATTAAACTTTCATGGACACTTTCTCCAATAACTTCCCCTAATAGTTCCCATGATTTTGTTAAATCAATTTGAACTAGGTCAATAGGCACACCTTCATTAATGCCAGCCAGTGCATCGTCAATTGCCTGTTTAGCTTGATTCAAAAGGGCAATATGACGCGAGTTAGATACATATGTCGCATCGCCGGTATTTAAGTTTCCTTCAAAGAAAAGACTAGAGATGGCTTCTTCTAAGTCATCAATACCTTTGTCCTCTTTTAACGATGTTAAAATAATCGAATAGTCCTTTGCAGCAGCTTTTACTTTATTTATATCCAGTTTTCCTGGAAGATCTGTTTTGTTAATGAGCACGATAACATCCATGCCATTCACGGCTTCAAACAATAATTGATCTTCTTCAGTAAACTCTTCAGCATGGTTTAATACTAGTAGAATCAAATCAGCTTTTTTTAATACCTCTCTGGAACGTTCAACTCCAATTCGTTCAACTATATCTTCTGTTTCACGAATTCCGGCAGTATCCACTAAACGCAGGGGTACACCTCTTACATTAACATATTCTTCAATTACATCCCTCGTTGTTCCGGGAATATCGGTAACAATCGCTTTGTTTTCCTGAACCAAACTATTTAATAAAGAAGACTTCCCTACGTTTGGTCTTCCAACAATAACGGTCGAAATGCCTTCTCTTAAAATTTTTCCCTGATGACTGGTTTGCAGCAATTTTTCAATTTCAGCGCTGACAAACTCGCAACGTTCCTTAAATAGGTGATGGGTCATTTCTTCCACATCATCATATTCAGGATAATCTATATTCACTTCCACCTGTGCCAATGTTTCAAGAATATCCTGGCGCAGGTTTTTTATTAATCTTGATAGTTTCCCTTCAATTTGCCCCAAAGCTACATTCATTGCTTTATCTGTTTTAGCTCTGATTAGGTCCATAACCGCTTCCGCTTGAGATAAATCAATCCGTCCATTTAGAAATGCCCGTTTTGTAAATTCACCAGGCTCAGCTAAAGCAGCTCCCTGTCTTAAAATAAGTTGAAGTACCCGATTCACAGAAACTAAGCCACCGTGGCAATTGATTTCAACGATGTCTTCACGTGTGAACGTATTTGGAGCTTTTAACACGGTCACCATCACTTCTTCTATGAGGGAATTTGTTTTAGGGTCTATGATATTCCCATAATGAATGGTATGGCTTGGTACTTCAGTCAATCTTTTTCCTTTTGGGCTGCGATAGACCGTATCTGCAATATTTATTGCTTCATTGCCACTAATACGAACAATCCCAATCGCTCCCTCGCCCATGGGAGTCGATATCGCAGCAATTGTATCAAAATCCATGAAGTATACTCCTTTCATAAAAGAAATAAACAATACTATTATATATCGGCTAATATCTTTATCTGCCGTTCTTATCCACAATCATTAAAATGCAGTACGTATAATTTTAACTTATCCACATGTGAATAACAAGAATCTAAGCACATTCTTCCTTTTCATGACATTATTATCTTTTGCAATTGTCATATTGGATAGTTTGTTCATTAAATGGAAATTTTACTTTATTTTACTTCTTAAGCCGCTCCATCAAAAAAATCTCCGAAATCATCCGGAGATTTTAATCACACTATTTATTTTGACGCAATCACAATATGTCGATTAGGTTCGGAACCGGCAGAATACGTTTTGACTTTTTTGTTATTCATCAATGCCGTATGAATCACTTTTCTTTCAAAGGAAGGCATCGGTTCCAATGATACTTCTTTTTTGGTGTAGATGGCTTTGTTTGCCATCTTCTCTGCAAGATTAGTTAATGCTTCATTTCTTCTGCTCCGGTAATCCTCCGCATCCAGCATAATCGTTAAATATTGAGAAGAGTTTTTATTGGCAACAAGTTGCGTCAGGTATTGAAGGGAATTTAAGGTTTGACCCCTTTTTCCAATCAGCATGGCTATTTTTTCACCTGATAACTCAAATGTAACTACTTTGCCTTCTTGCTTATGATGAACATGTACCTCTGCACCCATTTTTTCTGCTACATTCTCGATGAATTGCTTTGCTTCTGCTAACGGATCATGCTTAACAGTCACCTTAACAATAGCCGGTTTTGAGCCAAACAGGCCTAAAAAACCTCTTTTTCCTTCATCTACAACTTGGATTTCAATCTTTTCCTTCGTTGTATTTAATTCCTTAAGAGCAGATTCAACAGCTTCATTAACTGTTTGGGCTGTAGCGGTTACTTGTTTCACTTTTTCTTACCTCCGGCATTTACATTTGATTTATCGGCTCTTGCTTGCTTTAAATCAGGCCCTTTAATGAAGTAAGTTTGGGCAATCGAGAAAATATTACCAACAACCCAGTATAAAGATAGTGCTGCCGGGAAGTTAATTGCGAACACAATAATCATAATCGGCATAATATATAGCATCATTTGCATAGTTGGATTATCATCCTGTCCAACCATGGATATTTTTTGTTGAATAAAGGTTGTTACCCCTGCAATCAGCGGAAGGATAAAGTATGGATCCTTGTCTCCTAAATCAAACCAAAGGAAACTGTGATTAGCGATTTCAGTTGTTCTCATAATTGCATGATAGAACGCAATCAAAATTGGCATTTGGATAAAAATCGGCAAACATCCTGCTAAAGGATTTACACCATGTTTTTGAAACAAAGCCATTGTTTCCTGTTGTAGCTTTTGCTGAGTTTCAGCATCTTTAGAGCTGTATTTCTCTTTCAACCTATTCATTTCCGGTTGAATAGCCTGCATAGCTTTTGTGCTTTTAATTTGTTTAATCATCAATGGCAAAATCAATAATCTAACCATTATAGTGACAATAATAATGGAAAAGCCAAATTCATTTCCAAGTAACTCAGCCATTTTGGTTATCAGCCAAGAAAGCGGATAAACAAAGTATTGGTTCCAAATTCCTGTACTTTCTGAAGTGATCGGTTGATTAACTTCACTACATCCCGATAGAACAGCGGTGAGAAAAATAACCGAACCAAAGAGAAGCATATGTTTCTTCTTCAAGCTTTATTTCCTCCTAACTAACTTAAAAGGTTTTAACCTCTTATATGCAATAAATGTATTTTAACATCTTTTAGATGTCCATGCCTAACATGTTTTAGGCTTTTTTGTAACAGAACGCCATGCTTATATTTTTTTCAAGACGCCTGCACGTTTTAAAACATGAATAAGGCTTGCTTTCGATTCATGAAAATCCATTTCTGAAGTTGGCTTTCTGGCCACTACAATATAGTCATTTCCTGACATGATTCGATCTTCTAATTCTAAGAAAGATTGTCTAACATAGCGTTTAACACGATTTCGTGTCACTGCGTTACCAATCTTTTTACTTACTGAAAGTCCAAGCCGAAAATCTGCCTGTCCCCTCTTTTTAAATACGTATATGACAAATTGTCTGTTTGCAAAAGACTTGCCCTTTTGAAATACTTCCTGGATTTCCTGATTTTTTTTTATCCTGCGCTCTTTATTCATTTATCCACCTGCACTTAACACATACATTTCAACTTATAATTGGGGTCATTTTTCCAAAAACCCATTACAGTTCCATTGTACATCATTAACAAATTTCAGCATTATTAAAACGTCAATTTAAACTTATAAATTATATATTCCAGATCTCTTTCCACCAAAACTGCTCTAAACTTAAAAAAAGACCACTGAAAAGGTCAGTGGTCTAGGCAGATAAAACTTTTCTTCCTTTACGACGACGAGCTGCAAGAACACGACGTCCGGTTTTAGTGCTCATACGGGCACGGAACCCATGAACTTTGCTGTGTTTACGTTTATTTGGTTGGTACGTTCTTTTCATATAGTACACCTCCCTGAGGATTACAGTTAAAGACAGTCTTTACAATTATATAGATGGCAATACGTAATTGTCAACTTATACTTTTAAACAACGAAAAACTCTCCTTACTGATCCCCTCAAACTTCTCTAAATGAATCTGCGTGAAGTTTTCCTCATTTCTTTTTTACAAATTAGACTTGCCGTCTATGGATAGGTTGTGGATAATTAAATTAATCAATTTTAACAATCCACACCCCTTTTCGACAGGTTTCTCACAAATAAACCTCTTGTGGAAAACTTTAACCCCCATCCACTGCATATTGTGGATAAACAACAAAAAACGTTGCAACTCCAGCAAATTTTTGATATCATATTTTTTGTTTTCATTCTTAATAACTTATCCACACAAATAACTTATCCACACATTGTTAATAACATGTGGATAGAATTTTGCGCAGTTCCGTATAACTTTGTCCACAGGAAGTGGATATTGTCGAAAACTAATAATCCCCATAATATTCCTTATGCATAGTTTTTTATATTTATACATTTTCTATTTATTTTGTCTTAATTCGAGTTTATGGTGGTTTGGCTGTCTTAGAAGGAGGATCAACGAGTGAAAAATATAGATGAACTATGGAAGCACTCATTATCAATATTAGAAAAGAAAATAAGCAAGCCAAGCTTTGAAACCTGGCTAAAATCAACAAAGGCACATTCCTTAAAAAAGGACACACTTACTGTGGTAGCACCAAACGAATTTGCCCGCGATTGGCTGGAAGAACGTTATTCAGATGTCATAGGTGAGGTTTTATACGAAAGTACAGGGGAACAACTGGAAGTTAAGTTTATTATTCCCCATAACCAAAAAGAAGAAGACTACGATTTACCGGCTCCGGCGAAAAGGGTCAGAAGAGGAAGTGATGAGCAGCATGAGATTCCGCAAACCTTATTAATACCTAAGTATACATTTGATACTTTTGTTATTGGGTCCGGTAATCGTTTTGCACATGCTGCATCCTTAGCTGTAGCAGAAGCACCTGCAAAAGCCTACAATCCTTTATTTATATATGGAGGAGTTGGGCTTGGGAAAACGCATTTAATGCATGCAATTGGCCATTATGTTTTAGAGCACAACCCATCAGCCAAGGTTGTTTATTTATCTTCAGAGAAATTTACAAATGAGTTTATTAACTCAATCCGTGATAATCGAGCAGAAGATTTCCGCAATAAGTATCGCAGTGTCGATGTTCTGCTAATCGATGATATCCAATTTTTAGCTGGAAAAGAGTCTACTCAGGAAGAATTTTTCCATACGTTCAATGCACTTCATGAGGAAAGTAAGCAAATCGTAATCTCAAGTGACCGCCCTCCGAAGGAGATACCTACTCTTGAAGACCGGCTGCGATCTCGTTTCGAATGGGGTTTAATCACCGATATTACGCCTCCGGATCTTGAGACTAGAATTGCGATCCTACGGAAAAAAGCGAAAGCTGAACGTTTGGATATTTCAAATGAAGTCATGATTTATATCGCAAATCAAATCGATTCCAATATTCGCGAGCTCGAAGGTGCACTCATACGTGTCGTAGCTTATTCATCCTTAATAAATAAGGATATTAACGCTGATTTAGCTGCTGAAGCGTTAAAGGATATTATTCCTAATTCGAAACCAAAAATCATTTCTATTGCGGATATTCAGAAGGTAGTTGGAGAATACTTTAATATAAAACTAGATGATTTCAAAGCTAAAAAACGGACAAAATCGATTGCTTTTCCTAGACAGATAGCCATGTATCTCTCCAGGGAGCTGACGGACTATTCTCTTCCTAAAATAGGTGAAGAGTTTGGCGGACGGGATCATACAACTGTTATACATGCCCATGAAAAAATATCTAAGCTTATGCAAAGCGATCCTCAGATGCAGGATCATGTTAAAGAAATTACGTTAAAACTTAACAGTCACTGATTAACAAAGTAGTTACTAACTGTTGATAATCAAGTAAGTTGTTATCAAGATTACTCACAGTCTGTCCACATGTGGATAGACTGTTTTTCAGTCGAAAAGTCTAGTTATCCACATTTCCACAGGCCCTACTAGTACTTCTTCTTTTATTTTTAAATATAAATTAATAAATATGTATCTAAAATCAATCATCATTATTGGGAGGATTACTCATGAAAATTACGATTCAGCGTGACCGTCTCGTCCAAAGCGTGACAGATGTTCTTAAAGCGGTTTCGACCCGAACTACTATACCGATTCTAACTGGAATAAAAATTAAAGCCACTGAAGAAGGAGTTACCTTAACAGGAAGCGATTCTGATATATCTATCGAATCTTTCATTCCAGCTGAAGAAGAAGATAATGAATTAGTTGAAATTAAAGAGCCTGGATCTATTGTTTTACCAGCCCGTTTCTTTGCTGATATCGTAAAAAAACTTCCTGAAAGTACTGTAGATTTAGAAGTATATGCCCATCTACAAACAATTATTCGTTCAGGAAAAGCTGAATATAAACTCAATGGGCTAAATGCTGAAGATTATCCACAGCTTCCTCAAATGGAGGAACAGCATATGTACTCCATGCCAATAGATTTGTTAAAGAATATCATTCGTCAAACTATATTTGCAGTGTCCACCTCAGAAACACGCCCTGTGTTGACAGGTGTAAACTGGCGTATTGAAGATGGACAACTTATCTGTATTGCAACAGACAGCCACAGGCTGGCCATGAGGAAAACGGTGATTAATGGAAATGGAGACAGCTACAGTGTAGTAGTCCCTGGGAAGAGCTTGAATGAATTGAGCAAAATCCTTGATGATACGGATGAAGAAATCAATATTATATTTACAGAAAATCAGGTTCTGTTTAAATCAAAAAATTTATTATTCTTCTCAAGATTATTAGAAGGAAATTATCCAGATACATCCCGATTAATACCAAATGAAAGTAAAACGGATGTTAAAATCAATACAAAAGAACTTCTCCATGCCATTGATCGTGCTTCTTTATTAGCGAGAGAAAGCCGGAATAATGTCGTTAAGCTTTCTACGATTGAAGATTCTTATATTGAAATTTCCTCCCATACACCAGAAGTTGGCACGGTAACAGAGGAAATCCTTACACAAATGATCGAAGGCGAAGAATTAAAAATATCCTTTAGTGCGAAATATATGATGGATGCCCTAAAAGCATTAGACGTAACAGAAGTGACGATTAATTTCACTGGAGCCATGAGACCGTTTGTTCTTAAAGGTGTGGAAGACGACAGCATGCTTCAGCTTATATTGCCAGTAAGAACATATTAACTTTATTCATTCAAAGAACCTGTTTGTATATATGCATCGAAACAGGTTCTTTTTGTGCAAAACCAAATTATTTAGTAAAATAAACTTTTAGAGACTTTTACAGGTGGGATCTTATGATGGAATCAATACACATTCAAACCGAGTATATTACTCTCGGACAATTTTTAAAATTAGCGAGTATCATCGATTCTGGAGGAAGTGCAAAATGGTTTCTTGCAGAATATGAAGTATACGTAAATGGTGAACTGGATGTTCGCAGAGGCAAAAAACTCCGGGTTGGAGACCGTATTGAAATCCCGGAAGTCGGTTCCTATATCATTACGGATTAAAGTAAAGGATCTGAGATATGTATCTTGAAAAGATTAGTCTTCAGCATTATAGAAACTATGAAAGTCTGACTGCAGAATTTGAAAATAAAGTGAACGTTATACTAGGGGAAAATGCCCAGGGAAAAACAAACGTGATGGAAGCTATGTATGTATTGGCAATGGCCAAGTCTCACCGCACCTCAAATGATAAAGATCTTATTGGGTGGGACCAGGAGTATGCTAGAATAGAGGGTAGAGTGCTTAAAAAAAGAGGGACTCTTCCCTTAGATTTAATTATCTCCAAAAAAGGCAAGAAAGCCAAAATTAATCATTTAGAGCAAAAGCGTTTAAGCCAGTATGTTGGCAATATGAATGTGATCATGTTTGCCCCTGAGGATTTAAACCTGGTTAAAGGCAGCCCTTTAATTAGAAGACGATTTATAGATATGGAAATAGGACAAGTATCACCTGTTTATTTACATGATAGTAATCAATACCAAAAGATTCTAAATCAGCGAAATGCTTTTTTGAGACAGGTGCAACTGAGTAAAAAATCAGACGATGCCATGCTTGCTGTTCTAAATGAACAATTTATTCATTATGCTGCAAGAATTCTTTTAAAAAGATTTGAATTCCTAGAATTGCTTAAAAGTTGGGCTAAACCTATCCATAAAGGCATTTCAAGAGGCCTTGAAACACTGGATATTCAATATAAACCATCCATAGAGGTATCAGAATCTATGGATTTGTCGAAAATAGTAGAAAGATTTCAGGAAAAATTTGATAAAATAGGTACAAGGGAAAAAGAACGTGGCACAACATTAATTGGTCCCCATAGAGATGACTTGCAATTTTTCGTAAATGGACATGATGTGCAAACGTTTGGATCACAGGGTCAGCAAAGAACCACGGCATTATCTTTAAAATTAGCTGAAATTGAACTAATTCATTCAGAAATTAATGAATATCCAATTCTTCTGCTTGATGATGTTCTTTCTGAACTAGATGACTACAGACAATCTCATTTGCTGAATACCATTCAAGGTAAGGTACAAACATTTGTAACGACCACAAGCGTTGATGGAATCGATCATCAAACATTGAGGGAAGCCGCGACCTTTCAAGTGAAAAGCGGAACAATGTCCAGAGTGAAATGAGGTGGTTCGGATGTATCTTCATGTCGGAAACGATATTGTAGTTAAAATCAGTGAACTGGTTACGATACTTGATGCTAAGATGCTATCTTGTTCAACTGGTCTGCAAAAATTTTTGGATGAAAATAAGGTCATTGATTTGGCTGAAGGTAAGTCCAAATCAATTGTGGTCACCGGTTATCACATCTATCTTTCACCAATTGGACCAACTGCTTTGAAACGAAAAACCGCAAAGATGTCTACGTTGTAACACAACCGATAAGATACGAAATAATGCATGAAAAGTGTAGGTGAAATGGTTTGACAATGGAGCAAAAAGAAATACAAAAAGAATCTTATGATGAAAACCAGATACAAATACTTGAAGGGTTAGAAGCGGTACGTAAAAGACCCGGTATGTATATTGGTTCTACAAGTTCCAGAGGGCTTCACCATCTGGTCTGGGAAATTGTTGATAACAGTATCGATGAGGCACTGGCAGGATATTGTGATGAAATTAATGTATTCATCAATAAAGATAACAGTATTACGGTAAAGGATAATGGCCGTGGTATTCCGGTTGGTATACACGAAAAAGTAGGCCGTCCTGCAGTAGAAGTTATTATGACTACTTTGCATGCCGGCGGTAAATTCGGCGGCGGAGGCTACAAGGTCTCCGGCGGGCTTCACGGTGTAGGTGCTTCAGTTGTTAATGCCCTGTCTACTGAATTAACCGTGCGTGTAGAACGTGAAGGCAAGATTCACCTTCAACGTTTTGAAAGAGGAGTACCAAAAGGTGAGCTTGAGATCTTAGGTGAATCCGACCGTACTGGTACAACTATTACATTTAAACCGGATGACGAAATTTTCACAGAAACTCTTATTTATGAATATGAGATTTTGGCTGTAAGGTTAAGGGAATTAGCCTTCTTAAATCGTGGCATTAAGATTACGATTAAGGATGAACGTGAAGATGGTAAAGAAAATGAATATTACTATGAGGGCGGCATTAAATCCTATGTAGAACACCTCAACCGTACAAGAGAGGTACTTCATGAAGAACCAATCTTTGTAGAAGGTGAAAGAGACGGAATTTCTGTTGAAGTTGCTTTGCAATACAATGACAGTTTTACAAGTAATATTTATTCATTTGCCAATAATATTCATACTTATGAAGGTGGGGCCCACGAATCTGGTTTTAAAACAGCCTTAACGCGTGTGATTAATGACTATGCAAGAAAATACGGTATTTTCAAGGAAAATGACCTGAATCTAACCGGCGAAGATGTTCGAGAAGGCTTAACAGCAATCGTATCGATTAAGCATCCGAATCCCCAGTTTGAAGGACAAACGAAAACCAAGCTAGGCAATTCTGAAGCAAGAACGATTACAGACTCTGTTTTCTCTGAAAAAATGGAAAAATTCCTGCTTGAGAATCCAAGCGTAGCAAGAAAAATTATTGATAAAGGATTAATGGCAGCGAGAGCGAGAGCGGCAGCCAAGAAAGCCCGCGAACTGACTAGAAGAAAGAGTGCCTTGGAAATATCCAACCTACCAGGGAAATTAGCAGATTGCTCTTCCAAAGATCCATCGATAAGCGAAATTTACATCGTTGAGGGTGATTCTGCCGGTGGATCGGCAAAATCCGGCCGTGATCGTCACTTCCAGGCCATTTTGCCATTGCGCGGTAAAATATTAAACGTAGAGAAAGCACGTCTGGATAGAATTCTTGGCAATCAAGAGATCAGAATGATTGTAACAGCCTTAGGAACAGGTATTGGCGAGGATTTTGATATTACGAAGGCTCGATATCATAAAGTTGTCATTATGACTGATGCCGATGTTGATGGAGCTCATATCAGAACTTTATTGCTGACGTTCTTCTACCGTTATATGCGACCGCTTCTTGAAAATGGGTATATCTATATTGCACAGCCGCCTTTATACAAAATACAGCAAGGCAAACGTATAGAGTATGCTTATAATGATCGAGAGCTGGAAAGTATTTTGAAGGAGCTTCCTAACCAGCCAAAACCTGGTATGCAGCGTTATAAAGGTTTGGGAGAAATGAATGCGACCCAGCTATGGGATACAACCATGGATCCGGAACACAGAACCTTGTTACAGGTCACTCTAGAAGATGCAATTGATGCAGATGAAACCTTTGAAATGTTAATGGGTGACAAGGTAGAACCACGTCGTAATTTCATTGAAGACAATGCATTGCATGTTAAGAATTTGGATATATAAATTCGGTTGATTTTTCAGTATGGTCTTAAATGCGATTGTTATGAAATTGGGAAATAGCAATCCATACATGTTTCCTGCAGGATAGACAACAACTATCCTGTCTTTTTACATGTATAACTGGATTTTGCGGATAAGAGGAGGTAATTCCATGGCGGAAATGGAAAACTCGAGAGTTAAAGAAATAAATATAAGTCAGGAAATGCGAACATCGTTCTTGGATTATGCTATGAGTGTTATCGTAGCCAGAGCACTTCCGGATGTTCGTGATGGGCTAAAGCCTGTTCATAGGCGTGTACTGTACGCTATGAATGATTTAGGTATGACGTCGGATAAAGCATTTAAGAAATCAGCACGTATCGTTGGTGAAGTTATCGGTAAATACCATCCTCATGGTGATACGGCAGTCTATGACACGATGGTTCGTATGGCTCAGGACTTCAACCTTAGGTACATGCTGGTAGATGGACATGGTAACTTTGGATCTGTTGATGGTGATTCAGCTGCGGCAATGCGTTATACAGAAGCCCGTATGTCTAAAATATCAATGGAGTTAGTCAGAGACTTAAACAAGGATACAATTGATTACCGAGACAACTACGATGGTTCAGAAAAGGAACCTGTTGTACTTCCATCACGTTTTCCTAACCTGCTTGTAAATGGTTCTTCCGGAATTGCGGTTGGTATGGCTACGAATATTCCTCCACATCAATTAGGAGAAGTCATTGATGGTGTGCTTGCTTTAAGTAAAGACCCTGAGATCACCATACAGGAATTGATGGAAATTATCCCGGGCCCTGATTTTCCAACTGCTGGACAAATTTTGGGTAGAAGCGGTATTCGCAAGGCTTATGAAACTGGCCGCGGTTCCATCACGTTAAGGGCAAGATCGTTTATTGAGGAGAAACCAAACGGTAAACAGGTCATTATTGTAACGGAACTTCCATACCAAGTGAACAAAGCCAAACTAGTTGAACGTATTGCAGAGTTGGTACGGGATAAGAAAATCGAAGGTATTACAGATTTACGTGATGAGTCTGACCGTAATGGTATGCGTGTCGTAATTGAATTAAGAAGAGACGCGAATGCGAACGTACTTTTAAATAATTTATATAAACATACAGCTATGCAAACAACATTTGGTATTAATATGCTCTCTCTTGTTGATGATCAGCCAAAGGTTCTAAATCTGAAACAAATGCTATATTACTATTTGGAACACCAAAAAGTAATCATTCGCAGAAGAACGCAATTTGAGCTTCGTAAAGCAGAAGCAAGAGCGCATATTTTAGAAGGATTGAGAATTGCACTCGACCATATTGATGAAATTATAGCCTTAATCCGTGGTTCTCAAACTACTGATATAGCAAGAGAAGGATTAATGACTAAGTTTGAATTGACTGAAAAGCAAGCTCAGGCAATCCTTGATATGCGTCTGCAACGATTAACAGGTTTAGAGAGAGATAAAATCGAAAATGAATATAAAGAGCTTATGACATTGATTGGCGAATTAAGAGCCATTCTTGCTGACGAAGAAAAGCTTCTTGACTTAATTCGTGAAGAGTTAACTGAAATTAAAGAACGGTTCAATGACGAAAGAAGAACAGAAATTGTATTGACCGGTCTTGAACACATTGAGGATGAAGACTTAATTCCTCAAGAGAATATCGTTATCTCTTTAACAAATAAAGGGTACATTAAGCGACTTCCGGCTTCAACTTACAGAAGTCAGCGCCGTGGAGGACGAGGCATTCAGGGAATGGGTACCAATGAAGATGATTTTGTTGAGCATCTGCTTACAACTTCAACGCACGATACGATCCTCTTCTTCACGAACAAAGGGAAAGTATATCGTTCGAAGGGTTATGAAATCCCTGAATATGGACGTACAGCTAAAGGACTCCCAATTATAAACTTACTTGAGATTGAAAAAGGTGAGTGGATTAATGCGATTATTCCGGTTGAAGAATTTGTGGATGATTGGTTCTTATTCTTTACTACAAAACAAGGGATTTCTAAACGTTCGCCATTATCTTCTTTTGCCAATATAAGAAACAATGGACTGATTGCAGTTGGTTTACGTGAAAATGATGAATTGATTTCCGTTAAATTAACTGATGGCACACGAAACATAATCATTGGAACAAAAGATGGGCAATTGATCCGATTCCCGGAAACTGATGTACGTTCAATGGGACGTACAGCAACAGGTGTTAAAGGTATTACCTTAAGTGAGAATGATGAAGTAGTCGGTATGGATATACTCGAGGAAAATCATGATATATTAATTGTTACTCGCAATGGATACGGTAAGCGGACCGGAGAAGAAGAATATAGAATCCAAAGCCGTGGCGGTAAAGGAATCAAAACATGCAATATAACGGATAAAACAGGTTCTTTAGTATCTGTAAAAACTGTTACAGGGGAAGAAGACCTTATGGTTATTACTGCAGCTGGTGTGGTCATCCGTATGGATGTTGGGCAGATATCCCGTTTAGGCAGAAATACAATGGGTGTTAAATTGATCAGACTTGAAGCTGGTGATGATCAATATGTGTCCACGGTAGCTAAGGTACAAAAAGACGAAGATTCACCTGGGGACGACGAGCAGGAAGAATCTATAGAAGAAAAAGATCTAGGTACAGATACCGAATCACTGAATTCAAGTGAAGAAGAATAATAGATGTTATATTAAATAGACTTTACTGACAACACCTCTTTCTTTTGATAAGAGGTGTTGTTTTTAGTGAGGATTGTTTAAGTTATTTTTTGTTTATTGAGCATTAACATTGGTCTGACTTGGCGGGTATGCTAATGAGTGAAAGAGAGTTCAGATTGTAGGGATGAAGCTGATAAGTGTCGGAGATTGCATCTGATTTTAGGTAGTCATGTGATTCAGTAAACTTTTTTGTTATTTTTTAAATAAATGTATTGCATTCCTGATTAGAAGTTGATATACTAATTTAGCTGACCGAGAAACATCGGGAGGCAAAGTGTTATAAAAATAAAATTAAAAAGTTGTTGACAAACGATTGCTAACTTGATATGATAGTTAAGTCGTTAAAACGACAACAAAACAGATTGTTCTTTGAAAACTAAACAAAACGAAACGCCAAGCAAGTCTAAAAAACAAGAGATTTTATAAATCTCGTCAATTTGCTTTAAAAATTTAGCTAGATCAAACATCTTTCGGAGAGTTTGATCCTGGCTCAGGATGAACGCTGGCGGCGTGCCTAATACATGCAAGTCGAGCGAATCAAAGGGAGCTTGCTCCCAATGATTAGCGGCGGACGGGTGAGTAACACGTGGGCAACCTGCCCGTAAGATTGGGATAACTCCGGGAAACCGGTGCTAATACCGAATAGGTTCTCTTTTCACATGAGGAGAGAAGGAAAGTTGGCTTCGGCTAACACTTACGGATGGGCCCGCGGCGCATTAGCTAGTTGGTGAGGTAACGGCTCACCAAGGCAACGATGCGTAGCCGACCTGAGAGGGTGATCGGCCACACTG
>NZ_JBZFQM010000004.1:0-281513 GCF_058313635.1 Bacillus sp. z26
TTGATCTGACCCAAGAAAGTTAGACATATGTATTTAGGCTACTTCAAGGACCTGAGTTCGGTATTCCACCGGGCTTAGGTCTTTTAATTTTGATTTCATTCGTTTGTTATTATAATAGTAAACATATTCTGCCAGCTCTTTCTCAAAATGCTCCATACTTTCGAATTCTTGTAGATAAAGTAGCTCGGATTTTAATAAGCCAAAGAAATTTTCTATGACTGCATTATCTAAACAGTTGCCCTTACGGGACATACTCTGTGTAATCTTATGTTGTTTTAATGTTCGTTGATATTGTTTCATTTGATAGTGCCACCCTTGGTCCGAATGAAGAATGACTTCATCACCAGGTTGAAGACGAGTTATTGCTTGTTTTAACATATCGTCTACCAACTTATACACCGGTCGGCTCATCACCGAATAGGCAATAATTTCACCGTTACACAGATCTAGTACTGGCGATAAATAACGTTTCTCACCAAATAGATGAAATTCTGTCACGTCTGTTACCCATTTCTCATTCATGTTTTCTGCTTTAAAATTCCGTTGTAAAATGTTTGGTGCAATTTTTCCGACGTTTCCCTTATAAGAACGGTATTTTTTCATTCGAACTTCGCATTTAATGCCCATGGTATTCATCAATCTATTAATTGTTTTTGGATCATGATTAAAACCATATTTCTTTAATTCTTTAGTTATTCGACGATACCCATAACGCCCTTTATGTTCGTGATAAATGGAATGAATAGCAGCTTTTACGTTGGCGTATTTATCATCACGACTCAAATGCTTTTCCCAGTAATAATAAGTGCTGCGTGGAATATCGGCGACTTTGATTAACTCCACCACTTCATAGATTTCCTTTAGTTCATAAATTACTTGCGCTTTGATTTGGTTGGTAATTTTTCTTGCATTTGAACTAAAGTGTTTAACTTTTTTAAATACGCATTCTCCATTTCCAGTTGCTTTATACGTGCTTCAAGTTCTTCTACAGATCCTTCTGCCGGTACAGGCTTCATTGTTTTTTTCGTGTTCTTTTTCATGGATGTTTGCCCCTTTTTCTTAGAAACAAGGGCATCATAACCGCCAATTTCAAACTTCTTCTTCCAATTTCGAATCATGCCCGGAGATGAAATGTTAAATATCGCAGCTGTGTCAGTTGAAGATGTACCTGTTTCGTTCATATAATTTAGTACACTTATTTTATACTCAGCAGAATAGTTTGTATAGGGTTTTAAGAATGCCTCTTTACCGTTCGCTTGATAAAGGCGAACCCAGACACTCATAACCCGTGTTGTAACACCAATATCTTTCGCAATTTCATTCATGCTTTCATATCCATTTACATAACGTTGAACCGCTTGGATTCTTTGTTCAACAGTTGATTTTGCCATAAAAAAACCCCCATAAAAATTAGATTAGTGTCTAACTTTTACGGGGCAGTTCACAGTGCGCTAGGAGGCTTTTTGTACGTAATTCTGAATCTATCATTCATACGTTTCATATAGTAGTACTTTATAATTCTATATTCGTGTGATTTGATTCTTGCTTCTTACGATTTTGTTTCTTTTGCAGTAATTGTTTTACACTTCTTTTTTTTGTTTTTGGTGTCAATATATAAAGAAAATCTCCTTCTTCGATAATAGTATCTCCGGTAGGTGTAACCAATTTATCATCTCTTATGATAGCGTTAACCAATGTATTGTCCGGGAATGGAATTTCATTTAATGGTTTCCCTATCAGGAAGGCATCTGGTTTCATTTGGTATTCCACCATCTCGGCATTGGCTTTACCAAGTGAGACAATTTCGAGTGAATGCATAGGTGTTTCACTTGCCGGTCCTGCTAATCCAAGCTTATCAGCCACAAAAGGAATAGAAGATCCTTGTATTAAACAGCTTGTTAATACAATAAAAAATACAACATTAAAAATTAAATGACTATCCTCGATGTTGGCAAGAAGGGGAAATGTAGCAAGGACAATCGGCACTGAACCTTTCAAGCCAGCCCAGGAAAGAAATAGGAGCTCTTTAAAGCTAAAGTTCATTTTAATTGTCGATACAAACACAGCGGCCGGTCGTGCAATCAGGATTAAAATGACAGAAAGCAATAACCCTTTCAGAACGATTTCCACTGAAAACAGATCAGCAGGATTAACAAGCAATCCTAATATAATGAACATTAAAATCTGCATCATCCAAGCGAATCCTTCTGCAAAATACTGGGTCGCCTTTTCATAGGCAACTTCAGAGTTACCAATGACAATCGCCATCACGTATACAGCCAGTAATCCACTCCCATGTATATTTGCCGTTATCCCATAGGTCAATAATGCGAAAGTTACGGCAAAAACGGGATAAAGACCCGTTGATTCTAAATTAATACGATTAAGGACCGCAACTGCTATTTTCCCTAATACCCATCCAAGTAGTAAACCTAGTCCAATTTCAAGAAAAAATGAACCAATCAATTTACCTATACTCATTTCAGATGAGGTAATCATTTCAATACAGGATACGGTTAAAAAAATGGCCATTGGGTCATTGGTACCCGATTCAGCCTCCAATGTATTAGCTGTACGGTCACGGATGTTTTTTCCTTTCAGTACAGCAAAGATAGCTGCTGCATCCGTTGAACTAACGATTGCCCCGAATAACATGGCAATCAGCCAATCGACATTTAGAATATAATGAGCCGCTACCGTAATAATTACGGATGTTATTAAAACACCTACAGTTGCAAGTGAGAGGGAAGGGAGGATAACGGGACGCAGTGACGTCCATTTTGTTTGTATACCTCCTTCGAATAAAATAATTATCAGAGCAAATACTCCGATTGTTTGGGCTAAACCAGCATTCGTAAAATGGATAACACCGAAAGTTTCATTTCCCATTAACATTCCAACCATTATGAAAAAGATAAGCGAAGGAACTCCTATTTTTGCGGAAAATTTAGTAGATAGGATTCCGATGATCAATACAATGGATGCTAGTAATATAAATAAGTCTGTAGTTAGAATTTCCGATGGCATGATTACTCGACTCACTTTCTGTAAACTATATCAGCTTATATTTTGAGACTTCATATATCTATCTCCAAATTCGTATGATCTTCAAACATATTTTTCAAGGATAGTAGATTAAAAAGAATTGAAATAAAAAAACAGGTGCTAATTCCATAGCACCTGTTAACTGAATTTTATCGTTTGATAACGACTTTTTCATTATCTACATCAAATTGCTGAACGTCCGTTTTACTGGCAATTTGGAAATCGCCGATAATAGTATGCTTTAAAGCGAAAGATGATAAAGCAAAATTTATAACTTCTTGAGGACTGTAATGGTTGTTAATTCCATACAATACTCCGGCTACGAAGGAATCACCGGTACCAATTCGTTCAAGAACATTTACTTTAACCGGTCCGGAAGTGTAATGCTCATTTTCTGTTATGACGGCACAGCGTAATTCTTGTACATTATTACCTAGCATGGTTCTTTCAGTTGTATAGATTTGATCAAAATTATACTCTTTTTGAAACTCTTTAAGTAAAGCTATTTTTTCTTCGAATGTATGAACTTCTTTACTTTCTTGTCTGATGGTTAATACATCCAAATAACTACCGATGATTACATCGATATAAGGGAGGATTTCGATATAAGCTTTTCTGGCTTCTTCTAAAGTCCATAATTTTGCACGGTAGTTAAAATCAAAGCTAATTTTTATCCCTTTATCTTTAGCAAGCTTAACGAGCTCCATTGTCGTTTCACGTGCCTGTTTACTGGCGCCTAAACTAATTCCGCTGACATGGAGCCATTTAGCTTCGCTAAGCATGGCTTCGAGATTATAATCGCTTGGCTTTGCTTCAACAAAAGCTGAATTTTGACGGTCATAAGTGACTTCAGTCGGTCTGATTGAATGACCTTGTTCAACGAAATATAAGCCCATTTTTTTACCCTTATGAACAATATGATTCGTTTTGACCCCGAATTTTCTTAACTGCATGACAGCGGCAAGCCCGATATTATTATCAGGAAGGCATGTAACATAGGAAGTTTTTTCGCCCCAATTACTGAGTGCAACAGCAATATTTGCTTCAGAACCACCGTACATCATATCCAATTGGCTAGCTTGGATCAACATTTGATGGTTTGTAGGTGTTAAACGCAGCAGCATTTCACCAAATAACATAATTGATTTCAATACGTACACCTTCTTTTTTTGCAGGAATATAGGAAAGAAAGCGACCCTGGTATAGGCCTGGATCGCTACTTTCAGATCTAAGATTAACCTTTTTTAATTTGTGTTAATTCTTTGTTAATCGCATACATCATTTTTTCAGTGAAGATATCATCAGCCATGGATGCCATCATATCAAGGGCCATACCTTCTGCCATACCGAACATTGGATTCTCTTCATTAAAACCTTTTAAGTATTTATCCATCACTTTTCTGGTTTCAGGATTTTTAAATAGTTCACCGAGTTTATCGCGGGTAGAATAAACGTCATCTGTAATGACCAGTTCTTCGATTTCCATATCCTCATCAATCTCAGGCATGTCAAACCAGTTCGCAACTACTCCGCCAGCATCACTCTCAGGAACTAGGTAGCTTGGATTTGGCTCATCCACTTTATTGAAGTGTGCAGTATCTTCAAAAGTTTGTCCTTCTGATGTTCCGATTGCTTTTACTGTATTCATGCCGTCCTCCAAGTTAACCCCACTAAAGATGAAGGCAGCACGGTTACGTTCTGCTGTATAGGTAGTTCCGTTTACTTCTAATGTTACGTCATCACAGTTAGAATACACTTTGATCGTAATTTGATCATCAGCACGGTCAACGAATCGTTTGCTTGTAATATGAACAAATTTTTCATCTGACCAATTAGCTTTATACATATAGAATGCATCTTTTTTAATTTTACGATCATAAGTCATTAGACCTTTATTATTTCTGCCTTTTACGCCACCCTCATCACGAATGTTGGCACCGAAGTCAAACATATTCCAAACATATGTTGACCAAAGGAAAGGACGGTCAGCAAAGATATTCCATACGGTTTCGTGGTAAAGAGTATGATATTCTTCTGTGTAATCTTTTACTTTTGGATCATTAGAGTGATATTGGATAATACCTTCAGCACCATATTCAGAAATTCCAAGGCTAACTTGTGGATTGGTAGCATGGTATCCATCAATCCAGTCAGCAAAATCTTCTGCTTTACCTTGGTACCATCCATAGTATTTGTTGTAACCAACAGTATCAGTGATATAGTTATATTCATCCGTGTCAGGAACAAACATAACATTGGCTTGGGTAGTTAAGCGTGTTGGATCTTCTTTTTTCGTTAATTCATTAAGTTCTTTAACAAGTCTTCTTACTTCCGGTCTTTCTCCGCCAATTTGAATCTCGTTTTGAACGCCCCAGAAAATAATGGAAGGGTGGTTGTAGTTTTGTCTAATTAGCTCAACCATTTGCTGTTTAGCATTAATACCTTCATGCTCGGTTTTGGACATGACTGAGATAAATGGAATTTCAGCCCATACCACCATACCTTCACGGTCACATAAATCATAGAAGTATTGATCATGTTGATAGTGCGCCAGACGAATGGAAGTAGCACCGACTTCTTTGATGAATTCCATATCTTCTTTGTGCTCTTTATTAGTGATTGCCCAACCCATATCTTTACGGTCCTGGTGACGGGAAACACCATTCAGACGCAGGTGCTCACCATTGAGGAAGAAGCCTTTTTCAGGATCTACTTTAAAGTAGCGGACACCAAACGGGATGGAAAGTTCATCAATTGTATCGTTGAAGCTTGTTAAAGTAACATTTGCTTCATACATATAGGCATTTTTAAGGCCGTTCCAGAGGATTGGGTTTTCAATGGTAATTGGTAATTCAACGACAGTTGTTTGTCCAGCCGGAAGAACGACTTCTTGAGCCCCATAAGCAGCCGTTTTACCTTCAGCATCAAGTATGTCAGCCCATAAACGAACTTTTTTTTCTTCTTCAAGATCATTTGTAAGTTTTGTTTTAAGAGTAATAGATGCTTGTTCTTTATTCACTTCATTTTGAATAATGTAAACCCCTTGGGAGCCATAATCCATTAAATCAAAGTGAACATGGTTAGCGATAACAAGATTAACATCACGATAAATACCGCCAAAGAAAGTGAAATCAGCCATTTGCGGATATACATCTTCAACAACTGTGTTATCTACTTTTACAGCAAGTGTATTTTTACCGCCAAATATTACTAGATCTGTGATATCGAAGCGGAAAATGGAATATCCACCGCGGTGTTGACCTAAATGTTGTCCATTTACATAAACATCCGTTACACTATTGCTTCCGTTAAATTCAATATATACTTTATTGCCGGCATTCACAGTATCTACAGTGAATTCTTTTCTGTACCAGCATGCACCTTTATAAAAGTCAAAACCGTTTGCTCCATCAATCGCATTCCACGTATGAGGGACATTTACGGTTTCCCATTTCGCATCATCATAAACTTGGTTCATAGCATCTTGTACGTTTTCTTTAATGAATTTCCATGCACCATTAAGATTAAATACTTTTCTCATGTTTCGAACTCCCTGTTTATAAATTAATTCAGTGTACAACTAGGCTCTAAAAAACAGATTATCTTATATAGTATTTACTGAATTAATTTCATTATAGGTTGGAATTCAGGAAAAATATCGTACGATTTTTGTTTATTTAGTATTATTTTTAGTTTTTGATGGCGTTTTCATTGTATAATGAAAATAATAAGTGAAATTTAAAGGATGATTAAATTGAATCAGGAACAGCTTAAAGTATACGCCCAGCTGTGTAATCTGGTTAGTTCGATTGTTAAATTGGATGTAAAACTTCTTGATTTAAATGGAAATAAAATTATCCAAATGGCTAAACACCAGATACCGAATGGACTGGAAAATAACGACGTGGAAAATAAATCAATCACGGAATTGTTAAAGGCAAGTAAAAAAAATGAGTATTTACATTATATTAATTCGGCTAAATTGGAATGTGTTTTTGCAGGGATTTGGAAAGATGGTCAGTATGCAGGCGCAGTGATGGTTGGTCCTTTTCTGTCTGATTTACCTTCAGATTTGTTTATCAGCCAAATTATTTCTTCTGGGAATTTACCTATCAGCGACAGAAAGCAATATCAGGATTTTTATGAGACTATGTCGATCTTAAGCATGGAAGAAATACGAAGTATAGGAGAGTTATTGGTGAATTTGTGTCCTCACGATTATATTTCATCTTCTCAGCTGGTTACTGCAAGTGTAAATAATCAAACTAATTTAGTAAAACCTATTAGACTGGAGGAAGAGGATCGTAAAAAAATCATTGAATATCGTTACAAGATAGAAAAAAGAATCTTAGAGGCTATTGCAAGAGGGGATAAGGAAGGAGCAATAAAACAATTAACAGGTTTAACAGATGTACATCTGAAAAATAGGGTGCCAGAAAATCCGATTCGATCGACAAAAAACTTAACATTAGTTGAGAATACATTATTTAGACTTGCTGCTGAAAAAGGAGGAGTCCATCCCGTTTACCTACATGACATATCCGAAAAATATGCCATTCTGATTGAACGAGCTGACAATTTACCCTATTTAAACAAACTTATATTTTCTATGATTGATGAATACTGTGATCTCGTAAATGAGTTTTCAACTCGAAAATATAGTTCCATAGTGAAAAATGCCGTTCACTATATTAATTTCAACCTAGAAAACCCTCTAACACTTAATGAAATAGCGGAATCTATCCATGTGAATGCTTCGCATTTGTCAAAAAAATTCAAAATAGAAACAGGCCAAAGTATAACAGATTTCATAAATATGAAAAGAATAGAAGCTGCTAAATTATACTTATCTACAGGAAATATGTCGATTACAGATATAGCTTACTTGGTGGGCTACAGTGATGTAAATTATTTCAGCCGGATTTTTAAAAGAATTACGTCTATGACTCCTTCTCAATATATAAAAGGTTCAGAATTAACGAGTGATGAATAAATGATATGATTGATTCTGCTGTATATTACTTCTAACTAATAACAAGGTAAGATATCTACCTTGTACGAAAGTGCAGGACTTCTAAGGCATCTATTGTAGTATTCAAAACAAGTGCAGCCATCTTTTTTAAATGCTGCACTTTGACTGTTTTGCCTATAGTTTTTGATGCAATAAATACATATTGCCTTGGTCCCAGTATCTTTTTGTTTGAACTGTAGTATAAAATTCTTCATTGTAAATGGGTCTATTGCATAGACAACATCTGCGTTCATGTTTATGAGAACAGCAGGAATTTTTTTTGCTGTGAGAGTGGCAAGAACAGGACCATTTTTCACCGTGAGAGTGGCAACAGGACCATTTTTCGCTGTGGGAGTGGCAAGAACAGGACCATTTTTCGCTGTGAGAGTGGCAAGAACAGGACCATTTTTCACTGTGGGAGTGGCAAGAACAGGACCATTTTTCACTGTGGGAGTGGCAAGAACAGGACCATTTTTCGCTGTGAGAGTGGCAAGAACAGGACCATTTTTTACTATGAGAGTGGCAAGAACAGGATCGTTTTTTACTATGAGAGTGGCAAGAACAGGACTGTTTTTCACTGTGAGAGTGGCAAGAACAGGATCGTTTTTTGCAGTGGGAGTGGCAACAGTTTTTGTTGTGTGACCAACTTGTTTTACATGAACATGTACTATCACCTTTATGATCCTCGGACTGCTCAGATACTGGCTCTTGAGATGAAAACTCATCCAACTGACGTACCTCTACTTCTCCTAACGCTTTCCTAATTAGATCTTCATGAAAATATTGCATAAATAGCCTCCTATAACTTGATAAACGTCTTACATTAACAGATTACGTTGAATTATTATTTTTGACTTGGACAATAGTTTACTTATAGAAAAATGGATTAATGACGTTAGTCCCCTTTTAATATCTGTAACATAGAAATGTAATAGAAAAATTTGAGGGTTTGAGTATTTGATGAACGGAAAAGAGTTGTCGGTAGTCGAACTTTTAATTCGTCCACATCACCTTATGGATTTAAAATCGAATATATGGAATGACTAACCGATAAATGGGATACATGGAAATTATCGTGGATCTCATATAAGAAAGCTAAAAAAGAAGGTCATATTTCAATGAACGAATCAAATCCCACAAATATTCATGGCTAATCAAATAAAGGGATTCTTTATATAATGTTCTGTTTGAATCTAACTCCTTTACATTCATCGCTCCCATTCATCAATTTAAACATACATAGATATTGATTATTTGAAATCACAATCTCAAATAATAACGTAAGATGTTTTAAATTAAATTATTAATTGACTGTTTGGCATTATGGCTGACAGTTTTTTTATAGTAGAATTTGTCGAAATATTTTTTAAATTATTGAAAGGTATTTGAAACAATTGTAACGAATTAGTAATAGTCTTTGATAAAAAATTAAGGAGACATAAAGGGGAGAAAAGATGAGAAAAATATTGTCCGTCGTGGCTGTTACTGCCATGCTGATTTCAACAGGCACGAGCGGTGTATTTGCCGCAGCAAACAAAGTAAGTTCAATGAATCAGAAAGAAGTGGGAATCCGAAGTACAGAACAAATTGATAAAACAGCTACGAAAAAATACGACGATTATCTTCAGGCAGATACTTTGGTTATCAAGCACAGTGGGTCTTTATCTAAAAATATACTGAACAAATATAAGGGTAAAGTGGTAAAGACAGGAGGAAGCCTAGGGTATTCAGTTGTAAAGTTTAAAACGGCTGCAGCAGCTAAAGAAGCCTATGCAGAATTAAGTAAATCCAAGAATGTTTCCTCTATTGCACCAAGCGTGAAGTATAAAACGTCCTCTGTTAAAACAGATCCGAAGGTAAGTCAACAATATTATAATAATCTGCTAAACTTACCGGCAGCACAGAAAAAAGCAGGAAAAAATAAAGTACTAGTAGCCGTGATTGATACGGGGATTGATAAAAATCACCCAGAGTTAAAAAACAAAATTATATCAAGCTATAATGTCCATAATCCTATTAATGCATCATTGCCAGAGGATCATGGTACCCATGTTGCCGGAATCATTGCAGCTGAGAAGAATAATGGAATTGGCGGATACGGAATCAATCCCAATGCCTCTATATTATCTATAGATGTTTTTAATAGAGAATGGGGTGCGTACGATTACAATATCGCTGAAGGCATCTATTATGCGATTAAAAAGAAAGCGAAGGTAATCAATTTAAGCTTAAGTGGCCCATTCAGTTCACCAGTTATTGAAGCTGCAATCAAAAAAGCGAAAGCGGCAGGGATTGTGATCGTGGCTGCGGCTGGTAATGAAGGATCCGAAATGAAAGGGTACCCGGCTGCATACGAGGGCGTAATCAGTGTAGGGGCAGTCAATAAAAGTAAAACACTGACATCCTGGTCCTCCTATGGTGTTTCGACAGATATAGTGGCACCTGGGGATGATGTCTATGCACCCATCTACGATTATGAGAAAAAATCAACCTTTGCTTCCTATAGTGGTACATCGATGGCAGCTCCGATGGTGACTGGAACGGTTTCCTTGCTGTTATCTAAATATCCTAAACTAAAGCCAGAACAGATAGAATACATTTTAAAGAAAACGGCTACCGATTTAAGTACGAAGGGGTTTGACAAGAAACATGGATATGGACTGATTAATCCATCTTCTGCATTAAGCTTTAATATCAAAAACATTCCATCTTTAACAGCTTCCGCTTGGAATAAGGACGCGATTCTGAAAAATGCTAAAACAGTTGGAAGTAACTATACAGTGAAGAAAACATTTACGAAACCACTGGAGCAGCACTGGATTAAACATACTGTAAAAAAAGGTGAAACGTATCAGATTAATTTAAAAGAATCCAAAGTTTTTGATTCGCAATTACTTATTAATATGTATGGAAAAGATAAATCGAGCACGAAAAAAATCGATGATGTCAGTGAAGGTAAAACAGAGGGGCATTATTTCAAAGCTCCATATGATGGGACTTTGACAGTTGGTGTAAAAGATATTAGTGGAAATTACGATGTGGCTGGAAGTAAATTGTCAGAGTATGAATTGTTATTTAAAAAAGTAACTGTTCCAACTGATGAATCTAGTGAGGAAAACCCAATTATTATACCTAAGCTGTCCTATTCAACCCAGAATAAAAATATGCGTCTTGTTGGCGAAAATGGGGACGATGATTATTATCAAATCACAACGGGTGATCAAGAGGAAAATATTAAGCTTTCAGTAAGCGGTACACCTGGAGCGGACGTCAGTATGTTTGTCTATGCCCTGATAGATATTCGTGAAGAAGATGAAGAAGAAAACATGGGTAAAGGGAAAGATGTATTTGAAGAGAAAAAAGAGGAAATAAGTGAAGATACCGAGGGAGATATTGAGGAGGAGATTCCTGAGGATGAAGGGCCGATATTTGAAAATGTTCTTGAACAAGAAATTAACAGCGGCAGTATCGGAGAAAGTGAGCAAGATGTATTTACTGCTGAACCTCAGACAACCTATACCATTAAAATTTCTAACAAATATGAAGGTTATTCCGAAAGTTTCTTTGACTTCTTTATTCTTTCGGAAGGATTTGAATCAACAGCGACCAAGATAACTGGGGCAATCGGCCAAAATGCTGATCCATATATCTTTAGTGCCAGCCAAGTTATAATGCCTGAAGACGAAGATGGGATTGAGTCACTTTATGGCGGTGATGAAGAAGAATACTATGATGAAGAAGAGAATTATGATGAAGAAGAATCCTGGGAAGAGGAAGGCGATGACTCCGCAATTGAGATGCTGAATGAATTAGCCATCCCATATAAATTAACCAGTGAAAGATCAGGTTATTTACAGTCACGCTATGACGAAGATTGGTATAAAGTAAATGTGGCATCAGCAGGAATTCACTCCTTTGATTTAGGTACAGCCAAGCACGCTTTCTCCATCTATCAGGCTGTTGAGTATGAAGGTGAAAATGGTGACGAAATCCGTTTCCTTGAGACAGTTGCTGATAATATTGATCCGTATACCGGTAAAAAGCTTAATACGTTTTATGCTTCGCTTGAAGGCGGAATAACCTATTATATTAAGGTAGAGATGGACTGGATGTCAGATTCCTACTCTACTGATCCATACTTCTTTAAATCACGCTTGGTAGGTAATTCATCTGATAAATATGAGAATAATGATTCTATGGTAAATGTAAAAACCTTGCCTTCTTCTACCATTAAAGGGGATTATGCAAAATATGGAGATGTAGATACTTTTAGATATACTGCTAAAGCATCAGGCAACTATTCATTAACGGTCGATAATAATAAACCAAGCACATCCGGGCTTCCTGCAATGGTAAAAGGCGATGTTTATTCGTATATTGCCGTAATGGAAGATAAGAATAATAACAAGAATGTGGATGATGCGGATTTAGATACAATTAAATATATAGATTCCTATTATGACCCTGCGGGTGTATATGGGTCACATTACTTCCAAAAGGGAAAATCATATTTTATCGGGATTTTTGGTGAAGGGGAGTACTTACCATTCTCATTAACTCAATATACATTTAAGCTTAATCAAGTGAACCATAAAGATGAAGATGCAGGTACTGTTATAAAGAAAAATACCCCGTCAAAACCAATCAGCTTTAAGAAAACAAGTGGAAAATGGGAGAAAACAGGCCGATTTAATGCATTCAATACAAAAAATAATGATGAAGATTGGTACAAGCTCCAGCTGGATAAGATCTTTAGCGGACAAATTACGTTAAGTGGAGGCAGGGAGCTTGATGGAGCATTTGAAATTTATCAAAACGGTAAACTAATGGCGATCTCTGACAGATATGCTGCAAATGATACCGAAGTATTAAATATCAGCCTTAAAAAGGGTACCTATTATATAAAATTAAAAGATGCCAAAGGTTCAGCTTCTTTGTCATCGTATACAATTAGGGTACAGGAAATGAAATAGAGTTTTGTGAGAATGTCTGGTAAGTCATTTAATGACTTGCCAGGCTTTTTTGAATAATGGGATTAGAGGAATCAGGATTTTTGGGTAGCCCACCTCTTATCAACTAGCAGAATGCCTGTCAGGAATAAAAAGCAAAACAGGTGAAGAAAAACTTATTGGTTTTCTCCGCCTGCTTTAAAGTTTGAGGTCTAATGGTCATTGCACTCTATTAATCTCTCCCATGTGAGTTTTGGACATGTAAATCCCTTTCGTTTTCTATTATTTTTAAAAGGATATCCCAAAGCTGTTGTTGGATTACGGGATCAGACGTGATGGGTTTGATTTTATCCCATATGTGGTGAATTTCATTTTGTCTCATGTTTTTCTCCCCATTTTTGCTTTATCATCTTTTTGGAAAGCGTTTTGATGATTCGATTTGGATGTGAATTGGATAATTCTTTTAATAATTTTGATGCGATTTGTCCGTCTGTTGTATCCTTTGTATTATGAATAATCAATATATTTGCCAATGAAGAAATAGCAGATAGATCAGAACTGTTTATTTTCACAAGTTGATGAGCCATTTTTAGGTCATTGGGTGAATTTTTTAATTTCGACAAGGTGGAAATAGAATAAGCGAGCTCATTATTTAAGTTATTCACCATTTCACGGATTTCACCCTGATTATCTAAACGTGGTAAAGTCATATACAATATCCTTTCTAAAGGGGTAATCTTTGCTTTTAGATTTTACTATATTGCTTGTTGAAGAGTAAATGAATGAGCTCTTTTACATATAAATTCGAGATGCTTTTTAAAATATATAAAAATTTGAAAATATGTAAAATTTATGAAACTTTCTGTAATATTCAAGCGTATAAAATGGTAAGATTATCCTGGGAGGTTGATATGATGTTCGAGTTTTTTAAACGAATCAAGACGGTAGTGAGTTCTGAATTGTATGCTCTCATCGAAAAGGCTGAGGATCCCATTAAAATGGCTGATCAATACCTGAGAGAAATGAATAGTGAAATAGAAGAGGCTGAGAAAACAACCGCTAAGGTCATGGCAGAGGAAAAATTGACATACAGAAAAATTACGGATTTGCAAAAGCTGATCGAAAAACGGAATACACAGGCTTTAGAAGCTATTCAGGCTGGTAAAGAAGAACTGGCTAAACAAACATTGGAAAACAAGCTTCAGCTCGGCCAAGAACTTACTGCTCTGGAGAATCTGCATGAACAAGCTAAACAAAATGTAGCTGATTTGCGCAATCGATTAGGGGAAATGAAAGCTGATTATCAGGAGCTTGTGAGGAGAAGAGATACCCTAAAGGCAAGGACCCTTACTGCTAAAGTACAAACATCAGTAAATCGTTCTTTCCACACAGGAAATCGAAATTCGGCCAAGGCTGGTTTTGAACGAATGGAACAAAAAGTGATGGAATACGAAGCAGAAGCAGAAGTAAGCAAAGAGCTAAGAAGTAACCAATTGGAACTAGATAAGGAATTCAAAAAGATGGAGACTGAGAAATTAATTGATTCAGAATTACAAAAGTTAAAAGATTCATTAAATACTGAACCAAAATAATGGATAAAGGGTTGATAAGCATGGAAATTCCAGGCCTGGCGATAGCTGATTTTTTCTTATACTCATTAATAATTTGCGGTATTCTTACATGTATCATCATCTTATTTAATGATGTATTTGCCGGTTTTGACCTTCCTGATTTTTTAAATCCAACCCTTATTCTCTGCTTTTTGACCATTGCAAGCGGATCAGGGTATGTGCTTGTTTCATTAACATCGCTGCAGATACTGCCCGTTATTTTAATCTCCATTGCTGCCTCTTTTATACTTGTCGCCATTATTAATCTATTCGTTTTGATTCCGGTTTCTGCGGCCCATGAATCTTTAACGATTGACGAGGCAGACTTAAAGGGGCGTTTGGGAACAGTGATTACCTCCGTACCTATTGATGGATATGGTGAAGTATTAATAACCAGTAAAAGCGGATCTTTTTCAAAGCCGGCCTTAAGTTTCGATCATGAAGCGATTCCTTCACAGACAAGAGTATTAATTATTGATATCCAAAATGGTGTTTTACATGTAAGTCCCCATGAAGAAATAAATGAACTGGGATAGGAGAGTGGGAGCATGACATTAATATACGGTATTATTGGTGCAGTCGTACTTATTTTATTAGCCCTTATAGGAGTTTTTGTTACAAAATACAGAACAGCCGGACCAGATGAAGCATTAATTGTCACCGGAAGTTACTTAGGAAGTAAAAATGTACATGTTGATGAATCCGGCAATCGGATCAAAATTGTACGTGGAGGAGGTACCTTTGTTCTTCCAGTATTCCAACAAGCTGAGCCATTAAGCTTATTATCCAGTAAATTAGAGGTCTCCACTCCTGAAGTGTATACGGAACAGGGTGTACCGGTAATGGCAGATGGCGTTTCGATTATTAAAATAGGAAATACGATTTCTGAAATTGCTACGGCTGCTGAACAATTCTTAGGAAAAACGAAGGATGACCGTGAACAGGAAGCAAGAGAAGTTCTGGAAGGGCATTTACGCTCTATTCTTGGTTCAATGACTGTTGAGGAAATCTATAAAAATCGCGAAAAGTTTTCACAGGAAGTGCAACGGGTTGCTTCGCAGGATTTGGCGAAGATGGGATTGGTTATCGTATCCTTTACGATTAAAGATGTTCGCGATAAAAATGGATATTTGGAATCACTCGGTAAACCGAGAATAGCTCAAGTTAAAAGGGATGCAGATATCGCTACAGCTGAAGCGGATAAAGAGACGCGTATTAAAAGAGCCGAGGCTTCGAAGGAAGCGCAAAAAGCAGAACTTGAGCGTGCCACTGAAATTGCAGAGGCTGAAAAAATTAATCAATTAAAAATTGCCGAATTTAGACGTGAACAGGATATTGCAAAAGCAAAAGCCGACCAGGCGTATGATTTAGAGACGGCACGCTCTAAGCAAGATGTAACAGAACAAGAGATGCAAATTAAAATCGTCGAGCGACAAAAACAGATTGAATTAGAAGAGAAAGAAATCTTACGTCGTGAAAAGCAATATGATTCAGAAGTGAAGAAAAAAGCGGATGCTGATCGCTATGCTGTTGAACAAGCGGCTTCTGCCGAAAAAACAAAACAATTAACGGAAGCAGATGCTAATCAATATCGGATAGAAGCGATGGCGAAAGCCGAAGCAGAGAGGGTACGTTTAGATGGTCTCGCTAAAGCTGAAGCACAACGAGCACAAGGGGTATCCGAAGCTGAAATCATTCGTTTAAAAGGTCTGGCAGAGGCTGAAGCTAAGCAAAAAATAGCAGAAGCTTTTGAGCAATTTGGTCAGGCAGCTGTTATGGACATGATGTTAAAAATGCTTCCTGAATATGCAAGAGAAGTGGCAAAACCGCTCAGCAATATCGATAAAATTACAATTGTTGATACAGGAAGCGGTGGTGCTAACAGTGGAGCCAACAAAGTAACCGGCTATGCCACAAATTTAATGGCTACTTTACAGGAGTCATTAAAAGCATCATCAGGTATCGATATGAAAGAATTAATAGAAAGCTTCGCTGGTAAAAGTACCGGGGGCGATTCCAGAATAAATCTGGAAGAGGAGCTGGCAAAAACGGAGATTCCAGTCATTAAAGGATTGGATCGTACTTCAGATCAACTATAAAAACAGCCTGAGTTCAGGAAGAACTCAGGCTGTTTTTCGTTTAAGATTTTATCCAGGATTTGATTGTTTTCATCTTCCTCTTAAAAATTTCAAGCCTGTTCTGAAACACGCTTAACAGACATTTCTAATTCAAGTTCTACATTTCCTTTAATTGCCCGACTGATCATACAGGAGGTTTCAGCTTTCTGGGCAAGTTTATGAGCCAGTTCAATATCATTTTCTGTTGCAGAGTCTTTTAGGATGATGTATGGCCGATGAATAATTTTTTTGTAGGTAAACACTCCATTTGTTACATCCACAATTCCCTCTGATTGTAAACGTAATCCTTCTTTTTCTAAATGACTGCGTTCCATCATGGCTGCCAATGTGATGATATAACAAGTCGCTGCAGCACCGAGCAACATTTCATCTGGATTCGTACCGATTCCAGGGCCATCCATTTCCTCGGGTATAGATATTCTGGTATTTAAGTTTTTAGTATGTATTTCTCCGCTGTCATTTCGCAATCCTGGCCAATCAGCTTCTAAAATAAAATGGTGCTCCGGCATTTTATAATCCCCTTTGTATATCAATTATTATTTATTTTAATGTTTAAATGAATGAAATTCATACAATTTGCTTATAGAGTAAACATTATGTATTTATAATTTAGTTGTTTATTCGTTCTTACTTTGGAACCGGAATATAAATTTGTCCACTTAAGAAAACTTTAAACATAACCAATCTCATAAAATTTTAAGCAGGATTATGAATTAGTATCAGGTTTAGTCAAATTGTTAATGAACCGTTACGTTTCTCTTTTTGGTGTAAAGATTTCTCGGATGAACAATTTTTCTATGTACAACTATGTGGAAAAAGCAATCAATGACGCACTCAAAAACAATATTTTACAATGCGTATTTTGTATTTGACATCTTGCTGACACATTATATGATTATAGTATTGTGAGTAGACATCATAAATATTATTTCGATAGGAGTTACACTATGACCAACGAGAAGAAAAATGCACCAGAGACAGAAGAAACTACTGAAATAAAAGCAGATCAAACAAAAAAACGTAAAAACAAAAAATGGATAGCGGGTATAGCTGGAGTTGTAGTCTTGGCCGGAGCCATAGCTGGTGGTGCATATGCTTATACAAAATCCCAGACTGTAGGTAGCGTTAATGGAGATAGAATTACTAAAAGTGAACTGTATGATTCCTTAATTGGAGTTTATGGCGCATCTGCTGTAGATAACTTAATTACGATGAAAGTCATCGAGAAGGAAGCAGATGAGCGTAAAATAAAAGTCACGGATAGTGAGTTAAAAGAACAAGTGGATATCTATAAAGAAAACTATGGAGGAGAGGAAGGATTGAAGTCAGCCCTTGAGTCCAGCGGTTTGTCTATTGATGATTTGAAAGAGGATATAACTGTAAATATAAAAATTGAAAAGTTAATGCAAAAAGATGTAAAGATAACGGAAGATGAAGTACAAGCTTACTATGAAGAGAATAAAGAAAACTATGACCAGCCTGAACAAGTAGAAGTTAGCCATATTCTTGTTGAGGATGAAGAAACGGCTATAGATTTATTGAAAAAAGTTAAGGATGGCGAAGATTTCGCGAAATTAGCCAAAGAAAATTCTACAGATACGGCTTCAGCTGAAAAGGGTGGAGACCTCGGTTATATTTCTAAAGGAGAAATGGTGGAAGAATTTGAAAAAGCAGCTTTCGCTCTAGAAGTTGATGAAGTAAGTGAAGTAGTTAAATCTGAATATGGCTACCATATTATCAAAGCTACAGGCCGCAAAGCAGCTAAAGAATCCACCTATGAAGAATCCAAAGAAGATGCAAAAGAAGCAGCCTTAAGTGCAAAAATTTCTTCTGAATATAACACATGGTTGGAAGAATTAAAGAAAGATTATAAAATCAAAAATAAATTTGAATAATATTCTACTAAAATTAGAGAGCAAGCCAATCGTTGGTTTGCTCTTTTTTGTTGTTCGGGAATAAATTTTTGAACTTTCTAACATATGGATATATAGTATAGTAGTAACTGATTCCCCAATTAATAGATTATGTGGAGGTGTATGTATGGATCTTTTTGATGCCATTAAGACAAGAAGAAGTATTGGCAGGGTAAAAAATGACCCGGTATCTGATGAAATTATACATAAAATAATAGAAGCAGGGACTTGGGCGCCCAGTCATCATCGAACAGAACCGTGGAAATTTTTTGTTCTCAAAGAGGATGGACGAAACATTCTCAGCGATGCTTTAGTGGATATTCTAAAGTCTGAACTTGAGGACCCTGAATCAGAGGAAAGCAAAAAAAGGTTGGAGAAAGTCAGCAAGAATCCATATCGTGCCCCAGTCATCATCGTAACAGCGGTGGAACCTGTAAAAAATGATAAGGTCCTGATCGAAGAAGAATTTGCTGCTGTACATGCTGCTACACAAAACATGCTGCTTGCTGCTCATGCACTTGGGCTTGGAGCAGTATGGAGAACAGGTAAACAATGTCATGATAAACGAATGAGCCAAGCCTTTAATCTTTCTGAGGATGGGGCCGTAATTGGATTTATTTATATAGGATATCCCGATATGACCCCTGGCGAAGGTGTTAGGAAATCCGTCGATGAAGTAACTGCTTGGATCAATAAGGATAAATAATGGATTCCGGTACGAAGAATAATTATTCTCCGTGCCGGTTTCTTTATTAGCGCATTGTTCCTCTTAGCGTATGAGTAGACGTTAAATTTATTAATCTGATAAAATTAGTATGATATAGACGAAATATAAATAGGAGGGGTTTATATGGAGCGCGTTTTTTTGATTTTGCATGGGCTTGGTGGAAGCGGTCCTGACCATTGGCAGTCCTGGCTTTATAAAAGATTAGTGGATGCTGATGAAAAAGTGTACTATCCCACCCTTCCTGAGTTTGATAACCCTCATTTTGATGAGTGGTTTCAAACATTAGAAGATACATTTGAAACCATTACCTCTGACAATATAACCGTTGTAGCACATAGTTTAGGATGTATATTATGGCTCCATTTTGTTTTAAGGAATGGCCATAAGCTAAATGAACGGATTAAGCGCGTTATTTTAGTGGCGCCGCCTTCCCCTTATTTAAATCATGAAATCATTCAGAGGTTTTTACCTCTTTCAATTAAGGGTAAGGAAGTAATACAGTCTTGTCATGATACTATGCAAATTCAATCTACAGATGATTCATATTGTACTGTAGAAGACAGTCAATACTTTAAAGACCTGGGTATTAAGCAACTTCTGGTTGGTAACAAAGGGCATATCAATATTGAATCCGGTTTTGGAAAATGGCAATGGATACTTGATTATTGCCTGGATCAAAAGCAGGATTTTGCAGTAAAAGAAGGCTGTATATTACATAGGAAGGTGATTGATAGTATGAATATACTTGTAGTTGGAGCGAACGGACAAATCGGGAAACACTTAATCCATTTCATTAAGGAAGAAGGACAGCATAATGTTAAGGCCATGATTAGAAAGGAAGAGCAGGCCGAAACATTCGAAAGCAAGGGAATCCAGACCGTTCTTGCTAATCTGGAGGATAGCGTAGAGAACTTGGCTAAGGCAATTGAAGGATCTGATGCGATTATCTTCACAGCTGGTTCCGGTGGAAGCACCGGTCATGATAAAACCCTTTTAATTGATCTCGATGGAGCCGTGAAAATGATGGAGGCTGCAGAAAAGGTTGGGATCAAACGGTTTATTTTAGTTAGTGCATTGCAAGCTAACAACCGGGAAAACTGGAGTGAAGAAATTAAACCATATTATGTAGCCAAGCACTATGCAGATCGGATGTTAGAAAGCAGCCAATTAACGTATACAATCATCAGGCCTGGAGGTTTATTAAATGAACCAGGTAACGGTAATGTTCGGGCAGGAGAATCGATAGAAAAAGGTACAGTCCCGCGTGAAGATGTGGCACGTGCCATTTTCGCATCCCTCACAAATGAGGCGACCTATAATCGTTCTTTTGACCTAATCTCAGGTGAAACACCACTTGAAAAAGCTCTCGAAAAGTTATAATAAATGTCGAAGCAGTTCAGTATTTATGCTGAACTGCTTTTTTCGTTTGTCATAAAAAGGGGGATTGCAAATTGACGTTTATTGTCAAAATTTTTAGTCATTGACATTGCCCTGGTAGAGGTGATAGGTTGAGATTGGGTTATATACACCAAATTTCCATTCTGTCATATAGTAGTTTTGTATCTGTAAATCCGGCTTGAAAGTTTATTTCTTACCAGGGGAGGGAGAAGAGTGGACTATAACTTATACAAACCCAAACGGCATTGGAGTGAGATCGAGTTATGGAAAGATGTCAGAGATGATCAATGGAATGATTGGATATGGCAGTTAACCCATACCATTAAAACATTGGATGATTTACGAAAGGTTATCAATCTGACACCGGAAGAGGAAGAAGGTGTTCGGATTTCCACTAAAACAATACCATTAAACATAACCCCCTACTATGCTTCTCTAATGGATCCTGATGATGAACGTTGCCCAATCCGTATGCAATCAGTACCTATAGGCCAAGAACTCCATAAAACGGTGTACGATTTAGAGGATCCTTTACATGAAGACGAAGATTCTCCTGTCCCTGGATTAACTCATCGTTATCCGGACAGAGTTCTGTTTTTAGTTACAAATCAATGTTCGATGTACTGCCGCTATTGTACAAGACGAAGATTTTCAGGTCAAATCGGTATGGGTGTACCAAAGAAACAATTAGATAAAGCAATCAACTATATCAGTCAAACGCCAGCAGTCCGAGATGTCTTAATTTCTGGAGGAGATGGTCTCCTTATAAATGACAGCATATTAGAGTATATTTTAAAAAATTTACGGGCTATCCCTCATGTAGAAATCATACGGATTGGAACAAGAGCTCCCGTCGTATTTCCGCAACGAATCACAGAAGATTTATGTACCATTCTTAAAAAATACCATCCTGTTTGGCTGAATACACATTTCAATACCTCGATTGAAATTACTGAAGAATCAAAGCGTGCCTGTGAAATGCTGGTTGATTCTGGAGTGCCTGTTGGTAATCAGGCCGTCATTTTGGCCGGTATAAATGACAGTGTTCAGATTATGAAAAAATTAATGCATGACTTAGTCAAAATAAGAGTCAGGCCTTATTATATTTATCAATGTGATTTATCTGAAGGGATTGGACATTTCAGGGCACCTATTAGCAAAGGTTTAGAAATTATGGAAGGGCTTCGTGGCCATACGAGCGGATATGCAGTACCTACTTTTGTAGTAGATGCTCCTGGCGGGGGTGGAAAGATCCCGTTGCAACCAAACTATATCATTTCTCAAAGCTCCAACAAAGTCATTCTTCGTAATTTTGAAGGAGTAATTACCTCCTATCCTGAACCGGAGGGCTATGTATCCGGCCGGGCCGATGAATATTTCAAACAAACCTATCCAAATGTGTATGAAGATTATAAGAGTACCGGAATTCTGTCCATCATTGATGAGACCAAATTTAATATTACACCTGAGGGGTTGGAGAGATATAACAAGCGGAGTGCATATCAACAAAACCCGGAACATTTAACACTCAAAAATCAGCGTGATAAACGTGACGAACTCAAGGAAAAGAAATTCAAGGCTCAACAAACGAAAGAGATTAAGACGGATCAAGAGGATTCAAAAATATGAAATGCCTATGGTGTGAAAAAGATGCTGCAATTGAGACAAAGAGTACGGTATTTTGGGAGTTACCAGATGGCACGCAATCACTGGAAATTAGAGAAACCCCAACCATTTATTGTTCCCAATGCCAAATGGACTATTTAACAGATGAACTGACAGAAGAGGTTGAGGATCATTTACTGCTCATCAATACAAAACAGTTGCCTGGTTCCATTTCCTTTGAAAAATTAATGGCGATTCCCCGGTTATTAAAACGGAATTATTTTAAATAACCAAAATATATGTAAGCGTTTACAAATATACTTAAACGTCAAAGAAAAGCTTTATTCTTTGGCGTTTTGTTAAATCGTTTATTTCAATAAGGACTGGGGTGTATGAAGTGAAGCCTGTATTGACTGCGGATGAAGCCATTTCTTTACTGAAAGATGGAAACCGTATAATGGTTGGCGGGTTTGGCTTGGTTGGTTGTCCATTAACATTGGTTCATTCCCTTGACCGAATGGGCATAACAAATCTTGAAATTATCAGTAATAATCTAGGTGAACCAGGCAGGGGACTTGGAATTCTCGTTCAAAAAAAGAAAATAAAGAAAGGGATTGGTTCCTATTTTACCTCTAATCCTGATGTAGTGGATGCCTACCTTAGGGAGGAGATTGAGATAGAACTACTGCCGCAGGGCACATTAGCTGAAGCAATCCGTGCAGGTGGTGCCGGAATACCAGCATTCTATACACCCGTAGGAGTAGGCACTGAATTAACAAAAGGAAAAGAAGAAAGAATTCTCAATAACAAAAAATACATTTTGCAGGATTCATTAACAGCTGATTTTTCGCTCATTAAAGCCTCTAAAGCGGATAAACTTGGAAATCTGATTTATACAAAGTCAGCTCGCAACTTTAATCCAGTTATGGCTACGGCAGGGGATATAGTGATTGCTGAAGTTGATGAAATAGTTGAACCGGATGAGTTGAATCCGGAGGAAATTATCACACCCCATTTGTATGTTGATTATTTAGTGGTAAAGGAGGACCCATTGTGATCCCAAAAGAGAGGATAGCTAAACGAGCTGCACAAGTTCTCCGAAGTGGAAATATTGTCAATTTAGGGATTGGAATTCCTACCTTAGTTGCAGATTTTCTCCCAGCTCATTTGTCCGTGTTTCTTCATTCTGAAAATGGTATTTTGGGAGTTGGTCCGTCACCAAAAGAATTACCTGACCCCAACTTAGTAAATGCAGGAAAGCTTCCTGTGACTGTCCTTCCCGGTGCCTCTTATTTTGATAGTGCGACTTCTTTTGCGATGATAAGAGGCTGCCATATTGATATTTCAATATTAGGTGCACTGCAAGTGGATGAAAAGGGAAGAATGGCGAATTGGGCAGTGCCGGGCAAAGCTGTTCTAGGTGTCGGTGGAGCGATGGATTTATTAGAGGGATCTAAAAGGGTTATTGTGACGACATTGCATACAACAAAAGCTGGTAAATCAAAGTTTGTAAGAAAATTGAGTTATCCGCTTACATCGGAACGGCAGGTAGATTTGATTATTACAGAATTAGCTGTTTTTGCAGTGGATGGCGAAGGTCTTATTTTAATAGAAACAGCACCAGGCATCACAATAGATAAAGTCAAAGAGAGAACGGAAGCACCATTTCGGGTGGATTTGAACGGTGAAGGTGACATTGGCAGTTATATTTAAAGCATCTAAGGTTCTATACTTAACAAAAAAGTTACACTAAACTTCTTAGTCTTGAATGAACTTTTTAAGCATATCTTTTATGTAGGAAAAATGATAAATTACCTCTTTTGAAATGGAGAGAAGGCGATGGCTGACCATGTATTCCATCGGGATTTGACTCATGTATATCCAATTATCACTTATGGGAAAGGGATTTATTTATACGATAAGGATGGCAATCAATATATAGATGCCTGCTCCGGTGCTGTTGCGGCTAATTTGGGGCATGGTAATCAAGCGATTGCTGACGCGATGGCTGAACAGGCTAAAAAGGCAGCTTTTGTCCACACGATGCGCTTTGAAACTGAGGTGTTATTTCAGCTGGCTGAAAAAATTGCAAAGATTTCTCCAGTTCCTTTAAATAAAGTGTATTTTACCAGTGGTGGATCCGAGGCGAATGAAAGTGCAATTAAACTTGCCAAGCAATACCATAAGGGTGCCGGAAATCCTGAGAAACATATTGTGATTGGCAGGTGGCAATCCTATCATGGCAATACTTTGGGATCCTTATCAGCAGGGGGTGACAGTAAAAGAAGGCAACTATACACTCAAAATCTTTTAGATTTTAAACATGTATACTCCCCAAATTGTATTCGCTGTCCTTATCAAAGACGGATAGATGATTGTAATCAAGAACATAATTGGTCATGTGTTAAGGATATTGAGAAATTAATCCTTGAAGTAGGACCGGAACAAATTTCATCCTTTCTAGCCGAACCAATCATCGGGAGCCAACTGGGCAGTGTAAGTCCGCCAGATTCATATTTTAAAGAAATCAGGAAATTATGTGACGAATACAATATCATTTTAATAGTAGATGAAGTGATGACAGGATTCGGAAGGACGGGAACTCACTTTGCTATAGAGCATTTTGATTTTACACCGGATATTATTACGTTTGGAAAGGGTGTATCCGCAGGATATTCTCCTCTTGGCGGAATGATTGTCCACGACAGGTTAATTGAAGGACTGATCCAAAACAGCCAAGGTAAATTTGCACATGGATATACATACAGCGGGCATCCAGTCTCGGTCGCTGCAGGATTGGCTGTGCTAAAGATATTGGAAGAAGATAATGTCCTTGCTAATGTTAACAATCAGGGTGAGTATTTGCTTGAACAGCTTAACCTACTTAAAGAGAGATATCCTATTATTTGGGATGTTAGGGGGAAAGGTTTAATGATAGGAATCGAACTTGTTTCCAACCCCAAAGGAGAACCATTTCCTGCTTCCGTCTCCGCTTCTCAGGAAATTAATCGAATGGCTATGCAGTTGGGGGCAGTCTTTTATCCGGGGACAGGTTCAATCAATGGCTATGATGGAGATCATTTATTAATTGCTCCGCCGCTAACGGTAACCAGAATAGAAATAGATGAAATCATAACAATCTTAGAGCAAGCCCTGCAACAATTTATTCATTCGAGGGGGTAAGATATGAGTCATTCTAAAAATGTAATTGAATTAATAGAAAAGGCAAGAAAACACATATCTCCTGTTAGTACAAGAGTGACAGAATTGATTATTGATCGGGGGAAGGGGACCCGATTCTGGACGAAGGATGGGGAAGAATATATTGACTTTGTTTCCGGGGTAGCTGTAAATGCATTGGGGCATTCTCATGACAAAATTGTTCATGCTATAAAACAGCAAGCGGAAAAGCTGGTTCATTTTGGATTGAATTATGGCTATTACGAGTCGGTGATAGGTTTGGCCGAAAAATTAGCACAGATTACGCCGGGTACTTTAGATACCGTTTTCTTTTCCAATTCAGGCGGTGAAGCCATTGATGGGGCATTGAAACTGGCACGAGCGGCTACTGGGCGACCGGGAATTATTGCATTTAACGGTTCCTTTCATGGACGTACTTTGGGCGCAACGACTGTAACAGGATCAAGCAGTAAATATAAAAAGTTCTATGAACCACTGGTAGGTGAGGTTTACCATACACCCTATCCTTATCCAGGTTTAGTAAAGGATATTCATGATGCTGATTTGACATCTTATTGTCTCAATCAATTACATTCTTTGTTTAATTTGCATATTGATCCATCCAGAGTGGCTGCTATCCTTGTAGAACCCGTATTGGGGGAAGGCGGATACTATCCAGCGCCACCCTTGTTCTTACAGGAATTAAGGAGGATTGCGGATGAGTATGGCATCCTATTGCTATTTGATGAGGTTCAATCTGGATTTGGCAGAACGGGGCGGATGTTTGCTTCTGAACACTCCGGCGTGATTCCTGACATTCTCATTCTAGCAAAAGCTTTATCTGGCGGTATGCCGCTTGGTGCGATTGTAGCGAACAGGGATTTGCATTCTAAATGGCCTGTAGGAGGGCATGGATCCACCTTTGGGGGTAATCCGATATCATGTGCGGCAGCCCTGGCAAGTATTCAGGTTATTGAAGAAGAAGGATTGGTCAATCGGAGCAAGGAGCTTGGAGAGCAAATTGTAACCAGACTTCAAACTAGTTTGCAAGGCTATGAAGCTATTAAAGAAATTCGCGGGATTGGAATGATGATTGGAATTGAATTTAACGAATCAGCCGCGAAGTCCATGGTACCAATTATTAAAGAACGATGCTTGGATCATCATTTATTAATCATGAATTGCGGTGTTAATGGGCAAACCATCAGGCTGATGCTGCCGTTGAATATATCTAATCATGATTTGAATGAAGGGTTATTGATTCTTGAAAAAGTGATTAGGGAAGTAGTAGAGGAAGAGGGGTAAGTAAATGGCCAGGGAAATAACGAAACAACAACTTTATTTGAATGGTCAATGGACTGCTGAAGCCGGACAGGAATACCAAGAAAGTATAAACCCTGCAACCAGTGAAGTGGTTGGCAAGTATGCAATCGCAACGGTCAGACAAGTGGACAAAGCAGTACAGCATGCAAACGATGCGTTTAAAACATGGAGACGAACTCCTGCACCGGAACGAGCCACGTTCTTATGGAAAGCAGCTGAATTATTCGAGCGAAAGAGAGAATACATAGCTGAAGTCATGACACGAGAAATGGGGAAGGTTCTGGCGGAAACGCTTGGGGAAGTAAATGCAGTAATAGAAACATGCCGGTATATGGCGGGTGAAGGACGCAGAATGTATGGGGAAACCATCTACTCAGGCAGCAACAACAGAACAATCACTATGATTCGGGAACCGCTTGGTGTAGTTGCATGCATAACTCCGTGGAATTTTCCAATTGCTCTGGCCGCTTATAAAATATGTGCGGCCCTTATTAGCGGGAATACAATCGTCTGGAAACCTGCCTCAGAGGTTGCACTCTCAGCTGGTTTTTTTACTCAAGTTCTTCATGAGTCCGGTCTGCCGAAGGGTGTTTTAAATCTCATTACGGGCAGTGGAGGCCAGGTCGGGATGTGCCTGGCTGAACATGAGGATGTAAAAATAATATCTTTTACCGGGTCTACTGAAGTCGGATTGTTACTTTCACAGGCAGCAGCCAAACAATTGAAACGAATTTCTTTAGAGCTCGGCGGAAAAAATGCAGCCATTGTTTTACGTGATGCAGACTTGGACTATGCAGCGGAATGTATTGTTAAAGGGGCTTTCGGAACGACAGGTCAAAAATGTACAGCGACAAGCCGGGTTATTGTAGAACGTTCTGTGAAAGATGCTTTGTTAAAACGGGTTGTAGAGTTAACTAAGAGTTTAAAAATCGGCAATGGATTAGATGATAGAGTGGATATAGGCCCTTTGGTGAATGAGCAGCAATTGAATATTGTTGAAACTTATATAAAAAAAGCACTGGATGAAGGTGCCATACTTGAATGCGGTGGAAAGAGGCCGGATAATCAAAAAGGGAATTTTTTTGAACCAACTATCTTCAGCAATGTGAAACGGGATCATTCTATTGCGAATGAAGAAATATTTGGTCCTGTTCTTGGCTTTATAGAAGTAGATAGCTACGAAGAAGCGATTGAGGTAAATAACGATACCAGATATGGACTGTCTACATCTATTTTTACAAAAAGTCTCTCCTACGCTAACCGAGCAGTTTCCGATATTGAAAGTGGCCTTGTTTATGTTAATAATGGGACTGCAAACGCAGAAATTGGTGTAGCGTTTGGCGGAATGAAGTTTTCCGGCAATGGTCATCGTGAAGTTTCACATCATGTTTTAGACAGCATGACGGAATGGAAATCAGTGTATATGAATTACCAATAGGAGGGATTCCTTTGTGAAACGCATGAGGATTGGAATAGCCTTTTTCTATCATGAATCCCATAGCTTCTCCCCAACAAAAACAACCATACAGCATTTTAAAAATGAAGCTTTTTTTAAAGAGAATGAAATTTTTGATGTTTATACAAACACAAAAACGGAGGTTGGCGGGTTTATAGATGTTTTAAGAAATCGTGCCCAGGTAGACATCATACCTCTTCTGTGTGCTGCAGCCATTCCTTCAGGCCCAGTAACCTACGAAACCTATGAACATATAGAGACAGAGATGCTGAGTTTAATAGATCAAGCCGGTAAGCTGGATGGCCTGTTAATTGCTTTGCATGGAGCCATGGTCATTGAGGGAATAGAGAGGGCAGAAGAATATTTGCTTTTAAAAATTAAAGAAAAGCTTGGAGACAATATTCCAATTGCTACGACATTGGATTTACATGCTAATATAAGTCCAACAATGGTTGATATTACGCCGTATCATTTTGGATTTAAAACGTATCCCCATATTGATATGTATGAGCAGGGGGTTAATGCAGCAAATGCTTTAATGAATCATGTTTTATTGAACCAGCATAATGAAGCGGTTTGTGTTAAAATCCCTATGTTGCTGCCATCTGTTAATATGCGGACAAATGAAGGCCCAATGGCTGTAATGATGGAGCTCGCTCAAAGCTATGAGGAGCTAGATGGAGTAGTTAATGTCTCTGTTTTCGGTGGATTTCCTTACTCGGATGTAGTGAGCGCTGGTGCCTGTGTGATCGTGATAGCCGAAAATAGGTTAATGGCAGAGCAGGCAGCCCATGACATAGCCAAAACTTTTTGGGGATTACGGCACGATTTTATTGTCCATTTGCCTGGAGTTAAAGAGGCGTTTCAGCTTGCTCTTTCAATGAATAAAAATAAGCCAATCGTACTGGCTGATATTGCAGACAATCCATTGAGCGGCGGAAGTGGAGACACAACCCAACTATTGTGTGAATGTATTGACCTCAACCAAGAACTGACTCTTTTTGGAGGATTAACAGATCCTGAGGCAATCGAAACATGCAAAAAAGCAGGAGTTGGATCAACTGTCCATTTATCTTTAGGCGGTAAACTATCACCAGAATTCGGTTTGCCGGTTGAGGTGAAGGCCATTGTTTCTAGATTTACCGATGGTGTATTTTATAATAGTGGACCATTCAACAGGAATCTCAGAGTAGATGTTAAGGGAGCATGTTTGATTAAAGTGGGGAAAATCGATATCCTCCTGATAGGAAGACCAATGTCTGCAAATGATCCTGAACTATTTCGCCATATAGGGATTGAACCGCGCCAGTATCGATATTTGATTTTAAAGGCTAAAAATCATTTTAGGGCAGCATTTGATTCACTCATCAGTGAGGTCATTTATGTCGATGCACCGGGAGTTTCTACAAACAACATTGTACGGCTGCCATATAAAAATATACCTGAGGAGATGTGGCCTTTAAAAAATATAGAATTTATAACCCAGAGAAGAGGGAAAGAAGCATGACTCAAATGAATTCGATGTATTCCATTGAAGTACCTGAATTTTTAACTCCGGCACAACAGCAAATGATGATGGAGCTGGAAAAGGATGCTTTCCCGGGAGTGGGAGCGGTTGATGAACAGACATTGGTCCCATTAGCGAGATACGGAAAACTAATACTTTATAGACAAAAGGAAGATGATCGTCCGGTTGCTGTTTGTGAATGTATGAGAGATTATCATCAACCGGATAAAGCCTATATATTTGGTTATTATGTACGGTCAGATCAACATGGAAAAGGCTTGGGTACACAATTTTTACAGGAAGTTCTGAACATTTTGAAGGCAGATGGGTTTCAAAAAGTCAGTTTAACAGTGAGTGAAGCAAATACAGCTGCTGTAAAATTATATAAAAACCTTGGTTTTCTTGTAAAAGAATTTAGAAATGATGAATTCGGAACTGGGGAAGATCGTTTATATATGGAAAAAATATTATAATCATTAAAAGACGTGTGAACTGCCGCACGTCTTTTAATATGAAAATTAAATATGACTTCTAATTAAATAATTGGAGTAAAGCGCGGAGAAGTACAGTTATCATTGTTGTAATAACGCCATAACCGTATTATTTTAGGTATAGGAGATGTAGCAAGAGATAAGGCGGACTGATCGTCCTACTCACTGTGAAATTCGTGGTGCAAAATAGCGATATGAATGAGGAAGTGCACAGCTTATTTAGGAGTTTAAAATAGAATTCTACTAAGAGGCAATACAACTATAAATCCAGACTTGAAGAATTTTTGATCAAAGCTGAATGAAGCAAGAAAAGGAGTTATAAGTAAAAGGATGAAAATAGTAATTCGTAAAATAAAACCACAAGATAAAGCGGAATTTATAGATATGGGTAAGGCTTTTTATTCATCGGAAGCCGTGCTGCATGACATAAATAATACCTATCACGAGCTTGCGTTTGATGAGCTAATGCGTACCGATACTTACTTGGATTGTTATTTCTTTGAATATGAAAACAGAATTGCGGGATATGCACTACTGAATAAAACCTATTCGAGAGAAGCAGGAGGGCTAGTTGTTTGGATAGAAGAACTGTATGTGAAACCGCAGTATCAAGGAAATGGGTTTGGCGAAACTTTCTTTCAATGGTTGGAAATGAATGTCCCAGCGGCAAGATACCGCTTAGAAATCGAGCCTGAAAATATGCGTGCCGCGGCTTTATATGAAAGAAAAGGGTATCATCAATTGCCGTATGTTCAGATGGTGAAAGACATGGAATCATTGTAAGTAAATGGTGCGGAAAAATTCAGTGATATATACGATACGTTTCTTTACACTCAACAAAATTACATAAAAAAAAGATTGGAGGGAAAATCAATGGCGAAAGAATGTTTAGGGTTTTATAGGTTTGGAAACCAGGGTGAACCTGATAAGGAAAATGAAGAATGTGCGGCGCCATACAGGCCAAAGACGTGGGAAGAAAATGCTCTTCTGCATCGTGCCATTCTCTTTGCAACGAAGGCCCATCAGGGACAGACTCGCAAAGGAACGGATATCCCCTATATATCCCATCCATTTGAGGTTGCCCAAATTCTGACTGCTGCCGGCTGTGATACGGATCTGATTATTGCCGGCCTGCTGCATGACGTTCTGGAAGATACAGACGAGACCGCAGATATAATTTCAAGGGAGTTTGGTCCTCGCGTTCTGTCCCTTGTTCAGTCGAACAGCGAGAACAAGTCCCTTAGTTGGGAAGAGCGAAAGCAGCATACCATCGACTACATGACAGAGAAAGCAAGTTTTGAGGAACTCCTGCTTGCCTGTGCGGACAAACTGTCTAATCTTCGCAGTATCAAAGCGGACTATACCGAATGCGGCGATGCACTCTGGACTCGGTTCAACCGTGGAAAAGAGCAGCAAAGCTGGTACTATAGCAAGCTGATTGATACATTTGCACCGCTGCATGAATATGATATGTACTGGGAGATCTCCAATCTCTATACGGATATCTTCGTAACATATTATCGCGATTTAAACGAATATGGTGAGGTGATCTACCAGACCAATGGACAGGAGACATACTTTTACCATGAGGATACATGCGATTGGATTCCCGTTAAAGAAAATGAATGGAAACGAATCCAACCATCACTGAGAGCTATTTCAAAAAGCGAAGCCCTTGAGACGGAAGTTAGACTCCGTGAAAATTATCCGTCTCCGATGTGTTTGATTCGTCATCAACGTGATGTGAATATCATAGTCCAATACGCTAAAAAGCTGCTGCGGGAAGGTCATAACCCAAACTTGTTCGCTGAATTGTGGAATAATATGGGTGGCGGAATTCCCGCCCATACGCTCCGGGCGGTAGAATCTGCATTTCTTGCTCTCTACGAAGGGTATCATGAATAAGACAGTTGCTTTAGTTTACATCCTCCTGTCTCCCTAGATAGGTGCGTTGTCTAATATTACATAAAACCCCGGTACGGCAGTGAGCTGTATCGGGGCTTTTCATGTGTGAATATAAACCATTTGTATTGCAGGATTTTCATTTTTAAAAAGATTGATGGTAAGTATTACTATTTTAGAACGTGACCATGTTGGTGGAGATTGTGACAGCTTCAACAGTAGGGATGGGGATATTGAGCCAGTAAACGGCATGTGGATGGATTGTTGTGATGATTCTCATGTTGACTGGTATCGGCTGCATAGGAACCATGACAGCCAGTGTGACATCTTTTTTTATATAACTGACTATACAACTGAAGATAAAGAGTACCTTAAAAAAATAGATCATATAGTGACATCAGCGGGTGAAGAATTTAAACAGTTTTGGACATACTAAAAACCGTAAGAGGAAAGTGATAATATATTATATTTAAATAATTAATATGACGTGTGCCTCTTTATTTATTATTAAGAAAATTGTAGTGGAAAAAGTTCTATATATACAGTGATAATCAATAAAATCCTTATAATTTCAGTTTTTATAGAAGTTATATGATTTTTTTCAATGAATTAAGAACAAAAATATAATGAAATATAATAATTATTATAAATAAGCAATTGACAAACTTTTTCTTAATAATTATTATAATATAGTATTTAACATTACTTAAAAGTTTTTTTAGGAGGATATCAATATGTCACTTATTAATAAAAAATTAGAAGACTTTACTGTGCAGGCTTATCATGATGGAGAATTTAAAGAAGTAAGCCTTTCAGATGTTCAAGGTAAATGGTCCATCTTCTTCTTCTATCCAGCTGATTTCACTTTTGTTTGCCCTACTGAATTAGCTGATTTACAAGATAATTATGATGCACTTAAAGAAATTAATTGTGAAGTGTACTCTGTATCCACTGACTCTCACTTTGTACATAAAGCATGGGCAGATGCGACGGATACAATTGGCAAAATTAAATACCCTATGCTTGCAGATCCTGCACATGTTCTTTCTCGTCAATTTGGCGTATTAATTGAAGAAGCTGGTCAAGCGCTTCGTGGAACGTTCATTGTGAATCCTGAAGGAGAAATTAAGGCATATGAAATTCACGATCTAGGTATTGGACGTAATGCTGCAGAAGTAGTACGTAAAGTTCAAGCAGCTCAGTTTGTTGCAGAACACGGTGATAAAGTATGTCCGGCAAAATGGACTCCAGGTGAAGAAACACTTGAACCAAGCTTGGACTTAGTAGGAAAAATCTAATTTAATTGTTAAAAATGCATTCATCCTTCCTTGAAGGATGAATGCAATACTAATTTCTTATATAAGAGTTCTAATACTTAAAGGGGTACTTAAAGAGATAAGTACCTTTTTTATTAAAAAAGATATTGTGAATAAGGTGAACATAATGAGTAAAAAGATTTTTGATTTGATTATTATTGGTGGAGGTCCGGCTGGATTATCTGCCGGTATTTATGCAGGCCGTGGAAAGTTAAACACTCTTATTATTGAAAAAGGAAATATGGGTGGCCAGGCTGCAACAACAAATGAAATTGTAAACTACCCAGGTGTTCGTAAGACGACTGGACCTTTATTAATAGAAGAAATGAAAAACCAATGTGAAGATTTTGGTGTACAATTTACTAATGCAGACGTGACTGATGTTGACTTATCCGGTGAGGTTAAGATCGTCAAAACGATTAATGGTGAGTTTCAGGGAAGAGCGGTTATTATTGCGGCAGGTGCTGGGCCGCGTAAGCTTGGATTTCCTGGTGAAGCTGAATTTACTGGCCGCGGTGTTGCCTATTGCTCCACGTGTGATGGTGAGTTCTTCGAAGGTTTAGAAGTATTTGTAATCGGTGCAGGATTTGCAGCAGCGGAAGAAGCCATGTATTTAACACGCTTCGCGAGCAAAGTTACCATTATTGCTCGTGAGCCTGAATTTACTTGTGCTCCATCTATTGCAGATAAGGTTTTTGCCAATGAAAATATAGAAGTTAAATTTAATACGGAGCTGCTTGAAGTATCTGGTAAAGATATGGTTCAACATGCACGATTCATTAATAATGTAACAAAGGAAGAATGGGAATATACAGCGAAAGAAGAAGATGGCGCATTTGGTGTATTTGTTTTCGTTGGATATCAGCCTAAGACAGAGATTTTTAAAGGCCATGTAGAAATGGACGAACGTGGTTACATTCTTACGGATGAAGAAATGAGAACAAACGTTAAGGGTGTATACGCTGTAGGAGATCTTCGTCCTAAATCCTTAAGACAAGTGATTACAGCAGTAGCCGATGGGGCGATTGCTGGAACAGATGTACAGAAATATGTTGCAGAAGAAAAAGAGCGTCTTGGCATTGTAGATGAAGCTAAGCCAGAAAAAACTGTAGTTCAAAAAGAATCCGCACCAAAAGAAACAGCTAAAAGTGGTAAGAGCAACTTGCTAAGCGATGCTATCAAAGGACAATTAAAAGGTATATTTGCCAAAATGGAGAAAGAGGTAACCTTAGTTAGCATTGTAGATGAAAACATGCCTAAATCTGTTGAGTTACGTGATTTCTTGATGGATGTTGTTGAACTTGGCGATAAACTTCATCTGGAAGTTTATAAAAAAGGCGAAAATGCTAAAATGGAAACGAAAATCAATGCTGATAAATTCCCGGTTGTTTCATTGCTTGACAATCAAGGAAATTACAGTGGCGTGAAGTTCCATGGTGTACCGGGAGGACATGAGCTTAATTCCTTTATCCTCGCCATATATAACCTGGCAGGTCCTGGACAAGCTTTGGATTCTTCCATTAAACAGTCCATTCAGGCAATCGATAAACAAACAAATATTAAGGTTATGGTGTCTCTATCATGCCATTACTGTCCGGATGTGGTTGTAGGCGCACAAAGAATTGCCATTGAAAATCCAAATGTAGAAGCAGAAATGATTGATATCAGCAATTTCCAGGATATTAAAAAGAAATATAAAGTAATGAGCGTTCCAGCGATGATTATTAATGATGAACAAGTGGTCTTTGGAGCGAAAAAGATTAATGAAATTGTAGAAGTATTGCAACAAGCATAATAAGTAAACCAGCCCTTTTGTAAAGGCTGGTTTTTTAGTTAACGCTATTTTCTACAGAATGGGCTCGCTACCCGCGGGCAAGCATCCTCGCGCTATGCGCTGCGGGGTCGAGTCTCTCCCATTCTGTAGAAAATAGGATACTGCGTTAAATACGAGTAGACAGAAATCCTCTATATTTTTTTATAATAAATATGCAAAGTAACTCCATTGGCCACTTATTATCCGTAATTTAAAAAAGATATATAGAGGAAGCAGAACATCTACATTACACTAATGTGAATAAAAAAATATAATCAAGATGTAAGAAACCATCGAGTTCGGGGGTCATGAATCTAAAATGATGTGGTTAACATTGGTTTAAATGATAGAAGAATGAATCTCGTTTTAACAATAAAGAAAGAATTCAAAATAAAGGCTATAAAGCCGGTTCTAAAATTCCTTTTGTACTCAGTCTGATCAACCTTTTAAAAAAAGGCTGGTTTTTTCTGTTTCCAAGTTTTGATGATCATGATCACAGAGGCTATAATAGAAAGGGAGAAAATGGTGATACCGGTTTTCTCATACAAATTCATAAATAAAATGAAGGAGATAATTTGTATAAAAGCAATCAAAATACTTAATAATGTGTTTTGTTTTTGATTCTTTTTGATGGCGATAAAGAGCTGCAATGTAATAAGATTGCTGACAGCCAAAATGAGTACGGCCAAAGAATAATCTATTCTTGTTATATTAGTTCCTTTTTCAATTGCGAATAATGAATAAATGGATACAGGAAGGGCGCATAGATTGATCACTAATAAAATCAACACCCAGATTATATGATACCAAAATTTCTTCATGAAAGTAGACTCCTTGTCATGTTCTACTATCATTTTGCGCTTTTAGAGGATGAATATTCGTTTGTACGATCATTTTGTTTATTACTTTTATATATTAGTCTTAAGGTTAGTTACTCTGGCAGGGATTTCTTTTAAGATCCCATTGCGGGGAACGGCAAAGAGTTGCTTTCTTTAGAAAGAAAAGACCTTTAAGGGACGAAGGGTCAGTAAAAGCAAATTACGTAAACATATATATTGTGGGAAGCAATAAACGTGTATGACAATCAATAAGATTCCGGCGGAGAAATTACTTGAAGTCCATGAGTAATATTTAAAAAGTAAACTTGTGTAATAACTTGATAATTTAAAATAAGAGTTTCTTTATTTTGCAAAATCTATAGAATAAAACTCATTTAAAAACATAAAAAAGAACGAATAAGGTTTTTTAACCACCATTATTCGTTCTTTTTTGTATGTTCTTCTAGTTTACTGATTCTTTTTTCGAGTTCTTCCATCCCCATTAATTTAGACTGTCCTTCCAGAAAGAGGTTGAAGATGGACGTTAATAGAAAGCCTCCACCCAGACCAATGAGGCACCCAACGCCGGGGGTATCAAGAGATAATCCAATTCCAAGACCGGTTAACAGGCAGCCCGGGATTAGGTATTCGGTTAATGAGTGTTTTTTAGCCAACTAATCTCCTTCTTTCTTTTAAGAAAGTTTATGTATTTTGATTACTATTATAACCACTATACTTTCCAGAAAGAACAGAATTCTCTAGTTTGAAAATCTGTTGCAGGTGACTTGCAGTTCAAAATGGAATCAAGAAGGTGACACAAACTATAGGGAAGGGTTACGGTGTTTTCTCGAATGGTATAGTAGACAAGTTTACATACTGATACAACTCAGGTCATAAATAGTTAAATCACGAAAAGGGCCGTTGCTATCCTTAGATTCAATAACAATACCTTTATAGCCCTTAGAAGTAATCATTTCCTGAAGCTGGCTGCCTATTTTAAATTCAGTCTCTTTGATAAATGATTTCATATTTTTTCTGTTATCGCCCGCAGATAAATTATGAATTTCAGCAAATTGTTTATTGTATATATACGCACTGATCGTTTCGTACGGTTCTACGAATTCATTCGTAAATGAATCATATAATTTAGCATAGTCATCATCTTCTATATAGAAGAAGTCTTCAGTATCAACGGAAAACTCTATAACGTCTGGTCCGAATTTTTCCGCCCATTCCTTGCGTGTAGTAGCATATATAGCATCACCATGCATTTTGCCGTGAATGAAGGAGTTACCAAGTGTAAGGCCGTTCTTAAGAATCTTCTCATAACTCGAATGAGATGTTCCATGAAATACATCAATCATTTTATCGCCTCTTTATCATATTTCGATATCTTTATCATAAACGATATTCACACTCTTTACCATGCAATTAATGGAAATAACACTCTAGTCAGGAGGTGCTATTTTGAGTAAAAATCAATATGTCTGTTCAGAATGCCATAAGTTCTTTACGGAGCAAACATGCGTGAAAAACTGTACTTGTGGTGGACTGTTAATCATAAGGAAGGATAAAAGTGCGTTAAAAGATGATTGGATAGATCATGATAATTTAACCATGTGGAAATTCTTCCGTGCTTTATCGGTAAATCAAGAATTGAGGGAATGGGAGAAGGTTTCATTGGGGGAAGGGAATACGCAGCTTGAACAGCTGGACCCCGATAATCCGCATATTTATTTGAAATTAGAAAAAAGCTTACCCAGTCAATCCTCGATAGATAGATGCTCAGCTCTATTGGTGACCAAATTAAAAGAGCATAAAATACAGAAGATCATTTTAACGGATACAAAGGACGTAAATTTTTCTGTTGCTAAATACGCAAAACAGGCCAAAATCCCATGTGAGTTATTTATACCGGAAACTACCTCAAATAAATCGCTGGATAAATATAAAAGTTATGGAGTAAAAGTCATTTCTTCTGGTCATAAACATGAAGCGGCCTTAGATAAACATCACTTTATCGTATCAGAGTATCATCCTTATCTGATTGAGGGCGCAAAAACCTATACATATGAGATTTGGGAACAGTTTGGACACCAAGAACCGGATATCGTTATTTTCCCAATAGAAAGCAGTCTATTAGCCATTGGAGCTTATCATGGTTTTAAAGATCTTTTGGAGCTTCAAGTCATTAAGAAAATCCCTAAATTTATTATGGTCACTACTCTTCCATCTTCCCAATTAATAAATAGTAAAATTCCTCCACCTTTATATAAGGAAGTGTTAAAAATAATTAGACAAACAGAAGGGCATATGCAAACCATTACAAAAACAGAAATTGTCCAAGCGGGAAAAGCTCTTTTGATGAGAGGTCATTCTTCGGATAAACAAAGTGCAGCCGCCTATGCAGGATGTATGAGATTTTATCGGGATTATTCAGTTAAAAATGAATCGATGGTAATTCCTCTCTGTAATTCCAGCGAGAAAAGACAATCCGAATGGATGGGGTGATAGGAAATAAATGAACAGATCAAAAGTAAGGAACTATATGGCTGCCAAGCTTGATAGGTTAGAAAAATCACAAAATACATCTGGCTCTTGGACTTTTAATTTTGAAGGGTCTTCATTAACGGATTGTTTCATGATTTTAATTATACGGACATTGGGAATAAAAGATGATATGGTTGTTGATCTATTAGTAGAAAAGCTATTACGCACACAAAATGATAATGGATCATGGAGTATCTATCCAGATGAAAAGGAAGGTAATTTATCAGCCACTGTTCAATCTTATGCAGCCCTGCTTGTATCCGGCAAGTTTCATCGGAATGGCGAGGAAATGAAAAGAGCTGAAAGATTTATAAATAAGCACGGTGGTCTATCACGATCTCATTTTATGACTAAAATGATGCTGGCAGTGAATGGAATGTACAACTATCCGACCATTTTCCATTTTCCGATGAGTTATTTTATGGTTCCAGCACATATTCCTTTAAATATGTATCAGTGCAGTAATTATGCCAGAGTTCATTTAACCCCTATGACGATCTGTATCAATAAACGGTTTAAGTATAAACATGAGGGACCAGATCTTAGTTATTTTGAAGGGCAAAAAGGAGGATGGTTTAGAGAGGAACGTAATTTAGAGGAAAATCAATTAATTAATAAGTTGAAATCTTTGAATTATGCTCCGTTTTCATGGGAAAAAGCTGGTTACCAATCTGCAGAAAAACTTATGCTTGATCGAATAGAAAAGAATGGAACTTTATATAGCTACAGTTCGGCTACCTGTTATATGATTTATGCTCTGCTCGCATTGGGATATAAAAAAGACTCCCCGGTTATTCAAAATGCGGTCGCCGGGATGAAGAGTTACTTAACAAATACCCCCGATGGCATGCATGTGCAGAATTCACCTTCCATGGTTTGGGATACAGCTTTATTGAGCTACTCTTTGCAGGAAGCCGGACTAAAGGAAACTGATCCGGTTATAGAGCGGGCAAATGCTTATTTGCTCAAAAAACAACAATATAGTCGAGGAGACTGGGCGATACACGCTCCTAATGTAGTCCCGGGGGGATGGGGTTTTTCTGACAGTAATCATTTTGTACCTGACAATGATGATACAAGCGCAGTTTTAAGAGCGTTAACCAAGCAAAGCAGACAAGACACACAAACAAATCTTGCATGGAAAAAAGGGCTATCATATTTGAAGGCCATGCAAAATAAGGATGGGGGATGGGGGGCTTTTGAAAAAGATGCCTATCACCCATTATTTACCCTTTTGCCAATTGAAAATGCGAAAGATGCTATTATAGATGATTCCACAGCAGATTTAACAGGCAGGGTGTTAGAATTTATGGGGAATTATGCGGGTTTAACCTACAAACATTCTTTTGTTAAAGAAGCAGCTTCCTGGTTGCTGAAGGAGCAATTGGCAGATGGGAGCTGGTATGGAAAATGGGGTGTCTGTTATATTTACGGTACATGGGCTGCAGTCACAGGGTTATGTGCAATCGGAATCAAGCCGGAACATCCTGCTATCCAAAAAGCAATCAACTGGCTGGAATCTATTCAATTAAAGGATGGAGGATGGGGGGAATCCTGCAAAAGCGCAGAGGAGGAACACTTTATCCCATTGCCCTATAGTACCCCTTCACAAACAGCCTGGGCGTTGGATGCACTCCTAACAGTAAAACAGACAACGTCATCAGCAATCCAGAAAGGAATCAACTGTTTAGTGGATGAAGAATCTTATCATTCCTCTGCGAAACGGTATCCAACAGGCCTTGGATTGAGAGGTGGATATTATATCATTTATGAAAGTTATAATTATATATTCCCTCTTTTGGCACTGGGACATTACGAAAAGAAGCGGATCAAAGAAAGCACAAGCGCTCAGTAAAAATCCACATTTAAAAACTATGAGTGATTTTATGTTAAAATAGTGGCAAACGAATAAGAATAGGTGTTGAATCATGAATAGTAGAATAGGTTTTATTGGCTGTGGGAATATGGGGAAAGCGATGGTTGGCTCTTTGATAAACAGCAATCAAATTAATGCTGACCAATTGATCGTTTCTGTCCGTTCCGAAGAATCGAGAGTAACTATAATGGAAAAGTGGCCGATTAAAACAACACTGTCCAATAGTGAAGTTGCCATAAATTCAGATATAATTTTTATAGCAGTCAATCCGAACCAATATGAAGAGGTTATCAAGGGAATAAGAGAGTACATTGATGATAATAAAATCCTCATTTCCATTGCAGCTGGTGTGAAATCAATACAAATGGAAGAGTGGATTGGTGTGGAATCAAAATTTGTTTTATCTATGCCGAATACTCCGGTTATGGTGAATGCCGGGATGACAGCTATTTGTCCCAATGCACATGTCACAGAGGAAGAATTGGAGGGAATCTGCCAGTTATTTCGAGTTTTTGGTGAATATGAAATCATAAAAGAAGAAGATTTTGAAGCTTTTATTGCTTTATGCGGTTCATCACCAGCCTATATATTTGTATTAATGGAAGCAATGGCGGATGCTGCCGTTAAGCTTGGCATAGAGAGAAAAAAAGCGTACAGAATGGCCGAACAGACTATTTTGGGCTCGGCTCGGCTTGCTTTGGAAACTGGGATTCATCCAGCAGAACTAAAAGACCAAGTCTGCTCTCCGGGAGGCGCAACCATTGCTGCCATCACAACACTGGAAGCACATGGATTTAGAAATTCGGTCATCAAGGCAATGGAAGTATGTGCAGATCAATCAAAGAAAATGAATGATGAAGTTTACTGAAAAACAAATAAGCGAGGCTGGGACATAAGTATTTCAGTCAATAATAAATCAGAACTATTAGGTAATATTTTAATAAATATTTCGCCTAATAGTTCGGATTTTTATTTGTTTTCAATAGATTGGTTACTACTGTATACCATTATTAAACTTAGTGGAATGGAGCGGAAGCCACCGACTCCTGCGGGAAGTAGATGAAAGGCTGAGACCTGAGCAAGGCGTAGCCGAGGAGGCTAAAGCCTTCCTCCCCGCGGAAAGCGAGTGGCTGTAGCGCGATAGAACGAACTTTTCTACTAACTTAGCTCTTTAATAAGTAAAAAAGCCGATAAATTAGATGTCGTTCGTCTTTTCAGGATCGTTTATAAGTTATGTCCCATCCTCGCTTATTCTTAATTTCTCTAATAAGCAGCGTATAGATATAGCCACTACCCTCGTCTTACTATTATTTTTCCAGCTTAATCCTTCTGAATAGCTGATGATTCCGTTTGTTACCTCATTAATCGTTACCCCATTTATTTTGGATAAAATAATTCTAAAAATTCTGTAAATAGTAGAGTTGGTAGTATATTTGCACCCATCAACATGTTAAAATAATCCTAACCATTAAGGTTTGGGGAGTGAGTACGATGGATGGCACATTATTATCCAACAGTATCTATTCATTGAAAGGAAGCGATTTACGTATCATTTATAGTTTGTTAAGTAATATGAATCTAAGAAAACTGGTTTCATTCAATGTGAATAAAATATTAACTAGGGAACATAATGCAGATTATGTAAACTTCCTTTTTGACGCAGCAAATGAATTCAATGATATACCAGAAGCAACTTTACAATTTAGCTTATTTCAAGAAATGAATAAAACACTGGGCTTAAACTGTCTATCTTACGAGACAACTGATCATATAGACAATCAGTGCGAAGCAATCGTTGAAAAAGTATATCAAATATATGTAAACCATGAAAAATCATTTTTGCAATTTACAAATGAGCAAATTGAGTTTACGCGTATACACCTTATGATTCATTATCAATTAAGGCAGTTATTCTTTGAAGTGGAGTACAGATTTCAGGATCTTACATCTGATGAACAATGGGATTTCTTGAATATCATATATCAATCCATCCTTAAGCTCTCAGAGGATAACCAAAGGATTCTTCAACAAAACTTGCCGGAAAAAGTCATGCAGATTGAGGACCTGAAGAATATTGAATTATCTACTTTGCTACTCCAATTATCCAATAGTAATCTCCCTTCTTTTTTTCATATGTTCACAAGCTTAATGATTAAGTATGCAGAAAAGCTAACTGTACACATTCCCTTACTCCATCATGACCATATTTCCCCTGCTATAAAAATTTTAACTTCACCATATTTTATAACACCCCATGTTTTAGGAGGCAGAGTTCTGCAAGTGAACTATCATCACCAGGCCATAAAAAAAAGGCTGATGCCTTTTATTCTTATGCAAATAACTTTGCCATATCTGTGTAATGAAAACTCTGTATCCAGTCCTGTTTTTTTTCAGAACGAGTGGAAAAAGAGGGTAGAGGATTATCGCCAAATGGATTACCAGTCAGTTGTTATTGAAATGAAGCATATTGAAATCAGTAATCTCCTCCATATATGCCGACAAAGAATAACTGAATATGAACTTCAAAAAAGACAGATAGAGGAACGATTGCATATTGAGATACACAAACTTAAATCCACTCTCCTCTTTATGGATATAAATGAATTGGCGATTAACCAAAGCTTTGATAAACATCGCACAGAATATTTTCATATTCAAAATAAAATAAAACAACTGACCTTAGCAAAAAGAGAAGACATATTAGAAACCAGCCTAATGAAGCAAGTTGCCAATAAATTGCTTAATATGTCAGTGACACTTGATCAATTTGGCAAGGAGAAAAAAGTGGATGAGCTTCTTGAAAGTTTGGTAATGGATATTTTAGAGTCGGACAGTCAGTTTAAACAAGAAGAAAGGGTAATAATTAAACAAATCCAGAAAGAATTAAAGGATATTACCTATATGATTGAAACAGAAAATATCATTAAGATCGAATATGAGAAAGAACTTATAAAACTGAATCAACAATTAAAGGAATGCAGTGAAAAGCTGAAAAAATTAGAGAATGACAACTATAGGATTAAAGAGGCAGTACAATAAAGGTAAATTCTTTTTTACGAAAGGTAATTTAAAGTCCGTTCTATAAAAACGGACTCAGATAGTAGACAAAAGGAATTCAGAATGATCCACAATAGGGGCTAATTACTGAATTCCTTCTTATTTTTTATCTTCTTCACGAGGAATTGACCTATCCTCCTCTATTTTTTAGGCCCTTTTTGGACTTTCTCAAGTCCAATTGGTCATCTTCTACAAGTGAACCAAATGGTTCTCAGGCACCAGTTGTTCTAACGTAATCATCTCTAACTGTTCACGATTAATTTGCCTATGTTTGGTTAACATGCTCATCACACCTTGGTAAATAACGTTACCTATAGTATACAAAAAAACACAAAGAATTTCTGTCTTAAACAGAGAAAACTCCCCTATAACGCAGGGACCTATTTTGCAGAATGGGCGAGACTCCTGCGGGAAGAACAAGCGTACCCTAGACCCCGCAGTGCAAAGCACGAGGAGGCTTGATGCTTGCCCGCGGAAAGCGAGCCCATTCTGCAGAAAATAGCGTAAACCCGATAGAAGAGGACAGCGATAACAAAAAAACTGTAGACAAGGTCCTCTAAAATAAGGACATTGTCTACAGTCTGAGTTGTTCTATAATAAACGGACTTTTTTTACTTATTTATATAAATAATTTCATGAAAATAGGCCCAAGAACAGAACCGAAAATAGCGCTTAAAGTCATGGAAACAGAACTCATAGAAAACGTTAATTCTCCAAATTCGAATGCTTTGGATGTCCCAATCGCATGTGATGCGCTGCCCAATGCAATTCCTTTGCTAACAGGGTTGGTGATTTTAAAAAGCTTTAAAATCAGCGGTCCTAAAATGGCACCGGTCAAACCTGCGATCATAACAAAAACTGCTGTTAATGCTGGAACTCCTCCTAATTCTTCAGAAATTTGTACAGCAACTGGCGTGGTTAATGATTTCGGTAATATGGATACAGCCAGCGCATCGGTGACGCCAGCCAACTTTCCAAATAAAAGTCCACTAAACATTCCTGCTAATACACCGAAGAAGACACCACCCAAAATGACATAAATGTGATCTACTAAAACCTTCCTTTGTTTATAGAGTGGAAATGCAAGAGCCACCACTGCAGGACCCAGCAATTGATTAATCCACTCGCCGCCTATCATATATGTATCATAAGAAATATTAAATACAGACAGAATACTGACAATTACGATTGTTGTCGTTAAAATCGGCAACAGAAATGGATTGGTAAATCGTTTGTAAAGCTGATTCAATAATAGAAAGATGAGTACGGTTATAACGATAATAAAAATGGCAATCAATAATTTTTCCATTCCTTTTGTTCCCTTCTTTTATTATAAGATGAGTTTTCAATTAGTTGGCTTGTTTCTCCTGCAATCAGCATGGTAAAAATCGTACTGAGAAATACGATAGACATGATTGTGAAACCTTTCATGGAAAAAAGCGCTGGATACTTCATAATGCCTATGCAGACTGGAACGAATAACAAAGGTAAAAAAGCAATTAAAAAGCCAGCTCCCCGATTGATGTATTCAACTTTGATTAAGTTTAATTTTAAGCAAATTAAGAGTAATAACAAACCGATGATACTTGCAGGAATTGGAATCTTAAACAACTCTTGAAGAAACACACCTATATAATAAAAAATGAAAAGAAGAAGGACTTGTAAACAAACGACTAAATATTTCACAATAATTATCGGTCACTTCGAATAAAGTAACCTTCACCTCCAAAATTAAATGATAACTTGATATTACGCCTCCACTCTGACAAGTCAAATGATTAGCACTTTATGGTAAATGTATAGTAGATATAGGAATACAAAGAGAAAGTGAGAGGACTGGGTAGAGACACTTCATATAACATTTTTTACATGAAAAAATAGATAAAACTTTGGTTGATTTTACCTGCATAAAATTTATTGAAAAGGGGTTTCATTATTTGCTAACGCATGCTAGTATACTAGTGTAAATGAACGAAACATAATATGAACCTAGACAGCAGCTTCAAACATTTACTTACTCTTCTTTGTGAAATTGTGAGCAATAATAGTTCTTAATTAATTTTTTGTATGAAGTATTTAATATCGGTTCAAGAATTAGCTTACATCAACTATTTCTTTTACTTCATTTTGTGAAATTATGAGCAAAAGAAAAGTAAATAAAATTTGTGAGTATGTATATACTACCGATTAGAGAAGCCTTTACTGTTTTCAAAAGATTGATGGAAGTATCGAGTGTAAGTGTTTGAACCTGCTTAGCGGTATTTATTCGTCATTTATAAACATATTGTATTTGGAGGTATTTAAATGAGTGCAGAAGCTTTGAAAAAACAAGGCTCACCAAAAGAAAATCATACTCCTAATGTTCGTCCTTTCGGCATGCGGGACAAAATTGGTTACCTATTAGGTGACTTTGGAAACGATTTCTTTTTCTTATTGGTAAGTGCATACTTAATGGTATTCTATACCGATATTTTTGGCATCAATGCAGCGACGGTTGGTGCGCTCTTCATGGCTGCTCGTTTATGGGATGCAGTAGCTGACGTAACTTGGGGACGTTTTATCGACACTAGAAAACCAACTAAAAATGGAAAATTTAGACCGTGGGTTTTAAGAATGTCATTCCCACTAGTATTTTCTGGCGTATTAATGTTTATCACAGTTCCTGGTCAAAGTGATGGTTTCTATCTTGCTTGGGCGTTCGTAACCTATATCGTTTGGGGTACTTTGTACAGTACAGTTAATATTCCTTACGGATCTATGGCATCGGTTATGACAAATAACCCAATTGAACGTACTTCTTTATCTACTTACAGAACAGCTGGGATGATGCTTGCGAGCTTGATCATCAATGCAGTCGGACCAATGATTGTCTTTGTTGATAACAAAATCGACGCAAATCGTATGTTCATGGCTGCTTGTATTTTTGGTGTGTTGGCAATTTCTTGTTACATCGGTTGCTATAAATTAACAACTGAACGTATCGTTCCTGAAACGAATGATGCAGAAAAAATGGATCTTCGTAAAACTCTAAAAGCGATTGGTCAAAACAAACCACTTATTTGGATTTTAACTGCATCTTTATTATTCATGACAAACAGCATGCTCATGGGAGCAGTGAACGTTTACCTATTTAAAGATTATTTCACTAGCACTGCAGCACTAAGCCTTGTTGGTGTTATGACAACAGTTACTTCTTTCATTGCAATGCCAATGGTAAAACCATTAGTTGCCCGTTTCGGTAAAAAAGAAATTGCAGCTGTTGGTATGGGATTTGCGGCTATCATTTACTTCGTACTATTCATGCTGAAAGATATCAGTGCAACGACATTTGTATGGATTGCAGCACTTGGTATGTTTGGTACAGCATTCTTAAACGTTGTTATTTGGGCGTTTGTAACGGATGTTATCGATTATCATGAGTTCTTAACAGGTTTACGTGAAGATGCAACGATTTATTCCGTTTATTCCTTTGCTCGTAAAGTAGGTCAAGCCGTTGCTGGTGGACTTGGCGGTTTCTTGATCGCAGCAGTTGGTTACAATGCAGCACTTGAGACACAAACAGAAGGTACGTTAAATGGTATCCATGCACTTGGTACATTAGGACCAGCGTTGTTCTATGCAGTTATTTTCTTAATCCTAATGTTCTTGTATCCATTAAACAAGAAACGTACAGAGCAACTTGCAATTGATATTGCTGAAAGACGTAAAAAATAATCATTAAAAGATAGCTCCGAAACGGGGCTATCTTTTTTTGTGTAACAGTTATTTTGTCAAATAATAAATGAATGAAAAAGAAATACAGGGAATAATACATACTTTGCATTGGAAGGAGCATCATATGTAGTGAGCATTTAATGTATGAGTTATGTTCAAATTTAGAAAAATAAATTATTGATATAACTCTTCAAGTATGCTAGTATACAAGCATGCAATAACACGTATACATAGTGTTTATGGAATTTTAATGCAAATATATGGAGGTATGACGAAATGACTACTTTACCTTTTAAAGTTGATTTAACAGATAAAGTTGCTGTTGTTACAGGTGGCGCTGGAATCCTTTGCGGTGCTTTTGTTGATGCTTTGGCTGCATGTGGAGCGAAAGTTGCCATTCTTGACCGTGCTTTAGAAAATGCTGAAAAGAAAGCTGAAGAAGTTCGCCAAAAAGGCGGAATTGCTATCGGTGTTGAAGCAAACGTATTAGACAAAGAAAGCCTAAAAGCTGCACACGCAGTTGTAAAAGAAAAATTAGGTCTTTGCGATATCTTAATCAACGGTGCCGGTGGTAACCATCCTCTTGGAACTACTACTAAAGAATACTTATTCCCAGAAGATTTGAATGGTCAATTGAAAGATACAATCACTTTCTTCGATTTAGATCCAGAAGGAGTTCAATTCGTATTCAACTTGAATTTCTTAGGTACTCTTTTACCTTCTCAAGAATTTGCAAGTGATATGGTGAATCGTAAAGGTGCAACAATCATCAATGTATCTTCTATGAATGCATACACACCATTAACAAAAATCCCTGCATACAGCGGAGCTAAAGCAGCGGTAAGTAACTTTACACAATGGTTGGCTGTACATATGTCCAAAGTGGGAATCCGTGTTAATGCGATTGCACCTGGTTTCTTCGTTACAGCACAAAACGAAAAATTGTTAAAAAACGAAGATGGTTCTTACACAGAACGTTCTGAAAAAATCCTTCGCAATACGCCAATGGATCGTTTTGGGGAAGCGGAAGAGCTTGTTGGAACAATGTTATACCTTGCAAGCCATGAAGCATCCAGCTTTGTTAATGGCGTAATCATCCCTGTTGATGGTGCGTTCTCTGCATATTCTGGTGTTTAATTTGTTCTAAAAATAGCAAACAAATAGCGATTATAGTATCGCTATTTGTTTTGTTGATATCGACTCGTGAACTGGAGAGTGAATGATATGTTACCAAAATTTGAAGTATTAAATGAAATGCGAAAAGGCTACGTCGTAGCAGTTGTTCGCGGAAAAACAAAAGAAGAGGCTGTAGAAATTGCTAAACAAGCATATGCAGGCGGTATTCGTTCATTAGAAATCACGTTTACAACACCTGATGCAGCTGACGTCATTGCTGAACTTGCGAGCATGAATGATGACAACATGATTATTGGTGCTGGAACAGTATTAGATGAAGCTACAGCTCGTCTGGCTATTATGAAGGGTGCACGCTATATCGTAAGCCCGCACTTTGATAAAAACATTTCATTAATGTGTAATCGTTATTGTGTTCCTTACTTACCAGGTTGCGGATCTGTAACGGAAGTAATGGAGGCTGTTACATATGGTTCTGATGTTATTAAAATGTTCCCAGGAAGCCTTCTGGGTAAATCCTTCATTAAAGATGTACACGGACCACTTCCACATGTTCAAATGATGCCATCTGGCGGTGTTAGCAAGGATAACCTAGCTGACTGGATCGAAGTTGGAGCATTCGCGGTAGGTATCGGAAGTGCTTTAACGAAGAACGTTAAAGATGGTGATTACAGCTCTGTCCAAGCAGTGGCAAGAGAGTTTATGGATCATTTAGCAACTCTTCAAAATAAATAATCAAGACCTGCTACATAAAGGAGGGTAAAGTGGATGAGTTCATTTATACATGAAAACTTTATATTGCAAAATGAAACAGCTGTGAAGTTGTATCATGAATACGCTAAGAATATGCCGATTTATGATTATCACTGCCATTTATCCCCAAAGGATATTGCAGAGAATCGTAAATTTAAAAATATTACTGAACTATGGCTCGAAGGTGACCATTATAAATGGAGAGCAATGAGAGCACATGGTATTGCTGAAAAGTATATTACTGGTGATGCCGATCCGAAGGAGAAATTTGAGGCTTGGGCTAAAACGGTTCCATATACAGTTGGAAACGCTTTGTATCACTGGACTCATATTGAATTGAAAAACTACTTCGGTATTGAAGAATTATTAAACGAACATACATGGGAAAGCATTTGGAACCGTTGCAATGAATTGTTGCAGCAAGATGATTTTTCTGTTCGCGAACTCATCAAACGCTCAAATGTAAAAGTAATTGGCACGACAGATGATCCAACGGATGATCTTATGTATCATGTGCAAATTGCTGAATTGCCTGATTTCCCAGTGAAGGTTCTTCCTTCATTCCGACCTGATAAAGGATTGGAAATCAATAAAGCTACATTCGTTCCATTCGTGGAAACTCTTGAAAAGGTAGCTGACAAATCATTAGCCACTTATGCGGATTATATAGCGGCTCTATTAGACCGTGTTCAATATTTCCACGAAAAAGGCTGCAGAATTTCTGACCATGGTCTATCTGAGGTTCCATTCTCTGAATTCGATGAAAGCGAATTAGAAGGAATTTATCAATCTGGACGCAGTGGTAAAGCTGTAAGCCTAGAGGATGAAAATAAATTTAAGACAGCCATCTTGATTGCTCTTGCAAAGGCCTATACAGAAAGAGGCTGGGCAATGCAGCTTCACTTTGGAGCAATCCGCAATAACAACACAAAAATGTTCAAAAGATTAGGACCTGATGCAGGCTTTGACTCCATCAGTGATCAAGGCGAAGTAGCCGCACCATTAAATGCGCTGCTAAATGCGTTCGAAATCAGGGATGCTCTGCCTAGAACTATTGTCTATAATTTGAATCCTGTTTATAACGAACTGATTGGTACAACGATTCAAAACTTCCAAACAAACGAAGAAGGAATCGCAGGTAAAATCCAATTTGGTTCTGGTTGGTGGTTCAATGATACTAAACCAGGTATGATCCGCCAAATGACAGCTTTAGCTGATCAAGGATTATTAAGTCACTTTGTAGGGATGCTCACTGATTCACGTAGCTTCATCTCCTATAGCAGACATGAATACTTCCGCCGCATTCTATGTAACCTAATTGGTACTTGGGTTGAAGACGGAGAAATTCCAAATGATGATGCGCTACTTGAAAAACTAATTACGAACATCTGCTTTAATAACGCTAAGAACTATTTTAATATAGATCTTCAATAATTTTTAGGAGGAAACTTACTATGGAAATGTCATTCCGTTGGTATGGAAAAACGGATAGTATTCCTTTGGAGTACATCCGTCAAATTCCAGGTATGAAAGGAATTGTAACAGCTATTTATGATATCCCGGTTGGAGAAGCTTGGCCGATGGATAAAATCGAAGAATTAAAGAAAACTGTAGAAGATGCTGGTATGCACATCTCTGTTATCGAGAGTGTACCTGTACATGAAGATATCAAAATTGGTCTTCCAACTCGTGATAAATATATCGAAAACTACAAAACAACTTTACGTAACCTTGGTAAAGCTGGTATCCCAGTTGTGTGCTACAACTTCATGCCAATCTTTGACTGGACACGTACAGATTTAGAATACCGTCTTCCAGATGGTTCTACAGCTCTTATCTTCGAAGAAGAAGTAGCTAAGAAAATGGATCCATTAACAGGTGAACTTTCTTTACCAGGTTGGGATTCCAGCTATAAAAAAGAAGACCTGCAACAATTATTTGATCACTACAAAAATGTTGATCACGAAAAACTTTGGGAAAACCTTGAGTACTTCATTAAGGAAATCATCCCAGTTGCAGAAGAAGCTGGCGTAAAAATGGCAATCCACCCAGATGATCCTCCGTTTGATATCTTTGGATTACCACGTATCATCACAAACAAAGAAAACCTTGAAAGATTCGTTAACCTATATGACAGCCCATATAACGGTTTAACAATGTGCAGCGGTTCACTTGGTTCCCACCCAAATAACGATTTCCCTGAAATGCTTCGTTACTTTGGTAAGAAAGACCGCGTAAACTTTGTACATGCCCGCAACGTTAAATTAACAGGCGGAATGTCATTTGAAGAAAGTGCTCACCCATCTGAGTATGGTTCCGTTGATATGTATGAAGTAATTAAAGCAATGAAAGACTTCAACTATGAAGGACCAATCCGTCCTGACCATGGTCGTATGATCTGGGGCGAAACTGGTAAACCTGGTTACGGTTTATATGACCGTGCATTAGGTGCTACTTACCTAATTGGATTATGGGAAGCAGTAAATAAAAATAATCGCTAATGATTAAAATAAGTCGATGCGGATCTTGTCGTTAAGAATTCGTATCGGCTTATTCATATAGAAGGAGAGTACAGAAATGAAGGACAACATCAAAGAATTTGTTAAGACAAAAGACTTTTTAGTATGCGTCGATTCCGATGGTTGCGCAATGGACACAATGGGTGTAAAGCACGAAGAAGCGTTTGGACCTCGTGCAGTGGACGTTTGGAATCTTCATCATATTAAAGATCGCTTCCTTAAAGTATGGAATGATATCAATCTTTACACTAGAACAAGAGGAATCAACCGTTTTAAAGGGGTTGTCGCTACTTTTGAAGCATTAGAAAAAGAAGGCATCGAAATGCCAGATATCTCTTCCTTCAAAAAATGGGCAGAAACAACAAATGAACTATCCAATCCATCACTTGAAAGAGCAATTGCTGAAACAAATGATGAGCAATTAAAGAAAGCTTTAGAGTGGAGCCATGCCGTTAACCGTACAATTGAAGAAGAATTAGCGGGTAACGATAAGCCTGTTGAAGGCGCGAAAGCTGGACTGGAGGCTGCTAATAATGTAGCTGATGTAGCAATTGTTTCTTCAGCAAATGGTGCGGCTGTCCTTGATGAATGGACAAGACATGAACTAAACGTACATGTTGATGTCATGCTTGGTCAAGAAGCTGGTACAAAAGCGTACTGCATTGAGCAATTGAAAAAATTCGGTTATGACAATACTCATGTATTGATGATTGGGGATGCTCCGGGAGATTTATCTGCTGCAGAAGCGAATGGTGTTCTTTATTACCCAATTCTCGTTGGAAAAGAGAAGTTCTCTTGGGATCGCTTCAGAGAAGAAGCTTTAGCGAAATTCTTAGACGGCAGCTTCGCAGGCGAATACCAACAACAATTAATCAAGGAATTTAATGATAACTTGAAATAAGATTTGGAGGAACTACGGATGATCCAAAAAATTGCTAAAAACATTCCAATGCCTAAAGTTGATTTAAAAGCAAAGCCTTATAATCTTTCTGATGAAGATATCAAATGGGTTAAAGATACGATTTCTGGAATGACTGTTGAAGAGAAAATCGGACAATTGTTTATTAACTTGTTCTTCTTTGGTAATGATGAATTCAGCGGAAATGCGTTTACCAATAAAGAACTTCTTGAAAAATACCATATTGGCGGAGCTCGTTACATGGGTGCTAATTCCGACAAAGTTCAAGCACTTATTAACGAACTTCAAAAGGATACAAAAATTCCTTTATTAGTGGCAGCAAACTGTGATGCAGGCGGTAATGGTGCGGTGAACGACGGTACATATGTGGCTTCAGCTGCTATGTGTGAAGCTTCCGGTGATGAACAAGTATCATTCGACGCTGGATATGTAAGCGGACGTGAAGCTCATGCGGTTGGTGTGAACTGGAACTTTGACCCATGTGTGGATATTTTAGAAAACTGGAGAAACACAATCGTTAATACACGTGCTTACGGTACAAAAGCTGAAACGGTTATTAAGCACACAAATTCATACATTAAAGGGCTAACAGAAAGCAATGTAGGTGTTGCTATTAAGCACTGGCCTGGTGATGGAACAGAAGAACGTGACCAGCACTTAGTTATGGGCGTAAATGAATTATCTGTAGACGAATGGGAAAAATCCTTCGGTGAAGTATACCGTAACCATATTGAAAACGGTGTTCACTCTATTATGGCTGGTCATATTGCTTTACCAGAATATCAAAAAGCATTGGTACCTGAGCTAGAAGACCGCGATATTTTGCCTGCTACGTTGGCTCCTGAGTTAATCAATGGTCTTCTAAAAGGTAAATTAGGCTTTAACGGTTTAGTGCTAACTGATGCAACTCATATGCTGGGAATGACAGCAGCGATGAGACGTGAAGAGTATGTACCACAATCCATTGCAGCAGGCTGTGATATGTTCTTGTTCTTCAACGATATCGATGAAGACTATAACTTCATGTTAAATGGCTACAAAAATGGCATCATTACAGAAGAACGTCTTCAAGATGCGTTAGAAAGAATCTTAGGCTTCAAAGCGACACTTGGCTTGCACAAAGCGAAAGAAGATGGTTCCATCTTCCGTACAGAAGAAGATTTAAAAGTCATTGGCTGTGACGATCATATCGAGCGTGCTAAACAAGCTGCAGACAAAGGGATTACGCTTGTTAAAAACACGTTAGATCAGCTTCCAATTCGCCCAGAAACACATAAACGCATTCGCCTGTATTTCTTAGAAGGAGAAAAAGGTGGCATTTATAAAGCTGATGACAAAACGCTTAATTACATTGTGAGTGAGCTAGAAAGCAGAGGCTTTGAAGTAACGGTGAACGATGGTACCACTCGTGTTAAAGGCCCTACATTAAAATATCGTGAAGAAGTAGACGCAGCACTTGTTTTCGCCAATGTCATCGGTTATGGTGCAGAAAACAATTACCGTATCAAATGGAAGACGGCTATGTCTAACGAAGTTCCTTGGTATGTACATGAAGTACCAACTGTGTTCGTATCATTGAACTATACAACGCATTTAACAGATGTACCAATGGTAAAATGCTATATTAACGCTTACAAAGATACTGAAATTACCATCAAAGCTGTGATTGACAAAATCATGGGTGAATCTGAGTTCCACGGCACACCAAATGAGCTTGTTTGGTGCAATAAATGGGATACAAGACTTTAAAAGTTCCTTGTACAAGGAAAAAAGCGCGAATCTTTGCTGATTCGCGCTTTTTATTGTCTTCATACCAATAAAATTGTAAAATCACCCAATTCGAACCAAAATCACTAAATTAAGTTCAAACCTCTTTATAAGAATTATAAAAACTATGTTCCAAATATTCATTGTTTATCTCAAAAATCCACGTCACCAAGAAAAGTCTTAAAACCATCAAGAAATGAGAAAATCTGTTACTATAGAAGTAATAAAAGATGTTTGACGTAAGAGGTGATTGGGATGAACAGAGGATTTTTATTAAAACAAAAAGCGTTTTTAAAGCTTTATCTTTTAGAAATTGCTTCTCATCCGAGGGACTATGGTTCAATGGTGTTAAATGATTTAAGAGAGAAATTTAAACCATTCGGTTATTCACCAACCCATACGGAAATATATAAAACCTATAAAGAACTGTATAAAGCTGGGTTCTTAAAAAAGAGAACGGAAATATTAGGTGATCCGGAAGCGAATGTCCAGGAAGTCTTTATTTATTATTTAACGGATAAAGGGAAAGAAGAATTAGAAATTTACCGGAAGTTAATGAAAATAGAATTGGAACGTTCCATCGGAATATTGCAGGTTGCATTAGAAGATCATTTTGGCCCTGTTAAAAAAATATAACAGAGAAAAAACAATAAATAGAGCTTACTTATGACAGACTGGTTTATATAGCGAATTAGTCTGTTTTTGCGTACTCAGCATAAACTTTCTATATTCGAAACGGAATGAAGAGATGGTTATAAAGTTAGTAAGTTCACTTTTCATTCCAGGGGGATTTCTAAAAGAGAAATGGAATTATGTTGAATGAATGAAAGATTGCCGATTGGAGAGGCTTAAATGAAGAAAAATACTGTATTGGTTTTAATATGGATTTTATTTCTACTATCTGCATGTATGAATGATAACAATATAGTGAAGGATAGCCCAATATATGAAGGTGAAAAATTAACAATAGGTGTTGTCGGTAAGATTCCAGAAGTCCGCGAGGATCACATTCATTTTAAAAAGATTGAACTAAAAGATTTAAATCAAAGTAGTCTATCTTCCAAATATGATGCCATTTTTATTATGAAGCAGCATTCAACTGAAGCAGCAGAAGTAACTTATCAAAAATTATACCAAAACGCTGTTGTCCCTTTCTTCTTTATTGAATCCCCAGATACATATATGAATGATACGGATCCTGAAAGATTTCCAAACCCACAACCAGGATATTATGCAGCAGGATATTACCGTTCTGGCGAGGAGGAGTTACAGTGGGATTATGGTCTTTATAATGATAAGGTCAACGAAGCCAATATATTGGATGTTTTCTCAAGAATTTTTAACACAGTTGAAACGATGGAAAATGAAAGTAAACGCATAAGATAATAGCTTGGGTTATTAAGTTATTTTTTTAAATTTAGATACTCCTTAGAGGCTAAGCATTTTATATGCTCACCCCATTTCATACTACAGATCATTCACCCTCAAAAATAAGATGATAAACATACCTGCAACTAATTTTTTAATCATAAATGTGTAAATATTGAAATAAATATTGGTTAGAATAAGTTCATCGCATATGAAACCACTAAGTATTAAGAGTGATCAGTAATTAGAGGGTTATTTTAGTGGATTTAGTTTATTAGTCAACCATTTAGCATGGCTCAGATTTTTTTGTTTTTTATCTAAAATTTTATAAACGAATAAATAGTATAAGGTGAGGATAAACTGTTATTTAGAATTTCTAGCTCTTTTTAATGAAGTAAAGGGGTGCTAACAATGATCATTCAGGAGCATGATTTTACAGTAGGCAAATTAACTTCATTATTGGTCCTCTTACATAATAATGAAGCCGGTGAAATAATAAAAAATCAACTAGATAAGGAGAATTACCGGTATACAGTAGGAAGTATAGGTTCTATTGACTTAAATAAAGTCATCTCTGTCATTGAAGTAAGTGCAAAAACAAACGGAATTATAAATTCTAAATCATACAATGAACGAAATACGTTATATCATACCATTTTAGAGGCCGTAAAAGGGGTAGGCAAAGGAACCATTCAAGTAGGTGATTTCCTTGAAAAAGTCGACTTGACCTATAGCGTAGTAAGAGGAAAAAATAAAAATAAAAAAATAAGTACAGCCAATGATTGGATTGGTGTTTGCATTTATGGACGTGCAGGTTCACTGGAAAAAGGGATTGAACAAGAAACATTAGGACTAGGTTTTAATCATTTATAATCTATTGCTAACAGTAATCGGTTAGTACATATTTAGAAGGCTTCATTAGGAATACTCTTCTTAATAAAGTCTTCTTTTTATTTTCTACCATGATGATAAGAATTAAGGAACTACCACGTGAATGGATAATTGACCAGAAAACCATGAGCATTTTCTGGTCAATTTAAAGGAAATATCTAACTTGATGTTGAAAAAGTACTGTAAGAAGAGATTTTTTTAGCTCTAAAATCTTATTGTAAGAATTACAGGTTTAGCTGATTGGAGAGAAGGGGATTTTAATGCGTTAGTTTGAAAGAGAGTTTATCTCGTTCAGGAATTGGATAGGGGGGCGTTTTATGCAAAATGCATTTGAATAAAGGCCAACTTATCCCAATGAAATATTTAATATAATTACGGATATAGGTGTTAAAGAAGATTCTTTAATTGCGGATATTGATGAATTGCCAGTATACAGATTCTATTAAAGCTCTACATAGTCTTTTCTCTCGATATATCAAATAAACGACAAGATGATACTCTTTCACTACAAAACAGAGATATGAATTTGTAAATTCGGAATATGATAATATATTGTGGCTTTAAAATAGGGAAGGTGGAGAAAGAATGAGAGAAAGCAGAGTAAAAAAATTAGCGAAGCAAACTGTTTTACCGATTATTGTTTCACCAATGTTTATTATTTCTACTCCAGAAATGGTACTGGCAAGTTGTAAAGCTGGGGTAATAGGTACATTCCCAACTTTAAATGCCCGAACTGAGGAACAATTGGAGGAATGGTTTCAAGAAATAAAGGATAGACATACACAAATGCAGAAAGAAAATTCAGACAAAACCATTGCACCTTGGGGTGTTAACTTAATCGTCCACTCTACTAATCATCGTTATGAAAGTGATTTAGCGTTAATTAAGAAATATCAACCTCCTATAGTAATTACGTCGCTTGGAAAACCGGTAAATGAAGTTAAGATTGTTCATGAATATGAAGGGCTCGTATTTTCTGATGTAATAAGCATTAAACATGCGAAAAAAGCAGCAGAGGCTGGAGTAGATGGATTAATCCTTGTTTGCAACGGTGCAGGAGGTCATGGAGGGACATTGAATCCATTTGCCTTTATAGCTGAAGTACGACAATTTTGGGCTGGAATGATTATTTTGGCGGGAAGTATTTCTAATGGACAAGAAATTGCTGCTGCACAAGCGCTTGGGGCAGATTTTGTTTATATGGGAACGCGATTTATCGCATCATTGGAAGCGGTTACTAAAGAAGGATATAAAGAAATGTTAATTGAATCGAATGCCAACGATATTGTTTATACGGATACCTTTAGTGGTGTGAATGCCAATTATCTTATCCCAAGTATCAAAAGAGCTGGACTGGACCCTGCAAACCTACCGGTAAAAAGCGAAATGAATGTGGCTCTAAAACAAAATGAAGCAAAAGCCTGGAAAGATATTTGGTCCGCTGGTCAAGGTGTAGGGTCCATTAAGAATATTCAACCAATAGAATCTATTGTTAAAAGCTTGCTAGAAGAATATAAGGAAGCCATCTACACATTATCTTCTGTTCAAGTATCAAGGGTATAACATGAAATCACTAATAATTAATGCTGGAAATTTATTTCAAAGAGGAATTCAAAGGGGGAAATTTTAATGAGAGAAGCAGTTATAGTGGAAGCGGTAAGAACGCCGGTAGGGAAAAGAAATGGAGTATTCAGCTCCGTTCGGCCCGATGATTTACTTGCTGGAGTTTTACGTAAACTTGTTGAGAAATCCGGGATTTCAAGTGGGTTGGTGGAAGATGTTATTATCGGCTGTGTATCTCAGGTTGAAGAACAATCCATTAACATTGCGCGGTCAGCTGTACTGATGGCCGATTTCCCCATTCATGTACCGGCCACAACAATTGATCGTCAATGCGGTTCGAGTCAACAGGCAGTTCATTTTGCTGCACAGGCTATTTTAAGCGGGGATATGGATATTGTAATTGCAGGTGGAGTTGAAAGTATGACGCGCGTGCCAATGGGTTCAAATAGGTTACATGCTAAACCAAGTGAAGAACTATCTTCACGTTATGAACTAATTAACCAGGGATTATCTGCAGAGAGAATAGCGGAAAAATGGGGATTCAGCCGAAGTCAATTAGATGAGTTCTCTATGAAAAGTCATCAAAAGGCTGTAAGAGCACAGGATGAAGGTCGTTTTGAACGAGAAATTATGCCAGTAGAAGTAGCGAATGATGATGGGACTAGAACTTTGGTTACCCAAGATGAAGGTCCTCGACGTGAATCCTCCATGGAGAAACTCGCAACATTGCCAATCGTGTTTAAAGAAAACGGAGTCATTCATGCAGGTAACGCCAGTCAAATGAGTGATGGCGCAGCAGCCATCCTGATTATGTCAAAAGAAAAAGCGATTGAATTAGGATTAAGCCCGCGCTTTAAAATTATTTCTCGTACAGTAGTTGGCTCTGATCCTACCTTAATGCTGACAGGTCCGATTGAGGCTACTAAAATGGTATTGAAAAAGGCTGGTTTGACCATAAATGACATGGATTTATATGAGGTAAATGAAGCATTTGCGCCTGTTCCTTTATGCTGGATGGAGGAACTCGGGGCTGACCCGGAAAAATTAAATGTTAATGGAGGAGCTATTGCTCTTGGTCATCCATTAGGGGCGAGTGGTGCTCGCGTCATGATTACATTAATGCATGAACTGGAACGGATAGAGGGTCAGTATGGTTTACAGGCTATTTGTGAAGGAGCGGGAATGGCGAACGCTACGATTATTGAAAGAATCATAGAATAATACTTCATATTGAATAGGTAGAAATGGCTTGGACGAGAATTATGCCTTTCTACTTATTTATCAGGTAAAATTTTATTACCGTGATGAACAAAGGTTCCCTAAACAGAGAGGAGATTGGTAGTATGCAAGTTGTAACCAAAATGTTATTAGAACAACTCGACATGCATTGCCATGAAAATGAATGGTTTGCTTCCATGAATCAGGCACTTCAAGGAGTCACCGCATCTGAGGCGGCATGGACAAGTTCGGGAATCAGCAATTCGATATGGCAGATTGTCAACCACTTGATATTTTGGAATGAAGATGTGATCCATCGAATTAAGGGAACAGAGAATCCGCATAAGGCAGAAAACAATGAAGAAACCTTTGGAAATCCTGGGGATCCTGCAGACCAAATTGGGTGGTCCCAGACAGTGCAAAGCCTTAATGAAGTCATGAATAAATTAAAAACGGTCATTGCGGACCTTGACGATGAAAAGTTAAAAGCTCCTTATGCAGATAACCTATTGAACGCTTACTCAGCAATATCATGATGCACGATACGTATCATCTCGGCCAAATTGTATTGTTGCGAAAGTTGCAATCCTCTTGGGGTGGCGTTGATTGGTCCTAAGGCACCATAATTCAGCAAGCTACCTCGCCCAGCCGTAAAAGCAGAATTGACGGAAGCTTTTTCATTCTCTATCGCGAAGCGGGTGATATTCCTGCTTTATGGTTGGCTAAAGGGGTGGGTTAGTCAAATAAATGATCGATCTTTCGTATATTCATTGTTCAACAGTTGGGAGATTTTCTTAAATAAAAAGGGGTCTTTTTGTATGTACAACGTAATTAAGGATTAAGTTTAATGAGGTGTGAAGTCCTGTACAAAAACGATCAAGTGCTTTAGAAAAAAATAGACAGCAAAAAAGCTGTCTATTTTTTCTGCATTAGCAACAATCTTTAAGAAAACAGCCTATTTAATCTATTATTTACTCCCTGTAACTAAAGGTAAATCAGGTTTAGATGCCCATTCGTTCATAGAACCATCATACACTGCAACATTTTGCACACCTAGTTTTTCAAGTATCAAAGCATTCCAAGTAGCTGCTATACCGCCACCGCAATAGGTGATTACTTTTTTACCGGGATCAAAGACACCTGTATTCGCAAAGTTTTGCTTCAATTCTTCATCCGTGAGAATATTTTTAGATGCTGAATCAGTATGACAGCCAAAAAACACATTAGCACTGCCTGGTATATGGCCTTTTCTCGGATAGCTGTTGGTTTCACCGCGAAAATCTTCAGGAGACAGACTGTTGATTAGTATAATGGAATCATCATTCACTGATTTCAAAACTTCATCCATCGTAACCAATAAATCATCTCTTCTGTTACCTTTAAACGAAGCTCTAGGGTAGAATGCCTTTTCAGTTGATGTCGGTCGACCTTCTTCAATCCATTTTGGCAACCCGCCATCTAAAACTGCGATATTATCCAAACCTTCATATTTAAGCTGCCATCTTAATCGAGATGCCCAGTACGGAGCAAAGAATGGCGCTCCAACAACCGCTCCACGGTCATAAATTACGGTGTATGTATCCTCACTGCCAATTCCCAATTCTGAAACCTTCTCGATAAAATAATCTCTATCAGGAACAGTGAACGGTAAATCAGAAGCTGAATCTGACAGTTCATTTATTAAATCTGCATAAACAGCCCCAGGTATATGTCCATGTTCATATGATTCCTTACCGGATGAAAGGGTGATACTGCCATCATCTAGCGGTTTCATCAGTGTTGTAGCGTCTATTAATCTCAATTTAGGATCATCCAGTCGATTTGATAGCCATTCGGTAGAAACAATAATCGGGATTGTTTGCATGCATATATCCTCCTATATAAGTTATTTCGTTAAATATACAATAATTTCTATGTAAATACTATGAATTAGCTTTTATCAACATCAGTGACAATTTTATTTAGGTCCTATTTGTAGTTTATTTTTTTGGAAAGAAATTTATCCAGTATATTTAGAGTACCCTAAACTTTTGGATAGCTTAAATTGTGCTGCGAGTATAATAGGGATTATTGGTAAAGGAGTTATTTATATGAGATCTTCAGGTTATACATATTGAAAAATAATTTTTGCATCAATTCTCTTTTTAAAACAATGGTAGTGCAATTTAATTTTATACTTAGAATTTCTTTTTCTAATGCAGATAAGAGCAATTAGTCAATGCAACATTTTTTACAGAAACAATCATCATTAAGAAAATATCCAACAATTATCTTCTCGTATTATGAAGGTATCCCTCTCCGCTGATACCCATCAATTGCCAGAATGGTATACAGGAAGATAGAATGGTCGTATGGCCGTTGTTATTGAAGTTTATGCAGCCAGCCAGCGTACGATGTAAATTGTCAAGGGGGAGGAACGTAGCTTAACGTGAAAATCTTAAATAAAAAAATGCTGATCCTAATGGTCAATATGTTCATTGCCATTGGCAGCTTCGGGATTGTGATTCCGATTTTACCGGATTATTTGGCTTCAATTGGGGAGGGCGGTACCGCGGCAGGACTGTTGATTGCCGTATTCGCGGGCGCCCAGCTCGTTATGTCTCCCATTGCAGGACGATGGGCAGACCAATATGGAAGGCGAAAGATGATTATATATGGCCTAATTGGCCTTTCACTTTCAGCACTCGTATTTTATTTGTCCAATTCTATTTGGATTCTTTATTTATCTAGACTGCTAGGCGGAGCTGGAGCAGCATTGTTGGTACCGGCCATATTTGCCTATGTGGCGGATATTACAACCTTTGAGCAAAGGGCAAAGGGGAACAGCCTCATTTCCGCGGCTATGTCCCTTGGAATCGTGGTCGGACCCGGGATTGGGGGATACTTAGCTGAGATTGATTTGAAGCTGCCGCTTTTGGTATCGGCAATTGTCGCTTTTGCGGCGGTTTGTTTTTCAGTTCTAGTGTTAAAAGAAAGCAGGCCAGAAGTGGATAGGGAAGGGGCACAAATGGAAGGAGAGCCTTTCCTTAGTAGTCTCATGAATTCCGTGAAAAAGCCGTATTTCATCGTCTTGCTTATTACGCTCATCATGAGCCTTGGCCTGATGGCTTATGAGTCTGTACTTGGTTTGTTCGTCAACGATCAGTTTGGAGCAAGCCCGCAGGATATTGCCAATATGATTACCGCAACGGGAATTGTCAGTGTAATCGCCCAGTTATTTATTGTTGATAAAATCGTCGATAAATATGGTGAGAGCTCTGTATTAATCTTTTTCATCTTATTGACGGCAATGGGCTATTTATTATCGATTTTCGCTGGAAGCTATGTCGCTTTCTTTGGCATTACATTGATTATTTTCTTAGGAACAAGTATCTTGAGACCAGTCTTGAACACACTGATTTCGAAAATGGCGGGGGAGGAACAAGGATTTGCGATGGGGATGAATAATGCATATATGAGCATCGGGAACGTGCTAGGGCCAACCGTAGCAGGCTCTTTGTATGATATTAACATCATCTATCCATTTGTCATGGGCTTCGCTATCCTTCTTATTACGGTATTGCTCGCATATGGATGGAAAAGGAAAGGCAAGTTGACGATGGCTGGATAATGATAGAAATAGATTATAAAACCAAGATTTGTTATGAAGGGAGAGGAATCTGTTCTTTATGCAGTCTTGGTTTTTTTGAGGTTGCTGATAAGTCAAAGAGCCGATGCCATTAATTGAAATAAGATTAAAGAACAAAAAAAGGGGTGATTCGTGAAATTACTTCCTTTTTATTTCATGTTGTTTTCGGTTCAATGTTACAAGTTTTGGTCTTATTTCTGCCATCTCATTCTTTATTGTTGACCGTTTTGCATTATTAATTGTAGTACTAGCTTTTATATATCTGATTAATCGGTAGCTAAAATAAGCTAACAATACTATATGGCTAATAGATTCTAAAGATTTGCTAGCAGCTTATCTTTGATAAAAGTAAGGGAACTGCGATCTGTACTGAACCCCAGTTAGTGTCCAATCTAACTTCCAGGGTTCGCATCAGATTGCAGTTTCTTTTGTTATGGTCTATTGGTTAGCTGAGTCTTTATTATTTGCCTTTGTTAAATTTATATGTTGATATTTAACATTTAAGAAAAGACTTCCTTATATTTGGAAGTCCTTAAGTGGTTCATAAACTAATTCTTAAGAGAATTCATTTGATTTATTATCTTCATAATTGATTTTCTTATTTCTTACAACACTATAAAAAACCATTCCAATAAACAGGAAAAATAAAACAGTGAAAACTACTCCATATGTTATTTCTTGGTTATTAAAATTTCCATAAGCATATATTGCCATTGAGATAGAACTCGCTATTAAAGCGAATATAATCAATAGATTGATTTTAACCTTCTTCAAAACAATTTCCTTCCTTTCATCACAATCAAAAGGTGTACCTTCAATACATATCTTTATTTCACGAACTTAGATAACCTAAGTTTATCATATGTTTCAACGATTGGAATTAAATACCTTTTAATTATCATATCATTAAATGTCACTTCGTTCAGTTGGTGCTGGATGCTCTCAAGCACCTGGAACCACGCAAGGTAATTATCAAGATATTTGGTTGCCACCCCGTTAAAACGCTGTATCCATCCTTTAAGTCTGCTGTGATAACTGTTGACGTTTTGGATATGATAAAGACCCTTTGTGCGGACTTTACCATCTGATTTGAATTGATAAATGGTCATTCCTTTGTCAGTAGCGTAGGTTCTGAACGCTCGCCAAGAGTCTGTACATAACACATTTTGGGATGACAGTTTTTGACCAATGGCTTTATCCAATTGCTCTTTTTTATTCTGCCTACACCAAGGGTTGTCGAAACTGTATTTTTGTCACGGTCTCTAGCTACTAATACACAGACCTGCTCATTGCTGATGCCACGCTTTATGGCTTTTCCACCACGTTTACGAGATTTTCTGCCAGCAATTTTCTTCTGCCCTTTTTCAGAGTACAGGAAATAGGTCTCGTCCATTTCAACGATACCTTGAAAATTTTCTACTTCAATTTGTTTCAGGGCTGATAATAGTTTATGTCTCCAGTAAAACAGCGTAACGTGGGTTACCCCTTTGACCATCTCGGCTGACTTACGGAGGGAGTAACCATCAATCATACATTCAATGAATTTTATCCATTTATTCAGACGGCGGGTTCTATAAAGTGAGGTGTTGGTTAAATCGGTGAAAGTAGAATAAATCCCTTTTGAATGATTTATCGAAGGCAAATAATTCAGGATTTTATGATAAAATATTTTAGTATAATAAAAATATTCAGAACTCTAATGATGGAGGCCTATTCTTTATGGAACAATATCAGATTGTATATAATACCTTAACTAAAATGAATATTCCATTTGAAGTAGTTGAACACCCTCCTGCTTGGACAACAGCTGAAGCAGACAAATATATTGATGGAAAAGAAGGGGTACGCACTAAAACGCTCTTCCTTACCAACAAAAAAAAAGATGCGTTTTATTTAGTTATAATGAATGGAGCAAAGCGTCTTGATATGGATCATCTTGCTACGATACTCAATGAAAAACGGATAAGCTTAGCTTCACCTCAAAGATTAATGAAAAAAATGTCTTTATCTCCTGGTAGTGTTTCTATTTTTGGATTACTAAATAATGAGGGACACGATATAAAAGTCTATCTAGATAAAGAGATGCTCTCAGAAAAATTGATGACATTCCATCCTAATGACAATTCTAAAACTTTATTTATTACTACAGAAGATATGTATAAATTCATAACTACAATTGGCTATGTGTACACGATTGTAGAACTGTAATTAAGCTAACCAATTAAGTTAGCTGAGTTTAATAAATAAGTAAAAAATAGTATGGAAGTGTTATTTAATGGATAAAAAAGAACTTCAAGATGTAAAAAATCAAGTAGAAGAATTCAGAGATCTTTTCAAGGATGATCCTGTTAAGCACATACAGGAAGGAACTTGGTTTACAAAAGTGTTGCAAATGGTTTTGAATGAAACACCTCATAAATTAGATGCGAAATTTTTCAAAAGGAAATACATTGGCCTAAGTAATGAACAAAAGGCTAAAAAACTTGTTAAGACAACATCAAATTATACTGCTATTGTAGGAGCATCTGCTGCAGGTGTCGTATCTACAGCGGAGTTATCAACTGTAGTTACCGGAGGTTGGTCTCTTACAGTTGCAGGAGCATCGTTAATAGGTGAAATTTCTTTTATTACATATTTGCAATTGAAATTAGTATATGAAGTTTCTATTTTATTAGATGCTGAATTGGACAGAGAAGATCCGGAAGATATAATAACTTTATTTTGGTTTGCTTTAGGTGTGAATGTTTGGGATGATGTCAGCAATTTAGTTTTAAAAGCAGGACCTCAAACTACGGAATATTTAGGAAGAAAAGCTTTGAGATCAGGCATTCGAACTGGGATACAAAATATGGCGAAAAGAGTTGGAGGCCAAAAACTGGCTCAAAAAATCACTGAAAAAACTTTATTGAAATTAATAGTACCTGGGGTCAATATGCCAATCGCAGCTTTAGCAAATAGAACCTTTACTTCGAAGTTAGGCAATCTAGCGATTGAAAAATTTAAGATTCGAGGAACCATTATACCGATAATTCAAAAATTGGCGGTTTTAGATCGATATTATTCAATTCTAACCATACCTCTCCTGTATCATGTTGGAATTTTTGATAATAAAGATAAAAAAGGAATAAACAATGTTATTGAAATGCAGAGCAATATAACGAAAAGATTAAATCTTAATGAAGAAGAGGAAAGTTTAATCAACAATATGATTCATCTGAATTTTAATGAATTTTGTAACTTGCTAAGTGATCTTAAAGATCAGTTGGCTATCAAGCACTTATTTACAATATCTATTTATACAAATATATTAAAAAACGATGATGATTATACAAAAATTAGTTCGATAAAGAATGCTTTAAATATTAAAGATGAATTTGATATAGATGAATACAAATTACATCTTGGAGTTAAATAACTAAAGGAACAATTATGTTTATGAATTATTAAGTTAATAGTTGAGGTGCCATACGACTCATATACTTCAGGCATTTGATTATTGATCACTCTCAAAAAGCAATCAATATAAAGCGTGCATCACCATATAACAGAAGTACAATGTATATCAATGTACTGGTTAGCAGTACATGTGAGGTGACAAACATTCTACACAGGTAAAGTGTATAACCAAATGGTGATATTTCCTTAATCACTATAGATACATATCGCTAACATTGTCCTGTGAATAATGGTTCTTCACGTGTAACATTTTTATATCAAACCGTAATATATTCAAACTTTTGTCCATACTCTCACGAACTTACCCTCTATCCATCAAAGAACAGAATATTGCTTAAAGTATGAAGAAACCGGAACAATTTCTTACAAATGTAGAAATTTAATCCTATTTTGTGAAAAAATAGGTATACAATACCATTTTATGGTTTATAATCAATTAGGCGAGAATATTTTTTGTCTGCAATTATAGTTTTTATAGGAAAGAGGAATCATAATGCAAGTTCAAAGAAAATCGTTTGGTGTAGCATTATTATTATGGTTATTTTTCGGATCAATCGGTGCTCATAAGATGTATGTAAAAGAAAGAGTACATTATATTTTCTGGTATTGGCTGGCTTCTATCTGTACGCTTTCTATCATTCTATGGATTGACCTTTTCAGAATGAAGGGCATGATAGATAGACAGTATTTCGAAGATAAAGGTAAGTATGCAGCATAATAAAATATAAGAGGTTGTATAGTAGGGCCAACGGTCCTACTATTTTTAATTAGGAAAAGGGAACCGTTTTTGAGGTTTAATTTTGTTATCGGACCAATCTTAGGGGGAATTATAGGATTTATCTTTAGTGAAATATTGTAAGAACTGCAAGCGAAGAAAAAATAATACTGGCCTATAAAGTTCTCCAAAATAGGTTGGTGGAATTAACAAACCATACGTTAGTCATAAAAATGAATATAGGATTATCTTGATGAAACAACTAGAAAACAAAGGATGACTTATCATATGATCCCGACTGGGTTCGAACCAGCGACCCCCACCCTGTCAAGGAGAGGGGTCAGGTATTGTCCTGTTTGTTATCCTTGTGATAACTCGTTTTTAACGGTCATGATTTCGTCCTCGGTTGCTGGTTGTGCTGGTTTATAATAGCCTCTTTGCTTGGCTAGTAAATAGACTTCATATTGTCTTTGTTCATCCTGGTTTCTCATGTCTTGAACCTTTTGTCTTAGTTCCTGATTTTCGGTCTGTGCAATAATAGACGCATAACCTGTGAGACTGCTGTTTAATCCAGATAAATAATCATTGATCATTTCTTTTTCCTGCATGACTAAACCTCCCGCTTATAAAAATTTCATTAAATCTTCTTTATGAGTTCTTGCGTCCTGAGCATCTTTCCGTAATTGCTGGATGATTTCAGGGTCTGTACATTGCTGTGCATAATAATCCAGCTTGGTAGCCAGGGTCGCGTGTGAACCGATCATATGACGCAGGTTCTGAAGTTCTAATTCATTTAAATTTGGCATATCATCACTCCTCCAATAAAATTCACTACTACTATCTGCTGAAAGACAATAAAATATGCATTTCAAAAAGTTGATTTTCTAAGCAAATTACTTCAAAACGTACTTTTAAACTAATAAGTTTTCCTACAAATATTGACACCATATTAAAATTGTGAATAATTAAAAATAGATGTAATTAGCACTCGTTAATCATGAGTGCTAATTGCCAAAGATTCTTTCTTTACAGAAACACGATGGAGGGGAAAAGACGAATATGGAAAAACAGCAATTTAAAGCCGAATCCAAACGATTACTTGAAATGATGATTAACTCAATTTATTCCCAGCGCGAGGTATTTTTGCGTGAGCTTATTTCAAATGCCAGCGATGCGATTGACAAACTTTACTATAAGGCATTAACCGACGAGTCCTTAACTTTTAATAAAGAGAGTTATTACATAAAAGTAAGTGCAGATAAAGATAATAGAACCTTAACTATCTTGGATACAGGTATTGGGATGACAAAGGAAGAGTTAGAAAATAATCTCGGTACAATTGCCAAAAGTGGTTCTTTAGCATTTAAAAATGAAAATGAATCAAAAGATGGCCACGATATTATAGGTCAATTCGGTGTCGGATTTTATGCGGCGTTTATGGTAGCGGATCAAGTAACCGTGATCAGTAAAGCTCTTGGTTCGGATACCGCCTATAAATGGGAATCAGAAGGAACAGAAGGATACACAATCGTTCCATGCGAAAAAGAAACAGTCGGTACTGAAATCATCCTTACGATTAAAGAGAATTCCGAAGAAGAAGATTTCGATCAATATTTAGATGAATTTAAATTAAAATCCATTATCAAGAAATATTCTGATTTTATCCGTTATCCAATCAAAATGGATAGTGTGGAAAAACGCCCAATCGAAGGCAGCGAAGATGAATTTGAAAATGTCATCGAAGAACAGACCATCAATAGCATGGTGCCAATTTGGAAAAAGAATAGAAGTGAACTAACGGAAGAGGACTATGAAAGCTTCTACCATGAGAAGCATTACGGTTTTGATAAGCCACTTAAACACTTGCATATCAATGTAGATGGAACGATTCGTTATAATGCAATTCTTTTCATCCCTGAAAATATTCCGTTTGATTATTATTCAAAAGAATTTGAAAAGGGTCTTGAGTTGTATTCTAATGGCGTGCTCATCATGGAGAAATGTGCTGATTTATTGCCGGACCATTTCAGCTTTGTGAAAGGAATGGTTGACTCAGAAGATTTATCTCTGAACATCTCCAGAGAAATGCTGCAGCATGATCGTCAACTGAAGCTGATTGCGAAAAACCTTTCGAAAAAAATTAAAAGCGAGCTTCAATCCCTATTGAAAAATGACCGTGAAAAATATGAGTCATTCTACAATGCTTTTGGCCGTCAAATCAAATTTGGTGTGTACAGTGATTTTGGAGCAAATAAAGATGCTTTACAAGATTTACTCATGTTCCACTCTTCCAAAGAGAATAAATTAGTGACACTTGATGAGTATGTTTCAAGAATGCCTGAAGACCAAAAATACATCTACTACGCAACAGGTGATTCTTATGAAAGAATTGAAAAACTTCCTCAAACTGAGGTTGTACTAGATAAAGGGTATGAGATTCTCTACTTCACTGAAGATATTGATGAATTCGCAATTAAGATGCTCATGAATTATAAAGAAAAAGAATTTAAATCTGTCTCCAGTGGAGATCTTGGATTTGATAGCGATTCTTCTGAGGAAAAGGAAGATAATAAGGAAGAAAATGCTGAGTTATTCAATTATATGAAGGACTTGCTTGCAAACAAGGTAAAAGATGTCAGAGCATCCAAACGTCTAAAAACACATCCTGTTTGCCTATCCGCTGATGGAGAAATCACGATTGAGATGGAAAAAATCTTAAATGCTATGCCGGATAATCAAAATGTGAAGGCTGATAAAGTACTTGAAATTAATACTACGCATGAAGTCTTCCACTCTTTAAAAGCTGCTTATGAACAAGATAAGGCTAAACTGGACCTATATACAGAGCTCTTGTATAACCAAGCCTTATTAATAGAAGGACTGCCAATCAATGACCCTGTAGAATTTACAAATAATATTTGCAAAGTGATGGTCTAATCTTAACCAATAAGCATCAGTTTACCCTCTGAAAATGGGTGGACTGATGCTTTTTTAATTTTTGTTTTTTCACTATTTTAAGCCGGTATACCAACATTTTTGTGTATAATAAGAGGACTATCGACAAAATTCTCCATTAGGAAAATAAGATATTCATATAATGATCCGTTTGATATAATCCTTAAAGTAAGATGATGTATGAAGAAGGTGGCAGTTATTAATAAGGTTGAAGTGAGAGTAAGGCAATTTATTGAAGATATACAGCATCCCAACCAAAAGAAAAAGATCAATATAAATGACTTGGAGAGTCAATTAAGAATACATATAGAGGATTATTTTGATATGGATGGGTATACATTGTTTCACGGTGTTATAGAAAAACTCGTAGAGGAGAATGTACTTACCCCTATCTTAAATAAACAAACAAATGGCCGTTATCCAGCGTTGCCATTATTTTATTGGGTTACGATTAAAAAGGAAATCACCAGATGGGATCGTCTTGAAATGCTTAAGCTGAATGATCAATTCGATTTTTCTTTTTACGAAAGACATCCGGAGTGGCAAACAGAAGAGGAATGGATAAGAATCAAACACCTCTACACTTTTCTAAAAAGCAGTCACACTAGGCAAATCGTCTCCTTGGAGGAGCGGAGCCTTGAGCTTTTCGGACATGAAAAATTCCTAACAGACAATGAAATGTTTCCAGAAGGAAAAGGATTTTTACAAAGAATCGGAGTTTCTATGGAAGAATTAAAGAGCACAAGGATGGGAGAGCCGTTTGTTTTTTGGATGAAAACAGGGGTTCAGATGGCGGATATAAAACGTGTGTTGATTGTTGAGAATCTATCCTTCTTCCAAACTTGCGTTCAATTACTGGAAAAAGACCTTTTGGATTATGAACCGGAACTGATTATTTATGGTGAGGGCAAAAAGATTGAAAGAAGCTTCTCCTTTTTCTTTAAACTTTTCCCAGAGGATTCCTATTTATTTTATTATGCGGGTGACCTGGATGCAGAGGGTTACAGTATTTGCATGAGATTAATAGATAAATATCAGGAGTGTACCATTCAGCCTGCTTTAAAAATATATCGGAAAATGCTTGAATGCAAAGAACTGGCCAATTTGGAAACAGGGCAAGTATGTAATGAAGGACACAGGGACCGATTCATTTCTTGGTTTACGGAAGAGGAACAGAGGAGCTTAACTGAGTTATGGGCTGACCAAAAACGGATTCCGCAGGAGGTCTTAACGATTGAAACTTGGAGGCGATGGACGTGAATGAATCGTGGGAGGGCTTTGCCCAAAGGATGAAGCGATTAAATCCTTTGTTCGAACTGGGGAAAGGAATGGAAATCGGCGAACTGAAGCCCTATATACAGACTATTTTAATGCAAGTTTTATTGACTATTTTCTATCGTGAATTGAATGATGATGACGGCCGAAGAAAAATGGATATTTTACATATGGTCGAGGATAGCATCAAACAGATGAAGCTAACGGCTGATGAAAAGCAAGTGGAGCGGATTACGAACGGTCTCCTATTTCAAGGGAAGGAAGAATACAGCAAACCATTTGAATCGGTATATTTTGATGAAATCAAACAGGCTTGGGATACTCAAACCTTTCGTTATGTAACAATGGACGAACTGTATACTAACCTGGAAATGGGTGGATCCATTGTCTATAAATTAACCGATGTCGCACAAGAAATGATATTCATGAGCCGGGAGATGGCAGAAGAGTTCTCGATTACGATCGAACAGCTGTACAGCATGCAGCTGATTAAAAATGGGAATTTTAAAAAAGCCACACGGAATCTGGACCATCTGATTTCCAGGGTGAATCGTCTGATGACGAAGGAATATACCTTTCAAAAAGAGATGGTCAACAATCCCAAGATTCTTCTTGTGGAGCAAGAACACCAAAGGGAGGAAAATCGCTGGGAGATTGAGGAACAATTTGAAGAAGAGAAAAATCATTTCCGTACCATTTCCTCTATGATTGAAAAGGCAAAATGGACTGAAGAGAATGGTCTTGTTCAAAAGGAATTACTCGTACTTCACGAAAAAATTGAACACACCAGACAGCTGCATGACCGGTTTGCCAAATTGGTTATCCAAAATATTTCGTATGAAATGAAGTTAAAAGCAGAGAACCCATCTTTATTCTGGGAAAACAGCCTTGTTTCATTCCGGGAGCATATTTATGAAAATTGGATTATGAAAGAGGGAATCAAGGATTTTGACTTAGTCGAAAACATGATTGGACCTTTATTTTCTCCAAGAAATGAATTCATTCTCCCGCTTGATTGGATTTGGATGGAACAGGAACAGGCAAATGTTCTGCAAATAGAAGATACAAATCAGGATGGGGATGACGAAGAAGAGTTTACTAAACGTGTGACAGACTGGTCTTCCATCATAAAAGCATGGAAAGATGTATTTGAACACTTACAGCAATTTGGAGAGTTTTCACTTGCTGATTTAGCGGATATGCCAATGGACGTACAGGACCAATGGTTTGAAGAAAGTGAAACACTTGATTTATGGATGTTATTTGATAAGAAACCTCTCAGAATCCTATCACCAACACGGAAATTAGAGACATTATCGGATGAACGTGAAATCCTTCTGCATCGAATAATGAATGAATATCCACAATTTTTATCATTAGAAGGTTGCCAGATTTATACTGAATTCGACCATCGTTCCGCTCCTGTTATATGGTATAGGACTAAAATGACACCATTTAAAATATGTCTCCGGGAGGAGTAAGGCTATATGAATAATGAAATCGTAAAAAAAGCATCGCATGTTTATTTTACATTATTAAAAGACAAAGTTATTGATGAAACGAGCGAGCATTTCCAAACCTACTATGAACCGGAAGTCAGACAGACGGTTTTGTTACTGGCAGATGAATCCGGAACCTATATTATCGAATCACCAAAGCGAATCCATTTAGTTGTGCAGCCAGCAGGATCTGTTTTCGCTACTAACTTTACCCATATGAAAGATAAGCATAAGCAAATAGAAAATAAGAAGTATTTCAATTTAATGAGTATCATTCTTATGGCTTTTCTGGCGATGGTGGATAAGAACCAGGCAGCTAGAATTCGGACGAAGCGTGAAGGAATCACATATTACGCTTTAGAACGCCAAGTGAATGAGTTGATTACAAACTGGAATCGAATGTTAAAAGAAAATCCGTCATTTGGAGAAGAACAAGCCATTGATATGCCGGATATCGTAACAACTTGGATCAATATGGTTGTGGAAGCTGATGATTACGGTACAAGGAAAGGGAACAGACGGACGCGTATTGGGCTGATTACCGGAGCTATGAGACTGCTGGAAACAGAAGGATTAGTCGTGATTTTAGACAGAGACGATATACCAAAAGCCGTCCCGAAAATGGAATTATTTGAACGGATCGAATTCCTTTATCATGATTATGACCGATATGAACAAATGAAGGAACTTATGAAGACGGAGGAGAAGGAGAATGCCGAAAATCCATCGCATTAGAATCGTCGGACTGAAATATGACGGGATGCAAAAGCAATATAAGGATACAACCTTTGATTTTCACAATCAACAAACATCTACAAATGGATTAATCGCTATGATGAATGGCGGTGGAAAAGGTGTTTTCCTCCAATCAATCTTCCAGGTGCTCAAGCCGGGAACGGCATGGGGAAAACAAAACAATCGTTTCTACCAACAATTTTTCTTTAATAAAAAGGAACAGTTTGCACCGTATACCTTCCACATCTTGATTGAATGGGAACTGGATGGTTCTGATGGGCGTCATTTAGTAACGGGTGGTATGTTCTCTGCTGAGCAAAAGAAATTGCTGGATGAGGAAAGCGGCCTTGAGAATGAAACAAATGAACGCGAGGCTAAAATTGTCCCGAATATCACTTTTTATGCAAGAGAGTTTGATCGTAAAGAGGACGTTGCTTTGGAACATATTCCTCTCTATGAAAATGGAAAAGTAGCAGATTCAGACGAATTGAAGGATTATTTCAAATGGAATGGATTCGATGTATACCGCGACATAAAGAAACATTATCGCATTCTTGATACATATGGCATCAATCGAAAAGATTGGGACATTATGAAAGAGATTAATAGGGATGAAGGCGGGGTAGGTAAATTTTTTGAAGGCGCAGAGGATGATCATTCTCTCTTCCAAAAAAGAATTATCCCGACCATCACTCAAGTGTTAAATAAAGCGGAATCTCAAAAAAATGACCTGATGGAGATTTTTAAAAGCCAGGCTAGCATCGCTAAAGATCTCCCAGTTCTGCTTAAAAGAGAACAAGCCCATAAGGAATTTTTAGAAGATATCGTTCCTTTTGAAGAACGTGTCAGGATTGGTGTGGAGCATGAAGAGATTGTACAGGCAAGTACAGAAGAAGGCCAGCAGCTTCTCGGTGCTTTGGAGCATGTGATTAAACAAGAAAAAGAAGGCTTTAGTACACTTGAAGCAAAGATTGAACAATTATCGGAGCAATTATCTGTCTTACGTTTTGAAAAAGATAATTTGGAGTATGCCAAAGCACATCAGGACGTTCGTCATTGGGAAAAGCAACTCGAGAAAGATAAAGAGAAGCATGAACAGCTGAAAACAATTGTTGCGGAAAAACAAGCGATTAAAGATGAATTCACTTTCTCCCTCTTATTGAAGGAATGGAGTGAATACGAAAATACCATCCTTAATTTAATTGAACAAATGAATAAACTTGAACAAAACAGCGGGTTAGAACAGGTTAATCAGCGGATGGATGAGATCAAGGCAGAGATGACAGCTGAGTGGGAGAAAGTTAATCTCGATATTACTGAGGCTAATAATCAGTACCATGCTTACAAAAAATATCTTAATAAAAGAAGCAAGGAAGTAAGTGGGCATGATAAACAAAAGACCATTGAAATTGCTAAATTAAGTACAGAAATACATGCCTTACAGGATGAGCTGCAAACATTTGATAAAAAAGCAAATGAAATGGCCACTCAATTTGGAGACCGGATTACGTATGATTTACCTGGGTTAATTGCTCATTTTAAACAAAATTTAATCCAACTCCAGGATGATTTGAAACAGCTTCAGGATAAGGATAAACAAACGCAGGAATTACAAAATGAACTATCCGGATCTTTAGGAACGTTACGTGAATCATTGAAACATATGACCATCAAACGTGATCAATGGAATGAAGCTTTTCAAAAGCAAGAACTAAAAGAAGCGTCTATTCTGGAACGACTGAAACTTATTTTAGATGATGTGTCTTCACCTTTATCGCATGCTCTTTTATCTAAATATGCAGCAGGTATTGAAAGTCATCTGAACCAAAACCAGGAAGAAAGTGAACGGGTCAAAAAAGAACTATGGGAAAGTCAGCTTGACCATTATTTAAACGACGAGAATTTCTGGATTGCCAATCAGGACGTGAAAGAGTTTAAAGAGTGGATTGATGAAAAAACAGGCATTGATGTCTTCTATGGAACACAGTACCTGCAATCCCTGGATGAGGATGAACGTCTTCATCACTTGGATGCATATCCGCTTCTGCCATTTGGGTTGGTCGTTAGCAAGCCGCAATGGGAGAAAATTAATCATCATCTTTTACAGGGAAGGCTATTTAAAAGCCCGGTTCCTATTTATTTGAGAGAAGAAATGAAGGATCAGGCTGTGTCTTCATTTGTTGTTTTACACGGTGAAGAACATGAGTTAATTACAAACCGGGACTCCTATTTGAAATGGAAAGTATCCATTTCCAAACAAATTGAAGAGAAAAAAGATATCTTAGATGAACTTGGAAAATCAGAACGATCTCTTCGCCGTTTATATAATGAGTTAAACAGAATGACAGATACTGAGCTTTGTATCGATATTGCCAAATACATCGAGCAGGAAGAAAAGGAAATATCCCAAGCCGATGCCGAATTAAAACGAACCATTCAAATCCTCAATAAAGAAAAAGAGCTGCATGTACAATTACGTGAACAAATTAATAGAAAGCAGAATAGAATCGATGAATGTGAAAAACAGATAGAAGTCGTAGAAGGATTTGAACAGGAAAAAGCAAAGTTCGAACAGAATAAACAATTGAATGAAGCAAAGGAAACTCATAAAGCTAATCTTATCGCACAACAAGAAGAAATCAGCAAGGAATTAGAAGAGCTTAATGACAGGAGCGCTCAGTGGAACCAAACCTATTTGGAATGGAAAATGTCCATAGAGCAAAGCATTAAGCAAATCGGCCAATATGTAAGCTCAGCTACTTTCCCCTCTGTTGGAAAAATCGAAAGTAATGAGGAAGTTCCAAGTTTATCTCTGCATATGTTGGATAAGATTAAAGGACATTTGATTGAATTAAATCAATTGCAGCGCTCAAAGGAAGAACAAGCACAGGAATTGCTCACGTTAAAAGCACAGAAAGACGCGGAAACTTCGCAGAAATCTAAATTGGAGAAAAAGCTAACAAAGCTTCATGAAGATTGGAGAGAAAAATCTGTACCGGATGAACCAATCAGCATTCTTGAAGGTTTGCAGCAGACCGCTAACAAAGATGCTAAAGAAGCGGATAAAGAAGAGCGTAAGCAGGATAAAGAAGTCACCGTTGCTGAAACATCCTTAAAGATGGCGAATGAACAAACTAAAAAAGCGGAGAAAAAGCTTAGCAAGTATGAACAGGAGCCAGAAAAGTGGGAAGAACAGGATCTGGAAGTTAAAGAGGTTGAAATTAAAGACCGGACTAAATTGACCAAAAAAGAACTGAGTCAGGCAGAAAAGAAACTGAAAGAGATGAACGACCGTATCAATGGATATGAGGGAGACCAATTAACATTATCCGTTATTTTAAAAGAAAATCCTCTGCCATTTACGGAAGAGATAGTGGCCAAAATTAAAAATCAGGGTAAATCATGTATTTTAGCCTGGTGTGAGGCGCACCAAAACTTCCTTGAAGAAAAACAAGTTAAGCATGCCAAGCTTGAACAATCACTCCGCAAGCTGAAGCTTACGATTGAAGATAAAGATTGGGAGCTGCGGTTTAAAAATGAAGTCTTGTCTTCTTTGGATCATATGGATACCCGCCATTATGCACATATCGAAACGATTATTGCCAATATGAAACGCTTCTCGAGGAGCGGTTTGGAGCAATTGGATCGTGATAAAGAACGTGCTGAAAAGGCGCAGGATTTCTGGGCAAGCCGTGCCAGCATGAAAATCATGAGTATGTCCGATGCGATCCGGTCCATGATTGCCAAGATGAAGATTAAAAATGAGCGTGGGGCGTTCCCGCTTGTGCAATTGAAGGAAGATATCTTACCTAAGAATGCGGAAGAAGTGGAACCACTCTTAAAACAGCATTTCGTTGCAGCTATAGATAAGATTACGAAGCAATTTGAAACAATCGATGACCATAATAAAGCTCTTGATGTTGAGATTAAACAATTAATCAGCGATGAACAAATCCTGTTTGTATCTCTACGCAATCGTTTCCCTGAGCTGCTGGTCTATAATATGCGGACTGATAATGCCTTCATGTACGGCAGACCTCAGAAAGAACATTATTCAACATGGAGAACGATAAACCAAGGGTCTAAAACAAAGTCAGATGGCAGCGGCGGTCAAAAATTATCTGCCCGGATGGTTATGATGATGATGCTCCTATCCGTTAAGAGCGAGGCGGACAACAGTTGGGTATCACTCGTCTGTGATAATCCGTTTGGCCAGGCAGCGTCAGCGCATGTTCTCGATCCGATTTTTGCGGTTGCTGAAAAGCTAAAATTCCAGTTAATCGTCGTTACACCGCCTGAATTGGTGAAAACTGAGATCAGCCAGCGCTTTGACTCCTATTACAAGCTCGATTTTGTACGTGAAAACGGCAAAGAAATTGTGACAGACACCGTAGTACCAGCGTATCGGATCTATCAGGAAGAAGAAGTTTTACAATAGAGTGGATTATTTTATTTATTGAAAGATAAATAGATGCTCCAGAATGATTTTTGGAGTAACTTCAAAACAAAGAGTTCTAGTAAAGAAAAAGGAGACTGCTTGATTAACTTAGCAGTCTCCTTTTTTACCATAGCGGCTCTTCTTTATCAGTTAATCTCAGGAATAGAGGCATTAACAACAGGACGACAAGCATCAAAAATAATTCTAAAAATAGAATAGAAGATAATGATAAATCGAAAAGGACAGTAAAAGGGATCGTTATGAGTGGAAATAAAACAAATACAGAGGTTGCTTTTCTAGAAGATGGGCTTTGATGCTGAATTTCTCCACAATGACTGCATTTCATCTGTCTACGGGATGAAAATAATTTCTTGATTGATTCGGTATATGACCACTTTATTCTACAGTTTTGACAAGTTGGCACTACAAAAGCCTCCTTTTTGTTAATCCACAACCTAAAAAAAGGGATTTATTTTATTATAACAGAGCTTAATTTTTATAAAAATGAAAAAACAAGAAGAGTCATAAAGTATTGAGTATTGGGGTGTAATGGAAAGGTGTAGGATAGATGTACCGTAGGTGTTTCGCTACACCTATCCAACACCATTGACGCACCTTTACCCGGGCGGAGGTGTGGGATAGATGTACCGTAGGTGTTTTCCCACACCTTTCAATAACCTTTGACGCACCTTTACCCGGGCATAGGTGAGTGATAGGTGTATCATAGGTGCTTCGCTGCACCCTTGGCGCACCTGTACCCAGGTATTGGTGTAGGAAAGGTGTATCATATGGTGTTTTCCCATACCTCTCCCTTACCTTTGGATTATGATTAAATCAATCGTACGATGGGAATTAGGATGAGGAATCTGATTAGAAAAGTTGAAAATAATATAGCCTCATATATTTTAGATTTACAGGAAGTAAACTTATTAAGAATAGCGGTAAAAATCCAGTTATTCCCAATATATAAGAACTAAGTAATACGCTATAATTTAAGATATAGGATTAATGAGGAGGATATATATATGGGGATTTTAGATGGTTTAATGGGTAATTCTTCAACTGTAAGCAAGGAAGAGGTTTCTAAATCATTAAAAGAAGTATTGTTTCCAGGCGAAGAAGTTCAACAGGCATACAAGTTAATCAGGGATTTAATTGTATTTACGGGGAACCGACTAATTCTTGTAGATAAACAAGGCATGACTGGAAAAAAAGTCGAGTACCATTCTATCCCATACAAAAGTATTACACATTTCAGTACGGAAACAGCAGGAACATTTGACATGGACGCTGAACTTAAAATTTGGTTATCTGGAGCAGATATGCCTATCATGAAGACATTCAAAAAAGGAAATAGTATTGAAGATATTCAAAAATTGCTTGCTTATTATGTTTGTGGATAAAAAAAACAAACAAATATAGAGTAGGAGAGGGCGTTTTGAACGCTCTCTCTTTTTTATGCATTCCCCAAATCCCCTAAGTACTAAATAATAAAAACTTGATTTTGAATTATTTGAGACATTTTCTGACGAACATAATAGTGAATACGCTTAAAAAAACCACGTTAACTAGTCTTTTAGGTTTATTTAACTTAGTCAATGCCTAATAAAAAATGACCATTTTTATAAATAATTGATAAAACAAAGGACATCATAAATATGTGACGAATACTATAATATGTGTCTAAATTGTGAACTTTTTGAATAGGTTTTATTGAATCGGGTTTTGTTCTTATTCACTTTATTATTAAAGCGTTTTTATCGTCATGAGAGGGAGGAATTATTATGAATGATCAACAAATCATAAAATGTGAGAAATGCAGTGGGAATCAAGTGAAAAAACTAATTACGGTCTCTGATATGATGTTTTTGGCTATTTTGATTGCATGCTGTATTCCGATGCCTGGTTGGTTTTTAATCCCGATCTTTATGTTTATTGGCTTTCTTGATGTTAAAAAGGGTGGGTTTCGTTATAGCTGTACTGGATGCAAATCCAAATTTAGAGTGACAAAGGAAATCAATGCTGCCTTTACTGAATTCTTTAAAACTCAGAAAGCATTAATTAAATAAGCTGTAATTTGCCGGGAGATTAACTGAATACAGGCTGATCTCCTTTTGTAGGAAGCATCATTTGAAAATTATTTGTGGTCATCATAATAAGAGTTAAGTCTTACCAAAAGATATAAAGTTGAAATGAGAAGGACTGTTGCTTACAGTTCTTTTTTTGATGTAATCAAGTACAAAGAGAGATTCCTGACTTTTCCTGTTATTGAAGTAATTTTCATTTAAAGTTATTCATAATTTGATACAATAATATTTGATAACATACTAGGTAGAGGTTATAGTAGTTATCTATATTGCAAAACTGACTTTCTTCCGCTTAAATGTCGAATTGTACAAAGGAGAAAATCAAATGAAACCTTTAAAGTTATTATTCTTCGCAATGATTGCGATTATGATATTTGTTCTTTGGAAAATGTTCCCGACCGAGCAAAAAACCTTCATCACGAATGACCGTATGCAGGAAATTCAAACAATAGTTGATGATGCGAGCAAAGGCAAAGTCCAGGCTAACTGGCAAAATGTCGCAGCTATTGCAGCCATTGAATATAATATAGATACTGTAGCACCCTATAATATCGAACAAACAACGAATCTGTTTATCCAAAAAGATAGAAATCAGTACAAACTTAAAGATATTGAAGAAGTTATGAATACTCTAAATTATACAGATGAACAGAAATCAAAAGTGAAATCCTATTTAAGTTACTTGAATTCATTTAAAAAAGGTAATAAAAGCAGTCAGTATGAATTTATTGCTGAATTAGAAAATGCCGCTGTTGATAATTATAAGGAATATGGTATTTTGCCATCGATCACAATAGCGCAGGCGATTTTAGAATCTGAATGGGGTAAATCAGGGCTATCTCAGAAGTATAATAATTTATTTGGCATTAAAGGCCATAACTGGGATGGTGCTGTTGCAAGCATGGACACGAAGGAATTCCATAATCAAAAAACAAAAAGTGACTTCAGAGCCTATAATTCGATTGATGAGTCGATTGATGATCACGGTGCATTCCTTAAAGAAAATAAACGTTATGAAAAGCATGGTCTTTTTGATGCCAACACCTATATGGAACAGGCACAAGCACTGGAAGATGCCGGCTACAGCACAGCAGAGAATGAAAAAGGTGAAAAAATATATAGTAAAATGTTGACTGATATAATTCAGCAATATCAATTACAGCTCATTGATAGCAATGTCACAAATGATAAAATATAAACTCAAGCGTATGTGTTTAATTTGCACATACGCTTGTTTTTTATACTTTTTAAGGGGACTTTAATTTGTTAAACAATCTCTTATGAAAACTTACAGATTCTACTGATCGATTAAATGATTTGCTTCCCTTGTTTGTTAGTGATGCTAAAAAGTAAAACAACCCGGGAACAAAAATGATTGTTCCAATCAGTAAAAATAAGGGCCTTATACCCACAAATCCCACAATGGTAAAAGGGGGTTGCTACGGCAGCTCCTTTTCTTGTATTGTTAGCATTCGCCTAATGCAGCAGCCAAATTTAGTTACTTCACTATGGGACAGATGTCTCAGTATACCTTGTTATCGATTAACTTTGTTATATAAAAATCAGAGCTAGTAAGTAGTATAAGATAATGTAAATAAATTCAAAACTCCACCCTTGTTGTTGGGTATATATGGTAAAATTTAAATTAAATATAGAAAAATATATGAGGGAAGAAGTGTTTAAAGATGGAGCGAGATGAGAGATATTTACGAGCTAAAAAAAGGGTGGAGAATTTAAAGTCGTTTTACATTCATCTAACGGTTTACATACTAGTTAATCTAATGCTTTTTTTAATAAATATACTCTCTGACCCAAATTATTTATGGTTTTTCTATCCACTTGGAGGTTGGGGAATAGGTGTTGCTATACATGGTTTGACCACTCTTTCATTGGGGAGATTTGGAGAAGATTGGGAAGAACGAAAAATTAAAGAATATATAGAGAAAGATAAATAAAACTGTAAGGCTCATTTTTATTAGAGCGGAATTAAACAACTTTATGATTACTATACATATTAAAGGGATGCAATGAACCTTGCATCCCCTTTTAAATGATTAGATTTTCATAACACCGCCTGTACTTGCGGAAGTCACCAGCTTAGAATAACGTGCGAGATAGCCTGTTTTGACTTTAGACTCAAAGCCTTTCCAATTCGCTCTACGTTGTTCAAATTCTTCGTCAGAAATCTCCAGTTGAATGGTACGTTTATTCATATCGAGTTCAATGATATCGCCGACTTCAACAAAGGCAATGGGTCCGCCCTCAGCCGCTTCAGGTGATATGTGGCCAATACTGATTCCTCTTGAAGCTCCAGAAAAACGTCCGTCTGTAATTAAGCCGACTTTTGCACCCAATCCTCTTCCCACAATTTGCGAGGTAGGCGCGAGCATTTCGGGCATACCCGGACCGCCTTTTGGACCTTCATACCGAATAACGACTACATCTCCTTCTTTTACTTTACCGGTAATGATACCTGATAATGCATCCTCCTGGGAATCGAAACAGATAGCAGGGCCTCTGTGATAGCCACCAACTTCCGGATCGACCGCTCCAACTTTAATAATGGAACCATTGGGCGCAAGATTTCCAAATAGGACAGCCAAGCCGCCACGTTCAGAATGTGGATTGCTTAAAGGACGAATTACATCATAATCTAAAATCTCACAGCCCACTACATTTTCTCTTAATGTTTGGCCAGAGACGGTTATACATTCTCCATTTAAAGCTCCCGGCTTTTTCAGTAATTCATTAATAATCGCACTGACACCACCAGCATTATGTACATCTTCAATATGGTAATCAGATGCCGGCGCTATTTTTGCCAAATGTGGGACCCGGCTCGCAATCTCGTTGATCCGTTCCATTGGATACTCGAAACCTGCTTCATGGGCCAATGCCAGCGTATGCAATACCGTATTGGTTGAACCACCCATGGCCATATCCAGAGCAAATGCATTATCAATCGTATCGATGGTTACGATATCACGCGGTTTAATATCTGTTTTGATGAGTTGCATCAATTGTTTGGCTGATTGTCTGACAAAATCCTTTCTTTCCTCTGCAACAGCTAGGATTGTTCCATTACCAGGTAAAGCTAATCCCAACCCTTCTGCTAAGCAATTCATCGAGTTCGCCGTAAACATTCCGGAACATGAACCGCATGTGGGACAGGCAACCTGTTCAAGCTCCTGCAGTCGCTCTTCATCAATTTGTCCGGATTGATAAGCACCAACACCTTCAAAAACGGAAGTGAGGGAGAGGGAGTTGCCATCTTTATCTTTACCAGCTTTCATTGGTCCGCCACTGACAAAAATAGTCGGGATATTGACACGTAAGGCAGCCATCATCATACCGGGGGTAATTTTGTCACAGTTTGGGATACAAACCATCCCATCAAACCAATGGGCTGAAACGACAGTTTCAATCGAATCCGCAATAATTTCACGGCTTGGCAGAGAGTAACGCATACCGATATGTCCCATGGCAATCCCATCATCTACTCCGATAGTATTAAATTCAAAAGGCACACCACCAGCTTCCTTGATGGCCTCCTTTACAATCTTTCCAAATTCCTGAAGATGAACATGACCTGGAACGATATCAATATAGGAATTACAAACCGCGATAAATGGTTTACCGAAATCCTCTTCACTGACTCCTGCTGCTCTAAGCAAACTCCGGTGTGGGGCACGATCTATTCCTTTTTTAATCATATTACTGCGCATCTCAGCCATGACGATCATCTCCAATTGGATAATTTATCTGTATATTTAGAATTATTGAACATTTTAACATTAAATGAAAGAATATCCTATCATATTACAGATAATTATTAAGTTTTTTCTAAAACTAATGAATTGTGCTATCTTAACAAATTAAATCATTATTTTGAGGACACATTATTTTCATTTTATGGAGAATCAGGTTAAAATGATTCGTATTACATACATGATGTTGCCTAAATTGGATAATAATTCTGACTTGGTAGTAGTTTTAAAATCAAGACAGAGGGGATTTGATGGTGTGTTAGATAACAAGTTAATGGTCACATTATATACAGGGAACCACGAGAATTTAGTGAATACTGGAATCGGATTGGGAATCATTTTGCTCTTTATCCTCTTCAGAAATATATTTACAAAGTATATCTTTCAGTTGCTATTGAAAATGAGAGATAAAAAACCAAATGGTCTAATTGTACAGGTTTTTAAAAGTTTTGAAAAACCAATCAGTTGGCTCTTTATTATTATTGGTTTATACATTGCTATGAAGTACTTTCCTTTTATTGATCAAAATAATCCCTTTTACTTAAAGGTATTACGTTCGATGATCATCTTTATGATTAGTTGGGGATTATTTAATTTGTCATCACCCGCACAAGGGATCTTATTAAATATCAATGAAAAAATGAATCGAAGAATTGATTTAATTTTGATTCCGTTTATATCGAGGGCTATCAGGGTTATTATTGTAGCGATCAGCATCAGTATTATTGGACAAGAATTCGATTATGATGTGAATGGACTGGTAGCAGGTCTTGGACTAGGTGGATTAGCTTTTGCATTAGCCGCAAAGGATGCTGTTGGCAACTTAATTGGCGGTATTGTGATTGTCACAGAGAAACCATTTTCAATTGGAGACTGGATTCTGACTTCAAAAGTTGAAGGAACAGTCGAGGATATTAACTTTAGAAGCACTAAGGTTCGTACATTTAGCCAGGCGTTGGTAACTGTTCCGAATGCGGCGTTGGCCGACGATGCGATAACGAACTGGAGCCGAATGGGGAAACGGAAAATTGATTTTCATCTGGATGTTGCCTACCAAGGTGATACAGATCAACTCGAACATCTAATTGAAGATATTAAATATATGCTCCGTTTACACCAAGGAGTTCACCAAGATACCATTGTCGTGGCCTTTGATCAATTTAAGGATCATTATATAAAAATATTAGTCTATTTCTTTACAAACACTACTGCCTGGGAAGAACATGTCCAAATTAAACATCAAATCAATTTAGGTATTATGCAACTATTAGAAGAAGAAGGGATGTCTTTGGCAGTCCCATTGCAAAAAGTTTCTGTAGATCCTGGACCTCAACTAGAAAAAAATCCATCAAATTAAGTAAATTATGATATACCACTGTGAAGCGAGATGTTCACAGTGGTATATTTTTATTTATTCGGATGTTTTTAAAATAAACCTTACGAAATTAGATGTTTTATCTTCATATTTTCAAAAGGCTCTGTTCGTCGAATATAGATTTTATTAAAATCTATATTCAACAAAGGAGAATGGTAAGTTATTTGAATGGAAGAAGAAATGAAAAACACTAGATTAGATTAAATTCAGGGACTTTAAGCATTTTCTACAGTCACTATAGATCAAACGAGACAGGTTGATCCAATAAGAATTATCCAAGAGCTCACAATACCCATTTATAATAAAAATAAAAACGTGGAGTGTTCCCAATGTTGTTTTTACGTAGAGTTACTTTTTTACGAGAAGAAGTTCCTGATTTAAATACGTATCCATTCACTGTTCCTTCTATAAGAGGAATGAATGCATTAGACTTGAATCGTGAAGTAACATTTTTTGTTGGAGAAAATGGTTCTGGAAAATCTACTTTACTCGAGGCAATAGCATACAAGTGTGGGTTTAATACCGCAGGTGGAGGAATAAACAATATATATGATGTAGATTCATCCCATGCCGCTTTAGGAAAGTACATTCGTTTGTCCTGGTTGCCAAAAATCAGTCAAGGTTTCTTTTTAAGGGCTGAAAGTTTTTATCATTTTGCATCTCATCTAGATTTACTTGCCGAGGAAGACCAGACTATTTATCAAGCATATGGGGGTAGATCATTACACCACCAGTCTCACGGAGAATCCTTTTTATCGTTATTTTTAAATCGTTTTTCTGGTAAGGGCATTTATATATTAGATGAACCCGAAGCAGCATTATCGCCAGCTCGCCAATTAGCATTTTTGAGAATTATTCATCAGTTGGTCAGTAGTGGAAACGCTCAATTTATTATCGCCACACATTCGCCTATTCTTCTAGGATATCCAAATGCAAACATCTTTAGTTTTGATTCCAATGGAATTGAAAGTATCAGATATGAAGACACAGAACATTATCAAATAACAAAAGGTTTTTTAAATAGAAAAGAAAGGTACTTAGAAGAGTTGTTTTTAAATGATGAGGAATAAAAAAATTAAACTTATTTGACTAATGGGGGCTTTACTTCGATATCAAGGGCTGTGTGATCAGCTTTTTTTGTTATGCAGCCAACGCGGCAATATTGTCAAAAGGAAAGTGGACAATTTGTTAAATTTATTGAAGTAGAAGTTCCAATGTGACGTAATTCAATTCTTTGTGATAAATTATGTTCAATATATCACAAAGTATATTCTTAAATGTTATAATAAAGTTATATCTTTAGAAAAAACGGATGGAGGCTTTTTTAATGAGTTGTGGTTGTTCAACATTAAAAGATGGTAAAGCTGTAGTTGATCATGTGAAAAGTAAGGGAAAAGAGAATCATCCACCTAAAGTAGCTCATACTATTAACTGTGAATGTGGAGAGACATTTGTTTTGGAAACTGTTATTATGAACTGTCCGAAATGTAATATGACATATGCAGTTACACCTTGTAGTTCAGATAGGATTGAAAATATTAAACCAGCGGGTATTCAATACGCTTAAAATATAGCCTTCTTGTGACTTAGCAAGAGGGCCTTTTTGATTATAAACCTTAGCTGGTTCAAAAAAGCTTATATCAAAATACAGTGATACACACAACTCTTCTTTGAATCCAAGTTTAGAAGACAAGCGATTTATATAGAATATAGAAAGATATCGAGCAATTAAACAAACGGTTGCTAGAACTAAAGAGCAAGGCTGCTAATGAGGAGCTTTTTTTTGTTATGGCACTGACGGGGACAGCATTCCTGTAATCAATGAAAATAATATGCTAAATATGTAAAAAAATGTACTTAAACTATAAGGGTGCGTTACTTCACTAACGGAGACAGCCAAAAAGCTGTCTCATTTTGTATTAAGCCATCATCTATAATCTTTACGAACAGATTCTTTCAAAAAAGAGGCAAGATATTGTTTGCCATGCAAGCGATTTCTAATTTCTCCAGTGTGTCGCAATAATCTTCTTCTACATTGCTTATAAAATGATTTTTACTAGGCAGCATATCATCAACGATGGTTGAATCCTTATACCATTCTGTAGGTTGAGGGACTTGGTGAGAAACATTTTTCCATACATTCAAAAGGGAAGGACTATAGAAATGAGGAGACCCTGGTATCAAGTTACATTCCTTTAAGCGAACTTTATACAGTTTCCCCGGTACTTCTTCATCCACGTTATTGAAAAGTTGGGGCCAGTAATCCTTCCTGGAACCTGTGTGAGGCGTCATGTACGCCCAGTGCTCGACCTTCTTCAAATGGCTGCTATTAAATAAAATAGAGTACAAATCCTTACCGATGGAAATCCGTCTATTAACTTGTTCAAACTGATGAATCGTTTTTCCGGCAAAAGTAATTTCCGTTTTAGTTTCAAAGTATGGAAATAGAATTTGATTCATGGATAGGACATCCTGAAGTACAAATTCTAATTTTCCCAGTACTTCATTGTGGATAGTAGGTTGCTTCATCAGTGTTTGTTCTAAATGATTCTGCTCGTTGATGATGAGGGCAATAGTCAAAAGAGATGAATCCCTATTCTTCCAAAAATAGGACCAGATCGTTTCCATGTACGTGGAAACAGATAGTCGAGGTAATAAATAGGCAAGATTGCTTCCGCGTTTTAATGACTCTTCATATAGAAGTAATTGTGGATAGGCATCATGGAAAATCAACCAATTTCCCCGCTCCAGAAACAGAAAGAAACTTTTCACTTCCTTCTTTGATAGCAGTCTGGATAGACACGTCCCTTTTAAATCCGTCATATTCCATCCGGCATTTCTAGAAACCATATGGGCCAGAAATGACCAATGTATTTCAGGATGATTTTGATAATACGCCAGGTAGGCTTTGGTTCTTGTACTATTGTTCAGATTAAATAAGCGTGTTTTTTCGCGTATTAAGCTTACAATCATTTCATCTTCATATGTTAGTTTATCGGTCACCTTTTTTTTATGATCGAGCATCCTTTTAATTTCAGTTAACGTTTCTGACAGTGCTGTTTTTTTCTTCTTAAACCAGGGAAAGGGCATAAATATGGCTCCTTTTAACCAATAAATAAACATGGATTCTCCATTATTCGTTGTATAAACTCTTTAACCATATATAGAGCGTTATGTTAGACGATATCTGATATCAGGAGTAATCTAATATTTGCGAGTGGTATGATTTGGTAATATTTAATGGAATTTGAAAGCTTATCTTGTGAAAATAAACACATTATTTTTTTGATTGCAGATGTTGCGATTTATCGGTTGAACAAAAAGAAGTGAGGTTACGACATGAAAAAACAAAAGTCAGCATCGGAATATACTTTAGGGAATATTTTATTGTTTTTTATCCCGTTGGCTCTCTCGGCAAGTTTAACTTCTGTTTCTCACGTAATTATCAATGGAACGCTAAGCCGTGCAGAATCAGCGGAAATCATCATATCCAATTATGCAATTGCCTTTTCTCTGTTTAGTATTATGGAGAGACCGGCTTTAGTATTCAGGCAAACAAGCTCAGCATTGGCAAAAGGGAAAGCTGCATTCCATTCCATATGTTCCTTTTTCGTTAAAATTATGGTTGCTTTAATGCTGGTTTGTATGCTAATTGGATTTTCACCGCTCGGAGATTGGACGTTTACTCATTTGTTTAATGCAGATACGGAAAATTTACCAGCTTTACTAAACACCTTTAAGGTTTTGGCTATGGTTATTTTACTATCAGGAATCCGCACATTATATCAGGGAATTATGATTAATCATCTTGAAACGAAGTGGGTGACCTATGGTGTTATAATACGCTTGGTTGGGATGATTGTGATTGCCCTGTACTTTATTCATTATGCAGACATGCTATCAAGCATCGCCGGGGCCATCATCTTTTTAACCGGTATGTTAATTGAATGTGTGATCAGTGTTTGGAGAGGGCATCGATTAATGAAGACAGAAGAAGCAGAGGAAGAGCTGCCGCCATTGACACAAAAAGCAATTGGAAAGTTCTATACGCCATTAGTCTTTTACTTATCATTTCAAATGCTTGTTACACCCATTATTTATGCATGTTTAAGCTATATCGACAATGTAAACTTAGGAATAGCATCTTTTGCGCTTGCCTTTAGTGTGACGAACCTAATGATTAGCTTTTTCATGTACACCCATCAGGTCGTCCTGCAGTTTTATGAAACGAATAAAAAAGCTGTCTTTCAATGTATAGTGATTTTTAGTATTGTTCCTTCAACATTGTTGCTCCTTTTATGTTATACACCTGCAGGTATTTGGTTTATGGATACAGTCTTTGGCATAACCGGTACTTTGGCGAAAGAAACATTATACGTCCTGCAATTCTTTATCGTAAAAACATTTGTTTTTCCGTGGGTTGATTACTTAGGCGGCATTTTGATGCTTAACAAGAAAACAGGGGCTATGTTAAAGCCTCAAATCTATAATCTAATCACAGTCGTGATTATTTTAGTGACATTAGTTGTTCAGTTCCCTTCATTAAATGGACGAGCGGGAGCCATCGCTGCTTCAATAGGGGAAATGGTCGGATTAATTGCTGTTTATTTCGTTGTGAAAAAATTTAACGAGATAACAGATAAACAAGCTAATCATATCAAATCAATGTAGAATATTAGTATAGTGAGATTATCCAGGTGTATAATCTCACTTATTTTTATGGATAGATTCGTTTCAAATACGTTTACAACTAAATACTCAGCGACACCCTTAATCATTGAATCTAATTTTAAATTGCGATCTCTTTCTATGCATTTTACTCTCATATTTCTTCATAATATTAATCTCCCTTTCTAAAAAGAAATGTACTGCCAGTTAGTTACTCGCATAAATACCTATCATTTTTCCCCCACTGAAAAGAATAAGAAGAACCTTTTAGCTTAGAACATGACTTTAAAAATATTGTGGTTACAGGTTACTCAGCAAGTGATGTTTACTTATTTATCCTATTTCTCTCAAAATCTATTTCTCTATTTATTAAAAAACAAATAACAAAGAATCGGTCAAAGAAATACTTGTATCACATTATCATGCCGTATGTTCATCATCCTATTTACCTATCAGCAATTTGTCTAATTATCATAGAGGAAATATATTATTTGTAATAAAATGTATGAAAACAATGGAAATGTAAGGCAATTTTAGGTATTATAGTAAATATATAGTGTTTTTGGGTAAATTCGACTCACTATCTCAAAAAACCGATCAATCAAGTACGATGAAACAATTATTCATCTAAAATGGAAATGAAGGAGCGGTAATGAATGGCTATCAGCTTGCAGAAAGGCCAACGAATTGACCTGACAAAAGGTAATGCAAATTTAACTACTATTATGGTCGGTTTAGGTTGGGATCCAGTTAAGAAAAAAGGCGGCTTCTTTAGCAAAAGTGCTGATGTAGATTGTGATGCGTCAGTTATTATGTTAACCGCCGATAAATTAGAAAGTAATAAAGATCTTGTTTATTTTGGAAATAAAAAAAGTGCGTGTAATTCTGTTATTCATTCGGGAGACAACTTGACTGGCGATGGCGATGGTGATGACGAATCCATTAAAATCAACTTGAAATCCGTGCCAAATTCGTACAATAAATTAGTTTTTGTCGTTAACATCTATGACTGTGTAAAAAGGAAACAAGACTTCGGTATGATTGAAAACGCTTATATACGTGTATTAAACAATGATACAGGTGAAGAATTAGTTCGCTTTAATCTATCGGAAAATTATGGTGGATTAACAACATTAATTACCGGTGAGATTTATCGTCATAATGGAGAATGGAAATTTGCTGCTATTGGAGATGGAACAAAAGATAGCAATCTATCGGAGATTTGCAGCAAATTTCAATAATAAATTTTAATTAAAACATTGGAGGGAATTAAAATGGCAATTTCATTATCAAAAGGACAAAAAGTGGATCTTACAAAAACTAATCCTGGTTTAACCAAAGTAATAGTAGGTTTAGGATGGGACGTAAATAAATATGATGGTGGACATGATTTTGACCTGGATGCATCTGTCTTTCTTTTGAATGAAAGCGGTAAAGTATCAGGTGGTGAAGATTTTGTTTTCTATAACAATACGACAGGTGCTAATGGGTCCGTAACACACTCTGGCGATAACTTAACTGGAGAAGGTGATGGGGATGATGAACAGGTTAAAATCTCTATCCAAAGTATTCCTGAAAGTATCCAAAAAGTTGCATTTGCTGTAACCATTCATGATGCTGATTCCAGAAGTCAAAACTTTGGTATGGTTTCAAATGCATTCATTCGAATTGTTAACGAAGAAACGAATCAAGAACTAATCAGATATGATTTAGGAGAAGATTTCAGCATTGAAACGGCTGTTGTTGTAGGTGAGTTATACCGCCATCAAGGAGAATGGAAGTTTAGTGCCATTGGTTCCGGTTATCAAGGTGGATTAGCTGCTCTCTGCAATGATTATGGATTACAAATAGGATAATTAGACTGCTGAACTATCATTTTTGTGAAGTACTATATGAATTTGAGAGGTGTGATTTTTCTCATGGCCATTCAACTGAGTAAAGGTCAACGTATTGATCTAACAAAAAACGATCCAACATTGCAAAAAATTATAGTTGGTCTTGGTTGGGATGTAAAAAGTTTCGATGGCGGTCAGGATTTTGACTTGGATGCCTCCGCATTCATCTTGAATGCTTCCAACAAATGTCGGAGCGATTTAGACTTCATTTTTTATAATAATCTTCAAAGCAGTGATGGATCTGTTACCCATACTGGAGATAACAGAACAGGAGAAGGTGAAGGCGATGATGAGCAAATCAAAATCGATCTTTCTAAAATTCCTGCTGATGTAAATAAAATAGCTATTACCGTTACAATTCATGATGCTGAAATTCGCCGTCAAAATTTTGGACAAGTTACTAATGCTTTTGTCCGTCTTGTAAATGAAGATACAGGCGCTGAGGTTCTACGTTATGACCTTGGAGAAGATTTCAGTATCGAAACAGCCGTTGTCTTTTGTGAAATTTATAGACATAATCTTGATTGGAAATTCAATGCGGTTGGTTCCGGTTATCAAGGTGGGTTACATTCATTGGTTAAAGCCTATGGCTTAAGTGTTTAAAAAACAGGGATTAGGGGGATTATTTCTTTCCCCCATTATTTTTGATATATACAACGGAGGTTTAACAATTTGGAAATTATAGAACAAATTTTAAGTACGTATGCTTTATTCTTTGACTTGGACATGTGGGCAGAAGTTTTAACAGACCCTGTAGCATGGGGATTAATTGGGTCCTTAGTTGTAATTGAAGGTTTACTGTCAGCTGATAACGCCCTTGTTCTTGCTGTTTTAGTAAAACATCTGCCAGAAAAACAGCGAAAAAAAGCACTCATGTATGGGATGTTCGGTGCCTACTTTTTCCGTTTCATCTTTATCGGAATAGGCGTATACCTCGTGAAATTCTGGTTTATAAAAGTTTTAGGCGCTGCCTACTTAGCTTGGATTGTTATCCAACATTTCCGGTCAAAAGGCGGAGATGAAGAAGGCGCGAAGCAATTTAATAAGAATTCCTGGCTTACACGTACACTCGGTATATTCTGGAGTACAGTTGTGTCTGTAGAATTAATGGATATTGCGTTCTCAGTCGATTCTATTTTAGCTGCTTTTGCTATATCTGATAAAGTGTGGGTACTTTTGGTTGGCGGTATGCTAGGAATATTAATGATGCGTACGGTTGCCGGTGTATTCTTAACATTAATTGAACGTGTACCTGAGCTTGAAAATACTGCATTTATCCTAATTGGAATTATTTCAGCCAAAATGTTTGCAAGTGTATTAGGTTTCCATTTATCGCATTATGCATTTTTCGCGATCTTAATCATCGCTTTTGTTGCAACGTTTATCATTCACTATATCAATAAAAATAAAAATGTGGATAAAAACACTGAAATAGCTGCATCTAAAGAGAAATAATTGGATCTGGCTGAGAATTAAAAACGGCTACTGTGTTCGTTAACAGTAGTCTTTATTTTTTATAGGAAAGGAGAATAAAGATGCAGCACTTCAGCTATGAATCATCAGTAAAGATGAAAGAAATTTTTTATATGGAACCTGAGCCTTTTACGAAATACACAGATAAAGAGGTACTTGCTTACGCCCTTGGTGCCACTCTTTATATGCCTGCTATAAAAGAAAATATTGCAGAGGATATTATTAATAAGAAGTATGAAGAGCTTACTTCATTAGTGATTGATTTGGAAGACTCAGTGGCTGATTGTATTGTTGTGGATGCTGAAAACAAACTATTGGAACATTTATGTACACTATCTGAGCATCTTGATGAAAATAAAATAAGTATGGATGAACTTCCGCTTATTTTTATAAGAGTACGAGATCCAATCCAAATGAGAAGAATAACTGAGCTTACTAAGGATTACTTATACATCCTGACAGGGTTTGTCTTCCCAAAATTCAATTATGACAATGGGAAAGAATTTTTAGCCATCCTGGAAGAAATCAATAAAAACAATAGCTTACTATATGGTATGCCTATATTGGAGTCAGCTGAAATTATTTATAAAGAAACCAGGATGGATGCTCTATTAAAAATAAAAAAATTACTGGATTCTTATAAGAAATATATATTAAACATCCGGATAGGGGCTACTGATTTTTCTGGTTTATTTGGTATAAGGCGAAAAGTCGATACCACCATTTATGATGTGTCAGTGATAAGAGATTGTATCACGGATATTATTAATCTTTTTACCAGGCAAGGTGATGAATATGTTGTTTCCGGGCCAGTTTGGGAGTTTTTCTCAAAAGATAATCGTATTTTAAAACCAACACTGCGTGTATCACCTTTTCAGCGGAGATATGGAAGCTCCGGGCTAGTAAAACGTACTGAATTAATCAACGAATATTTAGATGGTTTAATTAACGAAGTCCTTTTGGATAAATTGAATGGAATTAACGGGAAAACCATTATCCACCCTACTCATATTAAAGCAGTGCATTCTTTATATACCATTACACATGAAGAATATTTAGATGCGATCAGCATCATAGCGAACCGCGAAGGGGATGCAGGGGTATTAAAAAGCATGTATGAAAATAAAATGAATGAAATGAAACCCCATTATTATTGGGCGAATAAGATCCTACTCCGTGCCAAGATATTCGGCGTATATAATGCTGATCAAGATTTTACTAGTTTACTCTTAAGCCAATCTCATGATGAACATATCCTAGAGGTGAAATGAAATGATAACAACAAGAGCAAATGTAAGAGAAGTTACACAGCAAATACTGGATGGTTTGACTGTTGGAATCGAAGTCTTTCATAATCCATATGATTTCGAAACACAGCATTTATTTAAAATGGCCGCTCGCATCAATAAGAAGCGAAATTTTTTATTCGTAAGTACGATTTTAGGCAAACATTTGGCTGTTAACCCAAAAATCCCTCTATTAGTTGGTCATTTATTATCCCTGCGATATTTAGAAGTCGTCTACGGTAAAAAAGATATGCGTACAACAAAAGTCGCCCAATCCATAAAAACTGGCGAAAACATTGAGGAAGCCTTGCTTTTAATGAAAGAGGATCCAATCGTAATTCCAAAACCACTCACTATTGTTGGTTTTGCAGAGACAGCTACAGCATTGGGACATGCAGTCTTTAGTTCATTTGGAAAGAATGCAACATACATACACACAACCAGAGAAAAAATAGCAGAAATTCCTTCAATCATTAATTTTGAAGAAGAGCATTCTCATGCCAGCAGCCATCGTGTCTATGCAAACGATCCTGACTTTTTTAATAATGACCAAGAAATTGTATTAGTGGATGATGAAATTACAACGGGTAAAACTGCAATCAATATTATCCGAAAAATCAATTCTGTTTATCCTTCTAAAAAGGTATTTACATTGATCTCTATTTTGGATTGGCGAACAGCTGAACATCGTGCAAGATATCATCAACTGGAAGAAGAATTAGGAATTACCATACATCCAGTGTCATTAATGGATGGAACGATATCAATAAATGGTCAACTTGATTTAAAGCTGGAAGATCAACTTGCTGCTCCCAATTACATATCAGAGCAACAAGTTTCATATATACCTATCCATCATTATTTTAAAGACTATCACTTTAAAAGATTTACTTCTTTTGATGCTGATGGGTCTGAGAATACATCCCCCTATTTACAGGCTACAGGGAGGTTTGGTTTAGATATAGATGAAGAAAAGAGTTTTTCTCCTATTTTCGAAAAAATAGGTGATTTTTTGAAACAAAATCGCCAGGGTGAGAAAACTTTGGTTATTGGTACGTGTGAGTTTATGTATATACCGATGAGGATTGCTGCGTCTATGGGTTGTGGCGTTTATTTTCAATCTAGTACACGAAGTCCAATATACTCTTTCGAAAAGGATGATTACCTAATACGGAATAAATTCACTTTCGACAGTCCTGAAAATAAAGGGGTTGAAAATTACTTATATAATATTGAAATTAATCAATATGACGAAATATTTATTTTTGTAGAAAGAACCTTAGATAATCATACGTTGGATTCCATGATATCCGCATTAAAACAAACCCATATCGATTTTATTACATTCATCACGATGACGGAAATGGATGTTTAATTTTCTTAAATATTATCAAACATTTCAATACTAATTTATTGATATTTTGCTCCACAATACAACCAGGAGGGATTCTATGCTTAAACCAAAACTAATTCCGGATCAAATGGGAAGTTACAGTAAGGATGATGCCATATTCTTATTAAGAGATATTAGTCATTCCGTATTAGAGACGAAAACGGAGGAAAGAGAAAATTTGATTCAATCCGGCATACATTATTCGGAAATGCTGCCTGTGGAATATCATCCTCCAAAAGAATATATAAATCTATTTCACGATACATTAAAAAAATATTCCGAGCGACTTGCTGTAGCTATTGGAACTGTGGCTGAACAAATTATTGAACGCAAAGGAATAGAAAACTTAGTTTTAGTAAGCCTGGCGCGAGCTGGAACTCCTATTGGAGTATTGATTAAACGTTATTATTCTCATAAATATCAAATCAATGTTCCTCACTATTCTATCTCAATCATTCGTGGTAGAGGTATTGATGAGAAAGCTATTGATTATATTTTTGAGAAGCATCCTCAAGCAAACATCCAGGTAATAGACGGTTGGACAGGAAAAGGGGCTATAACGTTTGAACTGGCTGAAGCATGTGTAAAATACAATTCTTCTCATTCGAATTATATTGATCCATCATTGGCTGTGTTAGCCGATCCAGGGCATTGTGTTGATATATATGGAACAAGAGACGACTTTTTAATCCCTTCAGCTTGTTTAAACTCCACAGTATCAGGATTAGTCAGTCGTACCGTATTAAACTATGAATTCATGAGCAAGGATGATTTTCATGGTGCAAAGTTTTATAAAGATTTAGCTGATGCAGATTTATCAAATTTTTATGTAGATACCATCAGCAGTAAGTTTAAAACAGTCGAAGATCAAGTGAACCACTCTTTAGAACAATTACGTCAAGAAGATAAAACGCCTACATGGCTTGGGTTAGAGTCTATTGAAAGGATTCAAAGCATCTACAATATTAGCAATACACATTTTATTAAACCAGGTGTTGGAGAAACAACACGTGTCTTGCTGCGAAGAATTCCTTGGAAAATCCTGATAAACCCTAATCATTCAAATGATTTAACACATATTTTATTCTTGGCTAAAGAACGAAATGTACCGGTAGAGGAATTCAAGGATATGTCCTATACATGCTGTGGCATTATAAAAGAGGTATAAGGAAGGGATTGCTATTATTTTATTTACATCCGATTTAGACAGAACTTTAATCTACTCAAAAAATATGATGGACAAATACCCCATCGATAACCAAATAACACCAGTCGAATTTAAAGGTAATCAGATTATTACCTATATGTCTCAAACTTCCATTGATCTTTTGCAACAGTTTAATCAACAACATTTATTTGTACCAGTAACGACAAGAGCGCTTTATCAATATGAAAGAATCGAGATATTTCAACAGAAAATTAAGCCTAAATATGCCATTGTGAGCAATGGCGGAACCATTTTAGTAGATGGTAAGCCAGATCTTGAGTGGGCGGATTTTATAAAAAATCATCTCTCTGTTACTTCACTTCCCCATCATGACATGCTAAATACCTTCTCAAAAATTCGTCATGATTCCTGGGTTGAGCGTGAGTTCCATATCGATTCTCTGTTCTATATGTACCATGTAAATAAAGAGACATTACCGCACCATGAACTGCAATCCTTTGAAGATGAATTAAACCAAATAGGGTGGAGAACATTTTTGCATGGAAGAAAACTTTATATTTTACCAAGTAATTTAAATAAAGTTTTTGCTGTGGAGCATTTAAAAAAGCGGCTGGACTATGATATTCACACTGCTGCCGGGGATTCACTTATGGACTATGATATGATCGCCATTGCCGATAAAGGATATAGTCCAAAGCACGGAGAGTTGTTTGAGGCAAAACCGAATGACCCCAAAATAAACTGGTTAAATGGTAAAGGAGCAGCTTCCACAGAAGATTTAATCCATAATCTCCTTAACTTTTAATAAAGCTGTAGCCCGGTGGGTGGAGTTTATAAGATAAGATAATGCGATCCCACCGGGTTACGACTTCTTTATAAGTGAATAGCTATACTTTAAAAAACATCTATGTAATTGAGCAAATCAAAATATCATAGATGTTTTATTTTAGAGAAGAAATAAACTAGGTACGTTTCTGCAAAAAAACCGTTCAAAGTTGTATTTATTGTAAAAAAAGAGCGAATTTCCCAAAACTCATCGTTCAACTGTAAAAAAATAGATATATAATAGTAGTGTACGATTCATCCTAGAGAAAGGAGTTTAAATAGTGAATTACATAAAAATAGAGCCTTTATTATATAAATCTACAGCAGAATGGTTAGAGTTATTTCTTTCTTCTATTCGTACAAGACCATTTTATCAATTGGATGACTCAACATTTCGTTTTCAAAGAATCAGTCTCAGAGTTTTAGGTATTCCGCTCGACGAAGATGAATACTATAACTCTTTATACGACATGCACCAAAAACCATTTATACATGTGTTAAGTGAAGAATTGGATAAAACAATAGATAATCAGGTATTCCAAATGATACAGGACGTTTTAACCTTACATCGGACAGAAAATAAAGGACTTTCAATTAAACGATTGATTGCTATTTTATATGGCAAAAACTTAATACCTAAGCACCAGGATTCTGCCATCAACAGACATGTACAAATGTCAATCATTAAAGTGGTTGAGCATTTTAAAGAAGAGCAGCAGAGCGGGTTGCTATCAGCTGAATTCCGCAGATTTATCATTGATATGATTAAGTGGTTGAAAAATCATTGGGAAAAATGGTCCGAAAACCTTAAAATAGGTTCAGATTTTCCGAAAGTCGTTTGGTATGGAGATTTATCCTTAAGTCAGAAATATTTTTTATTGCTGCTCATGGAATTTGGGTGTGATGTTTTAATTTTTCACCCAACTGGAACAGACTTTTTTGGTGACCTTGATAGGGAAAATGAATTTTCATTAACATATATGTATACAAACAAAGGTGAATTAGAACCTTTCCCTATGAAGGAAAGAGAGCGGCAAACGACCGTAGCGTATCGAGCCAATAAACAGCTTGAAATCATGTTAAATGATCATGAGTCAGGTATTTATAAACCTTGGCAATTTAGAAATTTCAAACCTGCATCCATAACATTAAGAATGACCTACGATGACATTTTTATATATGCAAAAGAAAAAGCAATGATTAGGCCGCAATTTAGAATTGAAAAGGATCGAGTAATCATTCCAGTTATATTTTCAAAAATTAATGGAGTATCGAGAGACAGAGAGGACTATTGGTCTAAAATGGAGGGGCTCAAGGATTCTTCGCTCTCAATAAACATTCGCGAATTTCCTTTCACTATAAAGACGAAAGCCAATTATCATTTTCATTTTCAGCATTCTTTAGATAAAGACGGAGCACTTTCACCTGAAAAAATGCTCACAGGAAATTGGTGGAGATATGGGCATTTACCGATTGAGTTACAAAGGGCCCTTTCTTGGACAATAAAAGATTATTGCGAACAACCTAAATTACTAAAATTGAACCATGAAACGGATTATGATTTACAAGTATTTTTATTTAAACAAGCCAGTTTGATTCCTGAGGACTTTCTGAAACAATTACAAAAATTCGATTATTCTCAAGATGTACCCAGAATCGTTCTATACAATATAGGGATAGCCAGTACATTTACACGTGAAGATGCGGCATTGCTGCTGTTTTTAAATGAATTCGGTGTAGATATTATTCTATATAACCCAGCGGGACAAACCGATATTGAGAATTTTATAGATTCAGCTCATTTTGATACCCATTGGTTAGAAGAAATCGTTTTTGAACAGGAAATACCAGACTTTCAACAAAAAGATAAATCATTAATTAAAAAATTTATAAAGAGGATATTTTAAAACTGGCAGTTCGAAAAATGGAATGAATAAAATATTTCAATGATAGGGGAAAAATAATGGTTAATGAATTACAGACAATCCAAACGAATGATTTAACAGAGCAGTCTGCTAATGAAGTAAGAATGCAGTTGCGCAATGAACCACAGGTTCTTCAAATTGTAAAAACGATGGATTTGCGCAATCAGAATGAATTATTGGTACTGGGAAGAGAACCAGCAGAAAGACTCTCTCAGTTTTCAGACAGAATATTAAAGACTATGACCCTATCAAAAATCGATGAATCGGGGCAATTGCTAATTCAATTAGAGAAATTAATGAAACGCTTTGATAAGAATGAAATCATGAAAGAACCTAATTTTATTGCAAAATTGTTCAAAAAAGCAAAGGCAACGACGGATGCCCTATTTAAAAAGTATCAAACATTAGGGGGAGAACTGGATAAGATTCAAAAGGAATTTGCCATGATCGAGGATGAATTAAAACGAACAAATCAAAATTTGGAAGGATTATATGAAGAAGATATTGAATATTATTTCGAATTAGAGAAGTATGTAGTAGCTGCTGAAATAAAATTAGAAGAAGTTACTCAGACGTTAATCCCTGAATGTGAACAAAGAGTCAATTCGGGTAATCAAATGGCTCGAATGGAGCTGGAAAATCTTCGTACGGTAAAAGAATTATTAGAAAGGAAAATAGATGATTTAGAAAAAGCCCGTATGGTAGCTGTAATCGCCGCTCCGCAAATCAAAACCATGCAGCGAGGTAATAATGATTTAGTGGCAAAAATTAATAGCGCCTTTGTTACCACGATTCCGATTTTTAAAATGGGCATTATAAACACTGTAAGTGCTAAACGTCAAAAAGTACATTCCGATTCATTGAATGCCTTTGAAGATCGTACGAATCAGATGTTAAAGGATGTCACAAGCGATATTATGAATCAAAGCATCGAGATTGCTCAACGTTCCGGAAGCTCAAGTATTAAAATGGAAACCATTGAAAATATGTGGGATACCATAGTAAAAGGAATAGATGAATATAAAAAAGTTAAAGAAGAACAGTCCTTGCAACGAATAGAAGATAAAAAACGCTTGGAAACCTTAAGAGAAGACGCGAAACGTGTATTATCCCAAGCCTAACCGGTACCCCTATCTGACAAAGATGGGGGTTTTTTAAATATTAGTTAACTGATGCTTTCGAGTAAAAAAATGGGCTTTTTATAAAATATATACGGTATTTCGACTTAAAAACTAATAATATGATGCTTTTCATTTTTAATTTTCGTAATTTTATTCCTAATTTTTACAAATTACAATATAATTAAGTTATGTAAAAAAATACAAAATAGGAAGTGGTTATTGAATGGTTAACTTAAGTAAAGTTGAATTAAAGAAAAAAGGACAAAATATCAATCTAACAAAAAGTACGAATCAATCACTGGGAGAACTCCTGATAAACCTCAATTGGAATCAAAAAAGTACTCCTAAATCAGGAGGATTCATGTCTGCTTTATTTGGTAAATCGAATAATGTCGATCTTGATTTAGGTTGTTTATTTGAATTGAAGAATGGAGAGAAAGGATGCGTGCAAGCACTTGGAAACGCTTTTGGTGATTATAAATCAAAACCTTTTATGAAACTGGATGCTGATGACCGTACAGGAAGTTCCGCAGGAGGAGAGAATCTTCGTATTAACGGGGATAAAATTACTGAAATTAAGCGTATATTAGTATATGCATTTATCTACGAAGGAGTAGCCAATTGGTCCCAAGCAGATGGGATTGTAACTTTAAAGTATCCCGGAGGATCCGATATAGAAGTAAAACTTGATGAACATCGTAATGGGAAAACGATGTGTGCAATCGCAATGATTGAAAATGTTAATAATGAAACATTCAAAGTAGAAAGAATAGTAGAGTATTTTAATGGCCATCAGCAAATGGACCGTGCTTATAAATGGGGCATGAATTGGACACGAGGATCCAAATAAAACATTTGCTCAGATAGCAAAATCTGTTGTGCTTCATTAAAATCAATTGCTTTATTAAATTGATATGTGAAATAAAAAGGGATGGTTGGATATGCAGACAATATCATTAAAAAAGAATATCGCTAAGGTTGTTTTAGAGAAGAAAAAATTGCAAGGAGTTGTAGCCAGAGTAGGCCTTGTTTTAGACATCTCAGGTTCTATGCGCGCTTTATATCGTGATGGAGTTGTCCAAGAAGCAGTGGAGAGAATACTGGCCGTAGCAAGCCAATTTGATGATGACGGTTCATTGGATGTATGGGTGTATGACAATGAGTTTTCCAGACTGCCTGCTGTTACAGAAAAAGATTTTGGTAATTATGTCAATGATCAAATAGTAAATAACCAATCTATTCATAAGTTTGGAAGAAATGACGAACCACCAGTTATGGAAGATGTTATATGTAAATATATAAAAGAAGAACCAGCAGAGGAGCCTGTATTTTTAGTATTTATTAATGATGGTGGATGTAAATCAGGTATAAAAAAAGTCATTGTAAATTCTTCGAAAATGCCGATTTTCTGGCAGTTCGTAGGCATAGGATATTCTAATTTTGATGTGTTAAGAAAGCTGGATACAATGGAAGGCCGTTATATTGATAATGCAAATTTCATTCATTTGGATAATTTAGCAGAAGTATCAGATGAAGAATTATATGATCAATTGTTAAACGAATTTCCACAATGGTTAGAAGAAGCAAAGCAAAAGGGTATACTGCGATAAAAGATTTAGGTGTGAGAAATTGGCTTAAACAGAACATTTTTTTGTAAATAATCGTCTGAATTTTATAAATTCATCTTTTAGGACTACATACGCAAACAAAAAATACAAACAATAATAGACGATTGTATATGTTTGTTCGTGTTTATCAATAGAAAATGCGATGTGCTCACCGCACGGACACTTTATAAATCTATTTAAACACGAACATTAACAATTTTATATTAAAACTCTGATTAGAATATTCATATTTTAATCATTTATGCTAAATTGCGATATTCCAGCTTATAGAACATATGTTTGTGTGGGGATATAGAGAAATGTTTCAAGAGTTAAAAGAACAATTCGATGCATAGAAAAGTATGATTCGTGGTATTAACCTATATAGTTTTAGAAATTATATAGGAGTGACGAACATTGACACATCGAACAGATGATGATTGCCGAGTAGGAAACTTTGAAAATGAATTTGAGCTTCCACCTGGAACAATCAGAAACCAAAATGGCCGCGATACTCGTAGTGACAAAAAAATTGGGACCATACGGAAGGAAGCAGAACATCCACGTAAAAGTAAATAGTTGAATTTATGATTAATAAGTTCATAATTTAATATCAATAAGCATATTCCTCTGTTTTTAAGCGAGTAAAAAATATATGGTCTATTTACGAACAGAAGGAGATTAATCATGGCAAAAATAACACTGAAGTCCAAAGCTGCCTTAATCAATCATGTACAAGTTGAGGTAGAGGCAAGGGGTCATAAAGTTACAATTGATGAACCGGAAAGAGCGGGAGGTACAGATCTCGGAATGAATCCATTAGAGCTCCTTCTATCTTCCCTTGGTGCATGTCAAACCATTATGGCTCAGAGCTATGCGGAGAAAATGGGTGTAAAGTATGATCGTTTAGAGATTGAACTTGAAGGAGATTTAGATACGGGTGGTTATAAAGGAAAAGCTGGAGTAAAGGTCGGTCTAGAAGAAATCCGGTATACTGTTCACATGGTATCAAATGAGCCAAAAGAAAAAATAGACGAATTTATCCGTTATATAGAAGCGCATTGCCCGGCACTGGACTCCTTAATTAATCCAACCAAGGTTGTATCCAAAGGCGTCATGGTTACACAAACTAAATAAATTAATCTTAAAACCGTCGCAATAAGAGTGACGGTTTTATTTATGCAGACAATGAAAAACCCAACTCGACTAGAAGTTGGGCCATGAATTTATTTAGCCTTTAGTTAGTTCCAAGTCCCTTAATTGGACATGTCGAATTTTTCCTGATGTTGTTTTTGGCAAGCGATCAGTGAACTCGATGCTCCTTGGATATTTATAAGGAGCGGTTAATTTTTTAACAAAGTTTTGCAGGTCTTTGATAAGTTCATCTTCTGCATGATTTTTATAAGTATCCATCAAGACGATAAACGCTTTAACAATATTTCCACGAATTTCATCTGGACTTGCTACTACGGCACATTCCTTCACGGCTGGATGCTTGATTAAAGCATCTTCAACCTCGAACGGCCCAATCGTATACCCGGAACTGATAATGATATCGTCACTCCGTCCTTCAAACCAAAAGAAACCTTCTTCATCTTTCTTGGCACGGTCGCCTGTAATATAGAACTCTCCTCTTTTTTGAGCAAGCGTCCGTTCAGGATCTTTATAATATTCTTTAAAAAGTGCAGGTGTACTAAGATGCACAGCAATATCGCCAATTTCACCTGGTTGGCATGGCTGACCGTCTTCATCTACCACTTCGACGATATTACCTGGTGTAGCTTTACCCATTGAGCCGGGCTTATGAGGAGTATCCTTTAAATGCCCGATTAATAAAGTGCTCTCCGTTTGTCCATATCCGTTGCGTATTGTCACGTTAAATTGATTGTAGAAGGCATTAATCACTTCTGTATTTAAGGCTTCACCGGCAGAAATAGCGCTATGCAGATGAGGCAATTTATAAGTTTGAAGTTTAGCGCTTTTAACGATTAAGCGATATTCAGTCGGCGTACTGCAGAAAACATTTATCTTATACTTATCAAGTAACGCTAAAAAGGTATCGGGACTGAATCTGCCGTTATAAGCAAAGCCAGTTGCCCCTGTTCCAAGTACAGAGAGGAAAGGGCTCCATACCCATTTTTGCCACCCAGGAGCGGCTGTAGCCCATACAAGGTCACCCTCATTGATCGCCATCCAGTTTTTCGCCGCTGTTTTTAAATGCGCAAATCCCCAAGCATGCGTATGTACAACCGCTTTAGGATTACCTGTTGTACCGGAAGTATAGGATAACAAAGCAATATCATCCCTAGTTGTGTTGGCCGCTTCAAAAAGAGAAGAGGCGGATTTTACTTTTTCATCTAAAGAAATCCAGTTATCTTTATGGCCGCCAATGCTGAATTTAATTAATTGATTTGAACCGCTCACCGCATCAATTTCTGATGTGAATTTTTCATAACATACAACGGCCCGAGCTTCAGCATGTTCGATTCTAAATCCTAAATCTTTAGCACGGAGCATTTCTGAGCATGGAATAATAACGATACCGGATTTTAATGCAGCCATATAAACAGCATAAGCCTCAATTAAACGGGGGACGATTACCAGTATTTTATCACCCATTTGTAATCCTGCTTCAGCAAACACATTTCCTATTTTATTAGCTTCATCGATTAATTGTTTATATGTAATGGACCTAATCAGGCCCTCTTGATTCTCCCATTTTAAAGCCAGTCTTTCCGGATCATTAGCAAAACGCTCAATTTCAGTTGTTAAATTATATACAAGAGGAGCTATTAATTCTTCTCTTTTCATGCAAATCCCTCCCAAGATGTGAAATAAATATGTAATACCTGTTATCATAGATAACTTTTAGTACTAGGTAATAAATTTTATTTTAGCTATTTTTTGCTAACAAGTAAAGGAAAGAGGATGGGGAACATTTTGTAACGGCTTACAAGCTTAGTTAAGCTAGAGTTTATAATTAAACAACGTTTTATAGGAGGGAAATCTTTTTTATATGGATTCCTTGTAGACTTTTTGAAAAAGAATTGAAAACTATAACGATGGACTGAAAGGTAATAAAATGAGGAGAATCATCCGTATAGAGGCATCTGGAATCCATTATGCGTATAAAGTCTGAGCTCTTTGTCTATTTAAATTAACTTTTAAACAAACTATTAATCGACAAAATAATGAATCCAAGCTCTGTATACTTATACTAGTTAATGAGTGGAGGGATGTTGGAGTGTTTATTCATGAACAATTACGAGAGCATGCACAAACAAATCCTAGCAAGGTGATTACTTTATTTCAGGGGAAAGAAACAACGTACGCAGACTTTTATCAAAAAGCACAAAACTTAGCAGGGTTCCTTCAGCAAAAAGGTTATCAGAAAGAGGATATCATTGCTCTTTACTTATATAATTCAGACACATTTTTGATTGCTTACTATGCTTGTCAATTAGGCGGATTTTCCGTATTACCGATCAATACAAAGCTTGCTGCTCCAGAAGTGGATTATATTATGCAACATTCTGAAGCAAAGGCCCTTATCTATGATGCTCGTTTAAATCCAATTCTAGAGCAAATAAGTCCTACTGTGGAACAGTTTAAGGATATTCTTGAAACTGGTGAAAAAAACACCATAGAATCAGTTTTAGAGGATCATTCCATCCCTTTCCAGCAAGAACACATTCATAAAGATGATACTGCGGTTATTTTCTACACATCAGGCACTACCGGTAAACCAAAGGGTGTATGTTTATCAGCAGATAATGTACGGGCTATCGCTGAAATCTGGGCGCAGTCTTTGGAAACCACTTCACAGGATCGAACCCTCATTGTCACACCATTATTTCATTGTGCAGCCAGTCATTGCTTTTCCATACCGACTATCGTAAACGGCGGTACAGTCGTTATTGAAGAAACCTTTATTATTGAACAAACTTTGAAAGCATTGGAAAGGGAAAAAATTACGATATTTTTTGGCGTTCCCTCTATTTATAGTACATTATTAAATACTCCTAAAATGAAAGATGCTAATTTGTCTCAGCTACGGTTATTTACATACGGAGCGGCTCCGATGCCATATGAGCTCGTAAAAAAATTAAAGACATATTACCCAAATGTAAAGGTTCAGAACCTGTATGGCCAAACAGAAAACTCTCCAGGGGCAACAACCTTAAAAGACCAATATGCTTTAGAAAAAATCGGTTCGGTTGGAGAGCCTTTGCCCAATACACAAGTACGTGTGGTAAGTGAAGACGGAAAAGACGTTGCTCCTTTTGAAGTAGGTGAAATTATTATTAAAGGCCCACAAGTTATGAAAGGGTATTTAAAGAATGATGAAGCAACTCGCATGGCAATCAAGGATGGTTGGTTGTACAGCGGAGATTTGGGACGAATAGATGAGGATGGATTATTATATATTGTAGATCGAAAAAAAGACATGCTCATCCGAGGAGGAGAGAATGTATATCCAGTTGAAATTGAAGAGGTTTTATATCAATTGGATGAAATATTAGAAGCAGCTGTAGTGGGTATTCCTCATGCTAAATATGGAGAAGTCCCTAAGGCCTTTATTGTGCTAAAAGAGGGAAGACAGCTATCTGCAGAGTACATTCAAGCATATTGTCAACAACACCTCGCGAAATATAAAGCTCCGGAGACAATTGTCTTTATTGATGAGTTACCACGAAATGCGAGCGGGAAAGTACTTAAACATTCATTACGAGTTAATCCAGTGCAAGCATAAGAAGCCTGTTCATTTTAGAGTTTAAAAGCGGCTACATAATCAGAAGGGGTAATATTATCACGCGGTTTCAACTATATAAATCATATAAATCCCTCAGTCTACGTGCTGTGGGATATTTTTTATTATAGGATTTGTAGAATAAATTTCGGTAAACGAACAGTATGCGGATTGAAGTGTAATCAGAAAATAGAGGATGTTTACAATTTTGCATAAAACTGAATGTAAGAAACCGCGTTTGTGAATCTTGAAATCACTTGTCATTCTCATATGAGAAACCATTTTTAAATCCACTTTAAAAGGATGCAATTCTTAAATTTGAAAATATGTAAAAGAAAGAAAAATCATGGTTTTGTTGAATTTTGCTGAATTTTCAGATATAAATAAGATTGATTAATCATTTTAGGGAATTTAATATAATAATGTAAACAATGTATAAATTTACATTTGCAAAAACACTCGAATACATTAAGTTCTCAAAGAAATTATTTTATATCTAGGGGAGGAAATATGTTTAACCAAAATGTTTTGCAGGCATTTTTAAAGCAAAAAGGTGTTCATGGCCCGTATCAAATTTGGTTATCAAGTCCTGAAATTTCAGATTCTATTTTAATTGAGGGGGAGGAACAACTAGGTGCATTCAAGCCGCTACTTACAGACTTAATAGATGGTATATCTATCCAGGAAGTTAAGGATCATAAAACTTATCTTTATTTCAAATATCCAACTCAATACATAGCATCAGTTTGCTTGTCAGAGCCAACTCACTTAGACGAAAAAGATATGGAATTAATCTATTATTTTCTTTACCCAATATATACTGACTATGCTTTGAACGCAAACCAATTTAAAATCGATAAAATTATAGAAAGTATCTGTCACACTACATCCCTGCTTGATATTGAAGAAATATTTTCTGCCATTTTAAAAAACACGATGGAAGTAATTCCAAATGCTGACTTAGGTACTCTCTGGTTATATGATCGCCATATAGAGCGTGTAGTTTGCAAGACTTCTGTTGGTCATGTTATGGAAGGTCTATGGAAAATGAGGTATCGGTTAGGGGAAGGATCTATTGGGCAAATGTTTATGAATGGAACACCTGAACTGGTACAGGATCCTTCAAAGCTTTTACATAAGATGACTACGGTTTCACCTGAAAATAATCAGTATTGGGATTCTACCTACGACTTTCCCCGGCATGTCAAATCGTTAATTTCAGCACCAATAACGGTTGATGGTGAAATTGAGTGTGCCATGATCCTTGGTCAGGTTAAATCAAGTAAGAGTCTAACAGAACAAGATTTACAATTGATGCAGGGCTTTTCTTCTCAAATTGGTGTTGCGTTGAAAAATGCAAAGTTATTCACCGATATCAAAAATCAAAATCAGCTTCTTCTCAAACGAGATGACATCCATTCCACGCTGACGAATCTTTCCTTACAGAATATGGGGGCAAAAAAGGTAATACGTGAGCTAAACAGAATAATAGGGAAAAAGTTACTATTTGTAGACCTAATCGAAAATAGCTGCATACCTGAAAGAAAAAAACTGCCCTATTCTTATACGAATCAAAAACTTTATCATACGATTACAGAAATGGTAGATGGTTTGCAATACCAAATCATGACATCTGAGCAAGAGTCCCATTGTCTATATCCAATCCGCACGGAAAGATTAATTCTTGGATGTCTTATTATCGAGATAAAGGAACCCTTAAGTCAGCTAGACCATATCGCATTAGAACAGGGATATTCTGTCCTTGCACTTGAACTGGTTAAGAAAAAGAATTTAGTCGAGTTTTATTACAAAAATCGTCGAGAGTTATATTATGAAATGCTGAAGAGCAAAGATTCAACTACATTATTGTCAAAGGCAAACGAATTAGGAATTAAGGAGCAGGAGGAGTTTTTTTCAGTAATCCTTCAGTATATAGGAAATCAGGATGAGGAAGTGTTAGACACCTATATACATCGTTTAGTGGCTCAGTTAAAAAAAGAATTATCCTCTTATATTCAAACTATTTTCGGTGACCATAATAAAGCAGTCGTTCTCTTCTGCCTTCCTGATTCCAAATCATATCCTTATATTCTGCAGGTTTTAGAACAAACTCTTGTGATGTGGAATGAGGAGGAAAAAGGCAGATTACTCTGCGGAGGAATCAGTTCATCCTATAGCGATTTATCCCTGATCGGAAAATCTCATAATGAGGCGGAGATGGCTCTCTCCTATCTTGTTTCAAAGGAAGTTCCTAATATAATAGAATACTCGAAAATCGGACTGAACAGGCTGTTTATCAATCAAGACAAAGAAGAACTAAACCGTTTCCTTCAGGAAGTATTTGAACCCTTACAGACACCTCATCATTCAGCCAGCAAACTCGAAGAAACATTGATTACTTACTTTGAAATGAATCGATCTGCCTCACAAGCGGCTACTAAATTGTATATCCATATCAATACACTTTACCAAAGATTAAAGAAGATTGAAGATTGTCTCGGTATTTCGTTTGAAGATGCAGAGGACATTTTACGCCTTCAACTAGCCTGTTATCTTAAGAAATCACTGAACCAAGCTTCCTAGCCTCAAAATACGATGTATTTTTTTTCATTATTATTAATGTTTAAAATAAAAACCGAATATTTTCATATATGAGAAGGCAATGCCTTCTCTTTGTTTATATAAACTTTCTTCTACATTACCTCCTTCTCTAGCAAAAACAAGTATATAATCTTCAATTCATTATAAAGAAATTATGTGGAATCCTACATTGTATTCAACAATCTATGTTACTAAAATACAAATTATAGTTGTTATGTTTGTGAGTAGCTTGATGATTGCCCAAGGAGGATGATGAAATGGATTTTTCTTTTACAAAAAAAGAGGAAGTATATCGTCACACATTAAGGATATGGTTAGAGGAAAATCTACCTGAGGGTTGGATAGAAGGTAAACGGGATTTGCCAGAAAACGAAGAAGAACAGGCTCAATTTTTGAGGAACTGGCAGAGGAAAATGAATGAGGGCGGATGGGTTGCCATCGCTTGGCCAGAAAAATATGGCGGTCGAAGTGCCTCGGTTATCGAAGAGATCATCTATCATCAGGAAATGGTGAGAGCAGGAGCTCCACATCTTATTAATTATATCGGAATCCATATGGTTGGCCCAACTTTAATGGATATTGGAACGGAAGAGCAAAGAGAGAAATATATCCCCAAAATACTTAATGCTGAAGAAGTATGGTGTCAGGGATATTCTGAACCAAATGCCGGGTCTGATTTATCTGCATTGAAAACGAGTGCTGTAAAACAGGGAGACAAATGGATTATCAATGGACAAAAAGTTTGGACGAGTTATGGGCATTTGGCAGACCGTTGTTTTCTACTTGCCAGAACCTCTACCAATGAAAAGAAACACAAAGGAATCACCGTATTTTTATTGGATATGAAACAACCTGGTGTTGAAGTCCGGCCCATTATTCAAATGAACGGGAAGCATGATTTCAACGAGGTCTATTTCAATGACGCAGTTGCGTATGATGATGAAATCGTCGGCGAAATCGATGATGGTTGGAAGGTAATGATTAATTTAATGCTGCATGAGAGAACAGGCATAGGAGCCCAAATATTCGCACTGGAAAAGCAATTTTCTGATTTAGTTTTGCTGACTAATGAATTGAAGGAACATGGTCAGCCATTGATAAAGGATGCTTTTGTTCGTCAAAAAATGGTTGAGCTATACACTCGTTACCGCGGTGTCCTTCTAACGTATTATCGCAACATTACCATCTCTATGAAAAGGGGTTATCCTGGTGCGGAAAGCTCAATGGATAAATTAATGAGCAGTGAATTAACAAAAGACATGTTTGAGTTTGCTGTATCCATTCAGGGGCATCAAGGTGTTCTATGGAAAGAGGACGCACGGGCCAATCCTTTTTGGCAATTAGAATATTTATCTTCCTTTGGAGTTACGATCGGAGGAGGTACCAGTGAAGTACAGAGAAATACGATTGGGGAAAGATTATTGGGGTTGCCTAAGGATTTACGTTAATGAAACGGAGGTGCAGAGAAGATGGATTTTTCTTTAAGTGAAGAACAGGAAATGTTTAGAGGATCAGTCCGGAAATATTTAGATAATGCAGGGCAAACAAAAATTGCACGGGAATTGGCAAAAAACAATACGAATCCTCTGACAAAAACTTGGAAAGACCTAGCCCAATTAGGATGTATGGGAATCACAATGAAAGAAGAATATGGTGGAGCTGAATTAGATACAGACAATTTAATTCCTGTGCTCGAAGAATTAGGACGTGCATTATTGCCGGGATTGTATTTAGAAACAGTAGCTCTTGCAAGCCCATTGATTGAGCAGTTTGGAACAATGGAACAAAAAGAAAAATACTTACCTGGAATCGCTGATGGTTCAAGAACCATATCGCTTGCATGGGTAGAACCAGAAAAGAGCTTCGATCTGGATGATATTCATATGTCAGCAAAGTGTGACGGGGATACAATGATCCTTAACGGCACTAAAACATTAGTTCCTGAAGGAGATCTGGCGGATACATATCTTGTGCTAGTCCGTTCTGAATCAGAGGTGGATGGACAGGGTATTTCTTTACTCCTTATAGATAGAAATGATGAAGGTGTAGATTTTCGAGTACTTCAGTCTATGGATGAAACTCGTCATCTTGCAGAAGTTGTTTTCAAAAATGTAATCGTTTCCAAAGAACATGTACTTGGCGATCTACATAAAGGCGAGGATGCAATCAAGGAAGGACTTTTATATCTGAACGCCGCTCTTGCTTCTATTATGGTTGGTGGAATGGATAAAATTGTGGAGATGTGTGCGGAATATGCTAAAATCCGTGTTCAATTTGGCCAGCCCATCGGACGTTTTCAGGCTATAAAGCATCGTATTGCTGATATGAAGCTAGATTTAGAGACGGCAAGATCTTTAAGTTATTATGCTGTTTGGGCTCTCGATCAAGAGGCAGAAGATGCAGCTGCGGCCATCTATAGTGCCCGTGCATTTATTACAGAAGCATACCTTCGCCTGGCAGGGCATGCGATACAGATTCATGGCGGCATTGGAGTAACAGAAGAACTGGACTGTCATCTTTATCTAAAGAGAGCTCAATACTATCAAACGTATCTTGGAAATCCAAGATTATATAGAGAAAAGGCAGCTACAGCGCTTAATTGGTAGATTTTCAGCCGAAACCATCTTTAAAAATAGGAAGGGATGAGTAAGTATGCCTGTAATCAATGAGCTAAAAGAATATAAAAATATTATTAACGGAAATACCGTTCCCTCCAAATCCGGTGATTCAATCGAAAGTATGGATCCCTCCACAGGTAGTGCCTGGGCCAGGATACCGAGGAGTACAATAAAAGACGTAGAATATACAATCCAAGCTGCCCGTGAAGCATTTCCAGGTTGGGCTGCACTTCCACCATTACAACGTGCTGAATTCTTGAGGCAAATCGGTGACTTACTGACAGATCATACTGAAGAATTAGCAACTTTGGAAACTAAGGACAATGGATGGGTCATAAGCAATACAAGCTATACCCTCATTAGTTCATTAAGACAGATTTGGTATGATGCAGCCGGGCTTTGCAATAATGCCAATAGAGGAGATACCATCCTCAAGGGACCAACTACTTATGGTTATACGTATCGTGAACCTTTAGGAGTGGTACTAGGCATAACACCTTGGAATGCTCCTCTTTTTACATTCACCATGAAAGCTGCCTATGCATTGGCAGCAGGGAACACTGTCATTATTAAACCTTCAGAGCATGCGTCTGTCTCTTCCTTACGCTACGGAGAAATACTGGCATCCATCTTACCTCCAGGTGTCATCAATGTTTTATCTGGATATGGAACTGAAATCGGTGATGCTTTAGTAAGCACTAAGGAAATTAATAAAGTCAGTCTTACTGGATCAAAAGCCACTGCAAGTGCAATTACCAGGGCTACTGTTAATGATCCGAAGCCATTTATTTTTGAGCTGGGTGGGAAATCTCCAAATATTATTTTTGAGGATGCAGACCTGGATAAAGTAATGGAAAGATTATTGCCTTATTCCATATTTACCGGCAATGCAGGACAAATATGTGTGGCTGGATCGAGGATATTAATTCAGAAGTCCATCTTTGAAGAAGTAGTAAAAGGGTTCAAGCAGGCTATGGAATCCGTGAAGCTTGGAAATACATTAGATATGCAAACAACGATGGGTCCAATCGGTAATCTATCACAATATAAGAAAGTGATTTCCTATATAGAGCTTGGAGAAAAAGAAGGAGAAATTATTGCAGGTGGGAAATCTGGCGGTCATTTATTATTACCAGAAAATCGAGAGTTAGAAAACGGATACTGGGTAGAACCAACTCTAATAAAGGTGGATAACCACCGTCATCGTGTATGCCAGGAAGAAATCTTTGGGCCAGTAGCAGTGGTCATACCATTTGAAACAGAAGAAGAAGCTATAGCCATTGCAAATGATTCTGAATTTGGTTTAGCAGCAGGAATCTGGACGCAGAATCTTGCCCGTGCACAACGATTGATTAGTAGAATTGACGCTGGGAACGTATGGGTGAATACGTATTCTCAGGTGGGAGTTGATCTCCCTTTTGGAGGATTTAAAGATAGTGGGTTTGGAACGGATTCGTTTATAGAATACACCAGGGAAAAAGCATGTGTAATAGAAATTGGATAAAAATATATCTCGCAAAAGTAGACATCTATTAAGTTATGCTTACCTATTCTAATACCAATTGGAGTTGATATAAATGTTTAATTGGTCAGATGAACGAATTTTTGATCCAGATATGCCAAGGAATATTGATTATCCTAATTTGCCGGTAGGAGCGATTTTAAAAGGAAGTGCCAACCGTTTTGGGAACCGAACAGCTTTTATTTTTCATGATACTCCTATTAGCTATGAACAGGTTTACCGTGATTCTCTTCGGTTTGCTTATTCATTGAAGAAACTTGGCGTAGAAAAAGGCACAGTCGTTTCTGTTCATTTACCTACGTGCCCTCAATATATTGTTGCTTATTATGGAATTGTTTTATCCGGTGCTATCTATTCACCAATTAATCCTTATTTTCCAAAAGACGATGTAAGGTTTCAACTTCAGGATTCAGATACTGAAGTTATAATCACTCATGAAACAACTGCGAAGGATATCCATAGTTTGCAAGCAAATGTAAATATAAAAAAGGTAATTGTGACTGGAGACCAGGAAATGCTCTCATATAGTAACCCAGTGGATGTAAAGGATTACGGGGAGGAATGGTATAGCTTAGCGGATTTGATTGCTTCTGGTGAAGAGGAGGAATTTGATCCAGGGATTGATCCAAAAAATGATCTTGTCCATATTGCGTATACGGGTGGAACAACAGGCAGACCTAAAGGCGTTATGATCACACATAATAATTTAATCAGCAGTTTCCTGCAGTCGGCAGCCTGGACAGCTGGATTAGTACCACAGGTTTTAGAGAATGGTGAACTAGAGGTTGTACGAGTCGAGAAAGATATCGACAAATACCTAGCTAAATACCCGTGGTTGACAGAGGAAGCCATTTCTCTCAGTCCTTCACCTTTGTTTCATATTTCCGGTGTTTATTCTTGTATGGCATATCCAATGTTACTAGGATACACTATCATTCTCATTGACCGTTTTAAACCTACAACATTTCTTGAATATATTGAAAAATATCAAGTGACCCATGTGAGTGGTTCTCCAGCCATGTGGAATGGCCTATTCGGTCATCCAGACATACATAATTATGATTTTTCATCTGTAAAGAATGTCGGATCTGGTTCGGCTCCATTAGTAAAAGAGGAAATGAAACTATTAGCAAAAACCTTTCCAAATGCCAAGGTTGGAGAAGGCTATGGACAAACAGAAGCTACAGCAACGATCACCAATACCGTTTTGTTCTGGTCTGGTTTGCAAAAGATCGGAACAGTTGGACATCCACTTTTTGATACGGAAGTGAAAATCATCCCTGCAGATGGCAGCAGCGAAGAACCATTACCTGTTGGATCTACAGGTGAAATATGTGCAAAAGGTCCACAAATTATGAAGGGGTACTATAATAAGCCCCTCGAAACAGAGGAAGCACTAAGAGATGGCTGGCTCCATACAGGTGATATTGGAATGCTTGACGAGGATGGATTCATCACCATAGTAGATCGCAAAAAGGATATGTTGATTTATAAAGGATATAACGTCTATCCAAGCAGGCTGGAGGATGCGTTATTCAAGCATCCGGCAGTAAACAATGCAACTGTAATCGGTAAACCTTCATCAGGCGTGGGTGAAATTCCAAAGGCATTTGTTATTCTCAAGCCAAGAGCAACAGCAACGGTTGAAGACCTTATCGACTTCGTCAATCAGGAAGTCGTCCACTATGCAAAAATAAGAGAATTGGAGATTGTCGAAGAATTTCCGGTATCACCAGCAGGCAAAATTCTAAAGCGAATCCTGAGGGACAAGGAATTAGAGAAAATAGATAGCCCAATATAAGAATAAAAGATTCCATGTAAAGATCTTATTCATCTAAGTGGTCAGTCCACAAAAGATTTATCTAAAAATTTAGTGTAAAACATTCTATAGTCTCATGGATATTTATGTTAAATCATACATTGATAGAATATGCCAATATATCTTAAAATTTGCATAAACAATCGTCATTTTTAAACATAGAGCCTATTTATGGGAGGCAAAGATATGGAGCTAGATAAAAGTATAATCGGTTTAGATGGAAAAACTTTTTCAGTGGAGGTAGAAAAGCGGCATCTTCGCCAATTTGCGGATGCTATAGGTGATCCTAATCCTTTATACACTGATGAAGAACATGCTAAAAATACATTTTATGAGGGCATTATTGCTCCTCCAACTTTTTTAATTGCCTTAAGCAGCGAAGGAAATCATCTTCCTCTAAAGTTAGACGAAAAGCGGATGCTTCATGGAGAGCAGGAGTTTATCTATTATCGCCCAATTCGGCTGGGAGATCGATTCATTTGTAAAAGCAAGGTAGCGGATTTATACGAAAAAGATGGAAATAGCGGTAAGATGCAATTTCTTGTTCTTGACACAGAATTCAAGGACGAAAGCGGAGAAATGGTAGCAATCAGCCGTATGAATATCATTTATCGAGCTGCTTTATGAAAAGATAGGGGGTCAATTGGATGGAGATACAATATGAAAATTTAAGAGCGGGACAAGCGCTTCCTGTCTTAGAAAAACCGCCCATTACAAAGGTGCAATTAGTCAAATACGCTGGTGCATCCGGTGATTTTAACCCGCTACATACCGACGATGAGTTTGCGCAGAAGATTGGCATGAATGGTGTGATTGCTCACGGAATGCTAATTATGGGCTTTTTAGGCCAATACATTATGGAGCTTGCAGGCACCACAGCTGAAATCAAACAGTTTAAGATGCGTTTTGGAGCAATGACAGTTCCGGGAGATACAATAACTTGTTCCTCAATAGTAGAGAAAATCTATGAGGAAGATGGCTTGAGAATGGCGGACTTGAATCTTATAGCTGAGAAGGAACCAGGAAAAGTTGTTGGTTCAGGTAAAGCTACTTTAAAATTTCGGTAACTTGTTCAGAAAAAGGAGGTATTAATGTGGGGAATATAAGCAATCGCTATGCCATTGTAGGTGTTGGAGAGAGTGAGCGTTCAAGAAAATCTGGAACTACACCACTCCATATGGCTTTAGTAGCTGCACGAAACGCATTGCAGGATGCCGGGCTTGAAGCTAAGGAAATTGATGGAGTTATGAGCTATAGCACAGGTGATTCCTGCTCTTCACACCAGTTGGCAACTTATTTGGGTATCCGCCCCAGTTATGTTAATGATGTCATGGGTGGCGGAAGCTCAACTGAAATGTTAATTGCAGATGCTGTTGGATTAATAGAAGCAGGCTTAGTAAAAACGGTATTAATTTGGAGATCAATGAATGGTTCCTCCGGAAAAAAGGTCGGACGAGGATATGATCCAGATATGATCCAGGAAGCAATTGATGGAGGAAGCTTCATTATTCCGTATGGTTCTGCAAGTCCATCTCAGTGGTTTGGAATGTTTGCTACAAGGCATATGTATGAAACAGGGATTACACGTGAACATCTGGGCCATGTTTGTGTAGATTTTTATGAACATGCCCAACGAAACCCTAAAGCATTCCTAAACGGACATCCTTTAACAATGGAGGAATATATGGAAACGCCATACATTAGCTATCCATTTACTAAACACGATTGCTGTGTTGAATTGGATGAAGCGAATGCGATTATTGTTACGTCAGCTGAAAGGGCTAAAGATTGTAAGTCAAAACCAGTTTATATTATGGGAATTTCAGCAAGAGAATGTCATCCACAAGCCCACTATTGGTCTGATTTGACTCAGGTTGCATCAGACTATGTTGCTCCGCAATTATATAAATCAGCCGGTGTACAACCTTCAGATATTCAAGTAGCCTCCATATATGACTGCTTTAGCTGGGTTGTGCTTCGCCAGCTCGAAGCCTTTGGATTTGCTCCACGTGGCGAAGTGGGGGATTTCGTTGCTGCAGGAAACTTGAAGATAGGTGGGAGCCTCCCGACTAATACAGCAGGAGGAATGCTTTCAGAAGGCTATACTCATGGAATGAACAATGTATTAGAGATCGTTAGGCAAATACGTCATGAGTACAAAGGAACTGATCGTCAAGTTGAGAATTGTGAAATTGGAATCTGTACAGGTTGGGCTGGGCCAGATATAGCCGGTGCTATGATTCTTAGAAATTAGGAGGGATATAAAATGGTCTATCAAAAACCGATTCCATTAAAAAACCAGGATAACAAGCCTTACTGGGATTCGGCAGACAAACATGAACTTGCCATCCAAAAATGTGATTCCTGTCAAAAATATCAACATCCTCCAGGACCGGCCTGTGCAAGATGCGGAAGCGCTGAACTGAGTTGGGAATCATTCGGTAATGAAGTATACGGAACAATTTATTCCTATATCATTTCTTATCGACCATTTCTGCCTGGTTTCCAGGACGACCTACCAACTGTTATTGCTCAAGTAGAACTAGAAGGTCAGCCTGAAATCAAAATCACAGGTAACATTTTGAACTGTGACCCTGAAGAAGTAAAGATTGGATTGGATGTACAAATGTTTTGGCAGGATATCAACGAGGAACGAGCTCTTCCTCAGTGGAAATTGAGGTAGATAATAAATTGTTAGACTGAAACCATGATTCTTTGGCAGCAAAGAATTATGGTTTTTGTGTTTCTTACTATAATAAAATGATTGTTTAAATCTGGGATATATTAGTAGATAAACAGTAACATTCTAATCAAGTATTTAGTTCTAAGATATCTTTTGCTGGCAATTTGAACACAATTCTATAAAGTATAATATAAGGATATAAAAAAACCGCAAAAGGAAGAACTCTTTGTTATTTTTAAACAAAAGTCATCAGTCCCTTTTATAGTTTAAAAAGATTAAGTTAAATAGTAAGTCGAACTTCTAAATGGGAGGGGAAAGATGAAAATTTATGTGGATGCAGATGCTTGTCCAGTGAAAGATATTATTATTTCTGAAGCAAGCGATTTTGAAATACAGATTATCCTTGTTACAAGCTTTTCTCATTTTTCTAATGCAGAACAGCCATCAGGAGTGAAAACCATTTATGTTGATTCTGGAGCAGATGCTGCAGATTTTCGAATTGTGAAGTTAGTGGAAAAAGGAGATATTATCGTTACGCAAGATTATGGTCTTGCATCACTAGGTTTAGCAAAAGGAATTATCGTCCTCCACCATAAAGGTTTTAGATATACAAATGAAAATATTGACCAATTATTACAAACACGTTATTTAAGTGCAATGGCTAGAAAAGGTGGACAGCGAACAAAAGGACCAAAGCCTTTTACAGCTGAAGACCGGGAGCAATTTAGGAATCTTTTTAAACAGGTTATTTCTGTTAAAAATTAGGCTAAACTCAGAGATTTAAAAAGGAGATAAATATTTTGAAGTATTCAAAATCGCAAATGCAACAACTAATTAAGGGAAATAAAGAACTGCATTCACGCTTTAAAGAGTTAAAGGCTGAGCATGGTCTTGAAAAAAACAATGCCATCAAGGCCTTGTACCATTCAGAAGTTGCGGATGGAGGAAAGTATCAGGCAGCTTACCAAGCACTTGATCAGCTCAAAAAGTAGATTCTTATATCTTATTTACATAATTGGACACCTACAGCTAATCAGAATAAAGAACATTTGACCGTATCAGTAGATATACAATTAGCTGAACAGTATACGGAGAATTTCAAAGAAATATTTCATACATCTAATACCTAATAAGCTTAAATGCTTAACAGGTATACTGGCAAAATGGAAATTAACCATGGAGTATCCAGTTTTCCAGGGAGAATATTTAACAAGCTATACATCAGGAAATTCATTAAATGTATTATTCTCAGTTAATAAAAAAAGAGATTTACACATTTTTTTATTCCTAGCTGAAACAAGATCCTACTTTGGATCTTGTTTTTCTTATAAATCGATTTCTCCACACGGACAATAAGAAGAAAGGGTGATTTGTATATGTCATTAAGGAATATATCTATATGTCATTAGTCAGAAGAAGGGTAGAAATCCTAACAAAGATAAAAAAATATTCTAGTTTACATAATATATATTATAGGAAGTTAATTAAACCAATTAAACAATCGTCTCATTAAGCAAGATTACTTCAGCAATTGAGACAAAATAGAAAAATTTACAATTAATGATCTCATTTCTATAATTTTTATTGATTTGTTTCTTAGTGTAATTGTTTTTATAATTAGTTTTTAATTTTTGATGATAATTTATTTTAGCAATTTAGTTTTTTCTTCTGATCATGAACAAATCATCTTTAGAATTATATTCTTTCTATGTAAATAACACATGAACTAATTTAATTATGTTTAACTTGTGCGTAAATTTAAGTTTTATACATTAATTTAAATTTAATTGTCTTGCTGTAAAATTTCCACTTCCTTTTCATTTTAGTTTACATAACGTTATTATCGATTAATTTACCTTGTATTCATCTATTAACTTCTAAAATCGTAGCACTCATCTTAAATAAAATTCGATCTATGACCGATCATCCGTAGTTTCATTTATCTTTAAAGTTTACAAATTTGCTGCCATAAAAATAAGATCTCATTGTCTGTTAATGAGATCTTCATAAGTAATTCAATACTGTTTATAATGTAAAACATTCATTAGAAACCCAACCTACTAATCCATCTTTTTTTATTAATGTATAGGCACTACAGTTATTATCCAATATAGAGACCATATCGCCTTTATTGACGTTTAATTGAGCGCATGAAACATCGGTTCTTACTTTAAATCCACTATCTCCTTGCTGCTTTATATATTCATTTTTAACATAAAGCAATAGATCAGTTTGAAGCTGTTTGCAGAGTGTAAAATGCTCCCCTTCTTCTATTGGAAAAATGTCAAATGAAGGATAGGAAATCGAGCCTTTCATTTGAGAATTAGCCTTATAATCTTTCTTAATCTCGCATTTTATGAATCGGTCTACATATGTATAAGAAAACTTATTACCTTGCCGACTTTTACTGATAATAAAAGCGTTTAATTGACCGGTTTCCTTAATGATGTTTCCTCCATCAATCGCAATCATTTTCTTATCAAAATTTATAATAGGATTATGTGTTGGTATATCTGCTGGATAGTTGATCACTGGCCAATGTCCGACCACAACCATTTTATCCGCCAAATGAGACTTATCTATAAAAGATGGCATTCGAAGAGCGTTTTCTCTGCTTGTCATTTTCCAATCTTGAACATCTTCTAAACCTGCATGCACAAAGATAAAATCATCTGTTTCAATAGCTGTCGGCAATTCATTAAGCCAATTGAACTCAGATGAAAAATCCTTCATGATTATCTCTTTTAATTCAGATATATTCTGTATGGTATCTTTGTTAACTTCTAAATGTTTAAGACAATTATACAGCAATGTATACTTTCTTTTAGAAATGTAATTAAGTAACCAAGGATCTTCTTCTATTAAGTATTCTACTAATGAATCACAGTTACCCTCTAGTACATGGACCTTAGTGTTTTCCTCTGCCAATTGCATAATGTATTGGACAACAGCCAAGCTATCAGTCCCTTTTTCGCACAGATCTCCATTAATGATTAAATAATCTTCCTTGCTGTAATTGACTTTTTCCAAAAGGCTAATCAATAAATCTATTTCCCCATGTATATCTGAAATAACAAGCACTCTCGCATATTCAGGTAAAGATAAGGACTTTATTTTTTCTATAATAACCCCTCCCATTTCCCATATTCGTGTGCTTGGCCTGTACCCAATCCTAATAAAATCTACTTTAAATATTCAATATAACTATAATTAATTCCTTCTTTCTACATAAAATGACAGTAATGATGTTCCAAATCGTATAGTTTAATAACAAAAAAAAGACGCATTTTTATACGTCTCATCGGATTTTATCATATAAGTGAAAATTACAAATGCTCTGTATTAACCCGGTTTTTATCATAAGGTTCTTCTGGTGGTACTTCATATTCCAGTTCCGGGTCAAATGAGGAATCCTGCAGTGTGGACTCTAAGAAATCCTTTTCTTCCTTTTCCTTTCCTTTATTTTGATTTTTATTGGTCCTCTTATTCATTTTTATACCCCCTATATTTATGTAGATATAGGTTTACCGAGTACCTCTATATTTATGCTTGTTTGTGGCATGTTCCTCTACTATCCCGCTCCTCTACTACTCTTTCAATAATGCACCTTAGTAAATCAAATTTTATATTTTTCTGATATTTACACACTGTATATATCAGATAGATTTATTTGAATACAATGTTAAATTTTTGAGTTAAATTCAGCTACATTTATCTTGTTTTAAGGAAACTTTTAATCAATTCGATTTATAAGAAAATAATCATTCTCTCTTACACAAAGGTCATATTCTCTTCTCTAGCAAAATAACCTATAGTAAACAGGCTATTTTGGAGGGATTATATGAATAACACGCTTATCACAGCAGATATGATAACGAGATATCATGATCTAAGTAAGAAGAAAAAAGAGATTGAAATTGAAATGGAGAATCTAAAAGAAGTTTTTCATACGTATTTTGATCATCATGTAGGAGTAAATAATAAAGGTGAATTAATTGATAATGGTATAAAGCTTCAAAGGCAAATACGAAAATACGAGAAATACAGTACAGTACCAACGGTTTACAAATTAGAAGAGTTGAATATGAAGGAATTAATTAAAACAGTGAAAATTCCGGATGAAGAAAAAATGACTGCTGCTATTAAATTGGGCTTTCTTAAAGAACAGGATTTTGAAGATTGCAAACTGATTACTTACTCCAAAGCGATTTCGGTAAAAGAAATCTAAATTTCATTTTTTTAGCAAAATGTACGTTAGAAAGCTTTACAAGATAAAAGACAGATTGGCACGAATCCTCTACACTTATAAAAAACTAATGTATTGAATAAGGTGGAAGGATGATACAGTATGAGGATAGAGAATAAAAGGCAACTGGCTGAAATGATTATTCAATTGGATGTACTGCGTGATCAGCTCTATGAAGAGTTACAAAATAATTTTGGATCTAGAGGCCAGGATGACTTCCTGCGTACTGTACAAAATAGCCAATTAGAGCATGATATATCCATGCATTATACAGTGGAGGATAGACGTGGTATATCCCTTACTTTATTGGAAGTTATGTTTATAACCGCTAAGCAAAAAAGGCATATAGGGTAATTCCAACGACTATTCAATTCCATTGAGAGTAGTAATAACAGTAATCAAATTGGGAGTAAAAGGGCAAAGAAACTTATCTATGCCCTTTTCTTATGCTTTATAAAAGCTTTTGATTCAGTCTCTTTAGCTCTTCCTCCATTTGTATTGCCTCTATTCATTCAAACAACCGAATGATCTGAGCATCAGAATTACACTTTAAACGTACTCCATTCGTTTCTCTGATTAACTAAAATCTATTTATTTAAGTCCCTAAAACCAAAATGAGCATTCAGTTGCCCTTTTATCATCTCGTCCCTCATTTTCCTGCGCTGCATGTCTAGCTTGATTTCTGCTGTTTGTACGCCTTCCTCCATTTTTTCTGCAATCTTCATTAGTGTTTCAACATCTTGAAACGAATATTTTCGAATTCCTTTATTCCATCTTTCCGGATAAATTAAACCCCGCTCCTCATAATAACGTATTTTCCGCTGGGAAATCCCTGTTAGTTCACTAACAGTACCTATAGAGATTACTTTCTTATCTTTATATGAAGACATGACTCCCTCCTTCCCTAAACCAATCTGGATAAATAGTTTTATATGGTTGATTATTACTGTTTTTCAAGGAATCACAAGGTATTTGGGAGATGTTCTGACATATATTTTTTGACATTAACATAAATTATGAAGATTTTTTAAAAATTAATTTTGAATTATCAGTATATTCAATTTCACCTATGTGAGATAATATGACAATATATATTTTACTTAATTTGGGAGGGTCATGGATGAGCCAGGAGTCTTCATACAAAGATAAAAAAGTTATAACTATCGGTGTCGTTAAAGAATTAACCGGTTTGTCAGAAAGGCAAATCCGTTATTATGAAGAACGTAAATTAATTTTTCCCGCCAGAAGCAATGGAGGAAGTCGGAAATATTCATTTACGGATATAGAGTTATTAATGGACATAGCCGAAAAAATTGAAGACGGTATCCAGACATATGAGATTAGACAAGAAATGATTAGAGAAAAGAAAAAAGAAGACGAAGCTATAATGCATAAAAAAATGATTCAAGGACAATTAAATGCTCAATTCGGTATACAAAAATACAATTAATTAGCTTAATCTACCTTCCACTTCAACAAATCCATTCCTTCCGATAAAAACCACGTGAGGTTTCCTTACATGGTTGTAGAATTCACTTCCCTGATGATGCGACAATACAAACAGCAAAGGAAAACATTATCAGGAAGGTGTGGAATTATGGATACGATTTTTTTAATGAATAGTCTTTGGGTCATGATTGGAGCGGTTTTAGTCATTTTGATGATTGGTGGCTTTATCTTACTTGAGACAGGATCAACTCGAATGAAGAATGCTGGTCATATCGCAGGTAAAACCATTCTTACTTTCGGAATTTCCTCAATCGTCTTTTGGGCAGTAGGTTTTGGATTTATTTTTGGAGACGGAGCGGGATTTAGTAAGTTCATAGGGTTATCTGACTTCTTCTACTCTGGGTATGATTTAGATGCCATAAACTTATCTGGAGCCGTATTTTTCTTATTCCAAACAGCTTTTGCCGGAATCTCCATTACGATTGCTTTTGGAGGATTTGCAGAAAGAGCGAAAATGGGTGTATATGTCCTATTTGCGATATTATTCTCTGCACTTGTTTACCCTCCGATTGCTCACTGGATTTGGGGCGGTGGCTGGTTAGCCGATCATGGTAAACAGGATTTTGCCGGATCCACTGTTGTTCACTTGACTGGTGCTATGGCAGCATTGGCAGCTACAATCCTGTTGAAACCACGGATTGGTAAATTTAACAAGGATGGCTCAGCTAATAACTTATATGGACATAACCAAGTATATACCGCTTTAAGTGTTTTATTGCTTTGGGTTGGATGGTTTGGTTTCAATGCCGGCAGTACAATCGCAGTTGATGCAGGCTTCTTTGGATTTGTTGCCCTCAATACAAATCTTGCAGCTGCCGCTGGTACAATCGCTGCCTTAATGATCTCCTGGATTGTCATGGGAAAAGCAGATGTCTCCATGATGTTAAATGGAGCATTAGCCGGATTAGTTGCCATTACTGCATCCTGTGCATTTGTTGAAGCGTGGGCATCTGTTGTCATTGGATTTGTTGCTGGTATTCTTGTATTTTATAGTATTCGTTTCTTTGAAGCTCGTAAAATTGATGATCCCATCTATGCCCTTTCCGTACATGGCGCGGCTGGGATATGGGGCACATTATCCACAGGGTTCTTTGCCACAAAAGAACTGGCTACAGTCGGAAAACCTGGTTTATTTTACGGTGGTGGTTTCTCGCAACTAGGTGTTCAAGCTTTAGGTGTCGTTGTTTGTGGAGCATTCGCATTCATTGTGTCCTATATACTTTTACTGGGAATAAAAAAAGTATTGGGCGGCCTTCGGGTTACGGAGGAGGAAGAAATTATGGGACTTGACTTGAGTGAACATGGAGTATACGGGTACCCTGAATTGCTTAAAAATGAAAGAAATCCTTCTGATAAATCAATCAGTTAAAAATAAATAAGATTTGAAGTTTATCCTTACACATTCTTTCCCCTGAACAGAAATCTGGTTCAGGGGATCATTTCCTTTAATAAGGAGTGACTGCATGGTCATTGAAAATCAGGAGTATTCCAACATATTGGCTTATCGTAAGCAACAATTCAATTCAGATACTTTAAACACAGATAAACTGAAGGTACTTCATGATGAGATTATAAGAAAGACTACCATCTTGGCATTCAACAAGACAGTTCAAAAATATGGCCCCCCTCCCACTTCATTCTGCTTTTTTGTTATGGGGAGTGCCGGCCGTAAAGAACAAGGTATTTGGAGTGATCAAGATCATGGTATTATTTATGACCAGGAACATCCGGATACCGGCCATTACTTCTTGACACTCGGAAAAGAAATATCTGAAGGATTAAAACAAACAGGATATAGGCTTTGTGAAGGGAAAGTGATGGCAAGCAACCCATTTTGGTGCAGGTCATTTGAACAGTGGCAGCTCCAATTAAATGATTGGCTCGAGGATGCTTCATGGGAATCAATTCGGCATTTGCTCACTTTTATGGACAGCAGGTCATTTCTGGGTGAGGAACGGTTTATAAAACAATTAAAGCAGTATGCCTACCTAGTAATTGATCAAAAAAAAATGTTGAGCCGCATCCTTGATAATACAAAACATAGGAAAAAAGCAGTTGGTGTTCTCGGACAATTTCTTGTTGAATCTCATGGTCCGTTCTCAGGTTGTTTGAATATAAAGGAATCTGCTTTATTTCCATACGTGAATGCTGGAAGGCTTCTCGCCATCTATGAAAAATTAGATGCGACCTCCACTATTGAAAGACTCGGACATCTATCAGATTCAGTAATGCCCCTCCAAGACCGAAAAAAGTATATCAATCAGTTTACTAGATTGCTGAACTATCGATTAGCATATGGACTTCATGCCGACTATGAATCCGGTCACTACTTGTCCGTCAGCAAATTATCAAACATAGAGAGAAAGTACTTAAAAGAAGTAATCAAAGACGGCATTCAGCTTACTGAATATGTGAGAAAGATTGCAGCAAAGGATGATGGCAATGGGAATGAATGATTTTATTCAATTTTTCAGAGAAATGGGCGGCAAAATCAACTCCAACGTGCTCGCTGGTGTACAAGGTAAAGCTTCCCCACAAAATATTTCTTTTATACGCCAGCTTGAAAAAGAAGCACGGCAAAATAACGCCCTTAGCTGTCCCCTTGATCAGCTTGATGTTGTTGTGTTTGATATTGAAACGACAGGATTTTTTCCTGACAAAGGCGATCAAATGATCTCGATTGGTGCTGTAAAGATGCACGGGAGTAACCTATTAAGCGAAGAAACCTTTTATTCTCTTATTAAGACGGATGTTATCCTTACTCCTGATATCTCTACCTTAACTAGTATTTCGAAGGAAGATCTCCAAACCGCTCCTGAACAATCAGAAGTCCTATTGAAATTTTTAAAGTTTGTTTCAACACAAAGTCTGGTTGCCCATCACTCCCAGCATGAGCTAAGCTTTATGCAAATGCTCACCTGGGATGTGACACGAACGAAATTCCAGCACAGAATTCTTGATACTTCATTCCTTACGCAACTGTTTAACCCTGCCAGCAGTTCTAATACCTTAGAGGACCTATGTAAGGGTTGTGATATTGAAATCAAAAATAGACATCATGCATTGGGAGATGCCATAATGACGGCTCATTTATGGGGTTATTACCTACAAAAAGCTCAGGAAGCGGGCTTTAAAAATCTTAGTGAAATATATAATCATATTGCAAAATTTAGATGAATGAATATTACTTTGAACATAAAAAAGTGGGGCTTTTTTATACCCCACATTTTCTAAATACTATTTTGTTATTCTGCTAAGCTCTGTATCTACGTCTATCTTCAAAATACTGTCGATCAATCATTCCTTTTAATCTAAACAGGTCAACCCATAGTATAAAATAAAAAGTAAATATTACCGCTAACCAATACCAAAAGATATAATGCACTTTTCCTCTTATATACATTCTGTGGCCACCAATTACTCCAAAGAAAAGCCATAACAGCAACGCGAAACCAAATGATTTTCTGTGTACATGCATAACGAATCCTTCTTTTTCTCTAAGATGTATTTTCAAAGTATGAATATAGGTCTATAGCACTAAACGCATAGCGTACTTCTCTAATATATGATTAATTATTACTGATAGATTGCTTTTTTGTTCTTTTCAAATCTTCATAGATTGTCTTAAAAACAAAGCTTGCTACGGCTAAATCATCCACTTGGCCAAAACCAATAATAAAATCAGGGACAAGGTCTGTCGGCAATACTAAATAGACCCCTGCAGCGATCATAGCAAATTTTGATTTCTTTGATAATCTTTTCAACATCTTTTAACCCCCTTATATCTCATAGCGTTTTATTAGGTCAAGTTCACGGACCATTGGTTTAACAAGTGAATCCAATGGATTAATAATCTCTAAGCCTGTTTGTTTGGCTCCATCATACATCGATAGCTGTCCAACTGATAAGACATCTTTTGAATGTTTACTGAATGACTTAATATACTCCGCTATTTTTTCGTTGTATTGTTGGATCAACCCTTTCATCATCAACTCAAATGTCTCTTCTATGACAACAGCATTTATATTTAACGATTTTCCCTTTTTAGCAGCATATTGATGAAGACGGTCCATCGTTCCGCTCACCGTTCCGGGATTTGAAAAGAAAATGGTCTGTGGCTCCGTAATCTCACAAATCTCCTCGAAAAAAGGTTCATCTATTTTCATAATAGGAACTCTTGAATTTAGCAGTTCTTCTTGTAACATAGCAATATAATTTGTACATGTTAGAAGGATTGCATCAACCTGACAGCTCTCCATCCATTCTATTTGTTCCGCGATTTTCTTCCCTGCAGCTTCTTTTTGATAGGAAGAGTCTCTTGTTAAGCGACTCATTAAACCAGGATCAACAAAGTGTACAAGCTCAACATCATACGGTGAGAACGCCTTGTCGATATAATGAATATTAGAATGATGTACATGCATACATGCTAATCTTTTACGCATTTTGTTCACCTCTATTAAGTATACATAAGTTTAACAGCTATAAATTTGACTGTCTATTTCCTTCTATTACCTATATACGTAAGTCTATTAAATTGGTTTCGTTTAACCAATAATTGTATAATTATATCCTGTACGATATGAAAAAAGGAGGAATGGTATGAAAAGTGTTTATGATTTTGAAGTCAAGAAAACAAATGGTACTGCACAATCTTTAAGGGATTACGAAGGCAAGCCTCTCCTCATCGTCAATACAGCCAGTAAATGTGGTCTGGCACCGCAATTTAAAGGACTTCAGGAACTATACGAAAAATTCAATGGACAAGGCTTTGAAGTTTTAGGTTTCCCTTGTGATCAATTTAATAATCAGGAATATGAGGATATAAACGAAACCACTCAGTTTTGCCAAATAAATTATGGTGTCACATTCCCAATGTACGCGAAAATAAATGTAAACGGAGACAATGCTGACCCGTTGTTTCACTATTTAACGAATGAACAAAAGGGTATTCTAAGCAAAAAAATTAAATGGAACTTCACTAAATTTTTGATTAATAAAAATGGTCAGGTTGTTGAACGTTATGCACCAACTACCGCTCCTGAAAAATTAGAAAAAGATATTATAGCAGAACTGGAAAAATGATAGAGTATGAAAAATGTCCATGCATTAAATTATCAGCTATGCTTTGCCTTATATGAGACTGCTAATGAATGTACAAGGCTATATGCTCAAGTATTAAAACCCTTTGGTCTAACCTATCCAATCATCTCCAGAATGCATCGAAATGAATGGGTGGTTAAAGAACGTTCCAGGAATGATGAACGGATTGTCCTTATCTCTCTTTAAGAGAAAGCACTTAAGAAAAAAGAAGATATTATCAATCGGATAGCAACGAAATTTGATGAGTGTGGTTTGGTTATAGAGGAATATGAAGTATTGATGGAATATGTAAGCAAATTGAATGAAAAGATAAAAAATCTTTAAATAAAAAAGCTGCCTCCTAAGAGACAGCTTTTTTTTGTTTTATTACAAATTATCTGTATCAATGATATTTTTTTGATATGGCTTGTTAGTTAAACGATCTTTATCCTCATCTGGTAAAGCTGAATCCTTCATAGGAGTTGCGTCCATACGTGAAGTTGCAGTTGTATCTTGATCATTTACAAATGGATTCCCATCCTTGTCAACACGAACATCTTCTTTTCTAACCGTATCTTGAACAGTTTTTGTATCTGTTACTTTTTCTTTGCCTATCACAATTTCATCAGTCACAACTGCTTTTTTAGTAACTTCTAATTTTTCTTCCATTACTGGTATACGGATTTCTTCGTTGTCATTGATAGATCCTGTATAATCTGCTGGATCACGATCTGTTACTTTACGGCGTTCAATATAAACTTCTTCATGTTCTACTGGTACTTCAATTTCTTTTTGTGTTTCGGTTACTTCTTTATTTACGATTACTTCTCCAGTTTTCACTTCGTTTTTATTTACGTCTAGTCTTTCTTCACGAAGTTTAATTCTTCTTTCTTCGTCAGTTAGGGCATCGTCATTAGTCATACGGTCAGTCGTATTAAGTGCAGCGGATGCATTTGCTCCGAAATTCACATCTTCTGTGCGATCCAATTCGACCGTATCTCCAAGTAGTGAATCTTGATCAACAAGAACAAGTACTTTTCCATTATTCACATCTTCTGCATAACGTGCACTTTCTTCATGTGTAAAACCATAATCCGTTCTCAATGTTTCTTCAACTGGATTATTAGTTTCCATTGTGAAGAATTTTGCTACTTTGTCCATGAAGGATTCATCATTGTTAGATACTGTTTTAACATCACTATCTAAAGTGTAGTTATCCATGATGCCCAGTTTATCTGCATTGTCAGCTACTACTGTAATATCAGATCCGTCATACCCTTTAGCTTTCAAACTATTAATAGCCTGTACAACTTCTACGCTCTCTGTGTAAACTCCATATACTGTTTTATTCATTATTAATTCCTCCTAGTAGTTATTATTGGATGATTGTTGCTTCATAGTTAAAATATACCCGCACTGGAAATCACTAAACAGGAAATAATTTAATAGTAACCTTGCTATACCCGTTTATTTTTTCTGCTTATATAGTAGGTTTTCTTTCTGCTATGCAAAAAAAAAATTAAAAAAACTTTTTTTTTACTGAAAAAAAGCTATAAATTCATCTGAGAATTCACTTTATGGAGGGAAATAATACGAAAACTATAAAGCAAAAGAGAATTTGCAAAGAACCTTAAATATTTGGTCGTGATTTATCTATTTTTATAAAAAAGAGAGCCAATTTGGCTCTCTTAAGCTTTCAACACATTATTTTCAAACACCTGATCGACTATATCCATGACTTCTATCGAATCTTGCCAGCTCATCAAAGGACTTTCCAGTACTTCTTCTTCAAGGCAGCGGCCTACCTCGCGTATTTGATATTCAAATCCAGTAAATTCAAAAGGCTCTTCAATCGTCCATTCCTTTTGAGGAGTAATAATCGTCGCAGATTGCGCATTCGAAAAATAGGGTATATAAATGCTACCATCTGTTCCTAAAAGACTCGCATCCTTACGGGTATTTGCTCTTATCGTACAGTAAATTTGAGCTAATGGTCCATCTTCATAGTTTAACTGGATTGTGCCATTTTCATCGACATCAGTTATTCCAAATTGTAATGAACTTTGAACAGACTTTGGTTTAGCTCCAAGTAAATAAGCACAATATGAAAGAGGATAAATTCCGATATCTAATAATGCTCCTCCACCAAGCTCTCGGTTAAAAATGCGCCCATTCGGATCAAATTCGCCTTTATAACCAAGTTCAGCTCTCATGAAAACAGGCTTTCCAATTCCACCTTCTGTGACTATTTTTTTTATTTCTTTATTTACTGGCATAAAGCGTGATTTCATCGCTTCCATAAAGAAAACATTCTGTTCTTTTGCAACATGGATTACCTCTTCTATTTCTGCTTTATTCATCGTAACAGGCTTTTCACAAAGCACAGCTTTTCCATGAGTTAAACAGCGAATAGCATTCTCTTTATGAAAAGGGTGTGGAACAGCGATATAAATAGCATCAATTTGATCATCCTGCATTAGTTCCTCATATGTACCATAGCAATATTTTTCATCAACCTCGTATTTCCGGCCAAATTCGAGAGCGTTTTCTTTCCTCCTGGAAGCCACTGCTTTTAAATTTACTCCATCCATCTTTTTCACGGTGGTAGCAAATCGTTCCGCAATGTTACCAAGCCCAATAATTCCCCATTGAATTGTTTTCATAATACCCTCCAAATATAGTTTTTTCAGAATATTTATATTCATTATAATACAAATTGTCTGCATAAAACCTTCTTGGGAAGACTTTACGAAAAAAAGAGTACACCATTAATGATGTACTCCTGCCTTTTCAATTTAAATAGCTATCGATAGAATACAGTATCAGCCTCTTACTTTTACAAAAAGTTAACTCTCTTCCTGTTTATCAGGATCTAAAAGCATGATTGCTTCGACTCCCTCTGTAACTGGACGATGGCAAATAAAATTCTCACAAATATAATAGGTCGTTTGTTCGTCTATTATGGAATAGTCTGCAGCAAAGTCAGCTATTCCTGAGAAAGAAGCAGAATCTTTATTTACTAAATAGGTTAATTGTGGGTGAAACTCTTTTTGCAGATGAGAGATGAATTTGTTCTCTGCATCCTGATTACCTAATACGATCACTTCTTTCATATTCATCTGGGTCGTAATATAGGCCATTAACATATACGTATGGCCCATTGGATAATGAATCACATCATCGCTGAATACGTCAAAAACCTTTTGAACCTTCTCTTCCAGTGAATACTCACCTGTTAAACGAGCCAGACGTAGCATTTGTAAGGTTGCAACACTATTGCCTGATGGTAACGCTCCATCATAAACATCCTTTGGACGGATCAATAATTCTTCATTATCTTCTCCATAGAAAAAGAATCCGCCATGATCCTCATCCCAAAAAAGATCATTCATTTGATTCGTGAGCGTTTTTGCTTTTTCAAGATACGATAAATCAAAAGTGGTTTCATATAGTTCAATATAAGCCCAAAGAAGATAAGCATAGTCATCGATAAAGCCTTCCTGTTTGACTTCACCTTCTCTGTAACGGACCATGACTCTCCCGTCCTTAATTAAGTTCTGTTCAATAAACCGGATAGCACGTTTGGCTGCATCAAGCGCTTCCTGATGGTCGTATACTCTCGCCGATTTCGCTAAAGCTGCAATCATCAATCCATTCCATGCAGTAAGGATTTTGTCGTCCTTGTGTGGATGTACCCGCTCCTCACGAACCTGAAATAAAATATTCCTTGCTTTCTCTAATTGTTGACGGACTTCATTGGCATCTAATTCATTATGGGCAGCAAATGAATCAATCGGTTCACGGATCAGATTAGGAATATTTTCCCCTTCAAAGTTTCCTTCAGGCGTGATATCATACACCGCACAATATAATTCTGCTAAATCTTCGTCCAAATGATCAAATATTTCAAAGTAGTCCCATATATAAAATTTCCCTTCAACACCTTCTGAATCAGCATCCTCCGCAGAATAAAATCCACCGTCTGGATGCCTCATATCCCGCAGTACATAGCTAATAATTTGTTCTGAGATATCTTTCAGTGAGGCCTCCCCGGTTACTTGATAAGCTTCTGTATAGGCAATTAACAGCATGGCATTGTCATACAGCATCTTTTCAAAATGTGGCACCAAATACAATTCATCAGTTGAATAACGCGAGAAACCGAATCCGATATGATCGTAAATTCCACCTCTAGAGAGTCCCTCTAATGTTTTCAACACCATATTCAAGGCTTCCTGATCTTTGGTCATATGATAGTAACGTAATAGGAACATTAAATTATGCGGAGTCGGAAATTTTGGGGCAGAGCCAAACCCACCATTCTGTTTATCAAATACACGCTTGAATTGTTGAAAAGCTGCATTTAAGGCAGCCATCGTTAATTTCTCTTTCGAAGACTCCTGTTTCGCCGGCATAATGGCATCTTTAAGACGCTCGCCAGTAATTTTTACTTTATGTGGCTCATTATGATATGTATCATACAATTGAGTTATTACATCAATGATTCCCGGACGCCCGTATCGACTGGTCTTCGGAAAATAAGTGCCTGCATAAAAGGGAACCTGATCAGGCGTCAAAAATACATTGAGCGGCCAACCACCCTGTCCCGTCATCACCTGACACACGGACATATAAATGGAATCCAAATCCGGACGTTCTTCCCGGTCCACCTTTATGGAAACAAACCGCTCATTAATTATCTCTGCTACCTCTTGATCTTCAAAACTTTCCTTTTCCATCACATGACACCAGTGGCAAGTCGAGTAACCTATACTGACAAACACAGGCTTGTTCTCCTGTTTCGCTTTTTCAAATGCTTCAGGTCCCCATGGATACCAGTCCACTGGATTATAAGCGTGCTGCAAAAGGTAGGGTGATTTTTCATTTATTAGTCTATTTGACCTAGATTTTTCGTCCATATCGTTCATGCTCCTTTCGATAGCAAAATGATTTATTATACAGTTTTACATACCCACTTCGCTCGTTTTGGATAAGTTAATCCTCTCTATACCATACACGTCTTTAATTAGTATAAACTTAATCACAGTATTTATTGATTCATAAGGTCTATGATCAACAAAAAAAGGCATCTTTATTGAATACCTTTTGCTTTTACCAGTAGTCAAGAATATCTCCTTTTAACCATTAATTAACCGTAGTTCTCCTTCTTTTTTAATTACAAGCGATACCATCATCGTTTCTGTCTAACGGTGGTCACCATATCCTGCACGTTTCGATTCTTTCATAAAACTTGTAGCTTCACTTGTTTTCAGTACAGTTTCCTTTTCTCGCTCTATTTCATCTTGTTTCGCTTCTGCATACAAATCAATATAATCCATGGCTATATCATGGGATTAATCGAATTAAAAGAATTAGAAGTAATATCAAAATGAATAGGAATAACCACTTCCTGGTTTTCTGTTTCTTCTTTCTATACAAATAAATACCTATAAGAATCAGGATTAATATCAATAAAGGAATCATCCACCATGTTGATAACAAACACTGAACAGTAAAAACAATAGAAATCTTAAATTAGAATAATTTTGTTTGGTAAATCTATCCAATAAACTTTGTTAAGTTAATAATTAAACTACTTCTATTTCAATCATTAAATAACATAATAAATATAAATAAAGTAAAAATATGGTATAATTAACTGTAATTATTAGATAGAATAGTAGATAAGCAGGAGGAATAAATATGTATACATTTAAATCTTGGAATATCGAGATAAAAAGCAAGGCTAACGTACATGTAATTAGCGATAAAAATGATACTAGCTTTGTTGTATTCGACGAAGAAAGAGACTGTCTTTTATGGATTCGATCTTCCGAATACGGAAATGGGATAGCGTTCGATAAAATGGGATGGGGTATTACGGTAGATGTGTTGCATGATGATAAGAAAATCATCATAACATATTCTGATCCTAGCCTGGATGATGAAGAGGAAGCAGAATAAAAAATGCCTTCAGTAGGCATTTTTTTTATCAGTTAGTTTAATTTCAAGTTTACTTTTACTAAAAAAGCATTGAATGAATCGGCTACAGAAGCAAGTTTATTGCCTTGCATTGTGTTTTCAATTTATCAACGTTTCCACTTTTTAATCTTTTCAAAAGAGTTTTATGTACCCAAATACACCAATAGAGTGCTTTGAATGAGAGTATGAATTCCTTATTAACCTATATTGCACTGTTATCCAGATAAAAAAACGTACCCGAATTTCGGATACGCTTTTCAAAGTTTGTTTAGTCTTGGTATTCATTAATGTAAGATATCTAATCCTGACTATGTACTTGTCAGCAATATTTTCTAATGATATCCCCTAATGTCCGATCAAGCGTGCTTAAATCTGATTTGTTAAAAGAAAATTTAACAAAAGATTCATCCATGTTTAATGATTCCGCTAAAAAGCTTGAGAATCCCCTGGCTCTCCTATCGATTTGCAGCAATACTCTTGCTTCATTTTCAGTCAACTGGAACACAGCTTCTAGTTCATCCAGTTTTCGCGCAAATTCCCCGGATCTAGCTCTGAATTCGAATTCTTGAACAAACGGCAAGCCATTTTTGAAATACGAAGGAGTCTTTTCACAATCTACCTGATGCAAGCGGAACCCTAATTTTCCTGCAGCCTCAATGAAACCTGTCACAAGCGGATGTGGCTTGATTTCCAGAAAGTCTTTATCTTGAGGATCAATTGCCATTTTAATATCTAGACCCGTTTGGATCCAAAGGCGCGTCCTACCTAATGTAGCGGGAGCTTCATAAGGAATTTTCATTTGGAATGGCACCACTTTATCCTCATTGGCAGCAATTTTGAACGGCTCAGTCAATAATATTTTATCCAAGGCCAAAGAACGTCTTACCCTTTTATCGTCAATTTCGACTTCATAGTCGGTCATTAACGTTAAATAGATCGTATCAATATCCTGCTCGTTTTTTCCACCCTTAATATAAACTTCTCCTTCAATAGTTTCCCCGACGATGTAACTCTTTCTCGTAAGCCTTGTATCAACTTTAGCAGCACCAATCCCAATAGACGAAAGCAGTTTATCAAACATGTAAATCCCTCATTTCCTTATTATATGTCTATTTTACTATATAAAGAGCGGATAATAACACTCTGCAATTAATAATTAGCATAATTTTCCTAATTAAAAACCACTAAACATTTCATTCTCCTCCTCTTTGTCCATTTGTTGCCGAGAAAATCCTCATATCTGTTCCTTATCACATTCTCTTAAAAACAATGTGTTTCAAAAGGTATTAAAAAAGCGATCCCTTTTTACGAAGAGATCGCTTCATCATCAAGTGTTTCTTGTTCTACTATTTTATAATGCTGAAAGGCTATCGCAAATCCGGTTGTATTCGTTGAACTTTGCACATGTACGTTAGCATTATAGATATCCGCAATGCTATGGATAAGCCAAAGTCCAATTCCTGCACCACCCGTTAGCGCTTTGGCCGAATTGGTACGATAGTATTTTCCAAAGATTTTCCCAAGATTATTATATTCGATACTAGAACCAGAATTCACAACCTCTATGATAATTTTATTGGTCTGATTATACTCCCGAATGCCAATAAAGATTGAGGAGCCATTTTTAGAGTATTTAATGGCGTTATCCAGTAAGTTTCTCACCAGTAACTCGATTGAACCTTGGTCAATCCATATATAGATATTTGGATTAATATGATATTTGAAATGAAATTGTCGGTCAGGATATTTTTCCTTATATTCTTCGAAAATTGGTTTGATTTGCTCGACAGGATTCAACCAGCTATCTGGAGGAGACCCTCCTAAGTAATAAATATCGTAAATGATTTTGATACTGGATAACAATGAGGTGATATTTTCCGATTCATTCATAACAGATTGAATTCTGTGTTTCATTTCCTCATCTGCTTCAGGTAGCATATCATCTATCAATTCTAGTTCATTTTTAATATTATGGGCTGGATTTTTTATTTCATGGACCATCTCATCTAGAAAGGATTTTGTCTCTTTAAGCCCATCCTGCAATTCCAACATCATCCTATTAACTGCGTCAATTGTCTCTTTAACTTCTGGCATGATAGGCTTTTTATAAATGAAAGCCTCTAAATGGTACCTTGACATTTTTTGAAAATGAATCCTCATCTTTTCCAGAGGAGTAAAATATAGATTTCTCATAAGTTTATATTTAATAATAATAAACAATACAGCGAGCCCAATAATTAAAGCGCATTGAAAGACCGTTGCTTTGTATGCCGGCAATAGAGTTTTACTAATGTCACGAAATGCTACAATTTCACCCGAAAAAGCATCAGATTCAACCTCATGACCAATCCTGATAAAAATTGAATTAGATTCATTTGCCAGTTTCATATATAAATTTTGATCAATAAAAACATTATAGACCTCACCCAGGTCGATATGCATTAACGTTTTGTTTAACAACAGTAGTAAAATGCCGTCAATTCCTTCAACATCATCATGTAATGTTGTTGTGTCATTGTAATATAATGCTTTTGACTTCGTTTCTTGATTATAAACATAAATATATTCATTATCTTTAGGAATAGATTGAAGAAAATCAGTAAATTCCTCATTATTAAGCTGACCTTCATACAAAGCATGCTCTACCCAAATATGAGTTGGAAACAATTCAAATGCTTCTTTCCTAAAGAGAGTTGACATTTTGTTATAGCCATATAAAGCTGTTGTAATCAACACAAGAAGAATAAATAAACAGTAGGCAAATATAAAATACGCCCGCTGATTATTTTTCAAGTTCTTTATAAATCTAACCATTTTTTATCTTTAAAAATTCCTTTCAATTAACCAAATTAACAGAGAAATTAATTATATCAAAATAATAAAAGTTTATTATATGTATTTAATTCCATTTATTTATCTAGGTGAAAGAATAAATCTTCATTGAGGACTTAGTCAATAAGGTGTATTTGAAGCAAAAATAAACGCCGTTCCTTCTGGAAAGACGCAATCAAAGGGATCTCTACATTTTGAGTTCAAATTATAAATAGATGAGGAGTAAGCTATTAAAGATGCTTAATTTGATACTCTTTTAATAATGAAGATATTTAATTTATACCTATACCTACAACTAGAATCAATATAAGTAAGCCAACCAATATAAGGCTGTTGAGAATGACACCGATAATAATGCTCGCTATTTTTTTTGATAAAAAAGCAAAAATGATTCCGGTCACAGATATGATTGTAACCGCTAATAAAACCAATCTGGGATATGTCATATTTTCCGTAATAAAAAAAGATAAGACTATACAGATACCAACTGTCACTATAGATAATTTACCGTATTTATTCATCCCCATCCTCCTTTACTAATTTAAATTTTATCAATATATTGTAAAATCCCTCTTATGTAATTCATAAAAAGACTCATTTGAATCCAAGACCAAAATGATCCTTCTAATCTATGATAACTAATAATCTTTTAGTCTTCTTTAAATACAAATATGAAATAACCAGGATGATAATAACATATCCTAGTACCCACCATAGATACGGAAACATGTTCCCATAATGTCCGCGTAATGTAGTTTTTCCAAGTCTACAGTAACAGTGTTGTTAGGAAACATAGCATTTCTGATTTAATCTTTCACACCCTTACCTCCAAGAATAAAGTCCAAATAAAACATATCTAGTGAAAAAGGAGTTCTTACTTTTTTATAGAATATACATCTTTATATTACGATAAAATAATTTTGGAGGTAGAGCTTATCATGAGAATAATTCATATTGTCTTACTCGGAATCTCCCTTTTGCTTATTGGCTGCAACGATAATGAAGCATCTGCTGGAATATCCTATGATCCGACAAAAATACGAAAATATTTAAAAGAAGAACAAAAAATTAAACCGAAATTACCAACTATATTTCCTATGGAAATCAAAGAATATGAGATTAATCCACAGACTTTTCCTGAATCTTCTGTACATGATGTACAGTTTACAGGGGAAAATGATGAAAAATTCATGCTTATGGTACATACAAAAGAGGTAACATACGATGGGAAACCAGATGGATATAAAGAGATAAGGATTAATAGTCATGATGGGTTTTATGCAGAGGATGATTTAGCCTCATCTGTTCATTGGAGAGATGGAGATTATCATTATATTTTCGAATATCAAGTTGCTGCTTCAGGGAAAAATGCCGTAGAACTAACAAAAGAAGATATGATCGGAATAGCTGAGTCATTCAAATAAAAAGCAGCATGAATAAATGTTTGAAACATTCAAAATAAGGAAGTTTCCTTGCCTTATCACTTTGTAACTATAAACGGACATAACAACAGTAAAGCACCGATCTGATCGATGCTTTTTCTTATAAGTCATCACTAGATTCTAGTTCGAAAACTCATGGTTATTAATATAAGAATTTCATTCAAGAAGCAACCCATTTGCCGCTCTGATTTCAACTTATCAACCTTTCTTTCTAAACCTGTTTCCTGTCTTAATATAGGTGATAGTAAAATTAACGAGCATGATCATTAAGGCTGTACCTATAATGATTAGTTGCAGACTGATGGTTAATTCACTTATAGGCATTAAAAGCAAGCTTACTGTAATAACCCCTTTATTTTAATTCCACCATATATTAGGCTACTCCAGTGGTATATGAGGAAAAGAGGTATTAACTATGTAGTCCGCACGCTTAACTTATTTTTCCTGAGGTTAAAGCTATAGTCAAAAGAACACTATATGATCACTCATGGTCTTTCCAAGTTGAATAAATAGAAAATATATTTATATAAATATACACTCTAGAACAATCTCCGTAAAAAGTTCTCTGTCATCTATTTACATCGCATCGACTACCATCTTGGCAATTGTTCCATTCGATAGAATAAATTTATCAATATTAATGTGTGAGAAATTCTCAACATGCTCTTCTCTTTCAATTTCTACGACTGTATGTACATGAGAGGCAATTCTTTCAACTGCACAGGCAATCATCAGTGATTTACCGTCGGTTAAGGTTTGATTTTGTATTCTATCATCTGAAAATATTAAAATTGATTTTGCATGTTGAATATTAGCTTTCTTTAATACTTCAACATTCGACGCCTCTCCCTTTATATAATGAATATTTCCATTCACGTAAGGAAGCTTCTCAAGCATATCAATTACAACAATTTCCGCTCTTTTATTTTTATCAAGAATCTCTTTAACCGCAATTTGTGCCTTATGTGACCAATCTATGATGACAATATGGTTCTTTCCTTCAAACATAATCTCGCCGCCCTCTTTGCGTTTTCTATAAACCGTAAAGCCTTCCATGACTTTTCCAATGAATGTTGCAAATAAGCCAATACCAACCACATAAAGAAATATAATCGTGAAAATTCTGCCGTCTGTTGTAGATGGTGACATATCCCCATATCCGACAGTTAACATCGTTGTCATTGTAAACCAGAAGGAATCCATATAGGTCGAAAATGTATCGGGCTCCACTACTCTTAACATGACTGTACTAAACACAATCAAGCATATTGTCAATGTGGTTAATAGTAACCATGACATATGAGTTAGTTTGAAATATAAATTGCGTAACATTATCATTAAAACACCTCTTCCAGCAATGGAAACCAGTCTCTTCATTCCATAAATTTATAGTCCTATCTCTCTATTATAATAGTGAACTACCAATTTAATATAGTAACATTTGGATTTTTATTCCTTTTATGGATATTCGACATTTAAAGGTTAAGATTATGGGTGGTGTTAAATACACTGATTCCAACCTTCATTAGAATACATTGATTGCTGTTCGTGTTAATATTTGACTACATTTTTCCTCTTAAAAATCACTAATAGTATAAATTTCTCTATATAAAAGCAGTAATCTTCCGTCTGATTTGGTAAAAAATGCAATATTTTGTATTTAGGTATTTCTTTACAGTAACTTTTTCAACTGGTATGTTAGAGAAAATAAGATATATACTTTCGCAGGGGTTAATAAATATGGGTTGAAATTGAAAAATCTTTTACATAATCCTGGTAAGGTTTTTTTATTTGTGTAAAAACTAATTTAATTCATAAATCGTTGGAAATTAGGGAGTTGTTATATGCATAGCATTGATAGTAGTATAGATCTATTTTCAAAAGACCTTTCAAATCACATACTCTCTTCTAAGGATATTTTAGCTAAAATACGATTTGATGATGACACCCATTCATATACTGATGAAATCAATATGATAATCAATAAATGGAGAATAAACCTTATCGAAATTTATGGTTTATCTTTTGTAGAAGGGCAAAGCGATACCTTTACTATTTTAAAAGAATGGAGCAAGGCAACGGTTGATTTACTCGTAAACCTGAATTTAACACTTGATGATGCCATTGAAGAAGTAAGGTTCTACCGTGAAAAAATAGGAGAAATCATCAAAAATAAAGCTAAGGAATCTTCAATGAGCCTCGATGTTTTCTATGCAACTATTTCAAAATTTGATTCAGTTGTGGACAAAGCAATCCACTGGCTTACCTTTTCGTTTTCTTCCCAATACGCAGAAAGAATAGTCCTGGCAGAAACGACAGCTTTTGAACTTTCTATTCCTGTTGTTAGGATTACATCCACTATAGGTATTATTCCTATCATAGGAGTTATGGACACTAAAAGAGCAAGCCACTTAATGGAAAAGGCTTTAAAGTCAGGAAGTGAATATAATTTAGATTATATGATCATAGATTTATCAGGTGTCCCGGTTATCGATACGATGGTTGCTCATCAAATATTTAAAGTGATGGATGCGTTGCAACTTATCGGTATAGGAACTCGTTTATCTGGTATCCGTGTAGAAATCGCCCAAACAATGGTTAGTTTAGGAATAAAAACTACAGCTAAAACCTTCTCAAGTTTACATTTAGCTATTAAAGATTTACTGTGATACATAGCACTCTCGGGTCATACAAAGCGGGGGTTGTTATAAAATAGTGAAATCAAAAAAAGACACCCAAATGAATGTCTAAAACAATGAAATTAGCCTAAACCAGCCTCCCATTCATGATCCATTCCGGAATAAACAATCTAACATTCCCTTTAGTGATACCTGCCAGTTCATATATTTCACGCAACATTTTTTCATACAAATTAGAATGTTTCACATCATGTAACAATCGTTCTTCCAAGCGTGTTTTCTCTCCTTCAGATTTTGTTACATAATACTGTTCTATGATTTCAAAAAAATGTACCGGCAGCAGCATCCTTGAAAATAACATTCGAGCAGAAAAAGTTGATAAAGGCGTAATGGATTGATAGTGGCGTAAAAATGACTCCACGCCTTGATGATACGTATTAGGCTGTTTAAAATAATACGCACGAATCCACTCGGCAATATCCCTCGCTCCATGATCAAAAACCCATTCACTAAACAGTTTACCGTGTGAGCCAGGTCCCCATGTGTCTGACGTGAAACGATCATAACAAACAGTACCTCCATCAACCATCTCTGGATTTTCGTCTATTTCGGTATCTACTAAATATTGAATCGCATTTTCCGCAAGGCCAGCGTAATAGGGATAACTATCAATAAACAATTTTTCAAAATCATTTTGCGGCTTAGCTGCCAACTTATCTCTCCAAACATTTTCGACCTGATCGATGCGTTGCTCCCACATTTCTTTCCATTTTCCGATTCTTGAGCAAAATTCTATACGTTGCGGAATCGTCCTGCCGTGATAATGGAATATCGCCAACTCTCTGCCTACTTCTAGCAAATCAGGCATCTCTAACCCTTTTATACAAACCACAAAGCTTTTACTATCTATTTCGGTCAATAACTTTTGCTCATTATTTAACAGGGGAAGCCATACTCCCTTCTCCCCTTTGTTCTGCAAATGATAAGCGAGATTATTTCGTTCTTGAAGCTCCTGCTCTTCCATATAGATTTCGAAACTTAAGAAGTCCTTTCCTCCGCCGGCATATTGTTTCATCGCTCCACTAGTCTTTTCCTGATCTACTGTTATCCCATATTTTTCGTACAATATTTGTTTGTTCATCACAATTTTCTTCATCACCTCTTATTCAATTGCTTACTATGATAAGTATATGGGCAAGATAACTTTTATATGTGGTTAACATCACGATATACATACTATATTTCATGGAAGTTGGTGTCTTCGTATGAAAGGGAAACCTGTAGATATGACTGAACAAACAGCAAGAAAATGGTTGCATGACCGTGGAGTGACGGTTCAAGATATTGGTGAATTAGTGTTGTACCTACAGCATCAATATCATGATAATCTGCTCTTAGATGAATGCATTCACAATGTAGAACGCGTGCTATCCAAGCGTGAAGTTCAAAATGCCATATTAACAGGCATTCAACTGGATATGCTCTCTGAAAAAGGAATGCTGGAGGAACCTTTACAATCCATTATTAAAACAGATGAAGGATTATATGGGGTTGATGAGATATTAGCGTTTAGTATTGTTAATGTATATGGCTCCATCGGTTTTACGAATTACGGTTATATTGATAAGAAGAAACCAGGAATACTGGAGAAGCTGAATGATAAATCTTCCGGTGAATGCCATACCTTTTTGGATGATATTGTGGGTGCCATTGCGGCGGCAGCATCCAGTCGCCTGGCCCACAGTGTAGAGAACTTAGAGTAAAAAGGACTGCGTTTTTATGGAATAGATTTTTATGAATGTCTCCATTCACTTAATGATTAATATAAACTCTTGAAGATTCACCAAAAAGAACGAAAGAGCGACTCTTGTCTCTTTCGTTCTTGAAAATGTTATTTCGTACCATCTTTTGTTAGTTAATCATTCACTAGCGCCAGTTCTATTTCTTCAAAATTCACTTCTACTGCAAGCTCTATTGTATATAGGACAAAGATAAGAGCACCTATAGCAGCTAGAATGAAAAGGGGTAATGTCCCCCTTTTATTCTTATCATTATCATAATTCCCTAATTTTTATAGATAACGATAAAGCTCGTGACAGTCGTGTGTATGTTTCTCTTTCTGAAAATATCCTCCTAACCCAATTTAGTTTGTGAAATATTGAACTTTATATGGAAATCTATTAACTGGTATGCTAGAATACTTGTGTATCAGTGGAGGACTTATTCATTTTGTTGGTTTTTGTGTTTCCAGGCCTAACTTGATGGCTCGCGTTTGGTGCTCATAAATGCCAGCGCTTTCTCTTTTATCAATTTCAAGTCATAAATTAAGCATAAATGTACAAACTACAAGATGATAAAGAAGAACTTTCACAAATTAACAGTAAGGGAGTATTACATAGGATGACTAAAGTGGATTTAAAAGCAAAACCTTACCATTTATCTGACGAAGATATTAAATGGGTAGAAGATACAATCAAGTCCATGACAATCGAAGAAAAGATTGGTCAATTATTCGTAAACATGGGAGCTAGCCGTACAGAAGAATATCTTACTGGCATGACTAACAATTACCATATCGGTGCTGTTCGTTACAACCCTGGTAAAGCTGAAGAAGTTTATGATCAAAATAAAATACTTCAAGAAAACAGCAAAATTCCATTATTGATTGCTGCTAATACAGAAGCTGGCGGTAATGGTGCTTGTACAGATGGTACAGAAGTAGGTCTTGAAGTTAAAATTGGTGCAACAAAGGATGCAAAATGGGCATACGAAATGGGTCGAGTTTCTGGTGTAGAAGCATCTGCTATTGGATGTAACTGGAGCTTTGCGCCAATTGTTGATATCCATATGAACTGGCGTAACCCAATCATCTCAAGCCGTACTTTCGGTTCCGACCCAGATCAAGTTTTAGAAATGAGCTTGGCGTACATGAAAGGTATTCAAGAAAGCGGAATCGCTCCTGCTGCTAAACACTTCCCTGGTGATGGTGTTGACGAGCGTGACCAACATTTATCTTTCGCGCCTAACAGCTTATCTTGTGATGAATGGGATCAAACTTTCGGAAAAGTTTACAAAGGCTTAATCGATGCTGGCCTACCTTCCATTATGGCTGGTCACATCCATATGCCTGCTTATTCTAAGCACTTTAACCCAAGTCTTACAGATGAAGATTTACTGCCAGCAACACTTTCTAAAGAACTTATCACTGATTTATTGCGTGGTAAATTAGAATTCAACGGTGTTGTTGTTACAGATGCGAGCCACATGGTTGCGATGACATCTGCAATGAAACGCAGTGAAATGCTTCCAACTGCAATTGCTGCTGGTTGTGACTTATTCTTATTCTTCAACGATCCAGATGAAGATTTCGGTTACATGATGGACGGATACAAAAACGGTATTATTACAGAAGAGCGTTTAGAGGCTGCTCTTACTCGTATCCTTGGTCTTAAAGCATCTTTAGGACTTCACAAAAAAGCAAAAACAGAAATCATGATGCCGAAAGAAGAAGCACTTAAACAAATCGGTCTTCCTGAAAACGTTAAGCTATTTAAAGAAGTTACAGATCTTGCCATCACATTAGTAAAAGACAAACAAGATATCTGGCCTGTTACTCCTGAGAAGTACAAACGAGTATTATTAGTTAACGTAAAAACGGCTGAAGGTGCCTTCAGTAAATTAATTAGCGGAAACAAACCTAAACCAATCGATCTTCTAAAAGCAGAGCTTGAAGCACAAGGCTTTGAAGTGGAAATTCACGAATCTCCAATGGATAAAATCGCGGACCTGCCACCAGAAGAACAAATGAAGAGCATCATGAACGCATATGCAGCAAAACGCCCTATTAAAGAATTAACGGATAAATATGATTTAATCATTAATATCGCTAATATCAAAATGGGTGAAGTTGTTCAACGTATGACTTGGAATGCTTTAAAAGGAACACCTGATATTCCTTTCTACGTTCATGAAGTACCAACTATTTTTGTTTCTGTAAACTACCCATTCCACTTAGCGGATGTACCGCAAGTTAAAACATACATCAACACGTATGATGGTAATAAAGAAACAATTGAAGTACTAGTAGAAAAAATGATGGGTAAATCACCATTCAAGGGTGACAGCCCAGTTGATGCATACTGCGGATTAAAAGATACTTACATTTAATCTGTCAAAAGCAAAAAAGGATTAAACCTTTTTCGGTTTAATCCTTTTTCTCTATTTTCCTCAGACTAATTTTTCATACCAGACATAGAAAACACACATTTTCTTTACTTCTGTTTTTAAAATCTACTATATAAAGTAAGATTTTTTTTAATCTAAACATAGGAAGCGATCGCTCTGCCTGCTACCCGTCCGGTAAATAAACACCCACCTAAAAATGTCCCTTCCAGCGAACGATATCCATGTATTCCTCCCCCACCGAACCCAGAGACCTCACCAGCTGCAAAAAAACCAGGAATAGCTTCACCTTTAGAATTAAGAACTCGAGCAGATAAATCTGTTTGTAAACCGCCGAGTGTTTTCCGGCTCACAATATGTAACCGAACCGCAATCAATGGGCTGTTTTTAGGATCCAGTATTTTATGTGGTTTAGCAACACGGATCAATTTATCTCCTATATAATGTCTTGCTCCCCGTAAAGCGGTTATCTGTAGATCCTTGGTGAATTTATTCTCCATTTCACGATCTCTCGCTTTTATTTGTCTTTCAATTTCTTCGTAATTTAATAGATTCTCTACTGTTAATTCATTCATTCCTTTAACCAGTTCCATTAAGTTATCGGCAATGACAAAATCCTCGCCATGATCCATAAATGCCTTTACCGGACCAGGAGGACCAGGAAGTACTCTGCTTAGGACCTTGCGGATACTTTTATTCGTTAAATCCGGATTTTGCTCAGAACCGGATAGCGCAAATTCTTTCTCAATAATTTTTTGTGTCAAAATAAACCAAGAGTAATCAAACCCTGTTTTTTGAATAGCCTCCAGGGTGCCAAGTGTATCATAGCCTGGGAAGTTGGGGGCCGGAAAGCGCTGGCCTGTTGCATTCAGCCAAATAGAGGACGGACCTGGCAAAATTCTAATGCCATGGTTTTCCCAAACCGAGTTCCAATTTTTGATCCCCTCTGTGTAATGCCACATACGATCTGGATTTACAATACGGCCACCCGCCTCTTCTGATATCCCCAGCATTCTACCGTCCACATGTGCCGGGACCCCTGAAATCATGTTCTTTGGAGGCAGCCCCAGTCTTTTTGGCCAATTTGCGCGGATTAAATCATGGTTGGCACCGATACCGCCGCTAGATACAAGAACTGCTTTACTAGAAAACTCAAAATGGCTGATAACGTCCCTGTTGCTTTTCTCGCCTCTTAAAGCCGAACTGGCTGCCAGTATAGAACCCTTTACTCCTTGAATTATCCCATTACCGCTGTTCAGTTCATCTACACGGTGACGAGGCTGATACTCAACTATTCCATTTTTAATATGCTCTCTTACCCTTTTCTCAAAAGGCGCTACAATACCTGGCCCTGTTCCCCAAACAATATGAAATCTTGGTACTGAGTTACCATGTCCTTCAGCCAAATAACCTCCTCTTTCTGCCCAACCAACTACAGGAAAAAAGCGGACACCCTGTTTTTGAAGCCAAGCTCGTTTTTCCCCAGCAGCAAAATCAATATACGCTTCTGCCCATTTTTTGCCCCAATAATCCTCCTCATCTCGATCAAACCCTGCAGTACCCATCCAATCCTGCCAAGCCAATTCCTTGGAATCTTTAATACCCATACGACGTTGTTCTGGGGAATCTACTAAAAATAAACCACCGAATGACCACCAAGCTTGTCCGCCTAATGATGCTTCAGGTTCTTGATCTAGCAATAATACCTTTTTCCCTGCATCTGCAATTTCTGCTGTAGCCACCAAACCCGCCAAACCAGCCCCAATAACTATCGCATCGAACTCCAATGCATTACCCCCTTTTTGATAAACGTTTATACTCTTATATTAAACTACAGTTCCATAATTTAGGTATGTATACTGGTATAAAAAGATGAATTTACTTTGCTTAAATTTATGAGCCATAAATCAACATTTTTATAAATAAAAAACCAGCCTAGTACCAGACTGGTTCAATAATCATCCTCATCCTCTTCCTCATCGGAGAAATAATCCACGAATTCATATTTTGCTTCATCATCTGTTCGTTCCACTTCTGTAGCTTGATACTCCCCCATGTTCTCGTCCACTAATGCAATATACATCTCTCTGCGTCCAGCCTCATATTCATCATTGACTTCCATGAATCCACTCACGACATAATGATCGTCATCTTTGTTGTACTCGACTTTGCTCTTTCCGATGAATTCAAAAGTTTCTCCCTTTGATGAAGCATCTTCCACTTTTTCCTTGGCCGTCCTGATGATTTTGTTTTCCGCGTCTGAGTAATATTTATAGATAGTAAAGGCCACTATCCCTAATATCAATACTGCTGCTATGATAATCATCACTTTATATCTCTTAGCCATCTTCTTTTTCCCCCTCTATGGTTATACATTTTTCTTCCTTCATAAGCTCCGTCGTGTCTCCTTCATGACAATTGCCGGCATAGCATTTTCCGTTTTTCTTATGAAAAAGATGGTGTACATACCTCTACCATTTATATGAATATATGGCGCACCGTATCATTTTATTTCATTTATTTATTGATGAATTGCTCTGAGAGATTAAGGATTTATTTGAAAAAAGCAGGGGTACCACTTCTTGAATCTAACGAAACGGACTATGTATTCTATGATTGAATTTGTGAAGAGAGTGGATCAAACATATGTGGCTACGGAAATTGGGGAAAAACAGATGCAGGTGCCTTGACTGAAGGTGGATGGTCCAATAAAGGATGGTAAGGTAACATTCATATATATTATGAGACTTATATTAGAGGTAGTTATTGAAGATATTAGAAGGAATAAATAGGATGGGGCAAATAGAAAAGGAGTCCATAAAGTATACAGACTTATGTACTCCCCCTTTTAGTTACTCATTTAAAAAGCAATGCACTCTATGCCAGGCAAAATTATTTATTAATGTATTTTTCAAAAATCGCACCAAAATCCTTCATGTGATACTGATTATAGGATGATTTTAACCATTCAAATGTAAATTCAGTTATCCCTTTGTATGTGTTTGTTAATGAAGTTTCTTCAGATCTTGAATTTTGTAAAGTTTGAACCGCTCGTTCAAGCCCTTCTTTGGCATGATTCATTTGAATGGAGTTTTCATAAGTGATCTCCTCAATACGTAATAATGCTTTATATAAATCTTTTAATTGTTCAACTTGATTTTTCTTCACATCAATATCAAAATGAACATTTCCTACATCAAACTTGATCTCTGTATCCATATCCAACCGACCTGCTGTTTCAAGCATGACATTGGTAATCTTAAACTTAGAATATGGGTATCGTTTTAATAACCGTTTAGATGAGATAGCATTCTCTCCATCAACATGGATCAAAGCCAAATTGGTAAAGCAATATTCATCTGCCTTCGTTTTAATGAGAAAGTAAATCTTCTCATTATCCTCATGCATTACATAGTCATCAGCATCCGTCTTATCATAATCTTCTGGCGGAATAATAGTACCAACGTCAGACAAACCAAGCGCATCAGAAGCCATTTTCTTTAACATGTATATCACCTCATTCTAGTTGATATTTTTACTATATCAGAAAAATGATTAGTGTAAAATTCGTTTCATTTATGCTTGTAAAAACACAAGAATTTTCCATTAGTTTTCATATCATTAATCTTCGTATATTTTCGTTATTTTTGCTATTTCTTCACCAAGCTTTTTATAACTGTTTACTTCTTCATGAGGAGATTGTGAATTCTTTTTTTGTTTCCGGTTTCTTTCTTCTTTTTTTGTATGAGACATATTTATACCTCCATTATAAATTTGGTTCATGGGTGTATTTGATGAGTGTATACTGCCCCATTCTCCTTAATTTTTTGATGTCTTAGCGTTTTAATTTTATTCTTATGGGCTAGATTCGCGCTGGCACTTCCTAATTCCATAAGAGAATTCAGTATCGTTTTACTGGAATCAAAGCCCTGCTTACTCTCTTGATCCTGCATCAAGTTATCTGTTAGACATACTATCCTCCTTCTCTTATTTAGTATTAGAAAGTGAAAGTTAAATATGCACTGTTTGTTCTGGTTATGACTTAATCAGTATGGGAAACTCCATATTTCATATTGAATAGCCACTTTACAACAAGGCAATGCCAATTATGGCTTCCCTATGAGTATGAGCTATTTTAAAACGTTGATCTTTCAGTACTTCATCCTTACACTTGTATAACTAGTTTGTCCGCCTTTACTTTTTGTATTAAATAAACGCACACGAACAATCATTCAATTAAACCAACCTAAACATTTAAATTGAAGATATAAATTTTAGTAAAATACCCTAATAAGGAATATCTTAATAACGATTCTTCCATAAACCTAAAGAAGCCTCAAAATTAGATTTTGAGGAGACGAAAGAAATAATACTACCATTTACTCGTTTTTATTAAAATAAAGCTCACTATCAGAGTGAGAAAAAGGGCTCCAATAAATGCAGGTAACAAATAAAATCCTCCCGGATCAGGACCCATTTCACCGATAATACCTGTACCAAGCCAAGCACCAACTATACCAGCCAGGAAATTTCCAATCATCCCATTATGAACGTTTTCATAAATAAGTAATCCCGTAATCCAACCAATAAAGCCACCAACAAACAGGATGCCAATAAAGGACATTCTAAGACTCCTCCCTTTTTGGCCAGTATATGTAAGGAGCAGTTAAATGGCTTTACTTGGAGGGAAAGCGGACATGTTATTCTTTTTTATTTAGTCTAATTAACGTAGTTACAATGACCAAGCCACCTAGTATTAAAAATACCCTTTAAGATAGATACTAATAAAAGTCTCTCTTAAAAGGTATTTAGTAGAATCTGTGGAGTTTTCATAAATCCTATACTAATTCAATAGCCATTCCGGGCTTCACATGATCCAAAACTGGCAAGTCACCAGATTTCACCCTTCCGATGACATTAACTCGTTCATCAGCAGGTAAATCTGTCAGCGTAATTTGCATTTCCCCACGATAACGCCCATAAAGGTCATTATCAATTGTAATACTTCCTTTCAGACGGTGATTATTTAGCATAGGCGGAACAGATTCAGCTACCCTTGTATCCATGAAACGCAGAACGTCCCTGGAGGAATCGGGTCGTAAGCGGTATTCCCCAAGATTATCAAATCCTTGCTCCGTTTGGATTACAATTTTTCCATTATCAAAGTCAATCATCCTCTTTATCAAGTCTACTCCTGGCTTCGGATCGCCGACAAATACATCTGACGCCCCCTCTTTATATAGTTCAAGCGCAGCTACGAAAGGATCTTTATGGCGATGTTGCTCGAGAGTCGGAAGACCTTCAAATAATGGACCTCTTTTCTCGCCAGTTCCCACCACAAAAGCAAAGACTGGAATACCATACCGTGAGTAAAATTCATTTTGCTCCCGGAAAAATGATGCGCTTAATCCCGTTTCCTTCCGCGGATAAAAATTATGCCACCCGATTAACTGTTCACTTTTGAGTCCGTTATTTAGCAAAGCCTGTATATCCCGTTCGAACAAAACACTAGCATTGACTGCAATTTTAAATTTTTTTGCCAAGCTGACAATGAAACCAATATCAAAGAAGTCATCCAGCCTTAGACCGGTAACACCCAATTCTTGCAGATGAAACAAACTGTCTATACCTAAATGACCCGGCGTTTTTAAGGAAACATCGGCATATACGTCAATCCCAAATTCTTTAGCCAGGTTTAGCAGCTTTTTGGCACGTATAGCAAGCTCACCCGCTTCCTCCGGGATATGAAGCGAGGTAAATCCCCTCTTCACTCCCATTTGGCCTGCTTTGATAATACGTTCCTCTGCCAGTGGATCATTTAGATAAAAGGATATTCCGCTCAATCATACTCACCCGCCATTTCATCTTTGAACCCGAACAGGTACGTAAAGATGAAGCCAGCAACATAAGCAATCAATACTCCTACTAAGTAGAGCAGAACTTCACCATTGTTCACAAGGAATGCAAGTGGTAATCCGGAGACCCCGATGGCTGTTGTTGCAATATTGAAATGCGCTTGGAATGCTGCACCAACACCTGCCCCCAAACATGCGGTCAAGAACGGGCGGCCGAGGGGCAATGTTACCCCGAAGATCAATGGCTCACCGATTCCCAGGATACCTGCTGGAAGTCCGCCACCAATTGCTCTTTTTAAACGTGTTTTCTTTGTTTTCATATATATAGCGAACGCAGCTCCTACCTGGCCGGCACCACCCATAGCAAGTATAGGTAATAATGGGTCGTCTCCAATTGTATTAATCAATTCCAAATGAATAGGAGTGAGACCTTGATGTAAGCCTGTCACAACCAACGGCAAGAATGTCGCCCCAAGAACGAATCCTGCAAACATTCCTCCAATATCAAGCACGGCGGTCAATCCGTCTGTAATCACGTCGGATATGAATCCTCCAACAGGCATAAATACTAAATATGTCATAATTCCTGTAAGCAAAAGAGCAACTGTAGGCGTTACGATAATATCAAGCGATGCCGGGACATACTTTCGGACATTCCTTTCGATAAAAGCCATAAATATTGCAGCAAACATAACCCCAATCAATCCGCCGCGTCCGGGTAACAACTCTTCCCCGAACAAGACAATTTGAGCAGCAGCTGGGTTAATAATTAATATACCTGCTAACCCGCCCAGTGCAGGAGAGCCTCCGAATTCTTTTGCGGTATTGATCCCAACGAATATACCTAAATAGGTGAACAACCCTCCGCCGATAACCGTTAAAATGATAGCAAGTTGCGATTCAGCCGATAACCACCCAGCTTGGATGATCGCCTTGGATATCCCATTGACTAAACCTGAAGCAACTAAGGCAGGAATCAAAGGAATAAAGATACTTGCAATTTTCCTCAAAAAGAGCTTAAATGGCGTGCTGTTTTTCTTTTTAAGCTCACCTTTCAGACTTGAAGCCCGCTCATCAAGATTGATCTCCCCTGACCCTTTAACCAGCTTGGCGAATTCTTCCGTGACCTTATTGACATGCCCAGGGCCGACGATTATTTGCAGCGTTTCTTCTTCAACAAAGCCTAGGACTCCATCAATTTTTTTAATAGCTTCTTTATTCACGAGTGATTCATCATAAGGTGTGACTCTAAGACGTGTCATACAGTTCGTGTAGGATTTAATATTTTTTGCCCCACCCAACTGCTCCAAGATTTTTTCAGCCAGAATTTTGTATCCTTGACCAGCCATTCTCTTACCCCCCAAAAAAAGTTTATTTGTTTGTCTTGCCTTTCATAAACCTAATAGCCTCTCTCGTCCTATCGATGGATTTGACCGTTTCTTCATACTGCTCTGTTGCCATGCTTAAAAATAAAATATCAATCATGAACAGCTGAGCCAGCCTTGAAGAAGTGGCTGCACTCCGAAAAGGGGCTTCCTTCGAATAGGATGTATATAAATTAATATCGGCTAATGCTGCTACCGATGAGGGCCCATATTTAGTTAAACTGATCGTTTGGATGCCTTGTTTCTTTGCAAGTCTCGTAACTTCGATGACCTCAATTGTTTCACCAGAAAATGAAATTGTGAACACCACCTCATCCGGCTCAGCATTAGCAATCAATGTTGCCACAAGATGCGCATCCGAAAATGCCGTTGCTCCTTTGTTGATCCGAAGCAGCTTTTGCTGCGCATCCAAGGCGATGATCGAGGATGCTCCGATTCCGAAGAAATGGACATTTTTTGCTTTCAACAGCACATTGACCGCTTTTTTTAGTTCTTCGTAGTTGATTACCTCAGAAGAATCACGCAAACTTTGTATACTGTTATTCAAAGTTTTTTGGACTATCATCTCGGCGGTTTCATTCCGTTCAATGTCTCTGTATCCTGGTTCCTCTGGCTTACCGAGATCACCGGCGATCCGAACCTTCAAATCCTGGAAGCCATTCAGCCCGAGTGACTTGCATAACCTGATGACGGCAGCCCCGCTTGAATTTGTCTTTTCTGCCAATTCATTGACGTTACAATTTACGACTTCATACGGATTTTCTAATATATATTCAGCGACTTTCTTCTCTGAGTTTGGTAATTGTCCCACCATGTTCACTACCATCTTCAATACTCCAGAAATCACTTATAATCACCTACTTATTTTTAAATCATTCTGCAATATCGGCTTCTATGGCTTTACGGACATACCCTCCGGATTGCTCCAGAATCAAAACCGCTTCTTCCTTTTTGACATCCTTTTTTAGCATGACCAAGGCGACTTTTACTTGATGATCAGCAGTTTCCAATGTTTGTCTGGCTGTTTCATAGCTTGCTCCTGTGATTTTGACAATAATTCCAATCGCTCTTTCTTTGAGTTTCTCGTTGCTGACATGAACATCAATCATCAAGTTCTCATAAGCTTTGCCGAGCAAAACCATTGAGGAAGTTGAAATCATGTTAAGAATCATTTTGTGAGCGGTTGCAGATTTAAGCCTAGTGGATCCCGTCAGAACTTCCGGCCCTACAATAACTTCGATGGCATGATCTGCCTCTTTACTGATGCTAGCCTGTTTATTACATGAAAGTGCCACTGTTTTGGCGCCTACCGCACGTGCGTAACGAAGTGCACCAATAACATAGGGCGTCCTGCCACTTGCAGCAATGCCGATGACCGTATCATCTTCAGTAAGACCGATATCCTTCAAATCTTTTTCGCCATCCTCAGGCCTGTCTTCCGCACCTTCAACCGCTTTCGTGAATGCGCTTTCTCCACCTGCAATAATACCCTGCACCATTTCTGGGTTGGTACTGAAGGTCGGTGGGCATTCTACTGCATCTAGAACACCAAGCCTTCCGCTTGTCCCGGCTCCCATATAAATTAGGCGTCCTCCTTTTTTGAAGGATGAAATAGCAAAGCGGACGGCCGTTTCCACATCGGGCAAAACCTCTTGAACTGCAGCGGCAACTTTTTGATCTTCCTCATTTAAAATTCGCAGTATTTCCATCGGACTGGATGTATCAATCTGCATGCTTCTCTCGTTACGTGATTCCGTTGTTAATCGATTCAAATTATCTTTCATTAATAAGACCTCCAAGATATTCCCACACAAAGTTACCAATTACTAGTAATCTAACACTTCCAATATACTCCAGTTGAAATCAATATTCAATAATTTAATAGAATATTTAAAACTTTGTTTCATTCTAATCCAAAAAAAGAAGTATACTCTATGCATCGCTGCATAAGAATATGCTATAAATTCCCAATTTTTTTCTTACAATATATATCTTCTAATTGCATGTGCCACACCTAATCTGTCATTCGTTTCCGTCACAGCATCAGCTGCTTCCTTGACTGCCTCCGGCGCATTTCCCATAGCTATGCCAAGTCCCGCTGAAAGCAGCATTTGTCTATCGTTAAAGTTGTCACCGATCGCAGCGACCTCAGACATTTCCAAGCCAAGCCTTTTTGCCAAATATTCCAAAGCAGATGCCTTAGTAATCTTTGGAGGAGTAATTTCAAGGCTTGTGAAACCGAAGCTGCTGCTCACTTCAAAATGATTTTCCATTTTGAATAGCCGATCCATAAATCCTTCATAGTCCCCTTGGTCCTTCCGAAAAGCAGCCAGCTTTTGAATGGCAGGTTCGTTTTCTTTCACATATTCATCGAAAGAATGAAACAGCCTGATTTGGCACTGCGCCCGGTATCGTTCATAGCCTGCCATTTCTGAACCGGTTCCTTGTAAAGGCAGGATATTATTCTCAATCCATTTTTCATTCCATTTATTTTTCTCAGGAACTAGTAAACAGTCACCCTCATACAAATGCCCATATACCCCATAGTTTTGGCACGCATCTATAAAGGCCAGCAGACTTTCTTTTTTAAAGGTAGATTGCTGTATAATCTTTCCGTCTGGCCCTTGTATAACAGCCCCATTGTAGGCAATGATTGGATCTGTTATACGGATAGTCTCCGCTATCCACCTAGTCGCCAAAGGCGTCCTGCCGCTGCAGATGATCACCTTTCCTCCCCTTGATTTAAAGTCATGCAGGGCCTCAATCGTTTCTTTGTCAATATCCATCTTCGCATTCAACAAAGTTCCATCCAAATCAACCGCTAATAATTTATATTCCATCTAAGTATCCCTCCCGTGTACATATATGTATGTAGGAATTATCAAATAACCTGACCACCAACCGCATTGACTTTTTCTATAAGAGAGTGAGATTGGCTATAAAGGATGACCAATTATAAAGAATAAATATATTCAGAAAAATAAAAGTGCGATAACAGATTGCTTACTATTAATCTATCTTGCACATGCATCAAAGAGAGCATGTACTGGGAATACCATTATAAGAACGAGACGGATTTTCTTGTAGATAAAGTGTAAAAATACCGTTTACTCATCATATAGATTATCCCTATAATTCTCCTATTCTAAAAAGGTTCTGCTACTTCCAGATGTATCTTAACGTCACTTTAATAATGCCATGTTCTATTCACATGTACAAAAACATTCTGAAACCAGTTAATTTTCTTTAGTGTATCTAAAAATTATAATATATCGTCAATTTGTTTTGCTTCCACAGATTCATATTAAAAGAAGTCTTTAACGCATGCTATGGTCATACCGGTGTTATTTAGAAACTAAAGAGTGTTCGGAGACGGTTACATGACTATTAATATAATGTCCTGAATTTCCCCTTCCGATATTCCTTAAAAAATAGTCTCCTCTTAATACCGCAATGTAGATGAAGATAGCGTAAACATTTCTGATATATCTCGAATACTATTTTCCGCCATTTAATACACTCTTTTGTATCGCAAAAAACAAAATTTGACATTAAGTCTACTTAAAGTGCTACGCTAGTATAGTTAAAGTATTTAATATAGGAGGGAAAATATGTATCAGGCATCAAAACAACGTTATCAATCTATGATATATTCCCGCTGTGGTAACAGTGGAATTCAGTTACCAGCTATTTCATTGGGGTTCTGGCATAATTTCGGCGATACTGCTTCATATGAAATTATGAAACAACTCTGTTTTACCGCTTTTGATAATGGAATTAATCACTTTGATTTAGCAAATAACTATGGACCGGAACCTGGCAGTGCGGAAAAAAATCTGGGGCGTATTTTGAAAGAAAACTTTGTGACATATCGTGATGAACTAATCATCAGCACTAAAGCTGGATATGAAATGTGGGATGGTCCATATGGAAACTGGGGAAGTCGAAAATATCTTCTTGCAAGTCTTGACCAAAGTTTACTGAGGATGGGATTGGAATATGTTGATATTTTTTACCATCATCGTATGGATCCCCACACACCATTGGAGGAAACTATGGGAGCTTTGGCACACAGCGTTAAAAGTGGCAAGGCATTGTATGTAGGTCTATCAAATTATGATGCAAAAACGCTGCAAAAGGCGACTGAAATTTTACAGGAATTACATTGCCCATTTATTATTAATCAAAATAGGTATTCTATTTTTGACCGAACAATTGAACAAAATGATTTAAAAGAGTCCTCCTTAAAGCTAAAAAAAGGGATTATTGCGTTTAGTCCTTTAGCACAGGGAATGTTAACTGATCGATATTTACATGGAATCCCGGAGGATAGTAGAATAAAGACGGACGGACGATTTTTAAATGCGTCTGCCTTATCCGAAAAGCGATTAACTCAAATCAACAAACTCAATGAGATAGCTGAGAAGCGCGGACAGACACTTGCAGAGATGGCTATAAGCTGGATTCTGCGTGATGGAATCGTGACCAGTGTTCTCATAGGCGCTTCCAAACCCTCTCAGATTCTTGATAACATTAGAGCTTTAAACAATTTAGCATTCACAGAAGAAGAATTGCATCAGATCGACAAGATTTCTTTCGTATAACAGCATAAACCATTTCGTTTTTATGAATTTCTTACGTAATGAACCTATTGAATAAGCCATATCCAACTAACACTACGATGTAATGTTCTTTTGTATTCTACTAAATGTGTTTTTTGCTTTTATTTAATAAAACATTTATACTCCATGATTTCAGGGACTAGATTTCTATCGGAACGGTCGTGTTTGGATAGGTATACAGTATCACTATTTGTTCATCATCAGGTCTGCTGGGTGAAATCCTATGATGTGGTTTCCCTTCATATCCTTTTTTGTTTAAAAGGGTACGTTGAGCAGGCAGTGTTTGCCGAATGACTAAATATCCACCAACTTTAGGGGGGCTGGGGCTTATTTATTCGCCCCAGCCTTCAACCCTTCTACCATGTATTTTTGGAACGCCATAAAGAGAATTGTGATAGGAAGTGCAACAAGCACTGCTCCAGCCGCGAATGTTGTAAATTCCGTGTTTCCTCGTCCCGTCACCATCTCAAACAACCCAATTGCCAAGGTTTTATTCTCATTGGATCGCAAAACCAATCTGGCGAAGATAAAGTCCATCCACGGCCCGATGAAGTTTGAGACCGCTACGAAGACTAGAATCGGAACACTCAATGGCATCATCACTCTAAAGAAAATAGTGAAATGACCTGCACCGTCAATTTTCGCTGCTTCCTCTAAACTGCGGGGCATGGAATCGAAGTAACCTTTCACAAGCCAGGCGTTAAACGGAATAGATCCGCCCGCATAAACCAAGATGAGTCCCCAATGATTATCCAATAATCCCATTTGTAAAAGCAGGATATAGATGGCGATCATCCCCATAAATCCTGGGAACATTTGTAGAATCAGCATAGCCATCAGTCCTTCTTTCCGGCCTGGAAAGCGGAATCTGCTAAACGCATAGGCAGCTGTGACCACTAAAAAGGTCGAAATCACCATGTTCCACAGTGCGATTTTTAAGGTGTTTTTGTACCAGGTCACATACTCGGTTTTTTGTATCAAATAGACGAAATGGTCCAGGGATAAACGGATACCTTTGACGGACTGGGCGATCTGAGTGAAATCAAAATTCCGAACCCCATCCCAAAAGAGACCCCATTCCATCCCAGGAAGAAGCTGTGCACTGAAGAGGGAATCGCCAGGATTCAAACTTCCCATGAGAATCCATACAACTGGATAAAGCACAAAGATGGCCACCACGAGAAGCAGGAAATGTTTCCACACGAATGAAATTCGTTCACGTGTTTTTTGTTTCATGACATCATGTCCTCCTCGTTGAATGCTTTCGTTCGTCTAAAGTTCCAAACCGAAATAATAGCGATGACAATAAAGATCAAAATGCTCACAACGCTTGCCATATTAAATTGGCTTTGGTCGAGGGTCAGTTTGTAAATCCAGCTGATTAAAATATCTGTTGAGCCTGCATAACTGTAATCCACATTCACAGGTCCACCATTCGTCATAAGATAAATCAGGTTAAAGTTATTGAAATTTCCAGCAAACTGCATGATGAGTAAGGGGGCGGTGGAGAACATGACAATCGGCATGGTGATTTTCCAGAACTGTTGCTTCCCGTTTGCCCCGTCCACTTGTGCTGCTTCATAGAGTTCACGATCAATGCTCGTCATGACACCACTCATCAGGACCATCCAGAACGGAAATCCGAACCAGATATTTACCATGACAAGTGCGAATTTCGCCCATATTGGGTCGCTGAGCCATGGGATGCTGGCGAGTCCAATGACTTCTAAATATTGGTTGATTGGCCCGAATTCCCCGTTGAATAGATTCCGCATGATCAAAATGCTGACGAATGATGGAATCGCCCATGGTAAGATATAAATGCTTCTCCAAAATTTTCGGAATTTGATTCCTTTAGAATTCAAGAGAACCGCAAACAAGATTCCGACAAAGAATGTGGTAACCGTGGCTAAAATCGCCCAAATAATCGTCCATCCGAAGACGCCGATGAACGTACGATTCCAAGTTTTCAAGTTAAATAAGTCAATAAAGGTTTGAAATCCCACCCAGTCCACTAATGAAGCAGGCGGCAAGTGGTTCGGTCCCGAATAGTTGGTAAAAGCGATTGCAATACCAAAAATCAGAGGCAAGATGGTTAAAAAGGCCGTGAACACAATCGATGGTGTGAGCAAAAAGTACGGAAATCCTTTATCCATTAAGACACGGAGAGTTTTTTTGAATGTGTTTGGTTTTTTCCCTTGATCTCGCCATTGTCCGACTTTCCAAGCATCCTTCGCGTTCAAATAATACATCCAAACAAAGAACAATCCGCAAATTAAAAAGATGATTCCTTCGATTAACAAGAAGATACTGTGATCCCCTTGCTGAATTTCAAATCCCACACGGGTCTGTACCGTTTCCCCTAATGTAGCTAACCCCCACATAGCATTTCGAAACGGCAATGTCCAAAACACCACGAGGTATAGCTCCATACTGGCAAATAGAATGCCTTTGATGTACTGTCGATTGTACAATTGCCCAAGTCCCATAAACAGCAAAGAAAAGATTAGGCTTTTCTTGGCATGTGTTTTCATTTATTTTTGACCTCCTTTTCCCTTCTTAGAAAAAAAGAACCAATATCTCACTACCTGGATATTGGCTCTTTTGATAGATGACCTCTTTATTTTTTATTCTGGGTGGTCACTGCATCTTCAATTTGTTCTTTGGCTGAGTCAAGCGTTTTTTTCGAGTCTGTTCCATCATTCCAAATGGATGTGTAAGCCATTTCCATTGGTCCCCATACTGCTTGCATTTCTGGGATGTTTGGCATCGGCACAGCATTTTTCGCCTGTTCCAAGAAAGCCATGGATACTTCATCTTTTTTAATGGTTTCGTTATCAAGGAGCGAAGTCGCTGGAGGTAATTGGCCTGTCAATTCGTAACGTTTTAAGAGCATTTCTTCACTGGAAGCCATTTGAGCAAAAAGAGATGCTGCTTTTGGGTATTTGGAATAACTGTTTACATAGTAAGCTTTGATGCCTGAGTAGGATTTTGGCGTTTCGCCGTTATCTAATGTTGGTAGCGGAGCGATTCCAAAGTTCACACCAGCATCTTGATGGTTTTTAACATCCCATGGACCTGAAATACGAAAGGCTAATTTATTTTCATTGAAGAAAGAGGAAATGACATCACCCGTGATATCTTCTTTTTTCATCGGTAACAATTCTTTGTTGATTTTTTTCATGAATTCCGCTGATTTGATGGCTCCTTCATTGTTGACACCAAGATCCGTTGGATCAGTGTCTTCTTTTCCGAATACATAGCCGCCATATCCAGCAAGGAAAGCATGTGTATAATAAAAGTTACCTGGTTCCATCATAAAACCATATTTCTTATCTTTTCCTTTGCTCGTTGCTTGGAATTCTTTAGCTGTTTTAAACAAGTCATCCCATGTTTTTGGAGCCTCTTTCACGATGTCTTTATTGTAGTACAAGGCATACGTTTCAATGGAGATAGGGTAGCCGAACATTTTCTTTTTTCCATCTTTGTCAACAAAGCTTGTCCCGTTTACCGCTGCTTCCAAGAACATATCTTGATAATCATCGGCAAAATAGTTGTCATACACCAATCCTGCTTTTACCAATTTTCCTAAATGGTCATGGGCGGAGTTGAAAACATCGGCACCTAAGCCAGCTGGTCCGTCTGTTTCCAATTTGCCCGCTGCGTCTGTGTGTCCTACTTCTTGTACTTCAACAGGCACATTGTATTTTTTCGTGAATTGCTCTGCAACATAAGTCGCCCATGCGCCCTCGTCTGCCCCGTTGTCCCAAATAATCAGGCTTGCACCATCTTCAGGTTTGAGTGTTTCTTTTGTGGTTTCCTTGGGTTTTGGTTCTGTGGTTGATTTTTTTGATTCATCTTCCGAACATCCTGCCAACAGACCTGCCAACAAGGTGGCCGATGCCAACATACCAACTATTCTTTTCTTGATCATGTGAAACCTCCTAAATGGGGAATTTTATACCATGTATAAAATCATGTTGCAAACGCTTTCATGATGCATTGTATTTATTTTAACATATTATTCCAATTATTTTCTTAAACTTTTTTATTTTTATATACTTTCAGTTCTGATAAACCCGTGCACGAATGAAAAGTAATTCCAATGATGTTAATTGGAAGCGTTTTTATAATAACCATTAAAAAATCTGTATCGTTTTCTTTGTGCCATGGCTCGTCATTTATCCATGTGGTGAAGCTTCTCGGCTGGTCATGATTTTCTGAAAACAAAGCATTCGCTCCTGTGTCCTACAGTCTCTCATGCCATCTGGACAGCATTTGCTTTAAAAGCGGCATAATTATAACCCTCCCCTCATCCCCTCGATTCCATAACCAGGCATTCGAACTGAAAAACCATGTTGAAATATCCTTTTCTTCCCCTACCCATTTGTCTCCTTCTTCCAAACGCTCCCCATTGTCTTCTCCAATCATCATGATGGCATAGCGGGCAAACGTTTCTTCCGTTAATAGCACACGAAACCCCGCTCACATTCATTATATGAGGGAAACATAGTTATCAGAAATTTATTTTTCACATTATCGTATTTCTATAGTTCGAGAATATTGAGAATACACTCCGTATTTTGGACGATATTTACATTGCTTGAGTATCAGTAACTTTATTTATGCAGTGAAGAAATCACTAAACAAATTACAAGTAAACAAAAAGGATAGACGAGCACATGTGTATGCTTGTCTATCCTTTACTATTTTTGAATTTCTACTGTATAAGTTAAGCGTTCAATTTAACTCGATTTTCTTCTTCATTTATTACAATATCCCCATAAAATCACGAGCTTCTTACTTACCGAGAGTCTTAGTTACCCCAAAAACATCCTTCGCATCGCTATACTGATTAATCGCAATATCCAGATCATGAAAATAACGGTGTATTAATCGAATCTGTTCTTTGTCTGCTTTATTTTTGGTTGTCGTAGCAAGTGCTTGAATCTGCTGAAAGTCTTCAGATAATCGTTTATTTACTGTCCCGTGTTTAATCATTTCTTTCATATCTCTCTCAAGTATAGCTGATAAGCTCTTCGCCTCTGAAATATCTAATTCTTCAATATTACCATAGCCTGTTAAGTCATTATATTTTGCGTGATATTCTGCAATTAAGACGCTTTCTTCATACGATATATTTTCGGGTGGATTTTCTTTTACTTGTTCAATAGCTTCTTTGGATGGTTCGTTCAAATGATAATAGATAGTAAAACCAATTACTCCTGCTGCTAGTATTCCTATTATTACTATAATAAGAGATAGCCACTTTGATTTTTTCCTTTTTTCTTTTTTACTCAATCTTTCTCCCACCCATCAACAAAGTATTTGTTCTCTTATCATTGGGATTTTATACCACATAATAAATTATGACAGGTTTACCTCATCTGTACAAATAAACCAACCGAAAGTCTGTACATTGGTTGGTTTATAAATAAAAGATTAAAAATAGAAGTCCATTAAAGTTTCATCCATTAAATCTTGTGTTAATCCTATGTAGATCATTGTATCTTTTTGGTTAGAATGGTTTAAGATTTGTTGCAGCAGCGCAATATCTTTATATTTTTGATAGTGTAAATAACCGAATGTTTTACGCAAAGTATGGGTTCCCACATCTTGAATATCAGCCATTTCGGCGGCTTTATTTAATACACGATAAGCCTGTACTCTGGTAATGGGTCCATTCCCTTTACGGCTTGGAAAAAGATAATCTTCCTTAGAGAGTTTTTCTTTCTTGACATATTTTTTTACTTCTTTACGCAATTGTGGATTAATCAAGAACCGCTTCGTTTTTTCTGTCTTTTGTTCAATTATGACAATATGGGTTCCATCCAATATATCTTTTACGCGCAGTTGCAATAAATCCCCAATCCTGAGTCCTATATTAATTCCGATTGTAAACATTAGATAATCCCGATAACTGCAATAGCGCATTAATGCTTTTTTCATAGCCTCTATTTGATCAAGCCGGCGAATAGGCTGTACATTTTTTATCCGTTTGGTTGCTGTATGCACTTGTTTCCAGTCCCCCTTCTACCCTTCTTTCATTGTACGTGAATAGACCATTCAAATACAAGATTTTTTAATTTTCACATCCTCTATAAAGGTTGATTTAATCACTTTTCGAATGTATCAATTCAGGTCCTTTGTTACATTCGGAATTTTCAAATATTTAATAACAAATTTCTACTCGATTCCTTATTTTTCGTCAAAAGCCTACAAATTGCTCATATTCAAAATTAACTATTTATAATACAAATACCTTCAAAGAAAAAAACAAGGTCCTTAAAAGCGAATTATGAAGGTCGTTTTTTGAATTCTTTTGTCTTAATTTTGGGTATTATTCACTTAACAATACTGTATAACATACACTATTATATAATTAGGAGGTGGAGGCGTTTTGGATGAACTTATACAATCTCTCATTATTGAATTACGAAGAGGTACACTTACTCTTGCCGTTTTAAGTCAACTCCAAAATCCGGAATATGGATATTCACTCGTTCAATCCCTCGAGGAAAAACATGTAGCGATTGATCCAGGCACCCTTTACCCTTTATTGAGAAGATTAGAAAAACAAGGATTACTGATTAGCAATTGGGAACTAAATGGAAATCGACAAAGGAAATATTATCGATTAAGTCCAGAAGGCAAAGAAGTTTATAAAAAATTAGAGGAAGCTTGGACTGAAACAGCTCAACAAATGATACAATTATTACGAGAGGATGGATGAGATGAATTTAATTGATATATATGTTTATGAAGTTACAAAATGGCTACCTGAAAATTCCAAAGCGGAGATTGCAAGGGAACTTCAGGGGCACATTGAGGATATGCTACCCGATGACTATACGGAAGATGATGTAAAGGACGTTTTAAATAGCCTTGGGGATCCTAAAATTCTCGCTGCTAATTACAGCGGAAATAAACGGTATATTATAGGACCACTCTTTTACGATAGTTATATAAAGGTTTTACTAACTGCGATGGCTATTATGGCCTGTATAATAGTAGTGGGTCAAATCATCAGCGACATTTCAGATTTCACCAGTTATTCTTCAGTTGTAACCTTTTTCATCCATATGTTTTCAGATTCGATCATGGGAGTTATTCAAGCTGCTTTCCAAGTATTTACCTGGGTTACGATAACATTTATAGTTATCGACAAAGTGGCAGATTCTAATAGCATCCCTCTTATTAAGCCAAAGTGGACGATTGACCAACTGCAAAGACGGACTGTTCAAAAACATAAATATCAAATACCAAGATCCGAAGCTATATTTGGGTTCATTTGGACAATCATATGGATTTTGGTTTTATTATTTTCACAACAACTGCTGGGTTGGTACGAAACAGAAAATGGGGAACTGGTTTTAAAAGCTTCTTTATTTAATCCATCCGTCCTGAAAACGTATGTACCCCTTTTGTTGGCATTGGCAGTTTTAGAGATTAGCTTAGCTGCATTAAAATACACGATAGGTAAATGGACATACTACACAGCCATACTTTATACAATCCAAATTACATTTGTTATAGCACTCCTTTATAAAATGCTGTATGACACTACTCTATTCAACAATGATTTTTTAGAACGGTTCAATCTATTATTTGAAAAAACCACAAGCGGTACATTGCCACCAGGTGTAATTACCATCATATTAGCTATCGTTATTTTAATATTGGTTATTGATTGCGCCTTTGCCTATTACAAAGCCTATAAAACAACTAAATATCAGCGCAAACATAAGAAGTAAACAAGAGGATGCATTCTATATTAAAGATAAACTTTAGTAGAGCTGCATCCTTTTTATTTTGCTTACTTCTTATCGGAATAAAATACATGTTCAACTGTCAGACGATCTCCAATCCTTAGTATGCCAAATGAGTATTCAGGTTGGCGTCTTTTATCTGTAGGAGAACCTGGATTAAAGAGAATCGTTCCACCAATCGTTTTATTAATAGGTATATGGGAATGTCCGAATATAATCATATCCAGTTCCATTTTGCTAAACGTTCCAATTGCTCTTTGCTCTGTTGTTCCTTTTTTGCCATGACCATGGACCATCCCAATACGATACCCCTCTAATGACAGGATTTTTTGAAATCCGAATTGATCTATAAGGTCTTGTCCATCTACATTTCCACAAATACCCTCGACTGGTGCATAGGCTTTTAATTCTTCATAGACCTCTCTCGTTTGCCAGTCTCCTGCGTGCAAAATCAGTTCAGCTGTTTTTAATTCCTCCTTTAAACGCGGAGGAAGACCTTTAGCCATTCTCGGCATATGAGTATCTGAAACAACAACTACTTTCAATCACTCTTCACCTCGATACATTGATTAGTTGATTCCTTTATATGTCTTTTCAATTCATTTAGAAAAAAGAAACAATCATCTATAGTACTAAATATCCGTACCGGAATGATAATGGCACGAATGGCATCTGTATAAATATAAATATAATTCTTTTGCTTTACAATCGTAATAATGTCTTGCCATTTATATAATTCCTGTTTTCCCCCTTCAACCATTTCTTTTAATCCATCTTTCCTCACGACTAGCTGATATGTACCAAATAAATTGGGCTCCCTGCTATTCTTATGAAATTTTTTAAATTTTCTTTTGATTGCTCTTTCAACATAAACCGAATAAAAGGTAACAGGCAATAAGGCAATACACAAACTGTATACATAATGAATAAGTGATAGAGGACGAATATAAAGCCATTGCAGGATCAACAAAATACTGAAGGTGATGAAAAAGAGCTTTATTTTTCTGTTCCTCATTCTACGGAGATTTGATTTGGACTGCTTTGTTTCATGAAGATAAAAATCAATTAAGTCAGTTAGTTTAAGGTCATATGTTAATACCATCTTATTCCCTCATATCTTTTGGTTTCCCTTCATTGTAACAGGATATAACAGTAAACAAAAAGGACAGCCAACATTATGACTGATAATGTCGGACTATCCCGTAAAATTCCGTTTTATTATATTCAGGATATTTAGATGAAAAGTGAACATAAACCGGGCTATCCAACAACCACGGATAATATGCTAATAGCGTTTGATCTCCATAAACAATGGCATGCAAGGCTACAGGCATCATTTTCTTGAAATGCTCATACCGTTCTCCTGCCTTAGATACATCAAAATCACCATCACTTATATGAACATAGGCTGTAAAGATGAACTGCCCGTTCATCATCTGCCAATCAGCCACCACTTCATCGCGCATCTCCCAGTTAATCTTTGACGCATCAATTTCATAGCCTATGCTGAGAAAGATCTGTCCGCTCACATCAGAATGTGTCAACGTATATTTTCTACACTCTAAAGGACCCAAAGGAGTCATAGGTGGAATAATGGTCACACTTAATTGTTCTGTCTGGAAAGCCATAGCAGAAACACCCCTTAATAAGATGATTTTTTTATCATTCTATGATACTTGCCTATAATTGGTGCACTGGAATATTGAAAATCTCTCTTTATTCTTACACTGTTCATTTCATAACACCCTCGAATTCTTAACTTAATCACAGTATTTTACAGGATGGATTTACTTTTCATATTCGGTTAATACTATTCTCTACAGAATGGGCTCGCTTTCCGCGGGCAAGCATCAAGCCTCCTAGCGCTATGCGCTGCGGGGTCTATGATGAGCTTGTTCTTCCCGCAGGAGTCTCCCCCATTCTGCAGAAAATAGGATTCGGTGCTTTAGGGGAGTTTTCTCAGTTTAAGACAGAAATTCTTTGAGTTTTTTGGTACTATTATTTACCAATGTGACGATGAGGGTGATAATCAAATATATGTAAAAGAATCTAGAACAGCTCGAGATGATTACGTTAGAACAACTTGTGCCAGAGCGTAAAGTAGAAGTCACGATTGATTTTTCGTTCATCTATCCACTTCGTGAGGATATTAAGAACGTTTGAATGTAGAAATTAACGGAGACCGGGAAGACCAAGGTTAAAAAACCTTTTCCACCTGATAAATTTGAAAAAGAAGATATCAAAGAAAGAACCACGGACGCGGAAAGTCCAAAAATGGATTAAAAAAGTAGATAAGGATAGGTCTAACCCTCGTGAATAATCCAAAAAATAAAGAAGGAACTTAGAAAATGGCCCCTTTAGAGCCTTTCTGAATTCCTTTTGTCTACAACCTGATGCTCCTAATCAGGAGCAGTTGTGATTACATTTTAGGTGAAGAAATTTTGAAAAAGTTGGACAGTCAGTATTGTTGTTAACAAGCATCCAAAGGTAGTTAATAATATACTTTTTCTATTGTCTTGCTTATCTTCAGGTTTAAGGAATTCATAAATTTGTATGATCCATATTGCCATAGTTACAAGGGCTAAAATCCCAAGGGACAAAACACTCACCTCCAAAAATTTTCATAATACCAAAACTTGTTAAACTAACGTTTCTTTACTAGCATTACAGTTCAACTGAAAAAGTATTAATTCCTACTGGATCAACGCCTCAATTAGTTGTAGATATCTAACTAAATGGTATGTTATATATAATTGTCCAAGATGTTCCTGATAAACCAGATCGTCCAAATCCTAGTTTCTTATAAAGTTGCACTGCCTGAATGTTGTTGGGGTCAACACTCAAAGACAGTGATGTATAACCATCTCTAGAAGCTGTTTCAAGTAACTTTTCCATAAGCAGGTTACCGATCCCCTTACCTCTTAATTTATTAATAACAGCTATACCTATCTCCGGAGTCTTATCGTCAACATATCCATATCCCTTTTGATCTTCTGTAAATAGACGATACCACGCTGCACCAACAGGTATATTATCCTCAAAACCTATTATTGCTCTATCACCTTTTCGTCCCCATCCCTCACTATATTTTTTGATATGTGGTAAATTTAACAGTTCTTCTTTAGGCGGCTTATTTTCAGGTATATAAATAGATTCATACATCATATCCGTTAAAAAATCTAAATCATGCTGACTATGTTCCAAACTTTTTACATGTATCAAAATTTACCACCTCATTGTTTTAATACTAATTCAACACAGAAAAATTGTTAGCTGATCTTCAATTAACAATTCCTTTTACAAAAAAAATCTTCTACCATTGCCCCTCTTAGCTTAATAATTAGATAGTTAAAACTAGCATATCCTCATCATAATACTGCCCATTAAATTTTAAAGCATTTTTTTCTACACCATAGACCTCGAATCCCAAAGATTTATATAGTTTCTTGGCTGAGATGTTTTCAGATACAACCTTCAAGTGAATTTGCTCCAATCCATCACAATTCTTCGCTTTCTTTATTAGTTCAACTAGTAGCGATTTTCCTAAACCCTTTCCTCTAGCTTCTGGTACTACATACATCCCGAAAATATTTCCTTTGTGACTGGTTTTGAGACTGGGCTCACACATAAAAGTAACTATTCCAACTAACGAATCATATTCATTAAAAGCACCTAGGACAAATCGATCCTTAACAGGTTCTAATCGTTCTGCAACAAATTCTGGTGAAAATTCCACTTCTCTCTCATATGTTGAACCAAATGCTTCTGGGTTGATTTTTAATGCACTTAATCGTACTTCTTGGTACACCTGAGCATCAGACGCATTTAGAATACGTATTTTCATCATTCATTCCTTACCCTTTTATCGCTTCACTATATTCCTGCTAAAGCGAATCACCTTTTCTGCTTAATCAAATCTATCACATAGTATATTAGAGCAATTAAAGACGAAAGAAGAATAATGATGATTACTCCTACCGTGTATACTGCCCACTCTACCGAATCAGCGTTACTCATTAATATGTACCCAAATGTAAAATAAAGGATAAAGCTTACAAAAACTGATAATGAGAAGATACTAATATATTTTGACATATATGGATCACCTACTCGAAACAACAAATTTATCTTCTTAAAATATATTCGACTTCTCTTTATGATAATCCATTTTCTACAAAGCTTCCCCTTTTCCACTATCAGAAGTCTAATAGAAAAGAGCATTAATTCTTCTTGGGGTTAATGTCTCAGTTATTTTGAGTAGTTGAACTTATCGTTCAAAAAATGTAAAGTTTAGTTGATTGGTATGGAAAAGGAGTGAGATCGTGTTTTTCAAAGAAGATAAGAATTCTAATAAAGAGGCGACGAATTGGGCTTATTATATAACGTTTTTATATTGGGGCGTGATTCTATTAATAAACTTTTATTTTGAGCAATATAAAGGAAGAGAGTTCATTTCTAGTTCAGGCACTATTTTATTCTCAGGAATAGCAATTCTTTTCATCTCCGAGTTTATATTAAAAAAGTCTCTGAATAAGTAAATTCATTTTCATCCCTTAACATCATTGCTACACTAGTTATAAATCTAATTTCATACAGTTACCTCATTTGCCTGCATGAGAAAAGAAGCTACCGTTCACAGCTCCATATAAACTGTACTAAATAAACTTCCAATAAAACATTAAGGATAAACACCTAAAGCCAGGGTGTTCTAAAAGGATCTATAAATGAAATAAAATGAAATTGACCGCTCAATTTCATTTTATTTAGAGGCTGGTTATATCCCAGCCCCAACTATTATTTTATTGGAAATCAGCCATTAATTCATCTACAATTCCTTTAACTGTTTTCTTTTCTTTAACCGTATCAATCGCTGTATTTACAGAAATAATACCTTCTGAAATTTTTCCATCAAGCATTCCTATACGAAGACCGCCGCGCTTATTAATCTCTTGTTCAACTTCACCAGTAGATTTCCCACTATTATACATTTGCGCCAACTCCACCGCTGATTTAGTAGGAGTAGAACGCTGTAGACCTGAAACAAGTAATAAATCTTCTGCTTTAGAATTGATAATGTCTTGTTTAGCCTCCTCAGAAGCAGGATTCTCTTCAGATACAATAAAACGAGTTCCTACAAAGACTCCTTCAGCTCCAAGTGCGAAAGCAGCTCGTACCCCACGAATATCATTAATTCCACCTGCAGCAATAACCGGGATGTCAACAACATCTACAATTGTTGGTACGATTGAGAAAGTACCAATTGGTCGTTGTGGGATATGACCTCCCTCGTCGTATCCTGTAGCCACGATAATATCAACACCACTCTCTTCTGCGATTTTTGCAGAAACAACCGATGGCGTTAACTCTCTGAAAATTATAATACCACCACGATTTTTTATTTCTTTAAAAAAGTTTCTATTAACTTCACCTACCGCTACAAAGATTTTGACATCTTCTTCAAAAGCAACATCAAGTGTTGAACTTATAAAAACATCTGTCTCCATACCTTCTTCGGGAGAATACACATTAATGCCAAATGGTTTATCCGTTAACTTTTTAATTTCTCTAATCTCACTTCTAAGTCTTTCCTCTATAGATACGTTTTCATCTTTTGCAAGTGGACCCGCATTAAATCCTAAGACTCCTAATCCACCAGCTTCAGAAACAGCAGCAACAAATTTAGCGTTTGTAAGCCAATTCATTGGTGCTTGAATAACTGGATATTTTATTCCTAAGATGGCCTCTACTCTTTTGTTTGTTTTTGTATTCATATTTTTCACCTCTAAAGTTTATATCTCTTCTTATATTATGTTAACTTACTAAGGTTTTATCAGCAAATTTCAATTAGTCTAAACAAAAGCTTCTTCTACAATCACAGTTGATTATTAGGAAGACATTATTTGAAAACGACTTCTTCCGGTAACCTGTTCCTTATTGCTATAAAGATTTCAATAGAAAAAGGCATTAATCCTTATTTAGAATCAACGCCCCATTACTTTTTAAATAATATATCACGAGAAAATATAAAGTTATATTTTCCGGTAAGCTATATAATCTTTTTTTGTTTGATTACTCCATATACGATAGGAATAGCCACACTTCCTATTATAATGGGGATGAGCCATATGCCTAATTGGTTCTCCCAGCCTAAAGCAATTGTAATTGACTCAAATGAAATCAAAGCAAAGATGATAAGGCTAATATTTTTTAACTGATTCATTGTTTTTCTACTTATCAAATAAAATTCTTCGGCATTTTCATCATTAATTTGTTCTGGATAATTATGTGTCTCTGGATACTTTTCAAATAAATGCATTAAACCTGCCACAAAGACACCCAAAACAGGTAAAATTAAAAGTTCTATTTTTGAACCCCAACGATCAACTTCACCCAGAGCATTAAAATGTACTGGCACTTTAGCAGGTAGTGCCTGCCAATTGAATATTAAAAAGATGATTGATCCTAAATAGAATGTATAGCCAATAAGATCCCAAACCAATTCACTCTTCGTTTTTCCTATTTTTATTTTAGGTCTTTCCCAAGAATTTAATATGCTATTTACCTCCTTTACAATGACGTCAACTAAAAAACTTCCAACTATGTATATAGTATTTATTCGTTACGATACTATTAAATCCTTCTTCCGCTAATCTGATTTGATAGTAAAAAAGCATTTGAATTATTTGGCAATCGTACCCGTACCTTTTAAGTAGATAGTTTCACAACCTAATTACAATTCATATCCTTGTTTTTCTCCTTCTTTCAAATTTAAAATATGTTGTTGGATGAACTATTTGAAAGATTAATGTCACTTCTTCTTATTGTAAAAAAACCTTGAAAGGCTAGAAGCCAATCAAGGTTCAATACCAGGCACAATTACCTCTAATTAGTCTCAATTATGAGAAACTGTTTGAGGGTTCTTGAGAGCAGGCAGCAGAATACTGTCGATTAGAGTTGCGTAGAAATCCTTGTCGAACGGCTGGTGTTGAACAAGTCCACGAAAAGCAGCCATGGAAACAATAACCTGGCAAGCCATCTCAACATCCGCATGAGCGGATAATTCGCCACGAACTACAGATCGTTGAATGAGTTCACGATTCAGGGTGTCCCAAGAATCAAAAATTCCGATACCACCCCCCTCAGACAATTCCATCTGCTGCAAAAAAGACCCTAGCCCCATAATGACTCGAAGCTTTTTCTCTCCTTCTTCGATCGATTGCGGCTTTAAAAGGGCAAGAAGATCACCACGTAATGTACCTGTATCAGGCAAATGCTCCAACTCAAGATGACTTCGGTTCATCCAGGTCAGCGCTTCCTGGACTAACTCTGCCTTAGAAGACCATCGGCGGTATACTGTTGCTTTTCCGGCCTTTGCTTGAGCTGCAACCATGTCCATTGTCATACCATCGAATCCCGCATCCGCAAGAATGTCTATCGCCGCTTCAAGAATTTTCTCGTCCCGTGTGTGATCGCGCTTACGTCCTAATTTTTGTGCAGGCTTCTCTGCCAATACCTCAGCTACTTGGCTTTGCTCGGATGTTTCTTTCTTTATTTTCTTCATACATTTAACCCCTTTTAAACATTTTATAAAACTTATTAGTTTCGGAACTTTACAGTTCCGTAATTGTGTGGTTTACTATAATTATCCCACATTTGCTGGGAAATTTATAGATAGTATTCCATATATAAAGGAGATTAAAAACTTGCAGAACAAACCTGTAGCATTGATCACCGGAGCAAACAAAGGAATAGGGTTACAAATTGCAAAGGATCTGGCGGCACACAATTATACCGTGCTTATCGGATCACGTAGCCTAGAGAACGGAAAGTCGGCCTCAGCTAACATTGGAACGGATGCACATGCTCTCCAGCTCGACGTTACAAATCAGGATTCCATCTTTGCTGCAGCAGAACGTATTCGGAGCGAATTTGGTCGTCTCGACGTACTCGTGAACAATGCAGGCATCTCACATGCAGGAAAACCTGGCGATCCGTTTCCGAGCGGCGGCGCGGCAAGCGGTCTTATGACTATTGCTTCACTCGAAGACATTCGCGCAGTTTATGAAACGAATGTTTTTGGAGTCATTGCTGTTACACAGGCCATGTTGCCACTTTTACGTGAAGCTCCAGCAGGTCGGATCGTCAATATGGGCAGCACTGGCGGCTCCCTTAGTTGGAATTCCCTTCCGGAGAATTCGCACCGTGCGATGTTTGGAGCCTATTCAGCCTCAAAATCAGCTGTTCATGCGGTGACACTTGCCTTCGCTTTCGCGCTTGAATCGTCAAATATCAAGGTCAATGCTGCATGTCCTGGACATACCTCAACTGCACTCAATAATTTTTCTGGCTCTCGCAGTGTCGAACAAGGAGCACGTGAAGCAGTCCGACTTGCGATGCTTGATGCGGATGGTCCAACAGGGACCTTCTCTGATGAAGATGGTGCCATTGCTTGGTAATTAACGTCTATAAAATAACCTTTAGCATGAAAAGGGGGGAAGCATAATGCGTGTTTTCGTAACAGGAGCAACCGGGTACATCGGTTCCGCCGTCATCCGCGAACTCATAAACGCCGGGCATCAGGTCGTCGGTCTTGCACGCTCAGACAATAGTGCCGCGAAGTTAAAAGAGGTTGGGGTCGATAGTCACCGCGGCGATATCGACGATCTTAACAGTCTTCGCAGTGGTGCAGCTGCTGCGGATGGTGTGATTCATCTAGCATTCAATCACGACTTTTCGAATTTTGACGGGGCACTCACAGCGGATCTGCACGCCGTCGAAGCGATGGGTTCAGCTTTGGAAGGGTCCGGTAAACCGTTCGTAATCACCACCCATAACAACGGATTGGCAGCAGAAAATGTAATGTTATCACTGGCTGAACGCGGAGTGCGAACATCGATTGTCGAGCTTTGTCCTTCAGTACATGGTGAGGGTGACACAGGATTTGTGCCTAAGTTAATCCATATTGCCAAAACAAAGGGCTTCTCAGCCTATGTGGAAGCGGGAACCAATCGCTGGCCGGCTGTTCACCGACTTGACGCAGCACATCTATATCGTCTTGCCTTAGAAAAAGCCCCCGCCGGTTCAAGACTAAATGGGGTTGCAGATGAAGGGGTACCCTTTTATGACATCGCAAGAGTCATCGGACAACAATTGAACGTTCCAGTAGTCAGTATTTCACGCGAAGAGGTAAACGACCACTTTGGCTTCCTTGGCACACTTGCAGCACTCGATATCCCAATATCAAGCACTGCAACTCAGGAACTCTTAAAATGGAAGCCTGTGCAACTTGGACTAATCCCTGACCTCGAACAGGAGCACTATTTCAATAATTGACTATAGAAGCTCCCGTACCTTTAACTAGCTTTCACGGGAGCATTTTTTCATTATCATGAACCTGCTGCCCCAGCATTATAACGATAAAAATCAATTGTATAGTGACCATTTTTGCTAGAAGGACAGGGATTAGGATGTTGAATTATTTAATCCATCAGCAAGCAGTGCTTCGGAATTGCCAAAATAACCAATCACCGATTTAGAAATAGATAAAATGATATAAGTGAAAATACTAAGCCAAACACCCTTTTCGCCAGCTTTTAGGTTATCATATGACTCCATCAGCATTCCTCCTCGATCAAACTTGTATCACCTTTTCGTAGGATTAGTTCATGATTGAAGATATCTTTTCTAACATTTCCTTAATGGAACAAAATAATCGTTCTACCTTTACTATTCATCTCCTATATTTTGGAATAAAAATTACAAAAGAGATTTATTTCTATAAAAAAAGAAAAGGTTGTTTATGCATTGATGGCTACTGATGAATAAAAATGAACATCTATTTTGGTATCCTCGAAATTAAGACTGCTTCTTTTACTAAGACCCAGGTTAGTGGAAGAGAAAATGGAAAGGATACATAAATGACTCTTTTTCAAACAATTTATATATAGACTGTTGACCTTAGACATTACTCCAATGTTATGGTTGTATTGGGGGTGGTTAATATGCAAATCAAGGATTTTGCTAAGAAATATCAAATTCAAACGGATACTATTCGTTATTATGAGAAAGAGGATATATTGAAACCTAAAAGGCGAGACAATGGTTATCGAGAATATGATGAAGATAGTGAAAAGCAACTACAGCTTATCATCGTATTAAAGCAGCTGGGTTTTACCATAAAAGAGATTCAACAATTGCTTATATTAAAAGGCGAACCAATATCCACAGATTGTAACAATTCAACAGTATCGCTAATTGAGCAAAAAATAAGAAAAATCGAGGAAAAAATTCGGTTTTATGAACAAGCATCAAAATTATTGAAAAACGTTAAAGAGCTAATCAATGAAGAGAAATATACAGAAAATAAAGAAGTTGTTGAGGAATTGATGTTTGAACTCTTCAAAAGTAGTGATAAGAGGAATATATAATGACTATTAATAAGATAGTTCGTATAGAAAATGGATTTGCCTGTGCAGTTTCTTTTTTTATTTACGTGTATCTAAACTTTCCGATATGGTTGTTTTTTGCCCTCTTATTTGTTCCTGATATTACAATGATTGGTTATGCGATTAATAAAAAAATAGGTGCAATTATTTATAATATTGGACACAGTTTTATTGCACCTCTACTTTTCTTTTTAAGTTACTTTTACTTTCCAAGAGATTATTTACTTATAGTATCCATCATCTGGATCTCTCATATATTTATGGATAGATTATTGGGTTTTGGATTGAAATATGAAGATTCTTTTAACATCACTCATATACACAAACTTTAATGGAAATAATTTTGTATATGAATGTACTTTAACAATATGGTGCTCTAGTTAAACAACGGAGACAGCAAATAGCTGTCTCTTTTTAGGTGAAATTAAGAAAAATTACTAAAAATCCCTCTAACCATTAACTTTTACTTAGTTAGGCATCACTTTTACATCTTTCAATATCCATTTTTCCTCTTTATATACCCAGCTGGATTGAACTGCAGCTATTCGGTCAACAACCGATGCTCCAGATACTTGCTGTATACAAACAAGTTCTTTATGTCCATCTTGATCAATATCTTTTACTTTTATCGATTTATATTCGCTTACGAGTGTTTCCGATGGTTCACTTAATATCCCTTTTCGATAAACGCCGAGCTTATCATATTTCTTTTTATGATTCTTTAAATCAATCGTATAGGATTGGTTAACTTCTGGAATCATCAAAATAGCTTGGTAGTTATTTTTAAAAGATCCATTGATATTAAGGGTGTCAGGGAGGTCGATTTGTTCGATATTATAATTATAAATGCAAAAAGCATAATAATCATTAACTCCTCCGCTTCCGCCAGTTGGAATCTCCATCACGACTTCAAGTGTATTGTCTCCATTCAGATCGAGAAAGTTGACGGAAGGTTTAAATCCACCTGGAATGGTTTGCTTCTTACTGCCCTGTTTTGTTTTTACAACCAACTTAAATTCTTTATAATATTTAGTAGCCTGATCAAAAGGAATACCATACAAATAGATATGATCCTTCATCCCGTCTCCTGTTACATCAATTTTGTAAGTTCCAAGTTCCACTTCCCGACCTTTTTTGTCTATTTTTGCGGCATTAATGGATATAGGCTGTTGCAGTAAACATCCTAAAATACCGAAAATCAAAAAAAGATTTATCCCTTTTTTCATATGTTTATCAGCTCCCAGATAAAGGATTAATTCATTATAGAATGCCATGAAATAAGCCTTTTTATGCATAACACTAAGATAATTCATCTATAATAAATCAAAAAAAGCTGTAAACAGTACAAAACTGCTTACAGCTTTTCAAATAGATTATTAGTCGTTACGATTTGGGCATTTCTGGAGTTGTCACCCATGTTTCAACGATTGGGCCATTTTCGCCTTCATCCATAAAGAACGAACCATTTGAATAGCGGTCGCTAGGTCGTAATTGGAAAGATGGAATTTCTTCGATCATGCCTTTTTCCGATAGGATCACTAGTGTATCAAGATCGTTGACAAATTCTATACCTGCAACTCGATGTGGGTTTTTCTTCAACTCTCTCAGCATGATAACTCCTCGTTTTGCACGGGAAGTCATTTCAAACTCACTTCGTTTCATTTTCTTAATAGCGCCCCTCTGTGTAATTAGCGCAATCATAGAAGACTCAGTTTCAACAAAAACTTTACCTGCGACAATATAATCGTCGTCTTTTAGATTTATGCCTTTAACACCGGATGCACGTGCTCCAACTGTTGGTATTTCACTTTCCGGGAACATTAATCCATACCCAATAGAAGTAGCCAGGAAGATGGAATGATTTCCATCCGTTTGATGGATATCCACAACCTGATCATCTCCCTTAAGATTAATAGCTGTTAAAGGTTTAGAGTATCTGGTTGCCTTGTATAATGACAGTTCGGACTTCTTAACCATTCCGTTTTTCGTAACAAATAATAAGTACGCTTCTTTTTCAAAATCAGAAATCGGAATAGCCTTCAATAAATTTTGATTCTTTTCAAGCGGTACGATATTACTGATATGCTGCCCCGTATCCTTCCATCTGACGTCAGGAAGTAAATGAACCGGACAGTAAATATAACTGCCTTTATCCGTAAATAATAATAAAGTATCCGTTGTATTTATATCCAGCTTATGAAGGAGTCTGTCTCCTTCCTTCATTCCATAATCCTGGCCACCTGATGCAGCATATGAACGTAAGCTTGTCCGTTTGATATAGCCTTCTTTCGTGACCGTAACAACGACATCTTCGCTTGGAATGAGAACATCAAGATTTATCTTAATCTCTTCAATTTTATCTTCTATGATAGAACGACGTGAATCTGCAAACTCCTTTTTAACTTCTTTCAGTTCTTTTTTAATAACTGACATTAATTTCTTTTCACTACCAAGGATGGCTGTCAATTCTTCAATTTTTTTACGAAGTTCTTCAGCTTCATTTTCTAATGCCGTAATATCTGTATTCGTTAGTCGGTAGAGCTGAAGGGAAACAATTGCTTCAGCTTGTTCCTCTGTGAATGCGTATTCCCTCACCAGGTTTTCCTTAGCATCTTTTTTATCAAGAGAAGCTCGGATCGTTGCGATTACCTGATCAAGAATGGAAATCATTTTGATAAGTCCTTCAACAATATGCTGACGATCACGGGCTTTTGCCAATTCAAATTCCGAACGCCTTGTAATCACTTCACGACGGTGATCAATATAAGCATCCAGCATAGCTTTAATGCCCATGAGTTGCGGGCGTTTTTTATGAATGGCAACCATATTGAAATTATATGTAATTTGCAAGTCTGTATTTTTAAATAAATATTGAAGAATGACGTCGGAATCTACTTCTTTTTTTAGTTCAATAACAACTCGTAACCCTGTACGATCTGTTTCATCCCTTACCTCAGAAATACCCTCTAGTTTACGATCAAGCCGTAATTCATCAATTTTTTTTACAAGATTCGCTTTGTTTACATCAAATGGCAGCTCTGTAATCGTAATTTGCTGTCTGCCGCCTCGTAAGGTTTCAATAGTAGTTTTACTGCGGATCACAATTTTGCCTTTTCCTGTCTCATAGGCTTTTTTAATCCCATCCGCCCCCTGGATAATGCCGCCAGTTGGAAAATCAGGTCCTTTTACTGCAGTCATTAAATCATCCACCGTACAATCAGGATTATCGATTCGCATGATGGTAGCATCAACAATCTCGCTAAGATTATGCGGCGGAATCTCAGTAGCGTAACCAGCTGAGATTCCAGTTGAACCATTAACAAGCAAATTCGGAAATTTAGCCGGAAGTACAATTGGCTCTTCAGCTGTATCATCAAAGTTTGGTACAAAATCGACTGTTTTCTTATCTATATCCCGTAAAAGCTGGCCGGCAATTGAGGATAATCGCGCCTCCGTATAACGCATCGCGGCTGGCGGATCTCCATCTATACTACCGTTATTCCCGTGCATTTGAATCAATTCACGACGGAGTTTCCAATCCTGGCTCATTCTGACCATCGCTTCATATACAGATGAGTCACCATGCGGATGGAAGTTACCGATTACCAGACCGACTGTCTTTGCTGACTTTCTGTAGGGTTTATCATTGGTATTACCATCCGAATGCATAGCATAAAGGATTCTTCGTTGGACCGGTTTTAATCCATCTCGCGCGTCCGGTAATGCCCTGTCTTGAATAATATATTTACTGTATCGGCCGAAGCGGTCACCAATCACATCTTCAAGAGGTAGATCGCGAAATTTTTCTGCTGGTGTCATAATACTTCCTCCTCATCAGCAACCGTTAAGTTCTCATTCTCTAAGATATTACCATCTTCTTCTAATCCAAAAGCAACATTGGCCTCAATCCACTTACGTCTTGGTTCTACTTTATCTCCCATTAACGTCGTAATCCTGCGCTCTGCCCGTGCTGCATCATCAATGCGAACACGAATTAACGTACGTTGTTCCGGATCCATAGTCGTTTCCCACAGCTGGTCCGCGTTCATCTCTCCAAGACCTTTGTATCTTTGGAGCATGTATCCTTTTCCAACTTTTTTAATTGTACCTTCTAATTCATCGTCATCCCAGGCATACTCAATTACCTCACGTTTACCTGCTCCTCTACTAACTTTATATAAAGGAGGGAGGGCGATGAAAATTTTACCATGTTCAATTAATGGTTTCATATATCGATAAAAGAAGGTAAGCAATAACACTTGAATATGAGCGCCATCTGTATCAGCATCTGTCATAATAACAACTTTATCGTAATTGATATCCTCAACAGAAAAATCTGCTCCTACCCCACCGCCAATGGCATGGATAATCGTGTTTATTTCTTCATTCTTAAAGATATCCTCAAGTTTTGCTTTTTCTGTATTAATAACTTTACCACGCAAAGGCAAAACAGCCTGAAACCTTCTGTCACGTCCCTGTTTAGCTGAGCCTCCGGCAGAATCCCCTTCGACTAGGTACAATTCATTCTTCATGGGATTTCTCGATTGCGCTGGTGTCAGCTTACCAGAAAGAAGTGCATCTGATTTTTTACGCTTTTTCCCACCGCGTGCATCTTCCCTTGCTTTCCGGGCGGCTTCTCTTGCCTGAGCTGCTTTAACTGATTTACGGACCAACAAAGTGGCTATATCAGCATTTTCCATCAAATAATAGGATAATTTATCTGATATTACGGAATCAACCGCAGAACGCGCCTCACTGCTGCCTAATTTACTCTTTGTCTGTCCCTCGAATTGTAATAATTCTTCAGGTATTCTTACAGAAATAATAGCAGCCAGTCCTTCACGAATATCTGAACCATCTAAGTTTTTATCCTTTTCTTTCAGCAATCCGGATTTTCGGGCATATTCATTAAAGGCACGGGTAACGGCTGTTTTCATTCCAACTTCATGGGTACCGCCGTCTTTCGTTCTTACATTATTGACAAATGACAATATATTTTCGGAATATCCGTCATTAAATTGAAAAGCAAATTCAACTTCAATATCGGACTGAGTCCCTTCAAAGCTAACAACCGGATGCAAGGTATCCTTTTCTTCGTTTAAATAGGCAACAAATGCTTCAATACCATTCTCATAATGGAAAACTTCTTTTTCATCCGAACGTAAGTCAAGTAATTCAATTTTTAACCCTTTAAGTAAAAAAGCGGATTCACGTAAACGCTCACTTAAGGTTTCACGGTTATAAACAATTGTAGAGAAAATGCTTTGATCAGGTTTAAAATGTATGGTTGTGCCCGTTTGATTGGTTTTACCAATCTTCTCTAATGTCGTTACAGGTTTTCCGCCATTTTCAAATCGCTGTTCATAAATAAAGCCATCACGCTTAATAGTGACAACAAGCCATTCAGATAGGGCGTTTACGACAGAAGCTCCAACACCATGCAAACCCCCGCTAGTCTTATATCCACCCTGACCAAATTTACCGCCTGCATGAAGGATTGTTAAAATGACCTCAGGAGTCGGCTTACCCATTTTGTGCATACCGGTAGGCATTCCTCTTCCTTTATCCATTACACTAATACTGTTATCTTTATGAATCTTTACAATAATTTCGTCACCGTGGCCAGCTAATACTTCATCCACGGAATTATCTACAATTTCAAAAACGAGATGATGCAAGCCTCGAGTATCTGTGCTGCCGATATACATACCCGGCCGTTTTCGGACAGCTTCCAATCCTTCAAGTACTTGGATGGCATCTTCGTTATAATCTATAGTTTTTACTTTCTTTGCCACTTATGTACCCCTCTCTATACGTTACAACTTCTATTATATACATATTTCAAAACAAGAACAAATGTTCTTTGTTATATAAACATTCACCTATACGCTCTATTGCTCTATTTTTACAGATAATTTTTCGTTTCGCAAATAAAGTTTTCATAAATAGTATGTATACGTTGCCGTCCTCGTGCTATTTAGTACCAAGTAATTATATAAATTCCGACCTATATCTTAATTATGGTCTCATGTACACTCTTTTTACAACTATTAGTTTTTGGTACTCGCTACATAATAAAACCACCAATTATGTATTTATGAGTAATTGGTGGTCATTTTATATCATTTAGTTAGGGCATGCTCGACTTTTATACAGCGATCCATAATCACCGTGTACCCTTTATCCTTTAGCATATGGAAAGCCTCTTCATCTACAACTCCCAATTGAGTCCAAAATATATCCGCATTAATTTCCATAAATTCTTTTGCAAGGTCCATAACGTATTCAGAACGTCGAAAAATATTAACGATATCTACATGACCCTCGATATCTTTCAATGTTTTTACCGCCTTAACCCCCAAAACACTGTCCACTGCAGGATTGACAGGGATAATTTCATATCCATTATCCTGCATAGCTTTTGACACCATATAGGATGTCCGCTCAGGATTATCAGAAAGGCCAACGACAGCTATTCGTTTCGCTTTTTTTAACAGTACACCAATTTCTTCTCTTACAGGATTTTCTATCATGAGCTCAAACCCCTTCATTTTGAATGTATTCTTATGTATACCCTTAGGCTATTATAGAATAAACGGTACTCACCTAATAGGAAAGTGTTTAAGTTTACCAATTAAAATAAATTTGTATGTCTTTTTATATGTACATGGTAAAATATATTGAATAATTGTGTTAGAAAGGAAATGTTTGTATGTTATATTTATTATTTGTTCTGTCCTATCTGCTTGGATCCATACCATCAGGCTTAATTATAGGGAAAGTCTTTTATAACATAGATATACGGGAACATGGCAGCGGAAATCTCGGAGGAACCAATACATTCCGCACACTTGGTAAAAAAGCCGGTCTCATTGTGACATCAGTTGATATTTTAAAAGGAACTCTTGCAACCTTATTGCCATACATAATTCATATACAAGCAGATAACTGGCCTAGCTGGATTGCCATTCCGTTAGTTTGCGGTTTATTATCGGTTATTGGTCATATGTATCCGATTTTTGCAGGATTCCGAGGCGGTAAAGCAGTAGCAACTTCAGGCGGTATTTTACTTGGGTATGATCCAAAGTTGTTTTTAATTCTAGTCGCATGCTTTTTTATATTCTTATTATTAACTAAAATTGTTTCCTTATCTTCCATGTTGATTGCGATTGTTGCTCTTGTATATATCATCTTTACAGATGATTTGTCCTTTCAAATTTTAATTTTCTTCCTGGTAGGTTTTATCTTTTATCGACACCGTGCCAATATTAAAAGGATTATTAATAAAACAGAGCCAAAAGTTAATTTGTTTAAGCGTTGATATAAGACTGTTTTTGTTACCCTCCTATGGGGTGCAAAAACAGTCTTTTCCCTTTACTTTTGTAGTTCTTTTCAACAGGTAAATTAACCCATTACCCAGTATAGGTACCCCTATTTCATTTCATAAAGTGATCTATAAATTTTAATTCCTGTTTTTATCATTCTCCCCCCCTATTTATTGAATTTTACATTGACCCCATTATCTTGATGAAACTAACTTCTTAAACGCATGTTGTTGACTATCTTCAAATTCAAACAATCTAAGACATTTTTTATGAAGAATTAGTTGGAAATAGTAAAACTTTGTCAAAACTTTAAGTTCAACTACCCACAAAAATCCTTATTTTGCATTTTAATAGAAAAAGTGGCAATATACATATAGGAATGGCGGTATGATAAATTCCTGATTCTACAAGAATTTTGCTGGGTAGGTGAACCATGAAGAATAAAATAACCCTCTTTTTATTCATTAGTATACTTATGGGATCTATAGGTATATTTATGTCTATAAATAAGGAGGAGGTTTTTAAGCAATCTAATGAAAAAGCGGTAACATTGTCGTATAAAAAAGAGGTCGTATTATCAGAACGAATATACCAAACAACAGCTGAAATTGGAGCGATTGGTGATATATTACTGCATGATGAGGTCTATAAAGATGCTGATACTGGTTCCGGTTATGACTTTTCAGATATGTTCGCACCTGTAAAAGACATGTTAAGTAATCCTGATTTTACAATAGCCAATCAGGAATCTATTGCAGCTGGAAGCGATCTGGGATTATCCAGCTATCCATCATTTAACTCTCCATATGAAATCTCGGATACTTTACAGGACGTTGGAATAGATCTGGTAACCCTGGCAAATAACCACTCACTCGATAAGGGTGAAAAAGGGATTCTTCGTGCAATTGATTATTATAATAAAATTGGAATGCCATACGTCGGTATTAACAAAAATAATGAAGATGCCAGGCGTGATCGAATCATAGAAGTAAATGGAATACACATTGGTTTCCTTTCCTACACCTATGGAACGAATGGGATCCCTATTCCAGATGGGAAAGATTATTTAGTCAATTACTTAGACGATCGGAGAATCACACAAGATATTAAGGATTTACGGGGTAAAGTCGATCTCATCCTTATCAATGCCCATTGGGGATTAGAATATAAACGGACTCCATCAGATGAACAAAGAAGATTGGCAAAATTAATGGCCGAAGCGGGTGCTGACATCATTATCGGACATCACCCTCATGTCCTGCAGCCGATTGAATGGGTTGAGACTGCTAAACATAAAACTTTAGTCGTTTATTCATTAGGTAATTTTATTTCCGGTCAACAAAATGACTATAGAGATATCGGCGGAATGGTTACAATCAATATTAACAAAAAGTCGTCCGCTACAGGTGCTATTACAACTGTATCTGATGTTACCTTTACCCCAACTTATGTAACCAATCAAAATGATCAAGATTTTAGAATAAAACCTTTTGCTAATGAAGAAGTATTTGGCCAGAATAAGACCACTAAAGAAGAACTGACTGAATTCATGTCAGGTAATACAACAAAATAAGAATTTCATACAAGGCTATCCCACATGATATACTCTGTAGATGGGTAGCCTTTTTTATTTCAAAGGATCGTCACTAAATAGATTAACCCTGATATTTAAAGGATATATAACTAACTAGAGTTCTATTTTGATAAATTAAACTCTTACCAGAAACGCTTCATTGGATTGGTGATATGAAGAGGCTATATGTGTACAGTACTGGCTTCATCAAGGAAGAGTCTTACTTGGTTATTTATATTGATCCCATACCGATAAGTCGTTATTTTATATCCATTATGTCATAATGGTAGTATTCGAAAATCAGATATACTATAAAAATCACTAAATATCAGGAGGATACATCTATGAAAATTACAATAGACGACAAATCAGCAGCATGGTATAAAGAAGAATTAGAACTTGAAAAAGGCGGTAGTCTACGATTCTTCCCTCGTTATGGAGGATATAGCCCTATCCAGTCAGGTTTCTCTCTTGGAATTAATAAAGAGGATCCTAACCAAGCGGCAGTAACCCTTGTACAGGATGAGATTACTTATTTTGTTACGGAGGATGATGTATGGTATTTTGACGGACATGATCTTCATGTAACGTTCGATGATCGAAAAGCTGAGCCTACGTTCAACTACAGTAAATAATGGTGACGTGGGCTAATCGTATAAAGCCCCAGTCTAATAGCAGGCCGAGAGAACGCATTCGTTTCCCAGTCTGCTTTTGCTTTTTCTCAATTTATATAACCTCCCTTGATATCAGGAATATATAGATGTCTTATCTACTTTTTCAACTACTTATCATTACCTATAACATGATAATGATGAAATTTGGGGAAGACTGCGATCATCCATCTAGTAAGCACAAAAAAACTGTCGGCTAAGCCATAATAATGACTTAACCGACAGCTTTTTAATTACATCTATATCTATTTGCGTTTAATTTCTTCGTATTTTGCATTCCACTCTGGAAATGCTTTTTTGAACTGAATCGGTCTGAAATTGTCTTTTCTAACAACGATATGTGTGGTAGTCCCTGTTGCACATACCTGATCATGCTGATTCCGGATTTCATAGCCATATAGCGTTTTTAACCCGTTATTTTCTTCTATCCATGTATGTACATATGCTTTATCTCCATATCGTAATGGTGTCTTATAGGTTACTTGAACGTCATAAACAGGAGCATAATATCCTGCTTCTTCCATGTCGTTATATTTATAGCCTAACTCTTCAATAAAAGCAGTTCTGCCCAGTTCAAACCACTTAAGATAGTTGGCATGATACATAATGCCCATCATATCTGTATCTGCGTAAAACAACTGGATTTCTTTCTTCGAAACAAACATTCCTTACACTCCTATTCTACTATAATGGTTCCTTCTCTATTCTAACACATTTTGAAAATCTGCCTTCACCAAGGTAGAATTGTCAACATCCCTATGTGTTTCGTCAATCAAGCGAACAGCCTGCGCCTGAATAGCATTATCCACCAGATTGATGGCAAAGCGTCCATTCCCATCAATTTTAATGAGATTTAATTTTTCAACTAAATAATCTTTTGCTGGCTGATCTAATACATATTGATACTTTTGAGCATAGTTCTCAATAATCTGCATTAATTCTTCGATCGTGTAGTCCGGGAAATGCATGAACTTTTTAAATCTTGATGAAAAACCTGGATTACTGGACAGCAAAGTCTTCATTTCATCCGGATAACCTGCCAAGATAATGACGAGGTTTTCATTATGCTTCGTCATCTCATCAACCAATGTATTGACCACTTCTTTCCCATAGTCTGAATTAGAAGAGCTCAATAAGGAGTAAGCCTCATCAATAAATAGCACACCACCCAATGCATCTTGAACTTTCTTTTTCGTTTTAATGGCAGTCTGCCCAACGTAGCCTGCCACGAAATCAGCACGGCTTGCTACAACGAGATGTCCCCTCTTCAACAATCCACAATCTCGGAGAATTTCAGAATATAGCTTTGCAACTGTCGTTTTTCCAGTCCCTGGATTTCCGGTAAAGACTGCATGAAGCTGAATAGGTACTGTACTCTTACCTGCCTGCCTTCTCGATTGTTGAATCCTTACAAATGCGGATAGTTTATGTATCTCCTCTTTAATTGTATCCAGACCAACCAGATTCATTAATTCTGACTGTGGATCTCCTGTAGCTATAGGGAACTGTGAAGAAAAATCTACTTCCTGCAAAAGAAGAAAGTTTAAAAAGCTCCCATTATCCATCCTGTTACCAATCGAACCTTTATGGAATATAGCATCCATGACAATCGACTTTACTGTTCTGGCATTCCCAAATGTTTGATCGACCATCTCGTATTCGATTCGTTTTTTTAAAGCTGGAATAGCTTCTGGGGCGATAAAATAATGATTCTTCTCACCCGATTGAATAGCAATCTGAACCATTTCTTCCAATGAATAGTCTGGTAATTCCATATAATTAAAATGAGGAAAACGGCTCCGCAAACCAGGATTACTATCCAAGAATTGTCTCATTTCTTCAGGATATCCTGCTAATATAACTGCGAATTTCCCTGCATATTCGGCACTATCCATAAGTGATATCAGGGTATCAATAACAGTTTGTCCATAATCAGCGCCTTGTTGCCCCTCTCTTTTCAGACTATACGCCTCATCAATGAAGAGTACACCTCCAATTGCTTCTTCAACGGCCTTACGAACATTTTCCTCTGTTTGTCCCACGTACGCTCCAACCAATTTAGACCGATCTACTTCAACGATCGATTCCTTCGGCAATATGCCTAATTCATAATAGATTTTCGCCAATAATCTGGCCAGGGTCGTCTTTCCAGTACCTGGGTTCCCTGTGAGAACCATATTAAGACTAATATCCCCTGTATTACTAAACCCCATTTTTTCCCGCTGTTTCTGATATTTTAGAAATTGATAAAGCTGGTTTACCCGTTTTTTAATTTCACTTAGACCAATCATTTGGCTAAGTTCTACTAATGCACTTTGATGATCTTCATGGTTATTCTTATCTTGTTTTGATATATATTCATTAAATTGATCGATCCTATTATTCAATGTATTTAGTGAAGATTTAAACTCCTGATAAACAATGGCGGTATGAAAATTGCCGCTTAAAGTCTCTTCATATTCTTTAGCTGTAGAAAGGACCTTTTGCATATGGATAAGTATTTCATCTAAATACCTTTTAGCAGCCATACTGGCTTCTGATTCTGCTGTATGACTAATTTGCTTTAACGCATCGGATGTTCGATTCAAATATAAATTTGTTTCAGTCATAATTTGAATGACGGTATTACGTTTGGCTGTTCGATTATCCGTTTCCCGTAAAGTTGGAATACGAAAGCCGGCAAATAAATCATTGAATTGATTTAATTGTTTACTCTCCAGTAATAACTGTATATCAGCTCTGCCATTTAATAAGCGATTAGCTTCCTCGATTAATAGATAATATAAATCATCTTGTTCCTTTTCTTTACTCCTTTGAAGAGCCAATAAATAGAGCAGTTTTCCTTCAAGTTCGTTTTGATCTTCTTGAATAGCTTGATTGTGACAAAGCCATTGTACTGCTTCAAGCAATTCGGATTTAGCAGGCAGGGAATCTTCTTCATTCCATTTTCTCTCCCACTCATCAAGCTTGGTTTTATATTGGGTTATCATAAATTCCATCTTTTTGTTTCATCCTTTTTTAGTCGATGTATCCATCCTACCATACAACACGTTCCAGTTTAATCTATTTGGCTTATGCATAACAGATAAGCATTGGTTTTAAAACAGTCTGAGCTTAATGGAATTTTAATCACTTCTTGCAAGTATTTGTTCATGTAATATCCGCAAGTTTTAAAGTTCACATTCCTTCATGGTTAATGAGGAAGGGAATTTAGTACCCTATTTTTATTTTTGGTTTTCTTTGATTCGGTTTCTTTTTCTTGATTGCTGGGTTTTGGGTTTGAAAATCAACTATGAAGATTTGGAACATAGTATTTTTATTTCATTATAGAAATAATTCTCGAATTGGATATTTAGTCGAAAGCGAAAACAAAAACAAAAAAGAACCCGCTCGTTTACCTAATAGGTTTACAAGCAGGTTTTTTAATATTCTGTCTTTATCAATTATTCACCTTTGGTTTGAATGACATCTGGATGTTTTCCAGAAGTATCTTGCATTTTTTTACCTTTATTTCCTCCAGCGGCTCTCGGCTGAGTCCCTATATGATTTGGTACAAATGGTTTAGAATTTCTTTTTGGATTACCCATTTTTTTCACCCCTTCATACTTAGCATGCTTATTTAGGTACGTCTTATGAAGGGTATATTATGGATACTATTCGGCTCTTTCCATCATTCTTTTATCAATTCGATCCTCAAGGATAGCCATAGCTTCTTTATCCATCAAGATTAGCTTTTTATTTTCCATAATTAAATCGGCTAAAGACATTCTTTTTCGCTTTTTCATCTATATACCACCATCCGTAATCGTATTTTTCTTTATCTTTATTATCTTTGCCTTTACTTTTTGTATTTATAACCTTTTTTGAAAATATAAATATCTGAATTGGCTATTTAATGTGAAAAAACAGCCTACTCGGCTGTTTACATGTTCCTGATATTTTCTTCCATTTGTTTATATTCCATTATTCCCACTACTTTTTTCTCAATGACTCCCTTTTCATTTATAAAAAATGAAGTTGGAATCGATACCACCTTATACTTTTTGTTGACTTCACTATCTACATCCAATACCGTTGGAAAAGTTAAATCTAGATTCTTCATAAATCCTTTAATATCTTTATCAGAATCCATATTCACGGCTAGAACGACTACGTTTGGATAGGTTTGATGGATTTTTTCCATTTCAGGCATCTCCTTTTTGCAAGGATTGCACCATGTTGCCCAAAAATTTAAAAATACTTTTTTCCCTTTATAATCTGATAAGGAAATATCCTTCCCATCAGGATCTTTCAACGTAAAGTTAATAGCTTCATTTCCCTCACCTGCTTCAACAGGAGTATCCTGATTTTTCAATGCTCCGTAAAATGCTAAACCAATCAGTATCAACAACAAGAATGACCCGATGATTTTTTTCATAGTAAACTCCCCCAGCCACATATATGTACATCCCCAAAGGAAATTGTATCAGTATTTCCAAATTTGCGAAAGTCTGTAAAACAAGTTAATCAGAGAAGAGATTTTTCCTTATCAATAGGAGAATATTATATACCTAATGAGAATAAAGGAAAATCAATATAAAAAAGCTGACCGAAGTCAGCTTTTAAATTTTTACATAGTAGATGAAGTTTCTTGTAATTTACCACGCAGTACCATTGGCAATATACCGCCATGGCGATAATAATCAATTTCGACATCAGAATCAAATCGAACTAAAACGTCAAATTTCTTCTCTGTTCCGTCCTCAGCGATTGCCGTTACTGTTATGATATCACGTGGTTTAACATTTTCATTGACAGGGATAAAGATTCTTTCTTTACCCGTTAACCCAAGAGTTTTAGCACTTTCGCCTTCTTTAAACTGAAGCGGAAGCACACCCATCAATACAAGATTAGAGCGGTGAATTCTTTCAAAGCTTTCCGCAATTACTGTTTTAATACCAAGCAAATTGGTTCCTTTAGCAGCCCAGTCACGAGAACTTCCCATCCCATAATCTTTTCCTGCTAACACAATTAAGCCAGTATCGTCTTTTTTATATTCCATACATGCATCATAGATAGACATAATTTCACCGGTAGGCCAATAAGTGGTATAACCACCTTCAGTACCTGGGGCAATTTGATTTCGAATACGGATATTGGCAAATGTACCACGCATCATGACTTCATGGTTACCACGACGTGAACCATATGAGTTAAAATCACGGATGGCAACTCCTTTTTCACGCAAGTATTTACCTGCTGGAGTATCCTTGCCAATCGATCCTGCTGGAGATATATGGTCAGTTGTAACCGAATCACCAAATAATCCTACAATACGTAATCCATCGAGCGGTTTTACCTCTGAAGGATTAGGATCCATTTTTTCAAAATATGGTGGATTTTGAATATATGTTGAATCAAAATCCCAGTTGTATAATGGTTCATTGCTAGTTTGGATTTCATTCCATCTAGCGTTATCATCAAATACATGCTCATATTCTTTAAGGAAAAGATCTGATGTTACAGTTTCCTGTACCAGTTTATTGATCTCTTCACTTGTTGGCCAGATATCTTTGAAATAAACGTCTTTCCCATCTTTCCCTTTACCAATTGGTTCATGTTCAAAATCAATGTCAACCGTACCGGCTAAAGCGTATGCGACAACCAATGGCGGTGATGCCAAATAGTTTGCTTTTACTAACGGATGAATACGTCCTTCAAAGTTCCGATTACCTGATAATACAGAAGTAACGAGTAAATCAGCTTCGGCAACAGCTACTTCAATTTCATCCATTAATGGTCCTGAGTTACCAATACAAGTGGCACAGCCATACCCAACAAGATTAAAACCAAGCTCATCCATGTATGATTGCAGGCCTGAATCACGCAAATAGCCTGTCACGACTTTTGATCCCGGTGCTAAAGACGTTTTCACATGATGTGGAACTTGTAATCCCAGTTCAACTGCTTTCTTAGAAACTAGACCGGCACCAAGCATTACATATGGGTTAGATGTATTTGTACAGCTAGTTATTGCAGCAATAGCGATGTCCCCCGTTTTCATTGGAGCTTGACGGCCATCCTTCAGCTGAACCGTAATTTTCTTGTTGATTTCTTCCTGGCTAAGTCCGAACCCTGCGTTTCCGACTGGAGCAGTTAAAGCTTCATTGAAAGCAGATTTCATATTGGATAATGGAATTAAATCCTGTGGACGTTTAGGGCCGGATAAATTAGCTTCAATTTCTGAAAGATCAATCTCAATCACTTTTGTATATCTTGGTTCATCACTATTTTTATAGTAGAACAAGCCATTTTCTTTACAATATTTCTCAACGATTGCAATATGGTCTTCAGTTCGTCCTGTCAATCGCATATATTTGAGAGATTCCTCGTCAATTGGGAAAAATCCGCATGTAGCGCCATATTCAGGTGCCATATTGGCGATGGTTGCACGGTCTGATAGTGATAAAGCACTCATACCAGGACCAAAAAATTCAACAAATTTATTTACAACGCCACTTTTACGTAAAATTTCAGTAACTTTTAAAGCCAAATCTGTTGCCATGGCACCATTTGGCAAGGAATTAATAAAACGTACACCAATTACTTCAGGTACAGGAAAATAGGAAGGTTGGCCAAGCATACCTGCTTCCGCTTCAATTCCACCTACACCCCATCCCAATACACCAAGGCCATTGATCATCGTAGTATGAGAATCGGTTCCTACCAATGAATCTGGATATGCCATGTAATCACCATCGGGCATTTCAGTCGCATGAACAACATTTGCCAAATATTCAAGGTTAACTTGGTGAACAATACCGGTATCAGGTGGAACAGCACGATAATTATCAAATGCTTTTTGGGCCCAGCTTAAGAACTGGTAACGTTCGGCATTTCGTTCAAATTCAAAATCCATATTTATCTGCAGAGAATCTGCAGTCCCATATTTATCAACCTGAACAGAATGGTCAATAACTAAATCAACCGGTATTTCGGGATTTATCTTATCAGCATCTCCGCCGATATCAGCCATAGCTTTACGTAATGAAGCAAGATCTACAACTGCTGGAACACCTGTGAAGTCCTGCAAAATAACGCGGGAAGGTTTAAAAGGAACATCGACATCAATCGACATATCTTCCGTGCCCCATTTAGCCAGATTTTCTACATGTTCCTTTTTTATGATTCTCCCATCCATTTGACGCAAAACACTTTCCAATAAAACTTTAATGGAATATGGCAGCTTGGATACTTCACCGACACCTGCTTCTTCCAATACATTCAAATTGTAGTAATGATAGCGTTTACCATCAATCTCAAAAAATCTTCGTGAGTCGAACACATCATTTTTCCCCACTCAAATTACCCCCTCTAGGTAAAAAATAAATAAGTTACAGAATACAAATTGTAGAACAGTTAAATACTCTTCGTTCAATTCTAATATTCTAACAATTTAATATTAATATAACCTTTTCATAATGTAAAATATAAGTAATTTATTACCTCCTATAAGTTTTACTTAATGGTAATTATTTTCCTAATAAAACAAAAGGCCAATCAGCAATGTTAAGATAACTGCTGATTGGCTTTAATTATTGAAGGTTTTGATATTTATCTAAATCTGAAACCATCTTATCTAATGTGTCTCTGTAATTATCCAGCTGGCCTTTTTGATGTTCACTTGCAATTTCATACGCATTTTCAACTTGCTGATATGCTTCGTTAATCTCTTCCCATAGATGGCTCAATTCATGCCCAAATTGTGGGTCATGCTGCATCGATTCCAAATTTTCATGGACTTCCACTGCTTTTCTTACTCCATTTTGTGCTGATTGAAAAGCCTGAACTTTATTTTTGTGATAAGGCACATGCACCCCTCCTTAGCAATATATCTTCTATGATGTACGGAATGATTCTGCCTTATTCATGGTATAAATCATCATCTAGTCTAATCGTTATTATATACCAGTATAATCATTTCATTGACACTCATACTAAAGTCAGGAGGGATTAAGATGCCAAATAAAAATGCTAACCATCAAAAAGGCTCTAAAGACAATAATCACAATGGTCAGCCCGCTCCATTAAGCGGCTCTCATAAAGTAAAAAACAGGCAGCATACACGCCAAAAAAATCATTCTCATCATGATATGTAACATAAACCATTTACTGCGAGAGAAATATTTCAATTTCTCTCGCAGTATTTTTTTATAGGTGTACTTCCTCCAGCTCTTTAGCATCTTCTCCAAAGTATTTTTCTACTTTTTATAACCTTATAGCTCCTCATCCTATATACCAAGTATATTCTTTTAACGTTCATGCTATTTCTTATACATCATCCGTATTTTGTTGAGCGTTTCTTAATTCATTAATATGTGTAAATAAAACCTTTTGTGGTACTTATACCTATATAATCATTTTTATTACAGGAGGTTATTTTAAAAGAATGGATTATGTATGGTACGCAAGTTATGGCTCGAATTTATTAAAAAGTCGCTTCCATTGTTATATAAGTGGGGGAAAGCCAGAGGGTTCAACAACAGCTGAATCTGGATGCTCTAATCCTGCTTTTCCTATAAAGTCGGCCCCTATATCCCTTCCATATGAAATGTATTTCTCGGAATACTCAAATCGTTGGAAGGGCGGTGTCGCTTTTATTGATATTGTGAAAGATAAAAGCACGAACACATTTGGAAAGAAATATTTAATTACAAGCAATCAATTTAAGCAAATTGTACAACAGGAAAATGGTGATTTTGAGATGGAAGTTAATCTTGAATTAGCGAAAAGAGTTCACACCTATTCTGTTAATGAATCATGGTATGGAAACATTCTCTACTTGGGCGAAGCTGAGGGTTATCCGATCTTTACATTTACAGACAATCGTAAATTGTCTGATAAGAAAATAACCCCTCCTTCTCTGCCCTATTTAAAAAACATCTATTACGGTCTATTAGATCTTTTTAAAGACGATAAGAATCTTATCGAATATTTATATACAAAAAAAGGTGTTTCAGAGACCTATTCATTGGCTGACTTAGAGAGATATTTTAAATGAAAACTCAAAAAAACAACTGCACTCAGGATTATCTGTTTTATTTAACAATGTTTGAGTGCAGTTCGTTTATTTCGCTATTCAATTAAATCACTTCATCAGCTTTTAATAAGAATTCAAGATCTCTTTGCTGAATAAATTTTCCAGTATCATTGGCAGGCATATCTTGTTTTAATATCTCAATTGCTATCTTAATTGGTACCCATCTCAGTACAAAGCCATCATTTATCTCTTCATCTGTATACATAGGATCTTTTAAATCACCAGTAGCTTTAGCCGTGTATCCATATGACAATTGAAGAAGTTCTTCGTTGTTGCGGTATTCAATAGTGATGCCGAGTTCTTTAATATCCTCGATTAAGGTCCCTACTTCCTCTTCGACCTCTCTTTTTAGTGCCTCATAAATCGTTTCACCATCTTTAATACCTCCACCAGGTAATTTATGATAGTTTCCATTTGTAACAAATAAAAGTGCAATTTCATCGCGGTCATTAATGACTACGGCTCTGGATGCCTTTCTGATACGGTATGCAAGACCCGTATACTGTTCTGACGCATCATCATAAATTTCCTTGATTAGTTCCATTTTTTTGACCCCTTTATCTTACTTCTGATTCTTAGTTAGATTATATATCTTTTTACTCTATTTGTTATATATATTTAAGCATATCTTTAATAAAATGCATCATGCCTATCTGTTATATTAGGTATCATTTTAAATTTTCATATCAAAACTATTTGTTATGTGGACTTGAGCGAAGTAAAATACCAATAAATTTTCCGCTAAAATTAAGATTAAATAAGCATTACTAGTTTTCTCTTTATTTCAGTTTACGGACCATTGATAAAGGTGGCCCTCGCCATTATTCGTAATTCCTGTCGCTACTCTGTTAACGTCTAGGCAATTGAAAAAACCTCTTCTACTGAAGAGGAGGTTAAGCAGAGAAATATTGTTCATAAGGACTGATATCTATTTTTTCAGTTTTCAATTTTTTGCGAAGAAATTTATGATCACGCTTTGGTGTTGCCAAAATATACCCTTTAATAATAAGGTCCAACGTAATTTGATTTGCCTTTTCCTTAAGGGCCAGTTCCCCAATTTTCCCAGCAATTTTATGCCTGGCTACATCCCGAAACAACTCTGGTACAGGGCTGACCAATTCTTCCAAAAAAGCTTTCCCATCCTGATTCCAAAGATCCCTTGTTTGATCTACATATTCGACTTCTCTGTCCATATCCGATTTTCCATCTTCTTTTGGAAGCTTCTTCAAGAATTTTCGAAACATAAAAAATCCACCAATTGCCATAAATCCAATCATAAAAATTATCCAAAGCAGGATGAACCATAGAAACCATCCTTCTAACATATTCTATTCACCCCATATAAGTAATACCAAACTACATAACTATCTAATAATTTCCATATTTATTATAACAAATGATTGTAAACCTTCAACTAAATTGACTAATAATTACTAAATTAGTAGTGATCACCTTTAACTTTCTAGGAACCATCTATGTTAATTGAGAAATTCAGAAATATACAGTAACAGTCCGTAATATGAAAAACTCTGCTATTACACTCTGACTGTATTAAAAAAATGGAATATACAGCCAGTTCGCTTCATATCAATGACAATCAAGACGCATTATTTTCTTAAATAAGAGGTTGTTGTAAAAAGCGGCTGTATCTTTACTAGATTTAAAGAGCCATTTTGGGTTGTTTTTTCAATTATCTATAAGGAGGTCTTTATTTAATGGGGAAAAAAGTACACAGACGCAGAGAAGTCAGACGATTACTCCGGGAAGAATTAAGGAAGATGGAAGCAATAGCCAAACAACAAACGAATGAACCATTAACACCAATTGGAAAATAATAAAATATTTTAGTACATTTATCTCTCGACATAGACATCCGGAATGCTGATATTCCGGATGTTTTTCCATTTTTATGTAAAATTTATAGGAAAATAAAACCTTTAAACTTTGCGAAAGTAAATAAATACCTCCCCCTGGATATTTTTTTATTCCCCTTAACTCTATATTTGTCAAGACTTTTTCCGCCCTCTGTTACCAAAAATTATTATTTACATGTTTCTTTATGAAAAACACTGGGTACTTATTAGATTGTACGAGCAACCGCTCGAAAAATACTACTTTTTACGGAGGTATGAGATATGTTTTTTCATAAAAAAGAACTTCAATTTGAAGCAAAACCAACTAAAGCAGATCCATTAATGGCTAAAAAAATTCAAGAATTAATCGGCGGACAATATGGTGAAATGACTGTTATGATGCAGTATTTGTTCCAAGGATGGAGTGTACGCGGTAATGAAAAATACAAGGATCTTTTATTAGATATTGGTACAGAAGAAATCGGCCACGTTGAAATGTTAGCGACTATGGTTGCACGTCTACTTGATGGCGCACCACTTAAAGATCAGGAAAATGCAATGGCTGACCCAGCAATCGCTGCTGTACTAAGCGGTATGAATCCACAACATGCTATTGTTTCCGGATTAAATCCTCGTCCACAGGACAGTGTTGGTAACCCTTGGATGGGAAGCTATGTAACAGCAAGCGGCAACTTATTGGCTGACTTCCGCTCTAACCTGAATGCTGAATCACAAGGTCGTTTAGCAGCAGTCCGTGTTTATGAAATGACAGATGATCCAGGAATTAAAGATTTGCTATCTGTTCTTATCGCACGTGATTCCTTTCACCAAAACCTTTGGGCAAAAGCAATCGCTGAATTGGAAGAACAAGAAGGATTACTTGTTCCAAGCACATTCCCACGTGAAAAAGAACGTCTGGATATCGCATACTCTTTATATAATTTCTCTGAAGGCGAAGAAAGCAGCACTGGAAGTTGGGCAAGTGGCCCAGCACCAGATGGACAAGGTGAATTCCGTTATGAAGCAGTGGTTCCACCTGCAGAAGGCGCAAAACCAATGTTAAAACCTGCTCCGCTGGAAACTCATAATACATTACCAACAGATACAGACAAACCAATCCTTTAAGATAAAAAAGCGCCCTTTGGGGTGCTTTTTTTATCTTTTAATGTTCTCCAAACACGGTTACAAGTTTCTCTACTATTTTAGTCTCCCCCCCTATTGTCACATGATTCTATATTCCATGTTACCGAAAACATCACAAAAAATTCCATGCACTTCAAAACATACATGATTTTTAGGTGAGGTTTTTGATTTTGTCTCGTGGGTTTTCCATCAACAATTAAGGAAACAGAAAATCATAGTTCTATTCTGGCAAAACGAATAACATATTCATTTAGTCATGTTTTAAGATTTGTCATTGTCATTCCCATTTCATCACCTCTTCCCATTATTAGGGATGAGCCTGAACAATTTTCTAACCAACGAATCCTCTGTTCTCTTTTGGATATGCTAAAGGCATATTTAGTGAAAAGGAATGGAGGTTTCTTTATGATTAATCCGCATGTAAAGAAAATGGAAGATCTTGAAAAAGAATACGGGTCAAATAGCAAGCTAGGGTTAACTGAAACGCAAGTAACGGAACAGCAAGCTAAATATGGACCTAACAAATTAAAAGGAAAAAAACAAAAATCGCTTGTGCAACGATTCTTTGAACAATTTAAAGATATCATGGTCCTAATCTTAATCTTCGCTGCGGCCGTTTCCTTTTTTGTCGCACTTAAAGGCCACGATACTAAAGAATACATTGAACCAATCGTCATTTTAAGCATTGTTATTCTTAATGCTGTACTCGGTGTGGTTCAGGAAAATAAAGCAGAAAAATCCCTGGAAGCATTGCAAAACCTTTCTTCCCCGCGGGCCAAGGTAATCCGCAATGGGAAATTAAATGAAGTTGAAGCGAGCGAAATTGTGCCTGGAGACCTGATTGAATTTGAAGCAGGCGATTTCATACCAGCAGATGGACGATTAGTTGAGGCATCTTCCTTGAAAATAGAAGAATCAGCATTAACCGGAGAATCAGTCCCTGTCGAGAAGAACGAGAAAGCAATTGTTACAGAGGATGCACCTCTAGGAGATCGAGTGAATATGGTCTTTTCAGGAAGCAGTGTTTCCTACGGCCGTGGAAAAGCATTGGTTACTGGCACCGGCATGGATACACAAATGGGTAAAATCGCAGAATTACTTGAGTCAGCCCACCAAGCTCAGACACCTCTGCAGCAAAAACTGGGGAAACTGGGGAAATATCTTGGCTTACTTGCGCTGGCAATCAGCATCGTCATCTTTGCCATCGGCTTCTATTCAGGGATGCCTATTCTTGAAATATTTATGACCGCTGTTTCACTGGCGGTTGCTGCAATTCCAGAAGGTTTGCCTGCTATTGTCACGGTTGTTTTAGCTCTCGGCGTGCAACGTATGGTCAAGAGAAATGCCATTATCCGAAGGCTTCCGGCTGTTGAAACTCTGGGCAGTGCATCAGTTATTTGTTCTGATAAAACAGGAACACTCACACAAAATAAAATGACCGTTATGAAAGCATGGGTCAAAGGTGAACCGGAAGATGTGACAAACCATGTCTCCGCCCAAATAAAATCCTTACTTCGCCTTGGTTCCTTAGCCTCCAACGGAACAGTTGAAATTGTAAACGGAGAAGAAAAACATATCGGCGATCCAACTGAGACTGCTATTCTCTCAGCCGCGCTGAAAAATGATATGACAAAGGAAAGCCTCCATGAAGCAGCACCACGCGTAGGTGAGATTCCCTTTGATTCTGAAAGAAAGCTCATGACTACTGTCCATATAATTGAAGGAAAACCTTATGCTCTTACTAAAGGTGCCTTTGATGTGCTGATGAACCGCTGTAAAACTGGTGATTTTGAAGCTGCTAAGAGAATTAACAACCAAATGACCTATGATGCCATGCGTGTCCTCGCAGTCGCTTACAAGGAACTAAGCAATGTTCCGCATCATCTTGACAGCAATGAGATTGAACGCGATTTGCACTTTGTTGGGCTGTTAGGGATGATTGACCCTCCACGCGCTGAGGCTAAAGATGCTGTCCGGATTTGTAAAAAGGCTGGTATCAGACCGGTTATGATCACTGGTGACCACATCGGAACAGCAAATGCCATTGCAAAGGACCTTGGCATATTAAATGAGGGACAAAAATCTCTTACGGGTGCAGAACTTGAAAAAATGACAGACCAAGCACTAAATGATTCTATCGACGAATACTCCGTCTATGCCCGTGTATCTCCTGAGGATAAAATCCGGATTGTACGAGCCTGGCAGCAAAAAGGCGCAATCGTCTCTATGACTGGCGACGGTGTCAATGATGCTCCCGCCTTAAAGGCTGCTGATATTGGCTGTGCGATGGGCATAACAGGAACGGATGTCGCAAAAGGTGCCTCTGATATGATCTTAACAGATGATAATTTTGCCACAATCGTTGATGCAGTAAAGGAAGGACGCGGCACTTACGATAATATCCGCAAAGCCATTCAGTTTCTGCTTGGTACCAATATGGGGGAAATTTTCATTGTTTTCATTGCCATGATTATTTGGCAACAGACCCCTCTGTTGGCCATCCATCTATTGTGGCTCAATTTGGTGACTGATGGCCTCCCTGCTCTCGCTCTGGGGATGGAGCCAGTTGAAGAGGATATTATGAAGAGAAGACCGAAGCCAAAAGCAGAAGGTATCTTTGCTGGCGGCCTCCTTTATCGGATCGTCCTCCAGGGATTGATGTTTGCCGTGCTTTCCTTAATCGGATTTTACCTGGCAGGAACAAACCTGCATTCGTTAGGAGCAGCTCAAACCATGGCTTTTCTTGTATTATCGCTCTCTCAGCTTTTTCATGTTCTTAATGTCCGTACAGCTAAATCCATTTTCCAATCCGATTTACGTGAAAACAAGTACATGATACTTGCATTACTTGCATCACTTCTGCTGATTGTTGCGATTGTCTTTATCCCACCGCTAGCCTATATATTTGAGGTTACCCGCCTACCTTCTGTATATTACTTTATCGCACTCGGACTTGGAGTGGTCCCAATCATCGTCATTGAAATTGAAAAGCGATTACGAAGAGCGAAGTCAGTATGAAAAGGTAATTCTGTTTTAACGACATCTTTAGTCTTTATACAGTCTAATAGCACCCTGAGAATGGGTGCTTTTATTCGGTTAATTCTTTTTATAAATCACATACAGTAATAAGGCCATTCAGCTCTTCTGTTTTTTACCTTTAGAAGTACAAAGCCCGATGTTTAGGTCGTTTTTATTATAGTTAGGCTCCTTCTTAAGGCAGACAAGTACCCCTTCCATTTATATAACTAGCTATGTCGGCCTATCCACCATAAAATAGCGGCAAAATAAAAAACCGACCTATAGTCGATTTTTAGTCAAATGGAAGTAACCGTATTCTTTTCTGCCTGTGAATCATGTAAAATCTTCTCAAACTTTTTATATTGGATATACATAGCGATTCTCCATGGGACAATCATCGCAAAAGCGACTAACCAAAACATCCCGCCTGTTTCACCGATATCAATTGTTGAGCTTAAGACTAACTTAAGTATTGTTCTTACTAATATAAGTCCAATCAATACAAAGGCAAAAGCTTTAGATCGTTTTATATATATTTGGTCTTCTTTAATTTCAAATTCGGACGTCTTAATTAAGAATATAGAAAAAAACATGCCCAGTATAATAGCCTCCATTATTTCCATTCCTGTTAAACGAAAATAGGGGAATATATACATCAAAGCACCTGTACTCATAAAAAAAGGCGGCAATATTATTTTCTTTACAGATACAGGCTTTTGGGATGCTTTCATCCTTACTGCAAAAACCAGAAATCCCATAAAAACGGCAAATATTGTCGTTAATCCAAGTATCATATCATCATTCCTCTTTGCATGCATAAATTTAGTAACTTCTACTTTAGGTTAATCCAATACACGATTGATTGCATCGATAACTCTATTTTCTTCAAAAGGTTTGATTATAAAATCTTTCGCACCTGCTTCAATTGATTCTCTGACAATCTTTTGCTGCCCCATGGCTGAACACATAATGATTTTTGCTTCCGGGTATTTATTCTTTATTACTCTAGTTGCTTCTAATCCACTCATTAATGGCATGGTTACATCCATCGTAACCAAATCAGGCTTAAATTTTTCATATAAATCAATTGCCTCTTTGCCTGACGCTGCTTCTCCAACAATGAGATGATTTCCCTTTTTAAGGATTGCTGTCAACGTTAAACGCATAAACCTTGCATCATCCACTATTAGAATATTAGCCATTTTCAGTTCCCCCTATTACATGATAAAAGTATATCAGTCTTTCGATTGTTTCGAAAATAATCCATAAACCTATTAAGAATGGACTTAAAATCCAATCCATCCGCCAAATAATGCAATAAAGTAGGAACTGATTTTGGTCATCCAATCAAAAAATAAAACGATTCCCATTAGGATCATTAAAGCTCCGCCTACCTTCATAACTTTATCAGAGTTCCGTTTAATCCAACTTAACTTGCCAATAAAGAAAGACATCATAAAAAACGGAATAGCAAACCCCAATATATAGGCCATCATATAAAGCATTCCAGAACCTGGATTAACCGCTGTCATCCCAATCACTACCATTAAAATAGGACCAGTACATGGAGTCCATCCAGCTGCAAAGGCAATTCCTATTAATATAGAGCCAATATAACCACCCGGACGATTTTTAAATTCAAAACGCCTCTCCTTCATCAATACCTTCGGCTGAAAAAAGCCAATGATAATTAAGCCAAAAAAGACGATTAGAATAGCGCCTAACTGCCGGATAACATCTCCATAATCCATAAAGAACGTTCCAATATATGACGAACTAAATCCCAGCGCTATAAAAATAATAGAAAATCCAAATAAAAAAAAGAATGTGTGTAATAAGCTCCTTTTATGCATCATTGCGTTATCATTTTTTAATTCTCCAACCGACATTCCAGTAATATAAGAAAGAAAAGCCGGATAAAGTGGAAGACAACACGGAGATATAAAGCTGAGAAACCCAGCTCCAAATGCAAGAAAGATATTAATGTCGCCCAATTGAATTTACCCCCACTATTTCTAATTCATTCCATTTTATATTGTATCAAAATACTTCCTATAAAGTAATCATATGCTCGTTTGATAAAGAGTATAGTTCTTTTTTTATTCTATTTTACAATTTTTGTAGATATTATGTATAATTGTTTTATTCTATTTCTTTAATGTAAAAATATGTTATAATCTTGTAAAATTAAACAAAATTCAAGATGTGAGGAAGGATCTGCAACCATGGATAATCAGGAGTTGTTAGCTAAAATAGAAAGTAAACGTGTGGAACTTGTTGCTATCGTCTCTAAGAAAGGATTATCATCACAAGTAACAATCCAATATAGCCAAGAACTAGATAATCTGTTAAACAACTATCATCCCGTAAAACAATTTAAAAATCAAAAAATATCATGTTGAGTATAATGGTTTAAATAATAACAACTGGGAAATATAATGGTCGAAGCTAAGTTACCTCTTATACAGTACCATACTTTCCCACTAAGCGGCAGGAAAAACAGATATCATATATCGGGAAATACAATAAATCCCATCCGGATATCTGGATGGGATTTATTTCATTAGTATGTTTTTTAGACAATTTCTTTGGTGATATCTGAGCTAATGCCATTTTGAAGTAGATACATTTTATAATACAGTCCTTTTTGAGCTAAAAGCTCCTGATGTGTTCCTTGTTCGACCATTTGACCCTGGTGTAATACAAGAATAAGATTAGCATCCTGTATCGTGGAGAGGCGGTGGGCAATCGCGATTGTTGTTCTACCCTTCCGCATTTCTGCCAAGCTTTTCTGAATGGATTCTTCGGTTTCTGTATCAATATTGGCGGTTGCTTCATCAAGAATAAGGATTTTTGGATTTGTCACAATCGTACGTGCGAAGCCAATCAACTGTCGTTGCCCGCTTGAAAATGTTGCTCCACGTTCGACCACCAAATGATCATATTTATCCGCCAGCTTATTAATGAAGAATTCAGCTTGGACAAGTTTAGACGCCTCTTCTATTTCAATGTCTGTTATAGATTGATCATGTAATCTGATATTCTCTTTTACAGACCCATAGAATAAAAAAGCATCCTGCAAGACAAGACCCATCCTTGCTCGTAATTCTTCATTTGAATACTTTTTTATTGATCTTCCGTCAATCAGAATATCTCCTCTATTAAATTCATAAAAACGCATCATCAAATTAATAATAGTACTTTTGCCGCTGCCTGTATGTCCTACAAGTGCTATTGTTTCCCCCTCATTGACTTTAAAAGAGATATTTTTCAGCACATCTCTCTTATTATCATACGAAAAGCTGACATTTTTAAATTCAACCATCCCTTTCTCAATTTTATACTCATGAATGCTTTCTGGGATCGGTTCCAATTCTTCCTCATCCAAAATGGAAAATACTCTTGATCCAGCCACAATCGCCTGTTGATATAAGGATAAACGCTGCATCACTTGATTAATTGGTTCAAAAAAACGATCAATATAGTTTACAAATGCATATAAAACACCAATCTCGACAATTGAATTCATTGAGTGAATTCCAAAATAACTGAGTACAAGGACAATGGCAAATACATAGACAAGATCAATAGCTGGTCTCAGCAAAAGTCCATCAATTCTAATATTCTGCATACCTGCTTCATAATGCTTTTTATTAATCTCTTCAAATTCATCCCTCAACCGTTTTTGTTGGCGAAAAATCTGAATAATGGACATTCCTTGCAGTGATTCATTTAACTTAGCATTCAACTGACTTAACCTTTCTCTGAGATCCTGATAAAAAACACTGCTGAATTTACGATAAGATCTCATTAGCAAATATAAGATTGGCAGAATAAATAAACAAAATAAAGCCAGCTTAACGTTCAAAACAAACATAGCTATGATGGTCCCTATAATGAAAAATCCACTTGATATAAACGAGGCGATAACAGTCACAAACATATCCTTGATTGCTTCCGTATCATTGGTAACCCGAGATACTATTGCTCCTGCCGGTGTTTTGTCAAAGTACCTTATTCCAAGACTTTGTACTTTACTGAAAACGTCAACCCTTAGCTGCTGAATAATTTTTAAAGCGACGAGCTGGAACGCCAACTCTTGAAAATACGTGATAAACATTTTGGCAATCAAAAGAATCAGGTAAGCGATTGCTAATATGGCAAGTGGCTCAAGTGCCATATTCATTGGAGATAAATAATCATCAATGAATATCTTCACTAATATGGGACCTGTAATATCAGCTGCTGTTGCAAAAAAGAGCAAGATGAATGCACCTATTAATCTCTTTTTATGTGGCTTGGCATAAGATAAGAGACGGAAGAGAATAGCGCGCTGTTCCTTTCCCTTTAGCGATTTAATTTCATCCATCAATTATCCCCCTTGTTCCACTAAATCTTCCAATTGCTGCTGCTGATACATTTTTTTATACCAGCCATCCATATCCATTAACTTCTTATGTCTTCCCCTTTGAACTATTCTGCCGTCCTGAAGGACTATAATAAGATCGGCATGCTGAATGGCACTTAGTCGATGAGATGTAATAATCGTTGTCTTGTTTTCTCGGTTTCCTTTTAAATTATGTAGAATCGTTTCCTCCGTTTTGGCATCTACTGCGGATAATGAATCATCCAGGATTAAAATTTCAGGGTCCATCATCATTGCCCTTGCTATACTGATTCTTTGCTTTTGTCCGCCTGATAGCGAAACTCCCCGTTCACCCACAACCGTTTGATATCCATCCGTAAAATGAACGATGTCGGAATGAATATGAGAAAGGATTGCAGCCCCTTTTATTTCCTCTTGGGTTGCACCAGGTTTTGCAAAAGCGATATTCTCACCAACTGTAGCTGAAAATAAGAAATGTTCCTGTGGTACATACCCTATTGCTTCCCGCAAGGATTTTAACGTATACTGTCCGATTGATCTCCCTCCAATGCTTATCAACCCGGTTGTTATATCAAATTCCCTTATTAATAATTTTAATAGAGTCGTTTTTCCTGCACCTGTTTTCCCTACTACTCCGAGAGTCTCCCCCTTTTTTATCGTAAAATAAATGTCCTCGAGAACCGTGTGCTTTTCGCCAGGATATGTAAATGACGAAATTTCAAATTCTATATCACCGCTCGCAGGTTTATCAGATGCACCTGTTTCCTCTTTAATATCGGTTTTTTCACGTAAAAGCTCCGTGATTCGATCATAAGATGCACTCCCACGTTGAACAATATTAAACAAGAATCCAAACGCCAGCATCGGCCAAATTAATAACCCCAAATAGGTTGAAAATGATACTAATTCACCAATTGTCAAACTGCCCTCTATCACATATTTGGCCCCAACAGCGATGGATATAAAGTAAGAAAGACCCGCCATTAAACTAATTGTAGGATCAAACAAAGCATCGACACGTGCTACTGCTATGTTTTTTTCCACAACATCTTTTGAAGAAGCTCGGAAGGATTCAACATTCTCTCTTTGCTGGTCAAAAGTCTTGATCACTTTGATTCCATTTATACTTTCCTGCGTCTTGTCATTCAACTCAGAAAATGCAGCTTGAGCAGACCTGAATCTTTTATGTAAGAGCTTCCCGTAATAACTGGTTGAAATCGCAATGAACGGCATAGGAAGCAACGCAAACACAGTTAAACGCCAATCAATGAAAGCCATTGCCAGAACGACAAATCCCCCTGTAGTAAGCGAATCTACCAATGATAACACTCCGCTGCCTGCCGTTTGTTGAACCGCATTTAAGTCATTGGTTGCATGTGCCATCAGATCCCCTATGCGCTTACGTTGATAAAATGAAGATGGCATATTGGTAAAATGATCGAATAAACGGAAACGAAGTTCTCTTGATAATTTGACAGCTGAACCGAAAATTTTGATTCGCCAAAAATACCTTAAGATGTACATTCCCACCCCTGCAGCAATCAGGATGGAAATCCATTTGGAAAGATCCTTGCCTGTCAGAGAATCATTATTGATCTGATCGACGACGATTCCGATAATTCTTGGTGGAATGAGCTGTAAAATGGCCACGAATAGCAACATAACAACTCCAATAATGTATGATTTTCTCTCTTGTATAAAAAACCATTTCAGTTTAACGAAAATCCGCACAAATGCCCTCCTTTACTCTCTTTATAAGATTTCCTTATTTTAGCAAATAGACAATACAAAGAAAAGATTATTCTGAATTTTCATATTAAAGAGAAGGAAAAGAGCGCAGTAAAAATGAAGGCCTATTTAGGCAGGTTAATCAAAACCGGTATCAGTGTTTTTATGCTGATGAAAAGATCAACCGTAATACCGATCGTGTTAATTGTAGCTGTTGCCCTATTATTATCCGGAATAACCATTGTCCAACCAAACGAAGCATCCACCATATTGCAAGCCTATGATCATTTTGAGAAAGAGACCGATATGTCTTTACGGAAAAATAGTGATGAAACCGCTGTTTTCTTAGCTGAAGATTTACAAAAGCGTTTGGATGTAGCTGGTGTGGATATACTTGAAGCGCGTATTATGCATCTTGAAATTGCCTCTGTCATGTTACAAAGGCAACAGGCTCAAGCGGTGTTATCTGCCCGTAAAGTAATTGTAGAGGGGGCAATAGGAATGGTTAAAAGTACAATTAACCAATTAGCGGACGAAAATATTGTTGAACTGGATGAAGACAAGAAAGCACAAATGGTCAATAACTTATGGTTTCGATTGTTACGGAAAAAGGCTCACAACCAATATATTAATTCAGGAAGCATTCACTAGGCTTATAAGATGACAAAAAGAAAAGCATATCAACTTTATATTTACAAAATATTGGGATATCAGTTTCTAAATATTTTTATAATAAAAAGCCCTGTCATCAATTTGACAGAACTTAAACAAATTATTTAGATGGCATCAACGAAACTGGGGGTTTATACGTTTACTGATTATAAGTCGCTGATATATCAATTTAAATGTAAGTGTTCCACTTCCTGTTACGAATCGTTTTGGTCAGTATGTATGGGATTTTTGCTAGATTTTATATCCTGCAGTTATACTATTCAGTGGCATAATAAAAACCACTCCTCTGTATGTTTTAGCGTACCTTTCTACAGAAGGAGTGGTTTTAAATTTTGCCAAGAAATCTTAAAATAATTAACCCTGTATAATCAGATGAGTGCTAAATCCCTTGACGTGTAAGGTTTTATTTCCCTTGCTGTTTGTTCATCGCATTCATCATTTGATTTACTTTCTTTTGGGATGGCTTCATGCCCATTTGTGTCATCATCATTTTAATCATTTGTTCATTGATTGGTGGATTTTTCTTCAGATAATCCATCATGTATTTACGGGCGATAAAGAATCCTAAAGCCACACCAGCAATCAAAGCAATTACTGCCGTAAGAATATAATATCCCATAACCTAAACTACCTCCTCCGTGCTGTCTAAAAGACATTGTACTAAACCAAAGTAATAATACCATAACTATTGTGATATTTCTATCAGATTTTGATACAAACCGACACAATAGATTAATTTTCATAACATTAAATAAGATTTTTTAGGTTAAATATCAGCATTTTTCCTGCTTTATACATATAATCTTTGTTTAATCGGTCTCAACCATGCGCACCGATCCTTAGTTGTATCTAGCGCTAAAAAATAGGGGTTCCACTGTCTCAACCATTCAAAAAAGATAGTCTCACATTCATACGTGCCTTCAGCATGCAGGAGAATGGTTTCGATAACCCAAGCTCGCTTCACTGTGACCGACATTTTTCTTCCTGATATAATATACCCCATTCTCCATATAACAATCTTTATGATCATGGAGTTGTTTTTCCATAAAGGAGGTAAAGAGTGGAGCCTGAATCTTTTTCGTAACAAAGTTGATTTGCTTGCGCAGGATTTTTTTCTCATCACCTTCAGATTTTTCATAGTCCTGGAATAAATTAAAAAACATATATTCTCGTCCATAATAATGACGGGCAAATTCATTCTCTATTAAATAAATGATATAAGTTCGCATACTCATACCTCCAATTCTCTTTACCTATAGTATAAAAAATTATTTTTGCATATTATGTAAAATGAACGTGCAGAGTTTTTTCTTTTTTTGTCGACAAGAGCGAATATTTTGATTATTCAAATTAAATTCTGTATACCCATTAAACACACCATTCACTCCTGCTCACCATCGTTTATCAATGAATGTCTCCAATTCACGGAAGTTTGTATGACGTCTTGGTAATATCAAATAATCTTATAGAGAACCTTCAATAAAACTAGTATTATAAGAACGATTGGATACGTTGAAACATGCGTCTTTCATTATTTATCCTTCAAAAAACGATATGGAGATTAGAAACAACCCTTCTTCTTCGTGTTTTTTAGACATCTTTTTATACCTGGATTTTGATTAATACCAGATTATCTGATGCAGTTCAGTATTCATGTTGAATAAGGATGAGATTTTTTCATCTCTCATTTGTCTCATCCCTGAAAGGTTATAGAACTGCCGTGAATGGACAGTATTTCTCATTTTCACACATTGCTCTTCCAATCCTATTAGCTCTCTATCTTATATGTAAATTAAATAATCCCGATAATTCCCGCACTGTATATCTATCGGCTTCTTCAAACATATATAGAGATGCATGAAAGCCAAGTCAATTATAAGACTGCTGAACATATCAAAAGACTGAGAAGTACCGTACAAGCCTTTTGATGCATTCATTTTAGTAGATAACATATTTAATATTACCGATCCATTATTAAGCGTGGCAACCATTAATAGAGCAAATATCTGTCTTACAATTGAAGCAAAGAAATGTACTACCATTTACACGTACACGATAACACATTATTTCACCCTAGAATGATTAGGTACATATCTACTAGTACTAGTAAATACGGTTATAAAAAAAATCACCAGAGAATACTCTGGTGATTTTACTAAATTATTATTTTTGAATTAAAGCTTTTACCATTGATACCACGTTAGATGGAGTGAATCCGAATTTTTCCATTAACAATTCACCAGGGCCGGAAGCACCAAAGCGATCAATTGCCAATATCTCTCCTTCATCACCTGTATAGCGATCCCATCCAAATGATGTACCCATTTCGATTGCTACACGTTTCTTAACAGAAGATGGTAAAACAGATTCTTTATACTCAGCAGACTGAGCTTCGAAACGATCAAATGATGGCATGCTGACAACAGATACATTAATACCTTCGTTTGCTAAGATAGCCTGAGCTTGAACAGCTAAACCAACTTCTGAACCAGATGCTAATAATAATGCATCGGCATCTTCTTTACCGGAAGGAGAAACAACATATCCGCCTTTAGCAACGCCTTCTTCAGCTAATTCAGCTGATAATGGTAATGTTGGTAAGTTTTGACGTGATAAAACCAATGCAGTTGGCATATTTTTGCTTGTTAATGCTGTTTTCCATGCTGCTGCTACTTCATTGCTATCAGCTGGACGGATAAGTGATACATTAGGCATTGCACGCAATGCTGCCATGTGCTCGACAGGTTCATGAGTAGGACCGTCTTCTCCAACAGCGATACTATCATGTGTAAATACGTACGTTACAGGTAGATTCATCAATGCTGCCAAACGAATAGCCGGACGCAGGTAATCAGAGAATACAAAGAACGTTCCTCCATATACATGCAAACCACCATGAAGCGCCATTCCGTTTAAAGCCGCACCCATTCCAAATTCACGTACGCCGAACCAAATGTTACGACCTTCATACGTACCAGGCAAGAAATCTTTTTCGCCTTTCAGCATTGTTTTATTCGAACCAGCCAAGTCAGCAGATCCACCAAATAATGATGGAAGGTTTTTGGCGATTGAATTTAACACTTCTCCACCGGAATTACGCGTAGCAACAGCTGTTCCTGCTTCATATACAGGAATATCTTTATCCCAGCCTTCCGGTAATTCCCCTTTAATCGCTGTCTCTAGTTGAGCAGCAAGTTCCGGATATTCATTTTTATAGCTTTCAAATAATTGATTCCATTCTTCTTCTTTTTTAGCACCAGCATTTACAACAGTTTCTTCAAATGTGTCATAAACTTCTTGTGGTACATAAAAATCTTCTTCGAATGTCCATTTGTAGTATTCTTTAGCTAATTTCATTTCATCTTCGCCTAGCGGAGCACCATGTACAGCGGATTTACCCGATTTGTTTGGCGCACCGTAACCAATAACTGTTTTTACTTCAATCATAGTCGGGCGGTCAAGATCTGTTTTAGCCTCTTTAAGCGCTTGTGCAATTTCATTCAAATCATTACCGTCTTCTACACGAATGTACTGCCATCCGTATGCTTTAAAACGGTCAGCAACGCTTTCAGAGAAGCTCATGTTTAATTCACCATCAAGAGAGATATCATTGGAATCATAAAGGACAACCAAACGACCCAATTTTAGATGAGCAGCAAGAGAAGCAGCTTCTGCTGATACACCTTCCATTAAATCTCCATCTCCACAAATGCTGTATGTAAAGTGATCTACAACATCAAAGTTATCTTTATTGTAAACTGCCGCTAAATGACGTTCTGCCATCGCCATACCGACCGCCATTGCAATCCCTTGACCAAGTGGTCCAGTTGTAGCTTCAACGCCTTTTGTATGACCATATTCAGGATGCCCAGGAGTTTTGCTGCCCCATTGTCTGAAATTTTTAATTTCTTCCATTTCAAGGCCGTAACCTGATAAATGTAATAAACTGTATAAAAGCATAGAACCATGTCCTGCAGATAAAACAAATCGGTCACGGTTAAACCACTCTGGATTTTTCGGATTATGATTCATAAATCTAGTCCAAAGTGTATATGCCATAGGAGCAGCTCCCATCGGCATACCCGGGTGACCTGAATTAGCTTTTTCAATTGCATCGATTGAAAGTGTACGAATAGCTGTAATAGATAAATTATCTTTTTCTGTGAACATTGCCTACATCCTTTCAGATTAACCTTCTAATATATATTAATGAAGTATAAACAGATTGACAATAGCTAATTGGTAAATGCTACAAAATCGTCACTCCTAAAAACAAAAAGAGCCCAATCTATTATTATATACCCTTAATGTAACTTTTTATTACGTAATTTTTTTATTTTTTCAGGTGTAACGTCATTACCTTTTGGATCAATAATGGTTAAACCTTCGACTGTATTTCTCATGGAAGTACGAAAAGTTTCCAAATACTCTTTCCTAAGAAGAGATTGTTCAGTGGCTTCTTCTTTTGTAAGACCTACTGACTTTGATTTTTTGGACAATTCATTAATTCTTTTAATTTTATGCATTGGCAGCATAGTATTGCTCCTTCTATATGAAATATAAGTAGATATTGTCATCGTATAGAAAAACAGAATTATTTTCAAGAAGTAACTATTAATTCGTATTCTTTTTCATATATTCTGAATATCTTCGGTGAATCGTTGCTTTTGAAAGTTCATACCCTTTTCTATTTAGATTCTCCGTTATTTCAGCAAAAGTCAATCCTTTAATACGCAGTTCAATGACTTCCTGTAACGGTACTTCAGATCTTTCTCTGCCACCCCCTATATGTTGATTGGAGAGGTTTTTTTGTGGTTTGTATCCTTTTTCAATTGCTCGTTTCATTCCTCTTCTGATTTTACTGTTTTGCAATTTACGCTGATACTCTTCTACAATACTGATGATTTGCAAAAGCATGGCATCGGTTTCTGAGATTTCAAGTTCTCCATTATGAGTGACCGTATATAATTTGATCCCTTCTTTAAAGATGCAATGCAATAGGGCTATCTTAGCATTTCCTCTGCCCAGTCTCGTTTCATCCTGAATCAACAGACCCTCAATTTCTTTATTTTTCATTTTTTCCAGCAAGATTAGAATACCTTCCCGCTCTAAATCATATCCACTGGCTTGTTCCTTCTGGGTAATAACAATCTCAAATCCCTTAACAGCAGCGAGTCTTGTTAACTCCTGTTCCTGCCTTTCCAAGGATGTTTCCTGTGAACTTTTATCTGTACTTACTCTGCAATAGATTCCAACCTTCATCTTCTCTCACCATTCTTTTTTTACATATAGATAAGGCCGGGATCCTATATCCCGACCTACTGATTATATAGTTATTTATCAGAATCTGCTAAATGCAGCATTTCTGTATTGTCAGTATTTTTCTTAACAGGAATCACAATCGTTTGCCCTTCTTTTAATTGATTAATCTGCAAATCATTATGTTCCTGAACCCAGGAAACAAATTCAGTCTGCGTCATCTCACTGCCATCAAATCTGTCAGCCATATCCCAAACTGTATCTCCTTTTTTAACAGTAATCTGTTGAAAATCGTCCTTTGGTGTTTCAATATTTGTCACCAGTAAACTAGATATTAATAAGAAAACTCCGATAATAAATATAATTGTATAAGAATAAGAAGTCCATAATTTTTTCATGAATAAACCCCTCCATAGAATATATGTTCGCTTGTCATAATGTAAGTATAAACCGAACACATGTTTTGTGTCAACACAAAAAACGAACTTATGTTTGTACTGTTAAACAAGAAATGATATACTAAAAACAACAAAGCATAAAGAGGTGCGGGAGATGACTACTAAATTATCCAAACGACAGCAGGATATTTTGCTATATATAAAAGAAGAAGTTAAAAAGAAGGGCTATCCACCTTCCGTTCGAGAGATTGGCGAAGCAGTTGGACTGGCTTCCAGTTCCACGGTTCATGGTCATTTAGCACGCTTGGAAAGCAAAGGTCTCATCAGACGAGATCCTACTAAGCCGCGTGCTATTGAAATACTGGATATGGATCCGCATGACCATATTCCAAAAACAAATTCCGTTAATGTACCATTAATCGGGAAAGTAACTGCCGGGCAGCCTATTACAGCTATTGAAAATATTGAGGAATACTTCCCTCTTCCTGAACATATGGCTCCTGCAGATGAAAATGTATTTATGCTTGAAATTATGGGAGACAGTATGATTGAAGCTGGTATCCTTGACGGGGACTATGTAATTGTTCGCCAGCAGCATACTGCAAACAACGGCGAAATTGTTGTTGCTATGACGGAAGATGATGAAGCAACAGTGAAACGTTTCTTTAAAGAAGATAGCCATTTCCGTCTTCAACCGGAAAACTCTATGCTCGAACCTATCATTCTACAAAATGTCAGTATTTTAGGTAAAGTTATCGGGTTGTACAGAAACATTCAGTAAGAACCATAGAACCGGCAAATGCCGGTTCTACTTTTAATCTATTCTCTCTATTAATCTATGTTTAATAAGTTTCATCTATTCTTGTTATTGATAAATATCTTTTTCACAACCTCTAGTTTACATAATATAATTATGGTATACAAAAAACTTGCAACGGTTAATTGCAAGTTCAACTCTCCTATATATCCCGCCCTTTATAATAGTACCTGGATTGTTTACTTTCTTCATAACAGGATTGGCAAATAGCAAATCGATAATTCCAGCTTAACGGCTTATGGCATAATCGACACTTTGTTTGATATTTTTTAACCCCTTTTCTTAACTTATTATGTGCATCTGAACTGATTTCTTCTCTTACTCGCTCCCAATAGACCGTTTCACTTCTTCTATCTAATTTATACAAAAACAATAAATGCAATCCTACTGATTTATAAGACAATTCAAGTTCATCCAAGGAATCTTTCTTTATTAAAGGCTCTCTCAATTCTCTTCGATCCACAATGGCTTTCATATTATACAGCCATTGATTAACCAGGCTCTCCTCATTCGCTGAAAAAGGTAAATGAAGAAAACCGTATAAATCAGTTATGGACATTCGTCCTTCTATTTGTTCATGGCGAATTAAATGATATAATGCTTTTTCCTGAGTAAGCGGTGCTTTTGTTGTGCCAGCAGGATTTTTAAACTCATCCCATAATTCAAAGAATTGTTCAAAGTTGGAATGATATCGTTTAAACCGCTCAAATACCCCTTGTGTAGGTGCTATTGTAAATGTACTGATGGGTCGATCCTCACCATTTAACAACCTCTTCATTAAACCAATTTGATCAGTAAACGCCACTCTTCCTTCATTATATATACCTTTACGGCCGGCACGGCCGGCTAACTGCTTTACTTCCTGAGAGGTCAATAAACGTCTTCTCGTGCCATCAAATTTATCATTTTCTAAAAAAACGACCCGCCTAATCGGTAGATTAAGCCCCATCCCGATTGCATCTGTTGATACAATCACTCGCGTTTCCCTGTTAATAAACCTCTGAATTTGTTTAGCTCTTGTCTCAGGAGGCATACTTCCATAGATTACACTTACTTTATGGCCGTTTCTCTCCAGCTTTGAAGCAGTTTGAAGCACTTTATTTCGAGAAAATACAATCAAAGCATCCCCTGCCTTGGCATGTTCGATCCTAAAAGGTTTTTTCTCCACAATCAGCGGTATATCTCGTTTATATTCATGAATTTCAATATCATTTCCCTGAAGAAGATTCAAAATCATCCTTTTCGAGTTGTGACTACCTATGATGTGAACCTCCCGAGCTCGTGCTTTATTAATAGCTCTAAACCATGAAAATCCTCGATCTTTATCTGCTATCATTTGTGCTTCGTCAATTACCATGACGTCGAATTCATCTTTTTCTGTAAACATTTCAATTGTACAGGAATAATGTGTGGCATTTGCAATATCCTTTTCTTCCTCACCTGTCTTTAATGCACAAGCTATTCCATCGTTTCTGAGTGTTTCATACACTTCAAGTGCCAATAACCTTAAAGGTGCCAGGTATATACCAGACGCAGCTTGCCTTAATCTATTTAGTGCCTGAAAGGTCTTACCGGTATTTGTTTCTCCAATATGCAGAATATATTTTGTGTTACTATAAACAGTTGTCTTGTATTCAACACCAAAGATATCATCCAATTTCTTTTGTTTTATTTCTTCCTGTTTCCTAATCTCTTCTAATTTCTGTTCTCTTTTTTCAATTCTCTCTTTGTGCTGAGTATGGTATAACGGCATTTGTATATCAAATTCATCCGGGTGGGCTCGAACATCTATAAGGTCCTCAATCAATTCCTGCTCTATTTCACTTTCATATTCCCATTGAAATTCACTAATATTTCCCCCAATCAATTGCCTGATCAACTTATGATTAATCGACCCTTTAAACATATTCTCATATTGGTTTATGATCTGATCCGGCAATTCTGAAAATATAAATGGGTAAATGTTTTCGTAAACAAAGGTATCGATTAGATTTTGATAAATATATTCATCAAAAACAGAATCATCTTGGTATACATCATATCCCCAATATAAAAGATCGTTGAGCGTTTCAAATTTAGCTTGATTGAAACCCTTCACATTTGCTATATCCTTTTGTAATTGATTTGCTACTTTGTATCTGAGCTTTAAATAAAAATAAAGCTTGTTACTGCTCAAAATACTTAATGCCGCTTCTTTTATAACTGTATTCTCATAATTTCCTTTTAATCTTTTCAGCTTGACTGTTTCGAACAATTCATCCCATAGTTCATCTGTTTCTTTAAAGTAATCACGAATCCAGCTCTTCATATCAAAAGACCGTAAACCGTCCAGTTCTTGTTCAACCATTTTGTTAATTGTCTTTTTGGAGGCTCCTTCAGTTGATATGCCTCGCTGCTTTAAAAAATCATTTTTTTCATTTCTGTTCATACGCTGAAGTGTTCTACTCTTCCACGCTAAATTCCAGATCTGATTCAAATAAGATTCTCTGCTATCTATATAATCCCTTAAGGAAGGTTTCTCTACACTCTCTTCCATGAATAAATAAATATCATGCATAATATCATTTTTAGCTTTTTCCACTGCTTCTTTATACCCTCTATTTAATATCTCCATTGTCTGGTTCTCCTTCAGCTGCCTAATATTAACCTATGTTGTTAATCTATATGATACTTACCTAATATATACGAAAATCCACCATTATATAAACATCACACACCGTATTTACATAATACTTTTATTGACTACTAGAGGCAAATGCTTAATCTCTAAAACAAAATAGACTAGACTAAGCATGATGTTTTTCTAAGTTGTCTCACTTTAGATGGACTAAAACCGTAAAAGCAAACATCAATGATGATCTATTATAGTCTAGTAACCTTAATGACAGGACTGCCAAATTTATCGATTCACCAACAAGCAGTGATTCCATATGATCACATACCTTGGTCGAAAATATCCAAACCTCATATGCAAAAAAAAGACCATCTGTCCCAATGAAATCTGGATAAATGGTCTTTCGTCGTGTGTATTGAAAAGGTGTTTTTATTTCAGGTTTACTATTCTATTTTTAAAGCACGGAGTAGTGCATTAAGATTGTTCTCACTTTCACGCTTGCTATGATAGGCTTCTGGTACACCAACTGCTAAGTGGTGATAGCCAGGATAGACATGTAATTCTGTTGGTACACCTTCACGAATTAAGCGCTTTGAAAAATCTAATGTTTCTTCTGTAAATAATTCTATTGCTCCTACACATAAATATGTGCTTGGTAATCCGACTAACGATTCGGCACGAGCAGGCGAATAGTATGGAGAAATGCCTTCAGAGCCTGGTTCTTGATTTAATACAGATTTCCAGCCGAAATAGTTACTTTCATTTGTCCAAGCAAATTCACCATTATATGGAGTAGTCTCCTTCAATGCAGTCCTGTCGTCTAACATAGGAATTAACAGTCTTAGGTGATGGATATCAAATTCCTTTTGATCTCTAATATAAAGCGCTAAGCCACCAGCAAGTCCAGCTCCGGCACTAACACCTGACAATGCGATTTTATCTGTATCAATATTTAAATCTACTGCATTGTCGATGCACCATTTCATACCAGAGTAACAGTCGTGCAGCTGTGCAGGTTGAGCGTGCTCAGGAGCTAATCGATAGTCCACTGATACACCGATAAAATTATAATTATGCGCTAAAAACGCATGAAATTCATTGTCCATTTCAGGGCTACCAATGACCATACCACCTCCATGAATAGAGTAAAGTAACGGATGCTTTTCGGCAGTTGTATTTTTAGGTTTGATGACAATTAGTCTTACTTTTGATTCATCAAATAGATTATCCACATATATTTCCTCTAGCTCAACGTCATACTTTTCCGTAATATCACTATTGCTTGTCGTAGCCATTTGCTCACGAATCATCAAATACGATTCCTGTGACATACTCATGCTGCCCATTTCGTCCAAAATGCCTCTTACCTCTGGATCAATTAAATGTTCACTACGCTTTTTTTCTGCTTGCATAATTTCCTCCTTGTTTGATATTTCCCATTTTCTTAAATCTTCATGATTTTCAGTGTAAAATTGACTGTCTGAATTCGATTTTGGCGTGTCATAAAAAGTACGTTCCTTTTAGTAAATAGCCTAAGTTTACTCCTCTCCTTTCTCCTCTTGCTTGAGTTATATATTTCTATATAATCTAGTAAAGCTCCTGCTTCGCTAAATTGCACCTTCCTATCATAGGAAGTTCAACATAAAGGATCAAAAAAAAGAATCCACCCGGGATTCTTTTTGGTTTCCATTTACTTCTCAGAGAAATATGCTTCCAAAGCTTCTTGCACTTTTTCAGTATCAGCGGTCAATTCATTGCCAGTATCAACAAGCGGGCTGACAGTTGAAACAGCCTTTGCCTTATCGCCTTTATAGAATTGAATGAACTCATCCTGGTTAACGGAATACAGAACCGCTTTCCTTAAGTTCTCACTTTTTGCAACATCTCGATTTTTCGTGTTGAATAACAAGTAAGAAACAGCATTGCTCTGAGTGCTTTGTAATTTCATCTTGCTGTCTTCTTTAAGAATATCAAACTTTGTTTCCGGTACACCGGATAGCATATCGATTTCACCGCTGCGTAGTGCACTAAATGCGCTATCAGGTTCTTTGATGAATCGGACGGACACCTTGTTGATATATGGTTCTTGATTTGTCCCTTTCATATATGCAGGATTCTTTTGGAATACTGCTTCATAGTCATTTTTATATAGCATGATATACGGTCCGCTCGTATATAAATGGTTATCATATTGACTACCTTCAGTTACCGTATTTTGATCTCCATAAGGAATATCTTTCTTGACGTCGAAAGAAGCTACATCATAAGTGTTGATGCTTTCAACTTGTTTCTTTGATACGATACCTGCTGATTGGTGAGCCAGGTAGTTCAGCACTTGTGGGAATGGCTCTGTTGTTGTCACTTTAACGACTTGATACTTGCCGCTTTTTTGATCGGCATCCTCTTTAGCTTTGACTAGTTCTGCTATTTCACTGTCCAGATTTACATTAAGCGCATCCTTTACAGTGCCTTCCCCATTGGAAAGTTTAACTGAATCAAGGCTTGCCACGTCTTCAACGATTTCAACTTTTTTGATATGCTCATGCAAGCTGTATGTTCTGTGATCCGGCACAGAATCTTTATCTTTAGCACGGTTCAAGGTGAATATAACATCCTCTGCCCCAACTCTTTCACCTGAATCAACTGCCTTTTTATTTTCAACTTTTGCAAAACTTATGTCATTTCTGAGGACAAAATAATATTCTTTATTCCCTTTTGCAATGGCATGATTCAGTGATAAGGATGCGTCCGAGGTGATTTTATCATCGTCCGTCAAATTTACCAAACGTACATACATATTCGTATTCAATTGGTTGATAGAACCATCATTACCTTTGATCGGATCGAGAGATGTCAACGTAGACATCGATTGTGTCAATTTCAAAGGCTCCTTTTCACGCTTGGATGCATCGGTGTAATCAATCGAATCCCACGCCAACGCCCGCGACTTAGACAAACGTACGGATTCTTCCTTTAATACTCCTGTATTGACTGCCTGATTTTTGTTGGATATATATAAAGGTGCGATATAGGCCTTTTCAAACACAAGATGATCTTCCAACTTTTTATAGGTTTCTTTATATTCTTCTGGCGTTTGGGTAGATGCTTGATTGATCAATTTGTCCAACTTCGAATCTGATAGGATACTATAATCCCCTCCTGTTATGAACAGCGATCGCACCGCATAATCCGGATTTCCCGTGACCGTGGTCCAACTGGACATCGATACATCGAAATTGCCTGCATCTTCCTGTGCTTTAAAGCTGCCAAAATCCGGTTGAAGATTCAATTTGACCTTAAATCCATTTTTCGTAAGTTGATCGCGAAGGATATTCACATCTGACTCATTGGCGCTCGTACTCAATATTTCGATTTCGACTGCTTCCTTCTTTTCACCATCATTTACTTTATTACTTACATCATCTTTAGTTTTGACGGTGCAAGCACTGAGAACCAATACGAACAAAAGCAATAACGTCATAAATCCATTTTTCCTCAAAATAATCCCCCCAAAATAATTCTTTATTGATAAACTTCTTTCTCCCCACAATCATGATGATCGATCAAGCTTAGGGTCAAGCGCATCCCTCAAGCCGTCCCCAAGGAAATTGAAAGATAATACTAGCAAAACGATTGCCACTCCCGGAAAGATAGCAAGGTAAGGATTTGATTCCAAGTAGGCACTTCCAATCCGTAAAATATTTCCCCACTCTGGTATATGCGGTTCAACCCCAAGTCCGAGATAACTTAAGCTGCTGGTTGAAATGACAGCCGCCCCGATGGTCAAAGTGGACTTAACAATCATAGGCGCCATGGAGTTAGGGATAATATGCTTGAAGATAATAGCACGATCCTTTACCCCAAGAGCCCTAGAAGCTTCCACGAATTCATAATTTGACACCTGCAGCACATTGGCTCTCATCGTTCTTGCATATGTGGGTATGGCTCCAACGCTCAAGGCAATAATCAGATTGACGGTATTCGCCCCGAAGGCAGCGATAATGGTGATGGCAAGCAAAATTCCTGGAATGGCGTATAGAATATCGAGAAGCCTCATGATGATATTATCCGTATGTCTGCCATAGTAGCCTGAGACTGCTCCAAGGAATCCTCCAATCAGTACAGGAATAAGGGTCGCTAAGAAACCTACAATGAGTGATATTCTTGCACCGAATATAAGCCTCGAGAAAACATCCCTACCGAAATTATCCGTACCGAACGGATAAACAAGACTTGGAGACTGTAAGATTGCCCCATAGTCATTTTCAATCGCAAGACTCTTTTCGAATGTAAAAATACTGCACACAGAAATCATGAACAGAAAGATAATGAAAAACAAACTTAGCATCGCTGAGAAATGCTTCGACAATCTTTCCCATATCGATTCCCACTGTGTCTTGACACCGTATCGCTGATTCTTGGCCTTCAGCAATATTGTAATCCCAAGCACCAATGAAAATAGATTCCCGGTAAGAGCGCTCAAGAGAAAAAAAATAGCGATAGCGGTAGATGTCTTCTTGTTCAAGCTCCCTCTCATGAGAAACAAAACAGCCACGAATTGGAATAGCGTAATTGCAATCAGGACGCCCATTCCTGCTATAAAGCTATTCGACACATATGGTTTGAACAAATTCAAGGCAGAAACACCGATCACAAAACAATCCGTTAACAACATATAAATTCCAAGAGAGTAATAGAGATTTTTCTTATTTTTAATCAAAACCAATGCGGATGCTGCCAAGAAGACATTCCCGCTGAATAAACTCGCCAGTTGTATAAACCCCAACCTTCTGGTAAAGGTCGAAATATTCCCTTTTTCCAGTAAGTCCTTTTTCATTCGCCATAGCAAAATGCCCTGTAAGCCAGTGAAGAAAGCATAAAGCCCGAACATCCATAAAAAGAACTCCCTACTATCCATGCTTTTGAAATCATATACATTAAGCAGAAAAATGGCTGTTAGAATTAATGATGCATTTAAGGCGAACTTTGCCTGTCTATATTCCTGTGAAGCTTTTAAACTATTCATTTCATACACCTGCTTTAGTATTGTTTCATCTTATGCCGAATTCGAGGGTCAAAGAATGCATACAGAATATCAATAATCATATTAACGACTGAAATGATGATGGCCGTATAGATAACAGCTCCCATCACAGCCGGCACATCCGGTATAAATTGTTTATCGACAATATAGCTACCAAGTCCGCTAATATTGAACACTTTTTCCGTGACAGCGGCCCCACCGAGCATTCCACCGAATTGCAGCCCTATCACTGTGATGATTGGGATGAGTGCATTTGGCACAGCATGCCTCATAACCACCCTTCTTCCGCTAAGTCCTTTGGCTCTGGCTGTCAACATATAATCTTCATGAATAACTTCTAGTGTCGATGACCTTGTCATCCTGGCGACTGCAGCTGTCAGCCCTGTCCCAAGTACTACGACTGGCATGATCAATGACAGCATGTTATTTGCATGATACGTTGCTGGCAGCCACTCCAAATGGACCGAGAAGCCCAAAATGAAGATCAGTCCTTGCCAGAAACTCGGAATCGATAAGCCAAGTAAGGCGATTAACATGAAAGAATGGTCAAAGATCGAGTTCCTTCTGATAGCCGAAATAATTCCTGTTGGTAATGCAACCACCACCGCAAGTAATAAAGAAAAGACGGCAATCGTCAAGGTAATCGGAAACTTACGCATAATAGTAGATATGACATTCTCATTTCCGGCGAACGAACTGCCAAGATCAAATGTGAAAATACCGATGATTGTGTCCCATAACTGAGTGAAATAGGGCTGATCCAGTCCATGTAAGGTATTGAACGCGGCAATCTGCTCTTTCGTTGCTGTTTCCCCCAAGATGTTAGCGGCAGGATTGAACGGTGAAATATACAGGATTGTGAATACAAGCACACTTACACCAACAACGACAAAAATTGTCATGATTAAACGCTCCATCACGTATTTCACATATGGATTACTGTACAGAAACAACAATATGTACATTAAAAAACCGCCAATGAACGAAAAGAGCAAGAACCATTTTTTTTCGAGCAATATAGAAAAAGCATCTTCGAATTGCATCTTCCCTTTCCCCGTTTCATTGTGGACCGGTTCCATCATTAACTCGGTAATATAAGCATCTAATTGATGCATGGCAAGCTGTGTTGCTTCTCTCTCAATTTCTTCATCGCCTACTTGTTTGCCAAAGAAATCTTGCTTTCTTGTTAACTGATCCTTATAGTCCTTCTTAAAGGCATCAAGATGTCCAGATTCGATGAGTGAATTCTTCAGCTCTGCTTCCGCTTTTGCATACCCATCCTTGTTCCTTTTGAACAGATAATACAGCATGACAATCAAAAAGAGCGGAGCCCCTAATATCAAAAGGAAGATTTTATATGAGGGGTTCTTCATCATTTTTCTGAATAGATAATCAACTCTCTGTACAAAAGAGCGATTCCCCTTCCACTTCCGCTCATTAACCAATGATATTCCCCCTATCATCCTCTCAGCGTTGCGCTGAATACATATAATCATTTGTATAAACATAAGACTCAAGAATAATTGCACTTTTCCGAGTGGTATAGTATATTTTATTTTAACAATTGGTAAAAGTCAACAATATAAGGAAATATATACAAAAGGTCAATTTTGGACCAATATGATGATTTGGCAGGTGTCTTTTGATGAATTCATTATTGCAAGTGCAGCATTTATCAGTATCTTTTGAACAGGAAGAACAGGAAATTCAAGCTGTGCAAAATATCAGCTTTTCGCTTAATAAAGGAGAAACATTAGGGATTGTCGGAGAATCTGGAAGTGGCAAAAGCGTCACCGCACGTTCAATCATGCAATTGTTACCTGTGAGCGCCAGACGTAAGAACGGAACAGTCCTCTTTAATGGGAAAGACATCGGATACTACTCCGAGAAAGAGATGGAGGCCATCCGGGGACGCGAGATCGGAATGATCTTTCAGGATCCGATGACCTCTTTGAATCCGACCATGAAAATCGGGAATCAGATTGCAGAAGGGTTAAAAAAGCATGAAAAACTATCGGATAAGCAAGCGAGGGAGCAGGCGCTCGATATGTTAGAATTGGTCGGCATCAGGGAAAGCGAAATTCGCTACGAACAATATCCGCATGAATTTTCCGGCGGGATGAGGCAGCGTGTGATGATTGCCATCGCATTGGCATGCCGACCGTCTTTGCTGATTGCAGATGAACCGACGACAGCACTGGATGTCACAATTCAAGCGCAAATACTTCATCTTATGAAGAAGATGCAAGAGAAATTCGGAACAGCAATCATCTTAATCACACATGACTTGGGGGTAGTGGCCGGAATGTGCGACCGAGTTGCCGTCATGCGAAAAGGAGTGATTGTCGAGACCGGTACGACAGAGGAAATCTTCTCCTCCCCCTCTCACCCGTATACTAAGAAGTTACTTCATGCACTTCCGAAACTAAATGAAAAAAAGAAACCGAAACCAGTATCACATCTGATCATAAATACCGACGATACCCCGTTGTTGGAAGTACGTCACCTTAAGCAATATTTCGATATTGGTAAAGGAAAAACGATAAAAGCAGTTGATGATATCTCCTTCAGCATCAAAGCCGGGGAAACATTAGGAGTAGTTGGCGAATCAGGAAGCGGTAAATCTACAGCTGGACGCTCAATCCTTCAATTACATACCCCAACCGGAGGAGATATCCTTTTCAAAGGAATGTCGCTCAACAGCTTTTCCCCTAAAGAAATGCTCATTATGCGCCGGCATATGCAAATGATCTTCCAAGATCCTTATGCTTCTCTCAATCCAAGGATGCGGATATTGGATATTATTGGAGAGGCATTGGATGTCCATCGAATCGCCAATAGTAGACCAGACCGCAAAAAACGGGTTGAAGCATTGCTTGATATGGTTGGGCTCGAGCCTTCATTCGCAATGAGGTATCCGCATGAATTCTCCGGGGGCCAAAGACAACGAATCGGTATCGCCAGGGCAATCGCCGTCGACCCTGCCTTCATCGTGTGCGACGAACCATTATCCGCCCTTGATGTGTCTATTCAGGCACAAATTGTCAAACTGATGGAAGATTTGCAACAGCGACTCGGACTCACCTACCTGTTCATTGCCCATGATCTATCTATGGTCAAACATATTAGCGACCGGGTCGCCGTTATGTATAAAGGTAGAATAGTAGAGTTGGCCGAAAGCGAAGCGTTGTATTCTAATCCTCAGCATGAATACACGAAATCTTTACTGGCCTCAATCCCTATCCCAGATCCTAAGATTGAGGCACAAAAAAGGAAAGATGGATCCATCCAACCAGAGAGAAAAGAGTATGATGTAGAGAACACCAAATTGGTGGAAGTTTCAGCCGGTCATTGGGTAGCCATTCATCCTTGATCACGTTAGCTTGAAAATTAAAGAAGCATTCAGAATCCTGAATGCTTCTTTCCATTGCATCTTTTTTTATTTTTCGTTATCACAAAATGCTCAATGTATATACTAGGTCTTATTAAGAAAGAAGAACGAAAGCAAATTTTTGCTTTTGCTAGTCAATAGAATCAAAATTGTATATATCCATTTCAGCAACAAATGCCCACACCCTTAATCAAATCAAATAATATACTGCCATTAGCCTATAAAACTATAATTAGGAGTGTATTTTAATGGAATATTATTATCGGCAAATTCCTGGAATTCATAATTTACCGTTTCCTACTTTAGGAGGTCCTATGGGTGGTGGTTTTCAAGGTAATCCTATTTCAGTATGGCCGGGAACCTCAATAGGATGGCCGAATAGCAATACAGGAATACCAGGAACAGGCGGACCAACCACTGGGGGCACACCCCCACCTTCACAGGCTACGATTAATATGTATCAATATCTTCTACAAAACCCGTCAGAAGGCCAGCAGCTTCTAACATCAGGTACTTGGGCCGGTACAACTTTTGGAGTGGGCTGTGATAGACGCTGGACCATTATGCTCTTAAACAATGGTCGATATGTATTGATGTGGGTTTTAACAGCAAGTGCGTTTGGTAATACGACAGGAATCATTTTCCCGTCTTTTACTTTTGCCTCTTTCCCTACATCTAATATAGTAGCTTATAGTTGCTAATTATTAATTACCTGGATATACGGAAATAGCACGAATCTCATACTCTGATGCAAAAAGTCAACTATCTGTCCACCGATATAACTGGTAAGTCACAAGCGGTGGATGGGTATTTTATTTGGAGCATCCCTACGAAATATGCAGATAGATAATCAATAAAGGCATCCAGGATTGCTATTGGTCATACTTCTAATTGCTATCATTTATTCTTTTCTTTTGGCTTTTATCGTAAAGATTGTTGCTAATGCCGTAAAAAAGAGCTAGCTTTTGGGGTGCGGCATCTTTTCGCTGTCTCCATTATTCAACTAAAGTCCCCAATAATTTAAGTACAACTCTTCACAAAATTCTATTTCTGTTAAAAAGACAAAGCTTTTAACTTGATCTAAGTTAATGGAAAAGTAATGATTCCAATTACAAGTCCTACAATTATAGATAGAATAAGATTATTGATATTTTTAATTCTCTAACTCAATCCCTTACTAATAAATTACTGTTTCTATGAACAATTTATAAATAAAGAAAGTAGACTTGCTTCCAATTGAGGAGCCAATCGTAAATTTAGTGATTATCAAAAAGAAGGCTCTCGAGACTTTCTCGACAGCCTTTTAGCGATGACCATGATTTCATTGGTTGCTTGTTTGTTTTTCTTTACTCCCACCAATGCTTCTTTTCACTTAACCCAACGTCCTATAGTTTAGCGATGATACTTATGTCCTCCTTGCAAATGACTCTATATTTTTTATTGAGTTATGTTAGTAGCATGCCAACTTTCAATCTTCAACTTTATAAAACGGATATTTGATTTTAAAGAATTCCTTATATGTCATTGGTTTATAATAACTAATTCTGTAATGTAATCATTGATATAAAAAGAACTGTTCAAAGCTCTTGTTATTGAAATCCCCTCAAATAACAAACTACTTCTCCCAGTTCTGATTCTTAACAATCGCCTAGTGAATCCCTTTAAGATTCATAATTATTTATTCAATGAATGATATTCTAGCCATTTGTCTATTTCGCTTTTCAAAAAACGTTTTTCATCCGAAATAGTCAGATATGGAATATATTCATAGGTATCAAAAGCTTCCCCTTCAATAGATGCTTTCTCTAAATCATCTTCATCAATGATTTTTTCTATGTCTTTTGTGCTTACAGATAAATATTCCGCTAGATCATCAATAGTAAATACACTTTTCACCATTGGTACATATTCTTCATTACTTGTAGTAGCAACAGATGAAGAAGCAGAGATTAAAAAAGCCCCAACTACTATACTTGCCGCTATCAAAATTCCACCTATAATACCAGGTATATTTTTGTGTCCCATTTTTTTCACTCCCACTTAAAGTTAAAATCTCCCTAAGACTCTCTATTACTGTTCTCTACTAATTATAGGAAATCCTTCATCCACTAACCTGCACCTTGAGCAGCATAACAAAAAAGAGCTGATCAGAGCCCTTGATACTGGAGTAATGCTCCCGTTTATTTAAGTGCATTTGTTCACAAACGTATGATATTATACAGGTAAATAGATAGAAAAATCTAAATTTTCACTTGTAAACTGGGTGCGAGTTCAAGCTATTAATCAGGATGGACTGCACTTGCAAGTTTGCCCTACTATGGCTATTTTACAAAGGAGGAAGAAAAAATGGCATTCCACGAATTAGAACCAGGTGATGAGGAATTCCTCGAAAAATGTCCAGTATGTGATGAAGGCTATATGGTGCCGACCATAGGACACTGGTACCAATGCAGCAATTGCGGTGTCGAAGCAGAAGAAAGCGATTATGGGGTTCTTATGTTTGACAAAAGTGTAGATTTCAACTAAAAAGTTGGTAGAAACAACCAAATTCCAGTTTATCGGTGAGCTTAATTTGAAAGTACAAAAGACACTTCGGTGTCTTTTTTTATATCATCGCCATTTTTCCCAGTCGCAACTAATTATTATTTCCACCACTACACTGCCCCGTTTGTCCAATATGAACCCCCAACAAAAAAGCATTAATTTCTTTCATATAACACACTTAATAATTCATTACGCATAAATAAAATAACACACACAAAATATGCATGACCCCAAGAAAAGTAGTATGATAAATAGCTTTATTAAATACCAAGGTAATAAATTAATTATATATAATAATATCTCCCCTAAAATTTCTGAAGAACCTATATCAAAATTTTCATTTTGATAAAATTCTTTATTTTTAAATGAAAAAAATATTAAACCTAGAAATGAAAAAACAGCAAAAATATACATAAAAATAGTCATGTTGACTCCTCTTTATTTCCCTTTTTTTAACATTATTTTATAATATCTTATTCAACTAAACTGCCCCTTTACTCCCATAAGAAAATACAACACAAAAAGGCATTAATACTCCTTGGATCAATGCCTTTGTATGTATCAGAAAAATTTTTTATATAGCTCGCGTCGTAGTGTACCACTTAAAATACGTGAATTTTAGTCACTCCGCTCTTCTCATGTCCCTTGATAGAGGATTTACAATCATCTGTATAGAATTATTAATTCATATCAATATCTTAAACAGGAGGATTTCATATTGGAGATTCAAGAAATTAGTTTAACGTGGAGAACTATTGTATTTATCTTAGCGGTGATTTTATTATTTATCTACCCAAAAACTCGAGCTTTTTATATTAAATTGTTGGATTTTGCCGTATTAAAAAGATTAAATACATACTTAGTTATTGTATTGGCTTTATTATTCATTTTTATTTCAAATTTATTTATTTTCAATAGAAGCTTATCCGCAACATATAATCTTCTCACTAGTTCATATTCAAGAACAATAATGTTAGATACTTATGAGCTGGTTCTATTTTTAATCAGTATGACTATTTTGATGCCCATCTTTGAAGAGTTGTTATTTAGAGCTCCCCTCTCACTTTGGGTAAATAAACTTCCTGGTTACCTCATTACCTTATTAATTTCTTCTGTTTTATTTGGTTTTGCCCATCCCGAATACCCTCTATTTGGTTTTATATTAGGTATAGCATTCGGCTTAGTATTCAGACTTACAAATTCTTTAATTCCTGCTATCCTAACGCATATCTTATGGAATTTATTTTCTATATTCTATTTCAATTATATTTAAATTACTATGAATGTAATGACATACAGATGTTTTAATTAATAAAATCTCCTAGCATAAGCACAATGTTTATAATTTACTAATTGCTAAATTACTGAGATTGATGATTGTTTCTTCAAAAGTTCTGATTGGCTTGTAACCTAATGACCTGATTTTTTCATTCGAGTAGATGGCACATTCCGCTTGACGATTGGGAATTTGATATTCTTTTCCTAACACTCTTATCAACTTTAACCTAAAATTTTGTTCTGGAAAATTCCCATCAATTGCATTATATACGTCTCCAGATTTTCCATTAGAACAAACCAAATGTATCATTTCTGCTAAGTTATCTCCGTGAATCCAAGGTACAATGTCGTTAGGGTGCACCCAATTGACTTTTTCAGCATCTAACATCCTTATGATTTGTCTGTCTCCCCAATAAGAGTTTTCTTCTGCACAAATCGCACCTGGTCTAAGGATTATTACATTGAGCCCCCTGTCCTTGTATTTATTTAGTATCCTTTCAGATTGAACCTTCGTTTTGATGTAGATCTCATCGTGATTATCTACGATTGTGCTGGCCTCATCATAAAATCCCTCTTTAGGTTCACCATAAACGGACAAGGTTGAAATGTGAATAAACTTCTTTATCCCTAACTCTAATGAAATGCTTGCAATGTTTTCAACTCCAATAACATTTGAGTTTACAGCTTCCTCATTGTCATCTCCCAAATAGGCTGCACAATGTATCACTATATCAACATCTATTAATGCTTTATAAAGGGAGCTTCTATTTATCAAATCACCTTGAACGATTTGTACCTCTAATCCTGGAATTGAATTTACGTTGCTTTCGTTTCTTGTCAACCCTTTTATTGCCGTACCTTCAAATAAAAACTTTCTCGCTACCCGACCTCCTAATGTCCCAGTTACCCCTGTAATTAAAATTTTAGCATCTAAATTCCCCAAACAAGTCACTCCCTTATCTCTTACAGACACAAAACTGTATTCCATTTCATTTCTTTGTATTCATTATTCGTCTACGATATGTTCTAATCCTTCTTCCGCTAACCTGCCCCGTTTCTACAATAAGAAATCAACACAAACAGGCATTAATCCTTCTTTGATTAATGCGCCTGATGGCTTCTTAAATGGCTCAACAGATTCTCGCTAGGCTCTGCTCAACCTTTTTCTGAAGTGATAGTAGTTTAGGATTACCGTTAATTTTAATGTAAAAACTTTTTAAAAATGTTTTAATATTGAATACTAAGAACCAATACTTTTCATTCTCAATCTGTTCTTTTTGGGTATTCAATTCACTAGGTAAGTGTTTGAGTAATTGTTCTATTTCTTTTCCATTCAATCCTCTTTCTAGCATTGCAAGAATGGGAATTAATAATCTTTCATCCTCATCGTGAACATAGACACTACTGGATATAAGAACTTTTCTCCACAATACTCTTAATATTTCTGGATAATATTCTCTATCTAGCTTTGGATTCTTCACCAGCTCTTCAAAAGTATCAGCTACGTGTGCGATGCTATGTGCCCACCCCTTACCTTTCACATATCCTCTTAAATCCTCTTCAAGGTCAATGTACTTAATTAGCTTTTCTTTAATGTTATCAATAGAATCTTTGGACAAAAAATTTGCTTGATTATCCCTGTGCAGTATCAATGCTATTAAAAGGGTAGTAAACGCTCTTGTGAATACAGTATCGGATTCCTTTTCACCGATTCCTTTAAACATTAATTCATTTATACAAGTATCTAAAAGTTTAATTAAAAGTGCAGTTTCAATTTGATTGTTCTCAACAATTAATCTATAAAAGAAGGTATAGATCAACTGATCTCGGAGTTCACTATCTGTTGAACCAATATGCTGTAACATTGATTGTAATATCAAAGTCATATCTAACTCTTCCCAGTGACATCTTTCATATTTAATCTCAGTTAAAATAGACTTTAGTTCACTTTCACCATAAGAAACTTTCCCAAAGGATAAATTCATACATTTAAATCCCCTTTCCCCACGTACTGTGTGTACCTGAAGCTAAAGTGACTTTATATTTCATACTAAAAGCCCCTCTACAAGTGGTATCAAGACACGCTTCTTTATACACAACATTATCTTTTAGAAACATCCCATTTTGAACATCTATAATCAGCAGTGCTTTTTCATTATTCTCCTCATTATCGTTTCCTTTTTAATTCATTGACTAAGAATTCTTTATGAAGATGAGATAAATCAAGCAATTCAAGGCTTCTAGTATTAATTAACTCAGTTAGAGTATGTACTTCATCCCACGCCGACTCGTAAAGAGACCTGTCAATAATTCCATTTAAAAGAGCCTCTTCAAGTTCGTCAGCATCTTTTTGAATTACTTCTCCAGAAGGCAACAAAATGATATCTAAATATAAATCATCCCAATAGGGGATATCATTTTCTACACCATTTTCAAGGCAAACATCAATATACCATTGCACTATATTTCCGTTATTATCGAACATTGTTGTTACTGAATGCATTTTTTCTAAGGGGAATTGTTGAAGCCACATATAGCCATCATCAACAATACATATATTCTGTTCCTCATATCGAAAGGATAATGGTTCAGCAACTTTCATTAGTTGCAATAAAGTTATATAGCCCTTAAATTCTTTGGTATTAAGAAACGCTTGTGCATATTTTTTATCCAAGACACGTTTCCATCTTGAACGATTTGCATATTTTCTCTTTATCATTTCCATCCTCAATCCAACAGAAAATCACCTGTTTATTACTTTTAGTCTAAAGTAAATTACTATAATAAGGCGGTTCTAATTCCGCAAACCCTGCCCCATTACTTCCATAAGAGGTTCAACACAAAAGGGATTAATCCTTATTAGATCAATGCCCACTGTCAGTCGTATACCTCCATCATATTGATGTGCTATTGTTAGCTTTTTTACGTGAATAAAAATATGAAGTCAAAAATAAAATAATACCCACTTTATTAAATAGGAGATACACATCAAGTACATCTTCAAATGAATCTAACGGATAAAAACCACTTAATAGCAACGTTGGAAAAACAGTAATCAGCATCGCCATATAATGAGCAAAAATTTGCTTTAAAAAACTCCATTGTTCAATTTGATATATGACGCTTGTCAACCCAAGGAAAAAGGCTATAAGGCCATAAAAAAAATAAACACTCGAATCATCTGATTGCCCTTGCAACTTATACGACAGTGAAATCATTAGTAAGATACTAAATGAGATAAACCCCCTATATAATCCCTTTAAAAGTAATTGCAACATAAAATCCCCCTTTCTTGGTATTTCCTGTTATTAATTATATACGATAGATACTTGTTTGAAGTTTCAGAAAATTTATTATTCTGCTAACCTGCTCCTTTAGTGAAATAAGGCTATTTTTCTAAAATAAGATAGTCTTTAGTTTTGGAATATGAAATGCCATTTTTATTAGCAAAATCAATTAAGTCTTTAAATACGCCACTGGGAGAAAAATTTACAATTCGAATGTTGAATCCTTTTTTAACGTGTATAATAGCACCTTTGGTATACCAATTTACTCGTTTGAATTTAATCTGTTTTGTTTGATTAGGGTATATACTTGTTTTATATAAAGGCAAGTTAAAAAACAATATTTGATACTCCAAATAGTCTTCATTTATCTCAAGTATAAATTTTATAAATAATGAACCAAGAATGACTAAAGAAAATATTATTTGAAAGTATAATAACCAATTGGAATAGTCATTTATTGAAACTGCAATTAATAGCAGGAAATACCCTAATGTTTTTCTTTGAGTCCTAGCGATATAAATCAACTAACTCCCTCCTTTTCCTTACTTTCGAAAAGTATCAGCAACTATATTACTAAATTCTCTGAGGTAGTAAAGGTAGTCATCTCCGCCATAGTTATATCGTTTGTTATACATCTTTGTAACGACCACTCTGTATTCAGGAATGCTAAGGACAGTTGGACCTGTTACCCCTAATATTTGATAGGATCCTTCTGGAACCCTATCACCAAGCTCACTATGGGCAGCTGGAATTCCTTGTACATACCAAAACAAACCATTTTGAGGAAGTTTATGATCTTTGTAAAAAGGGCTTTGTACTTGTGTGGCAATTTCAATCACTTCGCTTGGAACAATTTGTTTCCCCTGTGCAAACCCTTTGTTTAAATGAAGATTCCCCCATTGTGCAAACTCCCGAGCAGAAGTATGTAAGTTTGACTCCATTCCATCAGCATAATTCCCCAGATTGAATGAACCTTCCGAATCTGGATCATCAATTTGTTTAACTAATGATTCATTTTCTTTCGTTTGCCAGGCTGTTTCCTTAAAACCCAAAGGTAAAAATACCCTTTCTTCTAAGAGGTCTGAAAAGCTCATATTAAATAGACGATTTACCAGCCTCGTCATCATTAACACATTTATTCCTCTATAAGCCCAACCTTGACCTGGTTCAAACTCTCGAAAAATAGTACCATCCTCTTTTTCGTGTAACCCGTGTGAGTGAGTGACTAAATGCCGTATTGTTGTTTTTCCTAGCAATTGTTTATCCATTTCTCTGAAATAATCTATTGCGTAGTCATCAAGGCTTTTGATTTTCCCTTCATAAAGGGCATATGCAACTACTAGACCAAGGTAGCTCTTTCTTGCAGAAGCTACGTTAAATTGAGAAGCTGGGGAGATTGGAGCTGATTCAGGTGAATTAGAATGATAACCATCATAGTGTTCCAATATAACTTCATTATCTTTTAGAATATATAATGAGGATGCACTACTTCCGTTTTTTTTCTTTATTTCATCTACCCAAGTAATTAAGTTCTCAAGTTTCACCAAATAAATCATCTCCTTGATCTTCCGCATTTGTATGAAAACCTTATTTACTATTCTCTACTGATTGTTAGTAATCCTTCTTCCGCTAACCTGCCCTTTTCGCAGCACAAAAAAAGAGCTAATCACAGCCCTTGATAACGAAGTAAAGCCCCCGTCATTTCAGTACTAAAATTAAAATATTTTAGACATAAAATACTCGTTATAAAATTCATCATCGATTAGCAATGATTTCCTTTTTATACCTTCTATCACAAATCCACTTTTCTTGTATAAAGAAATACCTGCCTCATTTTGAGTAACAACTGTTAATTCTAATCTTGATATATTAGAGTTTCTTGCCCACTCTTCTAATCTTTGAAATAAACTTGTTCCTATACCGCGTGCTCTATATTTTTCTAAAATACCAACCACAAGATATGCAGAGTGCTTTGTTCTCTTAACGCTACCGCCTAAGGCTATCAAATAGCCAACAAGTTCTCCCTCTTCTTGTTCTGCAACAAATATTTTTGAATTACTTTGCTGCTTGATGCGTTCTAATTGTTTACGTTGTTGTTTAGGAGTGGTTTTTCTTTCTCCTCCTTCCATAAGCATAAACTTAGCTTCAGATTCAACTTGTTTAATTAGACATATAAATTTTTCGGCATCCACGGGTTGTATCTCTCTAATTAACATTATGAAATCCCCCCAATAAACAATATCCAAAATTATAAATATGTTTGCTACACTAACTTGAACCTTTAGCAGAATAATAGAAAAGAGCTGATTACAGCTCATGATATAGGAGTAATTCCCCTGTTTGTTTAATTACAATTTTTCACAAATGGTTCCCTAAGATATATTTACGAGCTAAATTAAGCATCTTCTCTTGTATCTCCTCGTTATTCTTTTCTTCATCCGATTAAATAATAATCCTAATTCTTTAGTACACCATCATTATTTATTTTCGAAACTTTTAACCAATCTAATGAACCAATACAAGATTATCCAAGGGAGAATAAATTTCGTAGCCCATTCTACATAATAGCTCAAGGACCATATGTTGATACCGAAAAATGAGAGTAATGCAAAAAGAGCAAATAATATAATACCAATAATTAAATTTTTCATTATAACTCTCCCTCTTTTTTATGGTTATGGGAATATATTCGGGATAATTAATACAAAAACCTTCTTCAACTAACCTGCCCCTTTACTTCCATAAGAAATTCAACACAAAAAGGCTAATCCTTATTAGGTAATAACTGTTATAAAAGTTAAATATGGTAATATATATTTAGGAATGTAATTTGGAGGGGTAATTTATGGGAGCTTTGACTATTGTGGGAATTATACCTATTCTGATAAATTTAGGATTACTCGTTTTTGCTATTTATGTTGCAATTAATATCTTAAAGTTAATGAAACAGAAAAATGTTTATCTAAAGGAAATTCGTGATGTAATCAGGAAAAATAAGAGTACCGATTAGCTTCCGTATTTTCCCACTACCAATTTTGATATTAGAAGATTAAATACCGTCAATGGCGGTATTTTTTTCTTTGCGAAGTAACTCAAAGTGTTTATAGATATTTTATTCGATTTTGACAAGTTGAAATAAGCAATCTGTTCCATATGTTTAAACTACTAATTTTTTCTGAGTTCAAGCTACCTGAAACTAATTGCTGTGTTATCTAATAAACACTTCATCTCCCCAAGAATGAAAATAGTTGTATACCCATATCGAACAATACACTAGCAACGATATAGATAAACAAACCCCAGTATAAAATCTTCATAAACAGAGCCCATATTTTATCATCTTTATCTTCAAGTCTATTTTCTTTCTTCTGTTTTCTATATAAGCCTTGCACTTTTCTTAGCTTCTGGTTTTTATCTTGTTTGTCAGGATCCATCGTATCCCTCCATCTCACTGAATAATTATCTATTCTTTATTAATGCTCTAATATCCTTCTTCCGCTAACCTGCCCCTTTACTAACAGCTTTTAATTGATCAGCAACATTCCCAATGTAAAGCTTAAATGAATCGGTGGTTATTTCATCAAGAGATAAATCACCGAGATTCCGAATTAACAAGTTTAATTGAACACTATATGCTTTAAAGTCTGAGTTGAATATCCTTGGATTTGTCTATCAGCTTTAAATAAATTCCACGCATCAGATAGTTGCCCCCGATAGTTTAAGTACAATTCTTCACGATTTATTTTCGGAAAAACTTACTTCCTAACCAACCGCTTAACAAAGCGGATAACCCAGCAATTATAGCTTTGGTAATGAGGCTTGTATTAGGAATTAAATACTCTACTAAAAAAACCACAACTCCAACAAATAGACCTGCAAATAAAGCTATTCCTGGGCTTCCTTTATTCAATATAGCCACCTCCATTATTAGATTCTAAATACTAATAAATTCCATATATTATCAATATTACCTTCTTCTGCTAACGTGCCCCTTTCGTCGCATAAGAAAAGACCGTTGAATAGAGCCTAGATCTTCTGCTATTACCCCCGTTAATGATTCATTATAGAGTTTATTTCCAGTCTGCAGCCAAAAGCCCATAAATTATTTGGTCTTCATAATGATCATATAACCATTCTGCCTGCCTGGTTCTTCCTTCTTTTTCAAATCCATATTTCTCTGGCAATGCTCTACTTCGTACATTACCAGCTGCAATATAAACCTCAATCTTATTAAGTTTTAATATATGAAATCCATAATTTATAACTTCTTTAAATGCTCTTGACATAATACCTTTCGCTTGAAAGTCCTTTCCCAACCAATAGCCTATTTCCCCTATCCTATTAATTTTATCAATCTCATTAAACCCAATAGTACCCGCCATTTGTCCTCTATACATAATTGCAAACCACATTGGATATCCACTGTTTTCTACTAATCCTTCTATCCTTAATTTTAGACTTTTGTTTGTATCTTCTTGGCTATTAACAGAGTCTATCCAAGTAACCCAAGGTTTTAAGTGTGACTTTGAATTAGATACTAAATTATAGTATTCCTCTTGATCATCTTCAGTAAATAGTTTTAAAGATACTTCTTTATCAATCTTATGTATAAACATATTTCCACTCCCTTTAAATACTGTTCAAAGTATTCGGTTACCTTTTACTCGCATAAAAATATTTCTCTTTCTATGGCAGCTCGAAGTTACACATTTTTTATTAATTCTATATATTATTCAAATTATCCTTCTTTGATTAACCTGCCCCGATAGTCCCATAATAAGGAAGAGCCATCACAGTGTTCCTTGATCAATTTTTATTCCAGGATAAATATTCTTCTTTTTAAAATCAACAACAACTCATATGTTATAATATTTGAAAAATGATGGAGGTTTTACCTTGTCAACTTCAACCTGGGTTCTGCCAATTATATCTTTGTTATATTTCATAATTCCAATCGTATTTGTAATTTGGTTTGTAACTAGATTTTTAAAACTACAACAGAAAAAAAATCAAATCCTTCAAAAGATATCGGACAATCTAGAGAAACTAAATAATAATGATGCTTAATTTACATTTGAAAGAGTATATACTCTTTCATTTTTTTACTATAAAACTAAATAATACTATTGTTTAGTCAATGAAATTATAGCTTATTAAGCTAACCTGCCCCTTTACTTTCATAAGGAATTCAACAGAAGAAGGTATTAATCTTCTAAGATCAAACCAGCTAATAGGATGTCAATATCTCTCTGTAAAATTTATTTTTTTATATGCTATACTGTTTTTAGGCATACCAAATAACCCTCCAGATAACTTGTGGAAGGTTATTTGGTATGTGGTTAAAATGTCTTTCTAAGCTATATCTAGGAAATGCTCTTTCCTTTTTAATAAAACATAAATCCAGTGAAGAAGTTTATTGATACAAGCAATCATTGCCACTTTCGACGGCTTTCCTTCTAAGCGTTTCTTGTCATAGAACTCCTTGAGCTTTTTATTTCTAGAACTTCTTATTCCACATAAAACAGCTAGATACAAGCTGTGCCTTAGCCTGCTGGAACCTCGTTTGGTAATCCGATTCGTCGTCGCTATAAACTTGCCAGATGAATGGACACTTGGATCGATGCCAGCGAAGGCAACCAATTTCTTAGGGTGATTAAACCGATCAATCTCACCAATTTCGGAAATAATCGTGGCAGCGATTTTTTCTCCGATTCCAGTTATAGATTGGATAATCTTATATTCTTCTATTTCATTGGCCAGGGATACCATTTGGCTCTCCAATTCCGAAAGGTGTCCTTGGTAATGAAATAGGATGTCCATATACATATTAAGATTGATGAGATGGCTTTGATACATCACCTTTTGAAAAGGATTTTGAGAAGCTGAATGGATTAATTTCCTTGCTTTTTCTCTTGCCCACTGAAGAGAACGAGTTGGACAATACCCTTTTATTCGTTCTGTTAATTCCTCTTCATCCGTCTTTAGAATCTTCTCCGACGTTGGATATTCTCTTAATATCGATAAAGATACTTTCGAAAATAGATCTCCAAATACCTTTCGGTAATTAGGAAAAACCTGATCCAAAATCGTATGAAACTGCAATTTTGCTTCTACATACATATTCGTCACGATTTCCTGTTGTCTAGATAGGTTACGAAGGTTCAACAGTTGAATTCCCCTCATTAGGTTCAAAGTCCTCCTTGTAATAAAGGACACATAATTGATACGCATCAAAGGCATCTGTTTTTACTTTTCTTAAACTTGATTTCTTTGCTTGATGAGAAATGAGTGGATTTAACAGAATAGAAGGCAACGCGTTTTCTTCTAAGCATTGAATAATAGGAGTATGATAATGTCCCGTTGATTCTAATATGACTACTGGCATCTTACCTGTCATTGTTTTAATTTCGCTCAAGAAACTTACAAGCCAATCCAATTCATCACGATTATGCTTAATTGAAAAGTTCTTTCCATATGGCTTTCCTTTATCTAAAAAAGCCTGAATTTCACGCTCTCCTTTAGCTACATCTATACCCACAACTGGGTGCATTCTTTTTCCTCCTCTTACGTATTCACCAGTAACCCCTATTTCCTCCAAGTAGTATTATAGCTTCGCTTGTTATACGAGATCTCAGTCCCAACCAGCCGCAAACATATTTCTACTAGTAGGGGGTGAACAGTTTAGCCGACGGGGTCAATGTCCCACGCCCCCGTACGTTCTACCCTGGCTACTGATAGAATAAATCCATAAAAAAAAAGTTCAACCAGAAAGTTCTGGCTGAACTCTATAATACGAATACCCCGTTAATTATCTTATAACTCCATTGCAATCCTGTATATACTCGCTTCCCCATTCCGTCAGCATATTAAGCGTAGGATTGAGCTTTATTCCTAAATCGGTTAAAGAATATTCCACTTTTGGCGGAACTTGATTATATACCTCACGGTGAATAAGTTGAAAGTTTTCCAGTTGCCTTAATTGTTTAGTCAGCGATGAGTGTGTTAAGCCATCAAATCTCCGTAACAGTTCATTGAATCGTACTGGTCCATCCTTTAGATGAAAAATAATCATCAAAGACCATTTACCCGACAATACTTTCTGAGCTGTAGTGAACGGGCAAGTTAAATCGGCACTATTTAATTCAATCATGAAATCCACCTCTTCCTTTATTCTAAGTTCATATAAGCCCTATCAATTAACCTGTGTCTGAAATGTCGCACTTCCTTATTAGTACACCATTTAATCGTAACGACACAAAAATATCGTACTATTCAGAATAATCATAATCTAATATTATTGATTATGCATTAAAAATATTATTAAAGGGGTAGATGAGATGTCGACGAATGAAGGAAGATTCAATGGGAAAGTTGCCTTGGTTACAGGAGCAAGTCGCGGGATAGGGGCGGAAATAGCCAGAAAATTAGCTGCTGGCGGAGCAGAATTTATAGGCGTTCATTATGCCAGCAATAAAGATGCTGCTTCAAAGGTTGTTGATGATATTAAAAAGCTGGGCTCAAAGGCTGTGGTGCTGGAAGCAGATTTAACCACCGGCATTTCCGGTGTAAATAAGCTTTGGAGCGCTTTTGAAGAGGCAGTTCGCTCGGAAATCGGAACTGTGCAGCTAGATGTCTTAATCAATAACGCGGGGATTGCACCCGCAGATTCTTTTGAAGAAACATCCATTGAAATGTATGAGGATGTCATGAACGTTAACCTTAAAGCTCCATTCTTCCTTTCTCAAGCAGCCAGTCCTTATATACCGAACGGCGGACGGATCATTAACATCTCTACTGGCTTTACTCGTATTGCCGCTCCAATACAAGCCATTTATGCGGCTTCCAAGGGTGCCCTTGAGACACTGACTTTGGCCTTAGCCCCACATTTTGCATCAAAAGGCGTTACAATTAATGCTGTAAGGCCTGGAATTACGGCTACTGATATGAACAAGGAGATGCGATCCACCCCAGAAGGCCTTGCACAAGCAGCTGCATTATCTGCGTTCAATAGAGTGGGTGCAACTGAAGATGTTGCTGATATAGTTATGTTTTTAGCATCCGAGGAAGCACGATGGGTCACGGGGCATTTTATTGATGCCACCGGAGGAAGCAGGCTTTAAAACAAGAAGTTAGAGATTCTAGGCGAGTTAATAATAAGCAGAAGAACAAAACGAAATATATAGATTTATTCGCTATTGATTAATTTAATTGAGAAGAAGAGAAACATTCAACTAATGGGGTTTCTCTTTATTCTTTATTTAAAGTTGATACAAAATAGACACCTATCCCTTTTTATTCAAGAGCAAGAGTTTATGCGAAAATAGCCATATTTATTGCAGGAAATCTATTAATAAATCTTTATGCTGAGCAGATAGTTTTAGCAAATCCAATTCTCCACTGCTTATTAAATGTTTAAGGGTCTTTGTTTCTTTCCAAGCTAAATCATAAAGTTGTTTATCAATGATTCCCTTGAATAAAGCATCCTCCAATTCATGAGCATCTTTTTCAAACATTTCTCCAGAAGGTAAAAGAATGATATCCAGAAATAAATCGTCCATCCAAGGTCTGCCGTTATTGATTCCATTACATAGACAAATATCTATATAGCATTGGACGATATCTCCTCTTTGATTAAACATTGTAGTTACTGAATGGTTTTTGTCTAAAGGAAACTGTTGAAGCCACATATATCCATCATCAATAATGCAAAGATTTCTCTCATCATAATTTGCAAATAAAGGCTTAACTACCTGTACTGCATGCAGCAACGTTATATATATCCTTTGAACTCTCTTGTTTCAAGATATGTTTTGGAATATTCTCTTTTTAAAATGCGGTTCCAGTCAAAACGACCACCAAATTTTCTTTTTAGCATACCCATCTCTCCAATACCATGGACTTTCTGAGACTAATAAAGTTCTCCGCATACTCCATTATTTCATCCAATTAATTCTCATAAAATAAAACTCATTTGCTTTACTTAACTTTTAATATTCTTATCTTCTGCTATCTCAATAAGATTTTAATAATAACTCTGTTAAATATTAAAAACCAAAGCCTTTTTACACCTGTTTACTTATGTTACTGGCAGAAGTCCGTTTGTGCAAACTCCTTAATGTAGATAGTTGTCAATATTTTACAATTGTCGTCACACCACGTTCATTTAATAATGTTCGATGGCTAAGCTCTTCTACCCATTTTTTAGGGTTAAGCTGAGATAACCCATATTGATTTTGGTAGGTGTAACGACCAACGTTGATCATAATTGGCTCTGGAACTTCAAGGACACGCTGTATATATTCTTCATACCAATGTTGAACACGTATTTCATAAAGTTCGATAACATCGCCTACATCCATATATTTTTCCAAATAAACAAAAAAATGATGACCAAGAGCTCCGACTTCATATATATATGGCATTGATAGAACTGGTTTAACAATATCACACCACCATTTATCTGCTTCATACACTGAGACACACATAGCTAATTCATCTATGTAATTAATAGGGCAATCCTCTATTTCTTCAGGCATTATAAATGGCTTAGACGATGCTAAAAATTGAATACGCGACATATACAAGCCCTCCGTTCACTTCCATAAACTTGTTTCTTAATTTTATTCAATAAATTTATTTTGAAATCATTTCAATTCCACTCTATAACTTTTTCTACTAAACTACGAATCATTTCAAAATCTCATATATTATTATTTTGAAATCTATTCTTCCAATAAAATAAATTCAAAAATTCTCATCGGTTTTCTTAAAAATACATGATAAAATAATGAATAGAACAGAGAAAAGATGGGAGAGGAAGAAATATATGACAACTACCATTCATCCACAAAAAGAAACACCTATTTTCCCCCACTCAGGTCATATCATCGAGACAGAGAACAGACGAATTCCTATCTTAGCTCGTCACGGTGAACCACTTGTCGTTGTATTGGGAAACGTCTTAAGCGACGAGGAATGCGATACATTGATAGAGTTAGCGAAGCAAGATATGAAACGCTCTACCGTTGGAGCAACCCGTGAAGTAAACGGAATGCGTACGAGTACAGGTGCTTTCATTGAAGATACTCAAAATGAAACCGTTTTACGCATTGAAAAACGACTAGCTGAGATCACTACCATTCCGTCTGAACATAGCGAAAATCTCCATATCCTTCGCTATACTCCTGGTCAGGAATACAAAGCACACTTTGATTATTTTGCTTCGACAAGTCAAGCAGCTCAAAATAACCGAATTAGTACGATCGTCTTATACCTAAACGATGTAGAAGAAGGCGGAGAAACGTATTTCCCTCACCTAGACTTATCAGTCACTCCACAAAAAGGAATGGCCGTTTACTTTGAATATTTCTACCAAGACGAATCTCTGAATGAAAAGACCTTACATGGCGGTTCCCCTGTCACGAAAGGTGAAAAATGGATTGCAACTCAATGGATTCGGAAACAACGTATTCGTTAACAGAACAATAAAGCGAGGCAATTAAGTATGCCTTGCTTTTTCTTTTGTTCCGATAAAGAAAATACTTTTCTAAAGAAACATAGCATGGTCAAGAATACAACAATCCAATTATATAAATCTAATTAAAAGAGCATGGAGATTATCCATGCCAACGGTTAACTTTTAGATAGCAGTTTACCAGCAATTGTTCGCACACTTGCTGATCTTACATTCTTTCACCTGACAGGTTATCATTTTATCTTTATCTGATTGATTTCATGTACAATTTCAGGATTAACCAATGATGATAAATCACCTGCATCATTGTGGAGCAAAGCAGACTTGATGACGCGGCGCATGATTTTTTGGTTCCGGGTTTTCGGTAAATCGCTCACAAAGTAAATAGCTGAAGGCTTTAGGGCTTTGCCAAGCTGGCTGCTGAGCAGATTCATTAGTTCTGTTTCAAGCTCAGGGCTGCCCTTTACATTTGTTTGCAATACAGCAAAGCATATACAGGTTTCCCCTTTTATCTCATCGGGAATCCCGATAGCGGCTGCTTCAATCACATCTTCATGCTTAATAAGAATGGATTCATATTCAGTCGGACCTACTCTTTTCCCCGCTATATTCAATGTATCATCTGAACGCCCTTTAATCTCCCAAAAAACACCGTCTGTACTCACCCAGTCCCCATGGACCCAGGTATTTTCATAGGTTCTCCAATATGTATCCAGATATCGTTCCGGCTCATTCCAAAAACCTTTTGTCATGCCTACCCATGGAGCACGAATACAAAGCTCGCCAACTTCATTCTTAACAATTTCTCCAGCTTTATTTAAAACGCTAACATCCATACCTGGCAATGGGGTATTAAACATAATGGGCGCAATAGGCTTCAATAAAACATTTCCCAAAATACCGCCGGATATTTCTGTTCCTCCTGAATAATTAATAATGGGGATTTTCCTTTTCCCTACTCTTTCAAACAACCAATTCCATGGATCCGGATTCCAAGGTTCACCCGTTGATCCAAACACTTTAAGAGATGAAAGATTGTGTGAACTGATCGAGTCATCAATCCTTGCCATTAACGAACGAATCAATGTAGGTGAAATTCCTAATTGCGTAACTTTCCACTTTTCAACTAACTTCCATATCTGATTAGCCTTTGGATAGTCTGGCACCCCTTCGTAAAGCATGATGGTGGCACCATTCATTAAACTGGCAAACAATTGAAACGGCCCCATCATCCAGCCCATATCCGTTATCCAAAGGAGCTTATCTCCTTTGACCATATCCATTGAAATTCTTGCATCAATCGCGGACTTTATCGGAAAGCCAGTATGTGTATGGACAGTTCCTTTAGGCTTTCCAGTCGTTCCTGATGTGTAAATTAACATCAATGGATCATCACTTTTCATTTCGAAAGATACATGGAGTGGTTCGGCAGCTTCAAGCTGACTCCAGGATACAAATGGCTCATGAGTTCTATTCTCACTAACGACAATGACCTTCTTCAAAGAATCCAATTCACCCAAAACATTTGTAACTGTCTTAAGCATATCGACCTTTTTACCACGGCGAGTGTAGGATTCTGCCGTTATAATCATTTTGGACCCAGCTGCGTTTACTCGCGTTTTCAGTGCATCCTCTGCAAAACCGGAAAATATAGGAGATACAATCGCACCGATTTTTGCAGCAGCGAGGATAGCGACAATAGTCTCAGGGATCATGGGCATATAAATGGTTATTCTGTCTCCGCGAACAATCCCCTGGTCCAATAAACCTCCAGCTACGCGGCTCACCCAATCATATAGTTGCGGAAAAGAAATTTTCCTTATTTGCCCTGTTTCATTTTCATATTCAATCGCATTATGCTTCGAATATATCCATTTCTCTATACAAGAATCCACAACATTACAAGTTCCGCCAACATACCAATCCGGGAATTCAATCCCATTTGATAAATCCATTACTTTTTTATATGGAGTTTTCCAAGCAAATCCCAGTTCTTTTTCTACGGATCCCCAATACCATTCTGGATCTTGAATAGATTTAGCGTAAAATTGATCATAGTCTTCAAACCCCAGTTCCCGTATCCACTTATAAAGACGAATGTTAGAAATCGTTTCATTATCAGGTATCCAGGCTACTTGGCTCATGAAAGAACCCTCCGTTTTCTCATACCGGGTAAACCGGATGTTTTCGGCATGAAAAGACCTGATATTTACTTTCATATAAACCAAACCTGGTGACTAATTCACTTCTCAAATTGTTCGGCTCAACAATATCATCAATGATCATTTCTGAGGCGAGGCGATAAATATTAATATCTTCCTTGTACTCTTCTCTTTTTTCCATAATGAAATTTTGGCGTTCTTCTTCCGGCAAGGCGGCAATTTTATTGGCATATACCGCATTCACTGCCGCTTCCGGACCCATGACTGCGATTGAGGCAGTCGGCAATGCGAGACAACAATCCGGTTCAAAGGCTGGACCGGCCATCGCATAAAGACCTGCTCCATAGGCTTTTCGGACGATCACTGAAATTTTTGGAACGGTCGCTTCACTCATAGCCGCGATCATTTTTGCACCATGCCTGATGATTCCCGCTTGTTCCACTTTGGTACCAATCATAAAACCCGGAATATCGGCCAAAAAGAGCAAGGGAATATGGAAGGCATCACAAAGATTAATGAATTTGGCTGCTTTATCAGCTGAATCATGAAAGAGAACCCCGCCTTTCACGCGCGGTTGATTAGCGATTATCCCAACTGGTTTTCCTCCCATTCGGGCAAGGCCAGTTATTAATTCAGGAGCAAATAATTTCTTGATTTCACAAAAAGAATCCTCGTCTATTAATTGATTAATGAGGTCATACATATTAAAGGGTGCATTTTGATTTTGAGGGATCAAATCTGCGATTGTTTTGTCTGATACTTGAGGTAGTTTTTCTTCGGTGCTTTTTGTTTTTTCAGCAAAATTAGCTGGGAAGTAGGATAGATATTTCCGGGCATATTCGATTGCCTCTTGTTCACTGCTTACAAGGACATCTCCGCACCCCGATACGGAACAATGCATTTTTGCTCCGCCCATTTGTTCCAATGTGACTTTCTCCCCAATCACCATCTCTGCCATCCTAGGAGAACCAAGATACATGGATGCATTCCCTTCCACCATTACAACGATATCGCAAAATGCAGGAATATAAGCACCGCCTGCTGCGGAAGGACCGAATAATAAGCAAATTTGCGGGATTTTCCCTGACAATTTCACCTGATTATAAAAAATTCTTCCGGCACCCCGGCGCCCTGGGAACATTTCTACTTGATCCGTTATTCTAGCTCCGGCCGAATCCACTAAATAAAGCAGAGGAATTTGAAGCTTTTCCGCTGTTTCCTGAATACGGATAATTTTTTCAACCGTTCTAGCTCCCCAAGAACCTGCTTTAATGGTAGAATCATTTGCCATAACAGCAACCGTTTGACCGTTTATTTTTCCTAATCCGGTCACCACCCCATCAGCAGGTAACCCGTCAGCAGAATGATTAGCAAACATGCCATCCTCAGCCAATACGCCATCATCAAACAATAGCTCAAGACGCTCCCTCGCGAATAATTTACCTGCTTCTTTATTTTTTTGGTGATATTTCTCGGCTCCGCCTTTTTTTATGTTCTCTGCTTTTTCCAGAAGTTCATTTTGATAGGTATTCATCCTCATCCACCTTTCTACTATCGTTTATTCCCCGGTATATACAGGTTTTCTTTTTTCACTGAATGCCTTCAATCCCTCCATACGATCCTTCGTTGGAATGGTAACTTGATAGCTCCATTCTTCTATTTGCAAGCCATGTACTAAATCTGTTTCTATGCCGCGGTCTATCGCTTTTTTGGCTTCCATCACAGCAATCGGGGCATTGGAGGCAATTTGTCGTGCTATTGTAAAAGATACAGTCTCCAAATCTTCCAACTCGGCGATTTGATTAATTAATCCGATTTGCAAGGCTTCACCGGCATCTATTCTGCGAGCTGTATAAATCAATTCCTTCGCTTTACTGATTCCAATTAACCTCGGCAGTCTTTGTGTTCCGCCGGCACCCGGTATAATTCCCAGTGAGGTTTCTGTAAGCCCCATCCTGGCATGATAACTGGCTACTCTGATATCACAAGCCAAGGCAAGCTCAAGGCCTCCGCCAAATGCCGCTCCATTAATAGAAGCGATTGTTGGCTGAGGCATTTTCTCAATTATAGAGATGGTTTCTTTGATTAATCGAACTGCTTCCCCTACCTGTTTTTGATTCATATGCAATCGTTCCTTCAAATCAGCTCCCGCACAGAAGGCTTTCTCACCGCTTCCGGTAATTATGATGCAGCGAATAGAGGGGTTTACTTTAAATAACTGAAGTGTTTCCTGTAATTCTTTTAGCAATTCGACAGACAAGGCATTGGATTTATGAGGTTGATTTAATACAATAATTCCAATCCCATCATCCCGTACTGTTTGTTCAATTATCAATTGACCCTTCTCCCTTCCCTTTTTTCCTGGATAGCCATTTGTTTACTGGATAAAGGAACCCCCATCTGTTTCTGTATATAGTCTGCTGCTCTCCCTAACATTTTTTCATCAATGCCGGTACGGATTCCCATTCTTTCTAGCATATAGACTAAATCATCTGTGGCTACGTTTCCTGATGCTCCAGAAGCGTACGGACAACCGCCCAAGCCACCAATTGAAGAATCAAAAATAGTGAAGCCTTTCTTTAAAGCTACTAATATATTGGCCAGCGCCATTCCGCGTGTGTCGTGAAAGTGCAGAGCAATGCGCTCTTTATTAAACCGTTTTGATACTTCATTTAACATAAATTCCACCTGCTTCGGATGGGCAATGCCAATCGTATCCCCAAGAGATACCTCATCTACCCCCATTTCAAAAAGCCTATCGCATATATGTAAGACCGTATCGATCTTAACTTTGCCTTCGTACGGGCAGCCGAACACAGTTGATACGTACGCACGCGTTGACTTGCCTTCCTTTGATGCATCCTCTGCTACTTCCCGGAGGATTGGGTATGTTTCTGTTATCGATTTATTAATATTTTTTTGATTATGTGTTTCACTTGCTGACATAAAAATGGAGACTTCGTCAATATTAGCTAACAGTGCATTTTCCAATCCCTTGCGATTAGGGACAAGTGCAGCATAGGTGATCTTGTTCTTGCGGTTAATTTCCCTCGATACCTCCAGAGCATCAGCCAGCTGTGGAATCCATTTAGGAGGAACAAAAGAAGTAATTTCAATATAAGAAAGACCCGTTTCACTCAACAGGTCAATCCATTCTATTTTTTGTTCAGTCGGAACTATACTCTTTTCATTCTGCAAACCATCCCTTGGGCCAACTTCCTTAATCTGTACATATTTAGGAATCTCCAAACCATTTACCCCCTGTTATTCAATTCGGGCCAAAATATCTCCTTCATTGACAAAATCACCTTCACTTACAACAACTTCAGTTACGAGGCCATCACCTTCAGCTGCTATTGGAATTTCCATTTTCATAGATTCCAGGATGACAATATCCTGGCCGCCTTCAACGGTATCCCCCTCTTGCACTTGTACCTTCCAAACGCTTCCCGCCATACTTGCTTTAATTTCTTCAGCCATTAGTATCTCTCCTATCTGTTTTTCATTTTTTTGAGATTTGTCTCAATAAACCCAGTTGTTGTGTCACCAGTTTTAAAGGCATCATGATTAATGACCGTTAAAAGCATGGATAGATTGGTTTTAATTCCTTCTATCTCATAGTTTTGAAGTGCCTTTGTCATACCGCTTATAGCTGCTTCCCTGCTTGGTGCCGAGACAATCAGTTTTGCAATCATCGGATCATAAAATGGTGTAACCAATGAATTACCTCTGATGGCGACCTCGTTACGTACCCCTGGACCATCCGGCAATTTTAAATGGGTTATTTGACCGGGAGATGGCAAAAAAGTATTGGGATCTTCGGCATAAACTCTCACTTCAATCGCATGACCCTCTAAACGAATATCCTCTTGGGTAAATCGCAAACGATCCCCATAGGCAATCCTTATTTGTTCTTCAACCATATCAACACCTGTAATTTCCTCTGTTACCGGATGTTCAACTTGAAGGCGCGTGTTCATTTCGAGGAAATAAAAATTCTTTTCTTCATCCATTAAAAATTCGAATGTACCAGCATTGTAGTATCCTAGATCGCCTATAGCCTTTAACGCTGTTTCTCCCATTCGTTTCCGTAAACTCTCATCTACAAATGAAGATGGTGCTTCTTCTACTACTTTTTGATTACGGCGTTGAATGGAACATTCGCGTTCCCAAAGATATACAGAATTTCCGTGTTTGTCTGCCAGAACTTGAATTTCAATATGCCGCGGGTTAACAATGACTTTTTCAAGGAACATATCCCCATTACCAAAAAAGCTTTTGGCCCGGTTTTGATTGCCTTCATAAGCTTTCCTGAGCTCTTGTTCATTGGAAACTGGCTGCATACCAATCCCGCCGCCGCCAGCAGAAGCTTTCAGCATCACCGGATATCCGAGTTTCTCCGCTACCCTCACTGCGTCTTCCACATCAGCAAGCGGGTAAGATATCCCCGGTACAACCGGTACACCTGACTTCTCCATGGCGCTTCTTGCTTTTGTCTTCTGTCCCATTAGTTCAATGACATCCGGCGAGGGACCAATAAAAACAATATTTTCTCTTATGCATGCCCTCGCAAACTCACTGTTTTCACTCAAGAAACCATAGCCAGGATGGATCGCTTCCACTCCATGCTCCTTGGCAATCTCTAAGATTTTCGTTGTATTCAAGTAGCTTTCATTTACTCTTGGACCACCTAATAAATAGGCAAAATCCGCTTCTTCAACGAATCGCGCATCTTTGTCTGCCTCTGAATAGACAGCTACTGTTTCAATATGGAGGCGTTTACATGTTCGGATGATTCTTGAAGCAATTTCCCCTCGATTGGCAATTAATATTCTCTTAAACAATACAGTTCCTCCTTACGTTCCCAAAATCTGCATGGACTGTTCACGAAGCTTATATTTTTGAATCTTTCCAGAAGCCGTCATCGGATATTCATCGATAAATTCGATATAAAGCGGGATTTTATGCTTTGAGATTTTCCCTTGGCAATAATTTCGGATATCATCAGCCGTAATGGTTGAGCCTTCTTTTGGAATGATCCAAGCCATGACTTCTTCGCCATACTTGGCATCCGGTACGCCAATGACCTGCACATCAAGCACAGCAGGATGTTGGTACAAAAACTCTTCTATTTCTCTCGGATAAATATTTTCGCCACCACGGATAATCATGTCTTTGAGCCTGCCAGTAATGGCACAATAGCCATCTTCATCCATGACAGCCAAATCACCAGTATGAAGCCATCCATCTTCGGAAATCGCGGCTGCAGTCGAATCTGGATTTTTATAATATCCCTTCATCACATGGTAACCCCGCGTGATTAACTCTCCATGCTGACCGCGCGGTACCTCCCGCTCTGTTCCAGGTTCAACGATTTTTACCTCAATATTAGCCATTGCTCTGCCGATGGAGCTGACTCTTAATTCAAGCGGATCGTCAGTTCTTGTTTGGGTGATACCTGGTGAAGATTCGGTCTGTCCAAATACAATGGTAATTTCAGCAGCACCCATTTTTTCCACTACACCTTTCATGACCTCTATGGGACATGTAGAACCAGCCATTATGCCGGTACGGAGCGTGGATAAATCATAGTCTGCAAAATCATCCAGGTTCATTTCAGCAATAAACATCGTTGGAACACCGTGAAGAGCGGTACATTTTTCTTTTTCGACAACCTGTAAAACGCTCTTCGGATTAAACTCCTGTAATGGAATCATAGTTGCACCAACAGAAACAGCTGTTAATGTGCCTAATACACATCCAAAACAATGAAAAAAAGGAACTGGAATACACATTCGATCTTCATTTGTTAGCTTCATTCCTTCAGCAATATTGATCGCGTTATTGACGATATTGCGATGAGTCAGCATGACTCCCTTTGGAAATCCAGTCGTCCCAGACGTATACTGCATATTGATGACATCCTCGTCATGTAAGGAATTCATCCTGTCCGTCAATTCCTGCTCTGATGTGTGGGAGTTCATTTTCATTACATCATCCCAACTGTACGTACCAGGATATCGATTCTCACCCAACACGATGACATTTTTTAAATAAGGCAGCTTCTCTGATACGAGCTCTCCAGGAGGTGCATCTCTTAATTCCGGTATGACTTCATAGAGTGTTTCAATATAGGAATAATCCTTTACATTTTCCATTAAAATCAGTGTTTTTGAATCAGATTGCTGCAGAAGGTATTCTAATTCCATGGCTCTGTAACTCGTATTTACCGTAACGAGCACCGCTCCCATTTTCCCTGTCGCATATTGGGTAATCAGCCATTCAGGAGTATTAGTCGCCCATATGGCAAGATGATCTCCCTTTTCCATTCCAAGCGACATAAACGCTCGGGCTGCCTCCTTGCACATATCATTAAACTGTTTATATGTGTAACGAAGACCTCGATCTGAATAGACAACCGCTTCCCGCTCCGCATTTGCTTGGGCTATTTCATCCAAAAGCACACCAACTGTTTTTTGAACTAAATCCGCCATCTCAATCCTCCTTATCACTTTAAAAATATAAGGCTAGCAACCTAATTGGCGGGAAATAACAAGTCGCTGGATTTCAGAGGTACCCTCGCCAATCTCCAATAACTTCATATCACGTAAGTATCTTTCCACTTCATATTCACGCATATATCCATATCCTCCATGAATTTGAATGGCCTGATTGCATGTACGGAATCCCATTTCGGAGGCAAATAGCTTGGCATAGGCGGATTCCTTTGTGAAATTTTTCTTTTGATCTTTAAGCCAGGCAGCCTTCAGTACCATATTTCTTGCCAGTTCAATTTCCATTGCCATGTCTGCCAGTTTAAATTGAATTGCCTGAAACTTAGAGATGGACTTTCCAAATTGAATGCGTTCCTTGCTATAGGCCAATGCTTTATCAAAGGCTGCCTGTGCAATCCCGACCGCCAAAGCCGCAATTGAAATCCGGCCGCCGTCTAGTGTATATAAGAATTGTTTAAATCCTCCCTCGAGATCTCCAAGGACATTCTCCTTAGGTACCCGAACATGATCGAGGATTATTTCTGATGTATTCGAAGCTCGAACACCCATTTTGTCGTAATTGCTAGTAATCTTTAGCCCTGGCGTATTAGTTGGTACAAGAAAGGCGGAAATAATATTTTTCCCGGAATTGGTCTTACCAGATACCGCAGTGACCGTAATCGTTTCTGCAAATCCGGCATTTGTAATCCAACATTTTTCTCCTGTAATAACGTACTCATCGCCCTCAAGTACTGCTTTCGTTCTCGTCCCTCCGGCATCTGATCCGGCATTAGGCTCCGTTAATCCAAATGATGCTAAGGCCTGACCACTTGCTAATGGTGTTAAGAACTGTTGCTTTTGTTCCTCGGTTCCAAAATAATAAATCGGACTCGATCCAAGTGATACGGCAGCTGCATAGCTTAAACCAGTTCCCCCGCAGGCTCTTCCGATTTCCTCTACTGCAAGTGCGTAAGAAATCGTATCTCCGCCGGACCCACCGTATTCCTCAGGAAAAGGAATTCCGAGCAAACCCAGTTCACCCATTTTCTTAAACACTTCTTCAGGGAATCTTGAATCCCGGTCTAATTCAATCGCAATTGGTTTAATTTCTTTTTCCGCAAATTCCCTCGCCATATTACGGACCATCTTTTGCTCGGTACTTAGCTCAAAGTTCATTTTCATCCTCCTAGCATAGTGATAAAAGAGACCGACTGGTTGGTCTGTTTTGGAAATGTAAGCGTTTTAATTAATCTGTAAAAAAATGTGCGTATTTCCTTTTTGCTTCCTCCGTTAACAAGGCATGCATAACAAAATCCGTAAAATACACAGAAATTTGATCCATCGACATCGGTCCGTTTCGCTGATACCACTTAGAGGTCCAATTCACAATGCCCAATATGGCCAGACCACTAATTTCAAAAGGGATTTCTTTTCGAAAATCACCGGATTCCTGACCTTCTTTGATGACTTCGTAAATCAAAAGCCTAAATTCATCCCGTTTTCGTTTAATAGTTGAATCCAGTTCCGGTCTTAAATATTTACTTTCCTGATAAAAGACGGATATGTGTGATTGGTAGAGATCAAATACTTTCGTAAACGAGTAAATAATCTGTTGGAGTTTCTCTGGTGGAGTGTGATAATGGTGAATTGCCTCTTTAGCTTTGCTTAAGACATAGGAGATAAATGTGTCGTGTATAGAAAAAAGAAGTTCATCCTTTGATTGAAAATGGTGGTAAAATCCACCCTTAGAAGTGTCACTGGCCTCAACAATGTCATTTACTGAAACACCATGAAAGCCATGCTTTTCAAACAGCTTAACTGATGTATCGAGAATACGATCTTTTAATTCCGTTTTCTTCACCCCTTTCACTCTTCATTTATTTATGTTTTTGATTCTAACTCAGATTTCACAAAATTGTCAAATTATTTAATTTATTAAAGTATTTAGGTTTGAATTGGATAGTTAAAAATGAAAACGAAACATGTAGTACCATTTTATAGACTCTAAGAAAGAGCAAAATTAAAAATTTAAAACTCGCTAATCAGATAGCGAGTCTTAAATATATTGATTATACTTATTTTTCCTAATCTAATCCTACCAAAATAATCTTTAGGTGATGCTCTATTAATTAACGAATTTCCCACCTTTTCCGGCTGCCTCCCAGTAATCATTCCGAAGGACTACCTTTTGAATTTTTCCAGAGGCTGTTTTTGGAAGTTCGCTTACAAAGGTTGCTCCTGTTATCGCTTTAAAATGAGCTAACCTCTCTCTTGTAAATGCAATTAATTCTTCTTCAGTCACATTTCTTCCCTCTCTTTGAACAATAAAGGCATGAGGAGTTTCTCCCCATTTTTCATGAGGAACAGCGATCACTGCTGCTTCTAATACATCAGGGTGGTCATATAGCACGCCCTCAACCTCGATGGAAGAGATATTTTCACCACCGCTTATGATAACGTCTTTCTTCCTATCGATAATATCAATATGTCCATATTCATCCACAGTAGCCATATCTCCCGTATGAAGCCATCCGTTTTTGATTGCCTCCATCGTAGCCTCATCATTCTTCCAGTACCCTAACATGACCCCATTACTTCTTGTAATGATTTCCCCAATCTCTTTACCGTTATGCTCCACTTCTTCACCGTACTCAGTCACAACTTTGACTTCACAGCCAACCATCGAAATTCCAGCTTTTGATTTAATTCGGTATTGCTCTTCAGTAGGTAACTCCTTTAATTCAGAACGAACAACTGAAATCAAGCTTAAAGGTGAAGATTCAGTCATTCCATATACTTGTATGAAATCCCAGCCCAGCCCTTTTTCCACTCGTCTAACAAAGGCTGGTGGAGGTGCCGAACCAGCAATGACAACTCGAACTGCTTGTTCATTATTTAAACTATTCTGATCGTAATATTGCAGGAGTGCATTTAACACGGTTGGGGCCATATGCATAACGTTTACTTTATGTTTTTCGAGGGCAGAAAAAATCATCTCAGGTGTCGTTTTTCGAGAGCAGACCTGAGTAGCACCGTTAGCCGTATAATAAAAAGGAGAACCCCATCCATTTACATGAAACATCGGTAAAACATGAAGTAAAACATCTTCATCCGTTATGCGAAGGTGATGCATAGTACTTAACGCATGAATATAGTTATTTCGATGAGTCAGCATGACTCCCTTTGGATTCCCGGTTGTTCCACTTGTATAAAGAAGGCTGGATACATCATCTTCTTCTAACGGAAATCTCTCAAATACCTCGTTACTTTGCTCCTCCAACCAAACATCATATCCTACCTCTTCTGTCTTGGTATCTTTATAATGAACTATAATTTTTTCAATCGTCTTGAGCTTATCTTTAATTGGCAAAATTAAATGGTAAAGGTCTTGATCAACGAATAAAATTTTCGATTCACTATGGTTTAAAATAAATTGATAATCATCTGGCTTTAATCGACTATTTAGTGGTACCATCACACCACCCAATTGGAAAATCCCATAAAAGCCCTCTAACATTTCTACAGAGTTTGGAGCTAAGTAAGCAACACGATCCCCTTTTTGAACCCCTAAATTCTTTAAACCGTGAGATAACCGATTAACTCTTTCATTTAGTTCATGATATGTAAATACCCTATCTTCACATATGATAGCCTGCTTTTCCCCATACAAGCTTACGGCCCTGTCTAAGAATTGCGTAAGTATTAATGGTACGTTCATCACTGTATCCCCCATTTCTAAAGTCAAAATGTTCTGAATTAATCAGATTTAACATATTCTCTTTCTTTGTAGAGTTTATTTCTCCCAAGTAATAGAGCAGTCGATCTAACTTCTGACATTTTAAACGAAACACCAATTTCTTAAGCACCATTCCTACTCTCCCAAATAATTAATTCGACAAACACAATCTATATTTCCTGCAATAAAAATGGAAAAGTAATATAAAAAGCACTTCGAAGAATGCTTGAGTTAATAATCACTTATTTGTTACATGGTATTTAATAGACTATAAGAAAAAATAAAAAATGAGGAAAACTTTATTACGTCCTATTTATTTATATAGGAACAGATATATAATCAAAAAATGTGGGAAGATGTAAAATGGAGATAAGAAATTTGGAATAGTAAATTGACAGGATGGGGGTCGCTGGTCCGAACCCAGTGGGGATGATACTTTTCGAGAAGGCTTAAGCTCATGTGTATCAAGGGTTTGAGCCTTCTTTCAATTATTCAGTAAGAACCCACAAATGTTGCAAAGAAGCAGCACACGACACTGCACTAGCCCAGTCTTTCCAAGGGATTCAGCTGTCTCCATTATTTCCGTTAAATCCAAAATGTTCACTAAACCGATCCGCTGTTCGTCTCTGCATTTCCTCATTAGTATGGGAATAGATATCGTTTGTCATCCACACTCTAGCATATCCAAGCCGCTCACTAACCACTTTTGGATTCTCTCCCATTCTCATAAGAACCTTTGCATGAGTATGCCGTAGATTGTGGAATGGCATATAAGGAATCTTTGCCAGTTTGATTAGGCGCTGATATTTTCTCAGAAGATTGCGTGGTTCCATACTACTTCGTTGGTGGTTTCATCTGGTTCTTCTTTTACGGTTTCCTCCATAGAATACTCGATTTATCACTTTTACTCTTTTCCTGGCTACACCCACCTAAAACAACCATTAGTCCCATCATGAATATTACCGTTCTGCTCATTAAATCCCCTCTCCTCCTCGACCTTCATAAATGGCAATTAATACCCAACTATATTCACTACCTTTATGGAAATAACTAAATGAAAAGTTTAGATGAATTAAAGTAGACTGTTCTTCCGTCAATCGTATTTCTGACGGCGCTCCAATGAAATGCGCTCCTTGCAATACCGCTTAAATATTCCTTTCTAGCGCAATGAAGATTCGAAGCGAAAGGGAAATCCGCAATATATGTGCCATCTTATACCTAAGAATTAGAAAAAACTTCTCTTTGAACAGGTCAAAACGACTCTGGAAAAGTCCTGCTCTATAATCCGCATTTTATTATTGGTATCTTCAAAGTTTTCTTCCACTCTCTTTGATGAAGCCGCTTCATACTCCTCTTCTATCTTTTCTTTTAATCTGTTATTTTCCTTAGAAAACAAATGCCAGAATTTATCTCCATCGTTTCTCAAACTCCGGCTGATTGTATCAATATGGTGTTCGAATTTTCGTTCCAGTTCTTTTTCCATGTCGTGTTTCTGGATTTTTCTTTCAACATTTTCTTTCATAGCATACAATGAATCCATGAACCCTTCTGCTACGTCTTCTATTCCTTCTGCAATCTTAGACTCCCACTTATCAATCTGCTTGTTTATTGCATCTAATTCATTGTCAAACACTGCTACATCCCCTTAAACCAGAAAGATATATCCCTATCAATAGTCCCTGTTGTTTCTGCAGCTTTGATTAAATCATCAAGAAACATTTCCATCTGTTGTTCAAATTTCTTCAACTTATGGCAGAAATCCATCGCTAAGTCTACGTCAATAAAGTAATAGTCTGAACCTTTAATCGTAACAGCTTTTTCTCTGAAATATTCTCGTACATCATTTTCAGTAAGAAGCGGATACTTGCCTGATCCATTAACATTGGATAGCATATTTTGATAGATTGACCTAAGAGCAGCTGCATCATCTTCGATATACTGCTCTACCCGTTTTCTCCAGTCCCTTATTAAATTCAATTGCGGCCTAAATGCTCGCACGCTGGCTATCACTTCATCAGGTTTCATTCTAAATTCAATGTTTCCATCCTTGTTGAATTTTCCAGTGTATGTATCTGTAAAATGACCAGCTATTGGATTATCACGTATGGATATATGTTCTACATTTGAAGCAACAAAGTATTCCTTTCCGATCAGCGGATCTCCTCCCCTATACATTCCGATAATGTCATTCCCGTGAATGTAATCTCTTATATACTCCCTCGTCTTACCTGAATCGACTTTTGCTTTGGCTTCATCACTTAGTAATCCGTAAACGTTTGGAGCGGCATATGTAACAGCTTTTTCCCCTCTTTCAGCACCCACATATTGTGCTTGTCCGCCTCCTAAGCTATGTCCAGTATGAGTAATGGTTGCTGATTTATGTTTACTGGAAACCCTATTCGCAAAATCAATGGCTGATTTAAACTGTGTTTGTTCTGTAGTGATTCTGGTAAATGTAGTCAATGTAGTTGGGACATACCTAACATTATGCCCCATTTTACGAACGACTTGATTAATGTCTGCTTCTAAGTCGCCTGGGTCTATTTTGGGCTTTGCTTCTGTACCTCTATAGGCAATTACAATATTAGAGGTATCTACTTTCCCTTCCATATCCACTGGAGCAAGGGCGATTGCTTCTGCACCATTGCCATCTTGATCGTCCTGCTTATCTATAATCATCCATTTTGATTTTTTCTCTTGATCTCCAAAAACTTCTCCTTCTATTTTAAGATCATTGTTATAACTGATAACAGAGAAGTTGAAATACTCCAAATCACTAACGTCTTTTGAAAGTCCAATCCCCTTCACCTTTTACAGCTCCTTCTCTGACTTGAATAATTTTCCACTTTATAATAGTATTAAACCATAAAATATATAAAAAAAGGGAAAATTTAGCATGAATAAAAGTTGGATTGTTACCATATTGATTTCAGTTATTTTATTGGCAGGTATCGGGGGCGGGATATATATGGCAAAACAAAAAGAGGAAAAAGCACAAGCAGCGGAAATGGCTGAAAAGGAATTTTGGGAAAAGCAAAAACCTAGAATTGAACTTTATTTTCGCTATAATTTTGAAGGTATAAAGAGTTTTGATTATACCGGAACAGATGAATCACCTATGGGCATATCTATTAATGGATATGTAAATGGCAATCCAGAACATGATTTTTCCGCTTATGTCCCTGGCTACCAAAGTGAATTCAATTATCTTGTTACTGTTTCTCCAGATTTTGCAAAGGCTTATAAAGATTCGGAAGAACAAAAAAATGTAGATGATATATTAGAGGAGCAAAAAGAAAGCCAGTAGCAGAATGGGCTAACTTAAATAATTGAGACAATATAAAACACCTTCGAAATAAAAGTGTTGATTCGGAGGTGTTTTTGCATGGGCAAAACGTATATTCAAATAAAGTCAAATGGGCTGTCGTAAAGGATAAGATGAGTCGTCAATTCACGAATAGAGAAATTATGGAGAAGTACGGGATCAAAATGTCTCTCAAATTAAAACGTGGATGAAATAGTATCGAGATATTAAGATTCACAGATTTGACCAACCGATTGGTAAAATATACACATATGGCCATGACCCTGACTCTCACAGTACTGAAGAAAGAAAAGAACGACAAATGATGCACCTGAAACACGAGAATGAAATCTTAAAAAAGTATTTGGGAATCGAAAAGGAGTTGAAAAAGATCTTGTATATTTCTCCCCTTGAAAACTTATAGCGATTTAACCAAAAATCACCTCAAATCAAGAGATGATCTTTATAACTAAATATTTACTTAAGGTGTGAAAACTGCTACAGGTAACCCTACCTCGCACCCATATTCATTAATATACAGATTGCACAAAAATTGCACAGAATTTCTAGAAATAATGGAATTAAAAGATTCAGCTTGTATAATTAACCACTGGCACTCTGAATTAATGGACTACCTGGACTCTATTTCTGCATAGATTGTGTATAAGATTCCGAATAGTAAATTGACAGGGTGGGTTCGCTGGTTCGAACCCAGTCGGTATCATACTTTTCGAGAAGGCTTAACCACAAGTGTCTCAAGGGGGTTGAGCCTTTCCCCTATTTTTTAGTAGGAACTCATTTCACCTGTATTTTTATACATCGGATAAACACTGTACAAGTACAAGCACTGTGTTTCCTATGAATTCAGCTGTCTCCATTAATTCCGTTAAATCCAAAATATTCATCAATCCGAGTCCTCATCGAATCTGACTTCTACGTGTGAATCTCCTTCTATAATCACCTTTGACAGGGATTGTTGGGAATATTTCTCGTTATCATATGGGTAGGTAATCCAATCCCTGATGGATTCATCGGGATAGGGAGGTGTACTATCGGCATCGCCCACGGTTTTTCCTGTGTATTTCTATCTATTACGTTTTACTCAAAAGGAATTTCCTCTCAACTTTTACCATTAAAATCTGATAATAATCCGTAGGTCCCACCAAAGATAAAAGTTTGAAGGTCAACAGATATGAGAAGATTGTGGCGAATAGAAAAAAACCATGTACATTTGTACATGGTTTTATGACCCCTACGGGATTCGAACCCGTGTTACCGCCGTGAAAGGGCGGTGTCTTAACCGCTTGACCAAGAGGCCAAATGGCTCCGCAGGTAGGATTCGAACCTACGACCGCTCGGTTAACAGCCGAGTGCTCTACCACTGAGCTACTGCGGAATAATAATATTTTTTGGAGCGGGTGAAGGGAATCGAACCCTCATCATCAGCTTGGAAGGCTGAGGTTTTACCACTAAACTACACCCGCATGTATGGTATGGCTGATAAAAATCAAATCCACGAATGTCGGAACTAAAATCCGATGCATAACCACTATGCCCCTATAATGAATGGTGGAGGGGGGCAGATTCGAACTGCCGAACCCGAAGGAGCGGATTTACAGTCCGCCGCGTTTAGCCACTTCGCTACCCCTCCGATTATTAGAGTGCCGGCAAGAGGACTTGAACCCCCAACCTACTGATTACAAGTCAGTTGCTCTACCAATTGAGCTACACCGGCATAACACTTAAATAATTTTATCATTAAAATTTTAATTTATAATGGTGGCTCAGGACGGAATCGAACCGCCGACACAAGGATTTTCAGTCCTTTGCTCTACCGACTGAGCTACTGAGCCAACTTCATTATGTAAATGGCGGTCCGGACGGGACTCGAACCCGCGACCTCCTGCGTGACAGGCAGGCATTCTAACCAACTGAACTACCGGACCATTTTTATTGTGCGAATAATATTTGAAGCTGCGACTTATGAACCCTACAAGTTACCAGACTGCTACACCCCGCAACGATATATATATTGCTTAGATAATATATGGCGGAGGAAGAGGGATTCGAACCCCCGCGCGGTTTAACCCGCCTCCCGGTTTTCAAGACCGGTCCCTTCAGCCAGACTTGGGTATTCCTCCATATAGGTTGTGGATCATGTAAGACTCGAATCTGCAACTGGACGGTTATGAACCATCTCCTCTAACCAGCTGAGCTACATCGTCAAAATCAAAATCCTATTGGGTTTTAAGTAAGTGATGGTGGAGCCTAGCGGGATCGAACCGCTGACCTCCTGCGTGCAAAGCAGGCGCTCTCCCAGCTGAGCTAAGGCCCCATAATTTTAAAATGGTCGGGAAGACAGGATTCGAACCTGCGACCCCTTGGTCCCAAACCAAGTGCTCTACCAAGCTGAGCTACTTCCCGCAAAGAAATGGCGCGCCCGAGAGGAGTCGAACCCCTAACCTTTTGATCCGTAGTCAAACGCTCTATCCAATTGAGCTACGGGCGCATTTTTGCAAGTAACTGGTGCCGAGGGCCGGTCTCGAACCGGCACGGTAGTCACCTACCGCAGGATTTTAAGTCCTGTGCGTCTGCCAATTCCGCCACCCCGGCATATCAATTGGCATTGGAGCGGAAGACGGGATTCGAACCCGCGACCCCCACCTTGGCAAGGTGGTGTTCTACCACTGAACTACTTCCGCATATAAGTGCGGGTGAAGGGAGTCGAACCCCCACGCCGTAAGGCGCCAGATCCTAAGTCTGGTGCGTCTGCCAATTCCGCCACACCCGCATGTTTATAAATGGTAAGCCATGATGGACTCATACCTTCAATCCTCAAGCTTCTAATTGATTAATATCAAACCCTCTCGTTGACTGCTTTATTATTCTATTATGTATTTATCTATATTTCAACAAGTAATATATGGTAATATTGATTTATTTTTCTTCCTATATCAAAAGATTGAACTTCCATGAATACATCTATCATCATAGGGTGTTAGAACCCTTGCTTAATCCTTAATATGCCTTTTATTTTTAAATTATCTTAGAAAGACATAACTATCATTTTACTGTTTGAAACGGTAAGAGTGCTATTCCTAGCACCATTAGAAATATAGATACCAATTCTAGTATAAAAGGTATATTTAATTCATCTGGTCATAGAGAATAGCTTTAAATATCTGGTTGAGTTCTTTTGTTTTTTTCCCACGAAGCCATTCGACCTGGTCAATTGGCAGTGTGAGCTTAAGGGTGATTTTTTCATCAGGCATCTCGACTTTCCTGATGTCGGCAAGGGAAATCCCCTTCTCAATATCAGGAAAATTGGTCTCGTTCTCATTGATATGAACAAGGCCCTGGTACTCATAGGGACCATCGACCCCACAATTCAAGTTCAACTGCGGGAGACGGCCAGGAATTGATTTTATGTACATGAATGAGCTGATTACTCGGTTATCGGTCAGCTCGATTTCAGCGATGATGCTCTCGCGGTTGCTATATTTCTTTAAGGCTACCTCGCTCACGATGAGGTCGAGCTCCAATGAAACTGTGGATGGAGTTTCCAATATATAAATCGCACTATTAAAAATATAGATTGCTTCGCCGTCAAGATTCACCGTTTTTATACCAACCATGTCATTCCCCTCCAAAAGAGACCGTCGGGAACATTCCCCACCCGGCTTATTTTCTTCTATTCTACTAAATCATGGAAGTTCCTCCAAGCGTAGCTTCTCGGCGATGGCAATGACATTCGGATACTCCTTCAAAACCGAAGCGGGGAATGCCTCAGATATTTTTGACTTCAAATATCTGTTTTACTGTGGTAGCCGCCTTCTTTTCCACAAAAACAAGCAGATGCATCTCCCCGCTTTCTATGATGGTATTGAACACCCTAGTGATTACTTGCTCCGGCACATCTTCATAAGAATCATGGGAAATAGAAGCATGGATTTTTTTAAATTATATGGACCAATAATAAAAGATGGTTTTACTTTTGAAGGTAGATATACCTTTTAATTAATACTGGTCACGGCGATTTTTGCTCATTTCATTCATTACAGGAATGCTGCCCCTATACTTCCACAACACAAAAAGACATTAATCCATCTTCGATCAACGCCACGATACTATACGTATATACGTTTACAAACCATACAAAACACCAGATGTTTATTATCCATCTGGTGTTTGTTTAAAAATATATTTTATTTCTTTTTTACAGCAGGTGGTCCAAATAATCCGCGTTGATAATCACGGAACGCCTCCCTGATTTCTTCCTGAGTATTCATTACAAATGGTCCACCAAATGCTATTTCTTCCCGGATAGGGACGCCTGAATAAATCAATACTTTGGAACGGGATAGTGCTTTTATTTTTAATTCACTTGAGTTAGAATCTGAGCCTTCCTCATTAAAGGATAGGGTAGCCGCCCCTGTTTTAGCTATCTTTGTCTTACTTTCTCCGAACTCCATCTCCCCCGCCAACATATACAAGAATGAATTATGATTCTTAGGCAAAACATGTGTGTATTCAGCCCCTTCACGGAGGCTAATTTCTGTCATCGTAATAGGAACCAAACTATTCATAGGTCCTGTTACCTCTGCAATATCACCTGAGTAAACTCGAATGTAACCCCCTTCAAAGTTCACAACAGGAGCATCCTCGACATAGATATTTTGATAACTTGTTTCTGTATGCTTCAGACTTTTCGGCAGATTCAGCCATAGCTGTAAGGTATGAATAAGATCATCGTCAAAAGCCTCTTCCGCATGCCTAGCTGCCCAACCGGCATTCATGTATTGGGCATCACCAGCATCTAAAATACTATACCCCCCTGCATTATCTATATGTTCAAGCCTTCCATCAATAACATACGTTATAGTTTGAAAGCCTCTGTGGGGATGGTCGGAGAAGGTTCCACGCTTAAACCAGTCTTCAGCCATTAGAATAAACGGGGAAAATTCCTCATTCCTCTCAGGATTTAAAATCATTCCTTGTTGAACATGAGGATATCCATTTTTGTTGTATTCTGGATACCAAAAATCTTTTACTTCTCTCTGAAATGTTGACTCATTAGACATTTCAATACCTCCTTTTGGAATTAATCCACAGTCCTATTAAACATATGAATAAATTAATTTTCGTGCAGCTTCAACTACTTTACTTAATTCAATTGGTCTCTTAAACAACCTTATTCTCTTCAAAACAGAAAAGATCATTGAACAGTATCCGTGTTTAATTACCCTAAATTTGTTATTTGATATCTTTCTTTTAGCTCTAATTAGCAAATTTGCAATTAATTAGGCTGTTTCCCCCATAGATTAAATCGGAATTCCTCAAGAGTTCATCAACGATCATTTCAATATTCTATAAGGTAGTTTCTGTTGAAAGACATTTGGTTCTTGCAATTTAAAACCCTTTGAACGAGCTCGCGTATTTTGCGATGGTTTCTTCACCAAATGCTTTTCCTTCAAACTTCTTTTATTTCAGAATCTATTACTATTCCTCTTATTTAAATCCTTCTATCTTACTACAAATATATTACCATAATATTCCGATTCATCATCGAAAAGTTACAATATAATCCTGGGTTTTATTTTTATTGACCAAATTGCTTACATACAAAAATAGACCCTACAAATGTAGGGTCTATCATTAGCTATTATTAAGCTTTTTGAACGTTTGTAGCTTGTGGGCCACGTTGTCCTTGTTCTACTTCAAACGTTACACTTTGACCTTCGTCTAAAGATTTGAAACCATCGCTTTGGATCGCTGAGAAATGTACGAATACGTCTTCTCCGTCTTCACGTTCAATAAATCCAAAACCTTTATCTGCATTAAACCATTTCACTTTACCTTGTTCCATAATTGTTGCCTCCTAGTGTGTTTCCACACAATGTGTTACTATCCCTGCTCAAATACTTTAGACGAAAATCAAAATCGTTTCTCAATCTGAAACCGCCGAACAAAAATAATTCTTCTTTAGAATAACAGACATATATAAAAATAGCAAATTATAAGACTCTTCCCTTTCATCTTTACAATTTATTCATTGGTATTCTATTTTTAATCAAAGAAGATTTAATTAAATATACCTTCAACAAACTTGTTCTTTCCCTCTGCATATCCAAATCAGTTATGATATACCCAATGTAATCCCTATATTAGAATGGCTCAACAATTCACTCACTATCTTTGGATTTATTCCTTCTCGAATTAGGATGGTTGCAGTTACATAACGTCATCCATATAAAGAAATCAATTTGAGCCATTACAATAAACTAAATAAAAACAGAAGAAGGTTAATCCCCCATCTGTTTTCAGAGTATAGATATTTGAATATTCAATTGATTTATAGTGAGTTACTATCTTTATCTTCTATTTAATCCATTTCCTATAAATTTATATTAAATTTTTACTTTCTTGTTCATTATCATTAATCTGTGGAAAAGTAGGTACCCTTTTGTTATTTTTATGAATCCAATAAACAGATATAGCACTTACAACGCCTGCGAAAGCTACATATAGAGTCATTAGTAGGGGCGATCCATTATTAAATTCCATTAAAGAAGCTGCAATCATTGGGGTAATTCCACTTGCAAAGATTCCTGAAAATTGATAAACAAATGACATACCTGAGTATCTAACCTTCACATCAAAAAGTTCTGCAAATAACGCTGCCTCAGGTCCATAAACACTCGCATACAGAATACCAAATGGTATTAAGATAGATGGCCATATTATTAATAAATTCCCGTCACTATTGCTCATTAACCAAAAGGCCGGCATTGCGGAAAAACCAGTAATCATGCTTCCATAAAAAAATGTCTTTGTTCTTCCAACTTTATCTGAAATATGCCCAAATAAAGGAATGAAGAAGCACATTACAAATGCTGCTATAGATACACCTATTAATGCAGCTGTTCGAGTAATTTCTATATAAGTAGTCAGGTAAGTAAGAGAAAAGACTGCCATTATATTAAAGAATACTCCATCGATATAACGCGCACCCATACCCGCAAAAATTTTACCAACATTTCCTTTCCACATTTCTTTAAATGGCACGCTAGTTTCCGCATTTTCATTCTTTACGACTTTAAATTCAGGTGATTCTGAAACATTTAATCGAATCCAAAATCCTAAAATAATTAGTATGGTGCTTAATCCAAATGCAACTCTCCATCCCCAGCTCATGAATGCTCCATCTAACATTACTGAAGAGAGAATAGCAACCACACCTGAAGAAAGCAACAACCCTAGTGACAACCCAATTTGAGGTATACTGGCATATAATCCTCTCTTCTTTTTAGGAGCATGCTCAAAAGCCATTAATACAGCCCCTCCCCATTCTCCGCCCAAACCTATACCTTGAATAATACGAAGAACAACTAATGAGATAGGTGCTAGAATACCAATCTGATCATATGTTGGTATCACTGCTATGAGAGCCGTGCTCACACCCATTATTGTTAGCGTTAATATTAGCATACTTTTACGGCCAACTTTGTCTCCAAAATGCCCAAAAATAATCCCGCCTAATGGTCTGGCTATAAAACCAACTGCAAATGTTGCATATGCTAGTATAGTAGATACAAAAGGATCATCTGATGGAAAGTATAGTTTATTAAATACAAGACCAGCTACGACACCATATAGAAAGAAATCATACCACTCAATTGTAGAACCAATTAAACTAGAGACAACAACACGTTTAAGTGAACTTTTCACATTATTCATTTATTTCCCTCCAATACAAAATTTATATTTGACTGAAAATAGATAATAGATTTATTGAATTAAATTAAGAAAGCGCTTTCTTAACGTGTTAAAAAAAAGACTGGAACTGGGGTTTGAGAAACTTCCCCTACCCCAGCGATGAATATAAAATTACCAGTTTTTATGATCTAGATGAGAATATTTCTCTAATAATCTAGTAGGCATCTTTAATGCATCTTTTCTAAATGGTGGAGCAAGTTGTGTTCCATCAACCTGAATATCCAGAACAGTAGGTTTATTGGATTTAATTGCTTCCAATAATTTCGGACCTATATCTTCAGCTCTATCTACTCTTACTCCTGCAGCTCCCATTGATTTAGCAACTTCAGCAAAATCAGGGTTTTGAATATCAGCCCCAACAAATCGATTGTTGTAAAAATCAACTTGATTCTTCTTTTCTGCACACCATGCACCATTATTAAATACACAGGCAACAACAGGGATATCTTCTTCCACTGCTGTACTCACTTCATGTAGACTCATTCCCCATGCACCATCACCAACAATAGCTACTACCGGACAGTCAGGACGAGCTAGTTTGGCACCCAAAGCTGTCGGATAAGCAAACCCTGTATTTCCGAATGTTAAAGCTGCTATATGCTTTCTTGGTTGATTAAATTTTAAATAGGCATTAGCTGTTGAAGAAACATTGCCAATATCAGTTGTTACTATTGTATCTTCAGGAAGTACATTTATTAACTCTAATAGTGCCCTACGTGGATTTATTGGATTCCCTTCAACCATGGCTAGGTCCACCAATTCTTTATCCCACTTTTCTTTAACAGCTTTCAAATCAGCTAATTTACTTTGGTCTATTATTGGAGAAGTTACTTCTTTAATCTGTTGAAAAAGTGCTTTACTCGCTTCTCTTGCATCCCCTATAATACCAACCTCGACAGGATGTGTCCTTCCAATATTTCTTGGATTAATATCAACCTGTATAATCTTTGCTTCCTTAGGAAAATAATCTATATCGTAGCAAGGTAACGTCCCAAACACTGATAGACGTGTTCCTATTGCCAATACAACATCAGCCTTTTTCAAAGTATTCATTGCAGCTTTAGATCCCATATATCCAATTGGTCCAACAAATTGGGGATGATTATTCGGAAACGCATCATTATGCATGTATGATACAGCAACAGGAGCTGATAAATATTCCGCTATCATCTTAACCTGCTCAATTCCATTTGAATCCACTGTTCCTCGTCCTGATATGATAACCGGATACTCTGCTTCCGCTAAAATCTTAGCAGCCTGCTCAATACTTTCGATAGATCCTGCACCCCGAGAATCTACACGGTATTGATGGGGTTCTAATATAAAATCTTCAACCTCACCGTAGAAGTAATCCCTAGGAATATCAAATAAAACAGGTCCCCTCTCTGCATAAGCAATTCGAAATGCTGTTCTTAAACAATCTGCTACTCTACTCGGATGTGTGACTCGAACTGTTTCTTTTGTAATAGCCTTGAATATTGAGACTTGGTCACATTCTTGAAATCCATCCCATCCAACAGTAGGAGTGCCTGCAGAAGGCGAAATAACGACCATCGGAGTATGCGCTTGATTTGCTGCAGCAACAGATGTAACCATATTAGTAATTCCTGGACCATTTTGCCCAATAACTACTCCTACTTTCCCCGATACTCGTGCATATCCATCCTCCATATGTGCAGCGCTTTGTTCATGTCTTACTCCGATAAAACGAATACCTGCAGTTGGCAAAAGATCCAGCATATCCATAAATGCAGAACCTAATATCCCAGAAATATGGGTAATTCCTTCTTTTAACAATGTTTCTACAATTGCTTCACTAGGCGTCATTTTTAATTTAGTAGCTTTAACTTCCCTATTTTTTACTTTCATACAAACTCCTCCTAAATTGATTTATAAACTTGATAGTTTATCAGCTAATTTATAAAATAAATCATGAACATCTTCTTGCTTTGGCACTTTAATATTTGTTAGAATTCCATTCCCAGATATCGCATCTTTCCCCAACAATGTAATATTCCTTCTTAAGTCATCAACATCTATATACTTTTTGCCATCTTCCCATATATTGAATATGTCATTATAGTTATGAAGGATGTCTAATGTTTTTACAGCTAAGTCTTCCTTACTCAAACTCGGATCAGCTCCTAACGCTATTGCAATATCTGCATACTTATCACTAGCTGAATCAAGTCCATATTCAACTACAAATGGCATCAGGAGAGCGACACTTAATCCATGAGGTATATGAAAACGCGCACCTAATGGCCGACCAGCTGCATGCGCTAGATTTGTTGAAGCATTAGAAAAAGCAATTCCTGCATAACAACTACCAAGAAGCATATTTTGCCTAGCTTCAATGTTATTGCCATTTTCATAAATAACAGGCAATGAATTACCAATTCTTTCAATTGCCTCTAGAGCAAATGGTTCTGTCATAATGGTTGAATTAGTAGATACAAATGCTTCCATTGCATGACTTAAGGCATCAAGACCTGTATAAGCTGTAAAGTTCTTAGGAAGACTTAAAGTAAGTTCCGGATCAAGAATTGCTATATCCGGTATGAGGTGAGGATGACCTGGATTCATTTTAATATTCAAATCAGTATCGGTTATAACCATTATTTTTGTAGCTTCAGAACCTGTTCCTGCGGTAGTAGGAATTGCTAATAAAGGTAATCTCTTAAGGTAAGGTTTCTTTACAATATCAATCCAATCAAGATTTTCGTTACAGCTAAATAAAGCAACAGCTTTTCCAATATCAATTGCACTTCCTCCACCGATGGATACAATACAATCTCCATTGAATTCCCTTAGTACAAGAAGCGCATTACTTACATGTTCAGTTGTAGGTTCACCGGAATACGAACTAAAGATAGCGCTTTCAATTTTATCCGAGATTAATATCTCCTTTACTTTTGTGTCTAAGCTAATTTCAGGTCTTGTCAGAAATGTATCCATAATAACTAATACTCTTGTTCCACCAGCCTGTAACACCATACTTCCTAGAGAATTTATACTGTTTGCTCCTAAATGGATTTGACCAGGTAGATCTAATCTTAAAACATTCTTCACCATCCTAATCCTCCTTTCAAAAATATTTGGTTACAACTATATATAATGCAATTATCATGCCAACTTTAATCTTCTTGTTTAACAAGAGTTTTCTATTTATAATTAAGGATACTGGTGTTGAAACGCCACCATAACGGTGTTTTATTTCACCACCGAAAAATATAGAGGAGGTAAGCTTTGATAGATGAATATAATGTAGGTGATAGTAGAAAATCTGATGAGTTAATTAAATTACAATCTTTAAACGAAATTCTCCATTCCATCGTTCAGTATTCTTCAGATGGTTTGTTTGTGGTCAACGATGAAGGTATAGTAATTGAAGTGAACAAAGCATACGAAGAAATGACAGGGATATCAAAAAAAGAGGTAATAAATAGAAATATCACCGACCTTGTATTAAATCAATACTTTGACAAATCTGCCGCCACAATAGCATTAGATACAAAAAAAAAGACAACTATAATACAACAAATAAAACAACAGAAATATTTTGTTGTGACAGCAAACCCTATTCTTGATAAAAATCAAAAAGTTTCAATGGTCGTTACTAGCGTCCGCGATATCAGCTATCTTTATCATTTACAAAAACAGCTTCTAGATTCTCATCATATTAATAACAACACCTCAAATACACTCTATAACCAAACAGACTTTTATATAATATACAATAGCCCACAGATGAAAATGTTATATCAAAAAATCGAACAAATATCTCAATTTCCAACGAATATTTTGATTACAGGCGATTCCGGAACAGGTAAAGAAGTATTAGCTAACTTAATACATCAATTAAGCTCCAAATCCAACCAACCCTTTATAAAGGTGAATTGTTCTGCTATTCCAAACGAACTCTTTGAATCTGAGATGTTTGGATTTACAGGTGGATCCTTTACTGGCGCTAAAAAGGAAGGGAAACCCGGATTTTTTGAACAAGCAAACAATGGAACAATATTACTAGACGAAATTGGAGAAATGCCCATTCAATTTCAAGTAAAGTTACTTCGTGTATTACAAGAAAAAAGCATCACTCGTATCGGATCTACTAAACCTATCAATCTATCGTTTAGATTAATTTGCTCAACAAATCAAAATCTAGAAAGATTAATCCGTGAAAAGAAGTTCAGGTTAGACCTATGGTACAGAATTAATGTGGTTCAATTGAAGATACCACCGCTAAGGTCCAGAAAAGATGATATCCCTCCACTGGTGGAACAATTCAAAGATGAGTTTTGTAACAAATACAAACTGACAAAACAAATTTTACCTGAAACTATGAACAAGCTAATTGAATACGATTGGCCAGGTAACGTTAGAGAATTAAGAAATGTAATTGAATATGTAATTATCTCAACGCTTACTTCACAGGTTGGACCTGCTGATCTTCCCGATAATATAAGAGAAAATTGGAATTTAGAAATGCCGTTAATTAGCGATGATGTGTTTTCAGATCAGCTTCCCCATTTACTATCAAAAGAAATTAGTCTTAAATCAGCCCTTGAACAATATGAGAAAGAAATTATAATTAGTACATTGAAAAGTACAAGCAGCATTCGTTCAGCTGCTCAACAACTAAAAATTGATCATTCCAGTTTAATAAGAAAAATGCGACGATTGAATATAACCTATTAAATAGATATCTGTGGGTTAGGTAAACTACAAATATTTTCTTTCAGAAACTTCACAAATATATCAGCAGTAAGACTTAAATAATGTTCATCATATAACATATAAAAATTTCGCCTCATCGTTATATCTTTAATATGCAATTGTTTCAAAGTATTTAAAGCTAATTCTTTTCTTACAGCTGAATGGGAAATAATCGAAATGCCTGTAATTGATTCAACGGCAGATTTAATAGACTCAGTGCTTTCCAGTTCCAATACAATGTTTAACTTTGAGGGATCCAGATTATTTTCCTTTAGTTTTTCTTCAATCACTTGTCTTGTCCCGGATCCCTGCTCTCTCATAATAAAAGGAAGAGAAAAAAGTTGGTCAGTTGTTATATAGTCAGTCTCTATTAATGAATTATGGGGAGATGTGATGATAATTAACTCGTCTTCTAGAAAAGCTTCTTGCTTAAAATCAGGATATTTCAGCATAGATTCAATAAAACCAAGATGTATCTCTGAATCTTTAAGTTTTGTAATAATCTGTGCAGAATTATTAAGTTTTAATTTCAAGCTAATATTAGGATGAATTTTCACAAATTCTCCAAATAAGTAAGGTAAAATATATTCTCCTACTGTTAAACTTGCACCAATGATCAATGTCCCTTGAATTGTGTTAGATAATATTTCAATCTCTTTTTTTGTTGAATGAATCTGTCTTAATATTAATTCAGATGAACTGAATAACACTTTTCCTATAGGTGTTAAATATACCTTTTTGGTTGTTCTTTCAAATAATTTTACACCTAAATGTTCTTCTAATCTTCTAATATGTAAACTAACATTCGGCTGAGTCATATGTAATGATTTAGCTGTTTCTGAGAAATTCCTCTTTTTAGCTAATGTATGAAATATTTTTAAATCCTCAAAGTTCATATATACTCCCCCTTTAAAAGATGATCTATAATAAAAATGTATAAAACATATGAAAATTCTAAATAAATGACGTATATATTTCTATGCTATCTTTAATTAAGCTACATTTTATCTGTAGCTACTTAAAGGAGGAATGCTTAATGTCACAATCCCCATTAGAAAAACGTCAGCAGCATAGCACTTATCCCATGTTTCAAATGGTCGGTGGTATTGGATTTACTTTTTTTATAGCTTTATTAGGATTAGGTTTATCTAAAATTAGTGGATTTAATCTAATGGGTCCACTGGCCTGTTCAATAATTATAGCCATTGTGTATAGACAAATTTGGAATTATCCAGAAAAGATCAGAAAAGGAATCGAATTTTCATCAAAAAAACTATTAAGGTTTGCAATCATTCTGTATGGTTTAAAATTAAATATAAATATAATCTTCAATCAAGGTATGCCACTGATCTTGCGTGGTATTATTACCATCGCCTTTGCTCTGATAATTACTATACTCCTTGCTAAGTGGTTGAAAGCAGACATGTCATTATCCTTGTTATTAGCTGTAGGAACAGGTATATGTGGCGCAGCAGCAATTGCCGCTGTATCCCCAATTTTGAAAAGCAAAGAAGAAGATACAGCTATGGGGATTGGTATTATTGCGTTAGTTGGAACTTTTTTTGCTGTCTTATACACATTCCTTCGGCCTATAATTCCCCTACCCGACTTAGACTATGGAATATGGAGTGGTGCCAGCTTGCATGAAATAGCTCATGTTGCTTTAGCTACAGCTCCGGCTAGTCAAGATGCAATGGCTATTGCTCTTTTGGCCAAATTAAGCCGAGTCTTATTATTAATACCATTTTGCTATCTCTTGATTTTTTGGATAAACAGTCGAAAAAAATCTAACAATATTAACTCCAAAATAGAATTTCCTTGGTTCTTACTTGGATTTATTGCTATGAGTTTAATCAATAGTTTCATTTTGGGAGAATATATAATTATTCCTGATTCTTTTTATAACATTATTAACAATTTCACAACTTATATCCTGACAATGGCAATGGTTGGTCTCGGTTTAAACGTGAGTTTCCAAGCTATGCGTTCTAAGGCATTAAAACCACTTATAGCGATTTTTATTACCTCTGTATTGCTTTCCATTGTTTCATTTTTCTCCATTTAATAATCTTTTGCATTCGCTTTACTACAATAAAGAGTTCAACAAATGAGGACATTAATCCTTCTTTAAAACTAAATGTGATTAGTAGACACTTAACTTTGAACATTGTTCTTAAAAAAGGGCAAAAATAACACCCTTGATAATAAAAGTACTGGGACAGTTTATTAATATAAGTATCTTTTTACAAATAAAATACTCCTCCTAAGTAGGCTGATTTTTAACAAATCGCCTCTCTAAGGTGGAGTATTTTAAACTTCTCTATAATCAATTATTAATATGGGTTTCAGACGATACTGCAGAAATGGTCTCTTGGTAGATTTTTTTCCTATTTGGATCCTCCAGGAAATGCATACTAATTAAATCGATGAGGTAAAGTGCACTTAAATCAAGACCGGTTGACAAGTAGGCGTTGCGAACGGGATGGACGGTCCATAGCACTTCATCCGATAATTTTGTTAGATATGTATGGTCATAAGCCGTTAGAGAGATTAATTTAACATCTTTTTTCTTCGCTTCATTAACAGATGAGATTAACTCTCGGGTTTGTCCAGAACGTGAAATAGCTAATAGCAAATCCCCTTTTTTTAATAAAGTACTTCTAATAATCATTAAATGTGGATCGGTTACAGCTTCACTGGCAAAACCCATCCTACTCAATCGGTAGTTTAATTCCTGTGCGGCAAGTCCCGAACTTCCTAAACCATAGATAAAAATTCGCTTAGCATTTGTAACTAATTTGAGTGCTTTCATTATTGATTTCCGACTGTTAAGACCTTGTATATCGCGGATTACATCCATATACTGACCTCTTATTTTGGAATCCATATCTTCTGTATCTTCATGGCGCGTTTCTCTTGCTAGATTCATTTTTAATTCCACGAAATTTTTACAGGATACTTTTCTACAGAAACGTGTGATCGTTGCAACGGATACATTCGTCTTTTCTGCTATTTCTTTGATCGTGCACTTGGAAGCTTCTGATGACGAAGAAAGCAAAAAATCAGCTAAACCTTTTTCTTTATCGGAGAATGAAGAATATTTCGATTGAATTTCCTTCAAGAGCGTAACCATCGATGACTCCTTCCACCCTAAATATTGGTCAACAACCCCTATTTATTTCTTCAACAAAGCGACTTGTTATTTGCTGCGGCCGAGTGATTGCTCCCCCGACTACAACGGAGTAAGCCCCCAGGTCAAGTACCCTTGCCGCCATTTCAGGAGTGATAACATTTCCTTCAGCAATGACAGGGATCGAGACATTTTTTAAGACTGTTTTGACAAATTCAAAATCATTCTCATATAATTTACAATCTTTTGTTTCATTTGTATAGCCATAAAGGGTTGTGGAAAGGCAATCAAAGCCCAATCGTTCCGCATTCATCGCATCTTCCAACGAGGAGATATCTGCCATCAACTGAACCCCTGGATAATGCTCTTTTACATATGAAACTAAATCAGCTAATATTTCTCCATTTGGACGTTCTCTTAGTGTTGCGTCCATCGCAATCATTTCACAGCCTGTCTCAATTAGTTCATCGACTTCTTGTTTTGATGCTGTGATAAAGACTTCACTATTTGGATAATTTCGCTTCACAATTCCTACGACAGGTAAATCTACTTCTTTTTTAATTGCGATAATATCTAGTTTCGATTCTGCTCGAATACCTGCCGCTCCACCTTGCTTGGCAGCCAGAGCAAGCTTTGACATGATAAATGAGCTATGAAGAGGCTCACTCTCTTGAGCCTGACATGAAACAACAAGACCCTTTTTAATTTGTTCTAACATTTTTATTCACCTACTATTTCTGTTTTTTTACCTTGATGATTTAAAATTGAAACACAATTCTCCTGCTGCAAATCCAATTAACGAAACTTTGATAGTGGAGGTAGCTTAGCATTAGTATATAGATAAGATAGGAAAAAATATAATACCGCTACGCTCCACCTATTAAGCTTTCTAAATAAATAACGAAAATTATTTAACTTTGTTTATCTCATTCTTCAAGATCTCTGCGAGAGCTCCATAAACAACTTGAACACCCTTACCTCTCTTAAAGAGTCCTTTTGCCTTCAGTTCATCTTTCCAAACGGAATCACCTGCAACTTTGTCTATATCCTTGACGGTTACTCTTAATCTAGTTATACATGCATCGACGTCCACTAGGTTTTCTCTTCCACCTAAGGCTGTAATCACATCCTCTACATCAATGTCTTTTAATAATGCATCTTTCTTCGTATATAACTTATTCTCAGATTCATCACCACGACCTGGAGTTTTTAGATTCAATTTTAGAATAAGTGTTTTAAATACAAAGTAGTAGATAAGTGCTGTTGGAATTCCGAGAATGAGAATCCAAATGTAATTCGTTTTATCATTACCCTGCAATATACCGAATAATGTAAAATCAATGATACCCCTTGAGAAAGTAACCCCTACCGATACATCTAGAGCATATAAAGCAGCATATGATATTCCCTCTAGGATGGCATGGATCCCGTAAAGTAATGGTGCTACAAAAAGGAATGTAAATTCGATTGGTTCAGTAATCCCTGTTAAGAAGGATGTTAAGGCCGCTGAAAATAGTATACCGCCCACAATTTTCTTGTTTTTACTGTTAGCAGTATGATACATAGCAAGGGCAGCTGCTGGGAGGCCAAACATCATTGGTAAATAACCACCTGTGAAATACTTCGTTGCTTCAGCCGAGAATTTTGTAACAGTAGGATCAGCCAATTGTGCGAAGAAAATGCTTTGTCCACCTTGTACGATTTTCCCTGCAACCTCTAATTCTCCACCAAGTGAGGTGTACCAGAATAGCGGATAAATCGCATGATGAAGTCCAAAAATATTGAGAAGTCTCATTAGTGATCCATAGAAGAACATTCCGATTGGGCCTGTTCGTCCAAAGAATTCTGAGAAAGTTGAAATTCCAATGTGAACATATGGCCAAACAAATGGAATAATTATCCCTATTACACTAATTGCGAATACAGAAATAATCGGAATAAATCTTACTCCAGAGAAAAACGAAAGTGCTTCTGGAAGCTGCTTGTCGTAATATCTATTGGCTAAAAAGGCTACTAGTAAACCAACAATAATTCCTCCAAGCACTCCGATTCTAACTGTAAAAATACCAAGCTCGTATCCATATACGTTTGCCTGCTTTGCTGCTTCCACTGGATCTAGACCTTGAGATAGGAAATAGTCTACAGTTGTCGACTCTGGTGTATGGCCCAGAAAACCTAGAATGGTACCTACGATAACATGCATGACAAGAAAAGCGATCGCCGCTGATAAACCTGCTGCACCTTTTTCCTGTAACGCTAACCCTGAAGCAATCCCGACAGCAAATATCAAGGGTAAGTTAGCAAAAACAATATTACCAATCGCTGACATGGTGCTTAAAATATAAAACAAAAATGTCCCATCTCCGAGTAATCCTTCCAACCCATAGGTTTCTACCATAAGGGGATTGGTAAAAGCTGCACCAATACCAAGCATGATCCCGGCTATTGGCAGAACAGCAATAGGAATCATAAAAGCTTTTCCCAAACGTTGCAGTTTTTCAAACATTCTTATCCCTCCATTTTCATTCAAATATAGAACCCTTCGCCCAAAATTTTTTGCTTTTGAAAATTATTATCATAAATTACATTTTATGTAATTTATTATCTTCTATTATATGAGATCACCACATTAATATGCAAATAATTTTTAGAATCATTTCACTATATTTAAAATTTTGTATATTTTTTAAATTCCCCACGTACTGCCCGTTCCTTTGGTAGATTATTTGTAGGGCAATAAATATGGGATGTAGGATTGGAAAGGGGCTGAGCTCAATAAAATATATATGTATCTGGAGCTTGGATATTTTTTAATTCTCCATTTTGGATAGAATATCGATTAGATAATCAATAACACACCCTCCATGACACTATTTGCCGATGTTTAGTGGTGTGAGGGAAAACAAAAAAATCCCCCACAATTTGTGAGGAATGATTTTAACGTTTATTAGTTGTTTATGATACCGGTGGTCGGGATATAAAATACGCTAGAAACTCTTATACGAGAAGGGTTTATAAGTTGCTTGTGTAAAATTTGTGTAAAACGATTTTAACATAAAAAAATGATTTAAATATCATATTATTTTGGGAGAATTAAATCACTGTATATACCATTATGCTAACTCATGAAAAAGATTTGAGCATCGTTTTTTTATCCCGATGAATTTTAATTAACTTATTTCGCTTAAAATAATAATTACTAAAGATGCAATCAATCAGGAGACTTCTTCTTTCACTTATTGTGCTAAAATATTTCAGCCATATGCCTAGCAATTACAGCCATATATGTATAAGCTTAAAAATCCATAATATCGTCATCGTGTTTTTATTGAATTTCTCATTAAGGAGAAGTAACCAAGCGACATTAACCACAGTAAACTAAGCAAGAGCAGACATTGAATAGCTATAGAACTATATTTAATTGGTGGAGAAATAAATCTAGATAATAAGCATTAAAATTTCAAGTACTTTGAGAGTTCAACCAGGAGTCCAGTTACTTTTATTAAGTAATTGTAGCAACTTAATGCTTGTTCTAATCCAATCTTATCTTTATGTGCTGCTTGGTTTCGATAATTGACTGTGACAAATCGTACTCCTTTGTCAAGTTTCTCTAAGTACCCTTTTAATTCATTTTCATCGCCAATTGTAAATCTTTCACGAAAGTATGGCATAATCACTGCCCAGGTGGATTTAGCTCGCTTCGGGCGTTTATGATCAAGACTAGTTCCAAGAATATACGAAATACTTCCCAGTGTAAATTTATGACTCGATATCTCATAATAATTATTTGTCTGATGATTATATATTGATAAACCATGTGGCCAATCTTGAATAGGTATTTTCCTCTTACGTAAGTCGGCAATTAAATTAGAGAAAAAATGCACATACAATTCACGTTCCAAAGCTTTTGTAAGAGGAATACAAGCTGGGGAATAATCCACTTGATGTTCATAATCCGCCATATTATTAAAAATAATATTTGAGGTGATGATATATTGCTTAGATTCTTCCGTTAACTTTTCCCAATTACTAGATCCAAATATTGACAAAATTTTATCTTTTTCTTGCTTGAATCCTATTTGAGTAGATACCTGGAAATTTTTTAATAAAACTTCCATAAAATCTTCCGAAAACTGATGTATTAGATTTTCCCGTTCTTCCTCTTTAATGGTATGTAGTAATGGCACCTCATATTTTTGTTGAAGTGTAGAGAGCGTATTCGTTATACTTTCTATCAATGATTTCAATTCATCTAAACGTTCATTAACACCAGCAAATCCACTTTCAACTTTTGATGATACCTGCTCAAGTAGTGCAAGCATCTTTTGAGTGGAGGATTCTCTTTCTAATTGGAGAGCTTCGTTCTTTTCATGTAATAATTGATTCTCTTTCCCAATCCTTGTAAGCTCTTTTTTGTAAAAGTCTAATTCTTCCCTAAGTCTGAAGGCTTCATCCTCACTATAAGATTCAGCGTTAATGGACTCAATCGAAAAGATAGGAATTACACTATCATAATCGTTTATAGGTGCCTCACCAAAAGTTATGATCGTACTATGTTTAAAATAGCGGAATATTTTAGAAATTCCATCAGAAAAATCTTGAAATTCGTCTGCAATGATATAGTCAAAATCCTTATTAAGTTCATCAATCCTATCTCGGATTCTGTGCCAGGTGGTCAAATAAAAACCCGGCTTACCCAAACTATCTTCTTTTAAATCTCTAACTTCCTCAATTGAGTGATTCTGAAGTAAATGCTGAGAAACCTGGTAATTTAGTATCAAATTATAATGTACAAATAATATCCTTTTGTTTCTATACTTACCAAACAACAATTCTGATAAAAAAATTGACATGGAAGTCTTACCAGAGCCTGGTGGGCCAAATACATAAATTTTTTTTTCGCCTATTTTTATCATTCTAAGTATCCTAGATAAAGCTTGAACCTGGTGTGAATGTAGGAACTTAGAGTTACTAATGTTAGATAAATCAAATTCTCCCATTACTCTTCCCCCCAAAAAAGAATAAATTAGCATTTCAACAAGTTTTCCCTTAATCGTTTTTTTTCTTCTCGATGACCTATAAAGGTCCAACTGAACCAGCAACTTTTCCTCCAAACACCTTATTAAAGTAATCGTTTCTAGTCATCTTTATATACTATTTAAAATACCACAGATGTTTTTCCCATAGTAAGCCCAAGCTCATTCCTTGTAGTTTCTTTACCTAATTAATTATAGAGATTAAAATACTTTTCTTGAACTTAGTAATTTCTAAAGTAAATACCTTTTATTTCTAGAGTGAACCCTTTTATCCAATATAACCATATATTAACACTATGTTTTTTACAATATATATAATCTATTAATTACAAAACTAAAAAGCACCTCTAATTTGATCTGACCCAAGAAAGTTAGACATATGTATTTAGGCTACTTCAAGGACCTGAGTTCGGTATTCCACCGGGCTTAGGTCTTTTAATTTTGATTTCATTCGTTTGTTATTATAATAGTAAACATATTCTGCCAGCTCTTTCTCAAAATGCTCCATACTTTCGAATTCTTGTAGATAAAGTAGCTCGGATTTTAATAAGCCAAAGAAATTTTCTATGACTGCATTATCTAAACAGTTGCCCTTACGGGACATACTCTGTGTAATCTTATGTTGTTTTAATGTTCGTTGATATTGTTTCATTTGATAGTGCCACCCTTGGTCCGAATGAAGAATGACTTCATCACCAGGTTGAAGACGAGTTATTGCTTGTTTTAACATATCGTCTACCAACTTATACACCGGTCGGCTCATCACCGAATAGGCAATAATTTCACCGTTACACAGATCTAGTACTGGCGATAAATAACGTTTCTCACCAAATAGATGAAATTCTGTCACGTCTGTTACCCATTTCTCATTCATGTTTTCTGCTTTAAAATTCCGTTGTAAAATGTTTGGTGCAATTTTTCCGACGTTTCCCTTATAAGAACGGTATTTTTTCATTCGAACTTCGCATTTAATGCCCATGGTATTCATCAATCTATTAATTGTTTTTGGATCATGATTAAAACCATATTTCTTTAATTCTTTAGTTATTCGACGATACCCATAACGCCCTTTATGTTCGTGATAAATGGAATGAATAGCAGCTTTTACGTTGGCGTATTTATCATCACGACTCAAATGCTTTTCCCAGTAATAATAAGTGCTGCGTGGAATATCGGCGACTTTGATTAACTCCACCACTTCATAGATTTCCTTTAGTTCATAAATTACTTGCGCTTTGATTTGGTTGGTAATTTTTCTTGCATTTGAACTAAAGTGTTTAACTTTTTTAAATACGCATTCTCCATTTCCAGTTGCTTTATACGTGCTTCAAGTTCTTCTACAGATCCTTCTGCCGGTACAGGCTTCATTGTTTTTTTCGTGTTCTTTTTCATGGATGTTTGCCCCTTTTTCTTAGAAACAAGGGCATCATAACCGCCAATTTCAAACTTCTTCTTCCAATTTCGAATCATGCCCGGAGATGAAATGTTAAATATCGCAGCTGTGTCAGTTGAAGATGTACCTGTTTCGTTCATATAATTTAGTACACTTATTTTATACTCAGCAGAATAGTTTGTATAGGGTTTTAAGAATGCCTCTTTACCGTTCGCTTGATAAAGGCGAACCCAGACACTCATAACCCGTGTTGTAACACCAATATCTTTCGCAATTTCATTCATGCTTTCATATCCATTTACATAACGTTGAACCGCTTGGATTCTTTGTTCAACAGTTGATTTTGCCATAAAAAAACCCCCATAAAAATTAGATTAGTGTCTAACTTTTACGGGGCAGTTCA
>NZ_JBZFQM010000005.1:0-261355 GCF_058313635.1 Bacillus sp. z26
GATTTCCCATAGCGCAAGCTAGTAAGAACCCTGAAAGATGATCAGGTTGATAGGTCCGAGGTGGAAGTGTGGTGACACATGGAGCTGACGGATACTAATCGTTCGAGGACTTAACCAAATGATTCAAAACGCAACTTGCCCAAATTACATTATCCAGTTTTGAAAGAATGATTTTCTTTCTAATCAAATAGTCCGGTAACGATGGCGAAGAGGCCACACCCGTTCCCATTCCGAACACGGAAGTTAAGCTCTTCAGCGCCGATGGTAGTTGGGACGCGAGTCCCTGTGAGAGTAGGACGTTGCCGGGCAATTTTAAAACCAGTTCAGTTCTTGAACTGGTTTTTTTGTGCGATTTTTTAGGTTCGAGGAGATGAACTATATTATTTATATCTATATCTTGGGAAAGCCGCGCTCTCCTGCATCTCTTATACACCTATGCAACTCAAATGATCGGGTAAAGGTGCGTGAAAGCTATTAGAGGTCTGCAGGAAAACATCTATCCTACATCCATGCAACACCTCTTATACACGTTTCCCCGGGTAAAGGTGCATGAAAGCTGTTAGAAGTGTGTAGGAAACTAGCTATCACACACCTATGAAATATCTTTGACCGGGTTAAAGCTGTGTTACCCAAAGTAAAGTGGAGTGAAGGCTCAGGTATAGGAAAATCAAAAACCAGTGTCATGAAGCTAGTTACAAACGGTATTGGAATGAGCATAGTGTTTGTCTATCTGACTTGATAAAGTCCTTTAGTAGATACAGTCAGGCCTATGAACAGGCATTTATAGATAGCCATCAAAAAATCTTTCGAAAAGAGTACTAAATGGGATACACTACTAGTAGTGTTAATAAAGAAAGGACGACGATTAATTGGCTAAGCCAAAGAAACTAAGATTTGAATTACAAGAGAATGAGAGCATTGATGCATGCCTGGAGCGTATGAAAAGGGAAGGTTATTTCCCTGTAAAACGTACAGAGAAACCAATTTTTAAGGAAGTAAAAAATGGCAATCAGCCGGAATATGTTCCAATTTCACGCCAAATCATTTTTGAAGGAAAATTAATGGAGTAAAAACGAACAATATAACATTAAATGGCAGAAATGTTCGATTTTTAGTTGACATACAAATGGTCCCATTGTTAAGATAAATACGTAAAAGAAACATTTAAATTAATACTTCTCTCATATAATAGCGGGGATATGGCCTGCAAGTTTCTACCCAAAGACCGAATAAATTTTTGGACTATGAGAGAAAGCGGACCTCACCTTATATGTGAGGGCATAGTACTTGTCCTAAGTGCTTGGTTTGGCATAGCATATAAGCTGTGTGGACTGCTTTCTCTTTTTGAAAGTTTGTTCATGCAGCTTTTTTATTTGGAGGCGAAAATGATGGGTGAGCCGAAGGTTGGAGTAATCATGGGAAGCATATCAGACTGGGAAACGATGAAGCATGCATGTGCTATTTTGGATGAATTTGAGATTGCCTATGAGAAAAATGTAGTATCTGCCCATAGAACACCTGATTTAATGTTTGAATACTCGCAGAGTGCACGAGGCCGTGGGATCAAAGTGATTATAGCAGGCGCAGGAGGAGCAGCCCATTTACCAGGAATGGTAGCAGCCAAAACAACTTTACCAGTAATCGGTGTCCCCGTGCAATCCCGTGCGTTAAATGGCTTGGATTCTCTGCTATCGATTGTGCAGATGCCAGGAGGAGTACCTGTTGCAACAATGGCAATTGGTAAAGCGGGTGCAACAAATGCCGGACTATTGGCTGTTCAATTATTAGGAGCATACGAGCAGGATATAGCAGAAGCACTGGAACAATATAGATTAAAAATTCAAAGACAATCGATTGAAAGTTGTGATGAACTTGAATAACGAGGTACCAGTGATTTTACCGGGACAGACGATTGGAATTATAGGCGGAGGTCAGCTGGGACGCATGATGGCGCTGGCAGCTAGGCAATCTGGTTTTAAAATAGCTGTTCTTGATCCAACACCGAAGAGTCCATGCGGACAGGTTGCAGATATTGAAATAACCGCAGCATTTGATGATATAGAAGCTTTACAAAGATTGGCTAAGATAAGTGATCTTGTGACTTTTGAGTTTGAAAATGTTAATGCAGATGCAATCGATCAATTAATGAGTGATTCATATATCCCGCAAGGCACGGATATATTAAGAATTACACAGGATCGGGTCTTGGAAAAACAAGCAATCGAGAAATCTGGTGTCCGAATTGCTCCCTATACTGTGATTACCAATCACGAAGACCTTCGACAGGCTATTGTTAAACTGGGTTATCCTTCCGTGCTGAAAATGGCACGTGGCGGTTATGATGGAAAAGGCCAGCTTGTTATAAGGGAGGAAGCAGATTTAGCCCAAGCAACTGGATTGTTGGATGATGGTATTTGTGTTCTGGAGGAGTTCATCCCGTTTCACAAAGAAATTTCGGTTATTGTAACTCGAAAACTGGATGGTTCAGTAAGGGTCTTCCCCGTTGCTGAGAACATACATGTGAATAATATTTTACATCAATCAATCGTCCCAGCGAGAATTAGTCCAAACGCTCAGAGCTATGCTATTGGAATTGCAGTGCAATTGGCAGAATCATTAAAGCTGGTAGGTACATTGGCCATTGAAATGTTTCTGATGGACGAGGATGACATTTTGGTGAATGAACTAGCACCAAGACCTCATAATTCTGGTCATTATTCCATTGAAGCATGTGAGACCTCTCAATTTGAGCAACATATAAGAGCAGTATGCAATTGGCCACTAGGTCATACTGAATTACATTCGAGTGCGGTAATGGTCAACATTCTGGGCCAGCACATGGAACCTGTTATACAGGCTTTAGGAGAAGAACCAGATTGGAATATACATATTTACGGAAAAAGTGAAGCGAAGCCAAACCGAAAAATGGGGCATATTACAATCTTAGGAGAGCATCCAATAGAAATATTGGAGGAGCTTAATCGTACAAAAATATGGATTGAACAATCAGAAGAACAAATAGAAAAGGTGGATTTTAATTTATGATTGAACGTTATACAAGACCTGAAATGGGAAGGATATGGACTGAAGAGAATCGCTTTAAAGCGTGGCTTGAAGTGGAGATTTTGGCATGTGAAGCATGGGCTGAGCTTGGGGCGATTCCTAAAGAAGACGTGAAAGTACTGAGAGAACGTGCATCGTTTGATGTAAAGCGTATTAAGGAAATTGAAGCAGAAACCCGCCATGACGTAGTTGCTTTTACACGTGCTGTTTCAGAAACACTAGGGGAGGAACGTAAGTGGGTCCATTATGGACTTACTTCTACCGATGTAGTGGATACGGCTTTATCGTATTTGCTTAAACAAGCCAATGATATTTTAATCGCAGATGTGGAGCGGTTTATTACAATTTTGGCTGAAAAAGCAAAAGAGCATAAATATACGGTCATGATGGGGCGTACACATGGCGTTCATGCGGAGCCAACGACATTTGGCTTAAAAATGGCACTTTGGTACGAAGAAATGAAGCGTAATCTAAAGAGATTAAAAGAAGCGGCAGATACAGTAGAGTATGGCAAAATTTCCGGCGCTGTTGGTACTTATGCCAACATCGATCCATTTGTAGAGAAGTTTGTTTGTGAAAAGCTTGGAATTAAGCCATCACTAATTTCTACTCAAACCTTACAGCGTGACCGACATGCACATTACATGTCCACGCTCGCATTGATTGCCACATCTATTGAAAAATTTGCGACTGAAATTCGTGGATTACAAAAAAGTGAAACTCGTGAAGTGGAGGAATTCTTTGCGAAAGGGCAAAAAGGTTCTTCCGCTATGCCGCATAAACGGAATCCAATCGGTTCCGAGAATATGACGGGTTTGGCACGTGTGATTCGCGGTCATATGGTGACGGCCTATGAAAATGTTTCACTTTGGCATGAACGTGATATTTCGCATTCATCGGCTGAGCGAATTATCCTGCCGGATGCCACAATTTTACTGAACTATATGTTGAATCGTTTCAGCAATATCGTGAAAAACTTAACGGTATTTCCGGAGAATATGAAACGCAACATGGATCGTACGTATGGATTAATTTATTCTCAGCGTGTATTGCTTACTTTAATTGATAAAGGGCTATCTCGTGAAAAAGCCTATGATACTGTCCAGCCAAAGGCAATGGAAGCATGGGAAACACAGGTTCAGTTCCGTGAGTTGCTTGAAGCGGATGAAACGATTACATCCTACCTGTCTAAAGAAGAACTGGATGATTGTTTCGATTATCACTATCATCTGAAAAATGTAGATTTCATCTTCGAACGTATGGGACTGTAAGTTTTGTGAGGGGGCATTTCCTTAAAAGGATGAGGGGATGCCCATCTCCAAACTTTTATATAATGTTGAGTGACTTAGGACTATGACTTTATAGGAGGCAATACATTGGCGAAAAGTGAACTCCTTTATGAAGGGAAAGCTAAGCAAATCTATGCAACTGATGATCCAGGAATCGTTCTTATCCAATACAAGGACTCCGCTACCGCATTTAATGGTGAAAAGAATGCGATGATTGAGGGAAAAGGACGCCTAAATAATGAAATAACGAGCCTTTTATTTGAATGGCTTCACCGTGAGGGCATTAAATCTCATTTTATGAAGAAAATATCGGAAACAGAACAACTTGTTAAACGAGTTAGCATGATTCCTTTAGAGGTAGTGGTCCGGAATGTCGCTGCCGGCAGTTTTTCAAAAAGAGTAGGTATGGAGGAGGGAATCCCTCTTAAAAGACCAGTTGTAGAATTTTATTATAAAGATGATTTACTTCGTGATCCGCTGATTACAGAAGATCATATTGATATCCTAGGCCTTTCTACAATCAAAGAAGTCGGAATATTGAAAAAATACGCCATGCAAATTAATGGGAAATTAAAAAGTTTATTTGTTTCTATGGAAATAAGGTTAATCGATTTTAAGCTAGAGTTTGGCCGTGATGAAGCAGGTGAAATCTTGCTTGCGGATGAAATCTCACCGGATACATGCCGTCTATGGGATATGCATACAAATGAAAAATTGGATAAGGATGTTTTCCGCCGGGATCTTGGTAGTTTAACAGATGCCTATAAAAAAATTCTTGCTAAGCTGGAGGACGTCCAACATGTATAAAGTAAAGGTTTATGTCACTCTTCGCGAAAGTGTATTGGATCCGCAGGGAACCGCAGTCCAAAAATCATTGAATGCCCTGAATTTTTTGGAGGTACTGGATGTTCGGATTGGTAAGTATATGGAAATGGAACTCTCTGAATCTACTGCAGATGTTGATGAATCCGTCCGCAAGATGTGTGAAAAATTGTTAGTCAATATGGTTGTTGAAGACTATCGATATGAAGTCGAGGAGGTTATCAAGCAGTGAAATTTGCAGTAATCGTCTTTCCGGGTTCGAATTGTGATATAGATATGTACCATGCCATTCGTGATGAACTGGGTGAAGAAGCAGAATATGTTTGGCATACGGAAACAAGTCTTGAAGGATTTGATGCAATCTTACTGCCTGGGGGTTTTTCCTATGGTGATTATTTAAGGTGTGGAGCGATTGCCCGATTTTCGCCGATTATGGAGGCCGTAAAAAGAGTGGCAATGGAAGGCATTCCGGTTCTCGGGGTATGTAATGGCTTTCAGGTATTACTGGAGGCGGGATTATTACCGGGAGCTATGCGGCGCAATTCTGATTTGAAATTTATTTGCAGACCGCAGACGTTGCGTGTCGTAAACAACAATACTCCTTTTACGAGCTGTTATGCGGAAAATGAAAAAATCACGATCCCTATTGCACATGGCGAGGGTAATTATTATTGTGATGAGGAGACATTGGAACAGTTAATTACCCAACATCGTATTCTTTTTTCATATGATGGGAATCCAAATGGAAGTCATAATGATATTGCGGGAATTATGAGTGAAGAAGGCAATGTCCTGGGGATGATGCCGCATCCGGAAAGAGCTGTTTCTTCCTTGCTTGGAAGTGTTGACGGGATTAGATTATTCAAATCGATCGTTCAATATTGGAGGGAAACCCATGCCGTTAATGCTTGAGCCAAGTCCAATCATGATTAAAGAAAATCGGGTATATACCACATTGGGTTTAACGGATGTTGAGTTTGCGACAATAGAGAAAATCCTCGGGCGCCTGCCAAACTATACAGAAACCGGCTTATTTTCTGTCATGTGGTCTGAGCATTGCAGCTATAAAAACTCCAAGCCTGTATTAAAGAAATTCCCCACAACGGGTGAACGAGTGTTACAGGGTCCGGGAGAAGGTGCAGGTATTGTTGATATCGGTGAGGGCTTAGCGGTTGTATTTAAAATAGAGAGTCATAACCATCCATCTGCGATTGAACCTTATCAAGGTGCTGCAACCGGTGTGGGCGGAATTATCCGAGATGTCTTTTCCATGGGAGCCAGGCCGATTGCCATCCTGAATTCTTTGCGCTTTGGAGAATTAAAGACACCGCGGATGAAGTACTTGTTTGAAGAAATTGTAGCTGGAATTGCGGGATATGGAAATTGTATCGGAATACCGACTGTGGGTGGCGAAATTCAATTCGATTCATCCTATGACGGCAATCCAATTGTAAATGTGATGTGTGTCGGAATAATTAATCATAAGGACATTAAAAAAGGTCAGGCACATGGTATAGGAAATACGGTCATGTATGTTGGCGCAAAAACTGGGCGTGATGGTATCCACGGGGCAACCTTTGCATCAGAAGAATTAACAGATGATTCTGATTCTAAACGACCGGCTGTACAAGTTGGAGATCCATTCATGGAAAAGCTTTTACTTGAAGCATGTTTGGAGCTTGTAAAATCGGATGCACTTGTGGGCATACAGGATATGGGGGCAGCCGGTTTAACCAGTTCTTCCGCTGAGATGGCCTCCAAAGCTGGATCTGGGATTGAAATGAATTTAGATAAGATTCCTCAGCGAGAAGTGGGAATGACACCTTATGAAATGATGTTGTCTGAAACACAGGAACGTATGCTGATTGTAGTGAAAAAAGGTCGGGAGCCGGAAATTGAAGAGCTGTTTGAAAAATATGGACTTGAAGCGGTAGCTGTTGGTGCTGTAACGAAGGATAAAATGCTACGGTTAACACATTGTGGCAAAGTCGTGGCAAATGTACCAGCTGATGCGCTAGCTGAGGACGCTCCGGTTTATTATAAGTCGTCTAAAGAACCTGAGTATTTTAAAGAGTTTCTAGCAATGGAAAATGAAACGCCGGCTGTGTGCAACTATACAGAAACTCTATTATCCTTATTGGCACAGCCAACCATCGCAAGTAAGGAATGGGTTTACGACCAATATGATTATATGGTACGGACCAATACAATCGTCGCTCCCGGTTCTGATGCTGCCCTTATACGTATTCGCGGTACAGAAAAAGCGTTGGCTATGACAACAGATTGCAATTCTCGATATTTGTATTTGAATCCTGAAATAGGTGGCCAAATTGCGGTTGCTGAAGCGGCACGTAATATTATTTGTTCCGGCGGTGAACCGCTGGCGATTACTGATTGCTTAAACTTTGGGAATCCGGAAAAGCCTGAGATTTTCTGGCAGCTTGAAAAGGCCGCAGATGGCATAAGTGAAGCATGCCGGTTACTGGGTACACCGGTTATTGGCGGGAATGTTTCCTTATACAACGAAACAAATGGAGAAGCCATTTATCCAACGCCGGTTGTGGGAATGATAGGACTAGTTCACAACATCAATCATATGACCACTCAATCTTTCAAAGACAAGGAAGATCTGATTTACTTAATCGGAGAAACGTATCCTGAATTTGGAGGAAGTGAGTTACAAAAATTAAAGAATGATGGACGAATTTTTGGTCAGGCACCTCACCTGAATCTAAAGGTTGAGAAAGAACGACAGAATAAACTTTTGAAGGCCATACAGACAGGTTTGGTCAAGTCAGCGCATGATCTAGCAGAAGGGGGGCTTGCAGTAGCGCTTGCTGAAGGATTGTTTGGCACAGAAAAGCTTGGCCTGGAAGTCAAAATAGAGGGAGACATGGTGACGGAATTATTTTCGGAATCACAATCCCGCTTCCTTGTAACAGTTTCTTCGGAACAAGGGCAAAAATTTGAAGAAATCATCTCTGAAGCAGTACAAATAGGGAAGGTAACCAGTACAGGAAAGTATCTGATTCGTAATGGGCAAGATGAAGTAGTTATTGATATTGAATCGAAACAGCTAATGAATGTCTGGAAGGGAGCTATACCGTGCTTGCTGAAATCCGTGGACTAAATGAAGAATGTGGGTTGTTTGGAATCTGGGGGCATGAGGAAGCATCTCAATTAACTTACTATGGTTTACACAGTCTGCAGCATCGTGGACAAGAAGGAGCCGGAATGGTCGTGACGGATGGCCATATATTGAAATCACATAAAGCTGAAGGTCTCGTAAATGATGTTTTCAACCAGAAGATTATCGAGGATATGAAGGGGCGGAGTGCAATCGGACATGTGCGCTATGCTACGGCAGGCGGAGGCGGAGTGGCCAATGTTCAGCCATTTTTATTTAACTCTCAGACTATGGGCAGCTTTGCTCTCGCACATAATGGAAATCTGGTTAATGCAACCCAGTTGAAAGATCAGCTAGAAATAGATGGAAGTATTTTTCACACTACTTCGGATACAGAGGTTCTCGCTCATTTAATCAGGCGCTCCTCCGGTTCACCATGTTTTAAGGAGCGGGTTAAGAAAGCTTTATCGTTCGTTCAGGGAGCCTATGCATTCCTGGTCATGACAGAAACAGAATTGATGATAGCTGTGGACCCCCATGGTTTACGCCCTGTTTCGATTGGGCGGATTGGAGTGGGATATGTAGCTGCATCGGAAACATGTGCCTTTGATTTAATAGGAGCGGACTATATTCGCGATGTAAGGCCCGGAGAGCTGGTCATCATCAATGATGAAGGAATCCGATCAGAATATTTTGCTTTATCAACTGGCAGAGCCATGTGCAGTATGGAGTATATTTATTTTTCAAGACCGGATAGTAATATAGATGGGATTAATGTTCATACGGCCAGGAAGAATCTCGGAAAACAGCTGGCTATGGAAACGCAAATCGATGCGGATGTGGTCACAGGTGTTCCGGATTCAAGCATATCGGCAGCGATTGGTTTTGCTGAAGTGAGCGGGATTCCATATGAGATTGGACTAATTAAAAATAGATATGTAGGACGTACTTTTATACAGCCATCACAATCGCTGCGTGAACAAGGGGTGAAAATGAAGCTGGCTCCGGTACGTGGGGTTGTCGAAGGAAAAAGAGTCATTATGGTGGATGATTCAATTGTAAGAGGTACGACTAGCAGAAGGATTGTGGCGATGCTTAAGGAAGCTGGTGCAAAAGAGGTCCATGTTTGCATTAGTTCTCCTCCAATCAAGAATCCTTGTTACTATGGAATTGATACATCTGCTAAAGAAGAGCTGATTGCCGGATCAAACACAGTGGAAGAAATCAGAGAAATGATTGGTGCTGATTCCTTAACCTTTTTGAGCGTAGATGGGACGGTTGAGGCAATTGGACGGCCTTTTGAGGGCGAGTATCGGGGCCAATGTATGGCATGTTTTACGGGGGAATATCCAACTGATATTTATGAAACTGACCATCAGGCATATGAAAAAATAAAATAACGGCAGCGGATTCATTTGCAGGAGTAGGAAAGGATGATTACTTTGTCGAATGCCTATAAACGTGCAGGTGTGGATATTGAAGCGGGATATGAATCTGTTGCGCGCATGAGAAAGCATGTTAGCCGTACACAGAGGCCTGAGGTTATTGGCCCTTTAGGCAGTTTCGGAGGGATGTTTGATTTATCGGCATTGTCCATTCAGGAGCCTGTCCTTGTCTCTGGAACAGATGGAGTAGGAACTAAATTATTGCTCGCTATACTGATGGATAAGCATGATACCATTGGCATTGACTGCGTTGCCATGTGTGTAAATGATATTATTGCCCAAGGAGCGGAGCCGTTATATTTCCTAGATTACATTGCTTGTGGAAAAGCGGATCCGATAAAAGTAGAAGCAATTGTAAAAGGAATAGCAGATGGGTGCGAGCAGGCAGGCTGTGCCCTGATTGGCGGTGAAACAGCTGAAATGCCGGGAATGTACGCGATTGATGAATATGATCTGGCTGGTTTTACGGTTGGTGTGGTAGAAAAAAGTAAGCTGATTGATGGAAGCTTTGTACGCGAGGGTGATGTCTTAATCGGTCTGCCTTCAAGCGGGATTCATAGTAATGGGTTCTCATTAGTAAGAAAGATTTTGCTTGATGAATCATCAATGAAGCTGGATCAATTTATTGAGGAATTGGATTGTACGTTGGGAGAGGAATTACTGCGCCCGACTAAAATCTACGTTAAACCTGTGATTGAGTTATTGAAGAGAGACTCAGTCCATGGGATCGCTCACATTACAGGTGGGGGATTTATCGAAAATATCCCGCGTATGCTACCAGATGGATTTGGAGTCGAAATTAAAACAGGCTCGTGGAAGATAAACCCGATCTTCTCCCTTTTAAAAAGCAAAGGTTCTCTGCGAGAAGAAGAAATGTTTTCGATTTTTAATATGGGGATTGGGATGGTTCTGGCTGTTGAAACTGAAAAAGCAGATGAACTGATTACACGGCTGATTAAATGGGGAGAAGAGGCTAAAAGAATTGGCCAGGTAATTCGTGGAGAAGGCGTTCATTTTATTTGATTAGTGAGTTATTCAGAGGCAGCTTAGTAGAAAAATAAAATTAGAATGATAGGATTTTATTATATATGTCTAAGGGAGAGGCCATGAAAAGAATAGCGATTTTTGCATCAGGCAATGGCAGTAACTTTCAAGCACTCGTGGAAGCAGTGGAGAGCGGGGCATTGCATGCTTCAATAGAATGGCTGATTTGTGATCATCCAGGCGCTTATTGTATAGATAGAGCTGAACAATTAAATATCCCGGTATTCTCCTTTCAACCAAAGGACTATCCTTCGAAAAAGGATTTCGAACAGGAGATTCTACAACAGCTGCAGGCAAAAGAAGTAGACTTGATTGTTCTGGCAGGCTATATGCGTTTGATTGGCCCTGTGTTGTTAATGGTCTATCCGAATCAAATTATTAATATCCACCCTTCTTTATTGCCAACATTCCCAGGGAAAAATGCAGTTATGCAGGCAATAGAAGCAGGGGTTAAAGTAACGGGTGTCACCATTCATTATGTGGATTCAGGCATGGATACGGGGCCGATTATTGCACAGAGAGCAATCTCAATTCATGAAGGGGAAAGCATAGAGGATCTACATAGAAGAATTCAGCAGGTTGAGCATGAATTATATCCTAAGATTATTGAGCAGATATGTAACGAACAGGGGGAAACAGTATGAAGAAGCGTGCTTTAGTCAGTGTGTCCAATAAAGAAGGGATTGTTGAGTTCGCCAAAGGGCTTGTGGAACTCGGGTTTGAGATTGTTTCCACAGGAGGAACGAAAAAAACGTTAGCTGATCACAACATTCCGGTCATAAGTGTAAGTGATGTTACAGGATTTCCGGAAATTATGGATGGACGTGTGAAAACATTGCATCCATTTATTCATGGTGGTTTGTTAGGTAAACAAAATGATAAAGCTCATATGGCTCAGCTTGAGGATCATGGAATCGTCCCTATTCAGCTTGTCTGTGTTAACCTGTATCCGTTCCAGGAAACGGTTTCCAAACCAGATGTGAGAGTTGATGATGCCATCGAAAACATTGATATCGGCGGTCCTGCAATGTTACGGGCATCTGCCAAAAATCATGAGTCGGTAGCAGTTGTAGTTGATCCGGCAGACTATCGAAAAGTACTTGAAGCACTCCATAATGGAGAACTATCTTTATTAGATAGAAGAAAGTTGGCAGCAAAGGTTTTTCGTCATACTGCTGCCTATGATGCACTGATTGCGGAGTATATGACGAATTTGGCAGAAGAGGATCAGCCTGAAAACCTTACCGTTACATACACACTGAAGCAGCCGCTCCGTTACGGAGAAAATCCACATCAAAAAGCTGCTTTTTATGCAAGATTGCTTGGAACTACATGTTCAATCGCAGCAGCCCGGCAGCTGCATGGCAAGGAGTTATCCTATAACAATATCAATGACGCAGATGCTGCTCTGCAAATGGTGAAGGAATTTGAACAGCCGGCTGCTGTAGCCGTTAAGCATATGAATCCATGCGGGGCAGGGACAGGGAGCACCATTTATGAAGCTTTCCAAAAAGCATATGATGCAGATCCTACTTCTATTTTTGGTGGCATTGTAGCATTGAATCGTGAAGTCGATGCTAAAACAGCAAAAATGCTCCACGAAATCTTTCTTGAAATTGTGATTGCTCCGGCATTTTCAGACGAGGCACTTGAAATCTTAACATCTAAGAAAAATATTCGCCTGCTTACCATTCAATTTGAAGGAAAAGAAAATAGGGAGAAGAAGCTATCTTCCATTGCAGGTGGTTTACTGATGCAGGACTCAGATTATGCAAATCTTCAAGATGCAGAGCTTCAGGTTGTCACAAAAAGAGAGCCAACAGAAGCTGAGTGGAGAGCTCTTCAATTTGGTTGGAAAATTGTGAAGCATGTTAAATCAAATGCAATTGTTGTAACCGATGAGCAGATGACTCTTGGGGTTGGAGCGGGCCAAATGAATCGAATCGGCGCCGCAAAAATCGCATTAAAGCAGGCTGGTGAAAAAGCGTCGGGAGCCATTATGGCATCTGATGCATTCTTCCCAATGGATGACACAGTCGAAGCGGCAGCTAAAGCAGGGATCACTGCCATCATTCAGCCAGGTGGGTCAAAAAGGGACGAGGACTCTGTGAAAAAAGCAGATGAGTACGGAATAGCGATGGTCACTACCGGAGTACGGCATTTCAAACATTAAGGGAGAGAAGTGAAATGATGAAAGTACTTGTTATCGGGCGCGGAGGCCGTGAACACGCTTTAGCCAGAAAATTTGCTGAGAGCAAGCGTGTAACAAACGTATACGTAGCACCAGGTAATCCGGGAATGAACGATGTGGCTGAAATCGTGAATATCCCAGAGACGGAACATGCTGGATTAATTCGATTTGCAAAAGAAAACGAAATAGGATTAACGTTCATTGGTCCGGAGGTTCCGTTAGTGAATGGTTTGGCAGATGACTTTATAACACAGGGTTTGACTGTATTTGGGCCGAATAAAGCTGCTTCTATTATTGAAGGCAGTAAGTCATTTGCGAAGGAATTGTTGAAAAAATACGAAATTCCTACAGCGGAATACGAAATATTTACGGATTTTGAGAAAGCTGTCCAATATGTGAAGCAAAAAGGTGTGCCGATTGTCATCAAAGCGGACGGGCTTGCAGCAGGCAAGGGAGTAGTCGTCGCGATGACAGAAGGAGAAGCACTTGAAGCTTTAAAAGAGATGCTGCTTAATCAAAGGTTTGGAGAGTCATCAGAGAAAATTGTGATTGAGGAATTTTTGAACGGGGAAGAGTTCACCTTTATGGCCTTTGTGAATGGAGAAAAGGTTTACCCAATGGAAATTGCTCAGGACTATAAACGAGCTTTTGACGGTGATAAAGGTCCCAATACAGGTGGAATGGGAGCTTATTCACCTGTTCCTCACATTGGTCAAGATATGGTTAGCCAGGCTCTTGAAGAGATCCTGATTCCAACAGCAAAGGCAATGGTGAAAGAGGGGCGCTCCTTTACCGGTATCCTCTATGCCGGACTAATCACTACAACCGAGGGTCCTAAAGTTATCGAATTTAATGCGAGATTTGGCGATCCCGAAACGCAGGTCATTCTGCCAAGATTAAAATCAGATTTATTGGAAGTTGTAGAAAATGTCTTAAAGGCGGTCGATATGGAGTTTGAATGGTCGGAGGAAAGCGCCGTCGGAGTCGTCATGGCAGCGAATGGATATCCAGGTGAGTATGAAAAGGGCAATGTCATAAAAGGCTTAAATTATATAGATGTGTATACACATCTATATCATGCCGGAACAAATAAAAATGAACGGGGCGAATTTGTGACAGATGGCGGAAGAGTCCTCTTGCTGGCTGCGCTGGATCGAACATTGGAACTAGCTCAAAAAAAGGCCTATCACGAACTGGAAGGAATTCAATGTAAGGGTCTCTACTATCGTTATGATATTGGTGAAAACGCTATTCAGCTTTTTAGTACGGCCCCTAAAGGAGAGGATTGAGACTTTTTAGGGGGTGCTTTATGAAGATTAATAATGGCAGGCTGGATCTTATCATTTTTTAGTGTGAAGAGCAGATACAGTTGGCGCGAAAAGGCATGATAGTACAGCGTGATGAAGTTCACTCCTTAACATCGCTTAAATAGATTTTCGATCAATCAAGATAAACTTGTTTTTGCTCAACATACATTCATTACCTAAAAATTTCACTCAATACCTCTCTAAAATCGCTCAATTAATCTCAGAAGCCCACAATAATAGACTAATTACGCTCATATGTTTATAAAATTTTCTATATATTTAACTGGATAACCAGTTATTTCGGCCATTAAATACTAGATACATAGTTTTATGTCATTGAAAAAATTAAATTTAGGTCCTTATGTTAATTAAGGTCAATCTATAACACAAACATACTTGCCTGAGTATGTTTTTTGCTGTTCAATGCATTTTATATACAGCAATGTTCTGTGAGCTTGCTGAATAGATGGATTGTGCAGGTTTTGATTAATGGATCAAGGGAATGAACTATGTGTTGAGGACTGAGGACTTGCATGTTAGATGTATAACCTTATATTTAACGGGTTTTGGATATCCTTGTGACACCTATTCGAGAAAAAGGCGTATTTATTTGAAACAATACATACACTAATTTATTGGTTCTCAGATAAAAAGGAAAAATGGAAATTATCATTCTTTAATGCTCTAAACTATAAAAATATGGTAGTATATTGAAAAGGCTTACATTTATGATTTGTAATGGTTGAGTCGATACTTCCATTATTTAAAATATAATAAATTACGTTTTGAGAAGGGGGTTATATTCGTGCTTGGACAAAGATACAGATGGAAAAATAAACAGCTACGAGAGCATGTTGATGTGATAGATGGAAAAGTGGCGCCGACGCTAGTATTAACAAATGCGGTGTATTTGAACCAGGTATTTAAGAAGTGGATGAAGGCGAATATCTGGATTTATGCAGATCGAATTGTATATGTAGGCGAAAAAATGCCTTTTATTCAGGAGGGGTATGAGATTGTAGATTGCACAGATCAATATCTGGTACCTGGCTATATTGAGCCGCATGCCCACCCATTTCAATTATATAATCCGGAAACCCTTGGTATGCACGCGGCCCAGTATGGAACAACGACCTTAATCAATGATAATATGCTTTTGTTTACCCTAATGGATAATAAACAAGCGTTTGCACTGCTCAAGGAATTGCGCCATCTTCCAATTTCTATGTATTGGTGGGCCAGGCTTGATTCCCAAACAGAACTGAGGAATGAAGAAATGGTATTTTCGCATTCCAATGTGAAGAGCTGGCTTGAGCATGATGGTGTCCTGCAAGCTGGAGAGCTGACAGGATGGCCGCGTCTTCTCGATGGGGATGATATGATGCTTCATTGGATTCAGGAAGCGAAAAGGATGAGGAGGAAAATTGAAGGCCATTTTCCGGGTGCTTCTGAAAAAACATTATCGAAATTAATGTTGCTTGGTGCTGATTGTGATCATGAAGCTATGACAGGCGAGGAAGTGATCAACAGACTGATGCAGGGATATGATGTATCGTTAAGGCATTCGTCCATTCGTCCGGATCTTCCACGTATTTTAGATGATTTAAAAGAATATGAGTTGAATTCTTATGACCGGTTATTTTTCAACACAGATGGCTCTACGCCTGGGTTTTATAAAGATGGATTTACAGATCAATTAATTGCAATTGCAATTGAAAAGGGTGTGCCTATTATAGATGCTTACAATATGGCTTCCATAAATATTGCCCGCTATTATGGTATCGATTATTTACACGGAAATATTGCAACAGGCCGGGTAGCAAACATTAATTTCCTGTCTGCAAAAGATAAACCAACTCCTCACTCTGTATTATCGAAAGGACAATGGGTGAAAAGGGAGGATAAACTGGTTGAAATGAAACGGTCATCGATTGCGTGGGAGGACTTTGACCTCAGCCCTCTGGAGCTTGATTGGAATCTAACAGAAAATGATTTTCAATACTCTATGCCATTTGGTATAAATATGGATAATAATGTAATTACTAAGCCGTATTCCATTCATATTGATATTTCAAGAGAGGTATTGGCTGAAGATCATGATGAGTGCTTTTTTACGTACCTAACCAGAGATGGCAAGTTTAGAATCAATACATTGCTGAAAGGTTTTGCGAAACGTTTATATGGATTTGCCTCATCATTCTCCAACTCAGGGGATATTCTGTTAATTGGGAAGAGCAAAAAAGATATGAGATTGGCCTTTAATCGGATGAAAGAGATTGGCGGCGGTATTGTAATTGCAGAGAAAGGGGAAATATTGTTTGAAATGCCTCTGCAGATACAAGGCATGATGTCCAATAAGGAACTTCCTGTTTTAATAGAAGAAGAGGCTGGATTACGGGAATTGTTGACTGAAAAGGGCTTTCCTTTCGAAGATCCGATTTATTCCCTATTATTCTTCTCATCTACTCATTTGCCTTATATGAGAGTCACACAAGCAGGTTTGTATGATGTTATGAATAAATCTGTACTCTTTCCGACTATAATGCGTTAAAATAGTAAAGAAGTGAGAAATATATCCTATATGTGATGGGGTGAGGTACATAGCATGACTAAGAAAGCTTGGTTCATAGTGATGTTAGTTTTTGTCCTTCTGGCAGGTTGTTCAGGTAATAAGGAAGAAACGAATGAAAAGTCTGAGAAGACGGAAGAGGTCTTGAAAAAGTCACTGAATGCGTATCCGTTAACAGGAGTTTCTAATGACGAGGAAAGCAATCACAGAGCCATTTCGGTTATGGTTAATAACCATCCCATAGCAAGACCGCAATCAGGTATTTCAAAAGCAGACATCATATATGAGGTTTTGGCCGAAAGTAATATAACGAGGTTTTTAGCTATTTTCCAAAGTGAATTTCCTGAGAATATCGGTCCGGTCAGAAGTGCAAGAGATTATTACATAGAGCTTGCCAAAGGGCATGAAAGCTTGTATATTTTTCATGGCTGGAGTCCCGACGCACAAAAGTTAATTCAATCTGACTATATAGACTACTTGAATGGGCTTGACCATGATGGGACGCTTTTCAAACGATCCTCTGATCGCAAAGCACCTCATAATTCCTATATCACATATGATACCATCTTGAATGGTGCAAAAAAAGCAGGATACACAATGCAAGAAAACACGCCTGCTTATACCTTTTTTTCAGAAGATGAAACAGGCTTAATTTCAGGCGAGGACTATACAGTCGCAAACGTATCTTATGGCTCTGCAGATTATGATGTAACCTATAAGTATGATACTGCCAGTGAAAAGTATACACGCTATACTGCAGGAGTACGTACGGAAGATGAAGAGACAAAAAAGCCTGTTCAACTGGATAATATCCTTATAGTTGAAGCAATTCACAAGGTCAAAGATGATAAAGGCCGGCGGGAAATTGATTTAACTACAGGTGGAGATGCTTACCTACTGCAAAAGGGTAAACGCTCAGAGGTTCAATGGGAGAATAAAGATGGTAGGATTGTGCCTGTATCCGGCGATACGGAAGTTAAATTGGTACAGGGAAAAACATGGATTAATATTGTTCCGGATCAACCGGGCTTAAATAAGAGTGTCACACTCTCAAATGATTAGGAGGAACCTGAACATATGCAAATTAACAAACTAAAAGGCAAGGATTTGGATCAACTATTCAATGCTATATTATCTTTAAAAGATCTCGATGAATGTTATCGTTTTTTTGACGATTTATGTACGATAAATGAAATACAATCTCTTGCCCAGCGTCTAGAGGTTGCTCGTATGCTCGAAGAAGGAAAAACGTATCATATGATTGAGACGGAAACGGGTGCAAGTACTGCTACTATTTCAAGGGTTAAACGGTGCCTGAATTACGGAAATGATGCCTATACAATGGCACTTGGCAGATTGAAAGAAAATAATGCGTAACTTAAATAAAAGCAAGCAGACCGTGTAGAAATAGCGCTACGGCTGCTTGCTTTTTTATATGTCTTTCTTTGTCTATTTTTATAGTAAATCTGCCTTACAGTACGTTTGTGTGATGATGGTGAGGAGAGGCATCTACAATTTTTTTGTCTATTTTTTGCTGAAAAACGTCAAGGTTAAAACTTACCATCAACAGTGTTTAACGGTTTTACCAAACGGTGAAATATTGGCAGACCATGTGAATTTTCTAACTCTTTGGTATCACTAAAAGGAATGCTATAATGATTAAATGGTAATTAGAATGGGGGTTGTCATGGATGTATGATTTTCGCGAGTGGAGACATGTGTTTAAACTCGATCCAAATAAAATAATTTCAGATGAAGCACTGGAGAAGGTATGTGAATCGGGTACCGATGCGATTATTGTCGGAGGTTCAGATGGTGTTACATTAGAAAATGTCCTGGACTTAATGGCCCGCGTTAGGCGTTATACACTGCCTTGTGTGCTTGAGGTTTCAAATATAGAATCCTTAACCCCGGGATTTGATTTGTATTTTATACCATCTGTATTAAATAGCAAGAATCCAAACTGGATCCTTGGTTTGCATAAAGAAGCAATCAAAGAATTTGGCCACATGATCAATTGGGATGAAATGCATGTGGAGGGGTATTGCATCATGAATGCTGATTGTAAAGTGGCAGATTTGACGGAGGCCGATACAGATATTACAGAAGATGATGCAGCAGCCTATGCCCTTATGGCAGAAAAAATGTTGCATTTACCTATTTTTTATTTAGAATACAGTGGACAGTACGGAGATCCAACACTTGTTAGAACTGTTAAAAATACATTGATGGATACAACCCTGTTTTACGGCGGGGGTATTACAAGTCCAGAAAAAGCTAAGGAAATGTCCGAATTGGCAGATGTCATTGTTGTCGGAAACCTCATTTATGATGATTTAAATACGGCACTCTTGACAGTAGATTCTGCTAAAAAAAATAAATAAATTATCGTGGAAAGCCATTGGATGAAGTATAATAAGAACAAATGTTCGTTAGGGTGGTGTCATAATGCAGTTCTTATCAGATCGACTGTTAACCGGATTAAACAATAGACAAAAAGAGGCAGTACAAGCTACGGATGGCCCTTTGCTAATTATGGCTGGAGCGGGCAGTGGTAAAACAAAGGTTCTTACCCATCGCATCGCTTATTTAATTGTAGAAAAAGAAGTAGCGCCTTGGAATATACTTGCCATCACATTTACGAATAAGGCGGCAAGAGAGATGAAGGAACGGATTCAGGGTATTCTTGGCGGAGCTTCTGAGGAAATATGGATTTCCACTTTCCACTCGATGTGTGTTCGGATCTTACGCCGTGATATCGACCGAATTGGCATGAATCGTAATTTCTCTATTCTCGATCCGGGTGATCAACAAACGGTTATAAAACAAATCATGAAAGAAAAAAATATTGATACGAAAAAATTTGATGTTAAGACGATACTTGGAACGATTTCCTCTGCCAAAAATGAATTAATTAACCATGAGGAATTTGCCAATAGTGCAGGCAATTACTATGAGCAAACAGTAGCGGACCTTTATACTCAATATCAAAAAAGACTTCGGAAGAATCAGGCATTGGATTTTGATGATTTGATTATGAAAACATTTGAACTTTTTGATAAGGTTCCGGAAGTACTGGAATTCTATCAAAGAAAGTTTCAATTTATCCATGTGGATGAGTATCAGGATACAAACCGTGCTCAATACATGCTTGTTAAGAAATTAGCACAGCGGTTTAAAAACCTGTGTGTGGTAGGGGACTCCGACCAGTCTATTTATCGTTGGCGCGGCGCCGATATTGCTAACATCCTATCCTTTGAAAAGGATTATCCAAATGCTAAAGTGATTATGCTTGAGCAAAATTATCGCTCATCTAAGCGAATTTTGGCAGCAGCCAATGGCGTAATCGGCAATAACTTGAACCGCAAGGAAAAGAATTTATGGACAGAGAATGTGGAAGGGAATAAACTGGCTTATTTCCGCGCGGATAGTGAGCAGGGTGAAGCGCAGTTTGTGGCTGGAAAAATTAAAGAGCTGACAGAGCATCAAGGGAAGAAACTATCTGATATCGCTATTTTGTACCGCACAAACGCTCAATCACGTGTAATGGAGGAAGTTCTGCTTAAATCAAATATTCCATACACAATTGTCGGCGGTATTAAATTCTATGATCGTAAAGAGATTAAAGACATTCTTGCTTATCTGCGCCTCATTGCCAATCCGGATGATGATATCAGTTTGCGCAGAGTCATCAATGTTCCAAAACGAGGGGTTGGTGCAAGCTCGGTTGACAAAATTGCGAATTATGCTGCCGATCAGGATATTTCCATGTACCAGGCGATGATGGAGCTTGAATTTATCGGCTTGAGCGGAAAAGCTTATAATGGGGCTGCTGAATTCAGAGACTTAATTAAAAACTATACGCAAATGCAGGAGTTCCTGTCAGTTACTGAATTAATAGAGGAAGTTATCGAAAAATCAGGTTATAGAAAGTCGTTGGAAATCGAGAAAACAATTGAAGCAGAAACACGCTTAGAAAATATTGATGAGTTCTTATCTGTTACGAAAAACTTTGAAAAGGGCAGTGATGATAAGAGCTTGGTTGCCTTTTTAACAGACCTTGCTCTCGTGGCTGACATTGATCGCGTGGATGAGGATGAAGTTGTGACAGATGGGGTTGTATTAATGACCCTTCACTCTGCAAAAGGGCTGGAATTCCCTGTTGTCTTCTTAATTGGTCTTGAAGAAGGTGTCTTCCCGCATAGCCGTGCCCTGATGGAAGAAGTGGAAATGGAAGAAGAACGCCGCCTTGCCTATGTAGGAATCACACGGGCTGAACGTGAATTATTTATAACCAATGCACAGATGCGTACATTATATGGACGTACAACATTGAATCCTGTTTCCCGCTTTATTAAAGAAATTCCACAGGATTTAATCGAAATGTTAAATCCGCCAGAAGAAAAGAGGCAAACAAGACCTTCCTTTATGCAATCAGGTTCAGGTGCCAAAGCAAGAACTGGAATCAATGGTACTGGAATGAGCAGTGCTGGAATCAATGGACCGGCGAAACATAAGGCAGTTGGAAGAACGATGATGAATGAGTCCGGTGGAGAGAAACTCGACTGGCAGGTTGGTGACAAAGCTGCACATGGAAAATGGGGCGTTGGCACAGTCGTCAGTGTAAAAGGAAGCGGGGATGGCCTGGAGCTTGATATTGCTTTCCCATCTATGGGCATTAAACGATTGCTTGCTAAATTTGCACCCATCACAAAACAATAGTCCCAAAGGAAACTTTGAGTAGAGAGGGCGAAAGATATGGATATAAAAGAAGCGCAAAAACGAGTGGCTGAACTTCAATCACTATTAAATCAATATGGATATGAATACTATGTTCTCGACCAACCGTCAGTTCCAGATTCTATATATGATCAGACATATAAAGAATTGGTGGAATTAGAGAGTCTATATCCGCAATTGCAAACCCCTGATTCACCTACTCAAAGAGTTGGTGGACAAGTGCTTGATACGTTTACAAAAGTGGAACATATCACGCCAATGCTAAGTCTTGGAAATGCTTTTAATGAAAGTGATCTGCGTGACTTTGATAGAAGGGTAAAGCAGGGGCTTGGCACAGATGAATATTCCTATATATGTGAATTAAAAATTGATGGGCTGGCTGTATCTTTGCGTTACGAAGAGGGATTATTTGTTAAAGGAGCTACAAGAGGTAACGGAACCACTGGTGAGGATATTACAGCCAATCTCAAGACGATACGTTCCATTCCACTTCGACTGAATGATCCTATTACATTTGAGGTTCGCGGTGAGGCATACATGCCAAAGAAATCTTTTGTATCCTTAAATGAAAAAAAGCAAGAAAATGGTGAAGAACCGTTTGCTAATCCACGAAATGCAGCGGCGGGATCCTTGCGCCAGCTTGATCCGCGTATAGCTGCATCTCGGAATTTGGATATCTTCCTATATGGAATCGGCGAAACGGGTGAAACTGGTGTTGAAACCCATAGTGAAGGACTTGACCTGCTACAAAAATTAGGACTGAAAACTAATCCGCATAGAAGAAAATGTGCTACGATTGAGGATGTATTGGAGTATATTCAGGAATGGTCAGCTAAAAGGCCTGATTTGGATTATGATATTGATGGGATTGTAATCAAAGTAGATTCACTGTTTCACCAAGAAGAATTAGGCTATACTGCAAAAAGCCCAAGATGGGCAATTGCTTATAAGTTTCCTGCAGAAGAAGTCATTACCATCCTTCGCGATATTGAATTAACTGTTGGACGTACAGGTGTTATTACGCCGACTGCCTTACTGGATCCAGTAAGAGTAGCCGGAACGACAGTCAAACGAGCCTCCCTTCATAATGAGGACCTGATCCGTGAAAAAGATATTCGGATCGGTGACCATGTGGTTGTTAAAAAAGCCGGGGATATTATTCCAGAGGTCGTGAATGTCCTGTTTGATAAGCGGACAGGGGAAGAAAAGGAATTCCATATGCCTACACATTGTCCTGATTGTGGCAGTGAGCTTGTCCGTTTGGAAGGAGAAGTAGCCCTGCGTTGCATCAATCCAAAATGTCCGGCACAAATCAAAGAGGGATTAATTCACTTCGTTTCCCGTAATGCTATGAATATTGATGGACTTGGTGAAAAAGTGATCATCCAACTATTTGGTGAGTCCTTAATTAAGGATGTAGCTGACATTTATAAATTGACTTATGATCAGCTGATCAATTTGGAGCGTATGGGGGATAAATCAGCTACCAATCTTTTGAACGCCATTGAAGCTTCTAAGAGCAATTCATTGGAGCGCCTTTTATTTGGGCTCGGAATCCGCCATGTAGGAGCAAAGGCTGCTAGGATTCTCGCTGAAGAATTCGAAAACATGGATCGCCTAATGTCTGCTGATGTAGATGAATTGACCGCTATTAATGAAATAGGTGACAAAATGGCTGATGCGATTGTTACGTATTTCAACCAGGAAGAATGCCAGCAGCTGATTGTTGAGTTGAAAAATGTCGGCGTTAATATGGATTATAAAGGTAAGAAGAAAAATGTTGCAGTAGCGACAGATAGTTATTTCTCCGGTAAAACCATTGTACTTACAGGGAAAATGGAAAAGTACGGAAGGAATGAAGCGAAAGAATTAATTGAAGCGCTTGGCGGCAATGTGACGGGGAGCGTAAGTAAGAAGACGGATTTACTGATTGCCGGAGAAGATGCCGGTTCAAAATTAAAAAAAGCCCAGGATTTAGGAATTGAAGTGTGGGATGAAGGCAATTTACTGGAAGAACTGGGCAAGCAGGGATAGAGGTGTAGGAATGAAGCGTTTGATAGCAATAACAATAGTACTGGCACTTATGCTTGTAGGCTGCGCACCAAAATTTGATAAGGATGAGGTAGTAGAGGATAATACCGAAAAAGATTCCAAAAAGGAGTCATCCATTATTCCCGAATATCAAATCTCCGACAATTATTATCAAACGATGCTGCCTTATCAAATAAGCAGTTCCAGAGGTCTGGTGGTTTCAAACATTAATACTCGACTTGATTTGGAAGAGTTTGAAACAGGATTGATGAGACTGGCTCAGGATCCATTTCCAACCGATGAATATATTTTCAGAGAAGGTCAGCTATTGGACACAAAGACGATTAAAAGCTGGCTGAATCGTAAGTATACAAAAGAGCAGTTGAAAGAGAACAAATTAACTGCGGAGGATAATCTTGGATTAAATCCGCTTGATGATGGAAAAGGCGATATTGAGGAAAGATATGAGAAGAACCCGGAATATCTTGCCCATATTTTAGAGCATGACTATCTAGTCAAAACAGATGATAATAAAGTTGAACTTGGCGGTATTTCGATTGGACTTGCCTTGAACTCAGTATTTTATTATCAAAAGGAAAAGTACGGGGAAACGTACGAAATAAAAATTGAGGAAGATAAATTGCTTGAAGAAGGCCATAAGATTGCGGCTGAAGTTGTGAAACGGATTAGAACTATGGAGGGCGGAAAAACCGTTCCGATTATGATTGGTTTATTTGAACAAGGAAGCAAGGATGCGGTTGTGCCAGGGAATTTTATTTCCTATGCAAAAGTGGGAGAGAAGAGCAACAAGATTTCCAAATGGACAAATGTACAAGAAGAATATTATTTGTTCCCATCAGATAAAGCAACAAAGGATTTCCGTGATGATGCAACGACCTTTGCTAATTTTAAGCAGGATGTTGAAGAATACTTCCCTAATTTTAATGGTGTAATTGGGAAGGCCTTTTATGTAAATAAAGAACTGCAAAAGTTGACCATTTCAATAGACATGCAGTTCTATGGGAAAACAGAGGTTATTGGATTTACACAATATGTGGCTGGTTTGGTGAAATCTAGTTTTCCGGAATATTTAGCAGTGGAAACTAAAATAGCATCTTCCAACGGACAGGAAGCCCTTATTATGAAAAAGGCAAATACCAAAGAACCAGACGTGTATATTTATAACGAATAAACAGTAGCTACCTCTTGAGGTAGCTTTTTTTTATAAAATAAAGCAAAAAGGATAAAAATAGTTATACAAAGATTTTGAATATAAACTATATTAAGTGACTTTCAAGCTTACAATGGAGTAGAATAAGAGGGATTACTACATAGATATATAGGGAGGGAATTATATGGTACAAGCATATAAGCATGAACCACTCACTGATTTTTCTGAAAGCGTAAACAAAAGTGCGTTTGAGGATGCATTGGCATTAGTAGATAGCTATCTTGGTCAGGATTATGATTTAATTATTGGTGGAGAGAGAGTATCTACAGACGATAAAATTATATCTATCAGTCCTTCCGATAAAGAAATAGTAATAGGCAATGTTTCTAAGGCAAATAAAGAGTTAGCGGAAAGAGCGATGCAGGAAGCACTGGAAGCTTACAAAACATGGAGCAAAACGAAACCTGAAGTTCGCGCGGATGTTTTATTTAAAGCAGCTGCCATTATCCGCCGCAGAAAGCATGAGTTCTCTGCAATCATGGTAAGAGAAGCAGGTAAACCATGGGTGGAAGCAGATGCAGATACGGCTGAAGCGATTGATTTCCTAGAGTACTATGCAAGACAAATGTTGAAATTAAAAGATGGCCAGCCGGTACAAAGCCGTCCTAATGAATATAATAGATATGATTACATACCGCTTGGTGTTGGGATTATTATTTCCCCTTGGAACTTCCCATTCGCCATTATGGCAGGTACCTGTGTAGCAGCTGTTGTTACAGGGAATACCGTATTATTAAAACCAGCTTCCACTACACCGGTAGTGTCAGCAAAATTCGTAGAGGTTATGGAAGAAGCAGGTCTGCCTGCAGGCGTGATTAACTTTGTTCCTGGTAGCGGAAGTGAAGTGGGAGACTATCTTGTTGACCATCCACAAACTCGTTTTGTCAGCTTTACAGGTTCACGTGAAGTTGGAACAAGGATTTATGAAAGAGCGGCAAAAGTGCAGGAAGGTCAAATCTGGTTGAAACGTGTCATCGCTGAAATGGGCGGTAAAGATACAATCGTAGTAGATTCAGATGCGGATCTAGAATTGGCTGCCAAGTCAATTGTTGCATCAGCGTTTGGTTTCGCTGGACAAAAATGCTCGGCATGTTCAAGAGCCGTCATTGTAGAAGATGTTTATGATGAAGTGCTGAATAGAGCCGTTGAACTGACTAAAGAGTTGACGGTAGGTGATCCAACTGATTTTGCTACATTTATGGGACCAGTCGTGGATGCTTCTGCATTTAAAAAGATTACTGAGTATATTGAAATTGGGAAAAATGAAGGCCGTCTTATGACGGGTGGAGAATCTGATGATTCCAAAGGCTTCTTCATTCAACCAACTATTATCGCCGATTTGGCACCTGATGCGCGCATCATGAAAGAAGAAATTTTTGGACCTGTTGTGGCATTCAGCAAAGCTCGCAATTTTGATGAAGCAATTGAGATTGCCAATAACACAGATTACGGCTTAACAGGAGCAGTTCTTACAAGGAACCGTGTGCACCAAGAGAAAGCTCGTGAAGACTTCCATGTCGGAAATCTTTACTTCAACAGAGGCTGTACCGGTGCGATTGTTGGTTACCAACCATTTGGTGGATTCAATATGTCCGGTACGGATTCAAAAGCTGGCGGTCCGGACTACTTAACATTGCATATGCAAGCTAAAACGACATCTGAAACTTATTAATAGATAGCTATTTTCAAAACTCCCTTCTGAATCATTCGGAGGGGAGTTTTTGCGTTGCCTATTAATCAATCGATTAATTAAGAATATTTATGTTTTGATTTAGTACCGTCAATGGAGAGTTTTTAATAGTTTTTAACATTTCTATAAAAACACAAAAATTCCCATAAAACAGTTTGCAAATTCTAAAAACTGTTATATAATACAGAATATACTAAGTATTCTGTTTTATAACAAAACGTACAAGCAAAGGAAGTGAGTGTGTTACATGACAGTGCAGACAAATGGGATCAGTATCCTAGGGAAAATGGAAAGTGGTTTTGATGAAATATTGACTTCAGAAGCGCTTGAATTCATTGAAAACCTAGAAAGGCACTTTGGAACAAGGCGTAAGGAATTACTGGAGAAGCGTATCAGACGCCAGAAAGAAATTGATAATGGTAAACTCCCGGACTTTTTGACAGAAACGAAAAGTATACGGGAGAGTGATTGGACGATTGCGCCTTTACCTAAAGATTTGCAGGACAGACGGGTTGAAATCACAGGACCAGTTGATCGGAAAATGGTCATCAATGCTTTAAATTCCGGTGCCAAATGCTTTATGGCTGATTTTGAAGATGCCAACTCCCCGACTTGGAAAAACAATATTGAAGGCCAGTTAAATCTTCGTGATGCAGTGAATCGTACGATTACCTTTGAAAATCCAAATGGAAAAAAATATAAAATGAATGAAGAGACAGCAGTGCTCATCATTCGTCCGAGAGGCTTCCATCTTGAAGAAAAGAATGTCACATTGGATGGTCAGCCGATCTCAGGTGGGCTATTCGATTTTGGGCTTTATTTTTTCCACAATGCAAAGACCTTGCTGGAGAATGGAAGCGGTCCATATTTCTATTTGCCTAAAATAGAAAGCCATCTGGAAGCACGCCTTTGGAATGACGTTTTCGTTTATGCACAAAATCACATAGGACTGCCGCATGGTTCCATTAAGGCAACTGTTCTTATTGAAACTATTCTTGCTGCATTTGAAATGGATGAAATCTTGTATGAGCTGAAGGATCATTCAGCTGGCTTGAACTGTGGAAGATGGGATTATATTTTTAGCTATCTGAAGAAATTCAGAAACCATGATTCTATTATTCTCCCGGACCGATCGGTGGTAACCATGGCTGTGCCATTCATGACTGCCTATTCCCAGTTAGCCATTAAAACCTGCCATAAACGGAATGCACCTGCTATTGGGGGAATGGCTGCACAAATACCGGTTAAAAATGACAAAAAAGCTAATGAAGAAGCCTTTGCTAAGGTGAAAGCTGATAAGGAACGTGAAGCTAAGAATGGTCATGATGGAACATGGGTTGCCCATCCTGCTCTCGTCCCAGTGGCAAAGGAAGTGTTTGACCTCTATATGCCAGAGCCAAACCAAATCGGTAAAAAGCGTGAAGATGTACAGGTTACAGCAGCTGATCTCCTTGAAGTTCCAGAGGGCTCCATCACGGAACAGGGTGTTCGAACTAATATTAATGTAGGAATTCAGTATATTGAATCCTGGCTTAATGGAAAAGGGGCAGCTCCGATTAATAATCTGATGGAGGATGCGGCTACAGCTGAAATCTCCAGGGCACAGGTTTGGCAATGGGTACGTCATCCAAAAGGAGTATTGGATGATGGACGCAAGGTTGATAAGAAGATGTACAAAACATTTAAAGAAGAAGAATTAGAAAAGATTAAACAAGAACTTGGTGATGAGCGCTTTTCAAATGGCCGTTTCAAGGAAGCAGCAGAGATTTTTGACCAATTGATTATCAGTGATGAGTATTATGACTTCTTGACTTTACCTGCCTACGAAATTCTATAAAACAATTAATTAGGTTTCATATAAAAGGAGGAAATACAAACGATGAGAGAAGAACTGATTAAGCAAATTGAAGCAGAGTGGAAAGATGAAAGATGGGAAGGAATTGAACGACCATATTCAGCTGAAGATGTAGTGAAACTGCGAGGATCTGTACAAATTGAGCACACTTTGGCAAGAAGAGGCTCAGAAAAGCTTTGGAATTACCTTAAAACAGAAGATTATATTAATGCGCTTGGTGCTCTGACAGGAAATCAGGCTGTCCAACAGGTAAAAGCAGGATTAAAAGCAATTTATTTGAGCGGATGGCAGGTAGCTGCAGACGCTAATCTTTCCGGCAATATGTATCCTGACCAATCTTTGTACCCAGCTAATAGTGTTCCATCTGTCGTAAAACGAATTAATCAGGCTCTTCAACGAGCGGACCAAATCCACTATTCAGAGGGCAAAGAAGAGATCGATTGGTTTCAGCCTATTGTTGCCGATGCTGAAGCGGGCTTTGGCGGCCAGTTAAACTGCTTTGAACTTATGAAAGGGATGATTGAGGCAGGAGCGGCAGGAGTCCACTTTGAAGATCAGCTTTCTTCCGAAAAGAAATGCGGCCACTTGGGTGGTAAAGTACTTCTTCCAACTCAAACAGCAGTAAAGAACTTGATTGCAGCTCGTCTGGCTGCGGATGTAATGGGTGTTCCTACTCTTCTGATTGCTCGTACGGATGCCGATGCCGCTGACTTGATTACAAGTGATATTGATCCAACGGACAAAGACTTTATCACTGGAGAAAGAACGCCAGAAGGATTCTATCGAACAAAAGCGGGTATTGATCAAGCAATCGCACGTGGACTTTCATACGCACCATATGCAGATTTAATTTGGTGTGAAACATCTGAGCCAAATCTTGAGGATGCGAAGAGATTCGCCGATGCCATCCATGAAAAATATCCAAACAAAATGTTAGCTTATAACTGCTCTCCGTCTTTCAATTGGAAGAAAAAATTAGATGATGAAACAATTGCGAACTTCCAAAAAGAAATTGCAAAAATGGGCTACAAATTCCAATTTGTTACCCTTGCAGGATTCCATGCCCTTAATCACAGTATGTTTGAACTAGCAAGAGGATATAAAGAGCGCGGGATGGCTGCCTATTCCGAACTTCAGCAGAACGAATTCTCCAGTGAGCAATACGGCTACACGGCAACAAGACATCAACGTGAAGTCGGTACTGGTTATTTTGATGAAGTGGCTCAGGTTATCACTGGAGGAACTTCTTCTACAACAGCCCTTAAAGGTTCCACTGAAGAAGAACAATTCCAGAAAGCATAGTATACAAGTTTCAAAAGTAGAGAGTTAGGCATTAAGCTATAAAATAAACAAAGCAGGTGGAGATCACTCTTCACCTGCTTTGTTTATTTATGACAGTATAGAGAGAGGCAAGTTCGACTGAAAGAATCGTTTATATACCGGCTCAGCTGGTAATGTCTAACTTCAGGGTTCAAAGGTTGATAACTCATGACCTATAAATGGAGAGCATCTAGGCTTGCTGTGGAATATACAAATAATGCACATGATAGGATATCAGGATATCCACATAGAATAGTAGAGGAAAACTAACAAGAAGGTATAATCTGCTTTATATCCCCTTTTAAATTCCGTATGAATCATCAATTCACGACAAACTTTTCCCGGGCAATAATTCAAAAGAAGAGAAATCTTTTGCTGTTTTCGACTTAATTGGCAGGAAGCTACAATATGCCATTGATTCCGATTGCTTTAACGCGCGAAAGTTTGGTATTATCATAATAATTGTATTGTGGCACGCAGTAAAATGGAGGTGTATAAAAATGACTCGCATTTCAAAAGAAGAGGTTAAGCATGTTGCTAATTTGGCGAGATTGGCTATAACAGAAGAAGAAACTGAAAAGTTACAGAAGCAATTGGATTCAATTATCACATTTGCTGAACAATTAAATGAGTTAGATACAGAAAATATTGAACCTACTACACATGTTTTACATATGAAGAATGTCTTAAGAGAAGATAAGGCGTCTCAAGGACTGCCAAGGGAAGAAGTGCTGAAAAATGCTCCTGACCAACAAGATGGACAAATACGTGTACCGGGAATAATGGAGTAGCCAGGGAGGGAAAATCATGTCTTTATTTGATCGTAAAATAGCCGACTTGCATGAGTCGCTTCGCAAAAAGGAATTATCAGTAACGGATTTGGTTTCAGAGTCCTTTACCAGAATTAAAAAAGTAGAAGGCAATATAAATGCCTTTCTAACATTAAATGAGGAAAATGCCTACCAGGAAGCTGAAAAACTGGATCAACAGCTTGTTTCCGGTGAAATTGGCGGTCCTTTATTTGGTATGCCGATCGGAATCAAAGATAATATTGTCACAAAGGATTTGCGCACAACCTGTGCCAGTAAGATATTGGACAATTTTAACCCAATTTACGATGCAACTGTTATTGAGAAGTTGAAAAAAGAAAAAACGATTACGATTGGTAAGTTAAATATGGATGAGTTCGCCATGGGTTCTTCCACTGAAAACTCAGGATATGAAAAAACAGCTAATCCGTGGGATTTAGATAGAGTACCTGGCGGCTCTTCCGGTGGTTCAGCTGCGGCGGTTGCAGCCGGAGAAGTTCCGTTTAGCTTAGGCTCAGACACAGGCGGTTCCATCCGTCAGCCCGCATCCTTCTGCGGAGTTGTAGGAATGAAGCCGACTTACGGGCGTGTTTCCCGCTATGGTTTAGTGGCATTTGCATCTTCACTTGATCAAATTGGACCAATTACACGGTCGGTAGAGGATAATGCTTACCTATTAAATGCCATTGCCGGTCTAGATCCAATGGATGGAACTTCAGCGCATATTGAAGTCCCTGATTTTACAAAGTCTTTAACAGGTGATGTAAAGGGTCTTAAGATAGCTGTTCCTAAAGAATATCTAGGGGAAGGTGTTAGTGCAGAAGTACGCCAGTCTGTTCTGGATTCATTGGCAGTTCTGGAGAAATTGGGGGCTACATACGAAGAGGTATCCCTGCCGCATTCTAAATACGCTCTGTCAACATACTATTTGTTATCTTCTTCTGAAGCATCTGCGAATCTTTCTCGTTTTGACGGTGTGCGTTATGGCCACCGAACGGAAAATCCACAGAACTTACTCGAAATGTATAAACAAAGTAGAGCAGAAGGTTTTGGAGATGAAGTAAAAAGACGGATTATGCTTGGTACATTTGCACTTAGTTCTGGTTACTATGATGCATACTATAAAAAAGCGCAAAAGGTCCGTACATTGATTAAGCAGGATTTTGAAACAATATTTGATCAATATGATGTCATTGTAGGACCAACTACACCGACACCTGCATTTAAACTGGGCGAAAACACAAATGATCCGATGACTATGTACATGAATGATATTTTAACCATTCCTGTCAATCTTGCCGGTGTACCGGGAATTTCCGTGCCAAATGGCTTTAGCAACGGATTGCCGCTAGGTTTGCAGATTATCGGGAAGCATTTTGATGAAAGCACAGTATATAAAGTTGCCCATGCATATGAACAGGCAACAGATTTTCATAAACAAAAACCCTCTCTACAGGAGGTGGAGTAATGAAATACGAAACAGTTATTGGTCTTGAGGTCCATGTTGAATTAAAAACGGAATCAAAAATATTCTCATCCTCTCCGAACCAGTTTGGAGCGGAGCCTAATACAAATACCTCCGTCATCGATCTTGGATACCCGGGTGTTTTGCCGGTGTTAAATAAAAAAGCGGTCGAATATGCGATGAAAGCAGCGATGGCGCTTAACTGTGAAGTGGCGACTGATACAAAATTTGATCGTAAAAACTATTTTTATCCTGATAATCCGAAGGCTTATCAGATTTCACAATTTGACAAACCGATTGGAGAAAATGGCTGGATTGAAATTGAAGTAAATGGCGAGAAGAAAAGAATCGGAATTACACGCCTTCACTTAGAAGAAGATGCAGGGAAATTGACACATACTGCTGATGGCTATTCCTTGTGCGATTATAACAGACAGGGAACACCGCTTATTGAGATCGTTTCTGAACCGGATATTCGAACGCCGGAGGAAGCCTATGCTTACCTTGATAAACTGAAAACGATAATCCAATATACTGGTGTATCCGATTGTAAGATGGAAGAAGGAAGCTTACGTTGTGATGCGAATATTTCCTTACGTCCGTATGGTCAGGAAGAGTTTGGTACGAAGACAGAATTGAAGAACTTAAACTCCTTCAACTTTGTTCGTAAAGGACTTGAGTTTGAACAACAAAGACAAGCCGAAGTACTGAATGAAGGCGGAGAAATTCAGCAGGAAACTCGCAGATTTGATGAAGCAACCGGGGCAACTCTATTGATGCGTGTAAAAGAAGGATCTGATGATTATCGTTACTTCCCTGAGCCGGATTTAGTTGAACTATATATTGATGATGAATGGAAAAGTCGCGTTCGCGCGGAAATTCCTGAATTGCCGGATGCACGAATTAAGCGTTATACAGAAGAGTTGGGATTGCCGGCCTATGATGCAGGTGTGTTAACCGTGACAAGAGAAACAGCCGATTTCTTTGAAGAAACAATAAGTGCAGGAGCAGAGCCTAAACAGGCTTCCAACTGGATAATGGGTGAGCTTTCTGCTTACTTGAAAACCTCTCAAAAAGAATTGCATGATATAGCCCTCACTCCAGAAGGACTGGCAGGCTTAATTAAATTGATTGTAGATGGTACTATCTCTTCAAAAATCGCTAAAACTGTCTTTAAGGAATTAGTGGAGCATGGGGGGAATCCTGAAGCAATTGTGAAGGAAAAAGGTCTTGTTCAAATTTCTGATGAAGGTTCGCTGCGTACAATCGTAACAGAAATTTTGGATAAGAATCCTCAATCCATCGAGGACTTTAAAAATGGTAAGCAAAAAGCAGTTGGTTTCCTTGTTGGACAAATGATGAAAGCTACAAAAGGGCAAGCCAATCCACAAATGGTCAATAAACTGATTATGGAAGAGCTTCAAAAAAGATAAACAAAAATAGAGCCTCCCGGGTTTAAACGGGAGGCTCTGTTTTTGTTACGCGATAGGGAGCTGACAATCTTAGTCGTTTTTTTATGTGTTTCTCTCCGTCATTAAGTTTGGTATGGTAGATATATACATTTAACAGATAAATCAGCCATCTTATTTCCACTACTATATAGATAGTAGGTTTTTAAGGAGTAGAAGGAATATACATGTAAAAAAAGGGGTGAAGTACATGAAACAAGAGAAGATAACCAAAACAAGTTATCTGATTGGATTGCTCTTTGGGTTAAGCGCAATAATTTATTTTTTTGCAGCCAATTGGGGAGGGTTGGATCGATATGTGAAAATAGGGTTAATTGTAACTTTAATGCTTCTGTTTTATGGGGTTAGTTATGGATTTTCTAAATGGAAGGAACATCAACAGGACGTCGGGGCCTGGATTTTCTGGGGAGGATCAATCGCCTTTGGTGTGGCCGTGGCTCTGCTGGGTCAGGTATATAATTCTCATGCAGACAGCTATTCTTTATTTTTAGTATGGCTGATTCCCTCTGTTCTGTTAGCTATGTTTACTCGTTATCCGATATTTTTTGTTCAGTCATACATACTTTTGAATATAACCGTGTATACATATTTTTATCCTTTGAATAGCTGGCTTCCGAAAAGTGATACAGAAGATACATTGATTCTACTAGGGATTATTCTTATGAATATTATTTGTCTGTATGGATTCAAAACTAGAGGGTCAAGGTTAATTGCTTCTTTTTCAAGCGTGTGGATTCAATGGTTATGTATTGTTTTGACAACCAAATGGACGGTTATATATTTGTTTAATAATAATAATAATAATGAGTTTTCTTTTACTGGAATGCTAGCCTATCTGATAATTGCGCTCGTTTCAGGTTGGATTCTTTATGATTATTTGAGCAATAGAAAAAATAAAGTGGTTAGTGTTATTTTTTCTTTGGGGATTTCAATCAATCTCATTGTTCAGTTCCTGATTATTTCAGTATGGATTAATGGGTTTTTAATCTATTTTGTTGGACTCCTTATGGCTATTGCTCTTGTTGTGCTGGGTACAAAATGGCTGGCAAAACTCACTGCATCGAAAACATCCGGTGAAAGTCATTTTCTCTCTTCGTTAATCAAGCTGGTCTTCATTATACTGGCCGTTTTACTTCTATCAGCATCGGTAATTGGAATCCTGTTCCTGATTGGGTTAGGAGAGTATATTATGTGGTTTATGCTAGCCATGGTCATTCTGGTACCGATTGGAAGTACTATTTCAAGGAATGATTCCATTCTCCGGTACACGATCATGCTGTCGGGAGGGGCTATTTCATCCGTCATCCTGTGGAATCATTCCATTATTGTTCTCTTAACCTATATTATTCTTATAGCCTATACAACTTGGCGTGAAAGAGAGCGAGTGATGTATCCTTTTGGATTAGGCGGAATCATATATGCAGGTGTGCTTCTGCTCTATAAACTATTCCCAGACATCTCCGGTGACACTGTTGCCATAATAATGATGGCCCTAACCTTTGGTTTATACTTCGGACTGAAAAATCCGTATACCAAAGGATGGAACTTGGTTGCGATTCTGACGCTGTGGCTTATTCTTACATTCTTCTCAGAACATACTGTCCTATACTATCTTTACAACTTTACTTATCTTTTCTTCCTGATATATTTTACGTATCGCGTTGTGAATAAGAAAAATCACTGGCTTGAGAATTCTGTTTTTCTTTATTTGATCGGATACCTCGGCTATAAATATTACGATTTATTTTGGACACTGCTTCATAAATCGATTACGTTTGCAATTTTGGCAGTCCTACTATTATGTATCGCGATTTATATGGATAAAAGTATAAAAGACGGTCGTAACCATGAGCGTTTCGGATTTGTGTTGCGGGGTGTTCGAAAATGGTTCCCGATCGTTGTACTTCAGGTGCTGATTCTGTCAATTATCATTTTTCAGAAGGAAGCGATTTTACGTAATGGAACTGATATTGTCCTGAAAGTAGAACCGGTGGATCCGCGGTCTTTATTACAAGGGGATTATGTCCAATTGTCCTATAATATTAGTCAGGTAAAATCAACTAATTTTCCTAACCAGGTATATGTGCTGGTGGAAGAAGACGGAAAGGGAATTTATCAAATTAAAGAAATATATGATACTATAGAAGAAGCAAAAGACGAACATACAGGAAATAATCAGGCTATCCTAACAGGAAAGGTCAACGGCGATACGATTCTCTATGGCATTGAAAACTTTTTCATTGAAGAAGGAACTGGAGCTGAATTAGAACAAAATGCCAAGTTTGCAACCATAACTGTTGGCAGTAATGGTGATGCCATTTTGAAAAGTGTGTCAAGTAGTCTGTCGAAGCTCGAGTAAACACATTAGCAAATGTCTTTTTACGGATGTATAATAATATAAGAAAATTTGAAACAGAGATATTAACTCCGAATTTATAAAATAGGATGATGATTGATTATGAAAAAAGCAAGGATAATATACAATCCTACTTCAGGAAAAGAAGCATTTAAAAAACATTTACCTGAAGTTTTGGAAAAATTAGAGAAAGCTGGATATGAGGCTTCCTGTCATGCGACTACTGAAGCGGGTGACGCGACAAGAGCAGCACAAATTGCTGTGGAAAGGCGCTATGATGTGGTCATCGCAGCGGGAGGAGATGGAACGATATACGAAGTGGTCAACGGATTGGCGGAACAGGAATACCGGCCGAAATTGGGAATTATCCCGGTGGGTACAACGAATGATTTTGCCCGTGCCTTACGTATATCAACGAAATCCATTCCTGAAGCAGCGGATACAATTGCTGAAGGACTTACGATTCCAATTGATATCGGAAAAATGGACAATCGATATTTCATTAATATAGCAGCTGGTGGTCGGTTAACCGAACTGACATATGAAGTACCAAGCAAGCTGAAAACAAGAATTGGACAGCTGGCATATTATATGAAAGGACTCGAAATGTTGCTGCCATCTTTGAAGGCAACTTCGATGAAGATCGAGTATGATGGCAAGCTGTTCGAAGGTGATGCGATGCTTTTCCTTGTCGCCAATACGAACTCCGTTGGTGGATTTGAGCGATTGGCACCAGATGCTTCCCTGAATGATGGCATGTTTACGCTATTAATTTTAAAGAAAATTAATCTGCCGGATTTTGTGCGTATAGCGGCGTTGGCTTTACGTGGAGAGCATATTCATGATCCGTCCGTGATTTATGTGAAAGCGAACCGTATAAAAGTACACTCTACTGAAAAGCTTCAATTAAATTTAGATGGTGAGTTTGGCGGTTTGGCACCTGCTGAATTTGTTAATCTCTATCGTCATTTAGAAGTTTTTGTGCCTGAAGGTGTACATGAAAAACAGAAAATAACGGATCGGCATATACTTGTTTCTGACGATGCCGTGTTTGAAAAGCCAGATTTGGACCAACTTCTTTAAGAAGTTGGTTTTTTTATGGTAAAATCCATGGATTATCGGTCTGTCCTGTTTTATGATACAATCATGATTACTCAATAAAAAATCGAGGTTAGCAAAGAATGACTGAAAAGAAAAAAGCGCCAATTCAAAAAAATGATTATATAGATGTGGTATTTGAAGATTTGACTCATGAAGGCTCTGGAGTAGCAAAGGTAGAAGGATATCCGATTTTTGTCCCGTTTGGCCTTCCAGGAGAAAAAGCCCGAATTAAAGTGACCAAGATTAATAAAGGCTATGCCTTTGGGCGCTTGATGGAGCTAATGGAAGAAAGTCCTGACAGAGTCGAGCCGCCATGTCCGATTTACCGTCAATGCGGTGGCTGCCAGCTGCAGCATTTATCATATGAAGGCCAGCTTAAGGCTAAGGAAAAAATGGTCCGGGAAATAATGGCGAGAATCGGAAAACTGCCTGATGTACCAGTCCATCCAGTCCTTGGAATGAGTGAGCCGTGGAATTACCGTAATAAAGCCCAGGTTCCCGTTGGAGAAATGGAAGGCGGACTGGTAGCTGGCTTCTACGCGAAACGTTCGCATGAAATCATTAATATGGATGAATGTCTGATTCAAGTTTCAGAAAACGACGATACGATCCGCACAGTGAAGAAGATTTGTGAAAAGTACCGTGTTCGTGCCTATGATGAACGAAACCACAAAGGGTTGCTTCGCCATATTATGGTTCGCCATGGACAAGTGACCGGTGAAATTATGGTCGTCCTTGTCACAAGAACACCTGAGCTTCCGCATGCGAGAGAAATCATCAAAGAGATTATTGATGCAGTTCCTGGGGTTAAATCTATTATTCAGAATGTGAATTCTCTGAAGACAAACGTCATTCTCGGGTCGAAAACAACTGTATTATGGGGAGCTGATGTGATTTATGATTATATCGGCGATGTTAAATTTGCCATCTCTCCGCGTTCATTCTATCAAGTGAATCCTACTCAGACGAAGGTCCTCTATGATAAGACACTGGAGTATGCGAATCTATCAGGCAACGAAACCGTGATTGATGCCTATTGTGGAATTGGAACCATATCTTTATTTTTAGCGAAAAAAGCGAAAAAGGTATACGGTGTAGAAATCGTTCCAGAAGCCATAGAAGACGCCAAAAAGAACGCAAAACTTAATGGCATCACCAATGTCGACTTTGCGGTAGGCAGCGCCGAAACTGTTATCCCGGCCTGGTACGAAGATGGGATCACAGCAGACGTATTGGTCGTCGATCCACCACGTAAAGGCTGTGACGAAAACCTCTTAAACACCATCGCAGAAATGAAGCCGAAAAAAGTCGTCTATGTATCCTGCAACCCAGCTACATTGGCACGTGACCTCATGTATCTTGAGGAGCATGGATATAAGACAATGGAAGTGCAGCCTGTGGACATGTTCCCGCAGACGATGCACGTCGAGAGTGTAGCAAAATTAGTATTGAAATAAGGCAGCAGCCCTCTTGGGGGCGCTGCTTTTTTATCCTTACTCTTTACTTTTACTTACTTTTTTTTAGTTTTTCTTTCCTGATTCTGATTGGGTAATTTCAAGATCTTCTAGTTCTTCGTTAATTAAATTTAACTCTTCTTCCGATTCTTCGAAATTAATATCTTTAATAGGTATTTTGATTGTTTTATTTTCAATTAATTTGTTTATTTCGTCTTTTAAATGGTCTTGTACCTTTTCTCTACCCGTTTCAATATTATCTCTAATTGTCTGCTCGATAATTGTGTTTGCTTGTTTATCATATATTTTTGCATCATCATAGGATGTCGGAGAGATTATGGACTGTACCCATCCTAAATTATCATCGGATTCAACCAATTCTTTTGCGTAAAATGCAGTTAGTTGAGGCTCTTTAATTGTCAGTATCTTCTCTTTTTCATTGTATTTGATAGTTTTTTCGTCAATTTCACCTCTATAACCCCATCTAACCAATGCTTTATATTTCAGTTCAATTTCTTTTTGCATTCCCATAACCTCGTTATAGAAAAAGTTCCCTTGTTTATCAACAGGTTTAATAGTAGTAGTTACTGGATTTCCTGCTATGTAAGTTTCTTTAACGATATCTTGTATAGCTCCAACCTCTAATTCGGTAATTTTATAGATTTCCTTCCCTAGTGGGGCTATAATCGTTTCTTTTGTATTGGAATCTCCGAAAAAAACTAAAAATAATCCTAAAAGAATTGCTGTAGAAGCTGCTCCAATAATAAATAATTTAACTTTAGACACGATGTTCTTCCTTTCATAGATGTTTTTAAATTATAGTGAGCGATATTATTTAGTTGTGAAACTCATTACTATATTAGAATAATAAAATTTCAAACTTATGTGAATAAATAGACAAAAATATCTTTATGTTTTATATATATTGTTAATTTTTTTAAAATCTTTCTGTATCGTTTTTAAGAAAATAGTTAAAGAAGTTGATAAACTCACCAACATCTCTTGTTGTGTTGTCACATACAGTCCACACACGTGGAAAGTGTAGCAAAACTAGTATTGAAATATGGCAGCAGCCCTCGGGGCGCTGCCTTTTATGTTACCTGTATTGGATTTATGAACGTGTATTGAATCCGGATGTGTCCTTTGACTTTAAAAGGTTGCGCGGTTTGAGCAAAATCGCAACAATATTGCCAGTTGTTCAAGGAAAGGAATATTCATGCCATTGTTGAGAAGCATTTTTGCTAACAAAATATATTAATTTGCTAAAGGGTGAAATAAACTGAATTGAAATTATTTGACTAAATATTCAGAATAATATTACTATTATTATATAATATATTAGTATATGGTGTGCTGTGTTGCTTAATTCATAGGTGCTCAATACGCCATGCCATAGCACCAGAAGTATTAGGAGTATATTAATTACTTGGCGCCAATCCAGAATAAGGAGGTGGAATTATGCAGGAGAGATTCCCAGATATCGTGTGGTTTTGCGATCGCAGTAATGCATGCCTGAGCGAACAGCCGGATTTTGATGACCATCACTATGTTTGGGAATGTACAGAGTGCGGTCATAAGAATAGTATTTCTTTAAATTCAATCTATGAGCCTGAGGATGATTTCAGAAATTACGACGGTTAAGTACAATTAGCTCAGGATACCTTGAGTAGACTGCTTTATAAATATAAAGGAGGATAAACTATGGCTATTTTTGAACGTGACCACAGCCCTGTTATTCCATATGGTGTACTTAATGAGAAATCTGAGGAAATTGATGAATCGGATGAATTTGATGAATCTTTAAGTGTTTATGAGGCTGCAGAGATATGGGCTTCGAACGGGAAAGATGAAGATTATATGTTTGGGTACACTGAAGAAGAATTGGAAGATGCTCTTTAAAAATCAACACCCTGCTAGCATGATTGGGTTAGCCGGGTGTTGGGCATCTTAAAGTTTATATAGCTTTTATTTTCTTTACGTGCTTGAAGCTTCTTGTGTCGTTAGGAAAGAGTTGATAAATCCAGCAACTTCTCTTGTTTTATTGCCACATACACTCCACGCACGTCGAGAGTGTAGCATAATTAGTATTGAATGAGGCAGTAGCCCTCTATAAGGAGGGTGCTGCCTTTTTTAAATTAAGAAAGTTTTCCTCCGATGTGTCTCTTAATTAAAATGATTTTTTTAGGAGTATTCGTCTTTTTGTTGATTTTATATAAATAAACTTATGCTTCCATTTATTTGCTAGTATATATACGAACATTAAATTACTTTTATTATAAAATATACGCATTTTTTATTGACGGTTAGGGTCTGTGTTGTTATTATAAGTGAGTAAATGAGTGATGTTATTTCAATATAATAAAAAGATTGAGCCTGAAAGTTTCTGTGGAAATACCGAAAATAGCTTGACTATGAGTCTATGTATAAACGTCAAGAGCTGGTGTAATAAGATTCTTTTTTGGCTGCAATTTAACTGAATAACAGAGGAGGATCTTTTCTTGAAACAAAGTACTAAAAAAATAGCAATGGTTTTATTATTAGCTTTAATGACTGTTGTTATGGCAGCGTGCGGAAATAGTGAAGATAAAAAAGAGTCCGGATCAGGTGGAGAAGGATTAAAAATTGCTATTGTAACAAGCCTTACTGGTGTTGATGATGGCAACTTTAATGAAAATAACTATGAAGGTATTTTGAAGTTTATTGAGAACAATCCAACAGCAACTGTAAAGGCTATTAAAGAAGAAACAGGCGACCCTGCTGCAGGTGTACAAGCAGTTGCGGATATCGTGGCAGATTATGATGTTATTGTAACACCAGGGTTCCAATTTGCTGGAATTTCAAGTGTTGCTTTAGAAAATCCTGATAAATCATTCATTTTAATTGATTCTGAGCCTACACCTGTAGGTGATCAAAAAACGTTCGATAATATATATTCTATGACTTTTGCCGAACAAGAAGGTGGCTTTTTTGCCGGAATGGCTGCGGCACTTGAAACAAAAACAAATAAAGTTGCGGTTGTAAACGGGATTGCGTACCCATCAAACGTAAACTATCAGTTTGGTTTTGAATCAGGCGTAGAGTTTGTTAATAAAAACTATGGAAGAAATGTTGAAGTTGTAGAATTATCAGGTTATGCAGGGACAGATGTCACAGGTAAAGATGTTGGCGGTAACTATGCAGGATCTTTTGGAGATGAAGCAACTGGAAAAGTAATCGGAAATGCATTGATTAAAAAAGGTGTAGATCAAATCTTTGTTGCAGCAGGCGGCACTGGCAATGGTGTATTCACAGCGGTTAAGGAAGCGAAAGGCGACGTAAAAGTAATTGGCTGTGATGTTGACCAATTTGATGACGGTGTAAATGGTTCTGAAAATATCGTGTTAACATCTGCGGCTAAATTTATGGGCATGAATGTTGAAAAAGCGTTGAATGGTGTTGTTGAAGGAACCTTTAAAGGTGAAAATGTAGTTCTTCATGCAGATACAGATTCTACTGGGTTTATAAAAGAAGAAGGCCGCCATCAATTATCAGGGGATACACTTACCAAAATGAATGAAGCATATGAGTTAGTGAAAGATGGTACAATCGTACCTGCATCTAACTTTAATGGTCATACGCCAGAAAAGTTTCCAGGGTTGTAACATTCAATATAAACAAGTAATGAAATGAATCATTAGAAGTTTATCACTTCCTGATTTTTAGCGGATCAGGGAGATGGTGAACTTCTGATTTTTTTCTTTTTAGTTATTGTGATAAAGAAGGAGAAGGATATCTGATCACATTCTCAATTAAATTACGCTTTAAATGTAAATAGCTATACTGATCTCTGATTCTTCAATTTTGATAATAGGAGACTAAAGATGAAATCCTTAGAACTAACGATTGTTAACCTCTATTTATCCAAATATAACCGCAATGTTATTTCTTTTTAATCTATTATCGAATATTAATTGTTATTTCAAAAAAATATAAGTGTCTTATTGACAGCTGGAATTCACGATGTTAACATGACGTTGTAAAAATTAAATGTTATTCTCGTATAATATTGGGGATATGGCCCGAAAGTTTCTACCAAGCTACCATAAATAGCTTGACTACGAGGTTGTGTACTTATAAGTGAAAAAAAATATCTTTTTCCTTTATCTACCTTCCTGAAGTCAAGCACCGGTATAACTCGGTGCTTTTTAATTTTTACAGACAGAAAAATATCAGAATGATTTCAGAGGAGGATATTTAAGTGAAAAAAGGCATACAAAAAATAGCAATGGTACTGATCATTGCATTAATGACTGCTGTTATGGCAGCATGCGGAAATAATGACAATGAAGCACAGTCCGGATCAGGTGAAGATGGGCTGAAAATTGCCATTGTAACGAGTCCTTCAGGTGTTGATGATGGTAACTTTAATGAAGATAACTATAACGGTATTTTAAACTTTATCGAAAATAATCCAACAGCAACAGTAAAGGCTATTAAAGAAGAAACGGGCGATCCCGCTGCAGCTGTACAAGCTGTTGCTGATATTGTGGCAGATTATGATGTTATTATAACACCTGGGTTCCAATTCGCCGGAATTTCTAGTATTGCTTTAGAAAATCCTGATAAAAAATTTATTATAAATGACTCTGAGCCTGCGCCTGTAGGTGACCAAACAGAATTTGATAATATATATGCCATGAATTTTGCTGAACAGGAAAGTGGCTTTTTTGCCGGAATGGCAGCCGCACTTGAAACTAAATCAAATAAAGTAGCGGTTGTAAATGGTATCGCTTATCCTTCAAATGTAAATTATCAATTTGGCTTTGAATCAGGTGTACATTACGCTAATAAGGTTTTTGGAAAAGATGTTGAAGTTGTAGAATTATCAGGTTATGCAGGGACTGATGTCACAGGTAAAGATGTTGGCGGAAACTATGCAGGATCTTTTGCAGATGAAGCTACCGGCAAAGTGATCGGAAATGCGTTAATTAAAAAAGGTGTAGATCAAATCTTTGTTGCAGCGGGCGGAACCGGAAATGGTGTATTCACAGCTGTTAAGGAAGCGAAAGGCGACGTAAAAGTAATTGGTTGTGATGTTGACCAATTTGATGACGGTGTAAATGGTTCTGAAAACATTGTGTTAACATCCGGTGTAAAATTCATGAGCATGAATATTGAAAAGGCATTGAATTCAGTTGTTGACGGAAGCTTTAAGGGAGGAAATGTAGTACTTCATGCAGATACAGATTCTACTGGGTTTATAAAAGAAGAAGGCCGTCATCAATTATCAGAGGATACACTTACTAAAATGAATGAAGCATATGAGTTAGTGAAAGATGGCACAATTGTACCTGCATCTAACTTTAATGGCCATACGCCAGAAAAGTTTCCAGGGTTGTAACATCAATAGAAACACAATAATGAAATGAACCTTTAGAAGTTTATCGCTTCCTATTTTGGCGGACCGGGGAGATGATAAACTTCTAAATTTTTCCTATATGGATATTGTGATACAGGAGGAGAAAAATGTCTGATTATATTGTAGAAATGAAACATATAACCAAACGATTCCCTGGAATAGTAGCGAATGATGATGTATCCATCGGCATAAAAAAAGGAGAAATTTTCGCTTTACTCGGGGAGAATGGTGCGGGTAAATCAACATTGATGAGTATGCTGGGCGGCATGTATGAACCGGATGAAGGAGAAATTTATATCCGGGGTGAAAAAGTGGAAATCAGTTCACCTAACCATGCGGCGAAGCTTAACATAGGAATGGTCCATCAGCATTTTAAGTTAGTCTCTGATTATACGATTACAGAGAATATTATTTTAGGAGTTGAGCCAATCAAAAAATTGGCGGGTCTCTTTTCATATGTAGATATTCGAAATGCCAATCGAAAAGTTGAAGAACTGTCCAAAAACTTTGGCTTAGAGGTTGATCCTACTAAAAAAATAGCTGATTTAACTGTCTCTATGCAGCAACGGGTGGAAATTTTAAAAGTACTCTACCGTGAAGCAGAGATCCTCATTTTTGATGAACCGACTGCAGTTTTAACACCACAAGAAATTGAGTTCTTGCTTAACATTATTGAAGGTCTACGGAACGCTGGAAAAACAATCATATTAATTACACATAAGCTTGAAGAAATCAAGAAAGTGGCTGATCGGTGCGCTGTATTGAACAAGGGAAAATTAGTCGATGTGTTGGATGTGAAGAAGACATCTGTTAATCATATGGCTCGATTAATGGTAGGCAGGGAGGTAAATTTTGAAGCTGAAAAAGCGCCTGCCCATTTCAAAGAGGAAGTATTGAAGGTAGAAAATCTGACCGTTAAAAATGAAGATGGGTTTGAAGTAGTGAAAGATGTGTCCTTTACCATACGCAGCGGTGAAATATTTGCCATTGCCGGAGTTGCAGATAATGGGCAGGTTGAAATAGCGGATGCGATAGCTGGATTAACAAAGGTCAGCAGCGGAAACATACTTCTTGGCGGCAAGAACATTACGAATGAAACGATAAGAAACAGAACAGAAGCTGGAATATCTTATATACCTGAAGATAGGCAAAGCTACGGGTTATTTTTGGATTTTGATTTATCTACCAATCTGGCTTTAAAACAGTATTACAGGGAGCCTTTTTCTGGTAAGGGTATCTTAAATAAAGAAGAAATTGAGCAATTTGGCCACAAGATGATTGATAAATATGATATTAGAAGTGGACAAGGCATTAAGACACAGGTTCGTTCGATGAGTGGTGGCAATCAGCAAAAAGCCATCATCGCTCGCGAAATTGAATTGCAATCGCCGCTCATGATTTTCGTTCAGCCAACGCGGGGAGTAGACATTGGTGCGATTGAAAATATCCATAAAATGATTATTCAGGAACGGGATCGAGGAAAAGCGATTCTGCTTATTTCATTAGAGCTGGATGAAATTATGAATGTAGCGGATACCATAGGAGTTATATATAATGGCCAACTTCAAAAGATTGCTAGAAGAGAATCATTAACGACGAATGAAGTCGGTGAATATATGATGGGGGCAAATCATGAGTAAAGATAAAAAGAAAAAAAGTTTAAGATATAGTCTTATTCGGACAATAAGCAATGAGAAATGGCAGCCGATTTCACTTCCATTAGTCGCCATACTCATAAGTTTCATTGCTGCAGCCATTGTTATACTTTTGATCGGCAAAAATCCCTTGCAGGCATTTTACAATTTGCTCCAAGGGGCGGGAATCTTGCCGAAGCCATCTTATGCTGGCTATAAGAGCATGCTGACTGATTTTTTGAGTTTGCTGAATGCCATGACGCCGCTTGTGTTTGCAAGCTTGGCAGTTACTGTTGCATTTAGAGCGGGCCTCTTCAATATTGGGGTCTCCGGCCAAATGCTCGTCTCGGGTTTCTTTGCGACGATTATTGTTGGTTACAGTGGTTTGGATGCCATCATCGCAAAGCCGCTTGTGTTGGTAATCGGAATTATCGCTGGGGGACTAATGGGAGGATTAGTTGGGTGGCTTAAATATAAATTTAACATCAATGAAGTAGTATCTACGATTATGTTGAATTATATCGCCCAATATGTCATTAGCTTTTTTATTCAGATGTATTATATCGACCCTGTCTCAAGACAATCTCAATATATCTCAGAAGCAGCAAGATTAACGCTAGTGAATGTCGAAATAGGAAACTTAAAAATGGACATTCCATTGGGCTTTATTTTAGCTATCCTTACAGCTGTTTTAATTAAGTTCTTCATGGATAAAACAGTAGTTGGGTTTGAACTGAAAGCGGTAGGTTCCAACCGGAATGCAGCAAAGTATACGGGAATCAATGTAGGAAGAAATACAGTTTTAGCCATGGTTATTTCAGGTGGTTTGGCTGGTCTTGCAGGTGTCACGTATTATCTGGGTTATTTTTCTTCTATCCAGCCAAAAGTATTATCCAGCATCGGTTTTGATTCCATAGCTGTATCCTTGCTCGGAAACTCACATCCAATTGGCGTTATTTTCTCATCTTTTCTAGTATCCACTATTGAGCAGGGGAGCACATATATGAGTTCGCAGGCTGGAATCAGACAAGAAATATCTTCTGTGATTGTTGGATTGATTCTATTATTCAGTGCATGTGGAGTGTACATGAAATATAAAGTCAGCCGCCTGAAGGAAAAAGAAGCGGATCGAAAGGAGAGTGAAGCATAATGGATACAATAATTATTGATGGTTTATCCTTTGCCCTTCCTCTTTTTATCATGGCAATAGGCGGTATATATAGTGAAAAGAGCGGAATTACCAATCTGGCGTTGGAAGGCTTTCAAGGTTTTGGAGCATTCATTGGGGCGCTGGCAGCTGTTCTGATCGCAAATGCTTTTGGCACAGATATTCAAGATCTATTTTACGTGGCGTTACTGTTTGCTATGATTGGCGGGATGGCTTTTTCCATTATTCATGCTGTACTGAGTGTTAAGTTTAAGGCAGACCAAGTGATCAGCGGTGTTGTGATCAATATTTTGGCGTTGGCTCTTACGACATTCTTAACGACACAAATAAATGCACTTGTATTTGGAACAGCTTCGGACAAGTTTCAGTTAGGAGTATCGGAACGTTTTACGATTGAAGGGTTAGCCGATATACCGATTATAGGTGCGATTTTTACAAATATATATCCGTTCGAAGTGATTATTATCGTGATCGCGATATTTGCCTGGTACCTTTTATATAAAACGAAATATGGCATGCGCTTGAGGGCTTGCGGAGAAAACCCTCATTCGGTTGATGCAGCAGGTGTGGATGTATCGAAGATCAGGTTTTCAGCCGTTTTAATCTCGGGCCTATTATCAGGTCTGGGCGGTATGTGTTTTGCCTATTCCATTTCAGCAAACTTTTCTTCAAGTATCTATATGGGATATGGATTCTTGGCCATTGCCGCATTAATTTTTGGAAATTGGAGGATTCTCCCTACCTTAGCTGCATGTCTTTTATTTGGTTTTGCAAAATCAGGGGGAGCTTTTATAGCCCAGTCAATGGCATTGCCAAGCAGTTTCACCGATTTATTCATGATTTTACCGTATGTATTAACGTTACTGTTATTAATCTTCTTCTCTAAAACAAACCGTGCTCCTAGGGCATTAGGTGAGGTTTATGATAAAGGAAAGAGATAAATAAATTGACTAAGCAGTTTAATTCTGGTGATATGTTAACATTCGGTTAATGCAACGTGTGAGTAACGCTAAATTACCGTCAAAGACACTACACAATCTCATCTTGCAGATAGCATGATATAAAATAAAATTATAAACCTACCAACATCCCATTGTGTTGCCAATTATAGTCCACACATGTGGAAAATGTTGCGAAGCTGGAATTAAATTAAGGCAGTCAGCCCTCTTTTTAAAAGGGGGCTCTGTCTTTTATATTAGTAAAGAATGGAGTAATTATTTGATGACTATATAAGGTAGATTCCACAAACCCAGTGTAAGCACATATCCTGTTGCAGCATCCATCAATAATGTAATAAAAGTTTTTTTGTTTTCCATGTTGTAATATCTCCTTTATATACTTCATTTGATAGTTGTATCTTACCTATTTGATGTTTGCGAATTGCAAAAGAAATGTTTACTAAATGTTAAACCGAAAAAATATTATCCATATATAAAAAAGAATCCTATAAACGATTACCGTTTACAGGATGTCCTACTTACCTACCTGATGAAATCTATTTTAATAATTCTTCGCTCAAAGACAGAATCTGTGGTGCAAGTTTTTCTCGCTCTCTTTTTGTTATTTTTATATATAGGGGATAGGCAACGCTTATTAGCACAAGTCCCAATAAACCTACGATTATTCCTGGTACGAAAAGCTGTTCACGCCATACTAGACAGCAACTCAAACCTATTCCAAACAATAATGTTCCTATAAGGCCTGACATAATGGCCAACATTGTTCCTGGTCTTTCTGCCCTTTTATCCAAATTGCGTAACTGTTCGAATGGATCATCTTCCTTTTTCATATATTTCTTTTTAATCGCTTCGATTTCTCCCTGTCTTTTTGCAGAATACGTATACTCAAATTTACTATTTTCCATCATAGTCCTCCATTCTTGATTTACATTTACGCATAAGACAATTTCTAATTTTATTCAATGACGTTCTTCCTTAAGTAGACAGTAAACGTACTGCCTTCTCCCAATGTACTTTGTACATGAATATCGCCGCCAACTATATCAATCACTCTCTTTACCAATGCCAGTCCCAGACCGTTTCCCTGCACAGCATGGGAAGTATCCCCCTGATAAAATTTTTCGAAAATATGCTTCCCTGTTTCCGGGCTAATGCCACAACCGCTGTCGCTGACTTCTACAAATGCAGTAAGTCCTTCTTTCTTTACCTTAATACCAACAGTTCCGCCATTATCCGTAAACTTTATCGCATTTGAAAACAGATTGTTCCATACTAGACTTAACAGTTCGGCATCTTCGTGTATGAAAATATCTTCTTCTAGATCGGTTTCAATATGAATGTTTTTACTTGTCCATGACTGCTCAAATAGAAGTAAACATTCGCAAATTTGTTCCGTTAAACTATACTGTTTTCTCTCCGGAAAGATTTGTTGATTTTCCAGGCGATTTAATTTCAATATATTTGTAATCAGACCAGATAATCTTCTTGTCTGCGTAGTAATGGCTTTTGCATATTCTACCTTCTGTGTTTCTGAAAGGGAATGTCCCTGAAGCAGTGTTCCATAATTTTGGATAGCCGCAAGCGGGGTCTTAATTTCATGAGAGACATTTGAAATAAAATCTGTTCGAAGAGTTTCTACTCCAGACAACTCTACAGCAAGCTCATTAATCCCTTTGATAATAGCATCGAATTCATTGCTGCTGTTCTCGTTTTTAATATAGGGAATCTGTGTCTTGAAATTGCCAGACATTATTTCATCCAGACCTGCCTGAATCCGTGCTATTGGTTTTCTTACCATCAAGGTACGGCGAATTTCATCAATCAAACTGAAAATAAATGTGAGAATGATAACGTTTAAGAAGGTAATGGGAACAGCAGCTCTCATTTCTTCCGACGTCAAATCAACCCAATGCAGAAACAATACCAAATTGCAGGTAACTACAAATGCCATCAGTATAAAAAATATAAGGAATCTCCCAAAATTAAATAAAAACTTTCTCCTATTTCGTTCATCTGATGTAATTCTCATTTGAGCACCGTCTTATATCCTAATCCATGTACGGTGACAATCTCAAAATCCTTGCATGCAGAAAACTTATCTCTCAATTTTGTAATGTAAACATCCACCACACGTGGTCCTGATTGGGATTCAGCATCCCAGAACTCATCCATTAATTGAGTTCTTGTAAATGTTTTCTTAGGGTATGACAACAGCTTATACAACAACTTGAACTCTCTTACCGTCAGATTGATCTCTTCCTCATTTAAATAAGCTGTGTGCTCTTCGATATCCAGCCTCAGCTGGCCGATCTCAATTTTTTTATTGGCTGCAATTTTTGCCCTGCGGAGCAATGCTTCTAGTCGAAGGAGTAATTCATCCATATCAACAGGTTTTACCATGTAATCATCGGCACCGGCATGGAAACCTTTTCTTTTTGATTCGAGATCTTCCTTTGCTGTCATAAATAAAATTGGAATATCATTGTTCAATTCCCTCACAGACTTGGCAAATTCAAATCCATCAATCCCCGGCATCATTATGTCAGAAATAATTAAATCAAAGATACGGTCAGTCATCGCGTCATAGGCATCATTGACATCCAAAACACCTTTAGCTTGATAGCCGTTTAGGTTCAAATAAGTACATACTGTCTGATTTAAATTTTCATTATCTTCTACTACTAATATTTGAAACATCTGTATTCTCCTCGTTGCATTTTTGACATTATAGCATGTGATTGTTTACGAAATGTTAATGTATTTTAAAAATGCCTAATAGATGGATGTAATGCTATAAGAACAGAAAAAGAATTAGTCTAGTCTTGACTGATACAAAAGAGAGCCTAATTTAGAATCTAAAACAAAACTGTATCTATTCAATACGAATTAGCATTAGCTTGTATAAAAATTAAAAAATGCAGAAAAATATAGCTGGATAATAGGTGGTTATAATAGCATATCTGATCTTTAGTAAGATAAAAATGAGGTGACCGATATTTGTACAGGATTAAGTATTCAATCTCAAGAGGGTAAGTGGTTTTTTGGAAGGAATATGGACTTAGCCTATTATTTCAATCAGGCAGTTATGATTATTCCAAGAAACTATCAATATCAAGATAGAGTAACAGGTAATATGGTAACCAATAAGCGTGCTATTATTGGAATGGGAACGGTAATTGATAACCATCCTCTTCTAGCTGATGCTATGAACGATGTTGGCCTAGCATGCGCAGGATTAAATTTTGAAGGATACGCATATTTTGAGAAAGAACCGATTGAAGGGAAAAATAATATTGCACCCTACGACTTTATACAATGGGTATTATCAAATCACGAAACAGTAGAAGAAGTTAAACGTGGAATTGAGCATTTAGAACTTGTGGATTGTCCAATCAATGAAAATACACCTGTTTCAATGCTTCACTGGATGATTGCAGATAAGACAGGAAAGGCTATTGTGGTAGAAAAGACAAAAGACCGCTTGACTGTACATGACAATCTCATAGGAGTTTTGACCAACAACCCTACCTTTGATTGGCATTTAACAAACTTGAATGAGTATCTACATCTGACTCCGATTTCACCAAAAGAAACAAAATGGGGAAAGCAAACATTAAAAGCATTGGGCATTGGAGCTGGAACATTAGGGATACCCGGAGACTTTGCTTCCGTTTCCAGATTTGTAAGGATTGCTTATATTCGTACACATATGCCTAAAATTGAAGGGGATAAACAATCTATTACACAATTTTTTCATATGCTGGATTATGTGAAAATGGTTAAAGGAGGGGTCCTTACAGATGAAGGGTTAGAGGATGGTACAACCTATTCTTCTTGTATGGATCAAGACAAAGGTGTTTATTATTATAAAACGTATGAAAATAATCGTATCAATGCGATAGACATGCATAAGGAACAACTAGAGGGGATAAATCTTAAAATCTTTAAATACCTCACAAACCAGGATTTTAACTATCAGAATTAGATTTACTCATGTTGACGAAGGAGTTAGGCTATAAGCGGATAGAAATAATAAGTGAAAGAAGAAATAGCTTACCGAAGTGTCTAAAAGCTTAACTTCTTTCAGAGGAATAGCTAAACAATATGAATAAAATAACTACCCCTCATGTATTTTCACTTAAATCCACACACGTGGAAAATGTTGCGCAACACATTTTAAAATAAGGCAGTCCAGCCTCAGTTAATGGGGCACTGCCTTTTAATGTTTCCGGTATTAGATTTATCGATATGTATTGAATCCGGATGTGACTCTCAGTTGTGCAAGCAATTTCTCGACCGGTGAGTGAATGAGTTGAGTAGTTAGTGTCTTAAGGTTTGAAAGGTTCTTCAATTTGTTGATTAGTATCTTCCATTATTTAGATAAGTTCAGTTAGTAGAATTAGAAAATTTCCACTAGCAAGCATCTACTTGTTTATTTTTATCTTTGAAGATGATTTTTCTATGTTTATGAACTCTATTCACTTAAAGTGAGAAAATGCGTATAATAATGAATATTAAAAGAGAGAAATGGAGTAGTATATCAAATGGTTCAATCAATCAATACAAAAGTTGAGTTAGTTATTGATGCGACCTCACATAACGGTCTTCCTGAATACGGGAAAATTATGATTGGTGACAAAGGATTTGAATTCTTTAATGAACGTGATGCTCGTAAATTTATTCAAATTCCTTGGGAGGAAGTTGATTATGTGATTGCTTCTATCATGTTTAAAGGGAAATGGATTCCGCGTTATGCTATTCAAACTAAACGAAATGGGACATTTACATTTTCCTCGAAGGATTCAAAAAAAGTATTGCGAGTCATTCGTGAACATGTTGATCCCGCTTATATGGTTCAATCATTAAGTTTCTTTGATGTAATTAAACGCGGAATAATCAGTATATTTAAAAAGTAATAGTTTCACAAAAAAGACAGGTTAGTAACTTGTCTTTTTTTGTCGAAAGAAATAAAAATGTGATAGATAAAGTAGTCATTGAAAATTAGGGCGAGGGACATGGAAATATAAAATCGTTCTTGAAAGCGGATTATTCGGCGTGCTATAATCACTATGAAAGTTAATTGAAATTTTCGAAAAGCGAGTTTAAATGACCATCTCCTTTATTTTTTACGCGTTACTAAATTCGATCAGGCATGGGTAAAAAGTAATGATTGATGAAGAAAAAGGGGGAGCGTTTATACCTATTACTTCATTTAATCGACTTTTTATTCTTGTCTTTTTTTGTCGATAATGTAATCGCTTAAGGATGGTCGGAAAACACATCTATGGAATAACTAGGCGTGTTTTACCGTTTTTATTTGATTGTACAATAATAATAGGAGGTAAAAAGATGGTAGGGATTATCATTGCTAGTCACGGTGAATTTGCTAATGGTCTCTTGCAATCTGGAGAAATGATCTTCGGAGTGCAAGAAAATGTGAAAGCTGTTACATTAATGCCGAGTGAAGGACCTGATGATGTAAAGGCAAAAATGAAAGAAGCAATCGCCTCTTTCGATAACCAAGATGAAGTCTTATTCTTAGTCGATCTTTGGGGTGGTACTCCTTTCAACCAAGCCAACAGCTTGCTTGAAGAACACCAAGACAAATGGGCAATCGTTGCTGGTATGAACTTGCCAATGTTGATTGAAGCTTTTGCATCCCGTTTTTCAATGAACAAAGCACATGAAATTGCCGCTCATATTTTAGGCACTGCTAAAGAAGGAGTTAAAGTAAAACCTGAAGGATTAGAACCGGTTGCAGAAGTTAAACCTGCTGAAAAACCGTCAACTGCAGGTACTCCTGGTAAATTTGAGTACGTGTTAGCTCGTATCGACTCTCGCTTGCTTCACGGACAAGTAGCGACTGGCTGGACTAAGGCGACAAATCCTACTCGTATCATCGTTGTATCTGATACAGTAGCTAAGGATGATCTTCGTAAGAAATTAATCCAACAAGCAGCTCCACCAGGTGTAAAGGCACACGTAGTTCCTGTACATAAAATGATTGAACTTGCAAAAGATGATCAGCATTTTGGCGGTCAGCGCGCATTACTTCTTTTCGAAAATCCGCAAGATGCACTTAGGGCGGTTGAAGGTGGCGTTCCATTGGAGACGATCAATGTTGGTTCTATGGCACACTCAACTGGTAAAGTTCAACCGAATAAGGTGCTTGCATTCAACCAAGAGGATATTGAGACTTTTGGTAGATTAAAAGAGCTTGGTTTGAAATTTGATGTACGTAAAGTCCCGAATGACTCAAAAGGCAACATGGACGACATTATCAAGAAAGCTCAAGAAGAGTTAAACAAACAAAAGTAATCATGATGATCACGAAAAAAAGGGAGGATAAATCATTATGGATTTGACTATTATTCAAATAATATTAGTCCTTTTCGTAGCATTCTTAGCCGGTGTAGAAGGTATCTTGGATGAATTCCACTTCCATCAGCCAATTATTGCATGTACGTTAATCGGCTTAGTTACAGGAGAACTTGTACCTTGTCTTATCTTAGGCGGTACGCTTCAAATGATCGCTTTAGGTTGGGCAAACATTGGAGCAGCCGTAGCACCAGATGCCGCGTTGGCATCAATTGCATCTGCCATTATCTTAGTTTTAAGTGGTCAAGGACAAGATGGAGTATCTTCTGCAATTGCGATTGCAGTTCCACTTGCAGTTGCTGGACTTTTATTAACAATTATCTGTCGTACGATTGCAACAGCATTTGTTCACTTTATGGATGCTGCTGCCGCAGAAGGAAATATCAGAGTAGTAGAATTTTGGCACATCGCTGCAATCTGTATGCAAGGATTACGTATTGCAATCCCAGCTGGATTGATTTTAGCAGTTGGTGCAGGTCCGGTTCAAAGCTTACTTGAATCTATGCCAGATTGGTTAACAAACGGTTTAGCAATCGGCGGAGGAATGGTTGTTGCCGTTGGTTATGCAATGGTTATTAATATGATGGCTACAAAAGAAGTATGGCCATTCTTTGCAATTGGATTCGTATTAGCAACTGTTACAGAAATCACTCTTATTGGTTTAGGTGCTATTGGTGTGGCTCTGGCACTCATCTATTTAGCTCTTTCTAAACAAGGTGGTTCAGGTGGTAATGGCGGAAATGGTAATACAGGTGACCCAATAGGCGCTATTATTGATAATTACTAAGAAGGAGGAGGACAGAAAGTGGAAAAAGAATTGAGATTATCGAAAAAAGATCGTATTTCTGTTTGGTGGCGTTCAACTTTCATTCAAGGTTCTTGGAACTATGAACGAATGCAAAACGGTGGTTGGGCGTATGCAATGATTCCAGCTATTAAAAGATTATATAAAACAAAAGAAGACCGCTCTGCTGCACTAAAACGTCACTTAGAGTTCTTTAATACTCATCCATATGTAGCTTCACCTATACTTGGTGTAACTTTAGCGCTTGAAGAAGAACGTGCAAATGGAGCACCGGTTGACGATGTAGCTATTCAAGGGGTTAAAGTCGGTATGATGGGACCTTTAGCGGGTATCGGGGATCCAGTTTTCTGGTTCACGGTTAAGCCAATTCTTGGTGCGTTAGCGGCTTCTCTTGCTATGACTGGTAACATACTTGGACCGATTCTTTACTTCGTATTATGGAATCTTATTCGTATGGGATTCACTTGGTATACACAGGAATTTGGTTACAAAGCAGGTTCTAAAATTACAGACGATTTATCTGGTGGGTTGCTTCAAGACATTACCAAAGGTGCCTCGATACTCGGGATGTTTATCCTTGGTGCGTTAGTTAACCGTTGGGTATCTGTTAAGTTTACGCCAACTGTATCTTCCGTTCAGCTTGATGAAGGTGCTTATATCAATTGGGATAAGTTACCTGCAGGAGCCGAAGGAATTAAAACGGCGCTTGAACAACAAGCTGCCGGTCTTTCATTAAGTGATGTTAAAGTAACAACTCTACAACAAAATTTAGATAGTTTAATCCCTGGCTTATCTGGATTGCTATTAACACTTCTATGCATGTGGCTGCTTAGGAAGAAAGTATCACCAATCGTAATGATTCTTGGATTGTTCGTCGTTGGTGTTGTCTTCCATGTATTAGGCATCATGTAATGGATTCATAACGTTTGTTCAGGCTTCTTGAAAGAAATAATAGAAGACTGATAAACAAATAGAGAAGCACCTCCTGAATTTGAGTTATTCATTTTCAGGGGGTGTTCTTCATATATCAGCGCAAAACTTATCGTTGCCACCTGTTACACGCATTTCAAAATGGAAATCGTTTTGACGTCCATTACAAGTAACAATAGTATGAACAGAAGAGTGTACATATAAAATTTATATTCCAGGAGGCTGCTATGCTAACTATTGGTTATATTGGAAATGGGAAAAGTACGAACAGATACCATTTGCCGTTCGTCCTGCAAAGAGAGAATATAAAAGTAAAAACAATTTATCAAAGAAATCCTGATCATGAAAGTTGGGATCGGGTTGCAGGTGTCCATTATACATCTGATTTAGATCAACTATTAAATGACAAAGATATACAACTCATTGTGGTTTGTACAAAACATGACAGTCATTATGAATACGCAAAATTGGTATTAGAACATAATAAACACTGTTTGGTTGAAAAACCTTTTATGGAAACGTCCGAGCAGGCAAAAGAAATATTTGCAATTGCGAGAGAGAAAGGATTAATTGTTCAAGCCTACCAAAATAGACGTTTTGATAGTGATTTTTTAACTGTTCAAAAGGTTATTGAAGAAGGGAAATTAGGGGACTTATTGGAAGTGGAAATGCATTTTGACTATTTCCGCCCCGAAGTACCAGAGTCTACTACTACTTTCGATCCTGCTATGTCATTTTTATATGGACATGCTTGCCATACACTGGATCAGGTTATCAGCTATTTCGGCAAGCCGGATCACATTCACTATGATGTTAGGCAATTATTGGGGCAAGGCAGAATGAATGATTATTTTGATTTGGATCTATATTATGGTGAATTAAAGGTTACTGTAAAATCGAGTTATTTTAGAATTAAAGAAAGACCTAGCTTCGTGGTTTATGGCAAAAAGGGATGCTTTGTGAAAGCAACGAAAGATCGTCAGGAAGAACACTTGAAATTATTTTATATGCCAGACAATAAAGATTTTGGAGTAGATACACTGGAACATTATGGGGTACTGACATATGTTGACGAAGATGGTACATTCCACGAAGAAAAAGTGAAATCCATCAATGGCGATTATGGTCGAGTATATGATGAATTATATGAAGCTATCATGAATGGTAAAGATAAAACCATTACAGATGAACAAACCCTGCTCCAAATGGAAATATTAGAAACTGGGATTGAAAATTTAAAGTAATTAAAGGACAGCTCCGGTTAAGTGGATATTGAATTATTTTAAGCGGCTTTTAGCTCTTTTATTTAGGGGCTAATGCCGTTTTTTTTTACTGTTTGGAACAAAAAGAGATAATAAAAAGGTTGAATTTATCTGCTTATATAAATTCTTAAATAGGGGTTTAAGAAGGAGGAGATACTATTTATAAGCGTTTCGCAGAATTAGTATATAAGAAGTAACCTATTTGGGTTCAAAATTTCTATAGTTTGATAAATAGTGCTTATGCATGCTATAAGTGTAAAAGAAGATTATTTCTGTATAATTTAGGGATAGAGTCCTATCTGATATCCCATTTAATGAGAGGATTGGAATTTTAATATGAAAGAAAATTTTTGGCGCGATCTACCACGACCTTTTTTTGTACTGGCACCGATGGAAGATGTGACGGATGTTGTTTTTCGCCATGTTGTTAGTGAAGCAGGGAGACCTGATGTGTTTTTTACAGAGTTTACAAATTCGGAAAGCTATTGTCACCCTCTGGGAATAGAGAGTGTGCGTGGACGTTTGGCCTATACAGAGGATGAACAACCGTTGGTAGCCCATATTTGGGGGGACAGGCCTGAAAACTTCCGAAAAATGAGTATTGGTATGGCGGAGTTAGGGTTTAAAGGCATAGATATCAATATGGGATGTCCCGTACCTAATGTAGCTGATAATGGAAAGGGAAGTGGCCTGATCTGTCGTCCTGAAGTTGCAGCCGATTTAATACAAGCAGCAAAAGCGGGGGGATTGCCGGTAAGTGTGAAGACACGGCTTGGTTTCACAGAAATAGACGAATGGCGTGATTGGCTGACACACATATTGAAGCAAGACATTGCTAATCTTTCCATCCATCTGCGTACACGAGATGAAATGAGTAAAGTGGATGCTCATTGGGAGCTCATTCCGGAGATTAAGAAACTTCGTGATCAGGTCGCACCCGATACCCTTTTAACGATCAATGGAGATATCCTTGATCGTGAGATGGGCTTGAAACTGGCTGAACAATACGGTGTAGATGGGATTATGATTGGGCGTGGTATTTTCAAAAATCCATTTGCTTTTGAGCATGAGCCAAAAGAACATAGCAGTAAGGAATTGCTGGATCTCTTGAGGCTTCATTTAGATCTCCATGATAAATATTTAGAAGTAGTAGCTCGCAAGTTCACGCATCTTCATCGTTTCTTTAAGATCTATGTCCGTGGATTCCATGGGGCTGGTGAATTACGAAATGAGTTGATGAATACGAAGTCCTCAGATGAAGCGCGTGCATTGCTCGAAAAATTTGAAGAGCTTAATGGGATGGACAAATAGTAGAAGTATTTGAATGAGAACATTGTTGCTACATCTCTATAGTAGAACGGATTTCAAATCTGTTTGGTATGTTATGAAGTAATCCTAATCTTAAAATAAACCCTTGGAACTGCGTGATTTCCGCATGTCTAAGGGTTTTTCCTTTAAAATTATCTATTGCTGTTTCTAGTATTGTAGGATTAACTATCTATTGATTTTATTTTTTTAACAATTCAAATTATTCATGATATTTCCTCTCCCTCACTTTATAATGAATAAAATAGAGTGAAGTAGGAGGGTAAGATAATGAAGAAAAAATTGATAATACCAGTAATTCTATCGTCTGCCATGTTAGTAGGTTCTATTCCAGTTGGTAGTGTTTTTGCACAGCCGGTTAATTCGAAAGCGATAAGTAAAGAGTGGAATGAGAGAGCAAGCGTGCCTCTATTTGTGAAGGAGAAGATTGCTGAAAAATACTCTTCTAGTACTCCTTCAAATGCATTGAATTATTTGAAGAATAGGCAAGGGAAGACTGGAATCAGTAATCCAGAGAAAAACTTGAAGGTGAAAGATGTACAAAAAGATGAACTTGGCATGACACACATCCGTTTCAATCAAACGGTAAATGGAGTAAATGTTGAAGGTTCTGACATTATTGTTCATTTTAATAAGAATCATGATGTTGAATCGGTTAATGGGAGAATGAATCAGACACTTAGTGAATCAAAAGTGAATACAGCTACTTCTCTAAGCAGTGAAGGAGCAGTAAAAGAAGCCTTATCCTCAGTCAAAGCCCCTGAAGAACTGACATATGAACCTACTGCTGAACTGGTTATTTACCCTTATAAAGGAGAAAATTATACCGCCTATAAAGTAAATGTTAACTTTATGGGAGAAGAACCTGGAAACTGGTTTGTCTTCGTTGACGCGAAAACGGGTGAGGTAATTGATCAGTATAACACCCTCATGCATGCTGCTGAAACAAAAACGCAAAAAGGGACAGGAATCGGTGTACATGGAGATCGCAGGGAATTACATATTACCCGAGTGAAGGAAAAGAATTCTGGTACTAAGTTCTCGTTAGCAGATTATGCCCATACTAATCTTGATGGTATTGAAACTTATGATGCCAAAAATGATAATACTTCCTCTAATGATACGCTATATATAGGAAATTCAGCTTCATTTATCAAAGACTATGATCGTGCTGCTGTCGATGCACACTATAATTCTGAAAAGGTATACGAATATTTTCTCAATGAACATGACCGCAATTCCCTTGATGGAGAAGGAATGGCTATCATTTCTAAAGTTCACTATGGTACCAATTATAATAATGCTTCCTGGAATGGGCGTTGGATGACCTACGGTGATGGTGATGGAGAGTTTATGATTTCTCTGGCGGCTGGTCTGGATGTAGCGGCGCATGAGATGACGCATGGGGTTATTACTAATTCGGCAAATCTGGTCTACCTAAATCAATCTGGAGCATTAAACGAGTCGTTTGCGGATGTGTTTGGTGTACTTGTTGACGATGATGACTGGGAAATGGGGGAGGATATTATGGCCCCTGCTGCTAAAGCTGATGGAGTCACCGTATTGCGCAGTTTAAGTAATCCAAACAGTGTGGTCGTCAGCAATGAACAAAGAAGGGAATATAGTACAAATGGGGGTGTCCATCCAGACCATATGGTCGAGTTTTATCATATGCCGACTTCCGTTGATGGCGGTGGTGTCCATGTTAATTCATCCATTACAAATCATGCTGCATACTTGATTGGTCAAGAACTTGGAAGAGAAAAGCTGGGGGAAATCTACTATCGAGCTTTAACGGTTTATTTAACCGCTAATTCTGATTTTAGCGATGCACGGACCGCAATTGTCCAATCTGCCGTTGATTTGTATGGAAAAGGTAGCGAGGAAGAGTCAGGCGTTCATTCTGGTTTTGATGCGGTGGGTATTTATTAAGTTATCCAGGTGGGTAATAGAAGACTTTGTGTAGCTAAAGTTTAATAGTCAAGTTTATTCCCTTAGACGTAAGTTTAAGGGTTTTTTTATGATTTTCTTAGTATCTTATAGGGGTGCCCAAGGAATGATTTTTAAAGGGGGGACTGGTAAATCCCTCTGATGGTTTTACATGATTAGGTTAATTTCACAAGTGTATTTATTTTCATATTTGATAAAAATATTGGAAATGTGTAAAAAGTTCAAAAATTGGGTTGGCATTTAATCATAAACATGCTAGTATACTAGTGTGAATGGTGATGGAACCTGTTTTATTGGTTATTAATTTGTGAAGTATTGAGCAACTTTATGTGAAGTGTTGAACAATATTAAAATTTATTTTTAGTATGTATGCAAGTTAGAACTGATATTAAGGACTAGAAATACTTCTATAAGAAACATAAATTAAGCTCAACTGATTTTGGAGTAATATTGAGAACGCTTGCAAATTAGTGTCCAAGTGGATGAATCAAGATCCATTACATTTAAAAATAGTTAAGTACTGGAGGAGAAGTAAATGGGTGAACCACAAATGAAAACGATTACTGAAGCAAAAGAATCTTCAGTAGCACATCGTCCTTTTGGTATGAGAGACAAAATTGGTTATTTGATGGGTGATTTTGGAAATGATTTCTTCTTTCTTTTAGTAAGTGCTTATTTAATGGTCTTCTACACAGATATATTCCATATCAGTGCAGCTACTGTTGGGGTATTATTCATGGTGGCACGTCTGTGGGATGCCGTTGCGGATGTAACATGGGGTCGTTTTATTGACACAAGGCCAGCAACTAAAAACGGAAAATTTAAACCTTGGATTTTTAGAATGTCTTTCCCTCTTGTTTTATCAGGCGTCTTAATGTTTGTAACCATTCCTGGAATGAGCGATGGCTTTTACATGGCATGGGCATTTGTTACTTACATTGTTTGGGGAACATTATACAGTACAGTAAATATTCCGTATGGATCAATGGCATCTGTTATTACAGATAACCCGGATGAACGTACAACCTTATCCACTTGGAGAACAGCTGGTGCAATGTCAGCAAGTTTAATCATTAACGCAGTTGCTCCATTAATCGTGTTCGTAGATAATCAAATCGATGCGAACCGTATGTTTATGGCGGCATGTATTTTCGGGGTTCTTTCAATCTGTTGCTATATGGCATGCTATAAACTTTCAACTGAACGTATTACGGCATCAGAAGGAACAAAAGAAACAGGTAACATGAAAGCTACGGTTAAAGGATTAGTGAAAAACAAACCATTAATTTGGATTTTGACAGCATCATTATTACTAATGATGAACACAATGCTTATGGGTGCAGTCAACGTATATCTGTTCAAAGACTATTTCACAAATGCAGCTGCCTTAAGTCTTATGGGAGTTGTTCAGACAGCTGGTACATTCGTAGTAATGCCATTTGTTAAACCGCTTGTTGCAAAGTTCGGTAAGAAAGAAATATCATCTGTAGGTATGTTAGTGGCAACTGTTGTATATTTAGTCTTATTCTACATGAAAGATTTAAGTGCTATGCAGTACATCGCTATTGCAACACTTGGTATGATAGGATTAGCTTTCTTTAATGTTGTAGTTTGGGCATTCGTAACAGACGTTATTGATTACCATGAATTATTGACTGGTTTACGCGAAGATGGAACTGTATACTCTATCTATTCGTTCGCACGTAAAGTTGGCCAAGCAATTGCCGGTGGAATTGGTGGTTTTGCCATTGGCCTTGTGGGATACAATGCAGCAAATAGTGTGCAAACACAAGGCGCTCTTGATGGTATTCACATGTTAGCAACATTAGTGCCTGCCATTGTTTTTGCGATAATTTTTGTTATACTAGTTTTCTTATATCCACTTAATAAGAAACGTACAGACGAAATGGTTGTTGAATTGAATGCAAGAAGAAAACAATAACCTCTATAGATAAATGGAAATAAAAAGAAGATAGCTGATGATTCATTAGTTATCTTCTTTACTTATGAATTGATAACAAGTTTGTTAAGTTAAGCTCTAATTTTTTGAGGAGGGTCCGCTTATGTTAGTTGTGACACCGAGAGCAGTTGGAGAAAATACGAAAGAGTATTCTTATCGCCTGGTTAAAAACGCTATTATGTCATTGCAACTGCAACCGGGCCAATCCATTAGAGAAGCAGATTTAGCTGCTTCTTTGCAAATTTCTAGAACACCGATTAGAGAAGTATTGGGGAAATTGAAAGAAGAGCACCTGGTGGATGTCTTTCCGCAAATAGGTACATATGTATCTAAGATTAATTATCAATTAATTGAGGAAGCAGCTTTCATGCGCTTTACGTTAGAAAAGGAAATTTTGAAATTATCTTGTCGGACGTTTTCAATGAAGAGTTTAAGAGAGTTGAAAAGAATAGTAGCTCAACAAGAAGAGCTTATTTTTGAAAAAGAAGATGTACAAGAGTTTCATCAATTGGATAAACAATTCCACTTTTTAATTTTTAGAGAGAATAAGAAGGAGCATATATGGGAGGCGATTATGCGTCTAAGTACACATTATAATCGTATGAGATTACTTTCTGAAATCAACAATAGCTTTGGTGACGCGATTAAACAACATCAAGATATTATCCAATTAATAGAAAATCAAGAGATGGAATATGCTTCGCAGATTGCCTATCAACATATAATAGAACCGAAAAGAAAGTGGAAGCAATTTTTAGAGGAAGGTAACCCGTATTTGCATTATTTCGAGGTGGAGTAAAAAGTATCCAACGTATAAGGATACTTTTTTTGTTTATAGCAAAATCTATTCATACAAACCCTCTTAGATTGGGAAGTACTATAAAAGAAAGAACAGAAGGGAGATATCCTTCTATTCTCGTTTATTGTTTTATATAAGCAAGTCCTAGACACCCTGGACCGGTATGGCTGCCAATGGATGGACCGATTTCGGTGATGAATACTTGCGCGAAGGATTGTTCTAATTCAAGATCAGCTTTTAAGGATAATGCATGATCAAGATTATTAGAGTGTAAAATACAAATCATTTCTCTCTCAACATTTGAAGCTAGGAATCTCTCTTTGATTTGCTTGGTTGCACCGGATGTTTTGCGGGCTTTGCAGACAGATTCAATGACTCCATTATCTGTAACAGATAGGATTGGTTTGATTCCGATTAGTCCACCAATTTTTGCGATAGCAGGATTAAGTCTGCCCCCTCTTGCTAGGTATTGTAAGTCATTCACGTAAAATTCCACGTGGAAGGATTGTTTGTTTTCTTCTAGGTATTCGACAATCTGATCGTAGGAATACTTCTCATCTCTCATCATGCAAGCTTTGACCACTAACATTCCCATAGCCATAGAACCAGTTAAGGAATCGATTACGGTGATACGACTTTCCGGATATGAATCTAGTAATTCCAGACTTGCCAATCTAATATTATTAAACGTGCAACTTAATGCACTGGAAAGAGTTACACAAATGATATCGTTCCCTTTTTCCAATTCTTCTTTTAATACTTGAATTGCGGCGGATGGAGAGCTGGCACTTGTCTTGGCAACCTCGCCGTTTGCTAATCTTTTATAAAACTCCCCAAGTTCCATCTTACGTTCGGAACCGTACTCTACTTGATCCTCGAACTGAAAATGAAGAGGAATTAATTTTATTCCATATTTTTCGATTACCTCTGTAGGGATATCGCAACTTCCATCGGTAATAATTGATATATTCTTCATGAAAACCTCCAAGTTATTAAACACTATGTTGTATAAAATTTGTTATCATTGTATAATGATGGCCCGGAAGCATCAATCATCAATTTTAATCAGAATGAAAGTTATTAAACAGAATGGAAAGATTTGTTTAAGAATAGGAGTCAGAATGGATGGAAGATCGCAGAATAAGATATACCAAGAAAGTAATAAAAGATACATTTATCGAATTGTTAGAGAAGAAACCAATCAATATAATTACCGTAACCGAGCTATGTAAACAGTCTGAAATCAATCGGGCTACCTTTTATCGATATTATGAGGATGTATATGATTTGATGGAGAAGCTAAAGAGTCAGTATGTCGATGAACTGAAGGCAGCTATCTCTATTTCGAAGGATGACTATACGATTTCCGGATTTACAAGTGAAATTCTCGAGGTCATTCTAAGCAATAAAGAACTAAGCAGAGTTCTCTTTAGTTTGAAGAACGGGAAAGATTTTTTGGATGATGTCTTAGACATTGCCCATCAGAAATGTATAGAAAAATGGGATCGTTACGGGAAGAATGTGCCCCAAGCACAGGTTGGATATATATCCACATTTATTTCTGCAGGGACGATAGGCATACTGAATGAGTGGATTCAGAATGATTTCAAGGAATCTCCCTCTGAGATTGCAAATCTAATTGAAAATATCAGTCAATACGGTATCTCTAAAATCATTTATGGAGAGTAAGGCTAGATTGTTACAACTAGAAAAAAACAGATTTCCAGGACAGACTTAAGAAATACAAGGCTCTGTAGCTTTAATGAAAGAGATTCATTCAACCCTTAAACCATGAAATGAATTTTGGTAAAAGGGTTTTTTTGTTGTCCTTCATTTTAAAAATTTATAAGCAAATCTGTTCCTGATATAAATAAAACTAATGTCGGTATGGAAATTGTTTCTATAAACGGATAGATAATAAAAATAAGAGGTGGATAGTCCCGCCTCTTTCTTGTCTATTTATTTGGAATTTCTGATAAATCCCCATATTCCATGCCATTTAAGATATATGATTCGAATACGACCTTTTCATTCTTCCGATCATAATAATAGTAATAGTGACCCTCATCTCCTTTTAATTCAACTGCTACCATCCAATTCATGTCACCAGAGAGATTAGCTATAAAAGGTTCAAGTTCCAGAATAGTAGATTCTGAATAGCCTTTTTCAATTAAGAGGTATTCTTTCACTTCTTTCTTTGTTGTGTAGTACTTTACTTGAACATATCCCACTATACTGATTACTAAAATAAATATAGAAAGAACAATAGTGATAATCACTTTTTTTGTGGACATCTTGCCCCCCTGTTCTGATTAAATAATGTTCTTTTATCCTTATTTTACCATAAAGTTATTATATTCGCAGTTAGATTATGTCCTTTGCAGTGTAGCAGTAAAATGAGGAGAATCATTTGTTTCGCAACCAGGGGAGTGAAAAGGGGCATTGGCGTACAAACCCGGATGGATCCATTTTAAATAATTTTGGTGCGAATAAATAAGGGATCCGTTGTTTTATTTATATGTAATGTTAGGACTCTGTTCATTATGTTCAGGGTCCATTTCGTGGTTTTTTAACTAAATGAATATGAAGTCCATGTCCACCAATCGAAAAGTTCCCTAATTTAGGGAACTTTTCGATTGGAGAATTTTTCATCTTAAATTAAGATGTCCTTGTTTATCGTCAATTCAAAAGTATTAGTTAACAGTTTGATAAAAGGCTTTATTATTATTTGTTCTAATACGTGATGAAAAACATCCATCTTTTTTAAAATCATCAAATAGTTTATAATTATCTGTGAATAGTAGATATTTTAGTGGATGAATCATTATAATAAAAAGTGATATGGTAAATTTTGAGATGAAAGGGTTTCCTGGATAGAGCCTTTCTTTTTGTTGCATCTAACAGGGGATGTGTCTTATTTTTACAATTTTGGGGATAAGGGATGGTTATAATGAGCAACATGCAGAGGAAAACAGACGTTATCTTAATTGGTGCCGGTATTATGAGTGCTACATTAGGGTCAATACTTAAAGAGTTAGCACCTGAATGGGAGATCAAAGTATTCGAAAAGCTTGCAAGTGCAGGGGAAGAAAGCTCTAATGAATGGAATAATGCAGGGACGGGTCATTCTGCACTGTGTGAACTTAACTATACATCCGAAAAAGCTGACGGATCTATAGATATTGCCAAGGCTATTACGATTAATGAACAGTTTCAGCAATCAAAGCAGTTTTGGTCCTATCTGATTAACAACAATTTGATTCGCAATCCACAGGACTTTATCATGCCAATCCCTCATATGAGCTTAGTACAGGGAGAAGATAATATAACTTTCTTGAAAAAACGTTTTAAAGCGCTTTCTAAAAATCCTTTGTTTGAGGGAATGGAATTTTCGGAAAATCCTGATAAATTAAGAGAATGGGTTCCGCTTATCATGGAAGGGCGTACATTAGAAGAACCGGTTGCTGCCACAAAAATAGATTCTGGAACCGATGTTAATTTTGGGGCGTTGACACGGATGTTGTTTGAACATTTGCAGAGCAACAATGTGGAGGTCAACTATAAGCACAGTGTAGAGGATATTAAGCGTACCTCTGAAGATTTGTGGCAAGTGAAAGTGCATGATATGGAAAATGGTAAACTAGAATACCATACGGCACACTTTGTCTTTATCGGTGGTGGAGGTGGAAGTCTGCCTTTACTTCAAAAAACCGGTATTCCGGAGTCCAAACATATTGGTGGGTTTCCTGTGAGCGGGTTATTTATGGTATGCAACAATCCGGAGATCGTAGAGAAACATCATGCAAAAGTGTACGGAAAGGCCAAGGTGGGTGCTCCTCCAATGTCTGTTCCGCATCTGGATACACGTTATATCGACGATAAGAAAACTTTGCTGTTCGGTCCATTTGCCGGCTTTTCGCCTAAGTTTTTAAAAACGGGTTCCAATTTCGATTTATTAGGGTCTGTTAAACCGAATAATATGATCACAATGCTGGCAGCTGGCGTCAAAGAGATGGCTTTGACAAAATACCTGATTCAGCAGGTCATTTTATCAGATGAAAAGCGTATGGAAGAATTACGAGAGTTTATTCCAAATGCCAATATCGAAGATTGGGATACAGTAGTAGCAGGCCAACGTGTGCAAGTGATTAAAGATACGGAAGAAGGTAAAGGGACACTTCAGTTTGGTACGGAGGTTGTTAGTGCCGCAGATGGATCAATTGCTGCATTGCTCGGTGCCTCACCAGGAGCTTCTACTGCCGTTCACGTTATGCTTAAGGTATTAGATAAATGTTTCCCGCAATACAAAACTGAGTGGGGACCGAAAATAAAAGAAATGATTCCTTCTTATGGAGTGTCATTGATGGAAAATCCAGACCTGTACAAGGAAATTAATAAATCAACCACTGAAGCCCTTGGGCTGTGTACTAAAGAAATGGTTTGCTATTAATCATATTTTAAAGATAGGATATCTAGCCATACTGGTAGATGCTCTGTTTAATCCATTTGAATTAAAGCTGTTAAAACAACCCTGCATTGACTACTAATGCAGGGTTTAATATTAATAGTTATTTAACTCATTAATCGGAGTTTGAATAATGACGGGATTCTTTTTTGGATCCAACCATTTCAGAATTTTTTTCACGTTTTCTTCAGAAGTGGCGGTGCAGCCTAAAGTATAACTGTTGCCAATGTGGAAGAAGATTGCGCTTCCCTTATAAGGAGTTCGCTTTGTATTGTAGTTGATGACAAAACCATATGAGTATGCTGATATATTCATGTTTTCTGCGCTTTTCCATTGTCCCTTGGTTTTCTTTTTTGACTGCCAAGTGTTATATAGCTTTGATTTCGGATCATCAACCCATACGTCATCCGCTGTGATTTTACGATAATTCAGCTTTGTTCCGGGATTCGCTTTACGACCGAAAGCTGTACCGATTGTATACTTTCCAATCGGAGACTTTTTGCCGCCTTCTGTCATATCCTTTTCCTTCGAAAATCCATATTTCCCAATATACCCTTTGGTTGTTAATACAGGTACCCATTTTCCTTTAGAGTTCCTCTCGAATGTGCGGATTTCTGCGTTCGAAGAATTGTATCCATTTGAAGTAACGAGAATGAGTTGCTTATTGCTTCCGACTGTTTTTAAGCCTTCAGCCAGATTTTTAGGAGTTGCTGGCTTTGTGGACGTTAAATAGCTACTTGAAGCCCAACCAGTTTTGCTTCCAACGATTACTTTGCTCCAGGAACCTTTCGTTTGAGTCACTTTGACTGCACTGTTCTTTTTGACGGTTGTAATGACTTTGTATTTCGTCCCGGCACCACTGCGAATATTTAACGTATTGGCTGTGACGTACATCGTTTTCGCAGCGACTTTTTCAGCTGGTTTCTGGGTAGTTAAATAGGTACTGGATACCCAACCGGCTTTGCTCCCAAGGATTATTTTTTCCCAAGAACCGTTCTTTTGAGTCACTTTTACCGAAGTGTTCTTTTTGACCGTTGCGATGACTTTGTATGTAGTTGCTGGACCACTACGTACATTGAGTGTACTAGCTGTTACATATTTGGTTTTAGAGGATGCAGCTTGAACATCTTTTTCCATAGGAAAACTTGAAACTATGACGAATAATGCAAATAAGATGGCTAAACACTTTCTGAACATGTCTCCATTTCTCCTTTAAATGAATTTAATCTCTCTATTTTATTTCACATAAACAGAGATTCGAAAATCGCCCAACCTACTCATTTGCTTGTTTTAGATTCTGCTATCGCAGAACATGAATAGGTCTATTGCTCAATGAAATGGGGTTTTATTAAAAAGGTATTTCGCTTCTCTTTTCCAATTATACCAAATTTCTAGTTAACATTGTTCTCATCATTTTGTTTTCATACAATCAGCCAGGTGGCCTGGAATGTTTATACCAATATCCGTTGGGAAGAAGAAAAGGGAGGAAGAAAAATGAGGAGGAATAACAAATGTCTAAAAGTATATTTATAACGGGTGCAGGAAGTGGACTGGGGAAAGGTACGGCTATCGGCTTGGCGAAGAAAGGTCATCACATCATAGCTACTACTGAGACGACATCCCAGAAAACAGCGCTTATGCGGGAAACGAAAGACCTGGATGTGAATATGGAGGTTATTAAACTCGATATTACCAATCCAATTGATCTTCAGGAAATTGAAAAATATGATTTTGATATATTTGTAGCGAATGCCGCAATTAATGAAGGGGGACCACTTGGTGAAATACCAATAGAACGATTCCGTGCTATCTTTGAAGTGAACGTATTTGCTACGCTTGAATCAGCTCAAATTGCTGCAAGAAAACTGGTTGAAAAGGGGAAAGGGAAAATTATTTTCTTAAGTTCTATGGCCGGCATTATGACAACACCGTATGCGGGTCCATATGCTGCGACCAAGCATGCTATTGAAGCGATTGCGTTGACATTAAAGGATGAATTAAAAGAGTTTGGCGTACAGGTGGCGACCATAAATCCAGGTTCATTCGATACGGGATTCAATGATCGGGCAGTAGAGGAAAAATGGAAATGGTTTAATGAGGAAGAACACTTTACCCGTGAAGAAGATATGAAAGCAATGGAAGAGGGATTGAAAAATCAAATGGACCCAGAGGATATGATTGAAAAAATGATAGAAATAATCCCTTCAGAACACCATAAATTCCGTACTGTTTATCCGGAGCAAACTGAAAAACAGATGAAGGAAGCTGAACAGAAAAAATGGACCTTGGATATTTAATTCAGTAAAATCATGAACACCATTCCATTCATTTTTTCTCTATCATTACTTTTTGTACTCATTTGTCCAACTTTTGATCTAGTAGATTAATGTTTTTATTTTGTTAAAGTTAAAAATAAGTTAAACTATTCATGAAGAGGTATTTTTCGATAAATTCACTTTCTTTTATGGAATGAAAAAACGTGAAAACTACTAAGTGTGATTAGGTTACGGGTGACATATTGGTGATAACTGCAATGTTTATGGCGACGGCTATGTTTGAAATAATATTGCTGCGGGCAATGTTTTTCCCGCTTCAATATCAGAGGGCTAGAAGTTGTCTAAAGGTTATCATTGTATAAATATCAGCAGTTTTATATTAAAGAGCCAACAATTTTAAGAGGAGGTATTTATAATGAAATTAGAGGGAAAAGTAGCGGTTGTAACAGGTGCGGCATCTGGAATGGGGAAAGCGATTGCAGAGGTTTACGCAAAAGAAGGGGCTAAAGTCTTAGTGACTGATATGAACCTTGAGGGTGCTGAAAAAGTAGCTGAAGGTATTACAAATAACGGCGGTACAGCGAAAGCGCTTCAAGTGAACGTTACGAATCTTGAAGATATCGAAGGAATGATTAATACAGCTGTTAAGGAATTTGGAACACTGGATATTCTTGTTAATAATGCAGGTATTATGGATGGATTTGAGCCTGTTGGGGATATAGAAGATGAAAGATGGGATTTAATTTTTGATGTGAATACAAAGGGTGTTATGCGTTCCATGCGTAAAGCTATACCATTATTCCTTGAAAAAGGCCAAGGTATTATTATTAATATCGCTTCTACTGGTGGATTAAACGGTGCTCATGCCGGTGCAGCCTATGGAGCTTCCAAACATGCGGTGGTTGGACTTACTAAAAACACTGCCTTCATGTATGCGAAAGAAGGTATTCGCTGTAATGCCATCGCACCAGGTGCGGTTGAAACCAATATTTCTGCATCTATGAAAAATATAAATGAGTTTGGTATGGGACGTGCTAGATTAGCACAAGCTGCGATTCCTAGTGTAGGACAGCCAGAAGAAATCGCAAATGCTGCGCTATTCCTTGCTTCTGAAGATTCCAGCTTTGTAAACGGTACAGTTCTAGTAGTTGATGGTGGTTGGACTTCAGCATTCTAATAAATAAAAACAAATGATAATCGTCAGGCAGCTTATTTCTCTAATTTAGAGGGATAAGCTGCTTTTTATTTTCATCAAGGGTATATATTTTTTAAAATAATAAAATTTAAACAGAAATCATTTTAAATCAAGTATATTTTATTAATTAATATTATTTTAATATAATTTATTGACGAGTGACAGGTTGTCACTTATATTGGATTTACTTGATAAATTATCTTATAAATGATCAGACTAATTATATCAAGAAGATTAACAAGTAGAGGGTGTCCTAAAACTTATATGAAAGTACTTGAATTGCATCATGTGAACAAAAAATACCCAATAGCAGATGGTCAATTCTTCCTTGCTCTTAAAGATGTTAATGTTTCCTTTGAGAAGGGGGAATTGGTTTCGATTATCGGTGAATCAGGAAGTGGGAAATCCACTTTAATGAATCTGATCGGCGGACTGGATTCAGATTTTACCGGTTCTGTTCAGTTTGAAGGGAAGAATATTGGTGATTTTAATGAAAAAGAAATGGATGAATACCGAAAAAATAAAATCGGATTTATCTTTCAAAGCTTTAATCTGATTCCACATTTGTCTGTTCTCGATAATGTAACGATTGCGATGACTTTATCGAATGTCGGAAAAGAGGAACGCATTAAACGAGCGGAAGAGATTCTGACTCAGGTTGGTTTGAAGAATCATATTTATAAAAAGCCGAATCAATTATCCGGCGGTCAAAAGCAAAGGGTTGCGATTGCGCGTGCCTTAATTAATGACCCTGAAATTATTATTGCAGATGAACCAACAGGAGCACTCGATTCTGAAACAACGGAACAAGTGTTGGCTATCATCAAAGAGATTGCGATGCAAGGTAAGCTGGTTATTATGGTTACTCACTCTGAGCGAGTAGCAAACCATTCCTCTAGGGTGATTCAAATAGCGGACGGGGAAATTGTTCGTGATGACAGAGGAGAGCCTCTCGTGCAAAAAGAATCCGGGTCCAATCAAGTAGAAAAGAAGACCGGCAAAAACCTTAGCTTTGGTGCTGCGGTGAAATTAGCTTTTCTCAATATGAAAGAGAAGCTTGGCAGAAACATTTGGGTTTCATTGGGTGCGAGTATCGGGATTATGAGTGTCATCTTTTTCCTTTCAATTGGGAATGGTGTGAAGACATACATGAATGACTCTATGAACAGTATGGTAAATCCGCTTGTCGTAGAAGTAAATATGCCATCAGAGGAAGAAGAACTGCCACCATCAGTTGATGAAAATCAGGCCATGATGCTATCGATGATGGGCGAACAGACACCATTTGAGGAAAAGGATATTAATAAATTATCCAAAATCGAGCACGTCTCTTCAGTGGAAAAAGGGTTCAATCTCATTTCATTTGGTTCCAATGCGGTTAAATATGCGGACAAAAAGGTTGATTTGATGATGATTTCAACCGTCTCCTCTAATCTAACGGATACGAGTATGAAAGAAGGCTCTTTACCTGAAAAACAAGAAATTCTCCTTGCGGAAGGTACTGCTGAAAAATTAGGCGGAGATATGATTGGTAAAGATGTAAACATAACGTTGATGCTCAATGAAAAATTATTTGAAAAAACCTATACGGTTAGTGGAGTTATATCGTTAGGCAGTCAATTTGCGGCAATGGATTTGATCTATGTTAATTACAATGATCTTGTCCAACTTGCAGAGGAGAACGGCATGACGTTAGAACCGACAAGTATCTATTTAGTTGCAGATAATGAAGACTATACGGAAGATATAAAGGCTGAAATTAAGGATATGGGTTACAGTGGTTCATCCCAGGAAACCATGACAAACATGATGAATGAAATGCTGGATGTTTTGACATATGTATTAACCGGAATTTCAGGTATTTCACTATTTGTTTCAGCGATCATGATTCTGGTTGTTCTCCATATAAGTGTTGTTGAGCGTACGAAGGAAATCGGGGTACTAAAAGCCATCGGTGCAAGACGTATGGATATTAGAAGAATTTTTGTATCTGAAGCATTTCTGATTGGACTATCCAGTGGCATCATCGGTGTTCTGGCTGCTTCTTTATTAACGGTTGTGGCTAACGGCCTTTCAACCAAATTAATTGATTTTGAAATCGTACAAATGAGCCCAGCGTATATCATTTTTGGTATTGCTGCAAGTATCATTATCAGCATGCTTTCCGGACTTATGCCTGCTAATAAGGCGGCTAAATTAGATCCGGTCGACTCTTTACGCAGAGAGTAAGGGGAGTACATGCCAACCCAGACATTTGCGAACTTACCAACGGAAAAGCGAAGAAGGATAATTCAGGCTGCTAAAGAGGAATTCAGTCAATGCTCGTTCTATGATGCATCAATTAATCGAATTATTAAAGAAGCGCAAATTCCTCGGGGAAGCTTCTATCGTTATTTTGAAAATAAAGAAGACTTGTTTCTATATCTATTAAATGAGTACAAAAGCGATCTCTTTAATCGAATTAGTTGTATGATTGACAATCAGGTAGGCGATATCTTTTCGCTGCACTTCACGCTATTTGATTTTGTAATCAACAAAGCGATGGATCCCGCACATTCCAAGTTTTTGATTAATGTTTTTACAAGGACAGATATTAGATTGGCAGAACATTTAATGAGCTTTACGGATGCTCGTGAAATGGAAGAGAACCAAGAGACAATAATGAACTTGATTACTGACACTCATTTATTGAAGCTTGAAAAAAAAGAGGATTTGCTTCATGTTTTTGCGATTTTGAGAAATATAACCCTCAATCAAATTATCTTGGCGTTAACAGATCTTTCAACTGTGAAACAGAAAAGAGAGGATATGGAGCGGCAATTTCATTATATTAAATATGGTGTGCTGAAATAAACAAAGTATAAGCCTTGAACTTGTGTACTAAACAGGTTCAAGGCTTTTTATATAGACCCAATTTATAGAAAGCCAGAAGCTAACATAGACTGAAATAGCAGAGGAGTTACGAGAAGAACGAAGATTGTTGAAGTAGTATAAAGAAATGTAAAGTAAAAAAACTCCGGTCTGCTTATAAGCGGACCGGAGTTTCCAATTTATTAATCAACGATGCTGAATAATCCTTTAATGTGTGATAGATAACGTATATTACTTGCTTCTTTCATCAATGTAGCCGGTAAGCCTTTTAATGGCGTGGAATTGCCGCCAATAATCGCTACACCGTCTTTGCGTCCAAGGCTTGCTAATGTTCCTGAGTTTACTGGAGCAAATACTTCAGGAAGAGTACCCTTAATGGAAGCCGCAATATTATATCCAATTAATTCGCCCATTTGCCAAGCCATTTGTGCAGTTGGCGGGTATGGTCTTGCACCAGGAGCAGGGAAGACAACTGCACTGTCACCAGCAATATAGACATCAGGATGTGAAGTGGATTGAAGATATTCATTAACAGTTGCACGGTTACGATCTACAGCTAAACCGGACTCACCAACAACTGGAAGACCTTGTACGCCGCCAGTCCAAACAAACGTGTTCGCGATAATTTGTTGGCCATCTTTTAAATCAATCACATTACCGTTTACACCTGTGACAGGTAGTCCAGTCAAGAATTGAACACCACGGTTCTCTAAGCTTGTCATAGATCGTTCAATTAAATGATCCGGAAGCATAGGTAAAATTTTTGGACCTGCTTCTACTAGGATAAATTTAAGCTCAGAAGGATCAACCATATATTTTTTAGCTACTTTAGGAGTCGTATCTGCAATTTCACCGACTAATTCAACACCGGTTAGTCCGCCGCCGCCGATAACAATGGTTGCATCTGCTTGATTTTTAGTTTTTGCATATTCTTTAATTCTATCTTCGATATGCTTGTTAATTTTATTGGCATCCTCTGCTGATTTTAAGACCATGCTATTTTCTTCAAGACCAGGAATGCCGAAATAAGCAGTTTGGCTGCCTAATCCAACGACTAATTTATCATAGGTTAAGATTTTACCGCTTGAAAGAATTACTTTTCTTTCATCTGCTGAAATAGATTCAACTTTAGAGATGATGAGATTAATATCTTTTCCTTTAAATAAACGATCCAATGGCATAGCAATTTTACCTTCGCTAATATTGCCTGCTGCCAAACGATGCAGTTCAGTAATAATTTGATGTGTCGGATATTGGTTAACAACCGTAATAGTAGCTTCTTCAGGAGTTAAATGCTGACGTGCTGATAATGCTGAAAGAAGACCGCCATACCCTGCTCCTAAGATAACAATTTCTTTTGCCATGATAAGCTCCACCCTTGTTTGTATATTTTTTAATTAGTATTTTTTAAGAATCATATAATAAGTACTGATTTACGTTAATGGAAAAGGTTTATTTAGAACGTTCGTTGCTTACTTGAAGATAAGCACTTGCGAAACGAAGAACCTTTTGGATTTGAGGATCTTTTAGCATTTTCATTAAACCAAATACACTGATGACTTCTTTGCTTTGTTCAGCTCTTTCTTTTGCTTCCATTGCATTGACAGCTATCTGTTTGGCTGTTTTTGTAACAGGCTCTGCAAATTCCTTCGCTGTATTAGCAAAATCATTTACCAATACTTCATCAGTAGCGATGGATTGAGCAAATTCATAAGATTTGTTCATAGCAGTTACAACTTCAGTTAATTGTGGTAATTGATTTAATAGAGTAATTAATGATTCCTGAACTTCTGGTTTTGATAATTGAGTTAACAATTCTTCTTGTGAAGCAACTGGAGAAGATTGTGTCTGACATAGCAAATACCCCATTTCTGTTTGTTATAGCAAAAAATTAAATTAGTTATTTTTATATAACCATAATTTCTCTACTCTAAGCATACTCCTTGTGTATATATTCACAAAATAATTTGCTCTAAGAAAACGTTTTCAAATCAAAAAATACTATTTAACCTATATTTATAGTAATAAACCTGTTAGATTGACAGTATAATCTGATGGTTTTGATTAGACCATGTATGAATGATTGAAAATAGAAGAATATATTTTAGAGGGTAAGTTAGAAGGTATTATAATAGTGGCATAATGAATGTGTAAATACCTACTTCTGAAGTCAAATAATTATATTCAAGGATGAAGAATAATAAAAACCGAACTATTCTTTTAAAAATAGTTCGGTTTAATTTTTTGTTTCAGCTTCTTTTTATTCTTGTTCACCGATAATTGTGTCAGCGATGTTTTTCGCATGGTCGCCGATTCGTTCGAGATTACTTAAAATATCAACGTAAACGAGGCTTGCTTGTGCAGAACATGTTCCATTATTTAAACGGATGACATGCTGCTTTCTGAATTGGCGCTCCATCTTATCGATTTTACGTTCCAACTCAAGCACCTTGTATGCCCTTTGTTTATCGTTATGTTCTATGGCTGCGATTGCTTCTTTGACAGCTTCAATAGTAGTAGTGAACATTTGAGACATGCCCTCTGTGGCTTCTTCTGTGAATGTTGCTTTATTCGTTTTTTTATACTCTGCAAATTCAAGGATATTCTCGAAATGATCTCCAATTCGCTCAATATCTGTGATTGTATGCATCAGAATATTATGCTCATCAGATTCATGGGCAGACAATGAACTTGTTGAGACTTTAACAAGATAATCTGTTATTTTGTGATCCAAATTATTAAGAGCCTCTTCGATTTGATTGCCTGTATTCAATGAAGAAGTTTCATTCGTTAACAAGTAGTTATACGTTTCTTCCAATCCTTTAATCGCAAACTCACCCATTCGCAATGTTTCCTTTTTCGCCTGTCCAAGGGCAATGGAAGGGGATTGGTCGATGATTCTTTCATCTAGATGCTCAGGTTTATACTCAATCACAGTATCCTTTCCAGGAATGAGTTTAGTAACAATCCAAGCATATCCACCTATGAATGGAATCATGATCAGTGTATTCGTAATGTTGAATGTTCCGTGTGCAAAGGCGATGGTCATTTCCGGATTCAATCCAAGTGTTTGCTGGAACCAATTAATAAGAGCGGTAAACGGAACGAGCAGAATCATAAAGATGATGGTACCGAACACATTAAAAAGTATGTGTACGCAAGCTGCGCGTCTGGCTGCAATCGATGCGCCAATTGACGCAAGCAGAGCAGTAATGGTTGTTCCGATATTATCTCCGAATAGTACCGGCAAAGCACCTTGCAGGTCAATAAGCCCTTCGCCAAATAATCCCTGAAGGATCCCGATTGTCGCACTAGAGCTTTGTACGAGTAATGTAAAGACAGTTCCTACTAAAACGCCGAGTATGGAATAATCACTTAAGCTGACAGTTAAATCATGGAACCATTCGAAGGAACGAAGTGGCTTCATCCCGCTGCTCATAAGCTCTAAGCCATAGAATAATAATCCGAATCCAAATAGGATTTGACCGAAGTTGTGTAGCTTTTGGTTTTTAAAGAAGAATAACAGAAATGCACCGACAAAGATAATTGGCAATGCGTATTCACCGACATCAATACCGATAATGAAGGCTGTTACGGTTGTCCCGATATTGGCCCCCATAATGACACCAATCGCCTGGCGAAGTGTCATAAATCCGGCACTTACCAATCCGACCGTGATAACCGTTGTGCCTGAACTACTTTGTATTAAAACAGTAACCAGGATACCGACCAAAATTCCCATAATAGGGTTAGTTGTATATTTGTCCAATAAATCTCTTAGCCGATCTCCTGCAGATTTTTGGAGTCCATCTCCCATGTATTTAATACCAAACAGGAAGATACCAAGTCCGCCAAGAAACTCAAAAAGCATCTGTTGAATACTTACATCCACTATTTACACCTCATTATTATTTTGGAAAACTTTTTTCTAAGTATAATTATTATGAACCAAACGATGAAAGTAAATACTAATTACAAATGTTTAACACAAATTTACGGGACCTTTACATTCGTGTAATTTATCACTAAATTTTAAAAATAAGTTATTTTAAAATAGTTAATAATCAGGAGAATAGATTTAAGATCTTTTCAGCTTGGAATAAAACAGTAAAAATACAGATACATAATAGAAGTGGTTATCCCTATATTATCTCTAGTTTGTGCAACGTAATCCTCATCTGAATGAAGAACGTTAAAAAATATGATAGACTAAATGAAAAACTATTTTTGGGACAAGAGGTGGATGATCAGTGTATCTTTCCGTAAAAGAAACAGCAGAAAACTTATCATTGCCGGAATCCTATCTTGAAACACTAATTAAGCAAAAGAAAATCCGAGCTGTATTTGATGGAGAACAATATTTGATTAACACCGACCAATTTACTAATTATCAAGAGCAGCTGCAGGAATATAAAAAGCTATTCCAGGAATGGTTAACAGAGCCGATTCCTGAAGATTGGGATGCAAGAGATGAGGATTAATAGAAAGAGGCTGTTTTAGTCTCTTTTTTTTATTCAACGGCTCTATTTCCCTTTTATATAAGATTGATGAGCAAGGTACTACGGTATTCGGGAGGATCATCATATATATCAGCCGATGCTTTATGTACTAAACTATATTATATTTTGATATAGGCGGTTCTTTTTTTGATATGATTTATGTACAGGCAGCCCATTATAAAATTATTTTTCGTTTTAGGTACCGTATGTCAGGTAAATTGGGTAACAGTATACATACATTAGTATTTATTTTAAATGATGGTTTTTATTTTGATAGGCAAGGGAGAGGTTAGTTATGAATCTAGCGACAATTGGTACAAGTATGATTACTGAAAGGTTTATAAATGCAGTATCGGAAAGTGAAGGCCTCCATCTGAAGGCGGTTTATTCCAGAAACTTGGATAAGGCCTCCCGATTTGCCAATGAGCACGGTGTTGATCTTGTCTTTAATCAACTGGAAGAACTGGCCAAATGTGAAGAAATTGATATTGTCTATATCGCTTCTCCGAATTCATGCCATTTCGAACAAGCGATATTAATGCTCGAGAATAGAAAACATGTCATTTGTGAAAAACCATTATTTTCGAATATGGGCGAATTAAATAAGGCCTATCAAACAGCTAAAAAGAACAATATGTATCTTTTTGAAGCTATTCGAACCATTCATACACCAAACTTTAAATTACTGCAAGACAATATAAAGCGGGTGGGAAGAATTCGCAATGTAAATTTACAATATATGAAATATTCCTCGAGATATGATCAGTTCCTGGAGGGAGAAGTTCCTAATATTTTCTCAGCTGACTATTCAGGTGGAGCCTTGGTGGACCTTGGGGTTTATCCTTTATCTATGGCCATCGCTCTTTTCGGAAAACCTATTTCCACAAGCTATACTCCTGTTATGCTTGAAAGTGGAGTAGATGGAGGAGGAACACTGGTACTCCAATATGCAGAGTTTGTATGTACAATTGTATGCTCGAAAATTGTGAATTCCTATGGGTCAAATGAAATCCATGGAGAGTCGGGGAACATAATTTTTCCTGGATCAGGAACGATTCAAAAGCTTGAGTATATTAATAGAGAAACGAAAGTGTGTGAACCATTTTCCATCCCTCAAAAAGAGAATGATATGACCTACGAAATTGAAGCATTTGTCGATATAATCAAGCATGACAAACAGGCTGACTACCAACAATTGGTAGAAATAAGTAGAGACGTACTGGAAGTCACTGAGCGCTCCCGGAAAGAAAATGGAATTATATTTGGTACAGAAAAAGAAACAGACATTATGTAATGATTCATAATAGAAGACTGCCTAATGGCACTGTCTTCTTTTTTTCAACAGACAATTTTAACTATTCACAAAAAATACACAATTTATAAGTTTGTTTTAATCTGACGGAGGAAAGGTAATAAAGGAAATTACTTTGTTTACCGCATTCTATCGACCATAAATTAGAAGGAGGAGAAGTAAGTGATGATTAGAGATATCATAAATAAGACGTTCTCTATGGGAATTGGAGCAGCTGTAACCAGTAAGGAACAAATTGAAAAATTAGTGGATGAATTGGTAAAAAAAGGCGAGGTATCTCGTGCTGAATCCAAATCAATGGTTGATGAACTGGTGAAAAAGGGAGATGAAGCCCGGACAGAATTTGAACAACAAATAAACTTAAAGGTTAAGCAACGTATGGCTGAAATGGATCTTGCCACAAAAGAAGACATTAAACGGCTGGAAAATCGAATTGCTTTGTTAGAAGCGGAAAACCAATAAGGATACACGTTTATGACTGAGTAGGTTAGGGGGAAAGCAGGTGCTAAAAAAGAGGATACGTCACTTTAATCGGTATCAGGATATCATCCGCGCCATGATACATAATGGCTTCGGATCGATTGCAAAAGAACTTGGTTTATCCGATATGTTACCGTTTGGTGGGCAGTGGACTTTTGAAGGCAAGGAGGTTAAAAATCGGCCAGCTGCCGAGCGGGTTCGCGCCATTCTTGAGGAATTGGGTCCGACCTTTGTTAAGCTTGGACAGATGTTGAGCACAAGACCCGATATTGTTCCTCCTTCCGTTATTCTAGAACTGGAAAAGCTACAGGATCATGTGCCTGCCTTCTCCCCAGAAGAAGCTAAAAAGATTATCGAAAATAATCTGGAATCATCAATTAATGAACTGTTTGCCGACTTTACGGAGGAACCATTGGCTGCAGCTTCCATTGGTCAAGTGCATAAAGCTGTTCTTCATACAGGAGAACAGGTGGCTGTGAAAGTCCAACGTCCCAATATTCAGGGGAATATTGAGACAGATCTTGAAATTCTGCATAATATAGCGAGATTGGCAGAAAAACGATTTAGCTGGGCAAGAGATTATGGAATAAGTGATATAGTGGATGAATTTTCCCTATCTTTACATCAAGAACTGGATTATGGGATAGAGGGAAGGAATGCCGAAAAAGTCGCCAATCAATTTATCGGAAATGAAAAAATTAAGATACCATCTATCTATTGGGACTACTCTACTAAGCGAGTATTAACGATGGAATATGTGGAAGGTATTAAAATTAACGATATTAATATGCTCGATGAACTTGGTTTTAACAGGCGATTAATCAGCGAACGCTTTACAGATGCGATGATGAATCAAATCTTAATCACAGGCTTGTTCCATGCAGATCCTCATCCAGGAAATGTCCTGATTCAGCCAGGCGATCGGATTGTTTTTATTGATTTCGGTAATATTGGGCATCTTGATACACGGATAAAGTATGCATTTGCGACATTGATTATTGCACTAAAACGAGGTAATACGGATAGTGTCATGCGTGCACTCTTGAAACTGGGCTTCACACCTGATGATATTAATTATGATAAATTGCGATCTGACGTGGAGGAAATTATCGATAAGTATTATGGACAGCCTTTAAACACCTTAAATATGAGTGATGCAGTAAATGATTTCTTTACTTTAACCTATTTACACCATATCCGTATTCCATCTGATTTGACTATGCTGGGTAAAACCTTTCTTGCGGTTGAAGGGGTGGTAGAGACTTTAAATCCAGAGTTCAACATCATTGATGTGGTAGAACCATTTGGAGAAAAGCTGATCAAGGAGAGATTGAAGCCTAAAAACCTAACAGACTCTTTATGGAATATGGTTGTGGAATACTCGGATATCTTAAGCGAAATGCCTCGAAGCTTAAACGAATTGATAAATAAGCTAAAAGAGGGTAAATTCAATGTGCAAATAAAAGTACCGCAACTCGATATATTTCTTGGTAAAATGGATAAGGTAGGGAACCAGCTTTCTTATGCCATCATTCTGCTCTCTTTTAGTATTATTATGGCAGGTTTGATCATAGGCTCATCTTCAAGAGGCGGTCATTCTATTTTATGGCAAGTGCCTATTATAGAGATTGGTTCCATTATTGCAACTTTAATGGTACTTTATTTACTTTATTCCATTTTTAAATCGGGCCGATTTTGAGAGGAAGAGTTGAAGTGGGGAAGGTAAAGACGAATGCATTGCGGATACTGGATCAAAAAAAGATTGAATATGAAATATTACAGTACGATAATCGGGATGGAAAAATTGATGGCCTTTCCGTTGCAGAAAAGATTGGGGAGGATCTTCAACTTGTCTATAAGACACTCGTCACCATTTCGGGAAGTGGCGAAATTTATGTTTTCGTGATTCCTGTAGATTGTGAGCTGGATTTAAAAAAGGCAGCTAAAGTTTGCGGCGAAAAGAAAATTGAGATGCTCCCTATGAAAGATATTCAAAAATGGACAGGTTATATTCGAGGAGGCTGTTCTCCGGTTGGGATGAAAAAGCAGTATCGAACATACATAGATGAATCAGCTAAAAAACAGGATAAGATCATCGTCAGCGCAGGGAAAGTAGGAGTTCAAATGAAATTAAATGTACCTGCTCTCCTTAAAACTGTAAATGGTGAATGGGCTGAAGTTATACATAGGTGAAAAGGTCTTTGCAAAGGCCTTTTTTATTTTTATTAATCAGCTTTGTTAATGAAAACTATATCTAGTTTAGAAATCGGTGTTACCCCTTTATTCTGACAGGTGATCAAGCGGAAAGTAGAAACATTTGATTTCAGAAAAGTTGGTTTACAATTTTTGGTTATATGCCATATGATAGAGAAGGGAGATTGATTGAATTTTTAACATTTAGGGGGAAGCATGATGAAAAAAAAATATACGCATATTGAAACGGCGGCTATTCATGCCGGATATGATTCAAACGAACATCTGGGAAGCTTATCTATGCCGATCTACCAAACTTCCACCTTTACTTTTGAATCTGCTGAACAGGGGGAACAGCGATTTGCGGGTACAGATAATGGATTTATCTATTCGAGATTAGGCAATCCAACCGTACGTTCTTTAGAAGAAAAGATTGCTGTAATGGAAGGAGCGGAAGAAGGGATTGCATTTGGTTCGGGTATGGCTGCTGTATCAGCTGTTCTAATGGAAATGACAAAAGCAAATGACCATATTCTCTGCTCACTTGGTATATATGGTGGCACTTTTGATTTATTAGTAATGATGAAAGAAAAATATAATATTGGGTATGATTTTAGCCCAATGGAAACAGAAGAACAGATACAGGATTGCATTAAGCCCGAGACAGCTTGCATATTTGTTGAAACACCGATTAATCCAACTATGAGAGTCATTGATTTGGAAATGGTGGCAAGGGTGGCTAAAAGAAATGGCATCCCAGTCATTGTAGATAATACATTTCCATCTCCATACTTACAACAGCCTCTACAGTTGGGTTGCGACGTTGTTGTCCACAGTGCAACAAAGTATATTTGCGGTCATGGGGATGTAGTGGCAGGCTTAGCTGCTGGGTCTCATGAATTTATCTCACGAGTAAGAAAAACAATTTTAAAGGATGTCGGTGGAATTATGGCTCCTTTTGACGCCTGGCTGTTGCTAAGGGGAATTAAGACCTTGCCAATACGCATGGACCGCCATAGCGAAAATGCTCAAAAATTATATGAAAAACTAAAAGAACATCCGAAAGTCGAGCGTATTTATTTTCCTGGAGATCAGCAAAATGTGGGATATGAGGCAGCTATGAAACAAATGCGTCAGCCGGGAGGGATCATTGCATTCGAAATAAAAGGCAGTAAAGAGGATGCTCAAGCCTTCCTTAACCGGATGAAACTTATTAAAATTGCAGTCAGCTTGGGGGATGTCGAAACATTGATTTGTCACCCAGCTTCCATGACACATGCCATTATTCCAAGGTCAGAACGATTGGAAATGGGTTTAACAGACCAGTTGCTGCGTGTATCTGTAGGATTAGAAAACTGGCAAGACCTATGGGAGGATATAGAACAAGCGCTGGAATAGGATATAACGAAAGGCTGAATCTTTATGAGTGAGATTCAGCCTTTAACGTGTGGAGGATTGCTCTTGTCAGTATTTCAACCCCGTGCATCAAACAGGAACGATTAAATGTCATGTTTGGATGATGGAGTCCGGGAGTTAAATCAGCACCCAGCGCCAGCATCGTCGCCTTTATGGATGGCCGAAGTTTCGTATAAAAGTGAAAATCGTCACTTCCGGGTGTAACGACCATTGGACTTAATCCCTCGCGTCCTAATGTATCTAATATAGCCTTTTCCATAAAATGAGTTGCTTGGTCGGAGATGATGGATGCCGGTGTATCCGGATGGTGTTCAAGCTGAATTCGGATCTTGAATATAGATTCTAAATGGGCGAATGATTGTTGTATTTTTTCCTTAATGATGCGTAAATCATCATATGACTGAGCTCTGGCATCAATTCCAAATAAAGCAGTACCTGGTATGATATTTAAATTTTCATTGCCCGTTTCAAATCGGGTGATTTTAATGGTGTGAGGTTTCATCGGTGACAGTTTAATTTGTTGAAGCAACTGGTGCATCATGACCATGACCTCTATAGAACTTGTCCCTAAATGCGGGCGTGCTCCGTGTGCATCTTCTCCGATTATTTTTCCTGATACATGATAGGTTGCTCCGTGATTAATAGCAGGTGCTGCCAGCCCAAGAGGCAATTCCTCTATTGGCCTAAGATGCAGGCCGTATAAATAATCAACATCATCCACAATTCCGAGGTTCGTAACTGCCTTGGCACCTTCACCTGTTTCCTCAGCTGGCTGAAAGATAAAACGGACAGTTCCTTTTTCAATGGCAGACAACTCATTGAGCATCAAAGCTACACCCAATACAATCGACATGTGCGCATCATGTCCGCATGAATGATTAGCTTTATAAGTTCCGTCGCATTCTTGCCAAAGTGCATCCATATCAGCGCGAACACCAATAACTGGCTTTCCATAACCAATTTCAGCAACTAAACCTGGAAAGGAGTCGAACGGTTTGCATATAATCCCTTCTTCGCTCAATCGTTGTACTATAAAGGCTGAAGTCTCATGCTCTTTCCAGCTTATTTCAGGATTTGTGTGCAAATATTTAAAAATAGAAAGTACATAAGGCTCGAGTAGACTTAATTTTGTTTTCACCGTAAATGGATCCTTTCATTTAGTCTTTACAGAAGTACCGTTTAGCCCCTTCCTTATTATGATAGTGTACGCATCTAATCGATTAAAGTTTCCCTCACATAAAATTGTATATTATTTCAACTATTATAAACACTTATGTACAATGAATGTAAGGTTATATGAAGGGGGAGAGAGAAATGAATACTTTAGATGAAATTCTTGCTTATAATGAGGGATTTGTAAAAAATAAAGAATATTTACCATATCAAACTACAAAATTCCCGGATAAAAAGATCGTTATTGTAAGCTGTATGGATACCAGATTGGTTGAACTGTTGCCAAAGGCAATGAACATAGCCAATGGGGACGTTAAGATCATAAAAACGGCTGGGGCAATCGTAAATCATCCATTCGGCGGAGTAATGCGTTCAATCCTTGTGGCAATTCATGCCCTGGGAGCGCAAGAGGTATTTATCGTTGGTCATGAGGATTGCGGTATGGCTGCGATGGATCCCGATCAATTAATTGGACAAATGGTTGAAAATGGAGTTCCAGCAGACACCTTTTCTACTCTGGAACACGTAGGAATTAATGTGAAGCAGTGGGTAAAAGGCTTTTCGAATGTCAATGAATCGGTAACGGAAAGTGTCAATTTGGTTAAGAATCATCCTTTAATGCCGAATCATATACCGGTAACGGGAATGGTTATTCATCCATCGACTGGGAAATTGTCTGTGGTTGTCAATGGGTATGTAGATTCAGAGGAATAAAACTTTATACTAAATTGTTGAATGGCGTGTGAATGAAGAGCACGTCATTTTTTTATTGGGAAAGAGGATTTTGCGCTCCAATTAACGAACTGGTTTATTATACTATGCAATATTTATACAGATGTGAACTGGAGGTATACAATGAAAAAGTGGATATATATAGTAGGATTAAGCCTACTTATACTGTACATCGGAGGATGCACGAATGGTGAATTAAAAGAACCGCCTTCTATCATTATCAAAATTAATGGAGAAGAACTCGAATCAGCAAAAGGAGGGTATGAATGGAGCGTGGAAAAATGGTTTACTACAGAGACCGCTAATGTAGATGCACTGACACCTAATCAATTGCTGAAGAATTAAAATTGAGAGCAGGCAAAGTTAATAAAGATTCTGTTGCAGCCATTTCTTTCAATGATGGATCTAAGCCTGAATTGCAGGTGTTTTTATGGAATGAAAAAAAGGTGGTAAAAGAGTTGCCGATATCCGGTCAAGAAATAACCCTGCCTTCAGAAACAGGGAGGCAAGTCATTGAAGTGAGGGGTAAATGGTCAAATGGGGAGGCTTCTTATACATTTGCTGTCGAAGTTATTTAGACGGCTCTTTTTGAGTTTGCAAATAATAATATATGTTTTATAGGTACAATGTGAACAGACTAGGATCATCTAGCAAAGAAATATCAGGAAAAGTGTCGGTAAAATTAACTTGATCATTCTTAATATTTGATATTTTTTAAATAGCATGTTATTCTTAAGAAGAATTATTTTTGTTCGGTTTCAGATTGAGAATAAATTTTGTTTTTCGTCTAAGGTATTTGAGCAAGAGTAGTAATAAATTGTGTGGGTATGATTCACACTAGGAGGCAACAATTATGGAACAAGGTAAAGTGAAATGGTTTAATGCAGATAAAGGTTTTGGATTCATCGAACGTGAAGGCGGAGAAGACGTATTCGTACATTTCTCAGCAATCCAAAGCGAAGGTTTCAAATCTTTAGACGAAGGTCAAAGCGTAACGTTTGAAGTAGAACAAGGACAACGTGGCCCACAAGCTACAAATGTTCAAAAAGCTTAATTAATTCATTCAAAAGACTCTATTTGAGTCTTTTTTTTGTTTAAATAGTCTTCCTGTAATAAAAAATTCTATAAAATTAATGAGTAGAGTAGAGTGTAGACAAAAGGAATTCAGAATAGCTCTGTATGGGCCATATACTGAATTCCTTCTTTATTTTTTTCGCTTTCTCACATGGGATAGACCTATCCCCTACTATTATTTAGTCGTTTTTGGACTTTCCAAAGTCCAAATGGTCAACTTCATCAAGTTCATAGCAACGAAAGTAAACATCGCCTGCATGGGCCATTTTTTAAATTACCTTACAGCTGAACCACGCATTCCGTACTCTTACTGTTTTTCAGGTTCATATTTCTTTTCACTCGAGGAGGTGCTTTTCGTAGCTGTTTTGTCTTTTTCTTCAAGAACTTCTTCACGTAAATCCTCAATAGGAATTGTATCTACATGTTGTTCGTCTTCAAATTTATCGAGCATATGCTCTTTGTCTGTCATAGAATTCTCAGGATTGTCCATTTTTTTGTTTGATAAGGGCTGCTTTTCCTTTGTCATAAATATCCCCTCCAATTGTTTGTTTTCTATTTTTATACCCATATAGAAAATGAATACACATTATTTGGAAGTGAATATTTCTTTATGTGTAGAGTAGTAGGCTAACCAAGTTCGGTCAACTTCGAATCCTAATCCTGCTTGTTCGGGTACTTGGATAATCCCGTTTTGGACAATAACTTCAGGATACGTGATATCCTGTTTCCAATAATTACTCGAACTTGAGATGTCACCGGGCAGGTTAACTTGTGGCATGGAAGCGAGCGCAATGGTGTGTGCACGACTTATTCCTGATTCAAGCATACCGCCGCACCAAATGGAGATATTTTCAGCTTCACAAAGATGAAGGATTTTAACAGCCTCTGTGAATCCCCCAACCCGTCCTATTTTTACATTAATGATTTTACAGCTGCCTAAAGCGATTGCTTGTTTAGCATTGTCGAATGATTGTATACTTTCATCCAGACAAATCGGTGTTGAGATTTCCTTTTGAAGAATACTGTGTTCATAGATGTCGTCAAAACGAAGTGGTTGTTCAATCATCATTAGTTCATATTCATCCAGCGCTTTTAATCGTTCAATATCAGCTAAACTATAGGCAGAGTTGGCATCTGCCATAATCGGTAAGTAAGGATATCTTTTACGGACCGTATGAATAAGAGAGATGTCCCGGCCCGGTTTAATTTTTAATTTGATTCTTTTATATCCCTGCTCAAGGCTTTGATCAATCAAGTGGAATAAATCTGTATCTCTGGACTGAAGTCCGATACTGATCCCCGTTTCAATCTCTGTTTTTGTACCGCCCAAAACTCTCGATAATGAAATATCATGTTTCTTTGCATATAAATCCCATACAGCTCCCTCCAAGGCTGACTTGGCCATGGGATTTTTACGAACAGGAGAAAAAAGCTGCTGAAGTTCATCTGGGTGATGGATTGGTTGTTGAAGTAGCTTGGGGATTAAAAAATCTTTCATCATATGCGCCGCTGTTTGGAGTGTTTCTTCTGTATACCATGGTTCCTGGAAAGCCACGCATTCCCCCCATCCTACAGTACCATCCTTATCTAACATTTCAATAATAATCATTTCTCGGTCTTTCACAGTACCAAAACTCGTCGTAAAAGGATTCTTCAATTCCATCGAAATATAATGGAGGGTTATCTTTTTAATTATGATGGGATTATTCATTTTTCAATCGCTCCTTTAATTGTAAGAATACCGTATCATATCTGTTTTCCTACATCAAAAAAAGGAACCCTGCAAACGAACATTTAACTGAATATTCCATATATTACTGATATAATTTTAGGAAGAGATAGAGAAAAATAGGGGTGGAGGCATGCGACACTGGAATTCTAAGGAAGGAATTTTGGAATTATTATACCGGGTTGTGAGGGTACCAAGTGTTACTGGTACAAGGGGTGAGTTGCGTATGGAGGATGAAATTGCTGCAATCCTGATGGAAATGCCTTATTTTCAAAAATACCCGGATCGAATATACAGAAAACAAATTCCAGGAGATATCTTAAATCGAAGAGCGATAGCTGGATTTTATAAAGGGAATAAAAAAAGCAAAAAAACCATTATTTTATTAAGCCATTATGATGTCGTGGGTGTTGAGGATTATGGTCGTCTTGCACCGCTGGCTTTCTCGCCATTGGAGTGTACCAGTGCTATGGCGGACGAAAAAATTCCTGATGATGCAGAGGAGGATTTGAAGTCGGGAGACTGGATATTTGGACGAGGGATTATGGATATGAAAGCAGGGTTGGCCATACAAATGGCATTATTTTCAGAAGTGGCTGAAAAGAGTGATTTGGAATATAATCTGTTATTTTTGGCTACTCCGGACGAAGAGAGATATTCAGCAGGTATGTTTGCCGGAGTGGAAATGGTTAAAGAAATCAGGGATCAATTCCAACTAGATTTGGAAGTGGTCATTTGTTCGGAGCCAAGTTTTGGGGCTTACCCAGGAGATCGTTCTAAATATTTCTATACGGGATCTGTAGGTAAGTTACTCCCGCTAATTTTTTGTGCAGGAACGGAAACCCATGTGGGCGAACCACTCGAAGGGATGAATGCAGCCTGGATGGCAGGTGTAATTGCGGACAAACTGGAGTTATCATTAGCTTTTCTAGAGTATGAACATGAGGAACGAAATCCTCTGCCCACTACATTAAAACTAATGGATTTAAAAGAAGGATATAATGTCCAGACACCAACAGCTGCATATGTACTTGCGAATATTCTTACGCTGAAGCAAAATCCTGAAGAGATCTTAAACAAGCTGAAAGCAATTGTAGAAGAAAGCAGTCAGTATATTTCGGAGAGACTTTCAACGATTTATGACTCACTTGGATATGACAAGAATAATTTAAGAAAGCCGATCATTAAGCCAAAAGTATATTCCTATCATGAATTATTTCAAAAAGGTCGCATAAAATATGGTGATGTGTTCGTTAAAGAAATAAAAGCAAAGATTGCTTTGCTTGAACAGGACTCAGGCATGAATATGGCTAAATTAACAGCAGAAATTGCGGACGTGGTGGCAGCCTTTTTTAAATCAGAGGCTCCTTTCTATATGATAATGCTTGCTCCGCCATATTATCCGCATGTTTATTTGGAGGAGGATGAGAGGGATCAAAAAGCAAAAGAAATAGTAGAAGACTGTGTTGTAATTGCTGAAAAGAAATTTAATGAGAAAATAACGATACTGTCTTATTTCCCTGGTCTTTCTGATGTAAGTTATTGTCGATTACGCGATCGTGATTTAGTTATGTCGGTGCTGGAAAATGAAATGCCGCTATATGGGAAAGGGTATAACCTTCCGCTTTCTGTTATTGGGGAGCTGGATATACCGGCCATAAATATAGGTCCATATGGAAAGGATGCACATAAGCGTACAGAAAGACTCCATATCCCATTTTCCACTGAAATTGTTCCGAAATTGCTTAAACACGCGGTTTATGGTTATCAATAATGGGTGTTATTTTTTATATTGCCTCAACTTACCTGCCATAATTCTCACCTTTCTGCAGAAAATGATGATAAGGGAAAGGAGGGTTAGTTATGGCTCGAGGCAAAGGTTTTAATCATAAACGTAAAGGCCACCCCGGAAATTTTCCGCATCATGCAGAAACGGGTGGAAATCAGGAACAGCATACAAACCATGAACAATATATTGTGACGAAGGAAGCCTTTAAAAACAGGGGAGATGTGCATAAATAACAAATTTGTTATATAATGGTACACAAGGCATCTGTATTAAAGAAACAGATGCCTTTTATAGTACAGATATGTGCGGATAGATGATTTTACTATAACAGATTTATAAGTTAACTCAAACTTATAAATTCATAATTGTTTGAAATTATATAACAAATGTTGATTTAACAACATTGATTCCGATTTCACTGGATTGTCATAATTTACATGTTCACTAATTCACATTCAAGGTGTATTATATAGCTATAGATAGCTGTTATATTTATTCGGAAAATTAACAACTAGTAATAAAAAGAAGATTCCTGAATGTAAAATTAGGAGGTAAACAAAATGGCAATGGTTATGGATAAAGTAACTAATAAAGATGCATGGAGAGGCTTTGCTGGCGGCGATTGGCAGAAAGAAGTTAACACACGTGACTTCATTATGAAAAACATCACTCCATATACAGGAAACGATGAATTCTTAGAAGGCGCAACTGAAGCAACAAAAGAATTATGGAAACAAGTAATGGAATTAGCTAAATTAGAGCGTGAAGCAGGCGGTGTCCTTGATCTAGATTCTAAAGTAGTATCTACTATTACATCGCACGGTCCTGGATATTTAAACAAAGAACTTGAAACAATTGTTGGTTTCCAAACAGATAAACCATTCAAACGTTCTCTTCAACCGTTCGGTGGTATCCGTATGGCGGTAGCTGCAGCAGAATCTTATGGATTTACAGTAGATGAAGAAGTACAAAAAATCTTCACTGATTATCGTAAAACACACAACCAAGGTGTATTCGATGTTTATACTGATGAAATGAAACTTGCTCGTAAAGCTGGTATCATCACTGGTCTTCCAGATGCATACGGACGCGGACGTATCATCGGTGACTACCGTCGTGTAGCATTATACGGTGTAGACTTCTTAATCGCTGAACGTAAGAAAGATCTGAAAAACTACGGTTTAAGAACAATGTCAGAAGAAGTTATTCGTCAACGTGAAGAATTAAGTGAACAAATTCGCGCGTTAGGTGAATTAAAACAATTGGCAGAAATTTATGGATACGATATCTCTAAACCAGCTACAAATGCAAAAGAAGCAGTACAATGGCTGTACTTCGGTTATCTTGCTGCAATTAAGGAACAAAATGGTGCGGCAATGTCTCTTGGACGTACTTCTTCCTTCCTTGATATTTATATTGAACGTGACCTTCGCGAAGGCACATTAACAGAACAAGAAGCACAAGAGATTGTTGACCACTTTGTCATGAAGCTCCGTCTTGTAAAATTCGCTCGTACACCTGATTACAACCAATTGTTCAGTGGAGATCCTACTTGGGTAACAGAATCAATCGGTGGTATGGCATTAGACGGAAGAACACTTGTAACGAAAAACTCTTTCCGTTTCTTGCACACATTAGCAAACCTTGGTCCAGCTCCAGAGCCAAACTTGACTGTGTTGTGGTCTACGAAGTTACCTGAAGGATTCAAGCGCTTCTGTGCGAAAATGTCTATCCAAACAAGTGCGATTCAGTACGAAAACGATGATATCATGATCAGAGAATACGGCGATGATTACGGAATTGCTTGCTGTGTATCCGCTATGCGTATTGGTAAACAAATGCAATTCTTCGGAGCTCGTGCAAACCTTGCGAAAGCATTGCTATATGCAATCAACGGCGGTGTGGATGAAAAACTTAAAATTCAAGTCGGCCCGAACTTCAAACGAATTACTTCTGAAGTGTTAGATTTTGATGAAGTTATGGCTAACTTCGATAGTACGATGGAATGGCTTGCAGAGCTTTACATCAATACATTGAATGTAATCCACTACATGCATGATAAATACAGCTATGAGCGTATTGAAATGGCGTTGCATGATGTTGAAATCCTTCGTACAATGGCAGCTGGAATTGCTGGATTGTCTGTAGTAGCTGACGCATTAAGCGCAATTAAATATGCACAAGTTAAACCAATTCGTGATGAAAATGGAGTAGCAGTTGATTTTGAAATCATTGGCGACTTCCCTAAATACGGAAACAATGATGATCGTGTTGACAGCTTGGCAGTGGAACTTGTTAGAAACTTTATGACAAAATTGAAAAAGCATAAAACATACCGCAGCTCTGTGCACACACAATCCATTCTTACAATTACTTCTAACGTAGTATATGGTAAGAAAACTGGTAACACTCCAGATGGACGTCGCGCTGGCGAACCATTCGCACCAGGTGCGAACCCAATGCACGGACGTGATACAAAAGGTGCTTTAGCTTCTCTATCTTCTGTATCTAAGCTTCCGTACGATTGCTCTTTAGATGGTATTTCTAACACATTCTCCATGGTTCCAAAAGCACTTGGACGTGAAGAAGAACAACGTGAAGCGAATCTTGCTGCAATCCTGGATGGTTATGCTTCCAAAGAAGGTCACCACTTGAATATCAACGTATTCAACCGTGACACATTGCTAGCTGCTATGGAACATCCAGAAGAGTATCCACAATTAACAATCCGTGTATCTGGATACGCTGTAAACTTCATTAAGTTGACTCGTGAGCAACAAATTGATGTTATTAACCGTACGTTCCACGAAACTATGTAATATAAATTATGCACGTTACTAGGAGGTCTCCCTGTATTATCAGGGAGACTAACTTTTAACTGTCAGATGGATATTTTCATCAAAAGAAAGGATGGGTTCTCATGACAACATACGGGAACATTCATTCCGTTGAAACAATGGGTACAGTAGATGGCCCAGGGATCCGTTACATTATTTTTACCCAAGGCTGCTTATTGCGCTGCCAATATTGTCATAATGCCGACACTTGGGAAATTGGCACAGGCAAGCAAATGAGTCCTGAAGAAATTGTTGCAGATATAGAATTATATAAACCATTCATGGATGCATCAGGCGGAGGAGTTACTGTCAGTGGCGGTGAACCGCTTCTGCAAATTCCGTTCATAATAGAACTATTTAAATTATGTAAAGAAAAAGGAATCCATACAACCATTGATTCATCAGCAGGTTGTTTTTCCAAATCACCCGATTTCTTGCAGCAATTTGACGAACTACTTGAATATACAGATTTAATCCTATTGGATATTAAACATATAGACAGCAAACGTCATATCAAGCTCACGGGTAAACCAAATGAACACATCCTGGAATGTGCCCGTTACCTTTCTGACAAGGGCCAACCGGTTTGGATCAGACATGTATTAGTTCCAACTGTTAATGATCAAGACGAATATCTGGAAAGAATGGGACAATTCTTAGGTACACTGAATAATATTGAAAAGGTAGAAATCTTGCCATATCATCAACTGGGTGTTTATAAATGGGAAACGCTGGGCTATAAATATCCACTGGCCGGAATCCAATCTCCTAGTGATGAAAGTGTAGAACATGCCTATAAAATGTTAACCAAGTATATGAAAAACGTAAAAGCAGTCTAACCGGCTTGCAACGCAGGTTGGGAAAAACAGTCTTTCGAGTCACTATCCAACCTGTCCACTATTACGAATCGTTTTCGAATTTGAATAGCAGGAAACTTCATTTTGAGGTTTCCTGCTATTTTTTTGTTTTAAATGGAAATAAGCATGGAAGGTAATTAGAGAACTGGAGATACTAAAAGCGAATACAAATCTATAATGAGAGCGATAGAAATCGAATACTGGCTGCGGTGAATCTGTTGGAGTATTTCTACAAAGGTGGATTCTAATTAAACTTAAGGTAAAAGTATGTATAAACAAACAGAGACCATGCTATACGTTTCAACGAGATTAAATTAATGCGGACGGTTCAAGTTTGCCTTATTAGGGCTATTACTAGAAAGTGAGATTCGGGTTTTATGATTAATTCTAAATGTATATATAATAAAAGGTTTTCAATTATTACAGATGGGTATAAAAAAATAAGCAAAATAAAAAGGCGAAACATGTCCGCCTGGAAAATTGAATTTATAACCTCTTAGCTCCTACATAGCGTTTCTTCCAATAGGATGAGCTTAGTGAGTCAGTTTTTACACCTTTAGACACTGAGTGAATAACTTTGTTGCTTCCAATATAGATTGCGACATGGGAGACTCCTTTTCCGGAAGTGTTAAAGAACACTAAATCTCCTTTTTTAAGCTTAGATTTTGCAATCTTTTTTCCTTGTTTATACATACTCGTTGATGTCCTTGGAAGATTCTTTCCTGCTCCTTTTTTGAAGGAGTAACCAACAAAACCAGAGCAATCAAAACCCTTAGGTGTCGTTCCGCCGTATCGATAAGGCGTTCCAATATATTTTTTTCCAGTGGATATGACTTTATTGATGTTATTATTCGACATAGCAGCTGAGGCTTCAGATTCAAATGGTCCAAAAGACACAAGTGTGGACGACAGAAAAATAGCTAGAGCAATAATAATTTTTTTCATATTGACCCCCAAAATGTTTTTTTAGCAGCATTATGATATCCTACCGCCTTTTCTCTACTTTCTTACTATAACTAAAATACTAGTTTCTATGGTTACAGCATTATTGAGTTTAATTTACATTAATATTACAAAAACATGTTACCTTCGACATATTTGTTAAAAACCACCAAAATATTTACGTAAGGGCCTGTAACAGAGTTGCCAAACTGAACATAATAGCTAACAGATAAGTGTTAGCTTCAATTAATCTGTCCAGCTATTTATTTGTCTTTAATCTATTAGAAAAAGTGATGATTTTTCATCACTTTTTTTGTGTCTTTATACCTAATTGTCGATAAACTTGAGCTTTATACAATTAATTTATGTAAAGGAATTCTCTTAAATGTCGATACTAGAAGAGATAAAAGAATAGTAGAAAACGGGTGAATTATATGGATAAATCTTCGATCATAGGGATTATTTTGGCTTTCATTTCAGTTGGTGTTGGAATGGTTCTTAAAGGTGTTGATATAGCAGTTCTCATTAATCCGGCTGCCATATTAATTATTTTTTTAGGAACAGCTGCAGCCATTGCAGTTGCTTTTCCGGTTGATGAATTGATTAAGATTCCGAAACTGCTTTCCATTATTTTTACGGAAAAAGTAATGATTTCACAGGAAGAATTAATTCATACATTTTCTGAATGGGCTCAAACAGCACGTAAAGAGGGATTGCTGGCGTTAGAAAAAATTTCGGAATCTGTAGAAAACCCCTTTTTGAGGAATGGTTTAAATTTGGCAGTAGAAGGACAAAGTGCTGATTATATCAGGGACATTCTTTCAGAAGAAATTGATGCTATGCAAGATAGGCATGCAGTTGGGGTTCAGATTTTTACACAAGCTGGTACCTATGCCCCGACTCTCGGAGTTTTAGGAGCGGTAGTAGGGTTGATTGCCGCCTTGGGCAATATGAGCGATACAGAGGTGCTGGGACATGCTATAAGTGCTGCATTTGTTGCTACATTAATGGGAATTTTTACGGGATATTTGTTGTGGCACCCGTTTGCGAATAAATTAAAGAGAAAATCCACTCAGGAAGTACGGATTAAAGAAATGATGGTAGAAGGCATACTATCTATCCTGGAAGGTGAAGCACCAAGGACAATAGAGCAAAAACTATCTTCTTATTTGCCTGCTGCGGAAAGAAAGAAATGGTTGGAAGGTGAGATGAGGAACAATGTCCAAGCGAAAAAAGAAATCTCGGCATGAAGAGCATATGTCCGAAGCATGGTTGCTCCCATACAGTGATTTATTGACGTTATTATTGGCGTTATTTATTGTCCTATTTGCTACAAGCTCTGTAGATGCACAGAAATTTTCGGAAATATCTAAAGCTTTTAATGAAGCATTGGATGGAGGAACGGGTGTTTTTGAAAATCCCAGTCCATTGCCTGAGGGGATAATGACAGAGACAGATCCCGAAAAGTTTGATGGTAAATCAGAGGAGGGGAAAGAGTCACCTGGCCCTGAAATGGAAGAACTTAAGGAAGTTCAGGCGAAGTTGGATGCTTATATTAAAGATAGCGATTTAAAGAAAAACTTAAAAACCTCTTTGACAGAAGAAGGACTGTTATTAACTATTAGTGATAATGTTTTATTTGACTCAGGAATAGCGTTGGTCAGGGAGAAGGACGAAACAATAGCTAAGGAAATATCAGACCTGTTAGTGATGGAACCGCCGAGGAATATTATCATTAGTGGACATACGGATAATGTACCGATCAGTAATGCTGACTTTGAATCGAACTGGGAATTAAGCGTTATGAGGGCTGTCAATTTTATGAAGCTTCTGCAAGATAATAAAAGGTTAAGTCCAGAATGGTTTAGTGCAAAAGGATTTGGAGAATTTAAGCCGGTATATTCCAATGATACTGATAGTGGGAGAGAGAAAAATAGACGTGTGGAAATCCTCATCATGCCCCGTAAAACCTTAATTGGTAACTAACTTATCATGGTTTTGAAATCATTAAGAATAAGTTATTTATCGTTTTTGTAATCGAAGAGCAAATTGTTTTGATAGAATGTAGCATTCATCTACTCAGAAACTGACTGACTTTTTGGGGTGAAGTTTCTCTAAGGAAGCTTACAGTAACAAGGAATGACCTGATGAACCAGTGTGAATATATTTCACGCTGGTTTTTATTTGATATGGTGAACAGCTAATGTTTATAAAAATCCTGCCGGGGAAGAAGAAATAGGTATGTACTATCTTTTATAAAGGAGATTGATTAGATGAGTAAAAAAATCGCATGTGTTATAACAGATATGTTTGAAGATGTAGAATATACAGATCCTGCCAAGTCTTATAAGGAGGCAGGTCATGAAGTGGTAACAATCGGCATTGAAAAGGGACAAACAGTTGAAGGAAAGCAAGGAAAAGAAAAAGTGGAAATCCAAAAAGGAATTGATGAGGTAACGGCTGAAGAGTTTGATGCTTTATTCATTCCCGGTGGATTCTCACCTGACATTTTAAGAGCTGATGATCGTTTTGTTGCATTTACGAAAGCTTTCATGGATGCAAAGAAACCGGTATTTGCGATATGCCATGGCCCGCAATTATTAATTACCGCAAAGACGCTTGAGGGAAGAGATGTAGCGGGATACAAATCGATTAAGGTCGATATTGAAAATGCCGGTGCCACTTATCATGATGAAGAGGTATTTGTATGTGGAGAGCAATTAGTTACAAGCAGACAACCAGATGATATTCCCGCATTTAACAGAGAATCATTGGCTTTACTATCTAAATAAAAAATAACTCCTCTGCTAGGATAGCAGAGGAGTTATTTTACTTTAGTTATTTTCTTAGATTTCCGATTTCTTCTACAATTGCTTGCATTTCACTGGGACTGAAGCGATCCTTGGACATGACCATTTCATATATTTCTAATAAATCCTCATAAGTACTCTCATTAAAGCTGTCTGGTCGCATGGCGGAACTATTGATCATTTGTAATTTTTCTTGGATGCCCGTAATCATCAAGTTGATATTCTCAGTGGATTTAATTGATAAATCTGCCACTTCATTCATCCCTTCTTCACTTATATTAGCAATATCATTCCATGTAATTCGTTATCTGTCAAATTCAAGTTTAAAATTCTGTGCCTGTTTATTTTGTTTTCGCTGTTACTGACTATTAAAACTAAGTACAACGACCCCAAAGAAAATCATTAATCGATTGTGAAAATACAGTTAAATCCCTTAAAACTCTATAAAAAAATATCAAATGAATTATTTTATTAATAATATTATAAGAATACTTCTGCCTCGAGTAATAATAATAATAATAATAATCTAGTGACATTTATGTTTAGAAATCCGTCATTATAGGTAAATCTATGAATATAAGATAAGTAAGTAATATTAATTCTGGAGGGATAATGATGAATAGAAGCAATCAAAAGGGAAGTAAACTGTGGATGGCAATTTTAGGTGGAGCAGCGGCAGGTTTTGCGATTAGTTTATTAGATAAGAATACTCGCAATACCGTGATCACAGGCGGTCAAAATATGCTGACCAATCTTAAATCGGTAGCGAAAGATCCTAATTCAGTTGTGGAAAATGTGAAAGATATTTCTGGTAAAATTCGTACAAACATCGATCAAATTGGTCAAGACGTTCAATTTATCTCTGAAAAAGTAGATGAAATGAAAGAAATGCCTCCGCAAGTAGCAGGGGTTATTAAAGAAACAAAAGAAGTTCTAGTGGACAAAAAATCTTCTGACAAGTCTAATAGCACTTCATCTGATGGCTTAAGTACCACTTCTACTAAGTAAGGTGAATCAGTTGAATAGAGGTGGCTCCAGGATGAATGATGCAAAACAGCATGTAAATAAATCTATGATTAAACATTTAGTTGAAAAAATTAAAGATGATGAAGTAACAGGACTAGCGGCACAGTTAGCCTATTACTTCTTACTATCCATTTTTCCGCTGTTGATATTTGTTATCACTTTGTTGCCTTTCTTACCGGTTAATCAAGCAGATATAATGGACATCTTGCATACGTATGCACCGGCAGAATCGGCAAAGCTATTAGAAGCAAGTTTAAAAGAAATCATGAGTAACCAGAATGGCGGCTTATTATCCTTCGGGATCCTGGCAACGATTTGGTCTGCATCCAATGGGACAAACGCCATAATGCGTGCACTCAACCATGCATATGATATTGAGGAAACCAGATCATTTATTAAAGTAAGAGGATTAGCTCTGATTTTAACCATTGGATTAATCTTGGTAGTAGTGGTGTCTTTACTATTGCCGGTGTTTGGAAAATACATTCTCAATATTGTATTTGATTTCCTTGGTTTTGAACCATCCTTTGTTTATGATTTGTTACGCTGGGGGATATCCATTGCTGTAATTACCTTTGTATTTTTAATCATATATTGGGTTGGGCCTAATCTAAAGATGAAATTCATGAACGCTTTGCCTGGAGCAATTTTTGCAAGTGTTGGATGGGCTGGATCATCCTTGGCATTTTCATTTTACGTAAGTAGATTTGCGAACTATTCATCTACATACGGCAGTCTTGGAGGATTAATCGTATTAATGCTTTGGTTTTATTTAACCGGACTTGTGATTATTATCGGAGGAGAAGTAAATGCGGTATGGTCCAAGAACAGGGTGACTAAAGTATAGATGAATGGCAATTGTTTACTAAATGAATAGTCAGCATATTGTGGAGGACAGATGTATTGCTTTTAGAAGTGTACGTTGATTAAAAAATGAGACCGTCCGATGAGTTATTTAGGTGCTTATCGTACAGTCTCTTTTTTGATGGCACTTTTAGGGGAATTGTCCTGTATATCATTGTCTGGGTAGCGAGGGATCGGTTCCAGTAAGTTTCTGGGCTGATTAAATTGGCATTTATGTTATTGTATCGAAATGTATAGTTTTCTTAAGAATAGTGATATGAAGATACAAAAAAGTGGAGAAAACAAAACGGTTTTTCTCCACCCATGGTTGATTTGGGATTAAATAGACTATCCAGCTTATTTAGATTTTAGCAAACGGAGGCTGTTTAGTATGACAAGAATAGTACTACCTTCATGGCCGATTACGCCAAAGGGGAGGTCTAGTACCTGGAAAAAGTTTGATGCCACTAAAACCATAATGACTAAAATAGAAAAAATTACATTCTGGCGGATGATCTGATTCATACGTTTGGATAATTGGATGGCCTCAGCTATTTTTGGTAAATCATTTTTCATCAGGACAATATCCGCTGTATCAAGAGCCACATCAGAGCCTTCACCCATGGCAATTCCGACAGAAGCAGTTGCTAAAGCCGGTGCATCATTAATACCATCTCCTACCATAGCCACAGTTGTATATTTTTCCCTTAGCTTTTTAACCTCTTCTACCTTACGTTCAGGCAAACAACCAGCCACAAACCCTGATAATTGGCTTTCTTTGGCGATGACTTGAGCTGTGTGCTCGTTATCTCCAGTCAGCATACAAGTGTATACATCTAATTCTTTTAAAGTATGGAGTGCTTCTGCAGTCTCTTTACGGATGACATCTTTTAAAGCGATAATTCCAGCTATACCCTTCTCATCTTCTACGTAGGATAATGTTTTCCCCTCAGACATTAATTCAATTGCAGCTCCATCTTCAAATGATAAAGCAGCTTCATGTCCAACAAAATCTTTCTTACCAATTTTCCAGTAGTGTCCGTTTACGTATCCTTGAACACCGTATCCGGATATCTCTTCTGAAACTATACGTGGCAATGTCTGTTGATATTGTTGTTCCACAAATTTAACAATGGATTGACCCAGAGGATGATTCGAATTTTGTTCAAGGGAAGCCACACTAAATAAAAATTCTTTTCGATCGATATCATCACGGATTAAAATATCCGTTACCACTGGTTTTCCTTGAGTAAGTGTCCCGGTTTTATCGAATGCGATGGCTTTAACATTACCTAAGGTTTCGAGATGGACACCGCCTTTGAATAAAATTCCGTTTTTAGCGCCATTCGAGATTGAAGATAAAGTCGCCGGCATGATGGAAGCGACCAGTGCACATGGTGAAGCTACAACTAATAACACCATTGCACGATAAAACGTTTCGGTCCAGGACCATCCCAACACAAAATGTGGGAGGAACATCATAATTCCTACAACGATAAGAACTACTTTTACATAGATATCCTCAAATTTTTCGATAAATAATTGAGAAGGAGATTTTTCACTTTGTGCATTTTGAACTAGTGTGATAATTTTTTGGAACAATGTTTCGCTGTTGGGCTTCGTAACTCGTACCTTTATAGTTCCATGTCCATTAACTGTTCCTGCAAAAACTTCATCTTGGACATTTTTACTGACTGGAATCGATTCTCCAGTAATGGCCGCTTCATCAACGGTGCTTTCGCCATATGAAATCTTCCCATCAGAGGGAATGCGTTCTCCAGGTTTGATAAGAATTAGATCTCCAACTTTCAAGGAAGATACGGGTACAATTTCTTCTGTATTATCCATAATCCTTAAAGCCTGTTCTGGCTGTAAATCCATTAATGAAGAAATTTCTTTATGGCTTTTATTCATCGTGTATGTTTCAAGTGCGCCACTCAATGAGAAAATAAAGATCAGGATTGCTCCTTCAGTCCAATATCCAATGATGGCTGAACCAATTGCAGCCATAATCATTAAAAGTTCCACATTTAGTTTTTTTTCTTCTATTGTTTGCGTGATTCCTTCTTTAGCTTTTGCATAACCGCCAATCACATAAGCCAGGATATAGATGAACGCAGATGCAGAAGCCGAATCCTTTGTAGACAATAACCATCCGTATAAAATCAGAATACCACTTAAACCGGCAGCTAAAAGCTCCCAATTGGATGTGAGTTTATCTCTTAGTTCTTTCCATTTATTGGATGGTTTAGGTGAATTTTTCGCGCTCATTTTATTCAGAGCCGTCTCCATGTCAATAACCTCCCGTAATTGAGAATAGATTTCATCTATTACCTATTTTCCATTTCTAATTGAGAATGATGTTCAAAGTCATTAAGCTTATAAAACAACTTTTGCTGCCACAAATACTGTGACAGCAATAATTTAACCACTTATTTATAATAATTATTATCTACGTATCATTATAACATGTATAGCCTAATATGTTAAGGGAATTGTTTTGGGAAAGTAGGAAACTTATATTATTGTCTATGAGGTTTTAAAAAAGGATATTTAGAGAGAGTATACGAAACAATTAAACATCTTGAATTAAAAAATCCTCTGCTTACACAGAGGATTGAATGTGGTTGGTATATGATTTTTGTTTAAACTGATTAAGAGAAATGAAAATCAGCAATAGAATGATACTGATGACCAGAAGGAAATTTCCGTTTGGCAAATATTGAATGGCCAAGCCGCCAAAAAACGGACCGGAAATGCTTCCTAGACTAAAAACAATACCACAAATAATATTACCGGCAGGAAGCAGTTGTTTAGGCAGTAAATCGGTCATATAACTGATTCCTAAAGAGAATGTTGAACCGACGAGCATCCCTGCAATAAAAAAGCATATAAATAATCCTGTAACAGTTTGTTCAATTAAGGCCGCTGTTAAGAAGATAGAAAATCCACCAAAAAGGACATATTGCAGGATACGTTTCCTTCCTAAAGAATCACTTAATATCCCTAAGGGAATTTGAGTAATAATACTACCAGCTGCAAAAGCAGGGAGAATGATGGAGACTTGTTGGACATCCATATTAAGCCGGAGTGCATAAATAGGAAAATTTCCGTTTAAAGATGCTTCCAAAAAGCCATATCCAAAAGGAGGTAAGAAGGCGACCCATGCATATTTGGCCACTTTTTTGAAGCGATATAAAGTACCGAAAACATTGGTTGTTTCCAAATCCTCATCCGGAAATTCATTTTTTAATAAGAAGACGGTTAACCAAGCAACTAAGCTGATGGCAGATGCAACTACAAAGGGCAATGTTCGATTGATTTCAATTAGATTGGTTAATAATGGGCCTGCAGCAAAACCGATCCCGAAGGATAATCCATAAATCGATATATTTCTGCCTCTACGGTTCATTGGAGTAAAAGCAGTGATCCATGTTTGGGTAGTGAAATGCAGCGTATGATCGCCAATCCCAATGATCATACGGAGGATAAACCAGAACCAAAAAGTATTAAGAATCGGAAATAATAAAAATGCAATAATGACAGACAGTCCGCCGAAAACAATCAGAGGTTTATACCCGAATTTTCGCAAAGGAATTTCCATAAAGGGTGAGATTAATAAAATTCCAAGATAAAGTCCAGTAGCATTTAATCCGTTTAGTCCGGAGCTGACGCCATCTTGTTCAAAAATGATGGCAATTAACGGTAATAGCATCCCCTGTGAGAAACCTGAAACGGCAACCAAAATAATAAGTGCGGAAAATCTGATTTTCTGATAGTTCATTTTTATCGCTCCTCTACCTATCTGAAGTCCATGTTAGAATTGTTTGTAAACTTTAGCAAGAGAAATTGAGAGGAGTAATTTAATATTTTTTTGGGAATTAAAGAGATATATTTAGTTTGGAAAGGAATTTGAGGGATGGGACAAAAAATATTTTTTGCTATGTTAATAATTGGGCTACCAGTTTCTGTTGCGGGTTCTATTTTACATTGGCCAAGCCTATTAATGTTTGCTGTGTATTGTCTAACGATTATTGCATTAGCAAGTTTTATGGGGAGAGCAACTGAAAGCTTAGCCATCATATCCGGACCGAGAATCGGCGGACTGTTAAATGCAACATTTGGTAATGCAGTTGAACTGATAATATCTATTTTTTCTTTGAAAGCGGGACTGGTTGGAATTGTATTGGCCTCTTTGACGGGGAGTGTCATAGGCAATTTATTATTAGTTGCCGGAGCTTCATTTTTCTTGGGCGGTATTAAGTATAAGCGGCAAAAATTTAATGTATTTGATGCCAGGCATAATGCAGGGCTTTTGACATTTGGTGTTTTGGTTGCTTTTATCATTCCTGAGGTATTTGCCGGGGAAATGGAAGCGAACAACCAAATGGTTATGAGTGCAGGTATTTCTATTATTTTGATTTGTTTATATCTGGCAGCTTTGTTCTTTAGACTGGTGACTCATCGAGGAGTTTATCAGCGTAAGGATGAATTGACTCATCTAGAAGAAGAAGTTGAAGAAGCAGAGTGGAGTAAAAAATGGGCGATTATGATTCTTGCCTTAGCAACTGTGGCAGTAGCTTATGTGTCAGAGAATTTGGTACATACATTTGAAGATGTAGGGGACCAGCTGGGATGGTCTGAACTGTTTATTGGGGTCATTATTGTGGCAATTGTTGGAAATGCAGCTGAGCATGCATCTGCTATAATTTTTGCTTATAAAAATAAAATGGATATTGCTGTTGAAATAGCCGTTGGTTCCACTTTGCAGGTGGCCATGTTTGTAGCACCTGCGTTAGTTCTGATCTCTTTATTATTTGAAACGCAAATGCCGCTCGTTTTTACAATGCCTGAACTGGTGGCCATGGTGCTATCTGTCTTTTTAATGATTGTCATTACAAACGATGGGGAAACAAACTGGTTTGAAGGCCTTACCTTAATTGCTGCGTATTTAATTATGGGAATCGGATTTTTCCTATTATGATAAAAACATATAAAAAGACTCTGATCTACTTTAGATTCAGAGTCTTTTTATGTTTTTATCATTTGATTCTTCATAAGTTTTGTCTAACTACATTCTAATCTTTCCAACGTTAAGTTTTCTTTTTAAAGGAGTCTTACCGTTTATAAAACAGTCATGTTAGTTAGCTTTATAAGTCACATCCTTATACAAAATTTTTTAATTTCGTGACGAAATCCACATTATGTTTTCTTGTGTGAGGATTGTTCGATAAGCATTCCTCCCCGTAGTTATTCCGGCTGTTGATTTCGCCTCCTTTACAATATGTTAATCTCATTATAGCAGCAGATATAAGAATTGTAAATATTCTGATTTTTACAAAAGTGTTACAAATACGCGTATTATAAGCAGGCATTAAATGTCTTTTACCCTGTTTTACAGCTTGTTTATGATGGTCTTACAGAACGGATAAAAGAATAATTGCATTCTGAATAGATTTTTTGCTAAAGAGGGAAAATAAATGCACAATCATTCTTTTTTGTATGTATGAAAGGAGCTTCAAGCATGAGAAAAAATGCTTTTATATTGATCGTAATCGCCATGCTTATCATCATTCCTGCTCAGCATAATTGGGCTGCCCCAAAGGATGGACCTGAACCTAAGGTGGAGGATGCCAAGTATAAAATTCCGGATTCCGTTTTATCGATTAATAAAGAAAATACGTATCCGAATCCCAGTCAGGACACGCCTATGCTGGAGCCAAGTGACTTATCCAAACAATTACTTGAATCCAGCAATGTGAAAATTGAAAATCCTGAACTGATTCACATGCTTAATGAAACCAATATTGGAAATAATCCTGTTGCTTTTTGGTATCGGGCTACCGTTTATTTAGGTAAATGGGCTTTAAATTATGAATCCATGGAAACCTCTCCAAATTGGGAGTACCAAAAAATTAATACAAATTTTTATGATAATCGCGGAGGGGATACGAATCACCAAATTCATTATGTACAAGAAGCACAAAAAGTTGTTCGAGGTGGATTGACAGCTAAAGTTCCATCCAGTGACGATATAAAAAAAATGATGCTAGCTAGAGCATCTGAAAAGTCGAAACTGCCACTTGCGTTTGAAACGGTTGTTGGTGGCGGAACAAAGAAAGATAGAGTATATAATATTCCCCCAATGAGACTTGGTTATCTTTATGGATATGCACCTGCCATTAATGAAAAAGGGAAAGTTACGTATGGTGAGGTCTATTTGCAGTTAAAAGGAAGCAAACGTGAAATTGCAGTAAGAAATGTGACCTCACAAGGGATAGGAGCCTGGATACCCATTCAGGATCATGTCTCTTATCAATTCAGAGCAGAAAACAGACCATACTAATTGCATAAATTTGAGATTTTGAACAGCTTCAGCCGGGAATGGTTGAAGCTTCTTTCTTTAGGGAAAAAGAGAAGTGACTAGTTGCGATTTGGATTACTATCGTTTAGGATAAGATTTATGCATGAAAGGAGCCGAATTAGTTTGACAACACCAATTTATAACAAAGATGAACAAGTAAAATACCTAAAAGACCGACTTGAGTTATTTATGGAGGTTTTAGACCGTATAGAGCCTGAAACAGCAGATATTGAAGATATTGACCGCCTAATTGAAATCGTGGATTCAATTGAGGAGAAATTTCAAAGCTTTCAAAATCGACCGGACACAGAACCCGATAAAGCATAAGTAAGTAGTATGAGGCAAATCCTAAAACCATTAGGATTTGCCTTTTTATTTAGGGGGAGGAGATTTCCTTAAAACTAAATAATAACCATACATTGACTAAAGCGACTGCATAAATTCCTTTACTATGATAAAAACTATCTCTATCAATAGTAAAAGCAGGAGGGAATACAGTGAAGAAATGGCTTATTACCGGATTATCTGCCATCATACTTTCGAGTACATTCTTTGGTGTCGCGGAGGCGATTTCAAATGTTCGGTATGATTGGGGATTTAATAAGGGGAAGAATGAACAACCTGCAGATGCGGGGCCAAAATATAATGCAGTTGTTGAAAAATATGGAGCGATCTATAAAGTAAACACAACAAAGAAAGAGATTTACTTAACGTTTGATAATGGATATGAAAATGGATACACGGAAAAGGTGCTGGATGTATTGAAAGAACATAAAGTACCGGCTACATTTTTTGTAACAGGGCATTATTTGAATACAGCTGAACCTCTTGTGAAAAGAATGGTGAAGGAAGGACATATAATCGGTAACCATTCCTGGGGTCATCCAGACTTTACACAGGTATCTGATGAGAAAATAGCAGAGGAATTGGATAAGGTTAAGAAGAAAACAGAGGAAATTACTGGGCAAAAAGAAATGGCCTATATAAGACCGCCTCGTGGAATCTTTAGTGAACGTACGCTCCAGACGGCTAATAACCTTGGGTATAAGCACATTTTATGGTCGGTTGCCTTCCTGGATTGGGATGTGAATCGTCAGCAGGGCTGGAAACACTCCTATGATCAGATTATGGCCCAAATTCATCCCGGAGCCATATTGCTTTTACATTCAGTCTCCAGGGATAATGCAGAAGCCCTGGGCCGTGTTATTACGGATTTGAAAAAGAGAGGATATACCTTTAAAAGCTTGGATGATATAAATTGTGTAAAGCCTGAGCAGATGCCACAAAAAAAGCAAACAGAGGTAAAGATTTGATTTATATTTCCTAACCAAAACCGCTTACGTTAGAGTGAGCGGTTTTTTTAGCGTATAGAGGACTATGGTGAGTTAGTGAAGAGAGGAAGTCAGCGAAAAAGAAGGAAAAGATGGATTAAATGTATATTCTAATTTCTTCAGAAAAAAAGATTATCTCTTTTAAATAATTTCCGAAAAAATAGTCCTTAAATTATCCAATTCATGTTAATAGAGGAATGTTTATTTTGAATTTTTTGATTTTTATCACAAAAAAAGTGATTAAGAGGAAAAAAATTTATATAATATTTTATAGGTCTATATACCTATAATTCCGGTATAAGATGGCTTGATTTTGAAATTTAAAGAATATAGAGGAAAAGGAGAGAAGATTCAGATGAAATGTCAACGTTGTGGTCACGAAAATGAAGGAGGGAGATTTTGTGAAGAATGTGGCAATCAGTTAGTTGAAACAGCTGAAAATAATAGTCAACAACCTTTATCCCAAGCGAATGCTGAAAGTAGTGAGAATTACCGGACAGAGGACTATTTAAAAAAGACAAAGGATCAATCTAAACAATATTTCACCTATTTTATGGATGTACTAAAAAAACCATATGCGAGCCTCCATGCTTCCATGGAAAATCAACATTTTACTTATGCAATCATCACGTTAATTTTATACTGCTTGTTCATGCCGCTAATGATTTACTTTGGAATAAAAGGAGTCATAAACAGCTTGAGTTTATTCAGTTTTTCAACAGCTTATAATATCACGCTACCGTTTATGGACGTCGTTATACAGCCATTTTTTTCTTTTGCAATCTTTATGGTATTAGTATCTGCTTTTACCTATATGTCTATCAAATTGGGAGGTGTGAATGTAACGTTTAAAGAAGTATTTTCTAGATTTGGATTATTGCTTATTCCTTTTGTTTTTATTCTCACTGTCGGACTTGTCTTGTCCATTCTAGAAGTAAGCCTATTTGTTTATTTCCTGGCAATTGGATTGATTGGATCTATATATATCGCGGTTCCTGTTCTAATTACTTTCTATAAAAAAAGTTCACCTGGTGAAGGTTTGGATGCCGTATATGGAACTTTGCTGACTTACATACTTACTTTTCTTGTCATATTGATTATGGGAGAAATGCTTTTTGATTCGCTAATAACCAATATTCAGTCATACATTGATTGATAGTAATCATAAGATATTTTGATTATTCATAGACCAATAATTGATGGAGGAATAAGGATGAAATTCTGTAAGAATTGTGGCAAAGAACTGAGTGGAAATGCCCAATTTTGTAAGGAGTGCGGCACACCAGTTCATCAACAAACGAACATGCAGGTTTCCAATTCTCAAAGTGTTTCTGAAAGAAAACCGATGTCGCCCAAAAAAAAGAAATGGATTATTGCCGGAGTAGTAGCTGCGATACTTTTGATTGGCGCTTATAAAATTGGGGAAAGTCTTTTTTCGAAAGAACGATTAATCAATAATTTTGAAGAAGCATTAATTAATCATGATGAAAAGGCAATGGCAGAACTTTTACATTCAAATGATAAAAAGCTTGATATAAACAAAGAAACCGTTAAGGCATTTATGAAATATTATAAAGAGAATCCAGACGAAATAAAGGTAACCGTAGAGTCTTTAAGAAATCAATCGGAAATGACGGATTTACAGGAGGATGCTGAAAACTTTGACGATCTCTTCAGCTCCACATCTGATGAAATGGTTACTATTCTCCAAGATGGAAAGTTTATCTTTTATGACAAATATCAATTAATGATTGATTCTGCCTATTTAACAGTAGAAACTAATTATAAGGATACAGAATTATATATTAATAACGAAAAAGTGGATCAAGCGAATCAAGCTGATTTTGTAAAAACATATGGGCCGTATGTTCCAGGTATCCATGATGTAAAAGCAAAGTTAAAAACTGATTTTGTTGACTTAGTCGTTGAAGATTCTATAACAACACATGGCGGAGATCAGCCTACAGTTGATTTGTATCTAGAAGGCGAAGATGTGCATATTGATACATCGATTGACTCGGAAGAAGTTGAACTTAAGGGGAAACTCTATATAAATGGTAAAGATGTAGGAATAAATCCATTTCAGAACGAAGAATTTGGACCGGTCTTAACAGACGGAACCATGAAGGCAGCTATTGAGGCTGAACTTCCATGGGGGACCATTAAAACAAAAGAAAAAGAAATTCACAGTACTTATACAGAGATTAATCTAGGGGAAAATGAAGAAACACAAAAACAAATCATGGATACGGTGGTACAGAATACTCGTGAAAGTCTGATTGCCATTACGAGCGGTACTACTTCCAAAATGACAAGGGCCACTGAAGATTTCAAGCAGTCTGTTCAGGAAGAAATTGATGAAGCTAAGGTATTTGAGGAATTATTCAAAGGGAAATACCTGAGTACGACATTCGACCTTAATTCATTTGCGATTTCATACGAAGAGGAAGCTTGGAAGGCCAATGTTGATGCCCTTATCAAGAGTCAGGGTGATTACTATTATAAGGATGAAACTCCTGAATTTGAAGATCAAAATGATACCTATGAGGTTACGCTGATTTATGATGAGAAGGCTAAGAAATGGTTGGTGGACTCAATGGATTACAGGTTCTTCTTTGATGAAGAAAATGTGAAAGAAATAAAAGAAGAATCACCAAAAGAGTACACAACTTCGTGAGTAGACAAATCATATTTGCTGTCTATGATCGAGAATAGAAAAAGTCAGATAGTAAGAGAGTGCAAATCCATTCTCTGTGCTATCTGTCTTATTTTTTATGCGGATAAACAACACACCTAGTTTAACTTGCGATTAATTTGCCTTCCTGAAACAAAAAAGAGATAGTTTTTGCTGTCTCCGTTATTGAATCAACGTCTCCGATGGGCGAATAAGAAAACTCTAACTTCTATTTACACAACAATTCTACCTGCTTATTAAATTCAGCGTTATCTTTATAGTACACATCTTTTAATTTTATTTGCCTAAAGTCACCAATCTCTTGATCTTGATGAAATGCTTTAACTAAACAACCATCATAAATTAAAAGGAAATCTCGTTCTTTTTGATTTTCGTCACGAATAAATTTTATCTCTCCAACCTTTTCTGTCCAGTTGTTAATACTTTCATTGTCAGTTATTTCTTTAAATTTTAAGTTTCTATCTCTGATTATGATTTTATTTATGTCGTTGTTTGAATAGATTGATTTGAAAGATACTCCATCGTCCATTTTTTGACAGGATAGTAGGCTTGCTGCCAATATCAATAGAGAAGCGTACAAGACTAATGTTCTCACTAATTTCACCTCATATTGTTTTAAGCATTACTAGGGAATCAGGTAGCATTAGGAAATCTCAATCATTGCTTGCTGCCATTTTACCATAATATTGGAATTGTTTTTTGAGATTTTGTGACACCGCTGTTCTGCCTTACTAGAATTGGTAGAGGCAGATAAGCTATAATGAAAGGTAGAATGATAAATGAACGGAGGAGGGAATTTATGCTTACAGAAGCAAGCTCTCTTTTAAAAAAGTATTTTGGGTATGATCAATTTCGCGATGGACAAGCCAGAATTATTGAGCAGGTATTACAAGGGATCGATACACTCGGAATTATGCCGACAGGTGGGGGTAAATCGATTTGTTACCAAATCCCGGCGATGATGATACCAGGTGTTACCCTCGTTATTTCTCCATTAATTTCTCTCATGAAGGACCAGGTAGATTCACTGGACCAGGCAGGTATTCCCGCAACCTTTATTAATAGCTCCTTAACCGCGAGTGAAGCGAATGATCGTTTGTATGATATCCATCAGGGTGCTTATAAGCTATTATATCTTGCACCTGAAAGACTTGAATCACAGGGATTTATCGAAGAAATTCGCCAATTGCCGATTGGATTAATTGCCGTCGATGAAGCCCACTGTATATCACAATGGGGACATGATTTCCGCCCGAGTTATTTACGAATCCAATCATTAGCTGAACAATTGGATTCAAACCCGGTTGTCCTGGCTTTAACTGCAACAGCTACTCCGAGGGTACAGGCAGATATACGCCAATCTCTGAATATTGAAGATTCACGTACGGTCATAACCGGATTCGAACGGGAGAATTTAAGCTTCCAGGTCGTAAAGGGGCAGAATAAGCAAAAATATATTGATGCATATGTAAGGGAAAATAAACAAGAATCTGGGATTATTTATTGCGCTACAAGAAAAACAGTGGATCATCTATATGAGCGCCTTCAGCAAAAAGGCATCGCCGTTGGCAGGTATCATGCGGGTCTATCAAGTGCAGAACGTGACATCGAGCAAAGTAGATTTCTGAGCGATGAAATTTCCATCATGATTGCAACCAATGCGTTTGGCATGGGGATTGATAAATCAAATGTACGATATGTGATTCATGCTCAAATGCCTAAAAATATGGAAAGTTATTATCAAGAGGCTGGTCGTGCCGGACGTGATGGCTTGCCGAGTGTATGTATTTTGCTTCATTCTGAGCAGGATGTACAGGTTCAGCGTTTTTTGATCGATCAATCATTTGGGGACGAGAATCATAAAAATCAAGAGCTGCAAAAGCTCTATCAAATGCGTGATTATTGCCATACACAAGGCTGCCTGCAGTCCTATATACTGCACTATTTTGGTGAACAGAAGGCAGAGGATTGCGGACGATGCTCCAATTGCCTGGATGAAAGAAGCACCAAGGATGTAACAAAGGATGCGCAAATGGTTTTATCCTGTATGATCAGGACGGGTGAACGTTTTGGAAAAACGATGATTGCTCAGGTGTTAACAGGCTCATCTAATAAAAAACTGCTTGAACAGAACTTTCAATCCTTATCTACTTACGGGCTGATGAAAAATCAATCGACGAAAGAGGTAGCTGATTTTATCGATTTTCTAACCTCTGAGCAATTGATTGGAATTACAGGCGGGCAATATCCACTTTTATTTGTAACACCTGCCGGTAAGGAAGTATTGCTCGGTAAACGAACGGTAATGAGAAAAGAAGATGTGCGTATTGCAACCATTTCAAAAGATGATCCTTTATTTGAAGTACTGCGTGACCTTCGAAAACAAATTGCAGGTCAAGAAAAAGTGCCGCCATATTTAATTTTCTCCGATCAAGCTTTGCATGATATGTGTATAAAACTGCCACAGACTACGGGTGACTTCCTTGAGGTTAAAGGGGTCGGTGCCCAAAAGGCTGATAAATATGGCGTTCGATTTGTAGAGGTAATCAGTGGATTTTTAAAGGAAAATGAATATGAGGTATCGGTTGCGGCGGCAGATGAAATTAAGCCGGCAGTGAAAAAAGCGAAGGCTGGATCAGCTAATTCACATTTGGATACGTACGAATTATATAAACAAGGTCATACGTTGAAGGACATAGCCAAGGAGAGAGAATTGTCTCCAATTACAGTTGAAGGGCACTTGCTCCGTTGTGTAGAGGAAGGGTTGCCGTTTGATTGGAACTACTTCTTTTCACCTGATGAGGAGACCCAGATTTTACAGGCAATTGAGAAGTCAGATAGTGAATTTTTAAAGCCAATAAAAGAACAGCTTCCCGATGAAATCAGTTATAGTGCCATAAAGGCAGTGTTGCTAAAGCGGAAAATGGATACAGCTCCGATTTGATGGGCCGTTTTCCTATGTACCCATATAGCAGTGAAACCTGTTATAATAACGGGACTAGTCTGTAAAGGAGTGTTAGTGATGTGGAAAGAAACCATCCATGTAGAAGCTCCCTATGATTTTGACCTTGTATTGGAAAGGATCGGTCTTGATCCTTTGTATGAAATAGATTACCATAATCGATTGATTCAAGTGCCTTTACTGATCCATGGCAAACCGAATGTTTATTCTGTTCAAGCCATTGGGACGGTAGATGAACCAGCATTTACGATTTCCGGTAAAGAGGAACAGGCTTTAGCCACGAATCGTTTAATGGAGATTTTTCAGTGGCATCTGCCACTTTCCGATATACATGCCCATTTTGGCGGGACGAAACTAAATGATATTTTCACTCTCCACCGTGGAACCCCGCTTATTTTGGAATTTGATCTATATAGCTGCCTCGTAAAAAGCATTATTCACCAGCAGCTAAATATGGCGTTTGCCCAGAGATTGACGAAGGATTTTGTCAAAACTTATGGATTTCAAAAGGATGGAGTATGGTTTTATCCATCTCCAGCCACAACCGCTGCTCTGACGGTGGATGAGCTAAAAGGATTAAAATTCAGCGGCAGGAAGGCGGAGTATGTGATTGGTCTTTCAGAAAAAGTCGCAAGTGGTGAACTCAGGTTAGAAGAGTTACGTACAAAGACGGATGAAGAAGTTATAGCAGAATTAACTAGTATTCGCGGTATCGGGAGATGGACAGCGGAAAACTTCCTGTTATTTGGCCTTGGCCGTCCGAATTTATTTCCAAAAGCAGATATTGGTATTCAAAATGCCATTAAGTTGCTATATAACTTAGAACGAAAGCCAACAATGGAAGAGATGGAGCAATTCAGTAAGGAGTGGCACCCTTATTTAAGCTACGCCACGCTTTACTTATGGAGAAGCATTGAAAAACGGAGGAATATGGATGAACGAGCAGGCAACATTAGTCCGTGAAGGACAAGAGATTTTACTAACAATTAAACGCCTTGGTATAAACGGTGAGGGAGTCGGCTACTATAAACGCCAAGTTGTATTTGTACCAGGTGCTCTACCAGATGAAATCGTAGAAGTAAAGATTACGAAGGTCCATCCGAAGTATTCGGAAGGTCTTGTGAAAAAGATTAAAAAAGCATCGCCACATCGAGTCGACGCACCATGTCCGGTTTATGACGTATGCGGCGGATGCCAATTGCAGCATTTGGAATACAGCCAACAATTGAAGGAAAAGCGTGATATTGTCATTCAATCATTGGAGCGTCATAGCAAATTCGATGCCAGCAATGTAGATATCCGCCCAACAATTGGCATGGAGAATCCATGGAATTACCGTAATAAGAACCAATTCCAGGTCGGTACCAATGAGAAACAGGAACTGATTGCGGGCCTTTATGCGGCTAACACTCATGATCTGATCAATATCGAAAATTGTATCGTTCAGCATGATGCGACAAACAAAGTTACCCGTACGGTACTAGATATTCTGCAGGAATTTGGATTGCCGGCCTATGATGTGAAGAAGAAAAGCGGGATCGTTAAAACAGTCGTAACCCGTGTTGGTTTCTCTTCGGATCAAGTCCAAGTAGTGATTATCACTATTTCTGAAAAGCTACCTAAGAAGCGCCAAATCATTGAAGAAATCAACAAGCGCTTACCAGAAGTGGTTTCGATTGTTCAAAACGTGAATAAAGAACAGACCCCACTTGTATTCGGTGAAAAGACCATTCACCTTTGGGGAGAGGAAGCAATAGAAGAAGAACTTGGCAATCTATCTTATGAGTTATCCGCACGTACCTTCTTCCAGTTGAATCCGGTTCAGACAGTAAAGCTCTATGATGAAGTGAAAAAAGCTGCCCGCCTTCATGGTCATGAACGAGTGGTAGATGCTTATTGCGGAGTGGGAACCATTGGACTATGGCTTGCAGATTATTGTAAAGAAGTCCGTGGAATGGATGTCATTCCGGAATCGATTGAAGATGCCATCCAAAACGCTAAGAAGCATAACATGGATAACGTCAGTTACGAAGTAGGTAAAGCGGAAGTCCTCATGCCTAAATGGCTGCGCGAAGGCTGGAGGCCGGATGTCGTTGTCGTTGATCCACCGAGAAGCGGCTTGGATCAAAAGCTAATGGATGCCATTCTGCGGACACGTCCAAGAAAAATCGTTTATGTATCCTGTAACCCATCCACACTGGCAAAGGATCTGGACTACCTAAGCAAAAAATACAGACCAAAATACATTCAACCAGTGGACATGTTCCCACAAACTTCCCACGTCGAATGTGTTGTGGAAATTATGCTGAAGGTGTAACCATAAAATAAAGTTTTCCTAGACAAAATAAAGTTTTCCGATTCAGACTCGGTTTTTGGTAAAGTAAACTTTTCCGATTTCCGGGTCTGACTCAATATCAACCCGGGTTCCATCCAATACGAATCCGGGCTTGTTTCTGTTCCCATTCTTCATGATCCAGCAGGAAAAGCTCCTGCTCCTATTCATCTCTAATGCCACTCAAACCCTTGGAGCTCCATATTGATCCGAGAAATTGAAAGTAACTTGTCTAGTAGAAAATTAACGGATGAGTATGAAGAACTATTCGAGGAGTTGGCGAATCTTTCGGGATTTAATTTACGAATATGAGATAGTTCCAGAAGTCATTGAATTTCTGGAGTTTGATGAAACTGGGTATATAGATGAACTAATGTCAGGAAATGGGATTTATATGACAGAAGATGTTTTAAATGATTATATACAAAATTAAACCCAACAAGCATTTGAAATTAAAGATGAACGAGCTAATAATGCAGAGGATAGGTTTATCGCTTTTGATTCCTTCTTAATGCAAGCCACTCAAAGGATGATGGCTAGGATAAATGAATTACGAGGAATAATTAATGAACGAATTGATAATACACGCTGATAATGTAATAAGGTTTACTTCAGTAAGATTAGGTATATTATATTTGTTGAATAGATTCTCTTTAAAGACAAGAAAAGTAGGTGAACAAAGTGGGAAAATATCAATTGGATACCAAAGGTAAGGTAGCTGTGACAAAGTTTCATGAAAAACAGACGCCTGCCAAATTTGATAAAAAGCAGCAACTTGAAAAAATACGTGCGGAGTATTTGAAAAAGAAGCAAAAACAAACAGATAAATAATATGAATGAAAACATAGGAAGAATAAAATTTTGAAGAACCAAAAGTAGGTATACAATCTAAGACGTTGCAAAGACGAATAAAGGAGTTGAAAAACGAAGGTCTACACATGTAGGCCTCCGTTTTTTATGTTTGTTAAGCCTTTTTGTGAACATTATTGCTAATGGAAAAAAATACAGACGGATTTTTGCTGTCACCTTGTTTCGCTAAAGCCCCCGATTGTATGATAAGGTTGACCAAGTTAAGTGCGAGAGTGAATGCCGAATTATTAGGAGAAGAAAAAATGTTAGTAATGGAGAGTTCTAATGGGTAAAGGCATAAGGTTTATCATGCCCTTTAAACGCCTGGCCAAAAGAGAGAATACGCATTCTTTTGTCTCCAATGTGACCATACAATATAGTTTTCCTAATCAGACTCGGTTTTCGGGATTTCCGGGTCTTTTTCAGTATCTACCCGGGTTCGATCCAATACGAATCCGGGCTTTTATTTAATGAGTAGAGAGGAGTTTCATTCAAGAAACACCATTTAATTCTTTTAATAATGTTAATTGGTCAACCATTATTACAAAGGTTTCATCTTCATTTGCATTTTCGTCTTTCTTCAATATATCATTTGTATATTTTTGGTATTCCAATGTGAAAGCCCTTGAGAAATCATCGAAGGAGCATTCTACTATTCTTTGTTTATTTTGATCATAACAGCTAAAACAGTCAATGAACAACAGGTTTTGAGGTTTTTTAAATGTATATTTCATAGCATTTTCAGATGTTTCTAGGTCAACTTGTTTTGTTTTTCCCTTGCTTAGAGTGATTAGATGGTCTCCTAAATCAAGTAACGTACTATTATGAAATGTTGAATTTAATATTTCTCTTTTTTTTCCGTTATCTAAAATATATACGTATAATCTACTATCAAAATAAGTCATCAAGTCAAAAGGGAGACCTTTCATATCTTCATACTCTTCAACTTCAAATAATAGTTTCATTTTTGCAATCCATCCCTCTAATGTTATTTCACCTTTCCTACAGACTTACCAAATATAGGGTAAGCCGTTTTTATTACACCATCTTTGTCTACAATTACTTTCATTTTTTAATCCTATGTTTATTTAGGCTATATGCATTGATAAATCACCTGATTAACTTTTTCCTATATATTTCCCTTTTTCGTGTACCCGGCTCTTTAACAGGGTCATTGATCCATGAAGAATGAATATCCTTTTCTCATGATAACTACTTATGGAAGTAAAGGGACAGATTTGTGGAAGAAGGAAATGGAAATTAAAAATAGAATCTATTTAAAGAAAGTTATTAAACTGTATAAATATACTATAAGAAGGTTGTGTTTACTTAATGATTTTCCGTTCAAAAGTAGATGCTTTTTTCGTGATATTTATTATAATAGCAGCTATAACAATAGGTGCTGTCACACTACTACCGCCGTTCTTTGATAAAGAAGCAACAATATCTACCGTAATCATAATGTTTGCTATCTTTATTATTTCGGTGGGTTTGATAGTATGGGTCTCTTTTTTTATTAAATACGTTTTCTATGAAGATTATCTATTAGTGAAAGGCGGTCCATTCAGAAGTAAAATCCCTTATCAAACCATAACAAAAATTTCTCCAACCAACGATATATTCACTGGCTACCGAATTTTATCATCTAATCAGGGATTTGAATTATTTTACAAGTCAGCAACCCTTGGTAGTGTAAAGATATCACCAAAGGATAAAAAGGAGTTTATCAACGAGTTGAAAAAACGATGTCCGAATGCAGACATTCAAGAATAAACCTTCATTCGATCATCAAAATTTCTCCTTGGTTTAAGCTAATGGAACCAGTAAAGGTGTTATCCCAATAGGCTTGACACACCTGGTCTGCATTCTTACTCGCCTTAGCATTGTGACCAATGACATTGTAAGGTTCCTATACATTGACTACTCAATGCCCCAAAAATGCCTGAATGTAAGAGACAAGTTGCTGGGCTCTTATTTCAGTAGAGTGATGGCTTCTTATAAATTGATAACCGTTGGCTGCTATTTGATTACGCTCTGTTTCATTGTTTAAGTAGTACATAAACTTCTCATAAATATTGTGTTCGTTAATCTCTACAAAGTGTTCACCCGGTTTAAAACCTAATGACGTTAAATCTGAGCATGTGTCTGCCAGAAGTAACGTTCGACAACCCAATGTTTCGAAATATTTTAAAAGTGGATAGTTGAGGGTGGAGCAACAACTAAAAAATATCTTTGATTGATTAATTAATCGGGCATATTCTTCACCTTCTATCCATGAACCTTGGGAGGAATCTTGGTCAGATGGATGAACCATGTAGACGAAGCCAGGGTGACCATTCATTTGTTGTAGTATTTTTTTACGCAAAGAATAGTAAGACTGTTTAACACGACCAATTAATAATGAATCTATATCTTTAATCATATTATAATCTTTAAATATATTTGTGTTTACATGGTGTGGGAGCCATCGCATTTTATCCGCAAATTCAGGATAAAGTCTTAGATAGCTTTCTTTATATAATGGGAATATCAAGCTCATATTGTTTTGCTGTAAGTATTCTCTTCTAATATCTACAAATGCATCTATATCGTGTGGCATATAACCTATAGGAATAGTTACTTTATCCACATCTTCCAGGCTCCAGTCATGATGAAAATTTACGAATTCGTTTATTATAATGAAATCTGGCCTGAAGGGACACATGTCCACTATCTCATCTAACTTTATGTGAGGATCATATTGTGTCGGAGTTAAAAGAACACAATTGGTTAGTTTTTTTAATTCATCCCATAAATAAAAAGAATTTTTATAATAGGAGTGTGTAAAATCATAGTCTAAAACTAATATATTTAACATTAAATTGCCTCCTTACAGGCTATTATGGGGAGGTGATTCTTACGGTTTATGCTCCTATATTGTATTCAAAATAAAACAATTCGTCCTACGCATTTTCTCTATCTTTCAGCAAATAGGATTACTTCCATATTTCCCCGAACGATTTTCCTGAAAAACTGTTAAATAAGAAAATACTAAATCAAAATAGAGAGACATTATGGTATTATTTAGGAAATAAGGTAAGGGGTGAAAAGTGATATGAAAATAGATGTGTTCATGATTCGTAAGTCAGACAGTGAGCTAGATTTAGTCCGGGGAATTTCTTTAAAAGCAAAAATGAATCGATTGCAAAAATACAATTGGATTTCTTCAGGTGAACATTATGACAAATAAAACGAAAGGAAGCCAATACCATCTCCAGATGTATGTTAATAAATATAGTAGAGTATTAGATCAAGATATCTTCTCACACTCTCCTTCTCTAGTAGCTTTTGCAGAAAAACAAAGGATTGACTGGAAATCGCCTCTTGCACATGAAGGTTACACCGAATATCAGGATGATTTTTTAAAGTTCTATTATGGCAATAAAGACACTTTGCAATCATCGATCCTCTTTTTAAGATCAAATTGGCCGAAAAATGGACCTGTCTGGGATGGAATAGGGACAGTAGAAGGTACCGGCCAAAAAGGATTGGTATTGGTGGAAGCCAAGGCCCATCGTCGTGAAACTCACTCCAAGATAAAAGCTACTTCCTTACAAAGTATCTCTAAAATAACTGAAACCCTCACTGTCACACAAAAGAAGTTCGGTTCCACTACATCTATAAATCCTTGGCTGTATGACTATTACCAGTTGGCGAATCGATTAGCTTATTTACAAATCCTAAATCAAGAACTTCAGATTCCAACATGGCTGGTACTTGTACAATTTATCAACGACAGCGACCACATCTCCACCTCTAAAGAGGAGTTTATTGCTCATTATCAACAAGTATTCCAAACATTAGGGATAGACCATGCTGCCTCATTATTATCCAATTTAGTACTCTTGTATCTTCCTGCAATACCAGACATACAGAATTCAGACCAATAAACAATATAAGTGCAAAAGGAGGAAGTGTTTATGAACATACCTACAGCCTATGCACACTATCAAAAGAAAGGAAATTATATTTACCGCACATCGACATACATTCAGTGGGGTAACTCAGAGCAATCACTAGGAGCTTGTCTTTTGTGTAATCCTGGATCTGCAGAATTAGGGCGGGAGTTGGTAACAGAACTGCATATAAAGGGAAAAGCGCAAGGAAAGATACACAGACTTGATGAAACCATGAAACAGTTAGTTCGGGTAGTAGAAGGAATATATGAAGATAGGCAGTCGGTCTCAGGCAGATTATATATCTATAACCTATTTATAATCCAAGATCCTACTCAAGGAAGGGCTATTGATCTATTGGAAAAACTAGTTGAAGAACAGGAATATGATCCAAAGGATTCTTTGGTATCTGTTCAAGAGATAAGGCGGCATCCCTGGATTATCCTTGGTTGGGGAATCGCCAATGAGCGGAGATGGGAGAATTATAGGGCAATCAAACAAGCATGGAAAACCTTGCTTCATGAAGCAACTGTTCCAACCTTTGGAAAGAAGCATCTGAGAAAAGAAGAATACTATCACGTATGTCCCCGTATTCCGACACAGCGACCTGGAGTCGTCCAAGAATTAATCAAGTTACATAAAGAATATTGTTAAATCCAGACGAATATATCTAGATATTGTATGTTACATCTTTTATCTTTGAAATGAAAATGATACTGCAGACCTCGAAAAATACATTTGCTTAATCTATCCTTATTTCGTGAACTTTGCGAATATGAGGTCTTTTTTTATACATCTAAATAGAAGAACGTAAAGGTTGTAATGCCTTTGCGTTTTTGTTTGTTTTATTTTTTTAGAAAGGTGTCGCTATGAAAAGTAAGAAAATGTAAAAATGAAAATAGATTTAAGGAGGGGATTGAAGTGAAAGCATGCCCATTTTGTCATCCGGATATAATAGAACAACAAGAAGTGGTAGTAAAAAATGAACATTGTATGTTTCTGCAAATGCCACAGGAAGTATTAGTCGGCTCAGGATTAATTGTTCCAATAAAACACCGTGAAACATTATTTGACATGACAGAGGAAGAATGGTCCGCTACCTATTCATTACTGCAAGAAGTAAAAGCGCTCCTGGATGATACATATCGACCTGATGGATATAACATTGGGTGGAACTGTGATTCAATTGGGGGTCAACATATCATGCACTCTCATCTACATATTATTCCTCGATTTAGTGATGAACCCTATGCTGGTAAAGGACTTAGACACTGGCTGAAAAGTGTAGAAAATAAAAGGTAAAAGAACGAATATGAACAGTATAATTAGTCCTTGGCTGATTTACTTCCCCATTATTCCGTAGTTTTAATTCTCTTATGTTTAATTCATTAAGACTGATAGTGTTTAGATCATAAATAGCCTGTAATGAAATATATGATGATATAAGGAGTCTTTCTCAGGAGGGAAAAAACATGCAGATATATTTCCAATCCATAAAGAATAATATATTTATTTTTATCATGACATTAATGATATTGTTTCTTGCATTTGGTTTTTGGTGCGGCGTTCCCTTATTCGGTTTAATCATTATCTTTTCAGAAACGAGTCTGCCATTCTCCCTTCAATTTGTTTTAATATCTTTAAGTGTTGGGTTTTGTTTTTCTTTATTTTGTATCCCATTACACTTCTTATATGCTAAAGAATACGCTGCAAACAAACAAGAGCATATACTAACGACTTTTCTTAAAGCTCAAGGCATTCTAATAATCGTTGTATCCGTTTTCTTTGCGATATTTTATTTACTTGCTATTTTTAGTGCTTCTTGAACTGTGTGATAGTTATAGCGGTGCTTGTACTCATTGGCTACTCGATCATCTCTGGTGTGTCCCAATTATTTGGAATTTTTACGATTCTCCTTATTTTAGTTATTACTAATGTACAGTATATGTTATCAATTCGAAAAAAATAAAAACTTCACCTGCTTTTAAATGAGAGGCGGGTTTCTTTTATGTAGGGCAAACATTCATATCCGTTGGTTCGTGTACGGTTTAATAGCGTTTTAAGTAAAGTAGGGTATAGCCTAGTTTTGAAATGGGGGATTTCAATGATAGGTCATTTGGAGTTTTCATATATTGGAGCAATCTGGTTGCTCATGTTGATGATCCCTAATCTTATTTGGATCAAAAGGCAGCCAATAGGATACATTGTTCAAGGTGAAAATAAAATTCTGCTTGCCTTTGAAAGGGTTGGGCAGGTCCTTGTTGTCTGTTTCTCTTTAATGGTTTCAAATATAACAATTGGAAGTGTTCGGCCTTGGAGTATATGGCTATTAGGGTCACTTTTATCTATGATTTTTTACGAAATTTGGTGGATTCGTTACTTTAAAAGTGAAAGGACTATGGAGGACTTCTACAGCAGTTTCTTTGAATCCCTGTAGCAGGAGCCACTTTGCCTGTAATAGCTTTTCTTCTCCTTGGAATTTATGGAAAAGTAATTGGGTTTATCATTTCTGTTATTATTTTTGGTATTGGCCACATTGGAATTCACCTGAAGGATCAGCAGGGATTAAAGAAATAGTAAGGTAATTAAGTTAGTTGAAATGGGAATGAAAACCCAGTTTTTGTTCATCTTCTTTACGAACATGGACTGGGTTTTTATTTTATTTTAAAGTGAATTCTGTGATCCTAAAGAAATTTCACATGTGTTTAGTGCGGTTCTATCTCTTTTACTGTTTCTCCTTCCATCAGCACTGGCTCATAGTAGGTTTCATTTGGTAAATCCTTTTTACCTTGCAATTTCTTAATGACCCAATCAGCTGCATCGCGTCCCATTTGTTCTTGTGGGTGTGTTAATGTTGTTAGGGAAATATTGGCGTTTTTTGCAATATAGGAGTTGTCCTGGCCAATAATCGATAATTTCTCCGGAATAGGAATTTCAAGCTGTTTGCATACATTTACTACTTCTAAACCAACCTCGTCGTTATAACACACAATAGCTGTTAACATATTACTATTTTCATTTAGAAATTTCCTCAGGTTAGTAGATAACTGAGGTTTTGTTTCTGTATTGAATGTAAGTACATGCTCTGGACGAAATGCTAATTTTGCTTCTCCAAGCGCTTTTATATATCCCTTCATTCGATACTTTCCTTGTAGATCATCAGATTTTGATATGAGACCAATTTGTGTATGTCCCTTCGAAATTAATTCTTTTGTGGCAAGATAACTGGACTGTACATCATCAAGACATAGGAAAGCAACACTTAATTCCTCATAATAAGCATTAATCATAATGAATGGAACCTCTTGTTCTTTGAACGAAAGGTAGTAAGAAATATTAGGATTATATAGATTGCTTTTTGTAGGCTCAACAATTAAACCATCCACGCCAAATGACATCATCATTTCCAACGCTTTTTTTTCCTGTTCGACATCATTATTTGTACTGGCTAAGAGTAACGAATAATTCTCTTCATTTAATCTACCTTCAATTCCTCGAATAATAGAGGGGAAAATATAATCAGAAATGTAGGTTGTAATAACTCCGATTGTTTTAGTATTGGATTGACCGCCTGATTTTGCTTGGTATTGATTACTGACATAAGTGCCAGACCCTTTTTCACTTCTTAAAAACCCCTCGTTAGATAATTCTAAAATAGCTTTACGAACTGTTTGGCGGCTCACTTCGTATTTTCCTTGGAGGGAAGCTTCAGTAGGGATTTGGTCACCAACTCTGTAATCTCCCGAAAGAATCTTGCTTTTTATATCATCAATGATGACCTGATATTTTGGTTTCATTTATTGCTCACTTCCTTCATAGGTGCTCTTGCACTAATTGATTCGAAATAGTTGTATGTACATATTTTACTTTGAATTAGTAAGAAATAAAATAAGTAATCTAATTCCCTTTTAAAAGTAACATCTTTATTTATTTCTTTAATAGTATACCCAATAAATGGTTTTGTGGGTCGTTGTTTAAATAATAGTAGAATCAGTAAGATTATATTTGTGTGTACTAATTATATATTAGTTGACATTTGTACGTACAAATTAATATAATCGAGTTAACAAATAGAAAGCGCAATCATTCTGAATATTGGAACCGCTATCAGATGGGGGTTTATATGAAAAAGAACAAAGCAAACATAAAAGAGGCGATTACTAAGGGAGAGACTTCTCTTGGGATTGAGTTTGGTTCTACACGTATCAAAGCAGTGTTAATTGATCATCATTTTGAAACGATTGCATCTGGAAGCTATGAGTGGGAAAACCGCTTGGAAGATGGATTTTGGACATACAGCCTAGTAGATATAATTACTGGACTACAAGCGTCATATCGTGAGATGAAGCAAGAAGTTGAAAGAAATTATGGGATTACGATTCGCACGATTGGTTCTATTGGAATTTCGGCCATGATGCATGGATATATGGCCTTTGATCACACCGGCGAATTGCTTGTTCCGTTTCGTACATGGCGTAACTCAACAACGAGTGCGGCAGCTAAAGAATTGACTGATACATTTAAATTCAATATCCCAGAAAGATGGAGCGTTGCACATCTTTATCAAGCCATTTTAAATGAAGAGAAACATTTGCCGCGTATTGATTATGTTACGACTTTGGCAGGTTATATCCATTGGTTACTGACTGGTAATAAAGCAATCGGCATTGGAGATGCTTCAGGTATGTTTCCAATCGATGAATCAACAAAGAATTACAATGAATCGAATGTGAAGCAATTTGATGAACTAATTTCCACTAAAGGTTGCCATTTGAGCCTGAAGGAGATTCTTCCTAAAGTTTATCTTTCAGGAGAACAAGCTGGTGAATTGACTGTAGTTGGTGCCAAAATTCTTGATCAATCACAGAATTTACAACCAGGTATTCCGCTTTGTCCGCCGGAAGGTGATGCCGGTACAGGAATGGTTGCTACAAATAGTGTGAGAAAGCGTACTGGTAATATTTCAGTAGGAACATCAGTCTTTGCAATGATTGTATTAGAAAAGGAACTCTCAAAAGTGTATCCGGAAATTGATTTAGTAACAACACCTGATGGCAGTCCAGTGGCGATGGTTCATGCTAATAACTGCTCCAGTGATTTAAATGCCTGGCTGAAATTATTCCGTGAGTTTTCTGAAGCAATGGGTCATGAGATTGAAACGGATCAATTATATGAAGTGATGTTGAATAAAGCATTGGAAGCTGAACCAGATGCTGGCGGATTGCTAAGCTATGGCTATTTGTCCGGTGAAAATATTACAGGATTGGAAGAGGGGCGACCGCTATTCGTCCGTCCACCTGATAGTCAGTTTAATTTAGCAAACTTTATGCGAGCTCATCTTTTTACTGCATTTGGCGCTTTAAAAATTGGAATGGACATTATGACTAAAAAAGAAAATGTTGAAATTGATGGGATTTTGGCTCACGGCGGATTATTCAAGACACCTGTTGTAGGTCAAAAAATCGTCGCAGCTGCCATTGATGCACCAGTATCCGTTATGGCAACAGCCGGAGAAGGCGGTGCGTGGGGAATGGCTATTCTGGCTTCTTACATGATGAACAAAAATGATAAAGAATGCCTGGAAGAATTCCTTGACCAAAAAGTCTTTTACGAGGTTGATAGTCAAGAAATATATCCGGATCAATTTGATGTTAAAGGTTTTGAGAAATTTATAGAGCGATATAAAAAAGGTCTCGTAATTGAGCAGGCAGCTGTCGATCATTTGATTTTATGAGTCTAAGTTTGGAGGGTTTCAAGTGTTAGAAAAGTTAAAAGAGGAAGTATTTGAAGCAAATTTAGAATTGCCCGAGCATGGACTCGTCAAATATACATGGGGAAACGTAAGTGCAATTGACCGTGATAGTGACTTATTTGTTATCAAACCGAGTGGTGTTGATTATAAGACGATGAAGCCAAGTGATATGGTGGTTGTTGATTTGGATGGTCAGGTGGTTGAAGGGGAATTGAATCCTTCATCAGATACAGCAACTCATGCAGTACTTTACAAGCATTATTCAGAAATTGGCGGTATTGTGCATACTCACTCAACCTGGGCGACCATATGGGCTCAAGCAGGTTTAGATGTTCCGGCGATGGGAACTACTCATGCCGATACATTCTATGGTTCCATTCCATGTGCAAGGTTTTTAACTCAAGAGGAAGTTGATCGTGGGTACGAAGTGGAAACTGGAAAGGTAATTATCGAAACATTTGATAAACGTGGATTAGATATATTGGCAGTTCCCGGTGTTTTACTTCATGGGCATGGACCATTTACTTGGGGCAAAGATGCAAAATCAGCAGTTATGAACAGTGTGGTATTAGAAGAGGTTGCCAAGATGAATTTGTTTACACGTGAATTGAATCATTTTGCTGAAGAATTGCCACAACGTATTTTAGATAAGCACTATCTACGTAAACATGGGAAAAATGCCTACTATGGGCAAAAATAATACAAACTATCAAACTATGAAAAGAGGATTATTATGCTAAAAGCAAAAGAATTTTGGTTTGTCGTAGGTTCACAGCATCTATATGGGGAAGAGGCACTCGCGGAAGTCAAAGCACACGCACAAACGATGACGGATGCCTTAAATGAAAGCGGTATATTACCTTACCCGCTTGTATTGCAGGATTTAGCTGTAAGTGCAGATAAAATTACAAGCATTATGAAAGAAGTGAACTATCGTGATGAGGTTGCAGGGGTAATTACCTGGATGCATACCTTCTCACCTGCAAAAATGTGGATTCGCGGAACAAAATTATTACAAAAGCCATTGCTTCATTTAGCAACGCAATTTAACGAAAGTATTCCATGGGAAACCATTGATATGGATTTCATGAATCTGAATCAATCCGCTCATGGTGATCGTGAATATGGATTTATCAATGCGCGTTTGAAAAAGCAAAATAAAGTTGTAGTAGGTTACTGGAAACGTGCTGAAGTTCAAAAACAAATGGCAGAGTGGATGGACGTAGCAGTTGCTTATAACGAAAGTTTCAATATTAAAGTTGCTCGCTTCGGTGATAACATGCGTAATGTTGGAGTTACCGAAGGGGATAAAGTTGAGGCTCAAATTCAATTTGGATGGACCGTTGACTACTTTGGTATAGGGGATCTTGTTCAATATGTGAATGACGTTAAGGACGAAGAAGTAGACGATTTACTTGCTGAGTATGCGGAACTATATGAATTTGATTATGGCACTTACAGCAAAGAAGATTGGGAAAAGAGCGTGAAGGTGCAAGCAAGCTATGAAATTGCCATTAAGCGTTTCCTTGATGCTGGTGGTTACAATGCCTTCACAACTAACTTTGAAGACTTATATGGTATGAAACAGCTTCCTGGCCTTGCTGTCCAGCGTTTGATGGCACAAGGATATGGCTTTGCTGGTGAAGGGGATTGGAAGACTGCGGCGCTTGATCGCTTACTTAAAGTGATGAGCCATAACCAATCGACTGGATTTATGGAAGATTACACGTATGAACTAGCGGTTGGGCAAGAAGCTGCTCTTCAATCGCATATGCTTGAAGTAGACCCTACATTAGCTAGTAACAAGCCAAAAATTGTCGTATCTCCATTAGGTATTGGTGATCGTGAGGATCCAGCCCGTTTAGTTTTCGATGGTAAGGCAGGAGACGGTGTTGTTGTTTCAATGGCTGACTTTGGTACACATTACAAGCTTTTAATTAACGAAGTATCTGCATTTGAGCCAACTGTTAAAGCACCTAACCTTCCAGTTGCCCGTGTACTATGGGAAGTGAAGCCGAACTTCCAGGATGGGGTTAAAGCTTGGATTGAGAATGGCGGCGGCCACCATACTGTTGTTTCATTGAATCTGACAACAGATCAAATTATCACTTATGCAAAGCTTGTTGATTTGGACTATGTAGTTATTAGGTAATGGCTGGCTTTATCCACCGAGGGGTCTTATGCTTCCTTGGAGGGTAATGTAGTAATTCAGAAGTAAGAATATGATACTTTTATTTGTAAGCGTGTTCTATGTTTCTATATATGAAAGCGTTTAAGATTACAAATTGAAACGATGTGTTTATGGATTACGAATTTTGATGTAAAAATGGCCAAATCCTTGTCAAAGATAATATCTTCAGTAAGTTAAGTAGGGTGCTTTCTAAAATTTAATAGGATGTACCTCATATCATGTAAGACAAGCTGAGAACGTAAATACTAAATTAAAAATTTTCTGTCACTATAGCAATTTTTCTTCCTATGAAAACGTTTTTATATATGTTGAGGCCAGTAATAGTTTTAGTGGTGGGATTTCTAGCAATATATTTTTGCACCTAGTGGAGGGAACATAAATGGTTAATGAGAAGAAAATCTCAAGTCGCTTTATTTACTTTTTTGGGGCTTTTGCCGGCATACTTTTTGGTTATGATATTGGTGTTATGACAGGGGCATTGCCTTTTTTAGAAAGTGATTGGAGTCTAGAAGGAAAAGCTACAGCCATTGGATGGATTACCTCATCCGTAATGTTTGGAGCTATTTTTGGAGGTGTCGTGGCTGGTCAGCTGTCTGACCGTTTAGGACGACGGAAAATGATTTTAATATCTGCTGTCATTTTTGTTGTAGGTTCCATATTGTCAGGAATTGCCCCTCATGATGGAATACTATTTTTGATTGTTTCTCGGATGTTTTTAGGATTGGCTGTAGGTGCTGCTTCTGCGTTAGTTCCAGCCTATATGTCGGAAATGGCGCCTGCACGATTGCGCGGTCGTCTGTCAGGAATAAATCAAACAATGATTGTTTCTGGAATGTTGCTTTCCTACATTGTTGATTATTTTTTGAAAGACCTACCAGAAACGATGGCTTGGCGAATGATGCTTGGTTTGGCAGCAGTACCTGCTATCATCTTATTTTTTGGAATGTTAAAGCTACCTGAATCACCAAGATTTTTAATCAAGAATAATAAACTTGATGAAGCTCGTAAGGTATTGGGCTATATTCGCTCAAGTAAAAAAGAAATTGATGCTGAAATAAAACAAATTCAAGAAGTTTCAAGAGAGGAAAACAAAGCATATCTAAAAACGTCTTGGGGAACTCTCTTAAGTGGTAAGTACCGGTATTTGGTATTTGCAGGTGTCGGTGTGGCTGCTTTTCAACAATTTCAGGGTGCAAATGCCATCTTCTATTACATTCCGTTGATTGTACAAAATGCAACAGGGCATGCAGCCAGTTCCGCGTTGATGTGGCCAATCATTCAGGGGGTTATCCTCGTAATAGGTTCATTGGTCTTCCTGTTGATTGCTGATAAATTTAAGCGACGTACTTTATTAACTGTGGGCGGAACAATAATGGGACTCTCCTTTATTTTACCGGCAATCCTGAATATAGTTATTCCTAATGCTGATCCGATGATGATGGTTGTTTTTTTAAGCATCTATGTAGCACTTTATTCATTCACTTGGGCTCCTTTAACTTGGGTTATAGTTGGTGAGATCTTCCCGATGGCTATTCGCGGGCGTGCATCAGGTTTAGCTTCATCATTTAATTGGATCGGTTCTTTCCTGGTTGGATTGCTATTTCCAATCATGACTGCTTCGATGCCTCAAGAAGCTGTTTTTGCCATCTTCGGTGGTATTTGTTTACTGGGAGTACTATTTATCCGGACATGCGTTCCTGAAACTCGCGGTCGCAGTTTAGAGGATATTGAGAAAATTGGAGAAAGTAAACAACCTAAGGTGAAAAGTGCTTAAATAGTCACTGTACCTACTACTTATTGAAGTGCGGAAAAGCAACAAATTAAACCAATAGATAAGCTTCTGATTTGTACTGAATCAGAAGCTTTTTTATTCGTACATACATCTAAATTCCCTGTATTATCAAAAGCTTATTTTTCGGTAATATTGTAGAGTGGGAATTCCATCTTCATTGCCCTCATCCCTTTTTTTAGCTATTATTTTACTTATAACTCGACGAATATAGGTGAAGACATGAAGCTGAAAGACGGAATAGAAGAAGATAATAATAAAGTTTTTGCTTTGCTGAGCAATTATTTAAATAAAGCGCCTGACTTTATTGATAAAGAAGAGATTAATGAGATTGTTCAATATGGCGTATCTTATGAACATGCGTTTGCAGTCATATTAGCTGCAGCTTTTGGACTGGATATTGTTGATAAGACAGAAGACAAAAACTTATTTAACAACTATTTTAGCAAAATGTTTTTTAAGCTTAATGAAAAGGAATATTATGATAATCCTTATTATAAGAACATCAAGGTTCCCACGATCAAAATAGGTAATAGCGAATTGAAATATGAAATTTATAAACCATTTGAGGGGTTTGTATGTAATGATATTGTCCAAACAAAAGAGGGAAGACAAATACCGCAAATTGGTTTTTTTGAGACGGAATTTACCTATCCTGCGATTTTAGAAAATGAAAGAATATGGATGACGGTTACACCGAACGAAATTGAAACAATGAAAGAAGCGGTTGATCAGGCATTTGGGAACGTGCTTACTTTTGGATTGGGTCTTGGCTATTATCCCTATATGGTTTCTGAAAAAGAGAATGTGGAAAGTATCACTGTAGTGGAAAAGAATGAAGAGGTTATTGACCTGTTTCGAACCTATATTTTGCCACAGTTTAAAAACAGCAAAAAGATCAAGATCATTAAAGCGGATGCTTTTGAATATGCACAAGGATCGATGGCAAAGGGTCAATTTGATTTTGTATTTACAGATTTATGGCACGATGTTTCAGATGGAATCGATATGTATTTAAGTATGAAGTTGTTTGAAAAAAGATGCCCAAATACGGTATTTATGTATTGGATTGAAAAATCTATTAAATGTTATTTGTAAAAGTAAGATAGGAAATCCTCATTCAGCTTATTTGAAGGAGGATTTTCCTATTTAATGATGTGGCTGTCTCTTGGGATGAATATATACATGCTTTATTCCTATTAACTTGGGGAATGTCCGTTTGAGTAAGAATTTGTTAGAAAAATATAATTTGTTTATTTTAGCATTCAGCTTATAAAGATGTTACGTTTGAAGTATAGAGTTGGCAGGACGACAAATAACCAAAAGAAAATAAGAGGTAGATTTTGCGTATGAATGAAAAGGAAATAATAAATGCTGATGAATGTTATGCCAGAGATGAGCAGAGGGCCAGACAGTATTTCGAATCTCTGCATGCACAGGTCAAATCAAAGAACTATATTGACGTACTAACGAAAGATATTCAATCATGGAAGCAGAACCATATTCGTCATCGATCCTTAGTTTCCCTTTTTTCGCTTAAGAATAGAAAACCAACAAACAAGGAGTATCATCAGTACTTACGATGGTTGAATAAGAGTGGGAAACTGGAGCCATATCTTCATCGGAGTATCTCATATATTTATCTGAGAGATTTGGGTAAAGCCTTGGACTTGCCTGAAACACAAAATAAAATCAAACAAGTTGTGGATAAGCTGATTTCTCAATTGATTCAAGATAAAACCGGTGAAGTTGGCGAAATCGATCTGTTTAGTATGCCTGGTATGTACAGATGGGGTCAAAAAGAGCAGATTGAATCTACAGTCATCTGGTTGTTTGACAGATTAAAGAAAGTTGCTTCCTCTATACCGAATGGGATGGATGCCGAGAATGCACAGCGTAAATTGATCAAGATCATAGGCGGAGTTATGATGCATGTTATGGAAGAGATGAGCCCTGATATTTCTCCGGAAGAACGGGCACAAAAGCTTGATGAAGCAATCCGATTAGGGTATTCCTATGGTCTGACCTATCCGTTTATTGATGATTTACTGGATGCGAGCATATTATCTATTCAGGAGAAAAAACAGTTTTCAGATATCATAAGAACAACGCTCATTAGTGGGAGAGTCCCAGCAATAGACGAGTGGTGCGGTAAAAATGAAACGCTCATTCGGTTTATTCACTCAGAACTTAAAGAAGCTTTTCAGTTTATTAAAGCTAGCCAAAGGCCAGAAACGATAAGTGTATTTTTTGAACAGGCCTATGTGTTTTTTCATTCACAGGAAGTGGACCGAGTTAAAGAATTAACAAATGAACAGTATACAAATGAAGAACTATTCATTCCAATCATCTTAAAATCTTCTTCCTCACGATTGATTGTTCGTTCTGTTATTAGTGCCGCGGAGGATGAGGGATTTAATAAACGCACATTTTATTATGGAATCTATAATCAATTGGCCGATGATTTTGCTGATTTGTTCGATGATATGGAGGCAGGGGCGGTTACTCCATATACCTATTATTTAACCTATTATGATAAGCGTTCTGATCTTATCAATCCATTTGAATTATATTGGACAGTCATTTTTAATTTAATTCACCATGTGTATGAGTCTGATCCAAATGCCTGTGAAGTAATATTGGATCGAGCGATTAATGGCTTAAAAAGGAATAAAGAACGATTGGGAACTAAAAAATATAATGAACTAATGAATCTGTTAACGGCTGATATGCCAGCATTCAATCATCTCATCCAAAAGATGGTTCAGAAAGCGGATGATGTAGATTTCTTTGATAAACTGCTTCGTGACCATATCCTTACCAATTTGAAAAAGGATCGTAAGGAAGAAAGTGATTTTGTTAACATAATAAAAACTGTTCGACAGGAGATTAATCAGATTCTGTCTGTTCATAAAGAGGAAACGGATTCTTTGATGAAGGATCCTATTGTTGATGCGGCAAATTACAGTCTCGAAGGTGATGGAAAAAGGTTAAGGCCAATTGTGACTTGGATGATGGGGGTAAGGGAATATGGATTAAATCCTATTGCCATTGTACCGCTCCTGAAATCCTTAGAATATATGCATACCGCGTCCCTTATCCTTGATGATCTGCCGTCACAGGATAATGCGCCTATTCGCAGAGGGCGTGAAACTTTGCATGAGGTTTATAACGCAGGTATTGCTGAGATAACCTCTGTTTATCTTATCCAATGTGCTATGAAGGAGCAAGCATCATTAAGGCAGTTTAATTCAGAGTCTGTCCTTCACTTGATTCAGTATTCATCCCAAGTAGCTATGGATATGTGCAGAGGGCAGGCAATGGATTTGGAGTCTAAGGGAAAAACGTTGACATTAGAAGAATTGAACACTCTCGCCTTTTACAAAACAGGAATAGCTTTTGAGGCTTCATTAATTATGCCTGCCATTCTTGCTCAAGCAGAGGAATCCGAAATGGAATCGATAAAAAAATTCGCACGTCATGCCGGGATTGCCTTTCAAATTAAGGATGACTTACTTGATATAGAAGGGGATGACCATTTACTTGGAAAACCTGTCGGACAGGATAAAGAAAATAAAAATTCAACGTTTGTATCTGTCCTCGGCAGGGAGGGTGCTCGCAAAGTAATGTGGGATCATTACTGCTATGCTATGGAAGCTATTGTACAGATTTCACCAAAGAGTTCATTTTTAAAGCATTTAATGAATTATATGGTGAACAGACAGCGCTGAGTGATTGTCTGTTCGCTGCCTTTTAGATTAAAACATAAAAAATGACCTCAGCAAAGTAGCTGAGGTCATTTCATTATTACTTATTTAACGCCTTTCATATATCTTTGGATAATTGGTGAAATCAAGTAGATAATGATTGCGCAAAGAATAGCGAATCCACCGATTGATCCAAAGTAAAGGAGTTCCGTTTCTGTACTATAAAGTTTTACAAGTTGTGCATTAATAGCCTGTGCAACTGCACTTGCCAGGAACCAGAGGCTCATCGTTTGAGAAGAGAAAGCTGCCGGTGCTAGTTTGGTAGTGGCAGATAAGCCAACAGGAGATAAACAAAGCTCTCCAAGTGTAACGATTAGGTAGCTTAATATGAGCCAATAAGGACTGACAAGTGAGTCACCACCACTCAGGTAACCAGGGACCAGCATGACAATAAATGATAAACCCGCTAATAGTAACCCGATGGAGAATTTTTTGGAAGTTGAAGGCTGTCTATCCCCAAGCTTCATCCATAACCAGGCTGCAACTGGTGCAAATATGATAACGAAAAGAGCAGGCATAGCCTGGAGCACACCAGGTGCAATTTTAAAGCCCAATAAAGTTAAATTAGTTCGTTCTAACGCATAGATATTTAAAAGATTAGAGCCTTGTTCATAAATAGCCCAGAAGACAACAGCTGACAGGAATAAAGGAATATAAGCGAGCAATCTAGAACGCTCGTCAACAGTTGTTTTTGAACTTTTGTACATCCATACAAAGTAAACGATAGGTATAATGACTGCCAAAATGGTTACGAGTAAGACAAATCGATCAATGGTTAACCAACCGATTGTAATCAGAGCATAGAAAAGAGCGATTAATAGAGCGATTACCACACCGAAATAAAGAGAAAACTTCTTTTTGCCTTCCGGGCTTAATGGGTTAGGTGGCTGTGTTCCGATCGTTCCTAGATTTTTCTTCTTTGTAATAACAAATACGATTAGTCCAAGAAACATCCCTACAGCGGCAGCTGAAAATCCAGCATGATAGCTATCATAATGTCCGCGTAATCCTTCAACAATAAATGGTGCAATAAAGGCACCTAAATTGATTCCCATATAGAAAATACTGAATCCTGAATCGCGACGAAGGTCATCTTTTGTATATAAGTCGCCAACGACGCTCGAAATATTTGGTTTTAATAGTCCGGTACCAATGATGATCAGGAACATACTGGCAAAAAAGGCTTCAGCACCAAGTGGCAATGCCAGAACAACATGACCAAACATAATGAAAACTCCACCGTAGAATACGGTCCTGCTTGTCCCAAGCAGTCGGTCTGCAACCCATCCGCCGATAATACCGGATAGATAGACTAAAGATCCGTAAATGGCAGCTATGGACATGGCAGTGGATTGGTCAAATCCTAGTCCACCCTTGCTAACTTCAGCGTATAGGTAGAGGACCAGAATGGCCCGCATGCCGTAGTATGAAAAACGTTCCCAAAATTCTGTGAAAAACAGTGTGAAAAGTCCCTTTGGATGACCGAAGAAACCAGTAGTAGGAATACCTGGAACACCCAGTTGTTTTTTATTATTCAAAAAATTCCCTCTCCTTTTACATGATGTACTATAATTTTATTTTACATTGACCAAAAAATCAAAATTGAAAGACTATATGTCGATTTATTTAATCATAATCTAATATAAAACTACTAGAGATCTAAAAAAAATCTTTAGGAATATAAGTCTAAAGAAACATTTCTATATAAAAACTGCCCTTAAAAGTCATTGGATAACTTTTAAGGGCAGCTTGATTCAAACTTCTGTTTGATTTTTTAAATCAGCGTATTCTTCTTCTGAGAAAATACGAGACTGCGTAATGAAATGACGCTCTTCTACACTATCAAGTGAAAAGCTTGCGCCTCTTCCATCAGTGGCGTCAATGATTAATTGAGTATGCTTCCAGTACTCATATTGCGATTTGTGTATATGAAATGGGCAATCTCCAATAGAACCCAAGTAAATGTCTGAATCCCCTATTTTAAAGTCGCCTTCCTTATAGCACATCGGAGCCGATCCATCACAACAGCCACCGGATTGATAAAACATAATCGAGCCGTGGGTTCTCTTTAATGATTCTATTAATTGAAGTGCTTCTTCGGTTGCTACGACACGTTCTACCATTTAAGAGATAACCTCACTTTTTAGAAAAAACCTTGAGCGTTTTTATCATAGCTTACTAACAAACATTTAGTTTGTTGGTAATGATCTAGCATCATAGCGTGGTTTTCACGACCGATACCGGATAATTTATAACCGCCAAACGCAGCACCTGCTGGATACTGGTGATAAGTATTTGTCCAAACACGACCGGCTTGAATGGCACGGCCGGCGCGGTAAGCAAGATCTCCGCTGCGGGACCAAACACCGGCACCTAATCCATATAGTGTATCATTTGCGATTTCCATCGCTTCATCAAAATCTTTAAAAGTAGTCACGCCAAGAACCGGACCAAAAATTTCTTCTTGGAATATACGCATTTTGTTATGACCTTTGAAAACAGTTGGCTTAATATAGTTACCATTTTGAAGACCTTCACCGAGGTCATTTTCTTCTCCCCCGATTAAACATTCAGCGCCTTCTTCTTTACCGAGTTTAATGTAGGATAAGATTTTTTCTTTTTGTTCATTAGAGGCTTGCGCACCCATCATGACTTCTGTATCAAGTGGGTTCCCAATTTTGATGGCTTTCACTCGCTCTAAAGCACGTTCCATAAATTTATCATAGATGGATTCCTGGATTAAAGCACGTGAAGGACATGTACAAATTTCGCCGGAGTTTAGCGCAAACATAACTAGACCTTCGATTGCTTTATTTAAAAATTCATCATCTTGATCCATCACGTCTTCGAAGAAGACATTAGGTGATTTACCACCAAGCTCCAATGTGACAGGGATGATATTTTCAGTGGCATACTGCATAATTTGACGTCCAACAGCTGTAGAACCTGTAAAGGCGATTTTTGCAATACGTGGGTTAGTTGCAAGTGGTTTACCAACTTCCACACCGAAACCATTTACAACATTAAGGACACCTGCTGGTAGTAAATCTTGAATTAATTCAATGAGTACCATAATGGAGGCAGGAGTTTGTTCAGCAGGTTTTAATACGATACAGTTGCCCGCTGCCAAGGCCGGAGCGATTTTCCATACAGCCATTAGAATCGGGAAATTCCAAGGAATGATTTGTCCCACTACCCCAAGTGGTTCCTGGAAGTGGTAAGCTACTGTATCATTGTCTAATTGAGTAGTTCTTCCTTCCTGTGTACGAATGGCACTTGCAAAATATCGGAAGTGATCGATTGCCAAAGGAATATCCGCATTCAATGTTTCACGCACTGCTTTCCCGTTATCCCAAGTTTCAGCTATAGCAATCTTTTCTAAGTTTTCTTCTAAACGATCAGCAATTTTATTTAATAAACGAGCACGTTCAGCAGTAGAAGTTTTCCCCCAAGCTTCTTTAGCTGCATGTGCTGCATCTAATGCCAATTCAATATCTTCTGCAGAAGAACGAGCGGCTTTCGTAAAGACTTCTCCTGTTACTGGAGATTTATTCTCAAAATACTGACCTTTAACCGGTGCAACCCATTTACCTCCGATAAAGTTATCGTATTTTTCTTTGAAATGGACAACTGCCCCATCCGTATTAGGATTTGCATAAATCATGTTAACTTCTCCCCTTTGTTCGTATTGAAAATTCGTAGATGTAAGGTTTTTGATGCTATTTTGGTATAAAAATAATCATCAAGTAAACGTTTACTTTTCTATTATTCGACTAATTCAAGGAAATTTCAAATAATATGACTGTGATTATAGGAGAAATGCATGTATATGAGAAAGATGAAATAAGGGAATATTATTGTGAACATAGAAAAAATAGTTATTCTTACAGTTTCATCTACCAAAATAATCCTTTAGTATTATATTATAGTTGAAAAATTAGTATATAGAATCTTCTCTGTGAGGAAAAAATAAGGAGGAAAAAATAATGGGAATTGCAGTTATTGGATCGAATATGGTCGATCTTATCTCATATATTGATCGAATGCCAAAAGAGGGAGAAACCCTGGAGGCTCCGGATTTTGAAATGGGTTGTGGAGGGAAAGGTGCCAATCAGGCTGTAGCGGCAGCAAAACTGGGCTCAAAGGTAATGATGGTAACAAAAGTAGGAGATGACATCTTTGCAGATAATACCATTCATAACCTTGAGCGATATGGAATTGATACAGAGTTTACGAAGGTGGTTCCGGGAACCTCCAGTGGGGTTGCACCAATCTTTGTTGACCCGGATTCCAAAAATCGTATTTTAATTATAAAAGGGGCTAATCAATACCTTTTACCAGAGGATGTGGATAAAGCAAAAGAAAAGCTGAAGACATGTTCTTTGATTGTTCTTCAATTGGAAATTCCGCTCGAGACTGTTTATCGTGCTATAGAAATTGGGAACGAGCTTGGGATTCCTGTTATCCTGAACCCAGCACCAGCTACAAAAAAATTGGACTATAGTTATGTATGTAAATGTGACTTTTTCGTTCCGAATGAAAGTGAACTCGAGATTTTAACAGGTCTGCCTGTTTCAACGATTGAACAAATTGAAGCTGCTGCAGCCAGCCTGGTAGAGGAAGGGGTTAAAAACGTCATTGTAACGATGGGGAGCCGTGGTGTGATGTGGGTCACCAATAATGGGGCACATATTGTGGATTCATATAGGGTTGATGCAATTGACACTACGGGAGCTGGAGACGCGTTTATCGGCTGTTTTGCCCACTATTATGAACAGAATGGCAATGTTGTTCAAGCGATTAATATGGCCACCGCCTTTGCAGCATTAAGTGTCACAAAACGCGGTACTCAGAACTCTTATCCAAGTATTGATGAAGTTAATCTGTTTTTGAGTAAAAGGAAGGAATCATAAGCAGGATTCTAACTGTAAGTTCATATGGCTGCGAGCCCATTGCGCAGAGGTCATTCTTATCGCTAGTCTTAGAGTAAGCTATTTAAAAGCATAAAATTGGAGAGCTATTATTTAACTTATAAAAAATCAAATTAGAAATATACGATTATTTTAAAAAGGACCGACACAATAAACAAACTCAGGAAGTTAGACTTTTCAACTCTGACTTCCTGAGTTTAATAATCAGAGTTATTGTAAGTTCGGAACTGCTCATATTTCATATTTTATAAATTTAACTGATAGTTCAAAATGTATTTAATATAATAATCTGATTATATTAAATTATTCAATATGTATTGCTTTTGTGAATAGACACAATTATAATAAGTATGTGAAACATTGAGCAATCTAATATACATACGGAGGATTGATTGGAATGAAAGCAGCTGTAGTGAGTGCAAAGAATCCTGGTAAAGTGGAAATTGTTGAAAAGGAATTACCTAAATTACAACCTGGTCAAGCTTTAGTTGATGTAGAATATTGCGGAGTATGTCATACAGATTTGCATGTAGCAAAAGGTGATTTTGGTGAAGTTCCGGGAAGAATTCCTGGGCATGAAGGAATCGGTATTGTAAAAGAAATTGCAGACGATGTGACAAGTTTAAAAGTAGGAGATCGTGTCAGCATTGCCTGGTTCTATAAAGGATGCGGAACTTGCGAATACTGTGTGACAGGAAATGAAACCTTCTGCCGCAGCGTACAAAATGCTGGCTTCACAGTTGATGGAGCGATGGCTGAACAATGTATCGTCGATGCGGACTATGCGGTTAAAGTACCTGAAGGGTTAGATCCGGCACAAGCAAGCAGTATTACTTGCGCAGGTGTAACTTGCTACAAAGCGATCAAAGTTTCTGATATTAAACCAGGTCAATGGATTGCTATCTTTGGCTGTGGTGGCTTAGGTAACCTTGCTATCCAATATGCAAAAAATGTATTCAATGCAAAAGTAATTGCGGTGGATATTAATGATGATAAATTGGCATTATCTAAAGAAGTGGGAGCAGACCTTGTATGTAACCCATTAACTGATGGTGATGCAGGTGAGTGGATCCAAGAAAAAGTTGGCGGAGCTCATGCTGCTGTCGTGACAGCTGTTTCCAAAGTTGCCTTTAACCAAGCTGTAAACTCTGTACGTGCCACTGCTAAAGTTGTTGCAGTAGGATTACCTCCTGAAACAATGGATTTGGCTATTGTGAAAACCGTATTGGATGGTATTCAAATCGTTGGATCCTTAGTAGGTACACGTAAAGATTTAGAAGAAGCATTCCAATTTGGAGCAGAGGGCAAAGTAGTGCCAATCGTAGAAACAAGATGCCTGCATGAAGTAAATGATATTTTTGAAGAAATGGAAGCAGGTAAGATCCAAGGCCGTATGGTCATCGATATGCACAAACATGAATAATTCCAATCAATATCCTTTTATACAATAAAATTTTGGCAGCCTTACATTCCATTCATTCGGATGTAAGGCTGCTTTTTTTATACTTTTTATTGGATTTAAGAGGGCTTAGTACATAGAAAACGTATTTAACATCCTGGTTTGATTTTAAGTGAAGAAGTTGTATATGAGGGGGATATCGTTCAAAAAATCACTATTTTTGATATAAATCATGCCATTCTGGAATTTGATTTTAATTCATTTTTAGATACAGTGGATCTCGATCCTTTCACAGCGATTATACCGCAGAATAAGGAGCAACTGGAGATTGATAAATAAAGGAAATAGATCTTTAAACTATTTTAACTGAGTTTGGTATCGTGCCGGGCTCAATTTTCATTAAGTCACTGACTGCTGGTCGTTCATACAGTGTATATGATAAAAAATGCACTCTAATTGTTTGATCATACTTAACAATTAGAGTGCATTATTATTAATGAGCTATTATCTTGATCTCTTCTTTTTCTGAAAGTTATATAAAGCAATCAATAAGATAAACCATAATGGTGTCAACAACATGGATAAACGTGTTTCTGCAGCAAAGAGCATCACGATTAATATGAAAGCAAACATACCGAGTATCACGTAATTTATAACTGGTGTTAATGGAGCTTTAAATGTAGTTGAAGCTCTTAAATCAGGCCTTGTTTTGACATATCTAATATGGGAAATCAAAATAATGCTCCATACCCAAATGAAACAGATAGCGCTGATTGTTGTAACGATTGTAAAAGCCTGCTCTGGTATCAGCTTACTAAGCAGTGCACCTATTGAAACTACAATTGTAGAAGTAAATAATGCATGACTAGGTACATGATGTTTATTTAATTTAGAAAAATTTTCAGGCGCTTCTTTGTTATTGCTTAAATTGTAAAGAATACGGCTGGTTGAGAATAGTCCGCTGTTTGAAGCAGAGGCTGCAGATGTTAAGACAACAAAGTTAATGATACCCGCTGCCATTGGAATACCGATTAAGGCAAATACCCCCACAAATGGACTGCTTGTTGCACTTAATTGATCCCAAGGGTTTATGCATAAAATTACAAATAAAGCACCTACATAAAACAGCAAGATCCGAACGGGTATTTTGTTGATAGCAGATGGAATGTTCTTTCGCGGATTAGCTGTTTCAGCAGCTGATACACCAATAAGTTCAACTCCTACAAAGGAGAAGACAACCATTTGCAGAGATAGTAAGAATCCCGATATTCCATTCGGGAACATGCCGCCATGATTCCAAAGATTAGAAATAGAAACAGTTCCGCTATCCGTTTCAAAACCAATCACAAGGAGTACAATTCCTATGATAATAAGTGCAACAATAGTGACGACCTTTATAATGGCAAACCAGAATTCTAACTCACCAAAGAGTTTGACGGTCAAAAGATTTAATCCTAAAAGAATCACTAAACAGATGATGGCAGGTACCCATTGTGGGATATCAAACCAGTATTGTGTATATAACCCAACAGCGATAATATCAGCCATGGCCGTCATAATCCAGCAGAACCAATACGTCCATCCAGTTACAAATCCGGCCCAGGGGCCAAGATATTCAGCAGCAAAATCTATGAAGGACGTATAGCCTGAATTGGATAAAAGTAATTCTCCTAAGGCTCTCATCACAAAAAATAAAGCAATCCCTATAATCAAATAAGAAAAAATAATGGAAGGGCCGGCTAAATGTATCGATTTTCCGGAACCTAAAAATAAGCCGGTACCAATAGTACCCCCTATTGCAATTAGTTGTACATGACGATTTTTCAAGTCTCTTTTTAACTCTTGTTTAGCCAAGTTGCATGCCCCCGTTTATTCTTAGATGTCTAAAACAGGCACCTAGTAAAATAGATAATTGTCATACTTTCTCTTTATTTAGATGCAATGTCCCACCTCACGATTGATGATTGGACAATAAAAAAAGAGATTGGTAGTCTCCAATCTCTAAAAGGGCTAGAATAACAAAAATCGTTACCTTTCTGTCCTTTTGCCTGAGATTGTGAATCCTTCGGCGCTGTAAATATACAGTCTCTCCAGAAGCTGCTCCCGCTATAGTTTTATCCACAGCGATCAATGCATGCTATATTAAATTTTTAATAAAATTTCAGAAAAATGATATGACAAAAATGCTATCACTAAATTAATATGTTGTCAAACGTATTGCAGGTAGTTGTTTAATCTGATGAAACCGTGATTATAGAGGATGTTGTAAAGTAAACTTCAAAGGCCATTCCAAAATAAAAACTATGTAAAAATAAAATATAGGTAAATTGCCTTTAAAGCTTTATATAAGGAAAAAAGAAGGGGATGGATTGTGTCTATTAAATAGAATGAGACTTTGTATTACCAAAGGATGAAACGAATTAATTAGATACAAAACAAGGGATTTGAAATCAAAAGAGAATACTACCAGATTCATAGGAAGAGCGGTTGAATACTTTTCTTTTTATGGTTAAGGGAAGGAAGGCATAACAAAAAGACCAAATCAATGAAGATTTGGTCCTTGATATGCTCGTACAAGAACGGAATTACATACTTTTTTAAATCTACAATTCATCCGCAATTCCAAGCAGGATAATACCGAAAATGACAAATGCGATGATCATGTATTGTTTTTTTGTCAGCTTCTCTTTTAGGAAGATTCGTGACAGGATGACTGAAAAGATACTGTAAGATGCAATTAAAGGTGCCGCGATAATGGCATTTCCTGATGACAAGGCAAAAACATAGAAGAATTGCCCAACCGTTTCCAAAATAGCTGCGATACCTTTATCCCGTTCTTTAAATACATGGAAGGATTCCTTCTTGATAAAACGCAGATAGATAAAGGATACAGCTGCGCAGATGAAAAAGGTATATTCATAAGCTAATAACGCTGAATTTTCGCTGATTAATTTTAATTCATCCAGATAGATGGCATCCGCAAAGGTACCAAGCCCATCAATAATACAATATAAAATCGGGAAGATGATGGCCAAAAAACCGATTTGATATTTTTTATCGATATGCTCAGAATTCAGTAGACGTGCTTCATCTTCTGCTCTTTTTTCCAGAACGGCAATTCCGACAATCCCTAGAGTGATGATGATAATCCCGAGTACTTCCAGGATACTCAGCTCATGAGTGAAAAAGATGAAAAGCAGAATACTTGTTACGGCACCTGATGAATTCTGTATCGGTGAAGCGATGGACAATTCAATATAGCGCAAACCAATATATCCAAATGCCATGGATAGGATGTATAAAGCAGATACAGGCAAATATTTAATCATATCCATTGGATTAAACTGTATATCTTTTATAATCATATAGGCAGTTGCATGAATTCCCATTACAAGACCAACCATGATTATAATTTTTATATGGCTGTACTTGTCATTGCTATCTGTTCCTTTTTTGTAAAATAGGTCAGCACCGCCCCAGGCTAATGCTGTTAGAAGTGAAAAAATAAACCACATAATGATTCTCCTTGTTGAAGATTTTCTATATTAGAACTGTTGATGTTTAATAGGCTTGCAGAACTCCGAGTAAGTGACAACCAGGAAAGGTTTGGTTTTCTGAAAGAAACTTGACTGATGTCGCTAAAGGGAGAGGAGTGCTAAGTATTCTTGAACATTAACAGAGTCATAGAGTCAAGAATATAATTTCATACTAAAGCATGTCAAGGCTTTTAAAGATAAAATCGTACCCAATGAATTTGCCTCATTAAGAAAGGGCTTTCTTTTTATTTTTCTCAAATTTTACAATATAATGAAAATGTTAGCAGACGATTTATTAGAGGATGGAAAGATTGAATACATGGGAGGGTGGCATTGGTTAGAATTAGTCTCAATTAATAGATACATAAAAAGAGGAGGGAATAGTAAAATGAATGCAATTACTATAGTGATTGGTTCTATCTGCATCCTTTTAATCGCCTACCGTCTGTATGGGACGTTTATGGCAAACAAAGTTTTGAAGTTATCTGATGATACGCCAACACCAGCAGAAAAATTTGAGGATGGGCAGGACTATGTGCCGACCAATAAATGGGTTGTATTTGGACATCATTTTGCAGCCATTGCTGCTGCCGGACCATTGGTTGGTCCAATTCTGGCAGCTCAGTTTGGTTATTTACCTGGATTGATTTGGTTACTTGTTGGAGCGGTAATCGGAGGAGCTGTTCATGATACAGTTGTTCTTTTTGCCTCTATGCGCCGGGATGGTAAATCATTATCTGAGGTAGCCAAAGAAGAACTTGGACCTGTAGCAGGATTTTGTACGGGCTTGGCCATGCTATTCATTATTACGATTACGATGGCAGGTTTGTCATTGGTTGTACTTGGAGCACTGGAAAGAAACCCATGGGGGACATTTGCAGTAGGGATTACAATACCGATTGCGATGTTAGTGGGAATCTATCATAAGAAAACAGGAAACTTAAAAATTCCTACGACAGTTGGTTTTATCTTAATTATGGCTGCTATTTTCTTTGGACCTCAAATTCAGGGGACGTGGTTGGGCGATTTCTTAACACTTGAAAAAAGCACTCTTGCTATTATTTTACCAGTCTATGCATTTTTCGCCGCAGCTCTTCCTGTTTGGCTATTGCTTGCACCACGTGATTATTTAAGTACATTTATGAAAATTGGCGTTTTCGCCGCACTCATCATTGGCGTATTTATTGTTAACCCTTCTGTTGAGTTCCCGGCCATTATTCCTGACTTCATAAATGGGGGCGGTCCAATTGTGGCCGGTCCGGTTTGGCCGTTTATATCGATTACGATAGCTTGTGGAGCGATCTCGGGATTCCATGCTTTTGTTGGGTCAGGAACCACACCTAAAATGGTTAGCCGTTGGAGGGATATCAAAGGTATAGCTTTTGGTGCAATGTTAGTAGAATGTTTGGTAGCCATTATGGCATTAATTGCAGCTGTTGCTCTTCAGCCTGGCGATTATTTTGCAATTAATTCTACTCCTGAAGTCTATTCTACATTAGGAATGGAAACAGTCCATTTAAATAGATTGGAAGAAGCAGTAGATATGGACTTGGAAGGAAGAACAGGTGGTGCAGTAACCCTTGCTGTCGGTATGACAGAAATCTTTACCAGTGTACCATTCTTCCAAAACCTGGCTTCCTACTTCTATCAATTTGTAATCCTGTTCGAAGCGGTATTTATTTTAACGGCGATTGATTCAGGAACCAGGGTTGCCCGTTATCTCATCCAGGATTTCTTTGGAGACTTTATCAAACCGCTTAAGCGAACAGATTCTGTCGGAGCTAATATTTTTGCTAGTGCACTGGCCTGCTTTATTTGGGGATATCTATTATTCTCTGGAGATATCAGTTCCGTCTGGGCTCTGTTTGGGGTTTCCAACCAATTGATGGCCTCCATAGGATTGATAGTAGGAGCCACCGTTGTTTTGAAAATCGCAGAGAAACGCTGGTATATGCTAACTTGTTTAATTCCATTGGCCTATCTATATGTAACGGTTAATGTCGGGGGATACTGGATGATTAAGAATGTATATTTAAATCCAGATGCCGGTGGATATAATGTCTTAAATGGTATTCTATCTATTATCATGCTTGGATTGGGTCTCGTCATTATGGTGGCTTCCATCATTAAATGGATTAATCTATCCAAAATTCCACAAGCAAAGTTGATCAAGCAATCAGAGAAGGAACTGCATCATCATATGTAAAATTAGAACAGGTAGAGGAACAAATAGTTTTCTCTACCTGTTTTTTTATATGTTTTAAAAGAAATAAATCATTAAAGCGTGGGGGATTTCTGGCAATGCTACATGCTTCTGTATACCAGGAGCACAGCTGATCTTTACATCCAATGGCTTAAGGGTTACTTACACCTCATGATTCATAATCTACTTCAATAATCATTTTTAAGATTACTTCAAGTGATGTATATGCATTACTATATGTATGATATTTTCGTTTCCTATTAAAATACTTTATAATAAGCCTGTTAATCTATTTAAGTGATTGTTCTAAAGAATATAAGGAATAGGATTGGTGAAGCCAATTTATATCTATACGTATGGATGCAGTTCAGAGGATGAACCTCTATGTAAAATGGAATTCAGGGCACTGTTTAATTCGAATCCTGAAAATCTCGTATTTAAAAGTCCAAAAAAAATCAATCCAAGCAGAAGCCCCTTTATCAGGGAAAGAATAGAGATTCTCATTGAAGGGGACAGTTTGGAGACGATTTATCAGAAGGCAGGCGAGTTATCCTTCCCTGATCAGACATTTAAAACGATATTTGTGAAAACGAATGATTTAGAAGATAAAGTAAGCTTCATTCGTCGAAGAGAGATTGAACGTGAAATAGGATTGCAAATCCAGGCTGAAGCTAATTTGGAAAAGCCGGATATTGTTCTCGGCATCATTACTTGCGGTGGTAAATGGTATGTAGGGATTTATGAAAAAAATGAAGCGGTTTGGTTGCATCATCAAAAGAAACCACGTGAGTATTCGACAGCTCTCAGTACTAGAATGGCAAGGGCAGTTGTTAATATTGCGATTCCCAATCCAGATGGTATCAAAGCGATTGACCCATGCTGTGGCATTGGAAATGTATTGGTAGAGGCCCTATCAATGGGAATTACGATTTGTGGACGTGATATCAAGCCCTTGCCAGCTATCGGAGCCAGGGAAAATGTAGCTCATTTTGGATATAGCTGTGATATTAAAATAGGTGCAATTGAGGAAATTACGGAGCACTATGATGCAGCTATCGTTGATTTACCCTATAATTTATGCCATACAGCGACTTCTGAAGAACAATTATCGATTTTAAAGCATGCAAATCGCATCGCAGACAGGGTAGTAGTTGTGACAGGGGAACGGATCGATAGCATGATGAAGGAAGCTGGATTAAGCATACAGGACCGATGTGAAGCGAAAAAGACAGGATTTACGAGAGAGATTTTATTATGTTTTTAGATTTATAAAATAAGAGGATGGCAAATGCCATCCTCTTATTTTATTCACTTTTAAACATCCACGCGTTTGATGAAGAAGGATACTACCAATCCAATAATGGAGGCAATAAACGCAAATAGAAAGGCGTTTTGCACACCTGCTGTCATAGCTTCAGAGACAGCTAGTGGATTAGTAGGATCTGCAGTAGCCATATAGCTTGCCTGACTAGCTGACATGATGCTGACAGCAACTGCGGTTCCAATCGCTCCTGCAATTTGCTGAAGGGTATTCATGACGGCAGCTCCATCAGGATAAAATTGTCTTGGCAATTGGTTTAATCCGTTTGTTTGCGAAGGCATCATAATCATGGCAACTCCGATAAACATGCATGTGTGCATGATGATGACCGTTAATTGTGTAGTTTCGGTTGATATGTTTGTAAATAAGTAAGTAAATATTGTTGTTAAGACAAAACCGGGAATAACCAAGTATTTTGGTCCGAAAGTATCAAATAATTTTCCCGTAATTGGTGACATAATTCCATTTACGATACCGCCAGGCAATAAGACAAGGCCTGCTGCAAGAGCTGGCAATAACAGTCCGCCCTTTAGGTACATAGGCAATAAAATCGCTGAGGATAAAATGATCATCATCCCCAGGAATACCATTAAAAGTCCAATGGAGAACATAGGGAACTTAAATACGCGTAAATTAAGCATTGGCTGTTTCATTTTAAACTGGCGGAAAGAAAATAGGATAAGGCTGAGTGCTCCAACAATGATCGGTACAAGTACACCCGGGTCGCTCCATGAACCAGCCCCCTCTCCGGCACTGCTAAATCCAAAGACGATTCCTCCAAAACCAATGGATGACAGAATAATGGAGAGAATATCTATTTTTGGTTTCGTGATTGTTGATACGTTCTGCATATAAATGAGACCAAATATGAACGTAAAGATAAGTAAAGGTAAGCACATCCAGAAAATCGCTTGCCAGCTCAGGCTATCTACGATCAATCCTGAAAGAGTTGGACCGACAGCGGGTGCACACATAATGACAAGCCCCATCATCCCCATAATTGTTCCTCGTCTATGAGGCGGGTATATAACCATAATAACGTTTGTCATTAACGGTAGTAAGAGACCTGTTCCTATAGCCTGAATGACACGGGCTAATAGAAGAATGGCAAAGGTAGGTGCCATAGCTCCTACTAATGTTCCTACGATTGAAAAAATGAGGGATGCGCTAAATAGTTGCTTCGTAGTAAACCATTGGAGCAGTAATGCTGTTATAGGCACAAGAATCCCCAGTACAAGTAAATACCCGGTTGTTAACCACTGAACGACATGGGGACCAATGTGAAAGTCATCCATAATGTTTGTAAAAGCCATATTTAAGGCCGTTTCACTAAAGAGTCCAATAAAAGCCCCAATCATAATAGCAATCACGATTGGAAGTGGCTTAATTTGTTTGTTTTCTAAATTTGCAGCTTGATAATTGCTCAAATAGTATTCTCCTTTCATTATGTAAATTACTAGACCAGTCTATATAATAAGCTGTTAAGGATCTACATCTTTGTCTGCTTATTTCTTTATTATATCGGGCAGACATTTAGAGATGTTTAGTAAAGGTTGGCCATTTAAATTTGTTAGCGAGCGGGTGATGGCTCCTTCAATCATTGAATTAACCAGCAGACTTAGACGGTATGCTTTTTCTGGTTCAAAGCCATCTTGAATCATTTTGTCATAATAAAGTGTTTCCCACCCTTCAAATGCAGCCTTGCACGCTTTGCGTAAAGGTTCGCTCATTAAGGATGTTTCTGCTGCCAATAGTCCAATTGGTAACCCTTCAAGTAGGTCATATTCATTGAAATGTTGAGCTATTTTTTCAATATGATATTGTAATGCCTCCAAAGCATCACCATACTGATTCATTGCCAGCTTAATATCATCTTCAATTTGAACGGCCATTCTGTTGACTGCTTCCACGGCCAGTTGCTCTTTACCATCCGGAAAATGATAATATAAAGATCCTTTAGGTGCACCGCTTTCCTTCAGGATTTGATTTAAGCCTGTCGCATGATATCCCTGTATATTAAAAAGGCGAGTAGCTGCCTCTAAAATTTTTTGACGCGAATCCATTTTTGCACTCACATGGAATCCCTCTTTTCGAATATAATGACTGGTCTATATATGAGCAGCTGTTTTATTCTATTAGGTGGCATTATTTTTGTCAATCACTCGTTGCAGATTTATTTTTTTGTGAGCTTAGATGGATAGCAAGAGTGGTTGAGGTGATCAATAGGTTTTTCCAATGAAAATAGAGGAGTGGGTGAAACGTTAAAGAAATGGTCCCTTAAGCCAAAGACAAAACTTTGAGCTATTTGGGACCATCATAACTTTAAGCGGCTAACAGCTGTTTTTTTATCAATATTTCCCGATCTGCAGCATAAACAGGGCGGTAGCCGTTGGTAAGTAGGTTTTTTATATAGATTTTATTATAGATAAAGGCAAATACAGTGCTTGTTAGCAGTGCGCCTAATCCAAGTGCAAAAAGATTAATCGTGATGGATATTAAAAGCATAATCGTAGCCCATTTATAATCCTTGCGCAGTAATGCAGGGAAAATTCCAAAAAATAGAGTGGTCCAGCTGAAGCCAAGCTTCGTCTCTTTTATGATGCCTTCTTTATTTATTAGAGATATTTTCATACAATCACTCCTGTGTCATATAGTTCCATCATAAAAGAATTTTTTAAATGAATACATGGTAGTTTATAGAAGCATGCTTGGTGTTGGCATGCAATCTAGAAAACGAAGATTATTTCTACTGATTCATTATCATTTATTTATGATAAAGAAAACCAACAAGGAAGACGGGGAAGGAATGGGTTCTCTGACTAAAGCAAACTCGTAAATAGAAAAACGGACAGAGAGAATAAACTCACTGTCCGTTTCATTTAGGTTTTGTATTTCACCAATCCCAAAGCAAGACGAACATGGAACCGAAGATGGTAACTGCGGCTACAAATAATGCATAAAGGATATTGGTATAAAGTGTCCTTCTTTCCTTAGATTCATTGATATGCATGAATAGGAAAAGTTGTAAACTTGCTTGAAGGCAAGCAGTGATAAGCAAAATAGCCATTTTAATTCCGAATGATACATCCAGGAAAAGAACTAATAATGCTGCCACTGTCAGAGCGATGGATGATAAAAATCCAATGATATGCTCTTTAGGGAATAACTTAGCCATTTTACATCAGTCCTTTCAGGTAGACGAAGCTGAAGATGAAAATCCAGACAACGTCCAGGAAGTGCCAGTACAGAGAAAAAATAAATGCTTTGTTAGCTGTAAGGTGATTGATCCCGCGTCTGCTTACTTGAATCAGAATTGCAATTCCCCATAGAATCCCACCAGTTACGTGAGCCCCGTGTGTTCCAAGCAATGTAAGCAATGCGGACGTAAAGCCACTTGTTTGGATGGATGCTCCTTCGTGTACATAATGGAAGAACTCGTAAATCTCAATACCTAGGAAAGCTAATCCTAGGACAAGCGTAATCGAGAACATAACCATCATTGCTTTTTTCATGCCCATACGCATAGCGTGAATAGCAATTCCAATCGTAAAGCTACTTGCCAAAAGAATAAACGTTTCAGCTAAAACTCCCCCAAGAGCGAAGATATCGCTCCCGGCAGGTCCGTCTCCCGTACGATTTTCAAGTACTAAGTAGACAGTAAACAGTGTAGCAAATAAGACAATCTCGGCTCCAAGGAAAATCCAGAAGCCCAATATTTTAAGCTGATTTTGTTCAGTGCTATATTCCAGTGGTTGAGAGGCATCTATTTTCATTTTGTCTCACCTCGCAATTTTCTTTCTTCTTCTTCAATTTCTTCAACAGATATATGGAATCCATGATCATCGTTGAAGGAACGTGCAAACATTAAATAGATAATTGGAAGTGCCGTGATAATCGCCGGAATCCACATACTGAATACCATGAAGAATCCCCAGAAGAAGAAGCATACAGCCATGAGAAACGGCTTAAAGTCACTATTTGGCATGTGTATTTCTTCAATTTTCCGTGTAAACAGATTATGTGTACCTTTTTTATGATCCCACCAGGAATCTACAGAGTCTACTTCCGGTGTGATGGCAAAGTTATAGGCAGGAACAGGAGTTTTTGTTGCCCATTCCAGTGTACGGCCACCCCATGGATCTGCGTCTCCTGCTAATCTTGGAGCATAACGGAAGCTCCAGTAGAAGCTATAAACAAGAACGATGAAACCAATTGCTAAACCAGCAGCACCTATTGATGCGATAAGGTTCAAAGGTCCATACCCAGTTTCTTCAGAGTACGTATACATTCTACGGTTCATTCCTTTAAGTCCCAATGCGAATAGAGGGAGGAATGTAACGTTGAATGAAATAGAGATAATCCAGAATGCTATTTTTCCTAATTTCTCGTCTAATTTGAAACCAAATATTTTAGGGAACCAGAAGTACATGCCCGCCAGTACGCCAAACACGGTACCTGGTATTAAAACATAGTGGAAATGGGCTACAAGGAACATCGTATTATGGTATTGATAATCCGCACTTGCCATTGCCAGCATAACACCTGTCACTCCACCAAAGGTGAAGATTGGTATAAAAGCAAGGGCGTAAAGCATTGGTGTGGTGATTTCAATTTTCCCTTTATACATCGTAAGAAGCCAGTTAAATATCTTAACCCCTGTCGGTACAGCAATTAACATCGTTGTAATCGAGAAGAAGCTATTTGCCATTGCTCCCTGACCCATTGTATAGAAATGGTGAACCCATACAGTAAAGGATAGGGCAGAGATGGCAAGCATACTGAATACCATCGATTTATAGCCATACAGATTTTTCCTTGAAAATGTTGAAATAACTTCACTGAATATACCAAAAGCAGGAAGAATAACGATATATACTTCAGGATGGCCCCAAACCCAGAATAGATTGGCCCACAGCATATCCATTCCGCCATCTTGCATAGTGAAAAATTGTGTGAAAAACAAACGGTCAAACATCATCAACGCTAGAGCTACTGTTAGAACAGGGAAAGCAAAAACGATAATGATGCTAGTGATTAAAATAGACCAAGTGAACATTGGCATTTTCCACATTGTCATACCAGGTGCTCTCATTTTTAAAATCGTAACGATAAAGTTAACACCAGTCAGCAGTGTTCCAATACCGGCAATCTGAATCGCAATACTGTAATAGTTATTCCCAACAGTTGGGCTGAATTCAATACCTGCAAGCGGGAAATAGGCTGACCAGCCGGCATCCGGTGATCCACCAATAACGAAAGAGATATTAAATAGCATTGCTCCGGCAAAGAATAACCAGAAGCTGATTGCGTTTAAATAAGGAAAAGCAACGTCACGTGCACCAATTTGAAGAGGCACAACAATATTCATTAAACCGATAATAAAAGGCATAGCCATAAACAAAATCATAACAACACCATGCGTTGTAAATATTTCGTTATAATGCTGTGCATCAAGCAAGCCATTTTCAGGCTTAGCCAACTGCCCACGCATTAATAAGCCATCGACACCGCCACGGAATAACATAACTAAAGCACAGAGAATATACATAACCCCAATACGTTTATGATCAACAGTGGTAAGCCATTCATCCTTAAGCCAGCGCCATTTCTTAAAATAAGTCAAGCCGATAACGATAGCCAGGGACACAGCGACAATACTGACCATTGCGCCATAGATTAACGGGCCACCGTGTACTAAAAATTTATCCAAATCCAAGGTTGCAACTCCTTTCTTGTAGAAAGCTTTATTTTAATGATTTGAATGATCTTCGTGTTCTGAATTACCTTTTTCTGTATCTTCATCAAAGGTGTTGTCTGCTTCATTACTCTCATTTGATGGAGATGGTTCAGAACCAGAACCATGATGATGTCCTTCAGGTGGAGGACTGAAATCCAAGTGAGTGGAAGAATAAGATTCTCTGCCGACGTGTGCAGTATCGAGCAGTTTTTCAAATTTTTCTTCTGTTAATTTATCTTCATTTGTTTTTACATCGTTAACCCATTCTTCGAAATCTTCCTGAGTCATAGATAATGCTTCAAAATCCATATGGGCATATCCTTCTCCACTGAAGTTTGCATTTCTACCCATCATGGAAGCTGGTGTTTCAGCTACGAAGTTTAATTTTGTTACCATGTCACTCATGGCATATTTCTGCCCGCCAAGCTGCGGAATCCAGAAACTTGTAATTGGTCCGTATGAATATAGACGAAATTCTACGACTCTATCAACTGGGATATTTACATAATTAACCGTCTCAATGTCTTGTTCCGGATAACTGAAATGCCATTTCCAGTTTGAAGAAGAAGCGTAGATGACAAGTGGTTTTTGATCTTCATAGCCTTTGGGTTTACTTTCCACTTCAAATGTAGTTTTAACTGTAACTACTGCTAAAATGGCTACAATGATAATCGGTATTACGGTCCATGTTATTTCGAGCGCTTTGCTGCCTTCCATATGAGGAGGCTCGTAATCTTTTGGAGTTTTGGATGCACGGTATTTATATAAAATAACGATAAAAAGTACATAGACTGTTATTACAACGGCGGCCATCATCGCCATTGAGAAAAGAATGGCATTGGATTGCGTTTTCGCTACAGGACCGTTTGTGTCAAATACAACCCAGTCACATCCGGCTAGCAATAGAATAGACGCCATCATGGAACTCAAAAGTGCCCATTTTTTATTCATATTTTTCCCCTTCCTAATGTAGTAAGTAAGTTTAAGCTATGTAAGGGAAATTCATGTAAATTTGCACACTGGAATAGTTATTATTTCCCTTGCGTGTAGCTATTTAGGTATAATTCTTACATTTTCCATACCCCTGATTTTCAATATAATAACTGAATTTCAAAATTACAAATATATGAAACTAAAAGAAGACATGGAAATCTTCAATTTTGACAAAGTTGTGAACAAATTAACATTTAATTATATTGTTAGAATAAATTGTAAAAATATATACTTAAAAGTGGAGATTTAGGCGAATACTGGGTTATTAAATTTAAAGATGTCTATTATATAGAAAAAGACTTTCGAACAGTATCGAAAAGGCTTAAACTAATGGATAAAGGTAGACAAGAAAAATGGGAGTTAGATAATGAAAGAAAAAGAATACGATGATTTATTACATATAAATACGGTCGGTAATCAAGCTGGTTTTTATCGTTCCTTTCATTACCATAGATATGAACCAACGCCGTATTGGATTTTGGAAAGATTATTGGATGAGTATGACATTAAATACAACGATCATGTCGTGGATTTTGGATGTGGAAAGGGGAGGCTGAATTTCTTTATCCACCACAAAACGGGGGCCTATGTAAGTGGGATAGAAATGAATGAACAATTTATTAATGAAGCTGAGGAAAATCTCAAGAACTATCCTTACAAAGGGAAAGAGCGTATTAAGTTTTACTGTTGTCTGGCTGAGGAGTATGAAGTTCAGCCAACCGATAATAAATTCTATTTTTTTAATCCTTTTACGATACAAATTTTCCGTCAGGTCCTTAATCGTATTCTATTATCCGTTGAAGAGACATACCGTGAAGTGAATCTGATATTGTATTATCCATCTGAAGATTATATCTACTATCTAGATAATCAAACGGCATTTGAACTGTATAAAGAGATTGTACTAACAGAAGAGAATCCGTTTGAAAGAATTCTAATCTACCGGCTTGCTTATTAATTGGAGTATAGGCATTTCAAGTGGAGAAGCCTTTATATACATTTAGTTCGGGTAATATAAGAAAAGTATGTGAAGCGGTATCCTCGAAGGAGATTGGAGAATAAATAAAGCTATATCTCAGCTGAAAAGAGTCGGGGTTCAATCAGAACTTGGAGCACCCAGGCTCTTTTTCTCGATAAAGCAATAAAGTATTTTGATCAGGGGATATCTGGAATATTAATCGTCATGTGATACTATAGATCTAAAGTAGAAAACAGACATAAAATACGACATCCTTAGATAAACCAATTATTGGGGGTTAGACGTATGAATCCATATATGAAAGCCGCTGTAGAAGAAGCATACGAAGGAATTAAGCAAGGGCATGGCGGACCGTTTGGAGCTGTCATAGTCAAGGATGGAACGATTATTGGTAAGGGCCATAACAGGGTGATTAAGGAGCTTGACCCAACCATGCATGGAGAAATTGTTGCCATTAAAGATGCATGCCGTCAGATAAATCACTTTGATTTATCTGGAGCAGAGCTTTATACAACGGCTGAACCTTGTCCAATGTGTTTAGGGGCCGTACTTTGGGCCGGCATAACGAAGGTTTATTATGGATGCGATCGATTAGATACGGATAAGATCGGTTTCAGAGATGATATTTTTTATAAAATGATTGATGGGAAGCTATCGTATGATTTGCTCCAAGTGGATCATAAAGAATGTGATGAACTATTCAAAGCATATCAAGTAATGGGGAATAGGGTGTCCTATTAAGCTATGTATAATTATGTGAAAAATCATCGATAATCATGGAAAGCGAAATTGCTGGAAATTACTTCTCCGACTGATTAAGTAAAGGTTTATACTTCGACGGTGACAATTTGGTAGGGAGCAGGTAACAATCTGCTCCCTTTTATTAATTTAAAAAGAATTATGGTAGGGGTACTTTCTGCGATAGCCCACGTGTATTTGAGCAACTGTCACCAAATCCTGTTAATTATCCATCCAAGTGGTGCAACGTTCTTTCCTCATTATTTAATTCTTTAGCTAAGCGTGTGAGAATTGTCCCCCTTCTACCAGTGGTCTAGCAATCTCCATTCAATACTCCTAATCATAGTGTTTCTGTTCCATATGAACACGTAATTTAGTTATTTAAAAATAACTGCAATGCTTGTAACAAGCTTGTAGTATTAGTAAAGAATTCACTGTTATTTACATGCTGTCAATAGTTATTTTATAGGATAAAAGTGGCGGTTTTACAAAAAGAGGGACTTGATTATCATAATTTGGTAAAAATAGTATGATAAGTGGGTTTATTGATATATCAATATATTAAGATAGATATCTCCTATTTGAGAAGGATATCTATTATCCTATCTTTACTTGTCTGGTAGTTTATGGTTCAAATATTACAAAAAACTCATGTTACGATATGGTTGTCGATTGAACAAACATCATGACAGGAGGAGATTTATCGATGAAACGTAAGCTTATCGTTACAGTTGCTGCAGCAGCGGCACTATCTTTTACAGCTATGACAGGTGCGGAGGCTGCCTGTGTATCTTCTAAACCGAATACAACCACTTCATATAAAGTCATATATGGAGGATTGATTAAATTCCCGGGTGGGTTTATTCAATGCCCGAATAGTAATAACACAGAACAGAATTCTAATTCCGGCTCAACTGGTTCGGTAGAAGAAAATAACCAAAATACAAATACTCCAACAGTTGAAGAAAATAATTCTGATTCTACTCAAACTGAATCAAGCGATTATGAAGTAAGTGCGTATGAGCAGGAAGTTCTTGAGCTTACCAATGCGGAGCGGGCCAAGCAAGGCTTGGAACCATTAACTATGGATACAGAGTTAAGCCAAGTGGCACGTGTAAAATCTGAGGATATGCAAAAGAATAATTATTTCAGCCATACCAGTCCAACTTACGGATCTCCATTTGATATGATGGAGCAGTTCGGAATTTCATATAGAGCAGCAGCGGAAAATATTGCTATGGGACAACGTACACCAGAAGAAGTGGTAAATGCATGGATGAATAGTGATGGCCACAGAAAAAATATTTTAAGTTCAAGCTATACTCACATTGGCATTGGTTTTGTTGAGAATGGAAACTACTGGACACAAATGTTCATTGGTAAATAAGAGAATGCAATTATAATAGATTCCGAATAAGGCTGTCCCAAAAGGAAGTGAAAACTTACCTTTAGGGGCAGTTTTTTTATTATCTCAGAAATTATATTACTTTTTGTATAAAATGTAAAAGGAGGTGAATTGTGGGTAATATATAAGTATAATGCACATAAAATACATATTAGAGGTGGAGATATGGAGAAGCTATGGTGGAAGGAAAGTGTCGTTTACCAAGTTTATTGGAGGAGCTATTATGATAGTAATGGAGATGGATATGGAGATTTACGTGGTGTAACAAAGAAACTCGATTATATAAAAAAGTTAGGGGCGGATGTCATCTGGCTCAATCCTTTTTATCTTTCCCCTGATCAAGATAACGGATATGATATCTCTGATTATTATTCCATTATGCCTAAAGCGGGCAGTATGGAGGATTTTGAGGAATTAATTAGTGAAGCAAACAAAAGAGATCTGAAAATTATACTGGATTTAGTCGTAAACCATACATCAAATGAGCATGAGTGGTTTAAAGAGTCCAAATCCAGCAGAGATAGTCCAAAAAGAGATTGGTATATTTGGAGAGATGGCGTTCAGGAGAATCCGCCGAATAATTGGCGTTCCTATTTTTCCCCGTCTGCATGGGAAAATGATGAACAAACTAAACAGTACTACTTTCATTCATTTGCAGCTGAACAGCCGGATTTAAATTGGGAGAACGAAGAAGTACGCAATGAGATATATCGAATCATGCATTTTTGGCTGAAGAAAGGAATTAAGGGTTTCAGGCTTGATGCTATCGCTCTGCTTGCGAAGCCGGAGGGGTTTCCAGATGCGGAGGATCCTTATGATATTCGTTATCTGGCCAATCATCCGAAAGTACATGATTATTTACGGGAGATGAATGAACAGGTATTGCGTCATTATGATATGTTAACTGTCGGAGAGGTCGCTTTTGTGTCACCGGAGCAGGGTTTATTATATATAGATAAGGACCGTCATGAATTGAATACCTTGTTTCACTTCGAAGTATGTGATGAAATGCCGACTTGGGACTTGAAAAAATTTAAAGAGATTCAGGAAAGATGGTATGAAGAGTTAAAGGAGAAGGGCTGGAACTCACAATTTCTAAATAATCATGATCATACAAGAGTAGTTACCAGATATGGTGATGATAATGAGCACCGTGTTCAATCAGCTAAGCTATTTGCAGCTATGATTCATTCTTTGCCGGGGATTCCCTATATTTATCAAGGAGAAGAAATAGGTATGACAGGGATTCGTCTCTCTTCGATTGATGAATATAATGATATTGCGATGAAAAATCAGTACGCTGAATTAGTTTCAAAGGGAGCGGACCCACAAGAGGCACTTTGTAATTTACAGCCACTGAGCAGAGATAATAGCCGTACACCCATGCAATGGACCAGTGGGAAACAGGCGGGATTCACAACAGGCGAGCCGTGGATTGGGGTTAATCCGAACTATCAAACAATTAATGTGGATAACGAATTATTCAATTCAAATTCAATCTTTTATTTCTATCAAAAATTAATTGAGTTAAGAAAAAAGCATAAGGTCTTCGTATATGGTGACTATCAGGAAATTTTCAAAGGGCATCCTCATCTTTACGGATATATAAGAAGCTATGCGAATGAGACGATTTACTTTGTCTCGAATCATCAGCCGAAATCGATTGAGATTAATCTGGGAAATGAAATGGACTTGAGCAAATCATCTTTACTAATTACCAACTATAATGAAGCACCAACTTATAAATTGAATGCCTATGAAGCGCGTATTTATTTAGTCTCAAGAGGACAAGAAGGCTTCCGGAATACGTTAGGATTAGAAAAGAGTATAACGGAAAAACGGGACAAACAGAAAACGAAAAGTTGATATGGATTCCATAGTAAGCGATATAGGATTTAATCAAAGGCTTTTTTCATAAACACTGTTGCTAATAGTTAAAATAGGGAGACGGTGAAAAGCCGTCTCCTTGCTCCGCTAAAGTCCCTATTAATGTAAGTCATTTTTTCACAATGTATTAAAAACAACTCCTTAATCTAGCATAAGTTTGAGACTGGAGTTATTAAATAGAATATTTACTTTCTGCTCAATATCCCTTCATTGTTTTATTAATACGGACAAGTCACCCTCAAAAACTTTTTCTTCTTTATCATTGAAAGTAGTTAACAGTACTGTAAGAATTCCCGTTTCATTTTTCTTAGCTTCCTTATCAATAACCTCAACAATGGTATGTAATTCATCATTAGGATACACGGGCTTAATAAATTTTATATTATTCATCCGTGTTCCAGCAATGACATCATCACCATAGATGCCTTGTTCAATCCACAGCTTAAATGAAATGGCTAACGTATGTATACCAGAAGCGATGATTCCATTAAACCTTCCTTGATTTGCTTTTTCCTCATCCAAATGCATATATTGAGGGTCAAACTCAGTTGCAAATCTCATAATATCCTCTTTAGATAATTTGAATGATTTAGTTTCGAACACCTGTCCAACAGTAAACTCACCTAACTTCATTAATACACCTCTATTTATTAATTTATCTACTCGTTTATATTAGCATCATATATTAAGCAAGATAAAATAATAGTCTAAGTCTTCTTTCACTAACCCACCCCTTTAGTAGCTTAAAGAAGAGCCACCTATTTTACAGCTTGTATTATTTTGAAATTGTTAAGAATTGAATTCTCTCAGGAATCTTTTTATCTGTTAAAGGACCTAAATAGCATCTAAAGTATATTTATCTGCCCAATCAAAGATAATATAACTAGATTCCGAATAATTCGGAGGGTAGTTCTGAACGAGAGAATGCTGTTTCGAACGATTCGGAAGGGGACTCCGAGCAGAACTTTGAAGAAAAACTGGTACAATTATGGATTCACGTGATGAAGCAATAAAGGTTACCTAATAGAGCATCACTTTATCCTGATTGTCCATTCGATTCCACAAGAGTAAACAGCATGAGATTAAGACAAGAGAGAGAACAGTATGAATCTGATTCTCTTATTTTTGATGAATAGAATGAACAGGAATCGCCTGTACATACTAATACTATTTAGTACTTGGACTACTTGGTACTGGCTTTAGTAAAGCGTTAGTTCAGCGGGGGATAAAGTTGATGAAAATAATGAAAATAATCCTGATTCTTATTCTGGCAAGCGGATCGCTGAATGTTGGAGCGGGAGTCAGTAGAGCAACAACCACTAAGGATGAGTTAACATTAGCTTTGACACCAGAGGCAATCAAAGGCGTTGACCCTTTAGTATTTTCCTCAGCCAATGCTACTGCAATCATTCAAAGTACTTTATTATCTTTTGATAAGGATATGGAACTTACGTATGATCTAGCTGATGAGTATCAGATTAGTGATGATAAATTGACCTGGGAATTTAAAGTTAGAGATGATGCTTATTTTTCGAACGGTGAACAAGTTAAAGCAGATGATGTAGCTTTTACATTTAATACAGCTAAGCATAATGGATGGTTGGATTTATCTTTATTAAAAGAAGCCGTGGTGGTAGATGATTACACGGTCCATTTTCGATTGAAGAAACCTCTATCTACCTTTAGTTATATAACTGCTCAACTGGGAATCGTTCCTGAAAATCATTACGACGATTTTTACGCATTAGATCCAATTGGTTCGGGACCTTTTATCTTAAAGGAATGGAAGGAAGGTAAACAAGCAGTTTTCATTAGAAATGAACGGTATTATGGAAATAAACCTTTTTTTAAAAAGATTACGATTCTTTTTATGGATGAGGAAGAGGCCTATGCTGCGGCACAAAAGGGGTTGGTGGATGTAGCTCAAACATCCCCTGCTTATGCAAATGTCGGTGTGGATGGAATGGAGATCAATAGCTTTAAAGGCATTGATCAATATGGGATTGCCTTTGTTACCGCTCCATCAGGAGCAGAAATTGAAGGGAAGCAGGCAGGAAATGATGTAACGAGTGAATGGTCAATCAGACAGGCGATTAATTTAACGGTTAATCGTGAATACATTATAGATGAAGTTTTATATGGGTACGGGGAAGAAGCATACAATAATGCTGATCAGCTTCCATGGGGCTACAAAGATATAGAGCCGGAATATCATAATAGACAAAAGGCTGAGGAAATTTTAAAAATAGCAGGATGGGCAGATATGGATGAAGATGGTGTTCTTGAAAAACAAGGGCTCAAAGCGAAATTTAATCTACAGTTTTTGGAATCTGATAGTATGGCACAGGCAATGGCGAAAATCTTCAAGCAGCAATTGAAAGAGCTGGGTATTGAGGTGGAATTGGTTGGTCAAACATGGGAGGAAATCAGTTCAAATAAGTTTAAAGATCCGATTATAATGCGCGCAGGTAATCGTAATCCCTTTGATGTATATCGCAGGTACCATACGAATAGTATTGGAACCGGATTTTATAATACGAATTTATATTCATCTGAGGAAGTGGATCAACTGATGGAGGGGGCACTAGCCAACGGTGATTTTAAGCTGTGGCAAATGATTCAGAAGCAGATTGCAGAGGATGTGCCATGGATGTGGTTGGTCAATCCCGACCATTTATTCTTTGCAAAGAAAGAGCTAAAAATAGGCGAGCAGACGTTTCAATCAAATGAGCAACCTCTATTTGTTTTAAATAATATCGAGGAATGGAAATGGGAAGAATAATATAAAAAAACCTCTCCTTAATGGGAGAGGTTTTCAGTTTCTTGAGAATTGATCTGTTCATCAGCTCTCTTTGGTCGTTTAACAAAGAAGGCAAGGAAAAGAGCCAATGCAGCGATAAAGGTAGCTACATAGAAGGCATCGTTAATTCCATTAACAGTGGCTTGAGCACCTATTTCAGCCTTCATTTGAGCAATAGCTTCAGGACTTGGTTGGCCTGTCAGTTTGCTCATTGCTTTTTCAGCTAATTCTTCCGCATGTATTTTCGTACGGGATGTCATGACCGAAACAAGCAAGGCAGAACCAATGGCCCCGGACACTTGATTAAGTGTACTATTCATTGCTGTACCGTGTGGATTTAATCGGGCAGGCAATGAATTCATCCCGTTAGTCATAATCGGCATCATGACCATTGACATACCGAACATACGAATAGAATACATCACAATTAATGTTCCGTAAGTAGTATCCGTTGTTAATTGACTGAAGAAATAAGTTGTAGCGACTGTGATGGATAAACCGATTACGGCAAGAACACGACCGCCAAATTTATCAAATAATTTACCTGTAATAGGTGACATAATTCCCATAATGATTGCACCTGGGAGCATTAATAAACCAGAATCCAATGGGGAAATACCACGTATATTTTGCAGGTAAATTGGCATTAAAATCATGGCTGAAAACATCGCCATATTTAATACAATTGATATAGCTGAAGACAAAGAGAACATTGGATATTTATAGACGCGGAAATCAAGCATCGGCTTTTCCAAATTGAATTGGCGAACAATCAACAAAATCAAGCCGATAACACCGGCAATCAGTGTACCGAATACTTCAACATCTCCCCAGCCTTTACTGCCGGCTGAGCTGAATCCATATAACAATCCTCCAAATCCGATGCTTGAAAAAATAACGGATAAGACGTCTAATGTAGTGTTATTTCTTTCTTTCGTATCTTTTAATTTAAAGATTGAAAGCAGTAAAACAATAACGGCGAAAGGAATGATCATATAGAACAGAAATCTCCATTCATAATGTTCAATAATCCAGCCTGATAATGTAGGACCAATAGCAGGTGCAAAAATCATAACAAGTCCTAAGATCCCCATCGCACCACCGCGTTTTTCAATTGGGAAGCTCGTTAAAAGAACATTCATTAAGAGTGGCATCATAATAGCAGAACCTGCTGCCTGAATCATTCTTCCAACTAATAACAATGCGAAACTTGGTGCAAAACCAGAAAAAACTGTTCCGATTGTAAAGAGTATCATGGCGGTTATAAATAAGTTTCTAACCGAGTATTTTTGAATTAAGTAGGCTGTCGTAGGAATGATAATGCCATTTATCAGCATATAACCTGTTGCTAGCCACTGAATCGTTGTTGCCTCAACTTTAAAATCTGCCATCATGGACGGTAAAGCAACATTCAATAATGTTGAGTTCAATATAGATACAAATGCACCGGCTAAAAGAATAGCTATGATTCCATAATTAGGACGCACTTGTTGTCTTTCAATTGCTGTCATGTACTTCTCTCCCTTTTTTATACTATGTGTTTAATTTTTAGACTCTAAATCCATGTTGAATATATTACTCCCATTCCCCTCATTTGGCAATTAAAAAAATTCAGTATATATAAATTTGTATTTACCCAAGATTTGAGCTAATATACACTCAAATAACTGAAGTCATTAGGAATGGATTGAGTTGTCATGAACGTAAGAAAAAAGCAAGTCATTAATCATGCGAAAAAGCTATTCATTGAAAAAGGCTATAGAAATACATCTATTCAAGAAATTTTGGAAGATAGCGGTATTTCCAGAGGAACTTTTTATAATTACTTTCCGTCTAAAAGTGAACTATTCAAAGCTGTATACGATTCGTTCCTGGAGGAGTATCACCAACAGCGGGATGAATTGATTATTGGAAAAAATCTAAGTGATATAGACATTTTTATAGAACAACTTCATATACAAAGAAAATCACATTCCCATAATCAATTATTTGTTCTTATAGAGGATGTAATGGTTTCGAACGATGTCGAATTAAAAGAGTATTTGAAACAAACGCGATGGTTATATTTAAATTGGATTCATAATCGTCTGGTCGATATATTTGGGATGGAGAAGAAACCATATTTGTTAGATTGTGCGATTCTTCTTTCCTCCATGATCCAACATCACTTACATTTTTATAGTATAGCAAAGGGAAATAACGATACGGAAAGAGCCATTCGGTATTATTTTGATTGCATTAAGGCGATTGTTGATGATGTGAGTAAAAATGATGTTGTTTTACTCGAACCGGAAGTATTAAATCGGTTTATTCCAGATGGCCCTAAGGGAAATAGGGATTTTTGCTACGATTTAATCCAATCCGTTAACAAACTGAAAACTTACCTTGAAAAAGAGGTTTTTGAAGCTGAGTATCGCGCGGAAAAGTTGCAAATAATTGAATTTCTGCAAGATGAACTATTGCATAATAAAGCCCCGCGACATTATTTGGTTAAAAATATGATCGCTTCATTAAATGAGGATCCTGCCTTAATGAGCACTGCCTTTTATGGGAAGTTTCAAGAGATCATCATGGAATGGTTGGATAAGTAATCAAAAAAGCCGTGCTAAGCAAGTTGTTTACTAGAGTCTGGTATTTTTTAGATAAATATTTCGAATAAATTGAAAAAAATCCTTGTAAGCGTTTTGCATATATTTATTACTAATGGTAATAAAAAGATATATTTTAAACTAGTAAAGAGAGTCTGTCCTATTATATTTAGGCAGACTCTCTTTGTGTTCTCATTATGATATTAATTTTAAGCCAATCGCTGAAATTAAAATGAGCAATATGAAAAAAACACGCTTTAAACTTCTAGCTTCTCCAAATAAAAACATACCAATTAATGCACCGCCAGAAGCGCCAATTCCCGTCCACACTGCATAGGCTGTTCCCATGGGAAGTGTCTTCATTGCGAATGATAGGCAGAAAAAACTGCCGGAAAATCCGATAATTAAAAGAAGAAGAGATAAGAAATCTCTATTTTTATTCAGTCTATTAATCATACCTACACCGAAAATTTCTAAAAAACCAGCGACGATTAGAGCGAACCAAGCCATTAGAGGTTAGCCTCCTTCTTGGAACTGTCCTCATCGGTCACCATTTTCAATCCGATGACACCTATTAATAAGAGAAGAATTAACATCATTTTCTCTATCATTAATGGTTCTCCAAAAAAAATGATTTCTGCAACAACAGTACCGACCGTACCCAATCCAACAAATACAGCGTATACCGTACCAACTGGTAGATGGCGGCTTGCATCAATCATCATATAGAAGCTGATACAAATAGCTGCAAGTGTAATCAGCCACATCCCAATTGTATCTGCATTTTTAAGGCCGCTTACCCAAATGACTTCAAAGAAAGCTCCTATAAAAACCTTTATCCAATGTTTATTCATTATGACACTCCCTTGGTGAAAAACAATATAATAGATACTATATACTGTTATTTTGTTAATTTTAACAATTTTTCGGATCGTTTGCGAGTAGAGGAGCTGTCAGGGAGTTTGGTAAACTAGTTATATAAGAAGGGTACGGAGGTGCTGTTGATATGGATATGCCAATTGTTTCAACTAAGGAATTAATAAAAAAGATTCGTTATATAGGGGATACCTACCCAAAAGATGAGCTGGATCAGTTATTGAATCGTGAGGATGCTATTTCCGAACTAATGGGTATTTTAAAACTTGTTAGACAGGAACCAGAATTATTTTTAAATGAACCGGATCGATTTGACCATATTTATGCCTCTATTATATTAGGGCAGTTAGGTGCCAAGGAAGCATATTATCCATTTTTAGAAATATTAAAATTACCGAATGATCTTGCATTGGATTTATATGATGACTATATGGTTACAACGGCAGGTCGAATTCTTGCTGATACATATACGGGAGAAATAGTCATGGACGAGGATAGCCCCATAATACCAGAACTGGATGCCTTATTTGAATTAATTGATGATCTATCGCTGGATGAGAGTATTCGTGCTACTGGTATTCAGGCCATTACATCACTTGTATTGCAAAAACGTATATCAATAGAAATGATAGAGTATTACTACCATGATCTTCTGCAGGGTGGGCTGGAAGATGAATCGGGATATATATACACCATTTTAATTGATTCCTGTATGGTACTGAATTTTCGAAATCTATATGATGATATAGCAGAAATATTTGCTCAAAAGAAAGTAGATGCCTTTCATATGTCACTCGATGATGTGGAGGCACAATTTAGAGAATATGATCCAATGTATGCCAATGATTATCGACCCATCACAAACATTCATGAAGAACTTGCTTGGTGGGCTGGCCAACATCAACCTGATAATTCGAGCCAAACTGTGATCATAAAAGCAGGCAGAAATGATCCCTGTCCATGCGGAAGCGGAAAAAAGTATAAGAAATGCTGTGGAAAATCCTGAAAAGATAAAATAGTAGTCGGAGATTCATACAACATAATTGTATTCTAGAAAGCTGCCATTTTTGTGGGAGCTTTTTTTATCGATAAGGAAGCTATCAAAGAATCCAATAGAGTTTCTTTAACACAACCATCCCCAATACATCCTAATTTTAAGTTAATGAAGATTTATAAATTGCAAAATTCAAAGGCAAAGATTATATAATTATTATCAAATTTGGTATATATTGCATTATACTTTATCTAATACGAGGAGAATCGAGAAAGTGGTGAGTTGGATGGAGTTGCAAAAACCAAATCGGTTGAGTAGGGGAGACCGTATAGCTACAGTCAGTCTTTCATGGGGTGGTGCGGGAGACCCTGATATTCGTTGGCGTTATCAGGTGGGAAAGAAGCGGTTGGAGGAATTCGGCTTAGAAGTTATGGAGTTGGCGCATACATTAAAGGGTTCTGAATATGTGTATAAGCATCCGGAGGAGAGGGCACGCGATTTGATGAATGCATTTCAAGATCCGTTCATTAAGGGAATATTCTCGTGTATTGGTGGGGATGATAGTATTCGCATGCTGCCATACATCGATTATGAGGTCATCAAAAAGAACCCAAAGATTTTCCTCGGTTATTCTGATTCAACCGTCACTCATTTTATTTGTTATAAAGCTGGTGTGATGAGTTATTATGGCCCATCGGTTCTGGCTGAATTTGCAGAAAATGTGGAGGCTTTTGATTATACAAATCATTGGGTAAAAAAGGTTTTATTTTCGGGAGAACCGATTGGCGAAATTGGGCCGCCTTCTGAATGGACAAGTGAATATATCCCATGGGAACAGCAGAATTGGATACGGAAAAGAAAGACAGTTCCTCATATTGGTTATGAAGTTTTACAGGGTGAAGGAATACATAAGGGGCAATTGTTGGGTGGTTGCATGGAGGTACTTGAATTGCTTAAAGGGACTGTAGTGTGGCCTGCGCAAGCAGAATGGAAGGACAAACTTTTATTTTTTGAGACCTCAGAAGTGAAAGTCAGTCCAGAGCTGTTTATTGGTTGGCTGCGCAATTATGGAGCACAAGGAATTTTGCAAAATGCCAAAGGCTTGTTATTTTCCAAGCCATACGGTGATTGCTATTACGACGAATATAAGGAAGCTATCCTGATGGTGGTGCGAGATGAGTTAAAGTTACCCGATTTGCCAATTCTTTATAATATGAGTTTTGGACATACGGCTCCAATGAGTATAGTTCCTCTTGGAGCGATGGGTGAAATAGATTGCGAACGAAGTACATTTAGCATATTGGAAGCTGGTGTAAGGTAAGGTTTAAATTTATTAATAGGATAAAAATGGCACTAGTTGAATGGTGGAATCAAGTTATAATACGCTTAAAAGAAGTTGAAATGGAGACTTAAGTGTATGATTCTGGTCATTGATAATTATGATTCGTTTACGTTTAATTTAGTCCAATATATTAAACAACTTGGACATGATGTTCATGTTGTTAGAAATGACAAATGCACAATTGAGGAAGTAGAAAAAATCATGCCGGAAGCGATTCTGCTTTCCCCGGGTCCTGGTAATCCTAATGAAGCTGGAATCAGTATGAAAGTGTTAGAGGTATTCCATCAACAAATTCCGATACTGGGTGTTTGTTTAGGTCACCAGGTCATAGGCCAATATTTTGGAGGGAACATTATTAAAGCAGGTCAGCCAAAGCATGGGAAGATTTCTAAAATTCAACATGATGGACAGACGATATTTCGTGGATTGCCAACTTCTTATACAGTTGCCAGATACCATTCGTTGGTTGTGAATCGTGCCAACCTACCGGAAAGTCTAGAGGTAAGTGCTTTAAGTGAGGATGGAGAAATTATGGCAATGCGGCATAAGCAATATCCAATTGAGAGTGTTCAATTTCATCCAGAAGCGATTTTAACTGAGTATGGGTTGAAGCTCTTGGAAAACTTTTTTGGGGAGGCGGTTTAATGCTGGCCTTTCAGTTTGCTAATCCAGATGGTCAAGTCATCAAGAAAATATATCAAAAACCAGTGGATATTATTAAAACACATCAACTTGATGAAGTAGTTTCTTGTTTAGAAAAGATACAACATGCAGTAGATAAAGGATACTATGCAGCAGGATACCTTTCCTATGAAGCAGCACCAGCATTCGATTCTTCATTTAAAATCACTAACGGTTCCAAAATGCCCTTGCTCTGGTTTGGAATTTATAATGAGGCGAGTGAAAAGGAAATTGATGCGAATGGGGAATATGCCTTAACAAATTGGCAGCCTTCAGTAAGCAGGGAGGAATATGATCAGGCTATAAAGACTATACGGGAAAGAATCGAACAAGGTGATACCTATCAAGTGAATTATACTATTCGAATGAATTCGCAATTTACCGGGGATAGCAGGAGTTTTTTCAAAAAACTCGCAAAGGCGCAGTCCTCCAACTATTCTGCTTATCTGGATATTGGGGACTATGCGATTGTTTCTGCTTCACCAGAATTATTTTTTCAAATTAAGGATCGAAAAATAACCACCAAGCCGATGAAAGGCACGATTAAGCGTGGAAGGACGTTAGAAGAGGATCAGGTGCATGTTGAACGGCTGGCCTCCTCTGAGAAAAATCGCGCTGAAAATGTCATGATTGTAGATTTGTTAAGAAATGATCTTGGTAGAATTGCCAAGACTGGGACTGTTAAGGTGCCAAAACTATTTGAAATTGAAAAATATCCGACTGTTCATCAGATGACATCCACTGTGACTGCCGAATTGGAAGCTGATACAAAGCTTGTGGATATCTTTCGTGCTCTTTTTCCATGTGGATCCATTACGGGAGCCCCGAAAGTGAAAACAATGGAAGTAATTGCTGAGCTTGAGAACAGTCCCAGGGAGGTTTATTGTGGTGCCATTGGCTATGTAAATCCTGGTGGAGAAGCGGTTTTTAATGTACCAATTCGCACAGCGATTATTCATCATCCAACAGGTGTTGCTCAATATGGTGTTGGCGGTGGAATCACTTGGGATTCGACAGCTGAGGATGAATATGAAGAAGTCCTTACTAAAGCTAAAGTGTTGGAGACGAAACAGACTGTATTTGAGTTGCTAGAATCAATTCGGTTGATTGATGGCGTCTATTTTTTACTTGACGAGCATTTAAATCGCATGGAGCGTTCAGCTGAGTATTTTGGATATAAGTTTACGAAAGATAAAGTCAGGGACACTCTTTTGAAAGAATCCGAAAACTATCCAGAAGGTGAATATAAAGTTAGAGTGCTGGCGGATCGGTTATGCAATCTGACAATTGAGTTTCATAAAATGGAACGAATACCATTACCAGCAGAGGTCATATTGGCTAAAAAACCAATTTTAAAGGACGATATTTTTCTATATCATAAAACAACGAACCGAGCTGTTCATAAAGAGATGAAGGAGGTATATCCGGAGTATTTTGATGTTCTCCTTTGGAATGAAAATGGTGAAATCACCGAATTTACAAATGGTAATATTGTGGTGGAAATGGGTGGACAGCTATATACACCTAGTACGGATTGTGGATTATTAGAAGGTACTTTTCGAGAATATTTATTAAAAAGCGAAGAAATTACGGAAAAAGACATTACCATTCAAGAACTGGAAAAGTCCTCAAATATATGGTTTATCAATAGTGTCCGTGAATGGGTAAAAGTAAAGCTGAAAATGTAATATTTAAAGGTTGGGGGATATCTTAAAAGTCGTTTAGGTTTATGGATACCTTAATTTTGTTAAATATAATAGTCGAGGTATCATTGTGAAGTATTATAATCTATCAAGAACAAAACTCTTTTCCATATAGAAAAAGAGTTTTGTTCTTGCCATTTTATCTTTACTTACCTACTTGTTTTGCTCCTGCACAGTGTTTCTTCCAATAATCAAGATTCATTTCTCGGGTTCAAACTCCTTTTGATGAAGCACCAATAAATTTTGTTTTCTATAAAACTAAATCGCCGGGTTTAACTGATCTGCACTGGTACGCGGCATTTTTTTGCCGCGCTTTTTAAAATACATATTGTGTGAAGCCGGAGGTATCGAAACCCTTTGGTGTTGTTCTGCCCAATTTATATAGACTGCTTGTTAATTTTATTGAATAGGCGTTGTTTCTTGACTTTCCGATTGTGCTCCACCAATATGTACTGGACCAAAGAAGGCTGAGAAAAGTAGAAGTACGGCCATCACAATACCTATTAGAATAGAGGGTTTTTTTATCTTAGAAGCCAACATATACATCCCTGCTTTCGAAGATTTTTTTGATACAAGAATATCTTATTATCGAGGAGGCCAATTTATGATAATAATGTTGCTTCTGAAATGAGTTTCTTACCTACATATTTTTTTAAAACAAAATGAGTTTATAGTTTACAAAAATATCCCCATCTGTTTGAAAGATGAGGAAATTTCTGTCATACTTCTATAAATTTATCGATATGAATCATGATTCGGATGAAATAGGTCTTCAACCGCATCTCTCACAATTGAAAAATGTTCAACATTGTAATGCCCATGAAGAGTTTCATTATGGTGTTGGATGATTTGTTCCGGGGTTAAAACCGTATTGCCGGCTGTAGAATGACCATCCCCAACTAATGTAATATCGAATCCATTGATAGTGGCTGTTCTCACCGCACTATCAATGCAGTGTTGTGTCTCGCAGCCCATTATAACAATATGTTCTATTCCTTTAGAGTGTAAATGATTTAAAAGGCCAGTCCCATGAAAGGTATTTGTTGCCGTCTTATCGAAGAATTTTGCATCCACAGGTACCCGAATTTCTTCATGAATTTGAAATCCTTTACCTTTACCCCCAGCAACATCTAGATCCCTTACAAAAATAATCGGAATATTTAATTCCCTTGCTTTATCAATTACTAAATTAATATTCCTTATAAGTCTGTTTTTCATAAAAACAGCACTAACTTCTTGATTCCCATCTATTAATTCTTGTTGTGCATCAATAATTAACAAAGATTGATTCAACCGGATTTCCCCTTTCAAATGTGGAGAAACGCATTTTTATTTAGCAGTATTCCCCTCGTTATAGTTCACTTTACGGTATTTTTTATTCTTCATATAATCTACCTCCCAGGGAATAAATTTTCCTTAATAAATGTAATTTTCGGATAATTACACCTTAACATAGTCTATTTTGATAAGATACGTAGTTCTATAAATAAAAAGCCACCGACATTGTCGGTGGCCATTCATGTTGGTGATTTTAAATTAAATGCTTTTATTTCGGTCAAATAGATAACTTTCTCCCTTTTCATATAGAGCAATTGAGTGTCTAATCCATTTCTGTTTAGGAACGAATTTATGGACGAGTATAGCAGAAACAAATCCAAGAATAGCTCCTACTAAAATATCAACAGGATAATGGACTCCTACATAGATTCGGGAAATAGAAAGAAGAAGTGCAAGTGCTGCCCATAAATACCAGAATCGTCTGCGGAAGAGGGCAATAGATATACAAACCGAGAAGAACACGATCGTATGGTCACTAGGAAACGAGTTTCCAACCTCTTTTTCTATTAACTTGTTTACATTGGACCAAACGGCAAATGGTTGATGATGTGAATAGACCAATCCAATTAATTTACCAGTTACTTCAGCGATAAAAAAAGAAATAACGGCACTTACGACCATTAATTTGTTTTCTGTTTTACGAGTTAACCAGTAAAACAGCAGAACTAGCATCAAGCAATAAACCGTATATTCAGCGAAGAAAATAAAAAGTGGATTTATATCCGGATATTCTTTTCCTATGTCATTAACTGCACGAAATAATGTAATATTTGCTTCTGAATTAGTCATTTTTTCTTTTCCTCCCAAGTTATTCTATTATGGATAATTTACTCGGATTTTTCAAGTTATTCTATAACTCAATTGGTCCTATCTTTCCTGATAGTTTAGTTGTAAGAGAGGATTATGATAAAATTTAACAAAACCATAGCTCCGCTGCGTTGTTTTTCATGCCAATGAATTGAATAGTGTACTGGAGTGGTCAGATTTTACGGACGAAAGGAAAGCAAATCGAAACACACATGGATATCCGCCTAATCGCCCTGAAAAAACAGGGTCAAAAAATCCATCACGTATGACATCTCAGAATGATCGAAGTAAAAAAAGGAGGCTAATATGAGAACAGTATTTCGTTTGTTACTGCCTTATTTAATCATCATGGTCGTACTCGGTTGTTCAAAAGAGGAGGAGAATGATACCGTTGTCAGGCAGACAGATACAAATGAAAAACAACCATATGATATTGAAGTGGTTGCTGAAGGCCTGAATGTTCCATGGGAAATGGTTATTGCTGAAGATGGGAGAATGTTTTTTACAGAAAGACCCGGACAAATTAGGGAAATTCGTGATGGAAAAGTAGTGGAAAAGCCGCTTCTGTCTTTACCGGCACCTTTCATTAGTGAAGGAGAGGGAGGATTACTTGGATTGGCGCTAGATCCTGATTTCCAAACGAATCACTTTATGTATACGTACCACACCTATGAAGATAATGGGAAAATCAAAAACCGCGTTCTTCGTCTTGTAGTCGATGACAATCAAGCTAGTATTGATAAAGTGATTCTGGATGGGATTGTTGGTGATACGAATCATAATGGAGGGAGGATGAAGATAGGTTCTGACGGGATGCTTTATATTACAGCAGGAGACCGGTATGAACCTGACTTAGCTCAGGATAAGAGAAGTATGGGCGGGAAAATTTTCAGAATCCATACAGATGGTTCCATACCGAATGATAATCCAATCGACGAATCGCCTGTTTACAGTTACGGACATCGTAATCCGCAGGGACTAGCCTGGCATCCTATAACAGGAGACTTATTCAGTTCGGAACACGGCCAATCGGCACATGATGAGATTAACTTAATTGAGGCAGGGAAAAATTATGGCTGGCCGATTATTCAGGGAAATGAAGCAAAAGAGGGAATGCAACCCCCTATTGCCCAAAGTGCAACTGAAACATGGGCACCTTCAGGAATGACATTTGTCTCGAAAGGTGAATGGAAAAATCAATTACTGGTTGCCAATTTACGAGGCATGCAGGTGCTTAAGGTAGAACTTGATGAATCTGGCAAACAGGTAAAAAAAATCGAATCTCTCTTTAAAGAAAAGTACGGGAGAATCAGAAATATCATTGAAGCACCGGATGGGTCCTTGTATATGATGACAAATAATCGGGATGGCAGAGGCAATCCATCTGACAAAGACGATAGAATCATCCGTTTGAATCCTATAAAAACGGATAGCTAAATATGGTACAGATATGATCCGTTAAAATTACTCTTACATTCAAAGAGTTTGTTTCAGGATTATAATGCTCGATAGCCATAGGCAAGTATAGGCTAACCATGATTGTGTGAAGGAACAGTAGATTCCATTAAAATATGAATAAATCTGCCTTTAAAGATAAATTGAAACTGTTTAATAAAGAAAACCATAGAATTAAAGATTAGAGCACTGCATTTTAGGAAATTTCTCATTATGCAGTGCTTTTTTGTTTAAAGATAATAGGTTATTTTAAGAAGAGATGGTGAAGATGTTGAGTACGTACATTCGTCTGCTTCTTGCTCTATTGCTGGCATTTGTTTCTTTTGGAGCTTTAGCTGGGGGGTACCATGATGCTTGGTGCTGTGTATCCTGAAATGGATATGATGCAGATGTCATTATCATTTTTGAATCCTATTCCTTTTATAAATAGCTGGTTTATACCAGGCCTATTATTATTCCTTTTGAATGGAATAGGCAATGGCTGGGCAACCGATCTTCGGAATCATTGGAATGTTGGAAATCATGATAGCCATTTTCTGTTGAAAATAGAAAAAGCACTCAACCATTAATTCTGGCTTTGTGCTTCGATATTTGTAAGTTTGAGTTCAACTTGATTTCTTCCATTTGCTTTAGCCTTATACAGGGCCTTATCTGCTTTATGAATAAAAGAAGTATAGGTGTCCCCTTTTTCAAAGGTGGTTACACCAAAACTTGCTCTGATTTGATACGTACCAAGAGGCTCCATTTCTATCGCTTTTCGTAAGCGCTCAGCGACATTCAATGCACACGGATATTTGGTTTTAGGCAAAATGAGAATAAATTCCTCACCACCAAAACGGGCAAGTACATCAAAGGTTTTTACATTCTTCTCGAGAACAGATGCAATATGCTTCAATACCCGATCTCCCTCTAAATGTCCGTATTTATCGTTAAAATTCTTGAAATGATCGATATCTATTAATATAATACTTAAATCATTTTCCATTGGGGCCTTTTCTATAAATTTCGTTAAGTAGTAATCTGCCGTTCTTCTGTTATTGATACCTGTTAATCCATCCTTATAGGCAATAGATTCAAGCGTGAAAAATTTTTCTTTCAGTTCAGTACGCATGTGCTCGATACCGATGATTAAACGGCCCAATTCATCATCTTTATGATATTCTGGGACTTTAACTGTAAAGTCCTTATTGGAATAGGATGTAACACTTTGCTCTAATTCAACAATTGGCTGAACTAAATTGGTTAAATGCCAAATGATATAGAAAACAGCAAGTACTAGCATGAGCAGAATTCCAAAACAAAAAACGGTTAGAATAATCATTACCCTGTTTTGTGAACGCTCTTCCATTTTTGATTTTAACAGTCTGATTTCATTCGTTACCTCTTTATAATGGATCCGTATGTTATCAAATGCCATTTTACTATTATCAAGTACTTCTTTTGAAATCAATTTATTATCTTCTATGATCTTAATTTGAACATTCCCATACTCACTATTCCATTTTTCTCCGCTAGTCATCAAAGCAGTAACAGATTTACTTACGCTTGGAAAAATGGTTATATCTTCTTTGAGTTTTTCAGAAGTTTGTTGAAATGTCTCAGTTCCAGCATAAAATGGTTCAAGAAAGGCATCATTTTTAGATAAACTATATCCTCGCTGCCCGGTCTCTTGATCGATTAAAGATTGATAGAGAACTAATACATGTTCGTTCATGGCTTCTAGTTGTTCCATTGTTTCGTTTGAAGAAACAAATTCACTCTTTACATAAAAAAGGGATGCTAAGTTTAAACAGATCCATATTAATCCGATGGATAGTAAACTCCAGAAGAATCGGTGACCAATTTGCCATTTGAATACTTTTTTTTGCAGAGTAACCCACTCTTTCTATTGGTATTAAAAGTTAATTCTACAATATTTTACAAAGTTTTCACAGGTTTTTCTATTTAAAAGTTTTGGTTTGTTGTTTGAGATTGAATAGATATGGAAAGAGAGGTACAGGTTTAGAGAGAGAGAAAATCTCCCAAAAGCATAAATTAAAAGATTGCAATGGGATAATAAACATACATCGTCCTATAGGTCATAATTGGAATTGATTGTATATAGATTTCAATTTCTGAGGTCAGTATAATGATAAGGTTGCAATTATTATCATATTACGTATGGAAAGAAGAATTGGCATGTTTAAACAATATATTCTAGATTTGCATAATGAATTTGCCGGATATAATTCGGCAAAGCTTCGTAAAGATATTATGGCAGGTATTACAGTTACCGCTGTTGCGCTGCCTTTATCCCTCGCGTTCGGCGTTAGCAGTGGAGCAGATGCAGCTGCCGGATTAATTACAGCGATTTTAGCAGGCTTAATTATCAGTATGCTATCAGGTGCATCCTATCAAATATCAGGACCTACAGGAGCGATGTCTGCTATATTGATAGCAGTTGTTGCCCAGTATGGTCTGGATGGAGTATTTATTGCCTGTTTGTTGGCTGGTATCTTATTGGTGATTGCTGGTCTACTGAAATTTGGCCGTGTTGTTTCTATTATACCGATGCCAGTTATCACGGGTTTTACATCAGGGATTGCCATTATAATCGCAATGGGACAAGTAGATAACTTTTTTGGGGTTGAATCGAGCGGAGAGAATCCAATTGGTCAAATCATTTCTTACATAGAGAATGGTTTCCATCCTGATTTTGCCACGGTGTTGATTGGAATCATTACCGTTGTCACGATGATCTTCTGGCCAAAAAAATGGAATGCGATTATTCCATCTTCCTTAGCAGCCTTATTGCTTGTTCTAATCATCAATACCTTTTTAAAATTACCGGTTGCAGTGGTAGGAGATATACCAAAAACTTTTTTCCCAGAAAACCGACTCATGTTTGGGGATTTATCACTCACTAAAATAGAGCCATTAATTTGGCCGGCAATCAGTATTGCGGCTTTAGGAATGATTGAAAGTTTATTATGCGGAGCATCTGCCGGTCGTATGGTTGGAGAAAAAATGAATGGAGATCGGGAACTGGTTGCACAGGGAATCGGGAACATGATTATTCCATTCTTTGGCGGCGTTCCGGCTACTGCTGCGATTGCCCGTACGAGTGTGGCGATTAAAGCCGGCATGCAAACAAGATTGACAGGAATTTTCCATGCAATTGGTCTACTTTTGTCGATGTTTCTCCTTAGCCCGATTATGTCAAGTATACCGATGTCCGCATTAGCGGGTATTTTGATTGTAACAGCATGGCGTATGAATGAATGGGAGAGTATTCACTATATCTTCTCTCACAAATTCAAAGGGGCCATCTTTAAATTCATGTTAACCTTACTTGCTACTGTAGTGTTTGACTTAACGGTTGCTATTGTTGCGGGAATTGCCCTATCTGCCATATTATTTGTTATTAACAGTGCAGACGTAGAGATGAATATCAGTAAAGTGGATATAGAAAAATTAGAAGACAAGGGAATAAAATTAGATCAGGCATATGATGATATACGGGTTGTTTATCTTACCGGGCCTATTTTCTTTGCAACGGTAAGCTCGTTGACAGAGCGACTGGAAGACATCAATCAAGGGATTATGATTCTTTCCATGCGCGGTGTTTCCTCCGTTGACGGTTCAGGAGTACAAGCAATGATGGAATTCTGCGAATTAAAGAAACAAGAGGGTGTAACCATCATCTTTAGTGGTGTACAGCGCAGAGTTCTCAGCCGATTTGAAAGAGGCGGTATTCTGGATGTGATTGGAGAAGACAATGTCTTCTGGAGTACAGACCAGGCACTTGCTAAAATCAATCAAATACAAAGATAAAATAAAAGATAGAAGGAGAGTGCTAGCTTAGCGCTCTCCTTTTTTAGATATAGTTTAAGATAACTTTTTACCGAGTATTCAGATATCGTTCTTTCATTTACTCATTTGGAAAGAAGGAGCCATCGATGATACTCCATCCTTTTGTATGATAAAGTCCGCGCCGTCAGATTGGGTTGCTGAGCTATTAATGCGGCTGTTTTTGGTGTCTTATTCGAATATTGAACTGATTTGTTGGATTTCTTCAGAAGATAATGTAACATCCAGTGTTTTAAGATTATCAATCACTTGTTCCGGCTGTTTTGCTCCAGGAATGACTACATCAATCGAATCCTGTGCCAAATACCATTGAAGGACGAGATGAGCAATTTGAACATCTTTATTATTCGCGATTTTACGAAGCTGCTCCACCTTTGCTAGGTTTTGATTAAACAGTTCTCCCTGGAATAATGGGTTACGGGAGCGTCCGTCAGCAATAGTGGAATGCTTTGTGTATTTCCCGGTTAATAGGCCAGAGGCAAGCGGGAAGTATGGAACAAAGGAAATATTGTGTTGAGCAGTATAAGGAAGAAGCTCTTTTTCAGCATCTCTTTTAAATAGATTGTATTCAGATTGAATCACATCCACGTATCCGTCTTTATTGGCTTCTTTTAATTGTTCTAATGAAAAATTAGATACACCGATGGCACGGATTTTTCCGGCTTCTTTCAGTTCTTTTAAGGCGCCGACTGCTTCATCCTTTGGAGTATCTTGATCTGGGAAATGAATGTAGAAGAGGTCAATGTAATCTGTTCGCAAACGAATCAGACTATCTTCCACAGTTTTTTTTAGAAATTCAGGGGAGTTATCAAAAATAACTTCATTTTCTACAAATTTATGAGCTCCTTTTGTTGCAATAACCAGGTTTTCTCGATTGCCTTTTTCTCTAACGATTTCTCCAATTAATTCCTCTGATCGTTCCGGACCATAAATATAGGCAGTATCAATAAAATTCACACCATGGTCGATGGCAGTCCGTACGATTCCCCGTCCTGTTTCTTCATCGAGATTTGGGTAGATATTATGTCCTCCAACAGCATTTGTTCCAAGACCAATCGGATTTACAAGTAAGTCTGTTTTACCTAACTGAACTTTTTCATTCATACAAAAACCCCCTTAGCATGTAATAATTCAATCATAACAAAGGGCGAGAAACATATGGAAATGATAGGGTTTAGAAAAAGATAAATAGCTAAAGGTCTCAAGGATTATTTCCTTGAGACCTTTATGCAAAGAGGGGGGATTTATTTGTGTTCTATGGCATTTATGATGTGTTCTACTATTAGTATAATTCAAATGATAACGATTATCAATATCATTTAGGTGAAAAAGATGTAAAATTTATTACAAATACATAACTAAATTTTCAGGATTAAATTTTGGTTGAATAATCATGAGCAGTTTGAATGCCTTTTTTATAGGGATTATAAAAAGGAGGGCATTATGGAACTTGTAACTCAATCATAAATGTAATCATCGTTCTAAATTTTTGTTTAAAAAAACCTGCAATCTTCATTGTACCGGTTTGGAAAATTCTGTTGTTTATCACGGGGATCAGTTCGGTGATATCTGTCAACAAGGATGACAGCACTGCTGAAACCCAACAAGTCAGCGATGAACTTCTTTCATGTCAGTATGTTACTAATCATCACTTACTTACGAATGAGCGTTTTGTTTGCTACCTTTTTCACAACTCACTAGAATAAGGTTCATATAGAGGAGGAATAGATTCCAATGAATGAAAAATATACATCTCTTTTCGAAAGCTTAACACTGCCAAATGGCGTTACGTTGAAAAATCGGTTCGTACTTGCTCCAATGACACATTACTCTTCTAATCCTGATGGTACGATTTCCGATCAGGAACTTGAATACATCGCACAGCGTTCCAAGGAGATCGGCTTGGTCATCACTGCTGCAACCAATGTATCCGATAGCGGAAAGGCGTTCCCCGGACAGCCATCCATTGTACGCGATACAGATATAGCAGGTCTAAAGAAACTAGTAGATACAATAAAGGCTGAAGGAGCTAAAGCGATCATCCAGCTTCACCATGGCGGACGGGAAGCATTAACTGATCTTGTACCGAATGGGGATGTGGTTGCTCCAAGCGCTGTAGAAAAAGAAGGCGCAGCTACACCACGCGCATTAAAAACTGCAGAAGTACAGCAAATCGTTGATGATTTTGGCGAAGCAACTCGTCGTGCTATTGAAGCCGGCTTTGATGGCGTCGAAATTCATGGTGCAAACGGCTATATTATTCAGCAGTTCTATTCTCCATTCTCCAATCGTCGTGAAGATGAATGGGGCGAGCGTTTGCGTTTCCCATTGGCTGTCATTGACTCAGTCAGAAATGCTGTTGAAAAACATGGCTCCAAAGACTTCATCGTTGGGTACCGCTTCTCTCCTGAGGAACCGGAAACTCCGGGATTAACGATGAAAGAAACACTTGAGCTGATTGATGCTCTAGTAGAAAAACCATTGGATTACCTGCATGTATCTTTGATGGACTTCCATTCCACAGCGCGCCGCGGTGCGGATACGAATGCCAAACGGATTGACCTGATCAAGGAACGCATCAATGACAGACTACCTTTAATCGGTGTCGGATCCTTGTACTCTGCCGAAGACGTAGCTGCAGCCAAAGCCACGGGAGTACCATTGATTGCTATGGGACGTGAATTATTAATTGATCCGGAATTCGTCACAAAGCTCAAAGAAGGACGCGAAGACGAAATCATCCGCCTGATCGATCCTGCCCGTGAAGATCAACACGGTATTCCAGATCCGCTTTGGAACATCATTCTGCAGACAAAAGGCTGGGTTCCGACAAAAGCCGAGTAATAATCGAAGCGCTTAGTATTTGCTTTAATTGAATGAATAAAAAACCTCTCAGATGAGAGGTTTTTTTATGCAAGCTGGCTGCCTTGTCCATATAAAGGAATTGCCATTCCATACTGGACTTTTTATTTTTCCTTCTCACTTTTACTTTGTCTCATTCGATTATAATACTGAAAAATGACCGATATGCTATGGTATATTTGGTATATTGTAGCTAAACGAAGAAAAGGATGTTCGATATGCATATAACAATAATCGGATCAGGTATAGCAGGATCGGTTACCGCATATAAGCTTGCGAAGCGGGGCTTAAAAGTAACAGTGATCGATCGCTTTGATAAAGGGCAAGCGACAGATGCTGCAGCAGGGATCGTTTGTCCATGGCTGTCCCAGCGGCGAAATAAAGATTGGTACCAGCTGGCGAAAGGCGGTGCTCGTTATTATCCAGAAATCATTGAGGAACTCCGTCGTGATGGAGAAACTGAGACGGGTTATGAACGTGTAGGTGCGTTGAGCCTGCATGAGGATCTCAAAAAACTGGATGCAATGCAGCAACGTGCTGAAAAGCGCAGAACGGATGCACCGGAGATGGGTAAGATAACCCGTTTTAACGAAAACGAAGCACGCCAGTTATTTCCTTTACTTGCGGAGGGATATGGAGCTGTGCATGTCAGCGGTGCTGCTCGCGTCGATGGCCGGGCTTTACGAAATGCCTTGCAACGAGCAGCCAGAAAATACGGCGCCCGTTTCGTATCAGCTGAAGCACAGCTTTCTTTGGAAGCAGGGCAAATCGTTGTGACAGCCGGCAATGAAGAATGGATACCGGAAAAAGTCGTAGTTACTGCAGGCGCTTGGGCTGGACAATTGCTAGAACCACTCGGCTATCGAATGGAAGTCAGCTTCCAAAAAGCACAGATTTGTCATTTGCAGGTTCATACTGCCAAAACACATGATTGGCCAGTAATCATTCCTCCGAATGATCAATATTTGCTTGCTTTTCCAGATGGAAGAATAATAGTTGGTGCTACGCATGAAAACGATGAAAAAATGGATATCAGAATAACGGCAGGAGGCGTCCAAGAAGTGCTGAGTAAAGCCATTCAGCTTGCTCCCGATCTTGCGGATGCAAGCTTGACTGAAACAAGGGTCGGCTTCAGACCTTTTACGCCAGGTTTCCTTCCTGTATTTGGCCGCATGCCAAATCACCATAATCTTTATGTCATAAATGGCTTGGGTGCCTCAGGTTTGACGATGGGTCCATTTATCGCTTCTCAGCTCGCAAAACTGATCGTTGGAGAGGAAACGGATATCGATATATCCGCCTATAATCCAGAGGGTGCTCTGGCATAATCTACGAGTCCATGATAATCATGGACTTTTTGTCATAACCAAATTTATTTAAAGAAGTGGTTGCGGTTAACCTGGGAACTTAATATATGTTAAATGTCTCAATATAGCTTGTGAACATTTATATTATATTAGGCGCCGTACAGGTGAATGTTCATACCAAATTAATCTAATAGTAATGTAATCTGAATATATCGTTTGTTATAAAATGGTAATTAGGGAAGCGTGGATCAATTTGGAGAGGAAGGTTTAAGTATGGAAGCTCTTTATAGTCATGAGGATTTGCTGATGATGATGGATCAATTATTAAAAGAACAAACCGGGTTTGACTGGGATCAATTTTACTTGGATCGTAACCGGAATGTCCCTTTTTTTTCTAATCGGCCTGATGAAAACTTATTGGAGTATTTCAAAAAGGGCTTATTTGTTTCGGAGAGCAAAGTGCTCGAATTGGGATGTGGTCCTGGTCGAAATGCAGTATTTTTTGCAGAAAAAGGTTGTCATGTTGATGCCGTTGATTCATCAGAAGAAAGTCTGAAGTGGGGAAGAGAACGAGCGAAAGAGAGTGGTTTGGCAATCAACTTTATACATAATAATATATTTGATTTAGCTATTGATGAAGGAAGCTATGATATCGTGTTTGATTCAGGATGCTTTCATCATATAGCACCTCATCGCAGGATTAGTTATATCAATTTAATAAAAAGAGCTCTAAAAACAGATGGTTTGTTAGGTATTACCTGTTTTCTTGAAAATGGGAAGTATGGCGGATCAGATATAACCGATTGGGATGTGTATAGATTATGGAGCCTAAAAGGAGGTTTGGGGTTTACGGAGCAAAAATTAAGGGACATCTTTAAAGATTTTAAGGAAATTGAAATAAGAAACATGAGACAAATGGATTCATCGAATGATGTATTTACTGAGGAAGGTTTTTTGACAGCTATATTTAAAAAGTCTTTATAATTATAAACAACAATAGATTTAAAAGAGTGTGGCATCCTTTAAAGAACTTTGCCACACTCTTACTGCTTCTCTATTGATTTGCTTTTAACCACATCATTGCCGTATGGGCATGTATGGCTGCACCGGTTGGTAGGATTTCTTCATTAAAAATTACCTGTGGATGATGCATCGGAAGTCCATAATGAGGGTCTTCATCTTTTGTGCCCGCTCCCAGTAAAAAATAAACGGTAGGGACTTGATAACAATATGAAGCGAAATCTTCGGAACCCATCCCTCCGCCCTCAAAAGAAATGACAGATTGTTTACCGACAACATCACTCACATAAGAGGACAATTGATTGGCTAAGTTCTTATCGTTCGTTAATGGAGGAACGGATGCAACGACCTCTATATTAGCTTCACCCCTGAACATTTCACCTGTTGAAGTGACTATTTTCTCTAACCTTTTGTAAATAAAATCTCCTAAATCTACATTTAAATAACGAATGGTCCCCTCCAGTATAGCCTGGTCAGGAATCACATTATGAGTACTTCCGGCTTGGAATTTTCCGATGGTGATAACTACGGATTCGGTTGCTGCGATTTCCCTTGCTATGATTTCATGGATAGAGGTATAGATGTGCGCTGCAATATTAATCGGATCAACACCTGTTTCCGGCATAGCTCCATGACATCCAACACCTTTTACAGTAATTCTAAAGATTGTACAACCTGCGATTGCGGTTCCAAGCCCATATAATATCGTATTAGTTGGTGTGCCGGAATGTACATGTAAGGCCATTGCTGCATCGACTTTTGGGTTCTCTAAAACTCCCGACTTCAACATTAATTTAGCACCCTTGAAGCCTTCTTCATTTGGCTGGAATACGAGCTTAACAGATCCTTCCAGTTCATTCTCATATTGTTTTAATAATTTGGCAGCCCCTAGTAGCATAGTTGTGTGCATATCATGCCCACAGGCGTGCATATTTCCGTTTGTTGATTTAAACGGGTAATCTGTCTGTTCTTTAATTGGAAGAGCGTCCATATCGGCCCGTAATAAAAATGTTTTCTTTGCATCAGGTTTCCCCGCCAGTGCTACAATCCCACTTTCACAGATTTCTTTTGGTTCATAGCCGAATTCCTTTAACTTATCCATCACGTATTTCGTGGTTTGAGGAAGATGATCGCCTACTTCCGGATTTTGATGAATTTCTCTTCTATATTGGATTAACTCATCTTGCATGGCCCTTGCACTTTCTAAGAGTTGGTTCATATGTACCTCCTGTGTAGTCTCTATAGTTTGTGTTCTTCATATTTTGTACATTTCAGGCATTTTATATTAGCCATTTTTCATTTGGATTTTTATGAACATCGATTGTAGGACTGCTATTAATGCTAATGACATTGATTTTTGAAGGATTAATGGTCTTTTTGTTGAAAACTGTATGGGAAAGTGAACTTTCAAAGGATCTTATAGATAATAAAATGAGGGGATGGAAAGATGATTGACATACTAAAAGCGAATGCAAGCCATGCCGAGGGGATTTCGAAAGTATGCAGTGATGGATATTGGGCTACGTATAATGGTTTAAGGTCTGAAGAATATATTAAGAGAGTGATAAAAGAGTTTTATAATCATGAAAGAATTTTGAAGGAAGTAAATGATACAGGCAGGGACTGGGGAGGGTATTTCGTGGCTATAGAAGATAATGAAGTCATTGGGGCAATTGGGGGCGGAATGATTGGTGAGACTTCTGGGGAGGTATTTGTTTTATACCTAAATCCTGAAAGACGTAATGAGGGAATTGGGACAAGGTTATTAAATGTTCTTACAAAGCAGCAAAAAGAAGTATATCAGGCAAATGAACAATGGGTTTCTGTGGCTAAGGGGAATCAAAAAGGAATACCATTCTATGAAGCAAGAGGGTTTGTTTTCAAAAATGAGCAGAATGGACATGGAAATATTGAGGAAGAAAACTATATGACACTGAGATATGTTCGAAAGATTTAATGGTCATCATTTTATTCTATTTCTCATTGAATTGGGGGATTTAGATGAATGGAAGTTAGAGAAACAATAGCAGCTGATAGTGTAGTGTTAACAAATTTAATGGGAGTCTTGGATACCCTGCGGCGATTGAAAATATGGTTCAGCAATATTACAAAACATCCGGATTATTAATAGATTCCTATGATGCGCTATCGTTGGAATAATAGGACTTTCAGTATGGTAATTTGATAGCGGTTTCTTTTGTTTTGACAGAGAAACGTAGTTAGATAAAGAAGGGTGTATACATATGAAGAATAAGATTGTGTTTATATTATTGATTATCAGCTTAGGTATAAATCTATATATAGCAGGGAAGTGGGTTCTGGTTAATCAATGGTATGAACGTGATTCAGAAGAGGATATTATTCTTAGTGAGATGGTTCAAAATACAGTCGAAAGTACAGACTATCAAAAATTAGCTACTAAAGAAAACATTATGGCAATCAATGCAGATATGAATAAATTTGATGGCGGAGTCTTCCCTTACTATTTTGGGGTATTTGTTCGTACTGACAAGCAGACTTATCAGTTTGCATGCAATAATGAAAAATGCTCAGAAATGGAAAATGTAGGATCTGGGTATTCTATCTATCAAGATGAGAATCCAAGATTGCCATTTGAAAAATAGTAAGAGAATCCACCTGAAATTCGGACTGTCCAAAAAAGAAAGCACAAGTGCTCATGCACTTGTGCTTTCATAATTTTATTGCGGAGCGTTTATATATAACAATCCTTCCGCTCTTTCAATCGTTTTATTACCATAGTCATCTTCTGCGGTTACTTGTACTGCTGCACCGTTTGCTTTGATGTTTTTGGTGGCAGTATAGTATCCGACATAGTGTCCCTCAGATGTTTCACGCATTGGAAGCTCAAGTGCATTTGATACGCCAACGTTTGTGACTGGAGCTAGGATTGAGAAGGTAGCGTCTAGTCCAGGTTCACTGTCAAATTCGATTTTGACAGAATCACCGCTTTCCAATACTTTGTCCTCAGCAGGGAGTAGGTTGGAAAGTTCAGGTGCCGTATAATTGGCATCAAGTGTGATAATTTTCTTAATACTGTTTCCTGCTTTGTCCTTAGCTTGGACAGTAATTTCATTGATACCTTCATCAAGAAGGATACGCTTGCTGAATTTCCCGTCGCTTACAGTTGCCGTTTGACCATTTACTTTCACCCAATCCAGATTGACATCAGTGATAGTCCCTGTAACTGTAACGGTTTCTTTATTTGTTTTAGAACCGTCTGTCGGTGAAGTAATAGTCAGTTCAGGTTTATCCTGATCAAGTGTAATCGTAACTGGTTCAGATGGGTCTGTTGAACCGACATCTGTTTTTGCTTTCGCAGTCAGTGTATTTACACCATTATTCAATTCAACAGCAACAGAGAAGTCGCCGCTTGCGTTTGATTCTGTGGTAGCAGTTTTTTCACCGTCATTGAATAAATCAATCGTTGTTTCAGGAGAAGATTTACCCTCAACTGTAACAGACTTTTTATTCGTAAACGATCCATCTTTAGGTGAAGTGATGGATGGTACTTGTAATTCATAGTTGACGGTCGCACGGATCATGTAGTTTCCTTCAGCCTCCGGTGATTGAGACCATGCTCCGCTTACACTTTGCCAGCTGCGTTTGGCATTTGGCCCATCTTCGTCAGTTGCCAAGCCAGGTGCATTTGGATTTGCATTTGGTTGAGTATAGACAATGAAGAAGTCACCTTCTACCATGATGTTATGTTCGGAAAGGTCAACATGTGTCCAGGTACCATCACGTAAAGCTGTTTTGTTGAAAGGTCCGGCTAACTTATTGCCTGGGCTGCCATTGGCACCACTGGTGTCATAAACGGATACTTGGAAATCAGTTCCGCCTGGGGTTGGAAATGTAGTATCCCAGAAGCGAAGGAGTGCACCAGTTACAAGAGCTTGATCTTCACTTTCACTTAATGACATTTTAACAGCCCAGCTATTGCCTGAAGCATTCCAGGCTCTGGCGTTTTCAGCCGTACCGTCATCATATTTAATCTCTCCGGCATAGCCAATGAATGGGCGTAACTCTATATCTTTAACTACTGGTTCTCCTTCATCAATTGTAACGGTTGTTTCAGAGCTGTAGTAAGATGGTGCAACAAATTTAAGTGTGTAGGTACCTTCATATGCAGTAATCGAATATTCTCCATCTCCATTCGTTGTCACTGGAACGACTGCAGCATCTTCCACGAGATAAACTGTGGCGCCAGCAACTGGATTGCCTGTAACTTTATTGGTAAGCGTACCGCTGACTGTCCCTTTAGGGATTTCCTGTAATGTAAAGTTAGCAGTAGCTATTCCCTCATCTACAACACTTACTCTTTGTGTTTGGGATTGGAATCCATAGGTTTCCGCTTTTACAGTGTAGTCTCCGGTTGCATGGGTTAACTCATAGGAACCATCCTGTGGATTTGTGTAAACAGAACGTCCCGTTTCAAGGACGGTTACATGAGCTTGGATTGGCAATAGCATTGGTGCTGGTTGTTCATTATCAGGTTTATCAGCTTTTGGGCTTTCTTTTTCAGTTGCTGGTTTGATTTTTGCTGGATCTACTTTTTCTTTTGCTGCTTTTTTGCTGGAATCTGTTTCTTTTGTCACACCAAGTTTAGCTTTTTTAGCCGGTTGGATTGGCACTGCTGATAATTTGATATCATCCAAATACCATCCAGCTTTTGGGATAGAACTATCACTTGTGACGTTAAAGGAAATGTAGATACGTTGTCCTGCGTATTCGCTTAAATCTACTTCCCCATCAATCCAACCTCCGGATGTATTATTGAAACGCGCTGCCTGTGTCCAGTTGGTACCATCCGTTGATATAAATACATGCCCAAAATCGTAGTTTCTTTCCAATTCATACCAATGTTTGAATTGCAAGTAGCTGGCTCCCTCAGAAAGATCGATTGGCGGCATTTCTAAGCTCATATTAGAGCTATTTGCATAATTTCCTGTCAGGTTGGTTGCATATAATTTTTCACCTGAGAATGCAGCTCCAGGGCCAGTTGTTGGTACTCCCCATTCCCAAGAATTATTTGTGCCATACGATGTCCATCCTACCGGATTATGTTCAAAATCCGTTTCATATCCAACTGTAATACCCGGAAGTAACGTAACTGTATGAGCACCCGTCTCTTTTGAATTACCTCCAAAATCATAGGCGATAAATTTGTATTCTGTTGAATCTCCGGTTAAATCAGCACCAGGAATTGTTGCTTCGTATTCACCGGATTTATGATCTCCAGTGACACGTTCACCGTTTACTTCTGCCCAGCTTCCATCAGCTTTTTTATATTTTAAAATAACCGATGTCACTGAAATATCATCTTCAGCGGTTGCGTTAAGAGTAAGATCCATTTCTTTATAAGAAGTGGTAACAGGTTCAGTCTCAATATCAGGTGCCTCTGTGTCGTCACCTTCTTTAGAGACAGTTCCTTTAATTTTTCCTAAACCACTTACAACTGAAGAGACAGCATCGAAAGCATTTACCAAACCATGACCATATCCAAAATTAGGTGACTCTGGATAAGCGCTGTCAGTTAATGGTGTTGCTGTTAAGTTCATAATCTCTTCCATTTGATCAACAGTTAAGCTCGAATCAGCTTGTCTAAGCAGGGCAACTACTGCGGACACATGAGGTCCGGCCATTGATGTGCCATTCCAGGAATCATACCCGTTTCCAGGTACCGCAGAACGAATATTTACACCTGGTGCTGCTATATTTGGTTTCATTTCTCCACCATATGGAGAAGGTCCCCTTGAAGAAAAGCTTGCCAAAGCATTATTGATATCTGTTGCGGCAGTTGCGTAAGATTCAGGATAATTGGATGGAGCGGCTATAGTTCCTGCTCCTCCTCCGTCATTTCCGGCAGAAAATTCAGGGAAGATATCTGCATTTTTCCATGCCTGAACCATTGGTCGGAACCATTCATCTAAGCCTGGTCCGCCACCCCATGAATTGTTTACGACATCAGGTGCATATTCAGGGTGTGGAGTACCATTTGCATCTTTAGGAGCTAAAACCCACTCACCAGCTTCTAGTAAATCAACATTAGTGCCACCGCCAGATGCAGAAAGGGCTTTAACCGCAATGAATTTAGCGCCAGGAGCTACACCGATTTGGTTTGAACCATTTGGCTCTGAGCCAACCATTGTTCCGATTGTATGGGTACCATGGCCGTGATCATCAAATGCTTCGGGGTTGTTTGTCGAAGTAGCATCAAACCAGCTGAACTCATGATTAGGATTATCAGGATTAGCCGGGTTGTAGCCGCGATATTTTGTTTTTAAAGATGGGTGATCCCATTGTGCGCCTGTGTCAATGCTAGCTACGACTGTTCCAGCACCATCAATTCCCATCTCCCAAGTTTGTGGAGCACTAATTTTTTCGATATTCCACTCGATAGAGGAGGTTTCTGCCTTCGTTTTTACTTTGGAGGAAGTCTCCTTTTTATCGGATTCAATTAATGGTTTTTCCGCTTTTGACTGTTTAACTGGTTGTATAAGTTGAATTGTTTCATTCGGTAGTAGTTTATCAACTTCTGGAAATGTCGCAATTTGTTCCATCACTTCTTTTGTGGCCGTAACTGCCATACCGTTTACGATGTAAAAGGACTGGATATCCTTAACGTTACCGGCTTTCTCTTGTTTCTCTAAAAAGTTATTCAGCTCATGCTGAGTTTCTTCAGCTGTTGCCCGAAGATTTGTGACGATGGAAGATCGTTTAGACAGGGTCGTTTTAGCTGATGAGAGCTTTTGCTTCTTTGCAGCTGAAGTAGCTTCTTTAGCAACCTTGGCTGTATCTACCTGTTCTTTAAGTTTGATTAAAAAAGTAACTTTAACATCATCTTTAAATTTATTTTGAAGATCTTTGGAGATTTTGTTACTGCTATTTTGAACTATTGTAGATTTTGCTGAACTATGGATGGATTCTGAGGAAGCAGCAGAAGATGAGGTTGAAGAATTAAAACCTGTAGTAAGTAGCAATGATGGTATGAGAATAGATGTAAGAATGAGTGATGAAACTTTTTTTCTTTTCGTTTTCAACATGTTTCCCTCCCTATTCTATTTTACTAAATTGCCAATATACCAAGAATATTTGCACCTCCTTGTTAAGTAAGATCGAATTATAGGAATCATGCTGGTATTTCTACCATAACGAATAATAGCAGTCATATACTGTCACTAAATGTCGCCAGGATGCTCGGAGAAATGAAAATGAATCATTGTATACACTTTCTCCCGTCCTGCAGGTGTCATACTAATCAGGACCTGTTTAGAAAAAAATAATTCTTGTCTATTTCATATGGATATAGTCGGTGAAATGGAGAGGGTGGAAGAGTATGAATATGCTAGTATAATAAAAATAAGTCATCAGGCTTACCGAACTATTTAAATCATATCCTTTAGTCACTCTAACTATATAGAAAATGGGAAATAGGGAAGGAGTTTTGTTAATTTACCAATCTTTAAGGTGATATCCGCCCCCTCTTTTATCCCAGAGGTATATCAGTTAACAATAGATTTTCGTCTTATGACAACAATCTAATACGGGAATATGTCGAAATAGAGAAGGGACATTAGATAGATAATACTGACATAAATGTAGCTGCTGGGAGGTCGACAGGATGTAGGTCACAAAGACGTTGCCACAGGATGTGGTGTTCTTAGTCTTTGTTCCTTTACCAGATCCCCTACGTGCCTTTGTCTTATGCTCCTCGCTTCTGGGCAAGCCGTTTCAGCTCTTTTTGTTGTAATCCAGCTTCGACTCCTAGTCCCTCGAGTCATAAGCAAATCCTCTACGGGAGGAGAACGCCCTTCGAGTATTCGTCTTATGCTTGTCGGAGGCCTGCAGGATGTAGGTCACAAAGACGTTGCCACACGACGTGGCGTTCATAGCCTTTGTTCATTAATGTAGTCGTCTCAGCTCTTTTTGTTGTAATCCAGCTTCGACTCCTAGTCCCTCGAGTCATAAGCAAATCCTCTACGGGAGGAGAATGCCCTTCGAGTATTCGTCTTATGCTTGTCGGGCCTAACCAGTCGTCTCAGCTCTTTTTGTTGTAATCCAGCTTCGACTCCTAGTCCCTCGAGTCATAAGTAAATACTCTACGGGAGAAGAACACCCTTCGAGTATTCGTCTTATGCTTGTCGGGCCTAACCAGTCGTCTCAGCTCTTTTTGTTTGAATTGCTTGAAAAATGTTTGGAATATGATGATAATTAAAATACATAGGTATATTGGTTACGTGTGGAGTAATGAATTATGAGATTTATATATGTTTATATAAGGGAGAAATCATGATGTTGACAGTGACACCCAAATTACCTGGAGAAAATAATAAACATTATTCGTATAGAATTATTAAAAATGGAATTATGTCTCTTGAATTGAAACCAGGACAAGCAATTAGTGAAATTGAATTGGCCAATGAACTAAGAATTTCCCGTACACCGATTCGAGAGGTAATCGGAAAATTAAAAGAGGAACATTTGGTTGAAGTATGGCCGCAGGTCGGTTCATATATATCGAAAATTGATTATAAATTGGTTAAAGAGGCAGCATTTATGCGCTCTGTACTTGAAAAAGAAGTTCTTAAGTTAGCCTGCGAATCTATTACTGAAGAAACATTATTAGAGTTAAAGAGGGTTATCAGTTTACAGGAAAATTTCATAGGTAAAAAAGGCGTGGAAAGAACCTTTCATGAATTAGATCAGGAATTTCACTCCCTATTTTATAAAGCTCAGGAAAAAGAACATATATGGGATGCTATTAACCGTCTAAGCACACATTATAATCGAATCCGACTTTTATCGGAGATCAAATATGATTATACAGAAATCATTGAACAACATAAAAATATTATTGATATTATCGAAAATAAAAAAGTGGACCAAATTGATGAGGCTGTTAGCCAACATATATTAGGACCAGAAAAATACTGGAATAGTTTACTAAAGTCAGATAGCCAATATGCTGAATACTTTGTAGATTAATAGTAGGCTGCAAGTTATTGACTAGTCAGCAAATACAAAAGAAACCTTATTCTTTCTATGAAGAAGGTTTCTTTTGTATGTAAGAAGGTAAATTTAGAAGAAATATTAAATTGGATTTATGGAACCTCTAAAACTCACTTTCTGGGTGATAAAAATTACCTTTATATTAATTTTTAAGAATCTCTTGCATTTTTAGGGCACAGTTACTATAATCACTTGTAATATAGGGAATACTTTAGTGAATGTCAGCATCACAGTGAAAAAGTGAAGCAAAAAGTCTGAATAATCTTAACATCTATGTTAAACTAGACAATGTTATATTAAAAATGTTTAGAATTATCAGAAAACTTAAAATGACCAACAAGATTTGAACGGGAGGTTTTTTATGTGGATAATAGAAAGAGTAGGTCTACAACACTAGCAATCGGTTTCATGCTCTTTGCCTTATTTTTTGGAGCTGGAAATTTAATTTTCCCTGTATTAATGGGACAAATGTCAGGAACGAATGTATGGCAATCTACACTGGGATTTATCGTAACTGGTGTGGGATTACCTCTGTTAGGTGTACTGGCAATTGGGTTTTCAGGTAAAAATGATCTATATTCGATGGCTAAAAATGTTCATCCTATATTTGCAATAATCTTTACAACGGTGCTTTACTTAGCAATCGGGCCATTGTTCGCGATGCCGAGGACAGGAACGGTTTCATTTGAAATTGGTGTGAAACCTTTAATCGGAAATATGAATAGCACAATGGCTATGGTGATATTTACTGTTATCTTTTTTGCAATTACATGTTTCTTTGCGTTAAGACCAGGAAGAATTATAGATATTGTCGGTAAATTGTTGACACCGATTTTATTAATATTTATTGCTTTATTAATTCTTGTAGCTTTGTTTAATCCGATGGGAAGCCTGACTGCTCCAGCTGAAAATTATACGGAATATGCATTTTTCAAAGGTTTTCAGGAAGGTTACCTGACGATGGATACATTGGCATCTTTTGTATTTGGAATCATTATTATTAATGCCGTACGTTCTACTGGTATTTATAGTAAAAAAGAAATGATGACAAGTGTTATGAAGTCTGCTTTCATTGCAGCTGGTTTACTCGCTGTGATCTACGCAGGTCTTGCCTTTCTTGGAGCTTCCAGTGTGGAAGCGATTGGGGTATTTGATAACGGAGGTGCTATTTTAGCAGCAGTATCTCACTATTATTTTGGATCATATGGCAGTCTGGTGTTGGGGCTTGTCGTTCTTGTGGCTTGTTTAACAACGAGCATTGGCCTCGTAACTGCGTGTGCGGCTTACTTTAATACGTTGCTTCCAAAAATTTCATATAAAACATTTGTGATTGTTTTATCTGTTTTTAGTGCGATGGTTGCTAATGTAGGACTTGCCAATTTAGTAGCTATATCAGTTCCTGTATTAACTGCTATTTATCCTTTGGCCATATGCTTGATTTTTCTTACATTCATGCATAATGCATTTAAAGGTTTGTCTGAAGTCTATATTTGCAGCTTGGGGTTAACCTTTATCGTAAGTTTGTTTGATGGGTTAAATGCAGCAGGCGTGCAGATTGAAGCAATAAATAGTTTATTTTCCTATTTGCCACTTTCTTCAGTGGGATTAGGATGGATTGCTCCAGCCATTTTGGGAGCTATCATTGGTTATCCAATAGGAATGATGAAACAAACAGCACCAGCAATAATAGAAGTGCCAGATTTACAGAAAAAAATACAGTGATCAGATTTAAAGCCAGCAGTCTCCTGCTGGCTTGTTTTTATTAGAAGTGGATTTTTTCAGAAGCAATTTATTAAAAAACACCGGAGACATTCTATTAACATATCTTTAAAATGAAAAATGCATATGAATCTTGTTATCCGAGATAATATGAATTGTGAGATTGCTGTATTTTATAGCAGTATATATGCCAAATGAATTTATACATAAGCTAAATAAAAGAATTTAGTTCATGTCATCCCCTGACTTTTTGGTAGGATCGGGTTTATTCTTCATTCTATAGGTTTAACAAGTTCGTTGTATTCTATAGTGTTATCATGATTTTTAGATATTGGACCCCGTGTAATATAGTCTTCTGTTGGTTTTACATAATCGTCATAAAAGACGGCAAGTGAAGTCATGTAGTAAGGTGTGACGTAAATGGATATACCCATCATAGCAATGGATCCAATAATAATGCTGGCAGAACCTGCAAAAATTAAATTAGCATCAGCATTAAATCCAACTCCAATAGAAGCGATTCCAATTACCAATAAAATGATTGGAATGATAAGCCATGTGAAAAAGGATAAGGATAATAACAACAAATCTTTTTTCTTCCCATTCATCATTTTGCGGCTTTCTGAAATGGCTTGGAGAGCAGTCAGTTCAGGGTGATCCCGTAATATAAATACGGTCATTGAATAAGCAAGCCCTTTAATAATCCCAGGTATAATAAGTAAAAGTGACCAAAGAAAAAGGAATAGTGTCATTAAAAAGTAGGTTAAAGCATTTCTGATATAAGTCACAGTAAACCCACGGAATAGTCCTCTGACTGAAGGATCTTGTTTTCTTTTTATATCTAAATGAAACCACATGTATCCTATGAATAAAGGGCCAGATATAAAAAACATGGTAAGAAGTGAAAGGATGTAATAATCTTCAGAAATCCTTCCAATAATAGATGCTAAAATATAGTTTATAAATAATACACCGATTGCTATACCCCAGTTGCCAGATAATGATTGTTTTGCTGCTTCTTTAATAGAACGTATTCTCATAGCACATCTCCTTTTTTATATATACCATTATATAGTTTGAATCATAAAAAATTCGAATCAATTGCCAAATTAAAAAAACAGAATTTTTAAAATTATCAGTAAAATAGTTGTATTTTATATCTTTTCTTGTATAATTGGTAACAATTAACAATACCTACTGGTCAGTATGTGAAAGGAGTGAGTATATGGACTTTTCCTATTCAAGTAAGGTTATTGACCTGGGGAGACAGTTAACTGCCTTTATGGAAGAGTATGTATTACCTAATGAAGCAGTCTATGAGGGTCAGTTAAATGAGCAAGAATCACGCTGGAGTCAAGTACCTCCTATTATGGAAGAATTAAAAAGTAAGGCTAAAAAGAAAGGATTATGGAATTTATTTTTGCCTGAGAGTGAATATGGAGCTGGTCTTACCAATTTGGAATATGCTCCTCTGTGTGAAATTATGGGCCGTTCATTAATCGGACCTGAAGTATTTAATTGCAGTGCACCCGACACCGGGAATATGGAAGTATTAGAGAGGTATGGAACAGCTGAACAAAAAGATAGATGGCTCAAGCCATTATTGACCGGAGAAATACGTTCCTGTTTTTCAATGACCGAACCGGATGTTGCTTCATCAGATGCAGCAAATATTGAAGCAAGCATTGAAAAAGATGGGGATAGCTATATCATCAATGGTCGCAAATGGTGGTCGTCCGGTGCAGGAGATCCTAGGTGTAAAATTGCGATCGTAATGGGAAAAACGGACAAAATGGCGAACCGGCATGAGCAACAATCTATGATTCTGGTTCCTCTTGATTCCAAAGGAGTAAAGATTGAGCGAATGCTACCTGTTTTCGGGTATGATCATGCTCCTCATGGACATGGTGAAATTATATATGAGAATGTTAGAGTTCCTGAAGAGAACATCATTTGGGGAGAGGGTAAGGGATTTGCCATCGCTCAGGGCAGGTTGGGTCCAGGGAGAATTCATCATTGTATGAGGCTAATCGGAGCAGCAGAACGTTCGCTTGAAATATTATGTAAGCGTATTCAAAAAAGAAATGCTTTTGGGAAGCCGCTTGCTAATCAAGGGGTCGTGCAGGAATGGATTGCGGACTCAAGAATTGAAATTGAGCAGGCAAGATTATTAACTCTGAAAGCAGCTTATATGATGGATACAGTCGGAAACAAAAAAGCAAAAGCGGAGATTGCTATGATTAAGGTGGTTGCTCCGAATATGGCACTGAAGGTGATTGATAGAGCGATACAAGGGCTTGGTGCTGCCGGTGTTTCAGGGGATTTTCCATTGGCTGCTCATTGGGCTAATGCGAGAACATTACGATTGGCCGACGGACCGGATGAGGTTCATCGTGCCCAAATTGCCAAGCTTGAGCTAAAAAAATATCGAGGGGAGGAACAAGCTAACCATGAACGTTTTACAAATGTTTGATTTATCCGGTAAGACAGCGATTATCACAGGCGGTGGACGCGGGCTTGGAGCCCAAATCGCGCATGGGTTGGCTGAGGCGGGAGCTAATATTGTTCTGTGCTCACGCAAGGTTGAGGCCTGCACAGAGGTAGCAAATCATCTGAAGAAAGAATATGGAATTCAAACCTTGGCCGTAAAATGTGATATCGCAAATCCGGAAGATATTCATAATGTCGTCTCAGAAACATTAAAAAAATTTGAGACCATTGATATTCTGGTCAACAATAGCGGTGCCTCTTGGGGAGCACCGACCCTGGATATGCCCCTTGAAGCCTGGAACAAGGTCATCAATATAAATTTAACAGGCACATTCCTGATGTCTCAGGCGGTAGGAAAGGTGATGGTGGAACAGGGACGGGGAAAAATCATCAATATTGCTTCGGTAGCGGGGCTCGGCGGAACACATGCTGATATGATGGATACCGTTGGATACAATGCAAGCAAGGGTGCTGTCATTACTTTAACAAAGGATTTGGCAGTGAAATGGGGGAAACACAATATCCATGTCAATGCAATTGCACCAGGCTTTTTCCCGACCAAAATGTCCCAAGTCTTACTTGAACAGGGGAAAGATGCAATTGAATATATGACACCACTTGGGAGGCTTGGGAATGAGGAGGACCTGAAGGGAGTTGCTTTATTCCTGGCATCTGATGCGTCGAACTATATAACAGGTGAGGTATTGGTAGTTGATGGCGGAAAACACGCCATGGTTTAAATAAAAGATGAAGGAGATTTGACTATGGAAAAAAAAGCTTGGCTTACGCAATATCCGGAAGGTATAGCATCTGAGATTAACATTCCAAATAAATCACTCCCAGACATTCTTCATGAAACGACCATTCAATACCCTACAAATAATGCCCTCTCATTCTTTGGAAGAAAAATGACCTACCAGGAACTTTCAGGAACAGCGAATCGATTCGCAGCAGCGCTTCAGAATAATGGTGTGAAAAAAGGTGACAGAGTAGCGATTATGCTGCCAAACTGTCCTCAGTACGTGATTGCCTATTATGGGACTTTAATGGTGGGAGGGATTGTCACTCAAATTAACCCTATGTTAGTAGCCCGTGAACTGGAATATATATTGAACGATTCCGGTGCTGAAACGATTGTAGTCATGGATGCATTCTATCAAACCGTTAAATCAGTTCAATCCTCTACGAATCTCAAAAATATTATTGTAGTCAGTCTGCAGCCGTCCGTGGCAGATTTCGGAACAGATCGTACATTTGAGCAATTTATCTCTGAAACGGTAACTCCGGTAGATCCGGCGGCCATTGATCCGATCCATGATGTTGCCGTGCTGCAATATACAGGGGGAACGACGGGGCGTTCAAAAGGAGCTATGCTCACTCATCAAAATTTAGTGGCTAATATGTATCAAACAAAGGAATTTTTCAAACAAATTGTAGAGCGTGGTAAGGAGCGGTATTTGACTGTCATCCCATTATTCCACGTATTTGGCATGACAGCCTGTATGAATGGATGTATTTTAATGGCCAGCGAAAATATATTGCTGCCGCGTTTTGACCTTGAAGAGGTTCTTCAAACGATTAAACAGGAGAAGCCGACTATTTTCCCTGGCGTACCAACCATGTACGTGGCAATCAATGCTCATCCGAAAGCACAGGAATATGGAATTGACAGTATTAAAGTTTGCAATAGCGGAAGTGCCCCGATGCCATTGGAATTAATGAAAGAATATGAATCAAAAACAGGTGCTAAAATTTTGGAGGGATATGGCCTTTCGGAGGCATCACCGGTAACTCATTGCAATCCCTCATTCGGAATTCGTAAATCAGGTACAGTTGGAATTGCCTATCCATCCACCGATTGTAAAATTGTGGATGTTGCTACAGGAACAGAAGAAGTCCCGGTAGGCGAATTGGGAGAATTAATTGTCAAAGGTCCACAGGTTATGAAGGGATACTGGAATATGCCTGAAGAAACGGCTAATGCTCTGCGTGATGGATGGTTATTTACAGGGGACATTGCCAAGCTGGATGAAGATGGATACTTATCAATTGTTGACCGTAAAAAGGATCTTATTATTGCAGGAGGCTATAATATCTATCCGCGTGATGTAGAAGAGGTCCTTTATGAGCATCCTTCGATACAAGAGGCCGTTGTGATTGGTGTACCGGATGAATATCGAGGAGAAACAGTTAAGGCTATTATCGTTTTAAAAGCGAATGAGTCAGCTACAGAAAAAGAAATCATTGGATACTGCAAAAATAATATGGCAGCCTATCGAGTACCGACGATTGTAGAATTTCGTCATGAATTACCAAAGACTAATGTCGGAAAAATACTTCGCCGGGCACTGAGAGAAGAAATTCAAACAAAGTAGGACGCCATCAATACACAAGAAGTGGAGTCCTGAGGATGAAACAAAAATTAACGAACACCAGTATTTCTTTATTTGAAAGAAAGGGCTTTGCGGAAACATCCATACAGGATATTGTTGATTCTTTGGGTGTTACCAAGGGAACCTTTTATTACTATTTTGCAAGTAAAGAAGAATTATTGATGAATATTCATCTCGACTATATTAATGGATTAATTGAAAGACAGGAAGAAATAGTGAATGCTCCAATGAAAACGTGTCGGCAAAAAATACAGGATATCGCTTCATTATTAATCAGCGATATTAGAACTAATGGGTTAAGTGCAAAAGTGTTCTTTCGAGAAATGAAGATCCTGTCTGACGATAAGCTTGAGGAAATTATCCCGAAGCGTGACCAATTTCGATTTAATATTGAAAATTTAATGAAGCAGGGAATAGAGACGGGCGAATTACGTCCAACTCTAAACCCTTCCATCATTACATTTGGTATTCTTGGTATTTTGAACTGGAGTTATCAATGGTTTAATCCAGAAGGAGCTATTTCTGAAAACGATATAGCTGATATGTTCGTTGAAATGATTATGAAAGGAATTGAAATAGGGGAGTAGAAAGCAATACTCCTTTTTTTTATTGAAGTTCGGTTTAGTAGCTGGTAGGGGGAATCAAATTGAATTGTCATGGAGATATTTTTAAAGATGTTATGCAAGTAAGGGAAGGCGCTTGTTCTCAGAGTAGGTTTAGAACAATAGAATAGGAGGTCATCATGGAAACAACGGTTACAGTCCGTTTTTCAGAAACAGATGCATTGGGACATGTGAATAATACAAGCTATTTCATTTATTTGGAGGAAGCACGTCTGCATTTTTTAAAAGAAATAGAGATAGATATGAAAATGAAAAACTGGTCATTCATTCTGGCATCGACTAAGTGTGATTTTCTCTCTCAAGCCTATTTTGACCAAATTTTAAAAATCACTACGACTGTATCAAGAGTGGGAACAAAGAGCTTCCAGCTTGAACATGATATTTCTTGTGCACAAACCGGTAGTCCGATTGCCAAAGGGACTGCAATCCTTGTTCAGTTTAATTTTGATAAACAGGAAAGTGAACCGATCCCTGAATTGCTTAAAGATAGACTGCTGAGTTTGATCAAAGCTGCTTAATGAGTCCGAATTTTGAAAAGGTGGGATAGGCATGACCCCAAGAGTAAGTAAAGATACGATTCCCGTACGAAGTGGAGAAGAATTTAAGCTGTCTGTACTTGAAACATTTCTGCGGAGTAAGATTAACGATTTGCCAGAAGGAAACCTGGAAATCGAACAATTCTCGGCAGGTCATTCAAACTTAACGTATCAATTGAAAATAGGAACTTGGGAGGCTGTTTTAAGGAAACCGCCGCTTGGACCCGTGGCTCCAAAAGCCCATGATATGCATAGAGAATATAGCATCCTATCAGAAGTGCATCCTCTTTTTAATCCGGCCCCAAGAACAATCCTATATTCAGGTGATGAGCATGTTGTCGGAAGTCCATTTTTTATTATGGAACGAAAGCAAGGTTTTGTATTTGATACATCCATTCCTGAAAGTATTAAACCTTCCCATGAACTTTTTCAAAATTTATCACAGGAAATGGTAAGACGGCTTGTTCAGCTTCATAACATCCCCTATCAGGAGACAAAGTTTAAAGAAATCAGCAAGCCTGATGGTTTTATGGAAAGACAGACAAATGGATGGATAGTACGTTATGAACGAGCGAAAACACATGATATTCCAAATGTACAAGATTTGGAGAAGTGGTTAATTAATCACGTTCCAGCTTCAAGTGATGCTTCGATTATTCATTATGACTACAAATTAAATAACGCGATGTTTACGGACGATGGATCAGAAATGGTCGGTCTATTTGACTGGGAAATGACTACGGTCGGGGATCCGCTCGCAGATCTGGGAGTAGCTATGAGCTATTGGACTGAGGGAGATGATCCTGATTTATTGAAGAAAGGGTTAGGGAAGCCATCTATTACGATTTGGGATGGATTTTATACAAGGGAGCAATTTATCTCCGAATATGCCAGACAAAGTGGCCGTGATATCACCAATATGAATTTTTATTTGACATTCGCTTATTTCAAATTAGCAGGGATATGTCAGCAAATCTACTATCGCTATCATAATGGTCAAACAAAGGATCCGAGATTTGCCGACTTTGATAAGTATGTAAAAACATTAATCGAGCATGCTTATTCACTTACAAGGGACCAGTAATATGCGGAAAGTACATGTCTTACTGACTAAGGAAGATATTTCACCTGAAAAACTGGCCTCAGGCAAAAAGATAGCTGTTGTATTAGATATTCTCCTGGCTACAACCACAATCGTAACAGCGTTACAGCATGGTGCAACGGAGGTTATTCCGGTTCTTAATCCGGAAGAAGCTATTAAAGTAAGCAGACAATTTGAGAACGGACAGGCGTTGATGGCCGGGGAATTACATGCCAAACCTATCGATGGCTTTATTTATCCAGGTCCCGTTGAAATCAGCCAGCATATCCATGGTAAAGCATTGATTCTTTCTACTACCAATGGCACAGTAGCGCTCCATAAAGCTGCTCATGCGAATCAAGTATATATTTCCTCCTTCCTTAATAATGCTTCCGTAGCGGAGACGATACTGAATGATGGCATGGAAGACACAATTATCGTAATCTGTTCAGGGAATTCAGGAGAATTTAGCTTAGAGGATTTCTATGGTGCGGGGCACTTGATTGCAAATATAAAAGACAGAACCAATGAAGAAATAGGTTTGAATGACGCTGGGAAAGCGGCTTTTGCTTTTTATAACAGCTATTCATCAGATCCAGTTTCAATTCTAGCCGCATCCAGAGTTGGACAACTATTAACTAAACATGGGTTGATGGAAGATCTCCTATTATCAGGCACACGTGGAACTCATGATGTGGTTCCTGTGTTGTTAAAAAATCGCATTGTATTAACAGCCGAAAAGCAGGTGTAGGATGCGATTTAAAGAGCAGGTCGCCGTGATAACCGGCGGAGGCAGCGGAATTGGTAAGGCAACCGCTCTACGTTTAGCGAAAGAAGGGGCGAATGTCATTCTAGTTGGAAAGACCAAAAAGCTGGAAAGCGTTGTGTATATGACAGGTACAGATAGGGATGGATGATTACGTAAACAGGGAAAGGGAGATGGATGATGGAACACTTATTAAAAAAAGAAATAGGTTCAGTTTTAGTTTTGACATTAAATAGACCTGAAAGCTTGAATGCTTTTAGTGCGGAGATGATTACAGACCTAATTAGTGAATTAAATAAAGCTGATAAAAATCCTGATATGAAAGTGATTGTTCTAAACGGAGCTGGCAGGTCCTTTAGTGCCGGCGGAGATGTTAAATCAATGGGGACCAATTCAGCAACAGCGATCTATGAGCATCTAGGTTTGATAAATAAGTGTATTTTAACAATGAAAGCGATAGAAAAGCCCATTATTGCCGCGGTACATGGGTTTGCTGCAGGGGCCGGTTTTAATCTCGCGCTTGCCTGCGATTTGATTGTGGCTGCAGAGGGTAGCAAGTTTGCCTTAAGTTTTTCACAGGTTGGTCTTATATCGGATGCGGGAGGTTCGTATTTCCTTCCGCGCTTAGTTGGTCCGCATTTGGCCAAACAATTCTTCTTTTCAGCTGAACCTATACCGGCAGAACGTTTATATGATCTTGGGGTCATTAATAAACTTGTACCTTTGGAAGCTTTACGTGATGAAGCGATTCAATATGCGACCATGCTATCCTACGGTCCAGGAAAAGCATATGGACAAATGAAAAAACTGGTTGATTATTCTTTTACAGCTACCCTCGAAGATGTCCTGGAGAGAGAACGCATCACTCAAACGATGATGATAGCCACAGAGGATCATCATGAAGGTGTAGCTGCCTTTAAAGAAAAAAGAAAACCGCAATTTACCGGCAAATAGGAGAAAGGATGTATGTTATATGAAAGCCATACAATTTACTGAATACGGAGGACCAGAAGTTTTAGAGATAGTCGAATTAGATCGACCGAAACCTGGTCCACATGACGTATTAATTGAAATACATTTAGTTGGTGTGAATTATGCAGATACAGCCAGACGTGAGGGCCAATATGTTGTACCAACCAAGCTTCCTTTTGTGCCTGGGGCAGAAGTTGCCGGGGTTGTGGTCGAAACTGGTGCAGAAGTGACAAACGTAAATATTGGAGCAAGAGTGGTCACGCTAATTGAATCTGGGGGATATGCTGAATATGCTATTGCAGATGCTCGGTCCGTGATTATCCTGAAAGAAGAACAAGATTTGAAAGAAGCGGTTTCCCTGCCACTTCAGGGTTTGAGCGCCTACCATATTTTAAAAACAATGGGTCGTCTGCAAAAAGATGAAACTGTACTGGTTCATGCGGCTGCTGGAGGTGTTGGGACTATTGCTGTCCAATTGGCTAAATTAATGGGCGCTGGTAAGGTTATAGCTACAGCCAGCACGGACGATAAGTTGGAGCTTGCACGTTCTCTGGGAGCTGATGTGTGTATCAATTATACCAATGAGGGCTGGCATAAAGAAGTGCTTGAAGCGACAGATGGCCGCGGAGTCAATGTCGCGCTTGAAATGGCTGGGGGAAATATTTTTGAGGATACGCTTAAATGTTTAGCTACCTTTGGGAGATTGGTTATATACGGAGTGGCAAGTGGAGAACAGGCCATTATGCATCCATCATCTTTGATGGCACGAAATCAATCCGTCATTGGATTTTTCCTTCCGCAAATAATGAGGAAACCAGAACTATTGCTACCGAGTATGCATGAGCTTTTTTCTCTTTTAGAAGACGGAAATATAAAGATGATTATTGGTGAAGTCCATCCTATAGAGGAAGCTGCAAAAGTTCATGAGTTACTGCAAGCGCGAAAGACAACTGGTAAAGTGTTATTGGAAGTTCGTCGTTAATCAAAAGGAAGAAATATGCGGCGAAAGTAAGCTAAGCTATACAATAAGTTTGCTACTTTGTTAAATTAAGAAAATGATAGATTATACATGAACCTAAATAAATGATATCCATATATATTTAAAGTGAGATCAAAATTCATTAAGGAGTATATAATTTGTATTTATGTGCCATTGTTTTTACAGGGTTATATTTTGTAAACTATTATAGTGAAATAAAATATAAGGACTGAAAAATAGTGGAATGGAAAAATATATATCGTGGCATGTTAATGGGAATCAGTGATTTAATACCTGGTGTAAGTGGAGGAACTATAGCGTTTATATTAGGTATATACGATCGCCTATTATTATCAATCAGTGGTTTTTTCAGCCGGGATTGGAGAAGTCATCTTGGATTTTTATTGCCACTGGCACTCGGTATGGGGTTTACTATATTGACGTTTAGTCGATTGATTGATTATTTGTTGGAACATCATCATGAACCGACACAATTCTTTTTTGTAGGATTAATTATCGGTGTATTGCCATTTATTGTGAAACAGGCAGAGGTGAAAAAACATTTTACCGGCAAGCATATATTGGTTGTCATTTTGGTCGCAATCATGATGGCAGCTCTCGGTTTTTTGAAGCCGAATGAATCCATTGTCATATCTGATGTAACACTATTATCTGCTCTGGGATTATTCCTTTCCGGCTGGCTTGCAAGTATGGCCATGCTTCTACCGGGTATTAGCGGCTCGTTTATTTTGCTATTGCTTGGTGTCTATTCAACTGTCATCTCGGCATTATCAAACTTAAACTTTACCATCATTATTATTGTAGGGGCTGGAGCAGCGGTTGGATTTATTGTGAGCAGTAAAGCGATTAGCTATTTACTGAGGGAATATCCGCATATGACATTTGCGGTGATAATGGGGTTAATTATTGGATCGATATTTGTCATCGTTCCTGGATTACCAACAGGATCAGTTACTATTCTGCTATGCTGTATAACTTTTTTGGCAGGTATTTTGGTAACTAAACTCTTTACTAAGTAATGAAAGTGAATAGGCTAGGAAGAAAAAGAGACTGGGACATAAGTATTTCATTCAATGATAAATCCGAACTAGTAGGTGATATTTTAATAAATATTTCGCCTATAGTTTGGATTTTTATTTGTTTTCAATAGATTGGTTCCTACTGTTTACCATTATTAAACTTAGTGGCCTGGAACGGAAGCCACCGACTCCTGCGGGAAGTAGAGGAAAGGCTGAGACTTGAGCAAGGCGTAGCCGAGGAGGCTAAAGCCTTCTTCCCCGCGGAAAGCGAGTGGAGTAAGTGCGCAATGGAACGAACTTTTCTTCCAACTTAACTCTTGAATAAGTAACTTAGCCGATAAATTAGATATCGTTCGTCTTTTCAGGATCGTTTATAAGTTATGTCCCATCCTCTTTTTTATTTTACAAAATATGACTATAAAAGGTATATCTAGTCCTAATCAATGATTACGTATTTGTGTACGTCAATTATAGGCATTAAGAACCCTATTCTTATCTGATATACGAGTATATTTCTAATTTACCATTATTAGAATATTAAATATTTTAGAGGTGTTTGTATAACAATTACTTTAAAATGGAAATATACATGTATTTATAGGGGGAATGAATGGTGAAGAATAGATTAAGGCTCATATATATGGCATGTTTAATTTTAATCATTACAGCATGTGAAAGCGGACAAGAAGAGTCAAAAGATGAAAATTTTAAAAAGAGTGCTACTAGGGAAGAAGTAAGTGTTAAGAATAAAGAAACAAAGGGAAGAGTAGCGGCTAAAGGAGAAGAAGGAACAAAAAAGGGTACATCTCAACCCAGTCTGTATCCAGATCGTTTGACTTCCGATAAGATGGCTGTGAAAAAAATACTCTACGAAAATTTAAAAATGAATAAAACTAAACAAATTGACAAGGTAAATATTACTTTAGAAGGCATACAGTTTACGGAAATAACGCCATCTGAGGCGACGAAATCAAAGTTTGAAAAATACAGTGAAACTGGCGTCGTGGCACTTACAATGAATTTAAAGCTCGAGAATAATTCTGATCAGCCATTGAATTTATCTTCAATAAGCTCATTTTTAAGGGGAAATGATAATCAATTTTCCTATATATCTCAGTCCAGTATGGAGACGGAACAACAAAGAGAGGTTATCGCTGCCGGAGCATCAGGAGAAATGCTTCATGTATTTTTAATGGATAAGGATATGTTTGCTATAACCAAAAAATTAAAAATGGAATTCGGTCCATTCCGGGATAGTGACGGGAAGGATCTATTTAAAGGTAAAAAAGCAGAATTTACTATCCCTGTCCCAGAATAAGATCAGGCAATAGAGACTATAAAAGAACCGCAATCCTGTATAAATAGGATTGCGGTTCTTTATATAGCTTTTTAAAATTAAATTCAGTCAAATTTGGAGTCGCTGAGAATACGGCCTAATTCTTCCATATGACCTGTTTCATCTGTAATTAAATCTTCAAGTTTCACAACTAATTCAGTTAAACCTAAATCTTCCGCTTGTTTCTTACGAGTTTCATAACGGTCGATTGTATCTTTTTCAGCCTGAAAGGCAGATTCAAGCATAACTTTTACATCAGTAGTTTGTTTGACTTTGGCTGGTGTGACAGTTGGAGTTCCACCTAATGTACTAATTTTTTCTGCAAGATATAAGGCATGGCCTTGTTCATCGGCTATTTCACTTTGAAAGAAAGGTTTTAAAGTTTGTCTGTACAAACCGGATACTAAAGCTGCGTAGTTTGAATACATAATAGATGCAGCATATTCATTAGCTAAATCTTCGTTTAACCCATCAATTAATTCTTTTAATTTTGCGTCCATTCCAAAATTCACTCCTTCTACTTGTCTATAATTCAAAGATACCCTACTTTTCTACATATTAAGCATCCTTTTCGTGACAAAATTTAGAAATGTTTAAGATTATTTGACATACTACATAAATTTACATATAAAAAAGCTTGATCCAAGAAGGATCAAGCTGATAAATAGTATGGTTAAATTAATTTCGAAAAATGAATACGCTTGTTTAATGAATACATGATTGGAGCGCCAATTGCCATAACTACAAATTCCCCAATAGCTGTTGTTGCCCACGTAATCCAGAATGGGAATTGAAAGGCAAGATTTAACTGAAAAGCAATTATGAACATCATAAAAGTAAACACAAGTGTGTTTATAATCATTCTTGCCCAAATGTTATGAATAAATCGGCAAATCAGAATTGTGATGGTTAATGATAGGATGGAGTGGCCTACACCAAAAACTAAATCGTAGGCTAGTAATTGTGAGAAAAAGAGGTTGGATAAAAATACCCCTATCACAATTCCAAAGAAGTATTTTTTATTAAATACAATCAGATGGTTTAATATTTCTGGAACTCGAAACTGAAAGTTCGAAAATGCAATCGGCTGTACAATCATGGTAACAGCAATATAGAGTGCCGCTAATACACCATTTACAGCAAGTGTTCTAATATTCATTTTTAAATCTCTCCCTTAGTTTTTTATCGTGGGATGGTTACGAACCACGTTCGGTATACCCGAAGATACCAAATAATCATAAGCAAAATAAGGTGTACAGTCAACAGGAAATTCCATGTGCCAGCATTCAACTATGGATCGCTTGAATAGGATATTTTATATTAAAATTAATTGAGCTATTTCAGCTAAGTTCAATGTAAATAAATGGACCTTTTAGAAAAAAAAACGTCGAGAATTATCTCGGCGCCATGTATACTTAGTGTCTCCAATTAATGACTTGGAGTTAATTTTTTTGTGTTAACGGGCTTTACGTCATCCTTTTTAAAGATTGTTTTACGAATCCAAGGAAGAATGTAATAATCTCCGCCAAAGCGACCAGCATTTGCACCTGCTACCAAAATAATCATTCCAAGTAAAATGTATAATGGGTTAGTAGATACCGTTCCGCCGAAAAGAAACATAAAGTTCATCAATAAGCCAAAGAAAGCGGCAGTGGTTGTTAAAACACCAAGCAATAATCCGAGTCCGACTAAAAATTCACCCCATGGAATTAAGATATTGATCAAACCGACATTCGGAATGGCAAATTTTTCGATGAAAGCACCGTAGATTGGATATAGTGCTCCTCCTTCTGGCCCCGCTACAGGATTGGCAACAATATTTCCAAGGAATCCAGAGGCATCAAATGCTCCGCCTTTAATTTTTTCGAATCCATGAATCATCCATTCATATCCAAGGTATAGTCTAATGAGTAATAATAGTCCGGAAGCGTATTTATTCGTGCGTAACCAATTCATCATTTTTAATCACTCCTATATGGATTTAACTGGCTCTAATCCGCGGTTGTTAGTGCCAATAACTTTCTTCTCCTTATTTATATACCATTCAACACATCTTGTGGCACATTATCCCTGCATTTCATTATTTGTACAAAAACATGTGAATCTTTTGAGTTAATACTGAAAATAACTTTACAAATGTGATATTGTGCATTTCTTCACAAACTTTGCGGGGTAGACAATCTTATAAAGATGGTTACCAAGATTTATTCAGAGCCATATCGTTTGTTTATGGAACTTTAATAAATTTACCCCTTTTATAAATTTCTTATATAAGAGTAAAATATATTTAATATAAATGATTAGACTAAGTACTTTTAAGGAAAAGGAATAGTATAGGATTTTTAAGGAGGAATGGGAATGAGCTTACAATCAGTTATTATTGAAGCTTTACATGTTAAACCGCAAATAAACCCAAAAGAAGAAATTATAAACAGAGTTGGGTTCTTAAAAAATTACTTAAAGAAGAGCGGAGCAAAAGGATTTGTTCTTGGGATAAGTGGTGGGCAGGATTCTACTTTAGCAGGACGCCTTGTCCAATTAGCGGTGGAAGAACTGCGTGAAGAAGGATTTGCAGCCAAATTTGTTGCTGTTAGACTTCCATATGGAGTACAGCATGATGAAGATGATGCACAGCTTGCCCTTCAGTTTATTAAACCGGATGAAAGTGTGACTTTTAATGTAAAATCTACAGTCGATGCGATTACCGATCAATATAGAGAAGCAACAGATGAGGCATTAACTGACTTTAACAAAGGGAATGTAAAGGCAAGACTTCGTATGATTGCGCAATATGCGGTTGGTGGACAAAATGGCCTTCTCGTAGTGGGTACAGATCATGCTGCTGAGGCAGTAACTGGATTTTATACAAAATATGGAGATGGTGGGGCTGATATTCTTCCGTTATCCGGACTATCTAAACGTCAGGGCAGAGAATTACTTAAAGAATTAGGGGCAGAGGAAAGACTATATATGAAAGTGCCGACTGCTGATTTACTTGACAATAAACCGCAGCAAGCGGACGAAACAGAGCTCGGCTTAACGTATGAAACGATTGATGACTATTTGGAAGGTCGCAAAGTAGATCCTGAAGCTGCTCTGAAAATTGAAAAGCAATATTTAAAAACAGAACATAAACGCCAAATGCCAGCAAGTATACACGATAATTGGTGGAAATAAACAACCAAAGGTAAGCCTGTGATTTTTATAGTCATGGGCTTGTTTTTTCGTGAATAAATTGAATCATGCCATAAGGTAAAATATATTGATATAATAAATAAGAAACAATTAAGGGATGTAATAGTTTTAGTTATTTTATAATGGGTATAGGATATAATCTATAAGTATAGTATTTCAAATATGACAATTATTCCATAATACTTTCATAATGTATTGAAGATGAAATTTAACAGAAATCATTTTGCAATCAAATTTTATTACACTATATAAGTTATAAAGTATTATAGAAAATCCAATTTATATAAATGAACCAGGGAGGGGTCGTATGATGAATAATGAAAATAACTTGATAGAAAAGTCCTTATATAAGACCTTATTAATGAATGATAATGCGGCGAACCCGTTGCTTATAATAAGTGAAGAATTACTGGCAGAACAACAAAAAGAACTACCTGAGTTATCAATATTAAGATTTGCTCAGGGAGAGATTTATTTTCATCATAAAGATTACGAAGCTTCTATTTTTAAGTGGGAAAAAGTTAGTGATGATTTAAAACCATGGGCTAAAAAGAATATGGCGGATGCATATTTTGAATTGGCTATGTATTCTAATGCGGAAGAGCTTTATAAATCTATTGAAACAGAATCGATTATATTGAATACCGAGGTTGGATTACAGTTATTTGCACTTTACATAAAATTGAATAAAACAGAAATGGCTGACAGAACCATTAAAAAGGTTGTTAAATTAAATCCTGATGATTCTCAAGTGACAGAAATCGCACGTTCATTTTTTGAGAATCAACAAGATTGGTATAGCGCAGTTGAACTTGCAGTCAATGAATCTATCCGTACCGAGTCTTTAATTTGGTATGATGTCCTGAAGTCCTATATTAACCAGGGTGTAACGAAGAATATGGAACCCGGCTATTTTTATCAAGTTTTACACCAACTTTATTCCATTGACAGCACCCATTTCGAACAGCTAGCTGTATCTCTTTGGAACAGCTATAAGGGTGAGCCAGCTTATTTGTCCTGGGTTCAGGGATTCAATGATTTACTGCAGGATCTGGAATTTATTCATGCCGAACAATGGTCTGATTTATCCGCTTTATTTAAAGAGGGATATTTCGAATTAATTAATGGAGAAAAACCACTAAAATCTTTAAAAGGATTAGTGCCAAGTTTATTACGCAATTGGCTTCGTATTGCAGATAGGCACCATGCTCTTCTAGCTTCTTCTGCTGTATTGGCATGGAATGATAATTTCCCGGCTGCTATTGGACAAATGGATATTGATAAAGCTGAGAGAGTCTTAATGAAGGCTGAAAATAACCGGAATGGTCTGGAAGATAGTGTGCGTCTATTTGAAGAAATCGATCAATGGGCAGTTGAAAATAATCTTGCTGTGAGTGAAAGAGATAAATGGATAATTGATGAACTGTTAGATGTTCATGTACAGCATATTATGATTGCTGGAACAAGTGGAAGCGGTAAATCTGCTTTGATTCATTCTATTATAGGTGAGGAGCTATTTGACCAACCGACCTCTTCAGCTATCATGTATAAAAATGCAGAAGAAGAAAAGATTGTGGAAGTAACAAATTCTTCAATTAATCCACTTACACTGGAAGAATTAGAAGAAAAAGTGATGGATCGTAGCTTGATGAGCTCTGATTTAAGTATCATTGAGTATCAACTGCAGAGTAAATTTTTGAGTGATAACCAAATTGCAATTATTGATACTCCGGGATTCAGTATCGCGAATAATAAAATGCATGAAATACGTCGTTATTTGAATATGGCAGACAGTCTTTTGCTTGTATTGGATGTAAATGATCCGTTTACGAATAAAGAACGGGAAATCGTCATGAAGATTCATGAACAGGTACCTGATCTGCCAATTCACTTCTTATTGAATAAGATGGATCTTGTCCATAATGATCAGGAAGCCATTCGTATAGTAGATGAAGCATGGTCAAAAATTAACCCTTATTTGCCAAATGCAAAAATATTTGCCCATTCGGCCCATTACAGGGGCAATAGGCAGCTATCCGATTTTGCTGAGTTTATACAAATGAATTTGACAAGTAGGTTTACGGAAAACGTCCGAACGGCTAAACTGCTGCACTTTGTACGGGATACCATTTCTAACTTGTTGGATCAACGTTTGGAAAGGGAAGAAAGTTTAATAGAATCTATTCACTGGAATGAGGATCTTTTGGCTAAACTAAATGGTGCCAAAAATCAGATGGATGATTTGGAAAAAGAAAAGGCCGTATTGTTACGTAAATCATTTAAACAAAGAAAAGAAGTAATTCGTCTGGATGTGGAGGCAGCCGTGCCGAAAATTCTGCGTGCCAGCAAAGATTTACTTACGGAGGATAGTGATTTCCGTACAATTCATGTTGAATTAAATGAAAAAATGAATCTACGGATTCAAGAATATATAGATACAACTATTTTGCCTAAGTATTTTTACTCTCTAAAGGAATGGATTACAGAGGCTGAAGTAGAATTGAAGGAAAGCCAGGCTTATTTAACCGAGATGGCGGAAAGCTTTAATGCCATTTATCGTGAAGACAGTATGAGATTAGAGTGTGATTTTAGAGTATTGGATGATTGGCGCAGAGACGCAAACAGAATGACAAGCGGAGTACAAATGGAAACCATTAATATTCTACTTCGCCATACCCCACAGCAATTATTGTTGAAGGGTGCAGGAATGTTGTTTGGTTCGATTGCGAATAAAAGTGTTCTGTACAATAAGTATACAACTTTAATTGAAACACAGGATTACACAGAGGTCGCTCAATTGATTGCAGATAAATTCTTGTTGCAATTTGATATGTTTGAAAAATCGATTACTCGGGATGTAGCCATGTTCTTTGCAGATCCAAAAGAAGTGATGATTGGAGCTATTACTAATACGAATGAGCAAATTGCGGAGCACAACATTGTGCTTGAGAAAATGCGTTCTCAACCGGAATTATATCGCGATCCATTAAAGTTATACGAATTGCGACTACGTCAGTACGAATGGATCTTGATTGGCCAAAAAGAAGTTCAAGCCATAACTAGATAAAAATAAGGTGACTCAATGGTCTTAAGAAAAAGCCTTGAGTCACCTTTTTTTAAAATTCAGCTACTTTAAGTAGTACGCAGTTTATAAAATTTTATGAAATTCTTTACTATGACCTTCACAACAGAATAAGTAGGTATGGCAATAAGAATGCCAATAAATCCATATAGGGAACCTGCTACAAGGAGCAATAATATAACCGTTAAGGGATGAATATCCAGGCGCTTGCCCATAACTTGTGGTGTAACGAGATGCCCCTCAAGTTGTTGGACAATCCCAAAGACGATTAGGACTTTTAAGGCGGTAAACGGACTAATTAATAACCCTGATATTATCGCAGGGATGGTTCCGAGAAATGGACCAAGGAAAGGTACTACAGTCAGTAAGGTTGCAAAAACAGCCAGAATTAACGCATTATCAAGTCCAATGATAAGATAGCCAATATACATCAGGAAACCATCGACAATGGCGATAATAAATTGACCAACAATATAGGTGGATAAGGTTTTATCGACATCCATTAAGATACGATTGCCTTCTTCTTCTACATTAGAAGGAATACGTTTTAATAAAAAGGGTCTAAGTTTATGTCCATCCTTAAGAAAGTAAAATACAATAAAAGGAACAATCAAGAGAACAGTGATAATGCTGCTGACAGTTGAAAAAATAGTTATAGCATGATCGGATAATAGCTTTGGAAAAGAGTCTAAGTATTCTTTTGCATAGTGGAGAATTTTATCCACTGATACGTAGTTTGAGGTATTCTCACTTAACATATCCTTTGATTCTTCTACTTTTTCAGGTATTTTATGGATGAGTTCTTCACTCTGAGAAGCAATCTTCGGCCCTAGAAATTGGACCGCACTATAACCTATCCCGCCTATTACCAGATAGAGGAGAAGAATGCTGAGCGTGATGGGCATATATTTACTTAAAAATTGAACGACAGGTCTCAAGATATAATAGAGAAGCCCGGCTATCAGAATAGGAAAAAAGATTGTTATAATCAGTTTTTGAAAGGGCCACATAAAATAATCAATTTTTCCAAATAAGTAGATAATAATCAATATCAGAATTGTAGCAGTGGCATATTTATAAAAAGGTTTATTAATCCACATAAGAATCCCCCGAATCTATAATTTCGTTTGCTAGAACTATACCCATAAATGCGAAGAATATACTCTCAGGCAAGAAAAATAGATGGTAAGCAACCTTATAAAAAAACAGCGACTACACCAATTCAGGAATACAAGTCGCTGTTTGATATGGATATATATAATGGATGTGACATGTGGTGTGGCGAGAAAGATAAAATTACATATCTTCAATGATGAGCCCTAATTTAGTAAAAGCCTGATTAACACTGCTTTCTGTTTGAATACTTGAAAAATCAATTCCAAGCTGTACACTTGTTTGGGCAACCTCTGCCCGAATTCCTGTCATAATTACCTTTACACCGATGAGTTTAAGTGCTTTTATCATTTGAAAAAGGCGCTGGGCGACCATAGTATCAACGATATACACTCCAGATAAATCGATAATTAATGTTGAAATTTGAGTATCGGCACTTTGCTGAAGGGTACTTTCGTTAATAACCTGAGCTCTGGCTGAATCAATATTACCTACAATAGGCAACAAGCCGATGTTTTTGGTTAATTTAATCACAGGAGAACTTAATTCATTAATAAGATTAGATTGTGAGAGAATACGCTTTAGTAAAATGTTTATATAATGTTCTGTGTAGCTGTGAGTTAGCTGATCAATGGTCGAGTTAAGCCTCTCTTCCCAGTAAAAAATATCTTCAAAGCTAATTTTTATACTGGTATTTTCAATAAATTTTTTAACATATCCCCATACCACTCTTCTTAATAAACCAGCAGCATTAATAGAATCGCTTAAAGGAGTACAAGAATCAAGTCGTACATGTGCAACAGAGAGCGTGCGTTCTTTTACTATAAAATCCCGTTCTTCTTCTGATTGAAACAGGCTATCTGCAACTATATGTAAGTATTCTTTAAATTGTTTCTTTAATGCTGTGACTGTATGGATCGGCGCTTTAAGAGAATAATCAGCTTCATTAGATTTTGGCAATCGTGAATACCAGTCTTCAATTATTTTATCTGAATGAGTAATCAAATAATCATACAAAGCTTTCGATTTGTTTTCCATACTGACCTCTTTCCTTTACTGTCTATATTAAATATTTTGCTTGTAATAAAAGAAAAACACAATTGATTATTTCTCAATTATCAAAGTAAAATATGGATTATTTTTAATAAATAGATACTTTTTCCTTTTAAAGTTTAAATATACAAAAAATTCAAAATTAAATTGCGTATTTTCACAGCCAACCTTATAATGTTATTCATAGACTTTTCTGAATAATTAAATAAAGGGGGCGTCATTTTGAAAAAGAGATTTTTTTTAACCATAATCATGTTATCTATTATGGCTGTCATTGCAGCTTGCGGAACGAAGGAAGAAAACGTGAGCGGCGAAGGTGACGCAAAGAAAACGTTAAGAGTAGTGACTGACGCGGCCTATTCACCATTTGAATTTCAAAAAAAAGGTGAAGTCGTTGGGTTTGATGTAGATATTGTTAATGCGATAGCGAAGGAAGCGGGTTTTATAGTAAAAATCGAGCATGTTGGCTGGGATCCGTTATTTGTCGAGATTAAAAGCAAGAGGGCGGCCTTTGGGATGTCAGCGATATCAATTAATGACGAACGGAAAAAAACATATGACTTCTCTTTGCCATATTTTTTATCCACTAATAAAATTCTTGTCCCCGAAGGAAGTGATATTAAATCTGCAGAGGATTTGAAAGGCAAGGAAATTGCCGTTCAAACTGGTACTACAGGTCAATTTGCAGTTGAAAAAGTAGTGGGCAAGAACCATAAAGATATTAAAAAATTTGAAACAACCGTATTGGCAATTATGGATATGAAAAAAGGCGGTGCGCAAGCCGTAGTAGCTGATAATGGTGTTGTCGAGGAATACGCTAAAAATAATCCTAAGGATGAGTTTGTTGTAGTGAAGGATGAACAAGCATTTGACAATGAGTACTATGGTTTAATGTTTCCAAAGGATAGTAAAGATAGAGCTTCCGTAGATAAAGCGTTAAAAGAAATTATCGAAAATGGAACATATACAACAATTTATAAAAAATGGTTTGGAATTGAACCGGATCTTGAGACGTTAAAAGCTCAGCAATCAAAATAAAGAAACCGTGAGAGGATTGCGTATCGCAGGGAAACTGTGCTACGCAATCTTTGTCTAGAGGGGGAACAGGTGTGGATTTTAGGTGGGATATTATTCAAATTTATGCTCCATTGTTAATGAAAGGAACGCTTTATACAATTGGGCTTTCAATAGCCGGAATTTTAATTGGATCAATTCTTGGTTTACTTATCGGTCTTGGCAGATTGACCAAAAGAAAATGGTTATCTATCCCCCTAAATTGTTATATAGCATTTTTTCGTGGAACACCCATATTTGTTCAACTCCTGTTAGTACACTTTGGAGTGGTACCAGCATTGACCGGCGAAACAAATGCCATATTTGCAACCATTCTCGCCTTGTCCCTAAATGCAGCTGCTTATATAGCTGAGATTTTCCGAGGGGGTATTCAATCGATTGATGCAGGACAAATGGAAGGAGCCAGGTCACTTGGAATGTCTCAGAGTCAGGCGATGAGATATGTTATTTTGCCGCAAGCGTTCAAACGCATTATTCCTCCTCTGGGGAACGAGTTTATTGTATTAATAAAGGAGTCTTCAATAGCCGCTGTTATCGCGGCACCGGAACTAACGTATTGGGGCAGAGCCATGGCGACTGAGTATTATCGGGTGTGGGAACCTTATTTAACATCTGCCTTTATTTATCTCATCCTTACGCTTTCTTTGAGCTTGCTATTAAATCGATTGGAAAGAAGGCTGGAGACAACATGATAGATGTGAGGAATTTGAAAAAAAGCTTTGGAAATCATGAGGTATTAAAAGACATATCGTTAAAGATTAAACCCCAGGAAGTCGTGGTAGTGATTGGTCCTTCAGGTTCGGGCAAATCTACCTTTCTTCGATGTTTAAATTTATTGGAGATCATATCGGATGGGCATGTCATCATCAATGGGAAGGATCTTGCCGATAAAAAAATAGATATTAATATGGTTCGAACCAAAACGGGGATGGTTTTTCAACATTTCAATTTGTTTCCCCATAAGACGGTCTTGGAAAATTTAATGCTGGCTCCTACCAAAGTAAAGAAGATTCCCGTTGAAGAAGTGCGTAAGCATTGTTTGGAGCTTCTCGAAAAGGTAGGGCTTTCAGATAAAGAAAATGCCTATCCGGATTCATTATCCGGTGGACAAAAACAAAGGGTAGCGATCGCACGTGCTTTGGCAATGGAGCCAGAAATTATGTTGTTTGATGAACCAACTTCAGCACTTGATCCTGAAATGGTTGGAGAGGTCCTGGAAGTCATGAAAGAACTGGCACGTGACGGAATGACAATGGTAGTTGTCACGCACGAAATGGGGTTTGCACGTGAAGTTGGAGATCGGGTTATTTTTATGGATGATGGATATATCGTTGAACAAAATGACCCAGCAAGCTTATTTGAAAATCCGCAACACAATCGGACAAAGCTATTTTTGAGTAAAGTTTTATAATGACAAAGGGACTGCAATTGCAGTCCCTGAATCGTTATACACCGGTCCGTTTACGTTGATTGTTTGGTTTTTTTGTCAATTGGCTTTGCAATTCTTTCGTTTTTTTGACAGGTCCGTTTACATGGCTGTTGGCTTGAGTTGATTGTTGCTTGGAAGCAAGTTTTTGTTTGATTGCCTCTTGAAGACTTAATTTTTTAGACATATTATAATAAACTCCTTAAATGGATTTCCTTAATAATATCCCCTATAAGCCGTAACATCAAGATTAGAACTCATCTGATTTTCTGCCTCTGGTTAATTTCTCGAATCCTTTTATCGATTCTGGGGTCTCCTTTTTATCACTGACATGATAAGGGTTTTGGCTTTGGTTAAACCCGGGCTGCAGGCTGCCATTAACCACACCCATTTGATTGCCCATTGGATCATTTATTATCGATTCCTGTTTCCCATCTGGATTTGGTTCGGGATTAACATGGACATTATCTCTGTTTCTCGGCAATTGACTCATTCCTTTTCTACTCAAGAATTATTTACTCTTAAGTTGCCTGAAATCTTTCTTTCTATACTTGGAGAATGATAAGAAGCGTTGCCATGAGCTTTTGTTTTAAAGCGTCATATAGTGAATATTACGTTCATTAATTGGTATAATATAGGAGATTAACAAAGTGTAAAAGGCAACCTCTTGAATTTGGTTGCCTTTTTGTTATCAATATAGTTCTGTATGTTTTTTTATTCTTTATCGTTATAATATTTATAGAAGTAAAGACAATGTTTCAGTTGGAGAGGTAGATAAATGGATATAATTAATAATTTTATGTGGCAATTGTTAATAATAATCAATCTTATATTTGCTATAACGATAACCTTTTTAGAAAGGCGTAATGTCAGTGCTTCGTGGGCTTGGTTAATGGTTCTAAGCTTTATTCCAATTGGAGGCTTTATTCTGTATATTGTATTGGGGCAGAATTTAAGTAAAAGGAAAATATTCACATGGGATAAACGTGGCTATGATTATTTGGAGAAACGGATCGCCAAACAAAAAGAAAACTTAAAAAATATGGAAGAGCCTTTTAATACTTCTATACCTCAGAGATATAAAGATTTGATTTTAATGAATATGAAAACGGATAATTCCGTGTACACCAATGATAATAATATTGAAATTTTTACGGATGGAAAAGATAAATTTAACGCACTATTTGATGATATTGCGAATGCCAAGTATCATATTCATGTACTATATTACATTATTCAAAACGATACATATGGTAACAGGCTGCTCGATGCTTTGATTGAAAAGGCTAAAGAAGGAGTAGAAATACGGCTGATTTATGATGATGCCGGTTCCAGGAGGATCTCAAAAAAACGAATTAAGAAATTAGAAGAAGCTGGTGGTCATGCAGAAGCATTCTTTCCTGGGAAATTACCACTTATCAATCTCAGAATTAACTTCCGAAACCATCGGAAGCTCGTCATCATTGACCGTAAAGTTGGATATCTTGGCGGATTCAATGTCGGTGAAGAATATCTGGGACTTAACCCGAAGTTTGGTTATTGGAGAGACACCCATTTACGAATTTGGGGTGATGCAGTAAATGATTTGCAGTCGCGCTTTCTACTGGATTGGGCGCAGGCTTCTGGAGATAAAATGGAATGGACAGAAGATTACTTCAGATACAGTCTCAAACATAATGAAAAGGGCGTTGGACTTCAAATTGTTACATCCGGACCTGATTCTGAGTGGGAACAAATTAAAACCAGTTATATTCGTATGATACTGGATGCAAAAGAGTATATTTATCTGCAGACACCATATTTCATACCAGATGACAGTGTGTTAGATGCAGTCAGAATCGCATCTATGTCCGGTGTCGATGTCAGAGTAATGATACCAAATAAGCCGGATCATTTATTTGTTTATTGGGCCACCTATTCTTATGTAGGAGAACTACTAAAGGCCGGTGCAAAAGTTTTTTTATATGAAAATGGATTCTTGCATGCTAAAACGATGGTGATAGATGATCGATTAGCGACGGTTGGAACAGCTAATATTGATGTGCGAAGTTTCCGGTTGAATTTTGAAGTAAACGCCATTATTTATCATGCAGAGACAGCGGTACGTTTAAAGGATACATTTGATGCTGATTTAAAGCACTGCCATGAATTGACATTAGAAATTTATAATAATCGATCGCTTTTCATTCGATTTAAAGAGTCATTATCCAGATTATTATCCCCTGTTTTATAAATAAGAGTAAATAAGTACTATTTTTAAAGACACTAGGACGAGTTAGTGTCTTTTTATTATGGTAATACAGTATAATATTGGTGTGTTCTTTAAATATTTCTAATAATAGTCCTGTAAATAGATAGTAGACATTGGGAACAGGGAAGAGGTACATGAATGACATTTAAGCAAAAAAATTTAGTTGGCTTTGGCACAATATTAGTAATCATTATTGCATTGATGGTTATAATTGACGCAAGATTGAGCAGCTCGAGAGAAGATTTACTTGAAATAGTGGATGATCGATATCAAAAGGTTAGTTATATTAATGATATTCAAAGAAATTTTGCAGAGTCGGAACGTACTCTTAATTTACTGGGGCAGGATTCCAGTACTCCGAGTAAAGAAGAGTTAAGCGAGGCCTCAGAAACAATCGATCAAAATCATATCTATATTGAAGACCGTTATAGAAAACTGGAAAGCATCGCGAATACGAAAAAAGGTGAAGCCTTATTGGCGGAGTTCCGTGCATCATATGAGAACTATACAAAGCTGGAAATTCAATTAATGACTGATATGCAAAAAGGGGTCACTAGCTATGAAGTGCTAAGGGCAGAGAAAGACAGAGCAAGTGATAATGTGCTTGGTGTAATTGCCGATTTTGTTGACTTCCAAGAAGATCTTATGGATGACGCACTGGTGCGTGCCGATGAAAAATATGAACAAATGCAGACGATTATTGTCAGTTCTTTAATCATTACAATTGTTCTGACGTTACTTTTGGCTTATTGGGTAATCATGAGTTCTACACGTGAATTAAACAGAATTACAAAAGTGATTACTAATGTAGATCTAAGTGATACGACCACTATGCCAAGAATTGAAGTAAAAGTAGAGGATGAAATTGGTCGAATCGCATCTGCTTTTAATAGGATGTCAGCATCACTAGAGACATTTAGTAGAAACGAAAAAGAATATACTCAGGAAATCATGAATCAAAGCTGGGTGCAAACACAAGTTGCCGAAGTTGCGGAAATGTATCAGGGAATCTTTAAGGTTGGGCAGCTTGCCGATGAATTTATAAATAAAATCACGCCAATCATGGGAGCGGAATTGGGAGCCTTTTATTTAAGAAATGAAAATGAAGATCACCAATTCTATAAAGTTGCCTCTTATGGTGATGGAGGGCGTGATGGATTTAGTCTTGGTGAAGGCGTAATCGGCCAGTCGGTCGCTAATAAAGAAGTTGTATTACTTGATGATGTCCCAGGAGATTACAAACTGATTAAAACTGGGCTGGGAGAAATAAAACCGAAGTCGATTGTGATTGCTCCGGTTTTATATGAACATAAGGTAATAGCTGTACTGGAGTTTGCGAGTATTAAAGGTTTTACTGATCTTGAGTTAAAAACAATTAACCATATGCTTGATAATCTAGGTATGGCTATAAACAGTGTACTTGGTCGGATGGAAGTAGAAAGACTGCTAAATGAATCACAGGCTATGACTGAAGAATTGCAGGTTCAGGCAGAAGAATTACAAACCCAATCTGAAGAACTTCAGATGCAATCAGAAGAATTGCGCATGATTAATGAACAATTGGAAGAACGTAATCTGGAAGCCGAGCAGAAATCAAGAGAACTTGAGATTTCTAAAGAGGAACTGGAGGTTAAAAATGAACAACTCCTTCAAAGTTCAAATTACAAATCTGAGTTTCTTGCGAATATGTCTCATGAATTAAGAACTCCTCTGAATAGTATTTTAATTTTATCTGAAATGCTTGCAGAAAAAGAGCCGGGTGAATATACAGAGGATGAAAAAGAATTTGCAAAAGTGATCCATACGTCTGGTAATGATTTAATGACACTTATTAATGATATTTTAGATTTATCTAAAATTGAGGCTGGTAAACTGGAAGTCTTCTTTAATGAGACCAATGTATATGAGATTATTGAAAGTTTAGAAAGGGTCTTTTCTCCTCAGGCAGAACAAAAAGGCCTGGAATTGGTTATTGAAAAAGAGAATGACCTGCCATCCATCTTCTATACGGATGAACAGAGAATGCAGCAGATCTTAAAGAATTTATTATCCAACGCTGTGAAGTTTACGGACAAAGGTTCAGTTACGGTCAAGCTGGAAAAAGTGAAAAACACTCGAGAGAAAGAACTGCTTGATGGTATTACGGAAACGGATTTCTGGATGAAAATTGTTGTAACCGATACTGGTCCTGGTATTGCAGTTGCTAAACAGCAAATTATTTTTGAGGCCTTCCGGCAAGCAGATGGAGCAACAGCCCGTAAATATGGGGGAACTGGATTAGGATTATCGATATGCCGCGAATTTACAAAATTACTAGGCGGATACGTGACCTTAGAAAGTGAAGAGGGCGTTGGAAGTGCGTTTACTGTGTACTTGCCGAATCTACCGAATGGAATGACTAATAGAAACAGTAAAGAGAATGCTGAAATTATTCATATGCCAATTGCAAATGATGTAATGGAGCAAATTGCTGTTCAAAAAGAAGTAGTGGATCCTCGGGAAGAAGAAATGGAAATACTGGATGTCTTTAAAGGGAAAAAGGTATTAATTACGGATGATGATCATCGTAATATATTTGCTCTCCAAAGAGCACTTGAAAGTAAAGGTGTTCAAATCATAGTTGCCGAGAATGGAAGAGAATGTCTTGATATCATTAAGGAACAAGGTGATTTGGACATGATTCTTATGGATATTATGATGCCTGAGCTTGATGGATATGATACGATGAGACATATACGTGCAAATCCTGAATTTACATCTATCCCTATCATTGCATTAACAGCTAAAGCAATGAAGGGAGATCGAGAAAAATGTTTGGAAGCTGGTGCAACAGACTACATCAGCAAACCAATTAATTTAGAACAGCTATATTCGGTAATGTCTGTTTGGTTAACGAAGTAAGGAGAAAGGAGCTGCTTATTGTTGGTGTATCCCTCATCTTTGGAGGAACGCGAGAATTTAGAAATTGACTTATTGCTAGAGGCAATCTACCGGATGACAGGGTACGATTTCCGTGAATATATGCGTTCTTCAATTGCTCGCCGCATAAAAAATCGACTTAATAAGGATCACCTGACTACTATTTCCGACCTTCTAGTAAGAGTGATTCATGAAGAAGGGTATGTAAATAATCTTCTGAGTGACTTTTCAATTAATGTTACTGACATGTTTAGAGATCCAGACTTCTTTTATGCTTTTCGTAAGAAGATTGTTCCCAGATTGAAGGATCTGCCAGAAATACGCATATGGCATGCGGGTTGTTCAACCGGTGAGGAAGTATATTCAATGGCGATCCTCTTGGAAGAAGAAGGACTGGCTCACAAAACAAAAATTTATGCGACTGATATGAATGAAAAAGTCATTGAAAAAGCCCGCCAAGGTGCATTTCCCCTAAAAAGAATGCAATCTTACACGAAAAATTATTTGCAGGCTGGTGGGGTGGATGCTTTTTCCAAATATTATAAGACGGACATGCAATATGCATATTTCCGACCTTCCTTATCGAGGAATATTGTTTTTGCACAGCATAACTTAGTGACGGATGGATCATTTAATGAATTCCATGTGATAATTTGCAGAAACGTCATTATTTATTTCACATTGGAGTTGCAGGCGAAAGTATTCCAGCTATTTGATGAGAGCTTAAGCCCTGGTGGCTTTTTGGGACTTGGTAACAAAGAATCCCTTAAGATTATGGAAATGGCTGATACGTATATGGAATTAGATATTAATCAGCGTCTTTATCGAAAAAAATTACATTCATAATAGGGTTTGAAAAATGAAAAGGAGACTCCAGTTCTGGACTGTGTCCCGAAAGTTGGTTTTATCATCTAACTTTTGGAATCAGCTCAGTTGGGTCTCCTTTTTATTTTACCCGGATAGGATGAATATTAGGGAGTAAGGAAAAAAGTAATCAGCTCACTAATAGCAACTAATAATTTTATGCTCAATGTTTGTCCGTAATCTAATTTTTAATCGACTACTTCCTCCATCAAAAAAGACAAAGACACAGATTCATATACGGAACCTGTGTCTTTGTCTTTTTATGATAAACATTTAGAAAGCTATATTAACCTCTAACGAGAATCACGCACATATCATCGTGTTGATTGGCTTGTTTCTCTTCAGGAAGGATAATATTTAATGGAGCCATTGCTTCATGTTCTGTCCATGGATGCTTGGCGATCTTTTTCAAATGTGCCAACGCAATATTTTCATTGTCATCAATAGCTTCTGCAACACCATCAGTAAATAGTAACGCCTGAAAACTATCTGTATAAGGAACAGTTATTTTGTTTATATGCATATCGACAAAGAAGCCTACAGCAGTGTTTCGTTGACCCATTTCGATTACATCTTTCCCATCGATATAAAGATAGCCTGGTGGATGGCCGGCATTTACATATTGAATCGTTTTGGATTTGGTATCTACTAATATATAAATACCTGTTAAGTAATAAGATGTTAACTTTGTTTTTTCCTCAAGTAAAGTCATGCATCGATTTAATTCAAGAATAACTTTCTCAGGATCCACCAGGTTACGTACCGCTTCACGAAGAATAGAGGAGATATACATACATACCAATGATGCGGGTATTCCATGCCCCATCATGTCAAACATAAATATAGCATAGCGGTCCTGATCAATTTGTTGCCAATAATACATATCACCCGCCAGATTAAAAGATGGCTTATAAGACCTGGTAATTTTAATTTGCTCATTAATTATAGGCTCACTTAACAAACTCCTCTGCACTTTAGTGGCAAGATCGAGTTCGTAGCTTATTTTTTCATCCTGATTTTTATGCCAATCCTTCTCTTCTTTTAATCGAAGTGCAGCACGTATACGAGCCAAAAGCTCTATCTTATTAATAGGCTTCATTAGATAATCCGATCCGCCGGCATCCAATGCCTCTGCCAGCTTATGTGTATCGCCTAATGCGGTCACAAATATAACCGGTATATCTTTATATTCCACCGTTGCAGTAATTCTCCTGCAGGCTTCTATTCCATCTATTTCAGGCATCATGATATCTAATAGAATCAAATTATAGGAACTTCTCCCATGATTTTTACTTAAATCTTCTTCTAAAATATGAATCATCTCGTTTGCAGATTTTGCCAGTGCTATTTCTTTATAGCCTGCCTGCTTTAAGATGGTCTCTATAACAAACAAATTTACTTTATTGTCATCAACGACAAGTATTGACATTCTTTCACCCATCTTCTACAGTACTAAATCTTATATTAATTATGGTATGTCACTTTTACTTAAAATACAAATAGTTGAAACTATGATAACTATTATTAACTTTTTATTAAATTAAAAAAATGGGCTGAAGGTAGGAATGAAAAAGAAGCAAAAAAGATCAAGAGTTATTTGCATGTCTTTTAGATTATATATCTTTTATTAAATGAAAAATATAGTCTCTAAGGGAGGCTTAACCTCTATGAAAAATGTTCGTAATAAATTGGCTACTTCACTCATAGCCTGAAAGGAATATGAATTTTAAAAAGGATGGTGCAACCATGACTGAACAAGATCGACCTGAGAAATCTTATATGAAATCTTACACACCCTTTCACAGTCGATTTGATCCATGCAGACCAATTGGCAAGAAGTACTATTCTACTCCACCTAATTTATTTCTTGGGTTTCAACCTCCCAACTTGCCGCAATATTCTCCGAAAGAAGCGCTTTTCAAGGGAACCCTTTGGCCTGTTTTTTATGACTATTATGAAAACCCATATGAACATAAAAGGGAGGAGCCTTAATGAAACCGCAACTACCGGATGAATATTATCAATTATTAGAGGAAATTCAGGCAATCGACTTTGCCTTGGTAGAGCTAACTTTATATTTAGACACGCACCCTAAAGACGTGGATACCATGCAGCAATTTAATGAGTATTCTCATCAAAGCAGAAAGCTTAAACAGCAATTCGAAAAGAAATTCGGACCGCTTCAACAATTTGGGAACAGTTATACAGATGCCACTTGGGGATGGGGAACCAACCCGTGGCCTTGGCAAATATAATAGATGAGGTGATATCAGCATGTGGTTCTATGAAAAGAAATTACAATATCCAGTCAGAGTCAGTACATGTAATCCTACATTAGCCAAGTATCTAATCGAACAATACGGAGGAGCAGATGGAGAATTGGCGGCAGCCCTTAGATACCTGAATCAACGATATACCATTCCTGATAAGGTGGTGGGGTTGTTAAACGATATTGGCACGGAGGAGTTCGCCCATTTAGAAATGATAGCCACCATGATTTATAAACTCACAAAAGACGCTACTCCAGAGCAGATGCGAGATGCCGGTTTGGCAGAGCACTATGTTGATCATGATTCTGCTCTTTTTTATCATAATGCTGCTGGTGTTCCATTTACGGCCGCATATATTCAGGCAAAGGGAGATCCAATTGCAGATTTATATGAGGATATTGCGGCTGAGGAAAAAGCAAGAGCTACCTACCAATGGATTATTAATATGTCAGATGATCCTGATTTAAATGATAGTTTACGATTTTTAAGAGAAAGAGAAATCGTTCATTCTCAACGGTTCCGTGAGGCTGTACAAATTATTACAGATGATAGAGAACGAAAAAAAGTATTTTAAGCGAGGCATATAGCTAATGAAAATCCTGTGTTTGAACACACAGGATTTTTTGATTGAGGCCAACAGGATGTTGGTCACAAAGACATGGCCACACGATGTGGCGTCCTTAGTCTTTGTTCATTAATACAGTCGCATCAGCTTTTTAGTTAATCCAGCTTCAGGGCCTAGCCGCTCGAGACATAAGTGTAGCTGCTGCAGGAGAGAAAGAGCGCTCTCCTTACGCAACTCCTCTTATGCTTGTCGCGGCTGAGCAAGGCCCTTCAGCTTTTTAGTGGGAATGGCCCCAGATCATGGTTAGGATGGTTCCAAAGATAATAGCGTGTGCAACGAATATCGCATATATTAGATTGAGATAGAGTATTTTCTTATCTTTCGATTCATTTACATGCATGAACATGAAGAGTTGTACAGCTGTTTGGATAATGGCGGTTATGGACAGGATTACCATTCCGGCCGTAAAGGATATGTCATAAAAGGCTACAGATAGCGCAATGATTGTTAGAATTAAAGATATAACATATCCTAAAACATGTTTAACTGGAAATAGTTGTTTGATCATCCTATATCATCTCCTTCAAATAAACGAAGCTAAAGATGAGAATCCAAATCACATCAAGGAAATGCCAATATAGAGAAAAGATAAATGATTTATTAGCTGTATCTGCAGTAAATCCTTCTCGTATGACTTGAATCAGAATACATAGTCCCCAGAATAGCCCGAACGTTACGTGGGCTCCATGTGTGCCGAGCAACATGAATAAGCTGGATAGAAAACCGCTTGTTTGCATGGTTGCGCCTTCTTCAATATAGGTCATAAATTCAAAGATCTCTACACCAAGGAAGACAAGACCGAGCAGCATGGTAATAATAAAGAATGTAATCATCGGTTTTTTCAAATTAAGTCTCATACTATGAATAGCGAGACCACAAGTAAAGCTGCTTGTTAAAAGGACAATGGTTTCAATAATTACGCCTTTAATTTCAAAAATTTCTTTTGCTGTAGGGCCATCACCTGTACCATTAAAGAGCGTATAATAGGTTGCAAATAACATGGAAAATAAGGCAATCTCAGCACCAAGGAATAACCAGAATCCAAAGATTCTTAATTGATTTTGTTCTGTACTATATTCCAATGGAAGAGAAGAGTCTATCTTCATAGTTTTTCACCTCTCAATACTTTTTCCGTTCCTTCTATTTCCTCAACAGAAACATAATAGCCAGGATCTCGTTCAAAGGATTTAGCAGCCATCGTGACGAATACACCAATCCCAAATATAATAGCTGGAATCCACCAGCTAAATACTAAGCAAAAACCAGAGAGGAAGAAGAAAATGCTCATAATGACTGGCTTTCCTGTATTGCTTGGCATATGGATAGGTTGTATTTCATCTTCATAAAGCGGTTCATTATGGGTTTTGGAATACCATAAAGGATCCACGTGTTTAACGTTTGGCATAACAGCGAAATTATAAAAAGGTGCCGGACTAGGAATAGACCATTCTAATGTACGTGCATCCCATGGGTCTGCCTGTCTGTCACGCGGACTCTTGAATGCACTATAGATAATATTATAGATAACCAGTGCAAAGCCGATTGCTAAACCTACCGCTCCAATACTTGCTACTAAATTCAGTGGTCCGTAGCCTGTTGCTTCGGAGTAGGTATACATCCGACGTGCCATACCGTCCAAGCCTAAATAGAATAGCGGAAGGAATGTCACATTAAAGAATATTGCAATCATCCAAAAACTAATTTTTCCTATTTTTTCATTTAATCGGAAGCCGAAAACTTTTGGGAACCAATAATACGTTCCTGCAATCAATCCAAATACAGTACCTGGAATTAATACATAATGGAAATGAGCCACCAGGAACATGGTATTATGGTACTGATAATCTGCACTGGACATCGCCAGCATAACCCCTGTAACACCACCGATTGTAAAAATCGGTATAAAGGCTAGTGAGAATAGCATGGCTGTAGGGAATACAATTTTTCCTTTTCTCAGAGTAAACAGCCAGTTGAAAATTTTAATACCTGTTGGTACAGAAATAGCCATTGTAGCAATTGCGAATACACTATTTACTGTTGCGTTGTGTCCCATTGTATAGAAGTGATGGGTCCATACAAGGAATGATAGTAACGAGATGGCAATCATACTGAATACCATTGATTTATATCCATAAAGGTTTTTACGTGCGAAAGTAGAGATGACATCACTGAAAATACCGAAAGCAGGCAAGATAACGATGTATACCTCAGGATGTCCCCAGAACCAAAAGTTGTTTGCCCAAAGCATGTCCATACCACCGTTTGTGGTAGAGAAAAATTGTGTCCCAAATAATCGGTCAAACATCATTTGGGCGAGTGACACGGTGAAGGTAGGGAAAGCGAACAAAATAATAATACATGTAATCAAAGCTGACCAAGTAAATGCCGGCATTTTCCACATGGACATACCTGGTGCTCTCATTTTAATAATAGTTACGATAAAGTTAATCCCCGTCATCAGTGTACCGAGACCGGATAACTGGATGGCGATTGAATAATAATTGTGTCCAACAGTTGGACTGAATTCATTGCTTGCCAAAGGGAAGTAGGCGCTCCAGCCTGCATCTGGAGATCCACCAATGATAAACGATAAATTATAAAGCATAGCTCCTACAAAGAATAACCAAAAGCTTAAGGCGTTCAGCGACGGAAAAGCAACGTCACGGGCTCCAATTTGTAAAGGAACTATAATATTCATCATTCCCAGTACAAATGGCATGGCCATAAAAAGAATCATAATGACTCCATGAGTAGAAAATACCTCATTGTAGTGTTGTGAATGAAGAAACTCCATATTTGGTGTCGCTTGCTGTAGACGCATCATTAAAGCATCAACACCACCGCGAAATAACATAAGGAACGCAGAAAGTATATACATGATACCAATGCGTTTATGATCTACCGTTGTTAACCATTCACTCCACAGCCAACCATATCTTTTGGTATAGGTTAGAAAGATGATGATTGCCAGCATGACTACTACTATACTGACCATTGCTCCATATATGAGTGGATCGCCAGTTACAAAAAATTCATCCCATTTCATGGTCAAATCTCCTTTCCTGATTTATTCATGATTGTGTTCATCCGTTTCTGTATCTGTGCCATCTATTGCATCATCATTGTTTTCATGGAATGGCCATACAGGAGCCGGACTGAAATCAAGGTGTGTGGAAGTGTAAGTAGCTCTGCCCATTACTTCCATATCAAGCAGCTTGTTAAATTCCTTCTCAGTTAAAGGATCAGCTGTTTCCTGAACCTCTTTTGTCCACTCATCAAATTCTTCTGGTGACTGGGCTAATACTTCGAATTCCATCTGTGCAAAGCCTTCACCACTAAAGTTTGCATTTCGCCCAAAATAAGAACCTGGTTCGTCTGCTGCGATTCTTAAGGTCGTAACCATATCACTCATTGCGTATTTTTGACCTGATAGCTGTGGAACCCAAAAGCTAGTGATTGGTCCAAAGGAATATAGACGAAATTCAATTTCACGATTGGTTGGAATGTTTACATAATTGACCGTTTCAATTCCTTCTTCTGGATAGCTGAAATGCCATTTCCAGTTGGAAGAAGATGCATAAATCACCAAAGGTTCTTCGTCTTCATATCCAGCTGGTGTACTTTCCACTTGGAAGGTGGTTATGACAGTAACTACTGATAGGACTATTACAATAAGGATAGGAATGGCAGTCCAAATAACTTCCAACCATATATTTCCTTTTTCGTATGGCGGGACATAATCAATAGGTTGTTTAGATGCTCGATATTTCACAATCATATAAATGAAAAGGGTATAAACAACCACTAAGATAATAGCCATCACAATCATTGAAAAAATAATTGTGTCGGAAAGAATCTTTGATTGTGGCCCTTTGGGGTTCAATACCATTAAAGAGTCACAACCTGCCAGTGCCAATAAAGTTGCCAAAGACATAGTGAATAAAGTCCATTTTTTCTTCATGATAGTCTCCTTTCTTGAATGATTTTTATTATATTGATAAAGTATTTATACTATTATGATAAGATTTAAAATATCCAAAATTCAAATGATAACCCTTATATTTAACAAGGTTTTATTTGGGAATTTTGAGAAAGGGTAAAGATGATATCAGGGGGATTTTACTTTTTTAGATAACAATTTGATAATAGGTTGAAATTACTCCTGAGGTGTTTGAATCTTACAAAATAGGGGAGAAATAAAAGTGTAATATAAGAAGATCAATTGAAAATAAATAAAGCTACCGATTAGAATCGATAGCTTAAAATTATAAAAAGAAACACTTATTTAGCTACTGGTGTCCATTGCTTACGGACTTGCTCATAGGCTACCTGTTTAATTTCTGATTCATCAGTATCTCGCGGTGCAAGGACATTTGTTTGATAGCATTTTCCCATGAAATCTATTAAGACTGTAACATTTACCATATAATTCTACTCCTTTTATTCTTTTAAAATGTTTAATAGACGCATCTAAGTGCATCTTTTGGTGGATCTAAAATATTGGTGTTTTTCCAAGGTTTTAGAGTATAAGTGAAGAGAAGTTTTTCTTTAATGGACGGTTTGTCAGTCAAGAGGATATATTACTATTCCCTTTTTTGAATAAAAATAAACTTAGTAATTGGCCGATGGAATAAATTGAGAGGTTAAAGGAATTATATAACAATTTTTAGGATAACTCCATATATTTCTTCCTATTATTTCAATAAAAGTTCGGAGGGATTATTTTGTCTATATTATTATTCGATCTAGATGGTACGTTGGTGGAGACAACGAGATTGAGTATACCTATAATTCAAGCTAAAATCAAGAAATATCCTCATTTGAAGGTGCCTGAGCCAAAAAAGATACAATCGGCATTTGGGTTGCCGCGTAAGGAGTTTTGGGAACTTTTGGCTCCTGATGCAACAGAGCAAGAGGCAATCTCGATTCAGAGTGATTCTGAGGAAAAATTACTGCAAACATTGAAAAATGAGAATGTACTGCTTCCCTTTGCCAAAGAAGTATTAACTGAACTGAAAAGAAGAGGGCATATTTTATCAACAGCAAGTAATTGTTCAACGGCTTATCTAAATGAAATACTGAACTCGCAGCAAATGAGCGATTTATTTCATAAACCATTGTGTATTGAAGGGGTAGGCGGCCGAAAGAAAGGGGATATTCTAACGGCACACTTTCAGCATTTAAATAAATCTGATGTTTTTATGATTGGAGACCGGTCGTCTGATATTGATGCTGCAAAAGAGCATGGTATACCGGCAGTGGCCTGCCATTTTGGATATGCGGGTGCTGGTGAACTAGATGATGCTGATTACCATATCTATTCCTTGAAAGATTTATTGGAAATTTTCAAATAAAATACGATGAGAGAAATAAAGAATCGAAGACACAAAGTACGATAAAAAGAGCTTAGGAAAATTCCTGAGCCTTTATTTTTCCCTTAAACACAGGGTGTGGTATTAAATAACTTGTATCATTTCCACTCTGTTTCCGAAGGGGTCTCTAAATTCAAAACGGTCTAATCCTGGTATGGGTACCCCTTTCACCGTCTGAATATGTTGTTTCTCCAAAACCTTTTCCCAGTAGGATAAATCATCTACTTGATATGCTAAATGAGCTTTAGTTTTTAATCGATCAACCTCATCTTCTGTACCTATATGTATATCTCTATCTCCTGCTGTGACCAGAATCCTCCGCGTCCCTTTAGTGAATCAGGTTTTTCTATTTCTACAAGACCGAGAACTTCACAATAAAAATGTTTCCCTTCTTCTTCAGCGCCTTTTGGAATTGTGATCTGAGCGTGGTGTATACCCAATATCATATAATAGGCCTCCCTTAACAAATGGTTATTGAATAATTTTGGAAAAATATCTCATTATCTATTCTCGTTTATTATATATTTATAAATACAAACATAAGAATATAGATTATTTATCGTAGCTGATAAGCATTACTCAAGATTTTATTTAGATATTTTGCGGTATTTTAGTTCTTCTGATGACTCTGATGAAATAATTAAAACGCATTTAAATTCATAGGTGAATTCAAATGCGTTTTAATGGTTTCCTAATCTAAATAAACCTTCACGGAGTAAAGTAATGCATTTATCATTTATTAGAGATTAATTTAGCTACAGGCGTACTCTTCCATAATCTTTTTGCAGAAGGGACAATCCCTTTTGCTTGGTTGATCGGATAGGTAATGGCGCTTTTTTTATATTCAACATCGCTCATAATAGTTTGCTGCTGTTTTGATAAGAGATCTGTTTCATATTTAATACCATCCGTTTGTTGTTGTATTCGTGTAACGGTTGCCTGTATCTCATTAATGGTTGGTTTAGCTTCCTTAAAGGTTCGAAAAGCATTTATACCAAGATATACGATTGATCCAATGATAATTCCTATACTAATCCAAACGATTATCATGCCCAAACCTCCTTTGAAAAAAATTCCTACTTTAACTATATCTTACCCATATTTATACGGTAAGTAACATATGATTTAATCTAATATATGATTAATAAAAGCTCAGGTGGGTATTAAAACCATATATTAACTTTTTAGAGAAAGGATGATTAGAATGGATAAAGATGTTATTGGTGTTTATGATACCGGACAGGATGCTGTGCGAGCAGTTGAACATTTACAAAAGCAGGGCTATAAAAAAGAAGATATTTCCGTAGTGGTTAAGGATGAGAAAAAGGCTGAACATATTACAACTAAAACGGATACAAATGTAGATACTGGATTGGCAGCGGGTGCAACTACTGGCGGAATTTTGGGAGGACTAACAGGATTACTTGCTGGTGTAGGTGCATTAGCGATTCCAGGAATTGGGCCGATTGTTGCAGCAGGGCCGATTGCCACGACATTGGGAGGCATTGCAGCTGGTGCAGGTGCAGGTGGCTTGACGGGTGCACTGGTTGGTTTGGGAATCCCTAAAGAAACGGCAGCAGAATATGCTACAGAAGTGGAAAAAGGAAAAATTCTTATTTTAGTTGATCCGGCAGCAAGAAAGAAATACACGGGTCATGACAGATACGACAAATCGGTTGATTCATTAGTGGAAGCACAACGCGAAGTAAAAGTCGTGATCAATCCGGTTAACGATGAGGATCTTAATAAGAAAAGATAAGTATACTAAATCACTTATTTTGAAGAAAAACGAGGCTGTGACAGAATTAAAAATACACTTCTAAAGCCTAATAATTAGAAGGTATATAACAGCTGAAGAACAATAAAACCAAACTATTCAAACTCTGGTTGAGAGTTTTAGAAAATAGTGCGGTTTTTTTTTATTAGCTGAACCATATATTCCAGCCTCATTTATTCATAATTAAAAAACGAACCAAGCAATAGCCTGATTCGTTTCGATTTAATTAGATAATTTTGAAATGAAGTAACAACCTGTCATTTATTGGTGTCTATTTATGTGTATGATGTAAATTGCCGCGGTTATCTATTCCACTTGGACGTTTTTACTTAAACGATATAAGCCCTACCTCTCTTATATCCTTACGGCTCCGAAGCCGATCCAGCGTGAATAAGTGTTCCTAAAAACATAAATTGTAGAATGCCATATCTATTTACATATCTATGTGCAAGTCACTACTTTAAAATTATATCTTCTTATTGTATACTCAAAGAATTTATTTGTCAAATGTATGTTTCTTATATTGGAACTACGTCCCGTAGATAACCACGAGTATATTTTATCCGTTACCTCTCTTATATACCCGGATTTAAATAACAAAAACCTGAAAATATAATGGTAATAATTTCCTGACTAGAAGGAAAATAAGTGGCGGTTTGCATAAAATAGATTATATAAAAAGAAGGTGTGAGGAATATGAAACCGAGACCCAAACCAATAAATAATTTAGTAAAACAGACCCAATTGGCTATAAACGGGGAGTACAGTGCTATTAAGTGTTATGAAAAATTAGCTAAGCTAGCACCAACAGATGAAGAGCAAGAGCAAATAATGAAAATCAGAAATGATGAGATTAACCATTTAAAAGAGCTGGTAGTTCTCTATACTGGCATATCAGGGATTGATCCGAAGCCAAAGCAGATAGAACCTTGCGAGGATGATTATCTACGAGGTCTTGAAACAGCATTAAGAGATGAAAAATATACTGTGGATTTCTACCTTTCAGTAGCAGAAGGAACTATTAATAAAGCGGCTAGAGAATTGTTTACACGTGCAGCTAAGGACGAGCAAAAGCACGCAGTTTTGTTCTTTTACTTTTATATGAAGAATAAATAAGGAGCAATGGGGCAAATAATTTAATATTTTCTGCATAAGCGACCTCCCATTTGGGAATAAGGAAACTAACAATAATTTACTAAATGGGAGGATGGAACATGAAAGCTGTAACGTATCAAGGATCCAAAAAAATTGAAGTAAAAGAAGTAGAAGATCCAAAGCTTGAAAAAAACGATGATATAATCGTCAAAATCACCTCCACGGCCATTTGTGGATCGGATCTTCATATTTACCAAGGGAATATGCCGGTAAGGGAAGGATATATTATCGGGCATGAACCGATGGGAATCGTAGAAGAAGTCGGTCCTGAGGTCACCAAAGTAAAAAAAGGCGACCGGGTAGTTATTCCTTTCAATGTATCCTGCGGTCAATGTTATTATTGCCAGCATGAAATGGAAAGCCAATGCGACCATACTGAGTCCAATCCACACCAAGATACTGGCGGTTATTTTGGATATACAGAGCGATATGGGAATCATCCCGGAGGCCAGGCAGAATATTTAAAAGTTCCGTTTGCAAACTATATGCCATTTGTAATACCAGAATCCTGTGAATTAGAGGATGAGTCTTTGTTATTTATGTCTGATGTGCTGCCTACAGCCCTTTGGAGTGTAGAGCATGCTGGAGTAAAACCTGATGATACAGTCGTAGTGCTTGGTTGTGGACCAATCGGATTAATGACACAGAAATTTGCATTCATGGCAGGTGCTAAACGGGTTATAGCCGTTGATCATTTGGATTATCGCTTAAAACAAGCCGAGAAAATGAATAAAGTTGAAACGGTTAATCTCAATAATTATCAGGATACAGGAAGCTATATAAAAGAAATTACACAGGGCGGCGCAGATGTCGTCATTGATTGTGTTGGTATGGACGGGAAAAAATCAACAATTGAAAAAGTAGAGCAAAAGTTAAAATTGCAGGGTGGGACGTTAAGTGCTATCCAAATTGCAACAAAGGCGATAAGGAAATTTGGTACGTTGCAACTTACCGGTGTTTATGGATCCGTTTATAATATGTTCCCGTTGGAGAAATTTTTCTCCCGTAATATTACGATGAAGATGGGACAAGCTCCTGTTGTGCACTACATGCCTCGATTATACAAAATGATTGAAGAAGGAAAACTTGATCCTACAGAAATTGTTACACATAAAATACCACTGTTAGACGCAGCCAAAGGGTATTCCCTTTTTAATGAACATGAAGATGATTGTACGAAGGTTGTTTTAAAACCATAAAAACAAGAGGAAAGCCAAGCTTCACTCCTTTAATGGGGATGCTTGGTTTTTTTATTAAATGCGTTCAATTGCAAACATGTTATAATTTTGCATAAAAAATGAAAAAGGGGGGGTTCTGATATGAAAATTGGAGTGATGACTGATATTCATGGGAATTCTCCTGCTCTAAAAGCGGTTCTTAATGAATTTGATAGGAGACAGGACATTGATCATATTTATTGTTTAGGAGATATGATTGCAATTGGTCCCAATACAAACGAAGTTTTAGATACATTGTTTACCAGAAGTGATGTATCCATGATTACGGGAAATCATGATGAAGCGGTTTTAGCCCTTCTTAAAGGAGAAGAATACCCGTTAAGTCATGCCGACGCCAAGGAACATCATCAATGGATAGCGAATAAAATGGACAAGGATTTCATCTCCAAATTAGAGCTACTGCCCCGGACAATCAATCTAACAGTCGAAGGAAAGTCGATATTTTTTACCCATTATCATATTGAGCCAACGAAATTAAATGATCCTATCAGCCAAGACCCTTTTAGTCGGATTGTTGAGCCGGACCTCCATCAAATCAGCCTTTTATTTCAAGAGAAGGAAGAATATTTAATCTGTTTTGGCCATCATCATCCACGACATTTTTTCGAAAGTGACCATACTATCTTTTTGAATCCAGGTTCATTAGGATGCAACTCAAAACCAAGCGCTCGCTATTCAATTATAGATATAAAGGAGGGGAGGATAGATATTCAATTAGAAGAGGTTACTTATGATAATATTGAGTTTTTAGCGTCTTATGAAAAATTGCAGGTTCCGGATCGAGAATTTCTCCTGGAGGTTTTTCATGGCAATCAATTAAAACAATAACTTTTTAATGATTGCTCCTGGTGTATTTATTTATTAAACGATCCTCTGATTCCTCTGCAGAAATACTACATTGGGAGTATCTTTTACCTATTTTATACCTGTCTTTCTATGGCAGGGTAAAGACTTCAAGGCAAAATAAAAACCCGTTAACAAGGATTTGATGAGAATCCGAGGTTAACGGGCTGTGAGTTGTTAGTAGGATGAAATTAAAATACTTTAGTCGTCCAGGATTCGCAATTCCAAACATCAGTGGCTATGTCCTGATAGAAATCAGGTTCATGGCTGATTAACAGAATGCTTCCTTTGAAGGCTTTTAAAGCGCGCTTTAATTCTTCTTTTGCATCTACATCAAGATGGTTGGTCGGTTCATCTAGAACAAGTAAGTTGTGTTCACGATTAATCAGTTTGCACAGACGAACTTTTGCTTTTTCTCCACCGCTGAGTACTTCAACTTTACTCTCGATATGCTTGGTGGTTAGTCCGCATTTTGCTAAAGCAGCACGGATTTCTGCCTGATTATAGGAAGGGAACTCCTGCCAGATTTCTTCAATACAGGTATTATTAGAGGTTTGTTTGACCTCTTGTTCAAAATAGCCCATATACAAGTGTTCGCCAAGTTCAACCTGGCCGGAAATCGGCTTAATTTCACCAAGAATACTTCTGAGCAATGTTGTTTTTCCAATTCCATTGGCACCAACAAAAGCAATCTTTTGTCCACGCTCCATTCGTAAATTTAATGGTCTGGAGAGTGGCTCGTTATACCCGATTACAAGGTCTTTTGTTTCAAATATGAGCTTTCCTGATGTGCGTGCTTCACGGAAACGGAATTCCGGTTTCGGCTTTTCTTTCGCCAGTTCAATGATATCCATTTTTTCAAGCTTTTTCTGACGAGACATGGCCATGTTTCGAGTCGATACACGTGCTTTATTACGTGCGACGAAATCCTTGAGGCCTGCAATCTCTTGTTGCTGTCTTTTATAGGCTGCTTCAAGCTGTTGCTTTTTCACCTCATACACTTTCATAAAATCATCATAATTGCCGACATAACGGGTCAATTCCTGGTTTTCCATATGATAAACCAGATTGATTACACTGTTTAAGAATGGAATATCATGTGAAATTAAAATAAAGGCATTTTCATAATTTTGAAGATAACGCTTGAGCCACTCGATATGCTGTTCATCAAGATAGTTGGTCGGCTCATCTAAAAGTAATATATCAGGCTTTTCAAGTAATAATTTTGCGAGCAGCACTTTTGTGCGCTGGCCGCCGCTTAAGTCCTGTACATCGCGTTCAAGTCCAATTTCATCGAGTCCCAACCCTCTTGCAATCTCCTCGACTTTTGCATCAATAACATAAAAGTCATTATTTGTAAGGACGTCCTGCAGCAAACCAGATTCTTCAAGTAAGGTTTCCAATTCTTCAGGAGAAGCCTCACCCATCTTGGCAAAAATCTCATTCATTTCATTTTCCATATCATACAAATACTGAAATGCTGTTTTCAATACATCACGGATCGTCATGCCTTTTTCAAGAACAGCATGTTGATCAAGATATCCAGTACGTACTTTCTTTGACCATTCCACTTTTCCTTCATCAGGTTCAAGCTGTCCGGTTACAATGTTCATAAATGTAGACTTTCCTTCACCATTAGCTCCTACGAGACCGATGTGTTCGCCTTTAAGTAGGCGGAAAGAAACCTTATTAAAGATGGCTCTGTCTCCAAAACCATGGCTTAAATCTTTTACGGATAATATCATTTATCTGTGCTCCTGACTCTTAATTGTCTAATTAATGGGTCTATACGCATTTAATAGTACAATATTTCTTGATAAAAGCATAGATAATAAGCAATTACAGGTATTGTAAAATATGGTGTTTACGAATACTTCTGAAAGTTGTATCATATTAACTGCAACAGTTAGAATAGTGTGAATATAGAGAAAAGAGGGTAAAAGGTATGAAAAAGGGTTTATGGTTATGCAGCATTATGGCTTTATTGCTTGTCTTGGTCGTGGGTTGTTCGTCAAAAGAGGAAACCAAAGAGGAAGCAAACAGTGAAAAATCGGACGTAAAAAGTGAGTTATTGGATTTTTACCTTTCCATTGCTAATACCATTAATGGAAGTGACAGAGACTTAAATACATATGAGGGAGCAGAGGATCCGTCCCTTTTAACAGAGGAAGATAAACGAAAAGCGGCTGCTTCAGCAAATTCTGTCGTGGATGCATTAAAAGATGTAGAGGTTCCCGATAGTTTAGATAAATATAGTAAAGACTTTGATGAAGCTATAAAGTTCATTGCTGATTCTTATAAAGAAAAAGGAATTCAATTATCTGGTACTGGCGATGTCAATATGGATAAAGCAAATGAATTATTTAATAATGGAAATGAAAAAATTGGTAAAATTTATAAATCAGAAGATTTAATCGCTCCGAATTTAGCTGCTGAAGTAAATGGTTAATGGGTTCGTTCCATTCGATTCTTAGGATCGGATGGTTTTTTTGAATTCGCTTGGGATTACAAAGTCCCAAGCGAATTCGTTTTATTTCCTTGCTTTAGCACGGGCATCAGCAGCGTTTGACCTAGCTTGTGCAACTAGATCATCATGGTCAGCCAGTGCCTCGGAGAATTCTACATCTAGTCCGTCAGATTTTATGGATGGCTCCATGTTTCTAGTTGCCATCTTATCCCTGCCGTGAAGTAAGTTATGGTTATATCTGCCCATTTTAGATTACCTCCTAATGAAGAATATCTTCTTACTTAGAGTGCAACAAAGGTCAAGTGATTAATCTGGTAAATAAAAGAGGTTTATGGACGAGTACCTTTAGCTCCGGTATATCCTGCTGCACGGTCTGCTGCTTTGAATTTTTTTTGATAACGGACTTCCTGAGTTGATGTCAGGCGATTTTTCATTTGGTCACGTTGCTTCTTATCCATGTACATGCTCCTTTTCACAATAGTTTCATCCCTATAATTTCCATAAATGAATGTTTTAATCCATTTTCTAAAATCAATGAAAAGACTAAGATAAGGATATATGTTTTAATTAAAAGAGGAGGCGAGCAAGCAATGCCACTTATTTCAAAAATCGAACAACAAAAAAAGAATAAAAATCGTTTCAATATATATTTAAAAGAGGAAGGACAGGCAGAAAAATATGGATTCAGTGTCGACGATGACTTGCTTGTCCGCATGCAACTTTCAAAGGGCATGGAAGTCGATGAATTATCCATCATGGAAATTCAATATCGTGACCATATTCAAAAAGCTTTTCAGTCTGCCATCAATTATCTTTCTTATAGGATACGTTCAGAATATGAGGTTGTTTCTTATTTAACAGAGAAGGAATGGGAACAGGCCGTAATTGATGAAGTGATGCATAAGCTGAGGGATTATAAATATGTCAATGATGAAGAATATGCAAAAGCTTATGTGCGAACACAAATAAATGTCAGTAAAAAAGGTCCTAATGTGATTCAGACTGAATTGATTAATAAAGGGATCTCAGAAAAAGATCAACAGACCGCATTAAGTCAATATACAGATGACCTGCAGCGAAAAAATGCTGAAGAATGGGCCAGCAAGACATTAAATAAAAGTAAGGGTTCAAATAAAGAAGCGAAGCAGAAATCGATTCAATTTATTGTACGGAAAGGCTTCTCGATGAACCTTGCGAAATCGGCGACTGAAAAAATCGCTGTGGACGACAAGGATGCGGAGTGGGAGAGTCTTATAAAAATTGGCTCCAAATTCCACAGAAAATATGCTCAGCAGGAAGAACTGACCTATAATCAAAAAATGAGAATGGCCCTTTTTCGAAAGGGTTTTGATATGGATTTAATTAATCATTTCTTGAATTTGGGCAAAGAGAGAATTGACAACGGAGATTTTGAGTTAGATTGAGAGGGGAAAGGGTATGCAGGAGAAAAAATTCAGTGAGATGACAGAATATGAACTTCGACAAACTATCGCAGATTTAAATGAGAAAGCAAGAAAAGCTGAACAGTTAGGGATGGTTAATGAATTTGCCGTACATAAAAGGAGAGCTGTTATGGCAAAGGCTTATACGTTAAACTCTGCAGATTTTCCAATAGGTGAAATATACGGCATAGATGGAGCTCCGGGAGAATACTTTAAGGTTGATTATCTAAAAGGTGTGTTTGCTTGGGGGTATCGTCTTCACCAAAGTGAAGAAGAAGGACTGCCTATTTCTTTACTTTTGAAATTAAATTAAAGAGGTAAAAAGAGCTTTCTGAAATTTCCAGAAAGCTCTTTTGTGTTTATTCGGAATCTCGCTCTCCAGATGCATTCATTCGCTCCTGGGGATGAGTATTGGTACTTCCATCTGCTCTTTTTGAAGCATACTCAGACTTAGCACGTGGTTCACCATTAAATTTATTATCATGTTCATAAGGAAAGCCTTTTGCTTTGTTTCTCAAAGGATCTCACCTCTCATTTTGGAATGGGTGCTTTATTAGTATTCATAAATCGTTTCCGCCCATTCATGTAAAAGCATTCCTGATTAACCAGTGATCATATTTAATTTCTTTTGAAGTTTTTCTTCCGTAAAAACCCACCCGGTAAATGAGTTGATAATGTTTAAATTCTCATCTAAATGGACAATCGCTACAAACGGATAGCGTCCTTTGCTGCGGTAGCGTAAATCTATGAATCGAACGATATGCATCTGATCCTGATAATCCATTTCCCATCGGTATACGGGTGAAAAAGAGACAAAGGCCGCTAAGTTAACATCTTTTAATGCAGCATCTAATATAGGGCTTTCTGGCAAAGGCATCCGTTCAAAAGTATCGTAAAATTGAATTTCACGATTTTCAGCGACCCCCACATAATACTTATCAGGTGTAGTAACAGCTATTTTCCAACGATGATAACGCATAGTTGGTGAGAGTGTGATGCGTCGTGAGTTAGGTAGCTGCAAGCGTATACGAGCTTTTAAGCTTCTGGATTCAAAAATACGGGCTATATAATAGCCAACAATAATAATATAAATTATTACGAATGTCGGACCGGGATCAAAGCCGAAAGACCATAAAATAAGACCAGCGATATGAATGCCGAATATGAAAGGATCAAATGTATTAATAATCCCGAGTGCGACCCATCTGGAAGAGATAGGACTGATGGCTTGTGTTCCGTAAGCATTAAATATATCTACAAACACATGAAGAAATACCGCTAAAAAAGTCCATATCCATAGATGCAAAGTGTTTGCCTCTGGAATAAAGATGGAAATAAGTGCTGTAATTAAAATAGGCCATAGAATCACAAATGGGATGGAGTGTGTTCTCCCGCGGTGATTGCGTATATATACTGCATTATTTCTCATTTTAAGGACTGTATCAATATCAGGTGCCTGGGAGCCAAGGATCGTACCAATCATTACAGCAGTTGCTGTTGAAGTATGGAGGGCAACTTGTGGATCCAATGTGGCTAATCCGCCAAGTGCTATACCCATTACCAGATGTGTACCGGTATCCATATTGCATCCTCCTTTTTCGACTGACTTTAAAGAGATAACTAAGGTTTTTATCCAAATATTAATTACTTTTCATACCAATCATGTTGTTTTAAAATGAAGGGAATCTGTAATACCCCTTTAGTAATTACTTAATTTATTCCCTATTCCATTAATTTTTAACATAAACAGGAGGAAACGTGAAGACACTTGTTAGTTGTAATATAGAAAAATTCAGGAAAGATCTTATAGATTGGTTTATTGAGGAACAAAGACAGCTCCCATGGAGATTAAATAAAGATCCATATCGTATCTGGGTTTCAGAAATCATGCTCCAGCAAACTCGTGTGGATACCGTCATCCCTTATTTCGAACGCTTTATGGAATGGTTTCCGACACTGGAAGATTTTGCGGAGGCTGATGAAGAAAGGTACCTTAAAGCATGGGAAGGCCTTGGCTACTATTCCCGGGTTCGTAATTTGCACAGTGCCGTTAAAGAGGTAAAGGAAAATTATGGTGGAATCGTACCAAACACACCTGAAGAGATAAAAAAACTTAAAGGTGTCGGCCCATATACAGCGGGTGCCATTTTAAGTATAGCTTATGGTGTTCCGGAACCTGCAGTGGATGGAAATGTCATGAGAGTGATTTCCAGGGTATTAGAAATATATGATGATATCGCAAAGCCTGCCACCCGTAAAATATTTGAAACTGCCGTTCGTGAATTAATCGACCCGGAGCATACATCGGAATTTAACCAGGCACTGATGGAACTGGGTGCGCTTATTTGTGTTCCTGGTAAGCCTGCCTGTTTGTTATGTCCGGTTAGAGAGCATTGCCAGGCATTTGATAAAGGAATTCAACAGGAGCTTCCAGTGAAAACGAAAGCGAAAAAAACAAAACTCATCCATTTATCTGCACTTGTTATAACCGACGGAACTGGGAGAATTTTAATTAGAAAACGCCCTGAATCGGGTCTTTTAGCAGGGTTATGGGAATTCCCCAGCTATGAATCAACGGGGGATATAAAAGAGCTGAAAGAAATGGTTGCGAAACAAAATCTGGTTGAATTAGAACATTTAACTCCAATAGGCCATATCAATCATGTGTTTTCACATCTTGTTTGGGAAATTGATATATATACAGCCACTGTAAACAATCTAGAGAATTTTAAAAGCGACACACATAAAGTGGCGTATATAAAGGATGAGGATTTACAACGGTATGCTTTACCTGTATCTCACCAAAAAATTTATGAAACATATGTCTTCAATGGATAAATTGAAAAATAACCCGGACACTTGTGTGAATTAATCTCAAAATATCTTTTGAGATTAAGCACAGTGCCGGGTTAATTTTTAATCATAGGAAATTCGCGTTCCCTGTGTCCAGGTAGCCTCTTGTCTCTTCAGACCTCCCCTTTTTTCAATTTCTTCAATAATTTCTTTTTGTATCGTATGTCCTTCTACGTTTAAATAGGGCATAATTTGCTGGAATGAATGATGGTAATATTCCAGTTCATCATCCTTCCATTCCCGCTTAGGGATCATGGATAACTCTGACATATCTCTGCCTATAAACATTTCATTTCGCCTCATTTCTTAGGTCAAATATCTATATAGGTTGCCGTGCAATTGAGAAAGGCACTCCAAGAAAAAAATGGTAAAACTCTTTTGTATATGAAAACCACTGTTGGATACATTAATAGGTGTGGAGGTGATATTAATGGCTAACAACAGTTCAAAAACAAATGCAAACAAAGTGAGACAACAAAACGCTCAATCTGCAGGTCAAAGCCAAGGTCAATTTGGTTCTGAATTTGCTAGTGAAACTGATGTACAATCCGTGAAACAAGCAAACGCTAAAGCGGAGCAAAACAAAGCTAAAAACTCCGGTAACTACGGACAACAATAATGTAAAAACCCAAAAGGGGAAAAGCACTTGCCATTAGTAGGCAAGTGCTTTTTAACATGCTCGACAAAACTTCTTAGCAGGCTACAGAATAAGTCAAAGGTATTTGGGGCTTATTATAGAAATGTATTCTTATACTTATTTTGGGTGGTGTAGGGTATGAAGAGTTTTGAAGAGTTGGTTAATGAACAGATGGAAATTATGGATAAGCTATTACATATGCAAATGGAACTTGACCGTTATATGGACTTAGAGGAGGAACTGAGGATTCGAAAGAACAACGCTGATTTACTTTCTGTCCAAGATGATATAAGCGAAATGAAGAAAGAATTAGATTCAATTCAAACCATTTTTATGCAATTAACGGAAAAAGTGATTGAAAGCTACCAGTCTAAGTCGGTCTCGGAACTATAAATAGACATGAAATATAGAAAACATTTAGGGCATCTGCAAGGGTGTTCTTTTATTTTTATTCCTCCTTATATCTCTTCAATCAAAAACTCATGTTTGTAAACGACTATTCCCGGTTATAAGATTATTATTTCATATAAAAAAATGACCAAAATAGCGGATTAGGTACCATATGTTCAACTATTTACGGCTTATCTCTCTTTTCATGATGGCTCTTTGTTTTAAAATTGCAGTTGAATCGTTATAATAATAGAAGAATACGGAAAAAGGCATCTTAATTTAACGGTTAATATATTGTCATTACGAACACAGAGACGGTATATAAGTCCCTGCCCTATAGGGAGAGAAAGTAGGTAATACAACGTGCGAGTACCGAAAGAAGGAGAAGAAATTCAAATACACAGTTACAAACATAATGGGCACATACACAGGGTTTGGCAAGAGACAACCATTTTAAAGGGTACCCAATTTATCGTAATTGGTTGCAATGACCGGACTCTTGTTACCGAATCTGATGGTAGGACATGGCTGACAAGAGAGCCGGCTATTACCTACTTTCACTCACAGTACTGGTTTAATATCATCGGCATGCTGCGTGAGGATGGAATTTACTATTACTGTAATTTAAGTTCTCCATTTGTGTTCGATGGGGAAGCGGTTAAATATATCGATTACGATCTTGATATTAAGGTATACCCTGATATGACTTATAATCTTTTGGACGAAGATGAATACGAGGATCATAAATTGCAAATGGGCTATCCTAATGTCATTGACCATATTCTCAGGAGAAATGTGGAAAAGCTGATCAGTATGATTCGAGCGAAAAAGGGACCGTTTTCTCAGGAGTTCGTTCATAATTGGTATAAACGTTATTTAACAATTAAAAAATGAAAAAGAGGCCTGTCTTATTTAGGGACAGGTTTTTATGCTTGATGGGAGAGACTACTCGATGAATAGTATAAAGAGATATATGTTGTTTGTGCGGCCTTATAAGTGGCAAATCATCGGTACGATTTTAATTGGTATTGTAAAATTTGCGATTCCATTGCTGACACCCGCCTTATTGGCCTATGTAATTGATGATATTATTGGTGCCAATGCTCTGCAAAAAGAAGAGCAGTTGAGGAAGCTCTATATGATAATGGCGCTCATGTTTTTTATTTTTTTGGTAGTAAGGCCTCCGGTAGAATACTATCGCCAATATTTTGCCCAATGGACATCAAGTAAAATCTTATTTGATATCCGCGATAAAATGTTCAGTCATATACAAAAATTAAGCTTTAAGTATTACTCCAATGCGAAAGCGGGGGAAATTATCTCCAGGGTAATTAATGACGTTGAAGAAACAAAGAATTTTGTTATTACTGGCCTGATGAATGTTTGGCTTGATTTAGTAACAATTTTAATTGCCATTGGGATTATGCTTACATTTGATGTTAAATTGACCCTTGTGTCATTGCTTCTATTGCCGCTCTATGCATTTTCGATTAAATATTTCTTTGGAAAACTGAGAGAATTGACACGAGATCGATCGCAGGCGCTTGCTCAGGTACAGGGATATCTCCATGAGCGTGTGCAAGGAATGGCGGTTATTAAGAGTTTTGTGATTGAAGACCATGAGCAAAAGCAATTTAATAAAGTGAATGGGAATTTTCTAAAAAAAGCATTAACACATACTAACTGGAACGCCAAATCATTTGCAGCTGTTAATACGATTACGGATATTGCTCCTTTAATTGTTATTCTTTTTGCAGGATATCAAGTCATCAATGGGAATATGACATTAGGTACAATGGTTGCTTTTGTCGGCTATATTGACTTATTGTACGGACCTTTGCGAAGATTGATGAACTCATCCACTACACTGACCCAGTCACTTGCCTCCATGGACCGTGTGTTTGAATTTTTGGATGTTCCATATGATATTGAAGACAAACCAGAAGCACGTCCATGTAAAGATGTTCAGGGGACTATTACATTCGATCATGTATCGTTCTCCTATGGTGAGGATGAAAACATGGCACTGACTGATATTAATCTCGAAGTGAGGCGAGGAGAAACGATAGCACTTGTCGGTATGAGCGGAGGAGGGAAATCATCTCTGGTTAGTTTGATTCCAAGATTTTATGATGTGACGGACGGGCGAATTTTATTGGATGGAGTGGATATTCGAGATGTCCAGGTTCGTTCACTGCGGGATAACATTGGAATGGTGATGCAGGACAGTATATTGTTTAGTGAATCGATTCGTGAAAATATATTACTTGGAAAGCCTGAAGCGACAGAATTAGAAGTATATGAGGCTGCAAAGGCGGCAAATGCTCATGATTTTATTTGCAATTTACCGAGTGGATACGAAACCAAGGTAGGCGAGAGGGGCGTCAAGTTATCTGGAGGACAAAAGCAGCGTATATCGATTGCGCGTGTATTTCTAAAAAATCCTTCTATAATTGTTTTAGATGAGGCGACTTCTGCACTTGATTTGGAAAGTGAACACCTGATTCAGGAGGCACTTGAAAAACTCTCTCGTGATCGGACTACTTTTATCGTTGCGCACAGATTATCGACCATTACACACGCAGATCGCATCGTCATGATTGAACATGGCCGAATCGTCGAAATAGGAAAACATCAGGAATTGATAGCTAAAGAAGGGGCTTATTATAATCTGTTTCAGGTTCAACAGCTTGATGCGTAGCTGCTTAACTGAATACAGAGGATGTGGCACTTAATCATCACTGGAAAGTCATATAAAAAGGATATAGATTTTCAAAGGAGGTTTTCTTCAACATATGAGGAATACCTCCTTTTAAATTGCAGATAAAGCGCAGTTATGTGCAGTACAAAACGGATGGATTTATTATAGAAGAATAGGAGATTTATAGGAAGCGGCGTCCAGGTCGTACCTTTTTGAGTAAATTTCATAGGGATGAGGGAGTACTCAGGAAAGTATGGGTGAATGATGATGAATAAGACAAGCTGAGATTTAAAAAAGGACACCCTAAAAGCCTTTTTTTACTGACATTAGGATGTCCTTTAATGACTAATTATAATCGATCATCATCAGTGAGCTGAACCGATTTATTCTCTGATTTATGATAACAGTGAAAGCTGTTTACAAGCATTTCGAGGTGTTCCAAATAATCACCATATTCAAGTATAGAAGAGATGAGTGTAACCATATGATAGTATACGGGTGATTCTTCGTCTGTATTTAATCGGAATCCCTTCACAATATCAATTAGCAATTGTTTATTATATCTGTCAGCAGCTTCTTCAAGCATTTGTCCGGGTTTTACTTTTTCTAAAAGTGTGAGATGAATATGTTCATGTTTTCTCAACAACAAATCTAATTGATGATGGACCTGTATTTGAAAATCTTCCGGCATTTGATGGAATTCATTTTCAAAACGATGCAATCTTTTCAATATATCAAGTGCACGTTTGTTTGTTGCAATCATATACCGGTAGATGACGAGTTTCCTAGATTTAGCAACTGTATTTTTCCAGAAAGATTCACGTTCTTCTTTATACAGGGAGTACAAAGTATCAGCTTTGGCTACATTTTCTTTAATGCGTTTAATATCTTTTTTCATTCGATAATGTTCGGTTGAACTTCGAGACCCAATTCTTATCCATTGTAAGATATCATCTGTCGTAGTGCTGATCCGTTTGTACAACTTTGTTTCATACTTTGGAGGAATGAAGACAAGGTTTACGGTAAATGCGGAAAGTATCCCAATTAAAATGGCAGCGACTCTCCAAAATGCGAATTCAGTAAAATTGCCGTCCTGTTGCTCCATAATTAAGATTAATGTTACAAGTGAAATAGTCAGTTGATTTTCATTTTTAAGTTGTAAGTTGATAACAATTGTTATAATGGCAGCCAAACCTATTAATAAAGGCTCATTCCCAAATAATAATACAAATGAAATCGCAATTAGAAATCCAATTATATTTGCTTGGATTTGATCGATTAAAGTTCGGTACGAACGATAAATGGTAGGCTGAACAGCAAATACGGCTGAAATACCGGCTAATACGGGGGCTGGTACATTAAATGCTGTCGCCACATAAATGGCAATCACAATGGCTATCCCCGTTTTAAAGACTCGGGCACCAACCTTCATAAAAACTACCTCTTCCTTTATTCATAGTTGTTTACGGTCATTTTTTACTTATATCTAAAGCATGACTGTACTATACAGGGTTTTGCCTAGATGTTCAAGATATAAAGGTAAAATACTACTTTGGTCTACTTTTCCCTTTATTCGGAAAGGCATGCATCTGACCCATGGTTTCCCTTTTCTTCCCTTATCACGACTACCCATTAGAAGTAAATAAATTAGGACACTTCCAAGAAAGTGTAAAAATGAAAAGAGACCGCCCACCGTGTAGTGGAACGGACTCTTTACTTGGTTGAAGGGTAGCCACTAGGGAGGATGCACTCCCTAGTGGCACCCCTTCCTTATGCTTGTCACGTCTGGTCAAGGCCCTTCAGCTTTTTATTCAATCCAGCTCGGCTCCTAGCTCCTCGAGGTCGTAAGGATAGCCACTGCGGGAGAAAGAGCCTCCCTACGTCCTCTCCTTATGCTTGTCGGAGGCCAACAGGATGTTGGTCACAAAGACGTTGCCACAGGACGTGGCGCATTTAGTCTTTGTTCTTTGTTACAGTCGTTTCAGCTTTTTATTCAATCTAGCTTCAACGGCTAGAAGGTTTTTATTGGATCCAGCTTCAGGGCCTAGACGCTCGAGACATAAGTGTAGCTGCTGCGGGAGAGAAAGAACGCTCTCCCTGCGCACCTCCTCTTATGCTTGTCGCGTCTGGTCAAGGCCCTTCAGCTTTTTATTCAATCCAGCTTCGACTCCTAGCAGCTCGAGTCATAAGCAAATACTCTGCGGGAGAAGAGCCTTCCCTCCGAGTATTTGTCTTATGCTTGTCGCTCCTGACCAGTCGTTTCAGCTTTTTATTCAGTAGATACGGATGGGTCGGCTTGGGTTTTGACTGGGACGATTTGGATGAAGTGCTGGCTTGGGTTGTGGAGCAATTGGGCCAGTTCTTCTGCCTCCGTGTTTTGGCCATTTTCTTTCAGAATGGCTGTATAGCTCGTGAGTAGTTCAGTTATATTATTTATACCTGTTTCATTTAATTTTTCAACAGAGACGAGGGCTCCTTTTGCAATTCTGCGTTGGATCGCGTCTTTGTTTAAGCCACGTTCAGGTAAGTAACGCTGATAAATAACGCCACCTGTCATTCCTGCACAAATCCAAGGACCTGGATCTCCAAGGACAAGTCCACGACCATTTGTCATATATTCAAAGGCAAAGCCTTTAATGTTTGAATATACACCAATGTTCCCGTGTTCTTGCTCAGGTATATCCTGTTTTAAAGAACCGCCGATAATCATGTCAGCACCGGACAGGCGGATGCCTGCACGTGCATCAGCATCACCCTGGGCAATCAATAAACCTTTTTGGGCTCCGTATCCAAAGCCTTTACCAACAGAACCATTATAGTATTTTCCATCCTTACCCAATCCTTTAAGAATCGCAATTGTTCCTCCAAATGAGGTTTTACCTGTACCATCCTGGGAGCCGCCTTCGACAGTAATCGTGATTCCTTCTGTATTGTAAGCTCCCAGACCGTTTCCTGGTATAGAACCTTCATAAGTTAGATTAATAGGTTCCATTTTTGTGTAGGAACCGTCCAATCTGCCTCTTACTCGGTGGCAGGAGACGCGGCTTCCAAGAACACGCTGAATGGAATTGATATTATTATATTGTCTGGATTGTAGTAATTCATTTACGCTGGCATCGAGATATTCAGCTCCAACAGCAGCCATTTGGATGATTAATTCATCATTTGAAGCAGCAGCTTCCAGATGTGTTACCTGGCCAAGTTCAATTGGTTTAAGTAAGTAGGTTAAATCCAACATTTCTTTTCCTTTTATTTGAACTAATAAATCAGACCGACCAACTGCTTCCTGGAGATTAGTGATTCCAAGTCCAGCAGCAAGTGTTTTTAATTCATTGCCAAAGGCTGTGAATAGATTAATGATTCCCTGTACCGCTAAATCCAATTGTCTTGGAACAAATCTTCGTAAGCCATGTTCCTTCGCTTCAGCCTCAGAATCAATTTGAGTCGCAATTCCTACATGGCATGTGTCAAGGTGACAGCCCCGGCATGTCGTACATCCGATTGCTATCATCGATAACGTTCCAAAACCTACACGGTTTGCTCCTAGAAGCATAACCTTGAGCACATCTTTTGCACTTTTAAGGCCACCATCAGCCCAAAGCTCGACATTTTGTCTGAGACCGGCCTCCAGCAAGGCATTATGTGCCGCTTTAACACCAATTTCAACTGGCAAACCAACGTTTTGCAGAGCATGGATGCGAGCGGCTCCAGTACCGCCGTCAAATCCGCTAAGCGTGATGATATCGGCCCCAGCTTTTGCAATTCCTACTGCAATTGTACCTATGTTTGGAACGACAGGTACTTTAACAGCTACTTTTGCTTGGTCATTGGCTGTTTTTAACTCATGGATCATTTGGGCTAAATCTTCAATTGAATAGATATCATGATTGTTTGATGGGGAAATCAAATCTGATCCAATCGTTGCATTACGTGCTTCAGCAATTTTTGACGTTACTTTAGAACCCGGCAAGTGACCGCCTTCACCAGGTTTAGCTCCCTGGCCGATTTTGATTTCAAGTAAATTGGAGGAATTCAGTAATTCCGCATTTACACCAAAACGACCTGAGGCGATTTGCTGACCGCGCGTGCGAGGGTATTTGCCAAGCATATCTTTAATTTCTCCGCCTTCACCATTCATACTAATCATATTAAGGCGATCAGCACCCTCAGCATATGCGCGAAAAGCTGTTTCGTTTTGTGAGCCGAAAGACATCGAGGCAATCACGAATGGCAGACTGTGATCGCCAACTCCGATATCCACAGTTCCCGGATCGACTGTATGATCGGCTTCCTTGAAATCTGTTAAATGACGGATAGTTGTTGGATTTTGTTCTTCTTGTTCGGAAATCTTTTCACCGTAGGCCTGGTAATCTCCTGTTGAAGCCACCTCACCAATTGCTTTCCAGATTCGGGGAAACAGATGGAAGGTCTTGCCGACACGTTCTTTATCATTGGAATAGTCATATGCACGCTGTTTTGCATCTTCCTTTAATTGATTGAATTGATAGATTAACTGGTCGGACCCAAAAAAGTTGACAATTTTGAGTGTTTCTGCAATTTCTTCATGCAATCCGATAGAGGAGAATAAACGTCCATATCCACGAAGTTCATGAATGCCAAGGGTAGAGATTACTTTTTCTAATCCTTTAGATAAAGAGTGATATAGGTTGATAACTGGTCTAGACTGCTCATCAGAAACGGTACGGAACATATAATATGGGTTAATCAAGTTGGCTCCCAAACCGTAAATAATCACAATATCATGCAGGTTGCGAATCGCTGCAGACCGTATTAATATGGAGCACTCTCTGCGTTTTTCGGCTTCTACTAAAACTTTATCGACTGCCGCCACAACAAGTGCAGGATCGAGCCATAAATGTCCTTCTTTATGAGCCAATTCATCATCCAGGCAAAGAAGTGCACAACCTTCTGAAACAATGCTGAGGGCCTGTTGACTGATTCGATCCAGAGCTTCCCTAATCGTTTCATCCTCTGCAAAGGTCATGGAAATTGTTTGTAATTCCTGAGTATCCGTAAATAATTGGTGTATTTGTTCATAAGAAGGTTGTTTTACAAATTGTGCACAAATCTGTCCAGCTTTTCCTTCAGCTAAAAGAGGTGTCAATAACTCAATCACTGTGCTTACGGTTGGTTTATCTGTAAACAGCGAAGGGCGTTTGCCGATAACAGTACGGGTAGAAAAGTGTTCCATTTCCCGGTCGCGGTCAATGGCTGGGTTTGTAACAACCGCTACACTTTCTTTAATAAAGTCTGCAATATTTTTACGATCTGGATTGAGCGCTGCCAGCGGAGCATCGTGTCCAAGTGAACGGATTGGCTCAGCCCCTTTTTCAGCCATTTGTTCAATGAGCTGAATATGGTCACGTTCCCATCCGAATGCCTTATATTGTCCGTTTTGGATTTTAGCATCATCCTGTGCAATGATTCCTTCTTTTATATCAGGCGGTGTTAAGCGTATACGAGTTTCCTTAAAGTTAAGTCTATTGCTAAATCGTTTATAAACTTCTTCCTGGTAAGCAGTATATTCATATAATTCTATCGAATCACCATTCCACTTCAATCCAACCTTTTCTCCCGGTCCAATTGGTTTGGGGTCGGCTACATATTCTGTTGTTGAAATGACACCTGGTTCAGAGCCAAACAGATAAGACGTTGAGGTCTCCATCATCCATAATGGACGCAGTCCAAGTGAATCTACAGAGAAAGCAGCTTCATCACCATGGCGGGAAATAATACCTGCCGGACCTTGTGCAAAATGACCCCAGCTTTCACGTAAATATGTATACAAATCCTGAAGGTGATACGGATATTCCTTTATTTCATTAATGATGGGAGGGAAGATGATATCAAGCGCTTCAAATAAAGAATATCCTTCCCGATAAATGAATGTTTCTATTGTGCGGCTTAAATCCTGTGAATCACTGCCGCCATTTATTAATGGTACACCAACCATGGATGCTTCATCGCGCAATTTGGCGATTGTATTGATTTCACCATTATGACCAAGGACACTGAACGGTTGAACGCGAAAGAAACTGGATAGTGTGTTTGTACAGTAGCGATTATGGCCAAGTGTCATTGTAGAAGCGACTAATGGACTTGCAAGATCTGGATAATATTTTGGTAAAATATCTCCAGCGCCCATCACTTTATAGATTGTATGGTATTGACTGAGCGAAGATACATGGATGTGGATGTTTTTCTCGATAGTTATCGTCAATTTAAATAACAAAGCTGATAATGCAGGTTGGCTTAAACCTTCATTTGCTATAAAGGCAATTTGCAGAAAAACAGGGTTCTCCTGTAAAGCTATTGGACCCAATGCATCAGTAGAATAAGCATCATCCGATACATAGATTGCTTTTAAATCTTTTTCATTTGCCAGGTTGATTATTTCCTCAATCGTTTGTTGTTTCTCAGCCTCGCGTTTAATAAAAAAGTGGCCCACTACAAAATGAGTATGATCTGCCAAAGCAGCATCCGCACCTGAGTTTCTTAGCTTTTCTTTCCATAAAAGACGGGGGATATCTATGTGAATACCAACACCATCACCTTCACCGTTTATAAAACCGGCCCGATGGTTCATGGTAACCAGGGCATCGATACATGCAAAAATATTATCTCGGGTAGGTATTCTTTTCTTTTCAATACATGCGATTATTCCGCAAGCATCATGTTCAGATTCACGGTAATTCATAAAGGTGCTAGGATTCCATTTTGGGTTCATATATTAGGCAACTATAAGCTTGCGCCTATTCGATGCCGGTTCACCTCCTGCTTTAACTTGTAGTTTTTTTTAGATTACTTTGGAAAACAATACGGGGAAGGAAATGCGTTTTTTGAGGGTAATAAATAATCAGACTAGTATGATTTATATTATCATTAGAATTTTCAGAAATCAATGAAATATACATTTTAGTTTCACACAAAAATAAACAGAATTTGGTTATTAAAATTGAATTATTGTAATGTAAACGTTTTCAATATAAACAAATAATCAATCCTGCCATTAATAGCAGAATTGATTATTTGTATAAAAATTCAAAAGAATGTATTTATAATAGTTTAAAGGCGTGATTCACTGCCTTGATCGTAGTTTCTATATCAGCTTCTGTATGAGCAGTTGTTAAGAACCAGGCTTCATATTTTGAGGGGGCCAAATTGATTCCCTGTTTAAGCATTAGCTTAAAGAATCGGCCGAATATTTCACCATTTGTAGCTTCGGCCTGAGCATAGTTAATGATCTCATCAGTGGAATCAGTAAAATAAACCGTCAATGCACCTTTCAATCGATTTACTTTGATAGAGACATTATGTTCATTAGCTGCATGAAGGATTCCTTGCTCTAGTATCGCACCAAGATGGTCAAGCTGTTCATATACACCATCTTCTTTTAATACTTCAAGGCATGCCATTCCAGCTATCATAGATGCCGGATTACCAGCCATAGTACCTGCTTGATAGGCTGGTCCAAGGGGAGCGACTGTTTCCATAATTTCTTTTTTACCGCCATAAGCGCCAATCGGCAACCCGCCGCCGATAATTTTTCCAAGGGCAGTCATATCAGGTTCTACACCCAGAAGGTTTTGTGCACCGCCGTACATAAAACGGAAAGCGGTAATCACCTCATCATAAATAACAAGTGCTCCTGCTGCATGAGTAATGTCATTAACAGCTTCTAGAAAACCAGGTTTTGGCTCAACAATCCCAAAGTTACCGACAATTGGTTCAATCAAAACAGCAGCAATCTCATTTCCCCACTTATCGATTGCTTCCTTATAAGCATCTATATCATTGAAAGGAACAGTAATAACTTCCCGTGCGATACTTTGTGGTACACCAGCGGAATCAGGGGTTCCAAGTGTAGAAGGGCCAGATCCGGCAGCAACTAAAACAAGGTCAGAGTGTCCGTGATAACAGCCGGCGAATTTAATGATTTTATCTCGGCCTGTATAGGCTCTTGCTACGCGAATCGTTGTCATAACTGATTCAGTTCCTGAATTTGTAAATCGAATCTTATCCATTGAAGGGATAGCCTCTTTAAGTATCTTTGCAAATTTAACTTCAAAAGGAGTTGGCGTCCCATAAAGGATGCCATTTTCAGCTGCCTTTGTAATAGCTTCGGTGATATGTGGATGAGCATGTCCAGTAATAATAGGTCCATAAGCAGCAAGATAATCAATATATTGATTGCCGTCTACATCCCAAAAATACGCGCCTTTTGCTCTTTCCATGGCTACTGGTGATCCGCCTCCCACAGCCTTATAAGATCTGGATGGTGAGTTGACACCGCCAACGATGTGTTGCAAAGCTTCACTATGTAATTTTTCGGATTGAGCGTGATTCATCTATTTATCCCCCTTTATATATAACCATTTTATTGTAGCACTGGATTTCTTTGCTTGTACATCATGATCCTTCTAATCCAATTGATCCACATACAAGCAATCATAGGTATGCCTAAACAAGCGTATATATTACAAATGTTGTTCATGATAAAAAGGGGTGTTACCGTTGTTTTATATCATTTTTTCTGCAGTCATAATCACGTTACTGATGAGCTTAAAAGGATTATTGATGCCATCCGATCCAACGAGGGCCGAACGAATTTCGCTTGATTATCTTTATTGGATTATTACGGTGTATTTCACTTTTTTAATAGGATTTGGACTATTGTATGTTCTGCTGGAAATGAAATTTGGAACGGTTATTCATCTGAACGGTTTACCTATTGTGGGAGGGTTCTTTACGAAACTTGCTTCTTCTTTCTATTTCAGCACGATGACACTCCTCTCTGTTGGGTACGGAGATATGGTACCTGTAGGGTTTGGCAGATGGATCGCATCCATGGAAGCTTTAATTGGATATGCTTTGCCAGCTGCCTTTGTCTTAAGAACCGCTATAGATTTAGATCATGCAAAAAAAGACCGAAATTAGGTATAGTTATAATAGAACGATTGGTTTCTAAATTTTTAACAAACTGGGGAGTGAACTTTATGAGTAATTTAGTTGGTAACAAGTCACCGGAATTTAAGCTGCAGGGAAGTAATGGGCAAGAGGTTACATTGGCTGATTTTAAGGGGAAAAATGTGGTCTTATATTTTTATCCCAAAGATATGACACCGGGCTGCACGACTGAAGCCTGTGATTTCAGAGAAAGTCATGCTTCATTTGCAGAATTGGATACGATTATCGTTGGAGTTAGTCCAGATCCGGTGGACAAGCATGAGAAATTCAAAACGAAGCATAACCTTCCATTTTTATTGTTGTCAGATACTGATCATACATTATCTAAAGCATATGGGGTATGGGTATTGAAAAAGAATTTTGGAAATGAATATATGGGAACAGAACGATCTACATTCGTCATCGATAAAGAGGGTAAAGTGGTAAAAGAGTGGCGTAAGGTAAAGGTGAAAGGGCACGTGGAAGAGGCCTTAACCTTTATTAAGAATGAATTATCATAACTAAACGTACGTGCAGGCATTTATATGCCTGTTTTTTTAAAACCAAAGGTTAGTAAAGGAATAATGTATATATATTAATAGGTATTAATAAATTGAGGCAGGGGAGGTCAAGTATGAGAGATCCGCGAATGAAAAAATTAGCAAGACAACTTCTTACTCATTCAGTTCGATTGAAGAAAGGTGAAAAAGTATTGATAGAAGGCCACTATATTACCAAACCGCTGTTAATTGAATTAGTCAATCAAGCTTACGAACTCGGAGCCTTTCCATTTGTTGAAATGATGGATGATGAAATCCATAAACATGTGGCGAAAGGATATAGTCGAGATCAGCTCGAAATCATGGCTAATTGGGACTTGAAGAAATTTGAAGACATGGATGCTGTCATCATTGCAATCGGAGAAGAGAATGATGCGGAATTTACTGAGATTCCATCAGAAAAGTTTCAGCTTAGTGGAGAAGTAATGAAGCCAGTCGTGGATTATTATATTAATAATTGTCGTTGGGTATTATTGAACTATCCGACTAAATCACTTGCTCAAAAAGCGGGGATGAGTACAAGTCAATTCGAAGATTTTCTGCTCAATGTTTGTACAATAGATTATGCGAAAATGCAGAAGGCAATGAAACCATTAAAGCTTTTAATGGAACAAACGGATGAAGTACGGATTGTTTCACCAGGAACAGATCTTTCTTTTTCTATCAAAGGAATTCCTGCAGTGATGTGTTTTGGGGAAAGAAATATACCGGATGGAGAAGTATATACAGCGCCTGTTAAACATAGTGTGAATGGAATCATTACCTATAATACGCCTTGCCCGTATCAAGGGACTACATTCAGGGATGTCCGTTTGACGTTTAAAGATGGAAAAATAATCGAAGCCAGAGCGGACCAAGAGGAAAAACTCAATAAAATATTTGATATCGACGAGGGTGCCCGTTATATTGGTGAATTTGCACTGGGGGTCAACCCGTTAATAAAAAAACCGATGGGAGATATTTTGTTTGATGAGAAAATTTGCGGAAGCCTTCACCTCACCCCTGGTTTAGCCTATAAAACTGCCGACAACGGGAATGTATCTTCTATCCATTGGGATATGGTGCTTATCCAACGACCAGAATTTGGTGGCGGAGAAATCTATTTCGATGGTCAATTAATCAGGAAGGATGGACTCTTTATACACCCTGAGTTAAAAGGGTTAAATCCAGATTCACTTTTAGAACAATAACCGTCTATTTTTATAAATTATGAAAAAAGACCAAGCACAACAAGCTTTAATGCATAAGATAAAATCAAGTAATACCTCCTCATGCAACAATTGAAGGATAGCCGGATGAACTGGCTGTCCCTTTTTTGTAGGTCACAAAACAGGATATACGCAAAGACACTGCGGGGGAGACCCGTCCCCTACGTGCTTTCGTCTTATGCTCCTCGCTCCTAATCAAGGCCTTTCAGCTTTTTAGTTAATCTAGCTTCAACTCCTAGTCCCTCGAGTCATAAGGGATAGCCACTGCGGGAGAAAATCACTCCCTACATGTCTCTCCCTTATGCTTGTCGGACCTGGGCAGTCGTTTCAGCTTTTTATTCAATCCAGCTTCAACGGCTAGAAGTTCAGGACATAAGCATGGCCTCTACAGGAGGAAAGAGCGCCTCCTTCCGAGCCCCTGTCTTATGCTCCTCACTTCTGAACAAGCCGTTTCAGCTTTTTATGCAATCCAGCTTCAACGGCTAGAAGTTCAGGACATAAGCATGGTCTCTGCAGGAGGAAAGAACACCTCCTTCCAAGCCCCTGCCTTATGCTCCTCACTTCTGGGCAAGCCGTTTCAGCTTTTTCTGTAATCCAGCTTCAGGGCCTAGGAGTTCGGGACATAAGCAAAGCCACTGCGGGGGAGACCCGTCCCCTACGTGCCTTCGTCTTATGCTCCTCGCTCCTAACTAAGGCCCTTCAGCTTTTTCTTTTGGGAAAAGATGTTATTATGTTAGATAGGTAAAGGGGGTTTTTTGGGTGAAGATTGTTTCTACAATTTATCCTCCGGTGGAGATTCGGGAGCGTTTGATTGAATCATACAAGGGATATGAATTTCATTTTTGTAAAGGTATGAAGAATGCAGGCTCTTTTATTGATGAAATGGATGTTCTCATTACATATGGAGAAGATCTTGATGAAGAATTAATAAATCAGGCCTCGAGTTTGAAATGGATCAGCGTTATGTCAGCTGGGGTAGATAAATTGCCTTCTGATACAATTATGGAAAAGAATATACTGGTTACAAATGCAAGAGGGATTCATGCAATTCCGATGGCAGAGTATGTTATAGGGATGATGCTTTCTTATATAAAGCAATTACCGACAATGGCAATAAATAAAAATAAAAGTACATGGGATAAGAAGCTTCCTTTTGGTGAGCTATATGAGAAAAATCTGCTCGTATTGGGCACTGGTGCAATTGGGAGTGAAATAGCTAGATTAGGAAAATCATTCCGAATGAATACTATTGGAATGAATCGTAGTGGTAGTTCGCCCAGTTCGTATTTTGATGATATTGTGACAATGGCTCAAATCGAGAATACCCTCCCGGATGCGGATTTCATTGTATCTGTCCTACCGAGTACATCAGAAACTACGGACCTTTTAGAATACAAACATTTTGAATTGATGAAAAACGAGGCCATGTTTATCAATATAGGTCGTGGAGATTTAATGAAAGAAGAGACGATTCATGGGGTGTTAAAAAATCAGGTTATCGGCCATATGGTACTTGATGTTTTTCCTGATGAGCCCTTGAATGAAAATAGTAAGCTGTGGTCATATTCAAATCTTACTATTACACCACATATTTCTAGTATTTCGAGTAAATACTTACCTCGTGCATTTGCTATATTTGAGGAGAACTTTCAGCGGTTTATTACTCATAAGGAAGATGGTTATGTGAATAAAATTGATATAAGGAAGGGGTATTAGGATGAAAATTTATACGAAAACAGGAGACAAGGGCCAGACATCTCTGGTTTATGGAACGCGGGTATCCAAAACCGATCAAAGAGTAGAAGCGTATGGAACCTGTGATGAAGGGAATTCTATGATTGGACTGGGAATCAGCTATTTAAATGAGGTGGATTTCTCGGGCAAAGAAAAACTGTTACAAGAGTTTCATAAGATCCAAACTGATCTATTTCATGTTGGGGCAGAATTAGCCACTCCGTACGGAAAAAAAGTTGGTTGGGTTCTAAAGGCAGAGTCGATTGATGAAATGGAAGCCTATATTGATGAATTGAATGAGGAATTACCTCCATTCACAAATTTTATACTCCCAGGTGGCCATCCAGCTGGAGCGGCATTCCATGTAGCGAGAACAGTGATACGCAGAGCGGAAAGAAATACAGTTGGTCTTGGAGAGGAGGTAAATCCTTTAGTTTTAAAATATTTGAATAGGTTATCCGATCTTTTGTTTATCATTGCCAGATACGTAAACTATAAATTAGGGAAAATTGAACCAACTTTACATAATTCTTAAGTTAAAGGGTTTCCAACACCTTGATATAATATATTTGTGTGAAATGCTGGAAATATTGACAACTCAACAGATCATAAAGTAAACTTATTATAACAATTATAAAGTGAGAATAGATAAAAAAGGAGTGCATGACGGTGTCTCAACCACAACTTAAAGAAGCGTTAGATACTTTGAAACAAACTGGTGTCCGCATGACTCCGCAACGTCATGCCATACTCGAGTATATAATAACTGCTCATGCGCATCCAACAGCTGATGATATATACAAAGCGTTGGAAGGCAAATTCCCTAATATGAGCGTAGCTACAGTGTATAATAATTTGCGTGTATTTAAAGAGGTTGGCTTAGTGAAAGAGTTGACGTACGGAGACTCATCCAGTCGATTTGATTTTGTATCATCAGATCACTATCATATTATATGTGAAAAGTGTGGAAAAATAGTTGATTTTCATTATCCGGGTCTTGATGAAGTAGAACATCTTGCGTCGCATGTTGCAGGTTTCAAAGTAACGCATCACCGTATGGAGATTTATGGTGATTGTCCAGACTGTTCTGCTAAAGAAGTTCATTGAAACAGACAAAATAAACTATTGATAATGGATAAATAAAAGAAAAAGCTGGCTCATAACCAGCTTTTTCTTTTATTTATTATTTAACTTTCTCTTATTGTAATCTTCGTTGAATTCTTTTCCTTCCAAGTCTTTATCAAGTGTTAATGGTTCTTTACAGTACATGCACATATCCACTCTGCCCAATATTTTCGTATATTTATTGCAATTTGGACAAACAACCTGTACAGCTTTTGTCGACAGCATTCCTATCCAGAAATATACAACCATACTAGCAATAATAGACAATAGACCGAGTACCATAAAAATAGTCATTACAAGCGGTGAGCTTCTAAAGAAAATCCCCGCGTACATTATAATAAAACCTATAAAGATCAAGCTTAATGCAAATGTTCGTATTTTATTAATTTTACTTGAGTATTTTGCCACCGTGTATCCCCCTTTTATCTTCTATAATATACCATATTATCCAGTGGATTTAATAACAATAGATATCAAAATAGTGGCAGGAGTCTGTCGAATATTGTTGAATAGATAATGAGAGTGAATAAATTGTGGAGGAATAGACAATGGAAGATATTCTAAGACCCATTTATCAAGAAAGAGCCAGCAATCCTGATACAAAAGGAGTGTTGTTAATTGAGAAAAACTCACCGGAAAGTCCAATTACAGATACATTTGATTTCATTCTGTTAATCATTACAGATAATAAGGATAAGCAGCCGGTCTATATTAAACATTATGCATATGAAGATAGAAAAGCGGCACTCCACCTCGTAACAGAGGAAAAGTTAAATGAGTGGAGGCTATTGGGGAATAATAAAAAAATTATCGATTGGATATATAATGGAAAGATCCTGTTTGATCGAAATGATTATCTGATATCATTAAAAAGAGAATTAAATGAATTTCCGTTCTACGGAAGAAAGATAAAAAAGGGGATAGAATTTGCAAAACTGATAAGAAGTTATATGGATGGGAAAGAACTGTTTGATCAAGGCAATTCTTTAGATGCGTATAATCAAATTATCCATGCACTACACCACCTTGCAAGATTAGAAATCATTGAAAAAGGATTTCATCCTGAAGTAACCGTATGGAATCAGGTTAAACAATTAGGTCCCGATATTTATAAATTATATGAAGAGTTGGTTTATAGTGAAGAAAGTCTTAAACAAAGACTGGAGCTTCTTTTCCTAGTCAGTGATTTTTTAATTCATACAAGAACAGAATCTGGGTCTGGGCATATATTAGAAATTATAGGTGAAAGAGAAGAACAGTATTGGTCATTCGATGAGTTGTATTCTCATAAAGAATTGCGTTATTACGGAGAAGATTTGAGGATATTAATTGAGTACTTGATTGATCGGGGCTATATTGATGTTGTATTGGAAAACACTAAGGGAGCCAAGCTTTATCACAGGTATTATAAAATTTCTAAAGAAATTTAAAAAATTATATTGACCAAATGATTGAGGGGTGATATATTAATAAACGTCGCCGCTGCGGTAAATATTTCGAAGCGAGACGGCAGTGAAAAACTTCACAAAAAATGTTGACTTACTAGTTCAACAGTGGTATGATAAGAAAGTCGCTCTTTTGCGAATGACTTTTATAATGTTAGTGAATTACATTAAAAGAAATGCTTGACAACAAAAAGTTATCTTGATATAATGTAAAAGTCGCTAACACGACCGATTGTTCTTTGAAAACTAAACAAAACGAAACGCCAAGCAAGTCTAAAAACAAGAGATTTTTTAAATCTCGTCAATTTGCTTTAAAAATTTAGCTAGATCAAACATCTTTCGGAGAGTTTGATCCTGGCTCAGGACGAACGCTGGCGGCGTGCCTAATACATGCAAGTCGAGCGAATCAAAGGGAGCTTG
>NZ_JBZFQM010000006.1:0-75665 GCF_058313635.1 Bacillus sp. z26
ATATAATTGGAGCGGGTGAAGGGAATCGAACCCTCATCATCAGCTTGGAAGGCTGAGGTTTTACCACTAAACTACACCCGCATATTCAATTCATTGGAAGTTGATGGTCGGGAAGACAGGATTCGAACCTGCGACCCCTTGGTCCCAAACCAAGTGCTCTACCAAGCTGAGCTACTTCCCGTTATATTGGCGCGCCCGAGAGGAGTCGAACCCCTAACCTTTTGATCCGTAGTCAAACGCTCTATCCAATTGAGCTACGGGCGCATAATTAATTTAGTTGGTGCGGCCGAGAGGACTTGAACCTCCACGGGGTTAACCCCCACTAGGCCCTCAACCTAGCGCGTCTGCCATTCCGCCACGACCGCGTTATAATAACGCGACGACAACTTTCATTATAGTATTTATCCCACTTACAATCAAGTGATAATAAATGGTGCGGGTGAAGGGACTTGAACCCCCACGCCGTAAGGCGCCAGATCCTAAGTCTGGTGCGTCTGCCAATTCCGCCACACCCGCATATTTATAATGGTGAGCCATGAAGGACTCGAACCTTCGACCCTCTGATTAAAAGTCAGATGCTCTACCGACTGAGCTAATGGCTCTAAATGGCTGGGCTAGCAGGATTCGAACCTACGCGTGACGGAGTCAAAGTCCGTTGCCTTACCGCTTGGCTATAGCCCAAAGGTGTTTTTTCAAAACACTATTTATTATAATCACTTTTTCTCTTTTCGAGTTAAGTGTTATTTTTAATAAAAATGGCGGTCCGGACGGGACTCGAACCCGCGACCTCCTGCGTGACAGGCAGGCATTCTAACCAACTGAACTACCGGACCATTTTGTTAATTGCGGGGGCAGGATTTGAACCTGCGACCTTCGGGTTATGAGCCCGACGAGCTACCAGACTGCTCCACCCCGCGACGATCATATTCTTACTCTAACAACCTAAGTTGTGAATGGTGACCCCTACGGGATTCGAACCCGTGTTACCGCCGTGAAAGGGCGGTGTCTTAACCGCTTGACCAAGGGGCCATACATAGTATATCAATGGCATTCATTTCAGTCTCTCAGACACTTTATCATCTCTTTCAGATACTATCAAGCGCCTCAGTCGACTTTATCTATTATAACGGCATTTACTTAACTCGTCAACACTTTTTTAAAAGTTTTTTTCAGGTGTTTTTCAATGTCGTTTTTTGTTTTCGGCTTTTTTAAGGCCGCTCAAATAAATTACCATGTTTGCAAGGTCTATGTCAATGACTTTTTTAAAATTATTTTTCCACGGCATTTTCCACATACATATCTCTTAGTATCAATCTGTCTTTTTCTCCTGTACTCAAGCCCACATTGTCCACATTCGTATATCCATTTAATAGGCCGCGCGGTACGTTTGTTACTTTCTAAAGCAGAACAAAAACGAGGTGAGTTTGTTTCTGCCATCAACCTTTTGAAATCATGGTCTCTATGCCGGTAACCCTTTCCTTGGAGATGTAAATGATAGTGGCATAATTCATGTTTGATAATTCCCTCTAATTCACCTATTCCCATTTCATCTAAATATCTTCGATTAATCTCGATATTATGGCTGATTAATAAATACCGCCCGCCAGTTGTTCTTAACCTTTCATTAAAGATCGCTTTATGAGTGAATGGCCTGCCAAAATAAAGTGTTGATAATTTTTCAACTAATTGCTGTAACTCATTGTCTGTCATCTTTGATAAACCCTCCGCACTATTTAAAGTAACAAACCCGGCTGCCATCACATACAATAAACTAACCATGGGCGTATCACCCTATTCATAGTACAACATTTATCAAAGGAGGTCTAACCGTGCCTGGCTGGTTGCAAAATCAAATTCAAAAAGCCTTTTTTGAAAAAAACAGCAGACAAGTGCAGCTTTTGAATCAATGTTGGTTTTTTTATAAAAAAAGCATTGCCCTTTACGAATAAAGGCAATGCTCTTCATTTACTTTATTATATAGATGAATTTACCATTGTTAGGGCGATGCGTTCTTTGGGTATATCTACATGATCTACCCAAACCGTAACCACATCCCCAACCGATACAACATCCATGGGATGCTTCACAAACCGATTACTTAATTTCGAGATATGTACTAACCCTGCCTGCTTTACACCGATATCGATGAACGCACCAAAGTCTACTACATTACGGACCACTCCCTGAAGCTCCATTCCCTGCTTAAGGTCCTCCATTTTTAACACATCTGATTTCAGTAGAGGTGCTGCCAATTCATCACGTGGATCTCTTTCCGGCCTCATTAAGGCATCTATGATATCTCCCAACGTGATTTCACCAATATCCAATTTAACTGACATTTCCCTTCTATTTATGGTAGACAATGCTTCCCTTAACCGATCGCTTCCTAAATCCTCGGTTGTAAAACCAAGCATTTTCAATAATAAACGAACAGACTGATAATTTTCCGGGTGTATAGATGTTCGATCAAGCGATTCCTCTCCACCACTTATCCTTAAAAATCCAATGGCTTGTTCATATGTTTTTGCACCAAGTCTTGGTATCTTTTTTAGCGCAGCGCGATTAGAAAAAGCTCCTTCTTCTTCTCTTTTTTTGACGATATTTTGGGCTACAGATTTTGAAAGCCCGGCCACATATTGCAACAAAGAAGGAGAGGCCGTATTCACATTAACCCCAACCTTATTAACTGCTGTTTCCACCACAAAGCTCAGGGATTCATTCAGTTTCTTTTCTGAAACATCATGTTGATATTGACCGACTCCTACTGATTTAGGGTCTATTTTGACCAATTCTGCCAATGGATCCTGAAGCCTTCTGGCGATTGATACAGCACTTCGTTGTTCCACCTGTAAGTCCGGAAATTCTTCTCTTGCGATATCCGATGCTGAATAGACACTCGCACCAGCTTCATTCACAATGACATAATATATCTTTTCACTTTGCATCTTTAAAGTATCTGCAATAAATTGCTCTGTCTCCCGCGAGGCTGTTCCATTTCCAATTGTGATAATTTCGATGTTATATTTCTTTAGGATTGACAAGATAATTTTCGTTGCTTCATGCTTTTTAGCTACCGGAGGATGTGGGTAAACTACCCCAACCTCAAGCATTTTACCTGTAGGATCGACCACTGCAAATTTACAGCCGGTTCGATACGCAGGATCTACACCTAAAACCATTTTCCCTTTCAAAGGAGGCTGAAGCAGTAAATTCCTGAGGTTCTCTGAAAAAATATAAATAGCCTGATCTTCAGCCTTTTCCGTTAATTCATTACGTATTTCCCTTTCAATAGAGGGCTGAATCAATCGCTTATAGCTATCTTCTATTGCTTCTTTCATAATCCTCATGCATGGATTATTCGCATACAAATTCATTTTTTTATAGAGGTAATCTAAAATTTTCTCCACATCCGCTTTGACAGAAACTCTGAGCACTCCCTCTTTTTCACCGCGATTTAGAGCTAAAACACGGTGAGGGACTATTTTTCCAATTGCTTCTTCATAGTCATAGTACATTTCAAATACTTGTTTCTCATCCTTATCCTCATCTTTGCCAACTGACTTGATGGTACCACGCTTATATGTTTCATCCCGAATCCAATTTCTAAACGAGGCGTTATCTGATATATTCTCTGCGATAATATCTTTAGCTCCATCAATAGCTTCGGCAGCCGTTTCAACTCCCTTTTCCGGATCTACAAATTGAGCCGCTTTTTCTAAAGGTCTTGCGGAGACAGGCGCTTCCATAATCCAAGCTGCCAACGGCTCCAACCCTTTTTCTTTAGCTATTGTCGCTTTTGTACGACGCTTTTGCTTGAAGGGTCGGTAGAGGTCTTCCACCGTTTGTAATTTTACTGCCTTAGTGATATCACTGGATAACTCTTCTGTGAGCTTCCCTTGTTCCTTGATAATACGCAGGACTTCTTCTTTCCTTTTTTCCAAATTCTCGAGATAGGTCCACCGCTCAGATATTGATCTAATTTCTACCTCATCCAACGAGCCTGTCATTTCTTTTCGATAACGCGCAATAAACGGGATTGTATTTCCATCCTCTAACAGCGCCAATACATTATCAACTTGTTTTTCCTGCACTGAAAGTTCTGCTGCAATATGTTTACTCAGTTCCTTCTTGGATTTCATCCCATCAAACCTTCCCTCTGCATTAATTACTTTTATAGTAACATAACCTTCTTCACTTCAAATACCGCGCTAATACGTATAACAAAAAAGAAGCCTCTTATCATTGTAAAAGACTTCCAAAAATAATTGTAATATCATCGTTAAAGGCACTGTTTTGCCTTTCTAATTTTCTTGCCGTTTCTTCAAGAGAACCAGAACTACGCAAAAAATCTTTAGTTCCCTTCATTTCAAAACCATCTGAGTGAATGAAAAATTTAGAGGCCGGCACATACGTAAAACGTTGGGTATGGAAACGTTGCTTCCTTCCAGATAAGAAACCCGTTACAGGTAGGGGATAAATCAATTTACCATTTGGAGGGTATAAATAAAAACGTATATTGCCTACACAACTATAGTGGAATTCCTTCTTTTTAAAATCCACTTTAAAAATAGCTACGGCTGCGCCTCTTTTTCTAAGCAGAGCCTGATTACACCGCTCCATAATAACTTCAACTTCTTCGCTCTGAAACTCTCGGACAACATTTGTAACTGCCCGAGATGATTCATGCGCAAACTCTCCTGACCCCAATCCATCTGCGATTACACATATAAAGTAATCATCGGTCACTTCAAAAAAATAATCGTCTCCACACAAAAGTTTCCCTTGTTTAGGGGACTGAGAAGCAATTAATTGAACTCTGCTGTCTCGTAATACTTCGTGATTCACCGTATATACTCCGAATTCTCAGCATTAATGGCTTCTTGCAATTTTTTTATAGCACGACGCTGGAGACGAGACACGTGCATTTGGGAGATACCTAAGCGGTCTCCGGCTTCCTTTTGACTCAGGTTTTCTAGATACGTATATTGAATAATTTTCTTTTCGCGATCTGACAATACATGGAGAACTTTTTCCAAAACCAGACGCTGGTTCACTCTTTCATATCCTTCATCTACATTACCGAAAATATCTAATAGAGTGACCGTTCCGCCGTCCGAATCTGCTTCAATTGAGTGATCCACTGACAGAGCTTGATAACTTTTACTCATTTCCATGGCTTCTAATACTTCTTCCTCAGAAACTTCTAAGTACTGAGCAATCTCTTCAATCTTTGGAGAGCGTTGTAAGGTTGAGGTAAGTTCTTCAACAGTTGTTTTAATTTTTGGCCCAAGTTCTTTAATTCTGCGTGGGACATGGACACTCCATGTTTTATCACGTAAAAAACGCTTAATTTCACCAATTATTGTTGGGACAGCAAATGCTTCAAAGCTTTTTCCAAAGGAATCATCGTATCTGCGAATAGCACCCAGCAATCCAATCATACCGACCTGAGCAATATCTTCGTGATAGGATTTACCCTTTGAATATTTTCTTGCAATGGTTTCTACCAGTCCCTGATAGTGCTGAACAAGTTGAGCTTGCGCTTCTTCATCTCCGTGCAGTTGATAGGCTTTAATCCATTCGGTGACTTGTTCTCTCATTTGAGCCTTTTTCTCTTCACTAATTTGAGATTGTTTCTGCATCACTCTCCACCTGCTCTCCCTCAAGAAACTTCGTCATGAATACTGTCACACCTTCATTTTGATGTATTTTCACTTCATCCATGAGTGTTTCAATCAGATATAGACCTAATCCTCCTTCTCTTAAGAATTCTACCGATTGGTCTCTTTCGTACGGTCCCAAACCTTGTCTCACTTCTTCAAAATCGCAGCTTTCTCCGTTATCAACCACCATCACTTCCAAACGGTCTTCATATAACCCGAAACCGATAACCACTTCACCGTTATGGTTTTCTTTGTAGGCATGCTGTACCGCATTTGTACAGGCCTCGCTGGTAGCAATTTTCAAATCTTCTATACTATCATATGAGAATCCCATACGGCTGGCTATACCTGATAAAGTTAATCTCATTACCCCAATAAACTCAGGTTTTGCTGGTATCTTCATTTCAATATATTCATATGTTTCACTCATTGCGATCCACCCTCTGCATGGCTTTTTATATGGATTATATCCGCTAGACCAGTTATTTCAAAAAGACGATGTAACCTCTCAGATAGTCCGATGATTCTAAAATCTCCATTATGCGCACGAACATTTTTAAACAATCCTACAAACACTCCAAGACCTGTGCTATCCATATAAGAAACTTCTGTCAAATCGACAATCATGACTACTTTATCCTGATCCGATAAAGGGAAAAGTGCCTCCCTTAACTTCGGTGCTGTGTATGCATCTATCTCGCCTTTAACATTTACATGTATTTCAGAATTCACATTTTGTACATCAATCGAAATGTTCATGAATTGTACCTCTCCTCAAAAAGTCAAGTTTCGCTTCCTAACCTATTACCCGATTTTATCCCTTTAAAACTTCCGCCGCATAATTATTAAAGTGAAATCATCCCTCAATTGAAAATTCTGCATCTTTTCGAGCTTTTTATAAAGATTATTCACAATTCCTTGAGCATCTAAATGAATGGATTCCTGAATAAATTTAACCAGAGTGTCTCTTTCAATAAATCCATCATTTGTTCTGCATTCCGTTACTCCATCTGATAGGAGAATAATCATATCGCCTACTTCAATTTTGCGTTCATATTGCTGGTAGGTCGTTCTTTTATTTACCCCAAGCAATAAACCCTTGGCACTTAATTCAGTAAATTCATTTTCTTGATATCTATAGAAAAAGCCCGGTTCATGCCCAGCAGATGCATAAGTAAAAATATGATTAGAGGGATCATACAAACCATAGAACATGGTTATAAACATACTCGGACCTACATTTTGCTCAACTACGCGATTAATACTTTCAAGAACACTGGCCGGAGAAGTACGATGCTCCGGTAGAGAATCCATCGCATACTTGATCATAGACATACACAATGCTGCTGGTATCCCTTTGCCAATAATATCAGCAATTGCTACAGCTACCCGACCATGTTCATCTTCGACAAAGTGAAAATAATCTCCGCTCATATGCTTAGCAGGAACGCTAATGGCACCAATCTCCAGATTTTTGAGGATGGGAACTCGCGTTTCCAATAAAGTTTGTTGAACATTAGCGGCGATTTCCATCTCACTCTTCAGTTCTCTTTGTTGATGGCGAAGACTCTGTAATTCACGAAAAGCAACACCATACTCCATCATAATTTCCAATAAAAAATCAAGAGAGTGGCTAACTTCCTCCGAAACATCTGGAAGAATCTCCTTCAGTGCATTCTTATGTAAACTTATGATTTCTTCTGGAGATATCATATGTTCTATCGCTTGTTTGCTTAATTTATGTCCGAGATATAATGCTTTTTCCGTATGCTCTGTCAAATAGTTTGAGAGAGCTTCACGGTATCTTTCTTCCATGCACTCTCTATTATCCACCTATCTTCCCCCTATCGAAGCCATTTGGTTGATGTAATGCACGTACCCTTTCCAACATCGGAGTCAATATCAAAATCATCCATCAATCTTTTGACTCCAGGGAGTCCTGCTCCAAGACCACCTGATGTTGTATACCCATCTTCCATCACTCTTCTTATATCACTTATTCCGGGACCGTTATCCTCAGCAGTGACTCTAAGGCCTGTTTTTCCATTATCGTATACCTTTTCAATGCATATTTGACCCTGCCCTGCATATAAATATATATTCCTTGCTAATTCACTTATGGTTGTGGTTATTCTTGCTTGATCCACGGTGCCAAACCCCAACTCTTTGGCCACGTTTCTGCCCACCTGACGGGCTGCAACAATATCCCATTCATTTAGAATTTTTACGTAGGATTGGGTGCTCATCATGCTAGTCCCCCAGTTCCTTTTGTAATTTCTCCAAACCTTTTTCTAGATCCAATGCGGTCATAACATCGGATAATGTAATCCCCAGTTCGATTAACGTGATGGCAACAGCCGGTTGAATGCCTGTAATCACAACCTTCGCACCCATTAGTTTGGACATGTTAATAACATCGCCAAGGACTTTAGCAATAAAGGAGTCTATAATATCCACTGAGGTTAAGTCAATTACCACTCCGTTCGCATTTGTTTCATGTATTTTATGCAATAAATCCTCTTGAAACTGGAGCGCTGTTGCATCATCCAGTTCCCACTGAATGGAAATCAACAGGCAATCGTGCAGCTTTAATATCGGAATCCTCATACTAACTCCTCCGAGGTTATTATAATTTTTCTGTTTGTAATTTCCAGGGCAGCCTCTACACCCTTTTTCAATGTATTTTTAGTTATGATTTCATCTAAGTTAATCCCAAGATTAACAATTGTTTGAGCAATCTCCGGGCGTATCCCGCAAAGCATACAACGCGCGCCAACCAAGCGAACAGCCTCTGCAGCCTGGATAATATGGTGGGCCACCATGGTATCTACAACCGGTACCCCTGTAATGTCAATTAACACTACTTCTGAACGATGCTTAACAACGCCATCGAGAAGGTTCTCCATTATTTGTCTGGCACGTTCTGTATCTATTGTTCCTATTAAAGGCATTACTGTAATCCCTTCAAACACCGGAATGAGCGGGGCGGATAATTCCTGAAGAGCTATTCTTTGCAAAGAAACCGTTCGTTCCCATGTAGATGTATAAACATTAAGGATTTCATTATTCAGAGGAGTAATCCATTCATCAAAATCGAGCACAATCTCAAGCTGATTTTCTTTTGTCATTACTCCCTCGTTAACCAATCCTTCTGTTACTACGATATTGAATGCCTTCATCCCGTCATTCACAAATGTTAACGGCCAGCCTAAACGAATAATCTTAGCTGCAAAATCACCTAGTTTTGTCTTGAACTCTTCATCGGAATCTGTAATATTAGATATCAATACATCGATAAACTCATTACTTGTGTGTAAGAACATTTGGTCAGAAACTATCTTACCAACTCGTTCGTCTGCCTTTTCTTCTACGCGGTTAACCCACTGCCGTAAAATAATGTCTTTATGATCCTGGATATAGTTTTGCACAAGCTTATTCATTAGTTCCTCCTCCATCGAGTTTTTCTGAACTTTTTATATGAAAATTTGCTCTTTTAATGAATTATTGAATAATTTTAAAAAGTCATTTACACAAACTATTATAAACACTTGAAAAGAAAATAGGAAATTAGAAATCCAAATCCCTTTGTTTTATTAAAACAGAAAAACCACTACTTCTTCATACTTTCTATAACTTACACTTTATTCCCTCTATTCTTCAAAATAAACGTTAAAATTTATCTTTACCACTCTGTAAAAGTAAATAAAAAGGCTGCCAAGAATTCAGATTCTTGGCAGCCTAGCCTTCAGTACAGAAGTATATTTTTATAATCTTTTTATTATTATAATTCCACAAGTCCCAGACTGATTTGGAGCGCGTTATCGACCTTACGCATCATTTCATCATCCAACTGTGTTATTTTATCTGTTAATCTCTGCTTATCAATTGTTCGAATTTGTTCAAGTAAAATAACAGAATCACGTTCGAATCCATATTTTTGGGCGTCAATTTCTACATGGGTTGGCAGTTTCGCTTTTTGTATTTGAGCCGTAATTGCCGCAATAATTACGGTAGGGCTAAATCGATTACCTATATCATTCTGAATAACAAGAACAGGTCTTACCCCACCTTGCTCAGATCCAACCACCGGAGACAAATCAGCGAAATAAACGTCACCACGCTTTACATTTATACCCTTATTCACCGCTAACTAGACGCTCCACGGCATGTTCAGCCTCATATTCTGCCTGAAAAGCTTCAGCTGCCATAGTCAAATTAATATTGGCCATCTCCATATATCCACGGCGCATGGATTCGCGAAACTCTTTCTTTTTGCGTTCTTGCAAATACATTTTGGTTGCTTGATAAATAAATTCGCTTCGATTCACATTTTCTTCTCTCACGTATCCATCCAACTCACTTAGCAAATTTTGGGGCAAGCGTATTAGAATTTCCGTAGTTGCACTGGACTCAGACACAGGCAAACACCTCCACCATCACTACAAACCACATAGTTCTTTACTATTCTATCTTACCATTAATACTTCTGCATGCAAAGGTGTCTAGTACATTTCTTTCTTATTATGAGGCTAAATAGATGTTCTTTATTCATCTTTCATGCACAATATGCTAAATACTCAATACCGGAATAATTGATTTACAGTTTCAACTATTGAATTATTCTGTTTATACACCCGAGGAATTCGACTGGATAATTGACAAACTACCTCATAGTTAATTGTCTCTAATTTTCGGGCAATCTCATCAGCTGTAATCGTATGATCTCCATCGGACCCGATGAGCGTAACAATCGTATCTTCCGGTACAAATTGATCTAATTTTACCATGCATTGGTCCATGCAGATCCGTCCCACAATAACCGCTCGCTTTTCTTTAACCAGCACAGATTGACCAGATAGTTTTCTTATCCATCCATCAGCATATCCAATAGGCAGTGTTGCAATCCACTCTGGTCCCTCTGCTTTATACGTTGCACCGTACCCAACCGTATCCCCTTTAAATATCTTCTTGATTTGCTTTACTTTCGTATAAAGTGATAAGGCCGGCTTTAGTGACACAGGCAGAAGATCTTTTATTTCAGGGGATGGGCTTAAGCCATACATAGAAATGCCAAGCCTTACTGTATTAAAATACGCATCAGGATATCGCATAGCTGCCGCACTATTACTAGTATGAATGAAAGGCGGCAAGTATTCCATACTATCAAGAATCTCCCTGAATTTCAATAATTGATTTTGAGTTCTGCTTAAATCAAGCTCATCTGCGTTAGAAAAATGTGTAAATACCCCTTCGAGATGGATATGATCCTGATGTTTAAGGATATATTCAATTTCTTTCATTTCTTGTTTGTTTCTAATTCCTAGCCTGCCCATACCCGTATCAATTTTCACATGTATATTTAACGGTTGCTCAATATTTTCTTCCTGTAAATATTCAATAGCTTTCCCAATCCAATCAATATCATGTACATTTAAAGAAATATTGTACTGCACTGCAACCTTTGCATCTTTAGCTCCTGTAGAACCAAGCACTAATATCGGAACCTTAATTCCTGCTTGGCGCAGCCGAATTGCCTCATCCAGAAAAGCTACCGCTAAACTCGTTGCTCCGGCACCAAGGGCTGCCTCAGCCACTTGTCTATCACCATGACCATAAGCATTCGCTTTTACAACTGCCATGATGCCAGTAGTAGAAGGTAAGTACTGCCTAAATTGTTTGACATTATGCTGTATATGATCCAAATCTATTTCTGCCCAAGTATCTCTATACGATAATTGACTATTTTTCATAAGAGGTTGACCTTCCTTTAGATGTTTATAACATGATTATTCCCCTTAATGAATAGATAGTCAATTCATACCTAAAGAAACCCAAAAGAATAGGCCTGTATGTATAACAGACCCGTTTATCATTATTTCTCTGCAGTTTCTTGTACAGATCGCGCAATCATGACCATCTCATCTGCTGAGAGATTTTCTGTTGCCAGCATAAAGTCTATTCCTTCATAAGACCAGGATATCGAGTTTTCTGTCATATTCCCGATTGTGAATCCTAAATCTACAGGCTCACCTTCCGCTGTCGTAACCGCAGCTTCTTTAACAATCTTTGATTTGCTCTCAATTAGAGTGTATTGTTTATTATCACCCGCAAATGTCAGAACAGCCCTCTTTCCATCATCTGATTCAATCATTTTCTCACCTGCAGGCTCCACTCCCTGAATCTCAGCAGTTGGATATTGAACTTCAAAATCGACCTCTTCTTCAGAAGACATGACCGGTACTTCCAGCTGTGCCCCTGTCATATTTTTTTTCACATCAAAGTCACCATTGCCGTAGTTAGGATTAAACTTTGTTTTTTCAAATTCCACCTGAACTAACGTATTACGATCAGAATCCATTACGTCTACACTTATCGGCTCCAGTGTTTTCCGGTCGAATTTCACGACTTGTAATGGGAGCATTTTATTATTTTGATACCTCGTTTTTGTCTCAAACACATAGCTATCTTCTGTTTCTTTAAAGGTTGCATCCTTATCTACAGATACATCTGTGATTAAGGATTCGTACAGATATGCCTGTGAGCTGTTTTTAGGCCATTCGCTCTGAAATTTAAAGCTTTTATTAAGGGCAGGAGTTAATACAAATACTCCTTCTTTATTCCGCAAAATAATTTGACTTTGATCTTTTTGGGCATTTTTCAAGTTTACACGGTAGTCTGACGGCGATTGATACCATACTTCCACATCATATACTTGTGGTTCCGCCCCCATTTTCAAGGTCATTTTTGCATCAGTCTTGTATCCCTTTAAATCATTCATCTTTTTCGTTAGTGCGTCTACAACATCTGTTTGTGATTTTTCCCCGCAGCCTGCCAAGACCAACATAAATCCTATTGTCAGCATCAGCATCATTAACCTTTTCAAGATCTCATCCCCTTTTAACAGTAGTAAGTAAAAGGGAGAGGAAAAGCCACTCACGTTTCGTTCGTTTTAATCTCACATTTTATTTAACAACGTATTATCTGGATATATTCGTTCAAAACAGTTAGTATTTCTGCTATTCTTTATTTAACTCCTACCTGTTTTTTAAACGCCCGCTATTGCGAGTGCTATCCAAACTAAATGTGGGGATAGTAAACTTCCGAAACAAGGCCTTGTCTCTCCAATTCGCTAATTGAATATATGAGACAATCCTTCTGATTATGTGCTTGTTGGACAAACAATTTGTTTTTACTGTTCCTCTAAAATAACCTGGGCAGCTGCATATTGTTTTGTATGGGTTATACTCACGTACGCCTTCACTTCTAAAGGATGCTGAATAACCGGTTTACCATTACTGCCTGGCATAATACTAATATCACGGAATGCAAGTTTTCCGCCAATACCTGTTCCATACGCTTTAGAAAATGCCTCTTTGGCAGAAAATCTTCCGGCAAACCATTCAATTTTCCGAATTTCACTTAATGACAGGAAGTATTCTTTCTCATCTGCCGTTAGTATACGATCCACGAATTTCGGCTGTCGTTCAAGTAGATTTTTCACTCTCTCAAGTTCAATAATATCTAAACCAATCCCAATAATCATTGGTTCCCACCCTCACATTTTATGGTGATATATTTTTCAATCACACTCTATTATAAATGATTTACCAAATCTTTTATGTAAGGATGATGTCTTTTGTTCACACGTACTGAAAGTTTTCAACAGTTTCTCCGTTATTATCCGGGAGTGAGTATTTTAACAGCCATTTGTATAGCCCTTTATACCCTTACCTCTTTGCCGATATTTCCCGGGAGAGACCTCTATACATTATTAAGCGGAGTTAATTTCTACATAGCAGAGGGCGAATATTGGAGATTGGTCACATCAATTTTTGTCCATGTTGGTTTCTCCCACCTTTTGTTTAACTGTTTCTCCTTGATCATAATCGGTCCTGGTTTGGAACAAATTTTGGGGACACCCAAATTTATTTTATTTTTTATGCTGACCGGTGTTTTAGCTAATCTGCTTACTTTCTTTGCTGAACCCCTTATGTATGCTCATGCAGGAGCCAGCGGTTCTATTTACGGCTTGTTTGGATGTTTCGCTTATATCGTCTATTTTAGAAAAGACTTAATCTCGCCCCAAAATTCACAAGTCATTTTAGCTTTAATTATTATTGGTGTCGTTATGTCCTTTTTCCAATCATCCATTAATATTACCGGTCATATTGGCGGCCTCATATCAGGTTTCGCCCTCGCTCGGATATTTTTGTCCAATCGACAATGACCAAAAAATATATTTCCATTATAGGAAGAAATAACTATAATAAAGTATAGTATCGATAATGTTGTAGAGAGAAGGTAGAAGATAATGTATTCAGCATTTAAGGAATTAGAATATTTGATTCCTCCTCCCATAAAAGGAAAAGGCCGAGAATGCCTTACATATACCATCGCTGAGTGGGTAACATTATCAGAAACCTTTTCCCTTAAGACATATGAAGAGTTTCACCCAGTCTATGTCATGCAAGCAATGGCTTCTCATTCATTAAAAAATGAAGAGGAAGCCTTTAAAATAGTTAAGTCATATTACGGCAAATGTACATCTGGAACGGTTCATAAACTATTCATTCTAGAATATTTATTGCGATTGGGATGCATTGAATGGATTAAACAAATAGTATTGGAAGATTCCTCAGAACCGGAAGAGAATGAGTTAAAAAAGGTATTTTCCATTTATATCGACCAGGCAGAAGCCCAAACAGATGACATAGAATTGATTGATCGAGCATTTAATCTATCATCCAGCTGCTTGGAAATAAATATAGCTTCGATCATTTCCCATCTGTATGGAATTAGCCAATTACGTTTGCAGGAACCCTTTAACAAATTAATAAAAGCAGTTGAATCCATGCTTTTATTATGTAAAGATCAGGATTTGTTAACGATTTTTAAAATACAGCTTGGGGAAATGTACTTAGTTTCGATCTTATGCAGCAACACAGACCCTAAGCATGTACGAAATGCCTGTCAATTATTTAGCGAGAGAACAGAGTTATTAAAACAATTCCCTACTCTTGAGATATCTTTATGTCACATCTTAGCCCATTCTTATATGTTTGATAGCTTTATGATTGCAAAAAAATGGATCATGAAGGGTCTGACCTTAGTGAATAATGTACATCCACAGCGCAGGCCCTTTCTTGAATCCTCTCTTAATTGCTCAATGGATATTTTCAGGAGCATATGGCAAAGGGAATTGGATATTATACCAGCATCCATAGCTGAAAAGGCTCATCGTTTTATGGTCACTGGTCAGACAAGCATGGGAACTCAGCTATTGGACTCTATATACTCGGAAAAAGGATCACTTACCTTTTTTGAACACTTTTATTTAGCAATGAGCAAAGATATTAATACTATGCGAGAAATTCAACTACTTTTCATACATAGTCGGAATTACTATTATGCTCAGCTCATCGACTTTTACTTATCCGAGGGTCATAAGAAAACGTAGCACCCTTTAAAATTTTGATATCATCCAGCGATTGCAATTCTTCCATCATCTTGAATACGGCAAAGTCTTTGTGTTTCGCTTCTAGCATGCAATCAATTTGACTGGCCAAACTATTGTTTCCTTTTACTAATTCAATCACTTCTTCTATACGCACATGATCAGCATGTGCTTTTTTATTTTTCCCCTCTTTTTGGGATGAAAGATGGACTTTAACAGCCAGGGTCGAGTTGCTCCAAGTCAGTACGATTCTTGGCCACTGCTCTTTCCAATCGCCATGGTTATTGATTTTATGATGGTGTAAATCAAACACCATGGGTATTGACAGTTTTTCACAAAGATAGAGGGTATCGTGGATGTCAAATGTTGTATCATCATTTTCCAGTATAATCATTTCCTGTAGTTCAACAGGCACATAACCCCAATTATTAATGAATTGTTCTAAGGCTTGTTCCTTATCTTGATATAATCCGCCAATATGTAAAACACACCGGTGTTTTGGCGGAATCCCAAAAGCTATTAGTAATTGATAATGCATCCGTAATGTCTTAATGGACGTCTTTAAGATATTCTTATCATCACTATTCAAAATAACATAATGATCCGGGTGAAAATCAATTCTCATATCACGGTGTTTTTCCAGATATTCTTTAATAGCTCGGGTTTCATCTATAATACTTCGCATATAATTCCAATCTCTTAACTCCGGATGATTAGCCAGCGGTATTAATTTTGAGGAAAACCGGAAGAATTTGATGCCATTTGCTTCATTATGAATCAGCAAACGAAGGCAATTTTTCAGGTTGGCTTTTGTAATGGCCTCTAATCTCCTTATAGCTGCATCCCTGTCTGCCAACTTGCTGAATTGTGAATAGGTCATCGTTTTTGATGGTGATGCATTTTTCAATTCCATACTCATAGCTACGTAACCCAAACGAACGAACGTCATGAATTCCATTCGCCTCCTTTTTCTTATTATGTACAAAGGAAGCACGTAAAATAAAAAAAGGCCAATCCTCGCTAAGTGAGGATTGGCCCTATCATTATTTATTATTTACTTGTGTTTTTTGGCTTGGAGTTTGAATAGGACTTTTTGCGTCCATTTGGATTGCTGCTGCGTTTTCTGTCTCCACCGCCGCGGCTGTCTCTGTCTCCACCTCTATTGTATGGACGTTTGGCGCCACCTTTTCCGCCTTTATAAGAAGAACCTTCTTTACGGAACGGCAATGGTCTCTCTTCTGAAATATTTACAGGTTTTTCATCAGGATCTCTAATGAACAATTTCAAAGCGGCAGCAATTAGTTCTTCTGCACTTTGGTCTTCCAACATTTCTTTAGCCAATGGAAGATACGCTGATATGTCTTCCGAAGAAACAACATTGTACAATTTTTCTCTAACTGTTTTTTGTTGTACTTCCAAAGCATCTGTAACAGTCGGAGCTTTCATACGGTCCATTTTTCTTTTAGTCGTACGTTCTACCACTTCAAGATAGGACATTTCACGAGGCGTTACGAATGTAATAGCCATTCCTTCTTTACCCGCTCTTCCTGTACGTCCAATACGGTGGACATAACTCTCAGGATCTTGAGGAATATCGAAGTTATAAACGTGTGTAACACCAGAAATATCAAGGCCACGTGCCGCCACATCAGTAGCTACCAATATATCGACTGTTCCCTCTTTAAACTTGCGTAAGACTGACATACGACGGGCTTGTGTCAAGTCACCGTGGATACCTTCAGCTGTATAACCACGCACTGTTAATGCTTCTGCTAATTCATCAACCCGACGTTTAGTACGACCAAATATAATAGCTAATTCCGGCGTATGAATATCAAGCAGACGAGTTAATGTCTCAAATTTTTCTCTTTCCGGAACGCGAACATAATATTGGCTGATGGCTGGAACTGTCATTTCTCTCGCTTTTACACGTACCGTTTTCGGTTCATGCATAAATCTTTCAGCAATGCGACGGATTGGATCTGGCATTGTTGCAGAGAATAACAATGTTTGATGATTGTCTGGAACAGAAGACAGAATAGACTCAATATCTTCAATGAATCCCATGTTCAACATTTCATCTGCTTCGTCCAGTACGACTGTATGAACATTGTTTAAACGAATTGTTTTTCTGTTAATGTGATCCAACAGTCTGCCTGGTGTACCTACAATGATATGCGGACGTTTTTTTAATGCACGGATTTGACGAGAAATATCCTGTCCACCATATACTGCAAGAACTCGAGAACGATTACCCGCTCCAATTTTGTACAATTCTTCAGAAACCTGAATTGCAAGTTCACGTGTCGGCGCAATAATCAAACCTTGGATTTCATCTTTGTTTATATCGATTTTTTCGATCATCGGAATTCCAAAAGCAGCAGTTTTACCTGTACCAGTTTGAGCTTGTCCAATTAAATCTCCACCTTGCAATGCAAATGGAATCGTTTCTGATTGGATTGGAGTTGCTTCTTCAAACCCCATTTTCTCTACTGCTCTTAATGTGTCGCTGCTAATTCCTAATTCACTAAATAATGTCATTAATTTTTCTACCCCTTTTTCACAAAAATCGGTGTTTTTTTAACAATTGCTTCAATATATTTTTCATTCCTGTAAAACAGGATTACGGGTCATTTAATCGTGCCTGTCGCACAGGGTTTCGATCTCATAAAAAAAAGCGGCCGTCAGTATCCCGGCAGCATGAGTTCATAAGTCCAATTCATTTGGAAAATTTTCATGAAACGCATGTATTTAACTTATGTTAACAAATACTGAGCCGGATTGCAAATGAACAAGATTGCAATATTCTATTATGCTATGGATTGATTTTAATTTCATCAAGCTATTTCACTTATTGAACAAGCCTTTTATCTTTCTAAAACAGGAGATAAATATCCGCGTTCATACACCGCCTCCCTCTATTACGAAGATAGGATCTATATAGATCCTGTGTATGAAAGACACACAACACAGTAATTTTTTGTGCGATAAAGTGGAATTGATGAGTATTTCAGATAGAGGTTTAAGTATAAATCTTTTTGTATCGCACGTCTGTGAATTAATTTTTTAAAAGTCTGGGTGTCTTACGTTGATTGCTTTTTTTCATCAGATCTTATAGCAGTAGACAGTCAAATGATCCCAACAGTATTAATCAATCGATTGATTAGTTAAAGAAAAGCCGGCTAATCCCTTGCTACAGCAAATATCTTGTCACTGCAGCCTTTCAGGTGAAAAATTCTAACTATTCACTCAACCTCTATTCACATATAGTTTATATATACCCAACTGTAGATAAAATATGCAGGCAATGTCGGATTATTTAGATGATGTCCTTCATTCTTCACTACAATGCAAGAATGAAGGACATCTACCAAATATATATGAGAGGCGGTAAACTAATTAGGAAAACTAATTTTGGAGGTTGCGAACTATTTCCTCTAGTTTCATTCCCCTGGAAGCTTTAACCAACACAATGGAATGCTGATCAATAACCTCTTTTAATTTTGCGGATAATTGATCTTTATCATTGAAGTGGTAAACACGCTCTTTACCTATGTTCCCCGCAGCGCTTTCAGCAATCTTTTCTGCTAATTTTCCATACGTGAAGACATAATCAATTTCCTCAGTGATTAATTCCCCCATTTTTGAGTGATATTTCTCTTCTTCCGGTCCCAGTTCAAGCATATCTCCGAGTACAAGGATCTTCCGGTCGGCTCCTGTCATGCCCTTCACCAATTCAATGGCAGCTTTTACAGAAGTCGGACTGGCATTATAAGCATCATTGATGATTTTTTCGCCTCGCGCTCCCACTGACACTTCCATCCTCATATTTGAAAGCTTCACTTCGGCAAGCCCTTTTGCAATTTGATCCCATGACAATCCCATCGTTTTACCAGCTGCTATAGCGGACAAAGCATTCAGTACATTATGATTGCCTAATAGTGGCAATACAAATGAATGAATACCCTCTACATCAATCGTAAATCTCATTTCATTCTCACCTGATTCACTTTGAATAGGATAATAGTCATTTGTCATGCTGCTGCCGAATGTAATATGTTTATAATCATCCTTCGATACCCTGCTAACCAGAAGTGGTTCATCCCCATTGTAAATGAGTGTACCATTCTTCTTTAAGCCCTCAACAATCTCCATTTTGGCATCTGCAATTCCTTCACGGGAACCAAGGTCAAGTAGATGTGATTCTCCGATGTTGGTAATAATCGCAGCATCTGGTTGTCCTATACTTGAAAGCAGGGAAATTTCTCCGCGACTGCTCATTCCCATTTCAAGAATCAGTATCTCTGTATCTTCTGGGGCAGACAGAATGGTAAGAGGTAATCCAATATGGTTATTGTAATTCCCGCTCGTTTTATGGACCCGGTATTTTGTTTTCATAATGGACGCAGTCATATCTTTAGTAGTCGTTTTACCATTACTGCCCGTAATCCCGATAACTTTCGTATCCAGCTCTTGCAGATACGCTTTAGCTAACTGTTGCAATGCTTTTAAACTATCCTTAACGTATATCAATGCCGTGTTTTCAGGAGGGTTAGGTGCATCTGTTTCCCAAAATGATGCAGCTGCTCCCTGCTCAAATGCTGCCTCAACGTGATGATGTCCATTGCTATGTTCACCTTGAAGAGGGACAAATAGGTTACCATCTTCGATTTTTCTTGTGTCATTTGTCACTCCTGAAACAAGAATTTCTTGGAATCTTTCATTTATAGTGCCGTCTACCATAGCTGCAATTTCAGCCAGTGTGCGTTTGATCATATTAATCCTCCATTACCCTTTATCATCCCTGAAATAGAAACAACTACTCTGACAAATCGGCGATATGTTACTCCCTTGTCGTTTCCTCTTTACAAGGCAATATACCAGGCCTAACCATATCATATGGTTAGGCCTGAACGATGTCCGGCTGCTGCCTCTCCCAAGGATATGTGTGGTGCCCTGTTTAACCAAATTACGTACCGTATAGATTGATTAGCGTTAAATAGTATATTTGATTTTTTGCTTTTCAGCATGCCTTTCGATAGCTAGATTGATTAGTTTTTCAATTAATTGTGGGTATTCAACACCCGTGTGGTTCCAAAGTAATGGGAACATACTGAAAGGTGTAAATCCAGGCATCGTATTTACCTCATTGATATATGCTTTTCCATCATGCGTAAAGAAGAAATCTGCTCTTACAAGTCCGGAGCAATCCAATGCTTTATAGGCCTTGATTGCCATATCATGCAGCATTTGATATTCTTCTTTTGAAATTTCAGCAGGTATCACCAATGCTGTATCTCCGTCTTCATATTTCGCTTTATAATCATAGAAGTCTTTTTTCGGTATAATTTCACCGGCCACCGAACATTCAGGATAATCGTTGCCGATTACGCCAATTTCAACTTCTCTCGCCGTAACTCCTTCTTCAACAATTACTTTACGGTCAAATTGGAATGCCTCTTCAAATGCTTTATGAAGTTCCCCGGCATTATCACATTTGCTAATTCCCACACTGGATCCTAAATTGGCCGGTTTAACAAAACATGGATATCCCACTGCATTTTCTACTTCCTGGCATACTTTTTCTTCGTTACCGCTCCATTCTGAGCGTAAATAGGAAACATAGCCAACCTGCTCCAAGCCAGCCTGCGCAAAGATATTTTTCATAATGACTTTATCCATACCTGCAGATGACGCAAGGACGCCATTTCCTACGTATGGAATGTTAAGCAGCTCCAATAGCCCCTGTACCGTTCCATCTTCGCCGTTTGGACCATGTAATAATGGGAAGACAACATCGAATGCCTGCTCGGATCCATTAGCAATAATACTAGCAAAACCTGTTGTCTGAGCCTCCTGATTACTTCCATCGAATTCCAATTGCTCAACAGATTCAATCGGTCCCTGTAATTGCGGTCCTTTAATCCATTCACCTTCTTCATTTATGTAAATCGGATGTATATCATATTTAGAAGAATCCAACGCCTTGATTACCGCTAAAGCAGTTTGCATGGATACTTTATGTTCAGCAGATTTACCGCCATATAATAATCCCAGTTTGATTTTCATGTTATTTACCCTCCGTTAGTTGATACATACCTTATTGTATCATTTCCTTTTCAGAACATTAAATTAATATGCGATCTAATTTACCTTAATAGGCAAATCAAACATTCATCTTATTATATGCATTTTTGGATACAATTTGTGAACTGTTATATCTGTTTAATAAACAGGAAAACCTCCCTTAATCTTACAGGAGGTTTATTTTTCTTCTATAACCCATTCCTTCATTTTCTTCTGATAAACCAAATTGACTGTTTGCCTCTTTTGATAAATCAACCTTAATTCATCTTTTAATTCATCTTCATGGCGATAATCGCCGACAGCCCAGATCGGAATCTCAATACTCTGTCTTGTTTGAATAGATTTATGAAAGCTGATAAGCGCTCCCTCATTAAACAAAGGGGATAACTGTTTAAGAATATCTAATGGAATAACTGGATTTTCGGGTCTTTTCTTGCCGCCAAGCCATAGTCTGTCCGGTCTATTTGTTTCCACATGCTCTGGAATCAGTTTAGCAATCAACTGGTAAAAGTCATTCCAATACCGGTAATAAATTTTATTATAAAAACCATCTTCCAATGTTAAATACACAAACCGATTATTTAATTTTTGATAAAATGGGGATCTTAGATGGTTAAATGTATGTCTGATAAACAATATTTCAGCTATTTCCCATGGAGCCAATTCTTCCAGTCCCTCAATATCCTCAAAATCAATCCAGTTTATATGTCCGTATTCCTTTCCATTTTCTTTATAATATTTTTTGTAAAAGGGGAAAGAAACATAATTAAACTGTGTATGCATATCGTATTCAACATCCATAAACGGATGGTCCAATAATAAAACATTTTGCGGCGGCTCTTTCAAAGATTGCATAAAGCTGAAAAAGTCTATGCCAAATGAAGCTACAAAATGCTCAGTTTCCTGTTTATGAAGATATATAAAGTCTCTTTTACCCTGTTTCAATACAAACCCCTCCGGCATGTGTTCATCAATAAGATGTTTGGTTGCGATTAGACTACTTTTCCTGAGTCAACCCTCTATCTTATTACCCATTCCATTTTTAAACATATAGGTGCGAACTGTTTCTCTCTTATTCTAGACGATGTATTATCAAAAAAGATTCAAAAAAACGTAAAAAAATTATATTGTAAAGTTGTTGTAACATTGGTAATCCTTCAATCTGTCAAATAGAAAAAGATAAGTATGCCCCAATCTTATTTATATATTGTTGTTTAAATTGAAGTAGAATTTTATATAAGACTTTAGCTTTAAAAATTCAAATAATTCGATAAGCTTTGCATACTAAATTATATGACTTTTAGTACTACAATACTAAATTTTCGCCTTGACTATTTTTTATTCTTTTCCCTTTTCGAGGAGATACAAATCATTTCCTCTTCGGGGTTAACTTCAGGAGGGAACCGACCTGTTCATTTAATTTCGTCGTATGATAAGTTCCAGTAACCCAATCTTCCATTTGGTTTTGATACCACTTGCTGCTTAAATGGCCGGACTGTCCGGGTCCAACTAAATGATCTGCCTTTGATAAATCAGAGAGTTCTGCAACGAATCTCCAGGATCCGCCATGATTAATTTCACCAAGATTATTATACCCGGCTGCCCGGACAGTAACCGAGCTCCCCCCGCTTTCCACTGCTCCTTTATAATTAAATACATATTGAAGGGGACTGACACTGGATAAAGGATGTCTAAATTGAATTTGATGGTAATCTCCCCACCTCCAATTAGTAAGATTTTCACCTTGGAGTTCCTTTCCTTTTATCAACGCTTTTGTCAAACTAGTTTCCAGCACCTTCTTTATACCGCCCTTTTCATCCACCCATATACTTTCTTCACCCTTTAGCGTTTTCCGGAGAAGTTGATCAACAGCCTGCTTTTTGCCTCTGAAAAGAGAGAGCATTTCTTCAGATATTTCCTCATCGAACAGGGTATTTGAAATTTCCGTCATCCACAATTGAAATATCAATGGAGCAGCCATGTCTTTGTCATCGATGTAATTCCAGTCCTGCAGGATCTCAATAGCCTCATTTTCGTTCTTTGATATCTCTTCTAAAAATTTAGGTAAAAATTCTTCTGCCTGCAGGTTCAGTTGATCCATTTGCAAATCTTTCATACCTTCACTTGTTAAATCATGTTCACTTGAAAGAACATCATTAATCCTCATTTGGCGATAGGGCTGTGCCCAATCATGACTTATATGATAAGGATAACTATTATTTGTTACCTTATTGTTTGCCGTTGATATATACCCTTTTTCAGGATTAATGGTACGTGGTAATTCAGTAAACGGAATATATCCAATCCATTCATTTTCCCCCGTCCAGCCTTCTTTGGGCAAAAGTGCATCCTGTCCTTCTTTACGTATAGGTATCTTCCCATTAGCCTTATAAGCAATGGTTCCATCCTTTGAAGCAAACACAAAATTTTGTGCCGGCGTTTCAAAATCCTCCAGTGCCTTTTCAAATTCGGTCCAATTTTTTGATTTTCCCATATTAAGCACTGCTTCTAACTCGTTTGAAGGCTGCAAGGCGGTCCACTTTAAAGACAAGACATGTTCCTTGCCGGTATTTTTCAGAAACTCTGAGATAATAGGACCATGGCGGGTAATGGTAATTTTATAATCCTCCGTCTTCTGTCCTTTAATTTTTATATCCTCATGAATAACATCTACCTTTTCCCATTTTTCCTTATAGAGAAATTCGTCTTCCTGTCCAGGATTTCTTTTCTCAATATACAAATCTTGTACATCTGGACCTACATTTGTAACTCCCCATGCAATATCTTGGTTATGACCAAGGATAATACCCGGAATGCCCGCAAAGATGACCCCGCTTACGTTATAGCCGGGACCTTCCAAATGGGTTTGATACCAAACAGAAGGAGTGGCCAGCGATAAATGAGGGTCATTGGCCAATAAAGGCGCGCCGGTTTTGGTTTTCTCTCCTGATACAACCCAATTATTGCTTCCATTAAACTCATTTGGGACCACTGAAGCAGATAAACTGCCCTCTATGTCGAGTTCATCCTTTGATATATTTACCGGAGCTCCTGCAGGATAATCAGGGAATAATTCATATGCCTTTTCTTTCGGGAAATTTTGCAGCAAATAGTGGCGAAAAGCCTGACTGTTCCAATTGCCTCCCAAATCAAAAGCCATATACTTTCCGATTGTCAGCGAATCAATAGGTGTCCATTTCTCCGGTTCATATCCAAGAAAGGTAAATTCGACGGGCCATTTTCCATTCCCCTTCCTTTCATTCATGTAGGCGTTTACACCATCGGCGAATGATTGCAGTATTTCTTTAGCCTCCTCTGAATAAGCCGGATAAGAAACTTCAGCAGCTCTCCTCAGGCCCAATGTACGAAAATATTTATCATTCTCAAGCGTTGACTCTCCAATCACTTCACTTAACTGACCGGATGCCTGCCTTCTAGACAAATCCATTTGAAACAACCTATCCTGCGCTTGGACATACCCTTGAGCGAAAAATAAATCCTGTGTATTACTGGCCTTTATATGAGGGACTCCTTCTTGATCACGCAAAACGTCCACTTTATTTTGTAATCCTTGCACCCCAACCTCTCCCTCTATTTGCGGCAAAGGACGTTTCACAAAATATACTACTCCAATCGATCCAACCATAAGGATGGCAGCAAGTATTGCAATCACCCATAAACTAATTTTCTTTCCTTTTGACATCGGTTTTCTCGGCACCTCAATTTCCATTATATCCCACCCTCATACACCTTACATTCTATAAAAGTTGAGAGTTTCCTTTATTTCTTTTTGACCATCACAGGCCCTTCTATCCTTCGATAAAAATCAAAAAAGCCGACATATATATGTCAGCTTACTTATGATATTTACTTCAGTTTAATTCGTTGAAGACGCAAGGCATTTAATACGACACTCACTGAACTGAATGCCATGGCACCACCTGCGAGCCAAGGTGCGAGAAGCCCCATAAACGCAACTGGGATTCCCAGAGTATTATAGCCAAAAGCCCAAAATAGATTTTGTTTAATATTACGCATCGTCTGTTTGCTTACATAAAGTGCATCAGCAATCCCATTTAAATCACCCTTCATCAGGGTAATATCTGCAGCTTCCATCGCAATATCTGTACCAGTTCCGATGGCAATACCTGTATCAGCCAACGCAAGAGCAGGAGCGTCATTAATGCCGTCGCCAACCATAGCCACTTTTCTTCCTTCAGATTGAATCCTTTTAACCTCATTTGCCTTGCCTTCAGGAAGGACTTCAGCAATCACATTTTTTATACCGGCCTGCTTTGCGATAGCCTGTGCGGTTTTCTGATTATCGCCTGTGATCATCCAAACATCAATGTCCATATCTTTGAGGCGTTGGACGGCTTGCCGAGAAGACTCTTTAATGGTATCCGCTACAGCAATGATTCCAGCGATAGTCCCATCAACAGCAACAATCATCGCCGTTTTCCCTTTTTCCTCAAGTTCCTCCATGATTGTTGTAATAGGAGTAATATCCAGGTGATTGTTCATCATCCATTTTCTTGTTCCAACCAAGACTTGATTTTCCCCAACAGATGCATATATTCCAAAACCCGGATTGCTCTTGAAATCGGTTGCTTCCGCAAGTTCATAATCTCTTTCAGCAGCCGCTTCCACAATTGCCTGGGCAAGTGGATGTTCAGAAGGTTTCTCTGCTGCCGCAACTAGTTTTAACAGTTGTTCTCGGTCCCATTCACCAATTGATTCAATATCTGTTAAAACTGGCTTACCATTTGTAATCGTACCGGTCTTATCCAATATAACGGTATCAATCTGGTGAGCAGTCTCTAAGTGCTCCCCGCCTTTAAATAGAATACCGTACTCAGCCGCCCGCCCAGACCCGGCCATGATAGATGTTGGGGTAGCCAAGCCTAATGCACAGGGACAGGCTATAACGAGGACAGAAATCATATTTTCCAATGCCCTTGTGAAATTTCCGTAGTCCACGATAAAATACCATGCCAAAAATGTTAAAATGGCGATGCCTACGACAATTGGGATAAAGACACCTGATATTTTATCAGCCAATCGCTGAATCGGCGCCTTTGAGCCCTGCGCCTGTTCAACCACTTTAATAATTTGGGAGAGAGCTGTATCTTTGCCGACTTTAAGGGCCTCTATCTTTAATGCACCATTTTTATTAATAGTGGCTCCGAATACGTTATCGTCCCTATTTTTATCTTTAGGGACACTTTCGCCAGTTAACATCGATTCATCTACAGCAGACCTTCCTTCCATTACTTGCCCGTCTACAGGAATCCGTTCCCCTGGTTTCACATAGATTATGTCCCCTTTTACCACATCAGAAAGAGGGATCTTTATTTCTTTTTGATTCCGTATTACGGTCGCTGTCTTAGGCTGCAAGCCCATCAGCTTTTTAATCGCATCTGAAGAGCGGCCTTTTGCCTTGGCTTCAAATAATTTACCCAGCAAAATTAACGTAATTAAAATGGCACTTGTTTCAAAATAAAGATGCGGCATCTCCCCATGATGGCTTCCACTCTTTACAATCGATTCATATAGACTATAAAAATAAGCTGACGACGTACCAAGCACCACTAATACATCCATGTTGGCACTGCCATTTCGCAAGGCTTTATAGGCACCTTTATAAAATTGCCAGCCAATAATAAATTGGACTGGTGTTGCCAAAGCCAGCTGTACCCAAGGATTCAGTAATATATCTGGCACATACATCCAGGAGGTAAAGGAAAAATGAGCTACCATCGTCCACAATAATGGCAAAGAAAGAACTGCAGCCGCTATAAACTTAAACTGCTGTCTCTTAATAGCCGACTTTCTTGAATCGTCACCTTCTTTTGACTGTTGGTTCTTCGGCGTAGCTCCATATCCAAGCTTTTCTATTTTGGCGATTAGCTCTCTTTCGGATAGATCTCCCACGCTATATACGATTGTTCCTGATTCCACAGCAAGATTTATAGTAGCGTCAAGGACACCCTCCGTCTTATTCAGCACCTTTTCTATCCTGGCTGAGCAGGCCGCACAGGTCATTCCGGTAATCACCAATTCAGATTTTTTCGTCACAACGCCATATCCAATCTTTTCTATTTTTTCTTTCAAACCCTTCGCTGATACAAGAGCAGGATCATAGTTGATGATTGACGTTTCGGTGGCTAAGTTCACATTTGCCTCTTGAACACCTTCCATTTTTCCCAGCACCTTTTCAATCCTCGCTGAACAGGCTGCACAGCTCATTCCAGTAATCTGAAATTGAATTTGCTTCATGATTTCACCACCTTCTTGTTAGCTGCCCCCTGATAAACCCCAAATGATGAACAGCTTAGTCTAAAACATCAATAATCTTAATCGACTTCATATCCTTGGTCATCAATGGTTTCCTTAATGGTCTCCAGACTAATCATGGCTGGATCATATTGGACTTCAACCTTCCCCGTCTCCAATGTAACGGTTACGGATGTAACTCCACTTAAATCACCAACACTGCCTTCCACTGCTTTAACACAATGTCCGCATGACATCCCTTTTACATCTAAGATTGTTGTTTCCATTTTAATTCCTCCTATTTTTTCATTAATTTTTGTATGGTAATCAATACCTCATCTAGGACTTCCATATCACCTTGCTGAATCCGTTTTGCTACACATGATTTCAAATGGCCTTCGAGCATCAGCTTCCCAACAGCATTCAACGCTGATTGTGTAGCGGCGATTTGAGTAATAATATCATCACAATATATATCTTTTTCAATCATTGCTTTAATTCCTCTGATTTGCCCCTCCACCCGATTTAAACGAGTGATTAAATTTCTCTTCACTTTTTCAGAATGATGGCTTTTTCGTTCGTGATCGGTGTGGCAATGGCTGCTCATATCTTCCATTAACTCTCTATCGTTCATAATGACCTCCCTTCTGCTCACACTGTTAATTATACTATACCCCCCTATCGTATCTTCCTCAACATTTCATTCTTCTAAAAAAGGATATAAAACCTGACTGAGAACCCGGTATTTTCACATCCAGCCTTCCTTGCGTTATACTTATGATTATTCACTAATGACAAAGGAGACATGTACGTTGCTTACAATCTATTTAACTAGACATGGACTTACAGAATGGAATGTAAATCGCATCATGCAAGGCTGGGGAAATGGTGAACTGACCGAAAAAGGCATAAATGATGCAAAGGCCCTAGGGAGTAGGCTTGCAGATGTAAAGCTTGATAAAGTGTACAGCAGCACTTCCAAACGTGCTTACGAAACAGCTCAATATATTATTGGAGAACGTGAGATCAGCCTTATTCAGGAAGATGATTTACGGGAGATGCATTTTGGTGATTGGGATGGTCGTATCAGGGATGAAATAGAGGCGGAATATCCAGAGGAATTTAAAATCTTTTGGGAAACCCCGCATTTATTTGAAACGGAGACAGGCGAAACATTCGAGCAGCTCAAAAAAAGAGCCGTAGCCGTATTTGAACGGATTATAACTGATAATCCTTCCGGTACGATTCTGATTGTGACTCATTCCATCTTCCTGCGAGTTCTGCTTACGTATATTAAAGATACTCCATTATCAGATGTCTTTAAAGCGACTCCTCCAGGTAACACAAGTTTAACGAAGATCGAAATTCGTGAAGGGGAAATGGAACTCCTATACGAAAATGACATGCAGCATGTAGAAGTATAAATAAGCTTAAAGGCTTTCCTTCAATTAATTGGAGGTAAGCCTTTAATTTGTTTATCTCTCTTTTATGTATTGTCCCGTAATCTATATGATACAAAAGATACAGGGAAAAACTTATCAACCAAATCCCCTTAAGGCAGAGAGACTTTTCTAGAATGACCCAACTACAGAATTAAAACTTCTCTTCATTCTTAAAAAATTCTTCCGCATAATCCACTGCCTCACGCAAAGAAAACAACTTGGAATCAGCACTGCCAATTTTACCTTTCTTAACGGAGCACTGCTGTTCGAATGCAATCCCTATTGTTTCAAATTCAGTATCATCATAATCAATATCTGTGTACTCCACCCATTTCCGCTCTCCTTCTACAAGGATAGGTGCACCTTTTTGGATTACTTCTCGTGTACCGGAACGATATTCAGCTAAATGAAAGCAAGTATTCGTTTCGTAGCTGGTTCCGATAAATAGGACATGGGCATCTGAATCATACAGTTTTCTTAATGGAGACCCTTCCCCAAGGCCATTTTCTATAGTGTGCTTGGCCAGGATATCCTTGCTCTGTTTCCCCCATCCTGTGAACGAAACATTTGGATGATCACTCCTTAACACACCCGGATAGGTGCGAAACAATTCAGCTATTTTCCCCATTCCATAAGTTGGCGTAATCTCAGGCTCATAAGCTGGCATTGTATTTCTCACTGTTTCCCACCATTCCCAGGGGATTGGTGGGTTTAACCATTCCGCCGGGTCCGATAAATCAGCTGATTGAGCCGGCATGATAAGGGTCCCTTCAGCTGTAACTGTATCCATTAATGCCTGAATAATGGATACTGGCCCACCATTAATCCAACCAACTGACGAAAGCGAGGAATGAACAAGGACTGTCATACCTCGCTTTAATCCTAAATTGCGCATATCTGTACGGAGTAGCTCACGCGTACGGGGAAATGGGGTATTCTCAATCAACTTAGACATAGACTCACTTCCAATTCTTCTTTTCTATCATTTTAAATGGATAAGGAAGTTTTGTAACCTAACTCTATATTTCCCCTGTTATCATGTGTATATGATGTTTCAAAATTTCCATGGTTGCCGGAGTTTCCATATAAATCTCACCATCTGTATCCGCAGCCAACACTTCATCCGTTTCAATCGACAAAGATGCAGTCTGCAAATGTATTATTCTCGCTTCAAAATCCATTGGACTCTCACCAGGAGGATCCAAAGAAAATATATCTAGAAATGCACCAAACGATGATTCTTTCACTATTAAAACATCAAAGAGTCCATCATCCATTTGAATGTTTGGCAGTGGGATTTGTCTGGTCCCAATGTATTTACCGTTCAGTACTAATATCATGACTGCTTCATCTTGATACTGTCCCTGATCAGTTGTCATTTTAAAATGAAAAGACTCTGCTTCTTTTACAGTCCGTAACGCGCTAATAATGTAACTCATTTTACCCATTAATCTTTTTTGGTTTTCATCTATATTATTCGATGTATGGGCAATTAATCCAATCCCCCAGAAATTAAGAAAATAGCTGTCATTAACTTTCCCTATATCAACAGGAATAGACGACCCATTCATAATAGTCTCTGCCGCTTTTTTTAGATTTTGAGGGATATTGAGCATTCTGCTGAAATCATTGCATGTTCCTCCCGGCAATATAGCTAAAACGGGTCTCTTATCCAGAGAAGCAAGACCATTGATGGCTTCATGAACCGTTCCATCTCCACCGAGAATAATAACAAGGTCATACCTTTCCCCTAGTTCATGACAAATCCTTTTAGTTTCTCCCGCCTCTTCTGTCTGCACTACTTTTAGTTCTTTCGTCTCCGTGCTGATGACAGGAAGTACAGCACCAAGTGCCAAATCCGTCTCCGTTTGACCAGCAGCACCATTGTAAATAAATAGTACATTATTATACATATTCCTTCTCCTCATCTTCCTAATACTTATTCTTCTTCTATTCCCATATTGTCTATATACAAAAACATTTCTCTTCTAATAAATGGATAATTTACAGATAATTCAATATAATCAATTTACAGTAAATATTTGAAAGGATGAAAGAAAATGAAAACCGCTGATTTATGTGATGAGTATACTGATCTTCTTATACTATGCAGAACTCCATTTCATTCTTATGGAAAGAAAAAAGAATTCCATGGAGAGATTCGAACAGTTCAAGTATACGAAGATAATGTATTGGTAAAGGAAAGCTTGGAAACAATTGAGGCTGGCACTGTTTTAGTGGTGGATGGAGGGGGCTCACTGAATTGCGCACTCTTAGGTGACAGATTAGCAGCTATTGCAGCTGAAAGAAACATAAATGGAATCATTATTAACGGGTGTGTCCGCGATTCAGCGGATTTGGCCGGTATAGATATCGGGATAAAAGCGATTGGGACTTGCCCATTGAAGAGCGAAAAAAGAGGAGAAGGTGCCAAAGGCGGAAAACTTTCATTCGGAGGAACGGAATGGGTATCTGGACAATATGTGTATGCAGATGATGATGGCGTCATTATTTCAGAAAAACCTTTGCATTCCAGGCTGGGATAACTGTATTCCAGCTTTTTTAGATGAGCCAAAAGTCATTATTTGTACCATTAACGAACATACGTTCTTATCTTTTCCAAATCTATGCTATAATAAACTAGCAAAAGTCATTTCCATTAAGTAGACATTAACTAACTGAAATGGAGTGATGACCCATGTCCATCTTTTAGACATTTATGGTAACATTCAGTTTTGCTACCTTGATCCTGACAGTAATCACGATAAATAATAAAAAATAGACCTCTCTATCTATTGAAAGATAGCGAGGTCCAAGATACTAATGACCTGTCTCCAATAAGGAGTGGCTTTTGCAGAATCATGAATGCCCACCATTCATGATTCTTTTCTAGTTAAAGAGTATCATAAAGATTGAGCAAAGTCACTTAGAGGAGTATCCTGTATATATGTGAATTTTTAACCATATATCATAAAAAAGTTTAAACCCTAATCTGTCGGTGAAGAGAAACACATAGCCATTTTTTATCAGGAGGTGAATCTTTACTCATGGTTCGGGTAAAGAACTTGAATGGAGACGATGAACATAGTTAATCTAGTTTTACTTTTATTTTTATTGGTAAGTACGATGTTTTTCGTTGCATCGGAATTTGCCATTGTTAAGGTCCGGGCGACCAGAATAGATCAGCTTGTTGCAGAAGGAAATCGGAAAGCACTAGCAGCTAAGAGGGTCGTCACACATTTAGATGAATATTTATCAGCTACTCAACTTGGAATTACCATTACCTCATTAGGTATTGGGTGGCTTGGGGAGCCAACTGTAAAACATCTCATTGATCCCCTTTTTAAACAGTTACACATTCAAGAATCAGTGGCATCTGTTATTTCTTTTATAATTGCATTTTCAATTATTACGTTTTTACATGTGGTAGTAGGAGAATTGGCGCCTAAATCTGTTGCGATTCAAAAGGCAGAAACAATTACAATGAATTTTGCACGCCCGCTTATTATGTTCTACAAAGTGATGTTTCCTGTAATATGGGCACTCAACCATTCCGCTCGTTTTATCACTGGTTTATTTGGTATAAAACCGGCTTCCGAAGGAGATATCGCCCATTCTGAAGAAGAATTGCGGATGATTCTTACTGACAGTTATAAAAAGGGAGAAATCAATCAATCCGAATTTAAATATGTGAACAATATCTTTGAATTTGATGACCGGATTGCCAGAGAAATTATGGTTCCGCGCACTGAGATCCATGCGTTTCAAAAGGATAATATATTAGAAGATATTGTTGGATCTTTAAATAATGAACAATATACGCGATATCCAGTTACGGATGGGGATAAAGATACGATTATTGGGTTTGTAAATGTAAAAGAATTGTTAACAGCCAGTCTTAGAAGGGGCTTGAAAACAGATATGCCCATTCGGGATTATATCAAACCAATTATTACAGTAATTGAAACAATTCCTATTCATGATTTACTAGTTAAAATGCAGAAGGAACGTATACACATAGCCGTACTGCTTGATGAATATGGCGGAACTTCAGGTATTGTTACTGTTGAAGATATTCTCGAGGAAATTGTTGGAGAAATCCGCGATGAATTCGATACAGACGAGCTTCCAGAGATTCGTAAAATAGGTGATTATCATTATATTCTGGATGCAAAAATGCTATTATCTGAGATTGAGGACCTGCTTGGAATACAAATGGACTATCCGGATGTCGATACATTAGGCGGATGGTTTTTAACTCATAAAATCGACGCAGCCATTGGAGATTCTTTAGAAGAAGATGGCTTCATCTTTACCGTAGAGGATGCGGAAGATCATCATCTATTATATATCGAAGTAAAAAAGGCACCGAAAGCATAAAAGTAACAGATGAAAAAAAAGCATGCTCACTGTGAAGTAGCATGCTTTTTTCTGTTAGCTTCCCATAAAGAAATACTCGTTAAAAGCACTCGCTGATCATCTAGGTATGGATCCGAAATCCGATGAGTTACTCAATGGAGGTAATATCTATCGCTTATTTGATTGATTACTGTTTCTTACATAGGAGACTGATAACTACAACCCAAAACCCTATCAGACATCTTTATTAGTAAATCGTTCGAGAGCTTTTATAGTCCTTGTCTATCTTTATTCAGTTTTCCCATCCCACTCGAGCATGCCACCATTCATATTGGTTACATCATACCCTTGAGATTCGAGGAACTGAACAGCTCTGGCACTTCTCCCCCCAGCATGGCAAACTACAATATATTCTTTGGATTTATCCAACTCATTCACGCGAAATTCAAGTAGTCCTAAAGGAATATTAACCGCTGTTGGAATTTTCCCGCTTTGAACTTCATCTACTTCACGAACATCAATAATATTTAAGGACTGTCCGGCAGTTAATTTTGCTTCTACTTCTTGTGGTTCGATTGTTTTCATATAATGATTTTTCCTCCTTTAGTACTTTTCTATATTACCCCTATAGGTATAACAAATTTTGATAAAAAAAGCCAACCGAAGCTCTCAGCGACTTTTGACTAATAAATTTACAGCTTCATTCACTAATTTTTCCTTCTCCCCATCTTCCGCACCTGTCACACACTCGATAAGGTTATCACTGACAATGACACCAATTGTTTTATCGACTGCAGAACGTACCGCAGACAATTGAGTCACGACTTCTTTGCACTCTTTTCCATCTTCCATCATTTTCAATATCCCGCGTAATTGCCCTTCCATTCGTTTTATACGATTCTTGATTTTATCATTATAATCCATTGTTATCGCTCCCTAAATTACTCAATTCAGTATCACCTGCAGAATTCGATATTTAAAAAAACCATACATATATCAGACTACATCATTTCTCTCCCATTAATTAGTATCAGTATACCTGATATCCCAAGCAGATTCTATGCAGTCATGCACCCTATCCGCCTCACATCAAAACTTACTATTCCAACAAAGTTATTTTTTAGTATTTTGGTTAATTAATAACAGTGAAGGGTATTTAATTAGGAAGCAATTTCTACACGATTAGAAAGGAGATTCTACTGGAATGAAAAAAAATACTCTTCCTTTTATTTTTCTGCTAATCCTGCTTACCACCCTGACTGCCTGCGCAGAAAAGGAGCAAATGGCAAGCGGCGCAGAACTAATTAATAAAGATCAATTCGTTTTCACCGCATCCGGAGAATTCAAGCCCTTCAGCTATATGAAAGATGATATGACCATGACTGGCTTTGATATTGAGGTTGGGGAAGCAATCGCTAAACAATTGGGACTTGAACCAGTCCAAAAGCAAATGAAATTTAAAGGAATTGTCGAGGGTGTAAAAACAGGTAGAGCAGATGTTGCAGTAGCCAGCCATACCATTAATGAGGCACGTTCAAAGTTCGTCCTCTTTTCTACTCCATACTACTATTCCGGCCCACAAATTTTTACCCGTCCAGATAGTGACATTAAAACAGCTGAAGATTTAAAAGGGAAGGAAGTCGCAGCAGCAAAAGGATCTACATATGCAGACACTGCCAACAGATATACTTCCAATATTAAAACATATGATAGTGATGTGACTGCGCTCAAAGCATTAAGCAATGGCCGCCATGATGCTGTCATTACCGATTTTGTTACAGGTAAAACCGCTGCTAAAGAAGGTTTTAAAATTGTAGGAAAGCAGCTTATTGAACGCAGTGAACAAGCGATAGTCATTCCAAAGGACAACCCTAAGCTTCTTGCAGAAGTTAATAAAGCGCTTGAGGAGTTGCGTAAAAACGGTACTTTATCAAAAATCAGTATGAAATATTTCGGTGAAGACATCACTCAGAAACCAGAAAAATAAGAAAGGGAGCTGTTATGATTGCAAAGTTTATCGCACTTTTTTCAAACATTGGTTGATACCCGCGGGGTATTCTTTGATGCACTTCTTCTAACTCTTGAATTAACAGTTGTATCGATTATTACCGGAATTATTATAGGACTTTTTGTAGCATTGCTAAAAATCTCGAAAATCAAGATACTCGGATATATTTCTGATGCCTATATTTATCTTGTTCGAGGAACTCCATTAATTGTTCAAATTTTTATTCTTTATTTTGGTTTCAGCGGCATCTTTTTAATTCCAGATTTCTGGGCAGCCTCTTTAGCTCTCGCCTTCCATAACGGAGCTTATATTGCTGAGATATTCCGTGGCACGATTCAATCGATTGATAAAGGACAAATGGAGGCTGGTCGCTCACTTGGCATGACGCGTGGACTCGCCATGCGCCGAATTATTTTTCCGCAGGCTTTCCGAAGGGCTCTGCCACCGCTTGGAAATCAATTCATTATCGGGCTCAAGGACTCTTCCCTAGCCGCTTTCATCTCATTAAATGAATTGTTTAATGTTGCGACAACGCTCGGTTCCAATAATTTCGACGAAATGACCTACTTGCTCATTGTTGCAGTTTACTATCTAATATTGGTTGCTGTCTTAACAATTGGTCTTCGCACTTTAGAAAAGAGAATGGCGATTAGTGATTAGTCAAAGGGGGATGAAAAAATGTATGAATCAAGAGAAATGATTAGAATTGAAAATTTGAATAAATCCTTTGGGGATTTACATGTTCTTAAAGACATCAATATGACTGTTTATGAAAGCGATGTTGTCTGTTTACTCGGATCAAGCGGTTCCGGAAAAAGTACATTGCTCCGTTGCTTAAATTTTCTGGAGAAAAAAGATAGTGGCTCTATTTATGTTGAAGGAGAACAAATTGAAACGTCCACTCATAATATCAACGAAGTACGCCAAAAAATCGGGATGGTCTTTCAACATTTTAACCTATTTCCTCATAAAACTGTATTGGAAAATATAATTGAAGCTCCTATTATGGTGAAGAAACTGTCTAAAGATATCGCAACAAAAGAAGCATTAGAGCTACTAAAAAAGGTTGGCTTGGATGACAAGGCCGATGTCTACCCAAACAAATTATCCGGTGGACAAAAACAACGTGTAGCCATTGCCCGCGCCTTGGCTATGAAGCCCGATATCATGTTGTTTGACGAACCAACCTCTGCACTTGACCCGGAGCTGGTTGGTGAAGTTTTAACCACCATGAAAGAACTCGCCGAAGAAGGCATGACCATGATCATCGTCACTCATGAAATGAGCTTTGCCCGTGAAGTAGCTGACTGGATATTCTTCATGCATGAGGGAAATATTTTAGAAAAAGGCACTCCTGCACAAATATTCGAGAATCCTACAGAAGAACGCACCAAAGAGTTCTTTGGAAGCCAGTTATAAATTCGCACCTTCCAAACGTTAAGGTGTAATGAACCCTCCCCATCGATGGGAAGGGTTCTTTTTTTGTGATTATACTGGCATAGGTGTGGGGTAGGTGCTTCCTACAGAATTCACGTGCCTTTGATTTGCCTTTACCCGGGGATAGCCAGTCCATAGGCGGGGCATAGGTGCTTTCCTACAGTCTTCCTACACCTTCAACTCACCTTTACCACAGTATAGGTGTGGCTTAGGTGCTACATTGGTGCTTTCCTACAAACTCCCTATACCTTCGACCCACCTTTACCCCGGTATAGGTGTGGCTTAGGCGCAACATAGGTGCTTTCCTACAGACTTCACGCGCCTTTGACACACCTTTACCCCAGTATAGGTGTGTCATAGGTGCAGCATAGGCGCTTTCCTACAGACTTCCTACACCTTTGACTCACCTTAACCCCGTTATAGCTGTGTGATAAGTGCTGCATTGCTGCTTTCCTACAGACTTCCTACACCTTTGACTCACCTTTACCACGCTTATCGTAACTGCACACAGCTTATTTGCTGTCTTTCCAAAATAAAAAGGTGCCGATTGGTGGACGGCACCTTTTACCACCATACTAGTTATGATTGTTTTTCAACGAATTTCTTATATAATTCTCTTGAATTATTTGGGTAACACGAGTAAGTAGTATTTGTATCGATCAGTGGATGATCCCGAGGAGAGTGATTAAAGTACGTGGCGTAGCTGCTCCACTGATAATCCTGGGGTTTTGTAACTAAGCCTGCTGCAACTGGGTTCATATGAATATATTTACTTACATTTAAAAAATCGTTTGGGTTATCGACTATTCTGGAATAGTACCTTGATTGGAATACATGACCCTGAGATTGGTAGGTATGATTATAATACATGGCATACCTTTGTTGAATGGTTTGCATGATTTTACTTGAAGATAGATCGGAGAGTTCTATGAGAAGGTGAAAGTGATTGTTCATAAGGCAATACGCATGGATTTTAAATTTAAATTTGCTATGTGTTTCGGCAAGAATAATCATGAATTTATGCTTATCAAGCATGTTATAAAATATTGGCTCTTTTCTAAACCCCCTATTAGTGATGTGGTAAATTTGTAATGCATCAAACAAATTTTGATTATCGAGCAATTATAGTACCTCCTTTATAGTTAATATACTACTATTTCGTCCAAGGGCGATCTAATTCCTATGAAAATGTAAAAATTTTATCATAAATAAAATCTCCCGTATTCTAACATAAAAACCGACTCCACTCTAAAGTGAAATCGGTTTTTTTAAGCCTCATTTTTTATGCATTTTAAATTCCAGGAAGAGCTCATTGTAATGAGCCAGCATCTTTTTGCCAAGATTATCGTATACTTCAAGTCGGTCTGTCAGTTCAGCAGATGGATAGAAGCGTGTATCACTGGACACCTCTTCTCCCAATATCTCAAGGGCAGCACTATTTGGCGTTGAATAGCCAACATAGTCTGCGTTTTGGGCTGCATTTTCTGGATCCAGCATAAAATTGATAAATTGGTGTGCTCCATCCACATTTTGGGATGTTTTCGGAATAACCATATTGTCAAACCAGAGATTCGATCCTTCTTCCGGTACGACATAATCTATATCTTCGTTATCCCACATAATATCAGCAGCATCACCAGACCAAACCAGCCCGACTGCTGCCTCCTCCTGAGCAAGGAGCATTTTGATCTCATCGCCCACAATAGCTTTAATATTTGGCGTTAATGTATCCAATTTAGACTTCGCTTCCTGCAAATGCTCTTCATTCGTGTCATTTAATGAATAATGAAGGCTATTCAAGCCCATTCCAATAACCTCACGGGCACCATCGACAAGCAAAATTTTATTCTCTAAATCTTCATCCCATAGATCATTCCAGCTTTTGAACTCTTTATCCGGAAGGAGCTTGGTATTATAGGCAATTCCAACGGTTCCCCAGAAATATGGAACTGAGTATTTATTATCCTCATCAAAGGAAAGATCGAGGAAACGAGAATCGATATATTTCATATTTGGTACTTTATCGTGATCAATTTCAATCAGTAATTCTTCTTCTTTCATTTTACTGATTGCATATTCAGAAGGGACTGCCACATCATAGGACGTACCGCCCTGCTCAATTTTAGTCATCATTGCTTCGTTGGAATCGAAGGTTTGGTAAATAACTTTAATCCCCGTTTCCTCTTCAAATTTATCAATCAAATCCGTATCGATATAATCTCCCCAGTTGTAAACCGTTAAGGTATTGTCTCCGGCATATCCTTCCGATGCATTTAACCGATTGATCAAATACAGAAGGCCGAATGAAATGACCAAAATCAGAATTAGGGTACGGGTCAGCTTACTCATTCTTTAACCCCCATTCGCGGTTTGGAGCTTCTTTGTGTAATAAAGTAATATCCAATAACCAATAAAATCGTAAATAAGAATAGTAAGGTAGATAAGGCATTAATTGTTAACGTAATCCCTTGTCGTGCCATGGAATAGATTTCTACTGATAAAGTTGAGAATCCATTACCTGTCACGAAGAAGGTTACTGCAAAGTCATCAAGTGAATAGGTTAATGCCATAAAGAAACCAGCAAAGATACCAGGTGTGATAAAAGGAAGAATGACCTTTGTTAAGACATTCCACTGACTTGCTCCCAAATCACGCGCTGCATCAATTAATGTCGGACTCATTTCCTGAAGTTTAGGCAGTACCATGATTACAACAATCGGAACGCTGAATGCGATATGGGATAAAAGGACGGACATAAAGCCCAATTTAATCCCTATGATGGTGAACATAATTAAGAAGGAAGCACCAATAATGACATCAGGGCTCACAATCAATACATTGTTCAAGGAAAGCAATGTGTTTTTCGTCCTTCTCTTTCGTACCTCATGGATCGCCAAAGCTCCAAAAACACCGAGTACGGTAGAAATCGTAGCCGATAATAGAGCGATGACTAATGTATTTAATACAATAATAAGCAATCGTGTATCGGCAAACACTTCTTTATACCATTTCAACGTAAAACCATCAAAGCCATGCATTTTTCCGCCGCTATTGAACGAATAGAACATCAGGTAGAAAATAGGGGCATAAAGGATGGCAAATACAAGAATTAAATATAGATTTGATAGCTTAAATTTCTTTTTCATAATCCATCCCTCACTTTCTTCTACCTGTCAGAATCATAATTAATGCCATCGCGATGATTAGGAAAACCGCAATGGTAGCACCCATTCCCCAATCCTGTGTAACGAGAAAATGCTGCTCAATTGCTGTCCCCAATGTAATGACACGGTTACCTGCAATCAAACGCGTGATCATAAAGAGTGACAGGGCAGGAATAAAGACAGCCTGAGCACCTGATTTAACGCCGTCGAGCGTCAGTGGGAAAATTACACGGCGGAAAGCCATCCATTTTGATGCTCCGAGATCACTGGCCGCATCCACATAGGATTGGTTCATTTCCTCCAGCGCATTGTATATGGGCAATAACATAAACGGTATAAAAATATAGGTAGAAACAAAGATGAAACTAAAATCAGTAAATAGGATTTGCTTTGTTCCTATGCCGAGCACCTCCAAAAAGGCGTTGGCAGCACCGTACGTACCAAAAATCCCAATAAAGGCATATGCTTTTAAAAGCAGGTTAATCCAGGTTGGTAAAATAATTAATAAAAGCCATAATTGCTTATGCTTGGTTTTCGTTAATAATAAAGCGGTCGGGTATGCAATTAATAAGGAAATCACCGTAACTAAAAATGCATACCAAAACGAACTTAATGTCATTTTCAAATAGACAGGTGTAAAGAATTTGCTATAATTCTCCAAGGTGAATTGCCCGTCCAGCCCGATAAAGGAATAATAGACAACCAGAATAATCGGGAATATAACGAATAAAGCAATCCAAATGGAATACGGGATCAAATAGAGAGTTTTTGCTTTATTCTTCATGGCCGGCCTCATTATACGCTTCTAAGCGTTTATCGAATTCTTCTTCTGTTTCTCCCGGCAGCATGATATGAATGGCTTCGTCATCAAAACTTAACCCAATTTCTTCTCCAACAACTGCTTTTTTCGTGGAGTGAACAAGCCACTCATTACCTGCTTCATCAAAACAGCAAATTTCATAGTGAACACCACGGAATAATTGAGAATCCACACGTACCTGCAATTTCCCCTGTTCACGTGTAGTGATTTCTAAATCTTCAGGACGAATGACGACTTCTACTGATTCATTCTCTCTGAAGCCTCCGTCTACACAGTCAAAACGTTTATCAGCAAATTCCACTAAAAAGTCGGCAATCATTTTACCAGGGACAATATTAGATTCTCCAATAAAATCTGCGACAAATCGGTTAACCGGCTCGTCATATATATCAGTAGGTGTACCGCTTTGCTGAATTCTTCCTTTGTTCAAAACAAAAATTTCATCGCTCATGGCCAATGCTTCTTCCTGGTCATGTGTAACAAAGATAAAGGTAATCCCAAGGCGGCGCTGTAATTCGCGCAATTCATACTGCATTTCTGTACGAAGCTTTAAATCGAGCGCTGACAATGGCTCATCAAGTAAGATTACTTCCGGTTCATTTACTATGGCACGGGCAATAGCTACACGTTGACGCTGTCCGCCAGACATTTCTTTGATCTCACGTTTTTCATAACCTGCCAAGTTTACAAAGCGCAGTGCCTCTGTCACCTTCTTAGCAATGTCTGCATTTTTCATTTTCTTAATACGTAAACCAAATGCAACATTTTCAAATACGTTCAGATGTGGAAAAAGGGCATAATCCTGAAATACCGTATTTACCTGACGCTCGTTTGCCGGTACATTATTAATCAATTTTCCGTTAAAATAAATCTTGCCTTCAGAAGGCTGCATAAATCCGGCAATCAAGCGGAGGATTGTAGTCTTTCCGCAACCAGATGGCCCTAAGAGTGTATAGAACTTTCCTCTTTCAATTTCAAAGCTGACATCATTTAATACTGCTGGATCGTCATCATATTGCTTTGTGACGTTCTCAAAACGAATGATAGTATGATCGTTCATGTTCATTACTCCTTCTCGTGGATATTATTATAGATAAGAATCCGTCGCTACAAGCAATAGTTCAGAAATCCCGTCGAAATCATTAATAAGTTGATGTTCCTCGGTTGCATTAAAATAAATAGCTTCCCCAGCTTTGGCAAAGTATGTTTTTCTGCCGAGAGTTATCATAATTCTCCCTTTTAATACATAACCAAATGTCTCCGAAAGTGACGGCTCAAACTTTTTGAACTCTCCCTTTTGCTGCAATGTCAACAGAATCGGTTCCATTTCCTTTTCATTTGATTCCGGAACAAGCCATTGAAGTTGATAACCCCGATCTTCATCTATAAAATCTGTCGTATCGTTTTCTGCGTATACTACTTTTTGTTCACGCTCTTCCTCATCAAAAAATTGCTTTGGGGTACAGCCCAGAACCTCGAGTATATCAAAGAATGTCTCGATGGAAGGCGAACTGAGGCCTCGTTCCAGCTGAGAGATGTATCCCTTGCTTAAATCGGTTCTTTCACCAAGTTCTTCTTGAGTCAAACCTTTTTTTAATCTTAAATTTTTAATTTTGCTTCCAATTTCCATTAACATGGTATGACCTCAATTTCGTTTATTATAAGTAAACTCTCACTAGAGAAAGTTTATTATTATCAAACTTAATGTTTACTCCCAAACTTACACTATTATACAACATTTTTAGGAAACATCAACAGAAACTCATATTAAAGTAAATTTTTAAATTTTATAAAAAAAAGCATCTACTTCTTTCAGGTACCTCTTTCTGGTTACATTTAATTATCGTCAATAAATTAAGATAACATAAGTCAGCTAGGGAGAACCGATTAATTGACCAAATGACCAGATTACCGATCACCCTTAGACTGATTCTGTTTAATATAATCCATCGAGGGATTTAGATTAAAAATGCATCTTTGAAAATTCCAACAGGAGGTACTTATATGAATAAAAATTTGTATTAAGATTGTTTGTTGCCTGCATCGAATGTATGGATGTATGTAATGTTTGTTTTGATGCCTGTTTAAAAGAGGATCATGGGCTAATGATGGCAGAATGCATCCGTCTGGATAGAGAATGTGCAGATATTTGCACGTTTGCAGTTAAGTCCATGCAATCAAACAGCCCTTTTACGAAGGAAATCTGCAATCTTTGTGCAGCAATTTGTAAAGCTTGCGGTGAGGAATGTCAAAAGCACGATCATGACCATTGTCAAAGATGTGCCGAGGCTTGCTTCAAATGTGCTAATGCTTGTCTCAGCATGACTGCCTAGATCAGCAAGGTGATTTTTCTGATATTCAGCAAAAGGCCGCAACAGGTAATGTGTAAACCTGTTGCGGCCCTTTTTATTTCCCAAAAAGTAATTGAAGAATTCGTTCCCCAGCCATCCGATTCTCTCCCTTATATGGATAACAATGAATGTGAATGGCAGGGTTAAAATTAAGTTCAATAATTCCATAATTTTGTTCATTTGCTTCAATAGTATAATCCTCAATTACCATATCAACTCCACAGATTATGGCTCCTGCAGCTTTAGCTGATTGTATAGCCAATTCTTTATAGCTTTCTGGAATCTCATCCGTAAAATCAATACTATCTCCACCCGTACTGATATTGGAGTTCTCTCTCAAATAAACAATTTCACCTTTTTGAGGGATATAAGCAAAGTCTTTACTTTTCCCCTTCAGGAATAATGCTTCACTTTCCCCCAAATGGATTTTCTCTAGAGGAGTTTTATAGCCCTCCCCCCGCAAAGGATCTTTATTTTTCTCCATAACCAGTTCAGCAATGCTCGATTGTCCATCACCTATCACATTGGCAGGTACACGGTGCAGAATTCCAGTCACTTCATCCCCCATCACAAGAAATCGATATTCCTTACCATTTAGGAATTCCTCAACTAAAACGGTCCGATCATGGCAAAAAGCCATTTCTAAAGCTTTTTGATAATCGTCCTTTGAAAAAGAACCTGTGAAAATCGTAATGCCTATTCCAAAATTGGTCGATTTAGGTTTAATAACAATTTTCTTGGCATGATACTGCTGATAATCTTTAAACGCTTCCTCTATCGAATGATAAGTTCCTCCACCTGGCACTCTTATATCGACGTTACGAAGGACTTCCTTCGTAACAAGCTTATTCTCCATAACTAAAACGGTACTGTATGAATCGAGCGATGTTTTGGTCGCCTGCTTTACATACTCTGTTTTCTTCCCATCCGTTAAAGCAATGAAATTATCATCCCGGTCAACTATCTTAACACCTATTCCTCTTTTAATAGCATCTTTCATTAGAATCTGAGTTGATAGCTCCATATCCTCATAACCCACTGCGGTAAAAGAAGTATTTTCACTTTCGTGTAAATACTTAAAGGAATGTTCCATATGAAACATTGCATAAGATGATTGCTTAATACCATTCTTTATTTTCGCTGCATATGAAAGTTCTGGATTAATAAGTATATTTTCAATAGTATCCAGAATCCTTAAGTATTTCTCTTCCAGTTTTAATTCCCTCACCATATCTTTGATGCCCGCTATAATTGAAAGATAACTCAATTTGTTTTCATTCTCTTCGTCCAGCAGCAGCATGTATAAGATGAATAAGTGAATAAAATAAAGAATCTCCTTACTTGTTCCAATCTTAAACAAAGGGTTTAAATCCAGCAGACGAATCTCAATATATTTAATCCCATTATCTAATAGGCTTTGCAGGGGATCATCGGTTCTGCCTGCCTTCAGGCGAAGTGTATGATAATATTCATTTGCACTCAACAACTCATGTTCCTGTATCAAAACTCGGATATCGTTCACATATTTTTCGACTGATTGATAGGAAACATTATAATCTTTTCTATTTTTATAGCCGCAAGTACTGTTTCTGAATGAAGGGATTCCGGGAAGATAATAACTTCCTTGCATTAATCTCTCTGCTCTTTGCAGACATTCCGGTATATATGTATCATGAAAAACAGGACTGGCTCCGGTCACTTCAACTAATAGATCTCGATAGCGGTTAAAATTTCGACTGATTTTTAAATAAGTATCATTTTTGAATTCCTGATAGGATTGATGGTCTGATTGTGCTTGAAACAATTCGCTTAGCAATTCTTCAGAAAACGAAAAGTTATAATGAATTCCGCTGATTAATTGCTTCTTACGTCCATATTTTCGAGCAAGCTCGTTACGGTATTCTTTAGCTTGATCATTTTCCATCTTCGCTATTGGAATCATGGGTTCATCGGGAAGAATAGGTGGATTACTGCCAGTCCACAAATATTCTCCTTGTTTCGAAAGTTCCATACTCACGATATCATGAACATTCTCCAAAAAATCAAACGCCTCCTCAATCGTCGGGAACACAGGAGTTATCATCTCTATTTGAGACTCAGAAAAGTCTGTTGTAATATAGGGGTTATTTGTTCTGTTTCCAAATGCAGCCGGATGTGGTGTCAAAGCCAGTTTTCCATCTTTATTAACCCTCGTATTTTCCTTTTCAAGCCCAAAATTACCCCTTAACAATTTTTCGGATACGTTCTTTTCTTTCATAATTCTTAAAAGTTTATGGTCTATATGTGTCATATCTACAATCTCCCTTACCAACCGTTACTCTGCGAGTATTCTTGATGTCTTATTTCTCATTTTTCGTAAAGTAAAGATAAACCAAATCACCAGAACAATCCCCTTCAACAGGCTGCTGATAGCAATACTCATCCATACGCCATTTAATCCAAATGGTCCGGATAAAAAGAGGGCCATTGGGATTCTGAGTACCGTAAAAGTAATGCTAAAAATAGGTGGAATATAGGTTTTCCCCAACCCGTTAAATGCTCCGACTGTTAAAAGCTCCATACACATAAAAACTTGTGAAAATCCAATGATCCGCATATAGTCTGCTCCCAGCTTTATGCTATCCGGCTCACTAATAAAAATAGAAAAAAGCGTCTCTGGCAATAAAATAAATATGAGCGAGGTGAAAATACCAAAAGCTATAGTCATACACAAAGCAATTTTGTAACCTATATGGATTCGATCGAGTTTCTTTGCGCCATAGTTTTGTCCGACAAATGCGGCAATTGCACCCTGCAGCCCACCTATTGTCATATAGGAAATGGACTCAATTTGTATACCGACTTTCTGAACGGCAATTGCCTCTGCACCCCATTGAACAATAATTTTTGCAATAATGATGGATATCCCAATAAATGTTACCCTTTGTATGGTTATGGGGATTCCCATTTTAATGACTTCCACCATTTTTTCACTTTTCAAATTTGTAATGCGTCCAAAATATAGGTATCGCTTGGAGTTGAACCAGAAAAGAAGCGTGACCGTCATGTTTGCTGTTAAAGTGGCCAGTGCCGCTCCAATAACTCCCATTCCTGGTATAAATCCGACTCCAAAAATCAAAAAAGGATCGAGAATGATATTAATGATAAAACCAATCATATAAACCCGAAATGGTGTTTTACTGTTCCCCATACTATTAAGAATCATGCTATACAGTAAATTTACGATTGAAAATATAACACCAATCATAGAGATGACTAAAAATTGCACTGCCATCTTCTCCACCTGGTCATTGCCAAGTTCAAAAAAACCAATAAACGAATCTTTATATATAAAAACAATTAGCGTATATAAAATAGCGAGAATAAGCGACATGATAAAGCCATTTCTTATGTATTCTGCCGCTTCTTCTTGTTGATTAGCTCCTATGCATTGAGCAATTTTTACCCCGCTTCCGATTGAGACCATCGTAGCTAGAGCCAGCGCCAAGTTAACAAAGAAACTTGCCGTCCCAATCGCAGCCACCGGGCCGCTTCCAAGCTTGCCAACCCAAATCATATCGACCATACCATAAGTCGTCTGGATAAAATTTGTTGCAATGATAGGAACGGAAAGCTTCAGAAGAGATGAAGAGATAGCATCTTCTGTTAAATGATAAGCACCCTTCAATTTCTTACCTCCTATCTTGTTCACTGTTTACGTAAAAAGGTGATAATCGACTCTATTCTTTCTTCGCACAATCGATAAATCGTATATTTCCCCTCTCTTCTTCCTTTAATGACCCCTCCCTTTTCCATAATTTTCAGATGGTGACTGACAGTAGAGTTCGGAAGAGAAAGAGCTGTGACAATTTCACATTTACATAAGTCTTCAATTAATAATAATGATAGGATCTCCAGGCGAGTCGGATCACCAAGCGCTTTAAACATTTCTGCCAGCCCCAGTAATGATCCTTCATCATGAACAACTGGAAGCTGTTGTTTGCCTTCTTCACATATACAGCGCATTCTGTGATCCGTTTTCAGTTCCCATGGCATCGTTATTCTCTCCTTTTAACATAACTATAAATCTAGTTTTATAGTTTCATTATACCTCATCGTTTTAATAATGGAAGTTATTGCGGTACACTATTTAAAGACATATTCCATTGGAGGAGATAGTTTGAACTGTAAAATAAATCGTAACGCTGCCAAAGAATTAAAAAAAATGCTCAGCGCAGAAGAGGCTGAGGGGAAAATGATTCGTGTAGTTATTTCGCATATGCACGGCGATCATGCCCACTATGATATTGAGTTGGACACACCGTCCGAGCATGATGAAATAGTTAAGACAGATAAAGATATCGATGTCTTACTCGATACACGTGAAGATTTTCTAGATGGAGTTTGGATTAAATATTTCCATTTACCTGAGCCAGGTTTTGAAATTACGAACCCTCAGAAAAGCGGACATGGACACAATCATTAATATATTAAGTACAAAGGCAACCGATTAATCGGTTGCCTTTTTTGTATAAATAATCATTGTTGGTTCATATTAACAATTGAGTTCATTAATTTTATTAAAGGAGTTGACTGATTAATATGGGCATTTTAAGTGGAAACCCACAAAAAGAACCACTGCATTATGGTGAAGTATTTGCTACATGGACATACTTGATGGGTGCACAAGCTATGATCCCAGGCTACCAAACCTTAAAAAATCATACAGGTGATCATGATTTAAAAAGATTATTAGATGACATGATTGACAATGCCAAATCAGAAGTAAAACAGCTTCAAGAGATATTAAAACATAATGGTATTGCTCTACCGCCTGCACCACCTGAAAAACCGGAATCCCAAATTGAAAACATTCCTCCTGGTGCTCGTTTTACAGACCAAGAGGTTTCAGCGCGTGTAACAGCCGATATCGCAGCTGGACTTGTCGCATGTGCTCAAGCTATGGCGCAATGTATCCGTGAAGATATCGGATTAATGTTTGGACAATTCCATATGAAAAAAGCACAGTATGGTGCCGCGCTATTGAAAATAAACAAAGAAAAAGGCTGGTTAGTCCCGCCTCCTCTTCATGTTCTGACTACAACTGAATAAATACTAAAAGAAGGAAGAGAGACATACATGTATTATTACAAAGAAGAGCTAATTAATATCATTAAACCTGATAAGCCAGACCCTCCTGCTGCGAAAGTATTACAGGAAACCTTGGGCGGACAATTTGGGGAAATGCGAACTATGATGCAATTTTTCTTCCAAAGCAATAATTTCAGAGGAAAGGCCACTCAATATCGGGATCTAATCCGAGGCATATTTTTAGAAGAAATTAGTCATGTCGAGCTTGTTCAAAACACCATTAATCAGTTGTTAAATGCTTCTGGTCTTTCTTCACAACCAGGTGATGGAGGCGTTGATGGCGCACCTTTGGATGAAGCAATTAAACATGCCAATCCTCATCATTATATAATGGGGGCACAGGCATCTCTACCAGTTGATGCAGGCGGAAATCCATGGAATGGTTCATGGGTATATGACCATGGGAATTTAATAGCCAATCTGTTGAATAATCTCGTGCTTGAATCAACAGGCGTTCTTCAAAAAACAAGAATTTATGAAATGAGCAATAATCAAACGTTTCGGGAGACTCTCGGATTTTTAATCGTCAGGGATAATGCTCATCAAAATGCTTTTGCCAAGGCTCTTGAAACTCTGGGTGTAGATTGGGGTAAACTCTTCCCAGTTCCGAATTATGATATAAATAAATATCCTGAATGTAAGAAATTTGTGGATATGGGCTTCCATAATGCTCAGTTTAACTTCCGATTAGACCCAACGAGAATTGCTGAGGTTTTCCAGGGACAAACACCGAGCAGAAATGGCGGAACACTATCTGTCACTCCCCCACCGCAAGGATTCCCTGTTCCACATTTACCGGATCTGCCAAATGAGCATGCATCTGGATTAAGCGATATGGATAGATAAAAAAAACAGCTACGGTTTCAATTATGAATCCGTAGCTGTTTTTTGATTGAATTTTCTAAATATTTTATTTACATATTAATCACTAAATGTATAAAATTAACATCATAGTGTTAATGCAATAAGAAAAAGGGGGCGGTCAATTGGCATGTTTAAAAAAATGGTTATAGGTATTCTTATGATGGTTCTAACTTGCAGTTTAGTAGGATGCCGAGGCCATTTAAGACAGGATGTTATGGTTATGGGGGAAATTAATGAATATAGTGATAGAAGTGTTATGTTATCACTCTCAAGTACTCTTCTAGAACATTCCATTATCCATGTTACATTAAAAGAAATCGACGATGATAAAATCGCATGGGAGGGATATACAACAGTCAAAGATGGCGGCTTCATAAAGTATGAGTTTAAACGTCCTAAGATTAATCAACAATATAAACTTGAAGTCTTATTTGAGCCCAATAAACAACCAGCATCCATTAAAAATGTATATGGTGCATCAGGAGAATATATAAGAGACGACAGTCCGGGATATAGATCTTATACATATAACGAAGAATTAATGAAAGGAATCATCATGTATGGAGTCATTAACAGCTTTGATGAAGAAACAGAAGGCAAAGGCCAACATCAGTCATGGTACTTGGAATCAGACTTTACCAATTTAGAAAGTATGTTGGAGTAGGTGAATATACATATGAACTATTTAAAAAGATTATCTTCCTTTTTATTGGATTTTATTTTAACTATACTGGCTATCATCTTTATTATTCTAATCTTCAGCTCCATATGGGAATGGAATCAAGCAGACCCATCCATTAGCTGGTGGAATGCATTCACGAACCAGGCCCGAGATATTTACGAAGCATTCCTCTTTATCGATCAAATACAAATTATGATTGAATCAAGCGCATACCCGCTCGTTCCAAAATTTTCGTTGTTTTGGACCAGTCTGAAAGAACCTTTCATTTATACACTGCTTATTTTAGGGGGCACTTTATTAGCAACATTTATCGCAGCCCTATTACTGGAATTATTCCATTACTTTTCATCACGATTCCTTCAGAAAATTTTCCGTGAAATAGCCTTCTTTATTCAATCCATCCCAGATGTCATCATGATTTTTGCGATTCAATTATTTTCAATTTGGATCTTTAAGAAGACCGGTATGCTCATTCTGGATCCTATCGCTTTAGATGAAGACCATGTTTACATCCTGCCTATTTTGGCTCTGTCTATTTTACCAATTTTTATGCTATTCCAAATGATTGATTTATCAGTCAGTGAAGAAGAAGGAAAAATGTATGTGGAATATGCCTATGCAAAGGGACTTTCCAAAAGCGAGGTTTTTTTTAAACATATTCTTCGCAACACGACTATCACTATTTTTTCAAATCTGCAATATCTACTTTGGTTTATTATCTCAAGCCTGCTCATTCTTGAGCGCTTATTTAATATGGATGGGCTTTTCTCTTTTATAAGAGGGCTGGATATCAAGTTTATTGCTATTGGATTGACATTCTTATTTATTCCCTTCTATTTACTGGATGTATGGGGAAAAACAATTGTTAATCGTGTAATGGGCGGTGGGCAATGATGATGACAAAATTACTTAAGAACCCATCTTTTATCATCGGCTTTCTATTTTTATTTATCCTGATTGTAACGAGCCTGCTCTATCCAGCATGGATCAAGCCGCATCTTGAGCCACCGCCTGAGCTTGTCTATGAAGAGGGTGTCCTTGTGGATAAACCGCCCTACCCTCCAAGCCTGAAGTATCCATTGGGCGTAGACAGAATTGGTCAGGATACATTTTGGAACGTTATAGAAGGAGCTAAATATACATTATTTATTGCTGCTTTAATTGGGACTTTACGAATGGTTCTCGGAATAGGTACAGGCATTTTATACGGACTATATCGTCAACGCTTCAGTTGGGCTATAGAACCTTTAACCCGCGCATTTCGTTTTATTCCAACCATATTAATTGCGATGATGTTTTTTGTATCTGAAAGTGGATTGGGTATACTCTTTAAGCAGTGCTTAATGCTAGCAATCATTACCTTTCTTCCATTGACCTCCGTCATCGGTAATGAGCTGCTTTATTACTTAAAAAACGAATTCATCCATGCATCCCGTCTACTGGGAGGATCGAAGTGGTGGATTATAAAAGTCCATATTATGCATCATCTAAGACCAAGAATGATTGTTATTCTTCTTCAGCAAATTGCCCAATCTCTAGTGTTGCTTGTTCAGCTTGGTGCTTTCCTATTTGTGATTGGCGGCTATGAACTGATAGACCTTGGTCCACCAGGCGATCCTTCTAATATTGCCACTTCTCTTTCACATGAATGGTCAGGGATGATTGGTCTTTCTTATCAAGAATTGCAGTACAATAAATGGATTGTGCTCGGTCCATCACTTGGTTTTGTCTTAAGCTTATTCTCTCTGAACCTAATTTTGAGAGGGATTCAAAACGTACTGACAGACCGCTCCTACATCAAAAAAACAGAGGAACATACTCAGAAAGTGAAGTTGGATCAAAATGGCTTCGAATTGGTTAATCCGATTAAATAAATTTTAGGATAAGAAAACCCCTTTTTCCGTATACGCATGAAAAAGGGGTTTTCTATGGGCGTTATAAAATAAAATAGGAAAATAAATACAATAAAATCATACTAATAAAGATGCATATATTTGATACAGTGCCAATCATCATCGTCGTTCTATATTTAAATTCATGGGCATATGGAATGACAGCAAGACCAATTGGGAGGACTAAACCAATTAAAACGGTGTATTTAAACATATCATCAACCGGCAGGATAAAATATAATGAAATGCCGACTAGTAACCCCAAGCCATAGCGGAATACTAAATATTTGATAATAGGACGAATATATTGCCTTTCAAATGAAAACTTCAAATAGATTCCGAGTAATAACAAGGCCAGTGGCATATTGGCTTTAGATATAATGGTTGCTACATCCAAAAGAACGGCCGGAAGTTGGATATGCCCAAAATTCAGGGTACTCATAATGAGGTAAGTCATTAAAGGAATCGATTTTCCGAATTTCATCAGAACGGAGTGCCACTCCAGTCTCATACCATCTTCAGAAAAATAACTTCCTACTAAATAGGCTAACCCAAATACAATGAATGAGTTACCAACATCAAACATCCCAAAATACAATAATCCCTCTGTCCCCCAAAAGGCTTCAACAAGAGGAAACGCAAAAAGTCCAACATTATATCCTGAGGCAAGCATTAAAAAAGTACCTTTAATCTCTCGTGTCTCTTTTCTAAACACAAAATAAGCCACTGCTGTCGAGAAAATTCCATAAAGGACAACAATAAGAGTAATTCCTATTAGAGACAGAGTGATCGTTGAAGTTTGCAAAGATACAATGACCAAGGATGGCAAGGTGATATTAAAAATGATTTTCGAAATAACCGCTCCATCGGATTCTTTTAATATACCAGCTCTTTTAAGAAGGTAACCAAGCGCAATAATAAAAATGATATATATAAATTCCTGATTCAATGCTGTATCCTCCTTTATATCAATCATCTAATTTTATCATTACTATTCCACCTTTTCCCATATAAAAGGATGTCACTTCAGTGTCTTATCTTTTTTTAAAAAAACGATTCACTTTCCCAGGCTTCCGTCATGATGGCGATCATGTCCGCTCACATAGATTGAGATTGTATGTTGCTATTCTGTTCTTAGGACTATTAAACATGAGCAATTTCCTCAGAACTGCTACAATGATTTTAAATTTTTTATGGAATAAAAATTAACCGTTGACCTGAGCAGACAATTTTATCTAATTTAGCGTTTATATAAAGTGGTATATTTCTATTAAATAATCACCGTATCTATCATGTTTACACCTATAAATTTTCGTACAGAATCTGGACTGGATTCATTATCCAAAACATGATTGACCTAACTGCTGTAAAATAGTATTGAATAGAAACTCGTATATTTATTGCAGGAGGTAAAGACTACATGCTACAGGCTATCAAAGATCGTTTAATTGTTTCATGCCAAGCTCTTGAAGATGAGCCACTCCATAGCTCAATGATTATGAGTAAAATGGCGCTTGCTGCGATGGAAGGCGGTGCAGCCGGCATTCGGGCTAATTCGTATGATGACATTGTTGCTATCAAAGAGGAGGTTCCATTACCTGTCATAGGAATCGTGAAGCGTGATTATCCTGATTCACCTGTCTATATTACACCCACACTTCGAGAGGTAAGTGAAATCGTATCTGCCGGAGCAGATATGATTGCCCTGGATGCCACTTATCGGCCTCGACCATCGAAAGTGGAACTCGAATTCTTTGTGCAATCCATCCGCCTTCACTTCCCTAATCAATTACTTATGGCCGATATATCTACTCTTGGTGAAGCCATTGAAGCAGAACGAATTGGTTTTGATTGTATATCTACAACATTGGTAGGTTATACACCGTATACAAGCAGGAAATCTATTTATGATGATGACTACAAATTGTTGCGGGATCTTGTTTCAACTGTCAAAATCCCGGTTATTGCAGAAGGGAATATTTTGAATCCAGAAATGGCCAAACGCTGTTTAGAAGTTGGTGCCCATTCTGTCGTGGTTGGTGGTGCCATTACACGCCCTCATCAAATAACAAAACGATTCACAGATAAAATGAAAGCGTAAGAGGAAGTTTCCCCTTACGCTTTCATTTTATGGATGTGACACGATTAGGGAAAGATTTCCCTCAAGTTCAAAATCACCTATACCAGATGGAAGAATAAAATGAGTGCCTTTTTCTAACGTATATTTCCCCATAGTTGTTTTAAGGACCCCTTCTCCATTAATAACACTAAAAAGCATAAAAGGCTGATTCTGTTGGAAGGAAGTTACTTCACTGATATCCCATTTATAAACGGAGAAAAACTCTGTTTCCACAAATGTTGTCAATTCTGCACCAGGCATCACCGTTTGGGTACTCTGCACCTCAGCATCTTTATGAGGTACCCTGCTCACATCTATTGATTTTTCAATATGAAGTTCTCGTTTTTGCCCCTTTTGATCTTTACGGTCATAGTCATACACACGGTATGTTGTATCAGAGCTTTGTTGTGTTTCAAGCACAAGTGTACCCTCACACAAAGCATGGACCGTTCCACTTGGAACATAGAAGAAGTCTCCAGGCTTAATTGCTACACGACGCAATAAACGATTCCATTCACCCTTTTCAATCATGGACGTAAACTCATCTTTGGATTGCGCAGTATGCCCGTATATCATTTCTGCACCTTCCTTACAATCAATAATGTACCAGCATTCTGTTTTGCCCAGTTCACCGTTTTCATGGAGATTCGCATATTCATCATTCGGGTGGACCTGTACGGATAAATCAGCATTGGCATCCAAAATTTTTGTTAAGAGAGGGAATACCTCCCCTTCCATATTCCCAAATAAATGCCGTTCTTCATTCCATAATTCAATTAAAGTCTTGTCTGCATAAGGTCCATTTTCGATAATCGATGGGCCATTTATATGACCGGAAATCGCCCAGCATTCACCTGTATATTCAGATGGAATATCATATCCAAATTTAGTTCTAAGCTCTGTCCCACCCCAAATTCTTTCTTGAAAAACAGGCTTTAAAAAAAGAGGTCCTGTCATTAATGAATCCCTCCAACACGCAATTATTATGTACATTAATAACTATAATTCAAGGAAGAATCCTTGTCTAATCACAATCTCGCTGTCTTTAAAGGAATAAAATAGAATTAGTAAAGGCAAAAAAAGAAAGCTGAACCCCATATGATTCAGCCTTTCTGCTATTCTCTTTTATTGTGACATTTTCTTCCTGTTTAATCCTTATTTAACAGCTCCACAAGCTATCCGGTCACCGGCATTACCTGATGGCTGTGTTTTTCCATCATCAGGATTTTTATGAATGACTAATGCAGTTCCATCAGAATCGACCAGAGATACATCATCCCCATCAGATAAAGACACATCTTCTGCATTTACTGTAACCTTAGCAACTCCATCCTTATTTACATCAAGATTTGGAAGATCTCCGACATGCGGGCCTCCCTCATGCTCCGCCCCATGCTTTGCATCAGTTGGATTAAAATGTCCGCCAGCAGACTCAAAATCAGGAGCCTCACATATCCCCTTTTCATGGAAATGGAAACCATGCAATCCCGGCGGCAGACCTTTTGCTTCCAATTCAATCACTACCCCCTTTGCTACCTCGTTCAGCTCTGCCGTTCCTATCTTCTCTTTCTTATTGTTATAAATATCAATTACTTTACTCTGTACTTTATCCGACCCGCTATTCTTTGTATCATTTTTAGTTTGCTCGGCCTCTTCTTTATTACAGGCTACCAATAAAATAATCATGAGCATTAATATGAAAACACCAGTCTTTTTAATCATAGATTAGCCTCCTCTTTTAGTATCTTCTTACCATATTTTTCAAATATTAAACGATTTTTCAAAAATTTAAATCCTAAGTCCTGAGTGGGCTCCTAAATGTTTACTCTTTTAGCCCATGACTAAAGATGATTTTCTCTATTGTCTTACCTATTCGTTTTTCGTCTTTCAACTCTAACTAATCTGGTTGCATGGATCGGTTGCTCAAATTTCCTTTTTTCTGAACATTTGTGTTAAAATGTGTTTATTGTACCAACCGTACCAATAAAAACCTTAAATACCAATTTTGCCTCTCCTCGGTACCTCTATTGTTTTGTTAATTCTGTTTATAGAAACTTAGTTAGACTTCTTAACTAGTTACCTATTTTTCTTGCTCTCAACTTCTATTCATTATCTTAACTCTCCTCTTCGAAGATAGATAGAAAGCAAGATTTAACCTGAAGCAGTTTATATCCTAAAAAACATCAAAAGAAGGGAGCTAGAATATGAAAACTTCTAAACTTAAATTTTCATTAGCTACTCAAATTTTAATCGGATTAGTATTAGGAATTATTGTTGGTGCTATTTTTTATCAGAACATAACTGCACAAACGTACTTGCAGCCTCTCGGAGATATATTCCTCAATTTAATTAAAATGATTGTCGTACCTATCATCATCTCCAGTATTATAGTTGCTATAGCAGGCGTTGGAGACATAAAAGCAGTCGGAAAACTTGGTGGTAAATCGCTATTATACTTTGTCTGTGTAACCATGATTGCCATTATAGTAGGTCTGTTATCCGCTAATATTTTTCAACCCGGTAAAGGCGTAAACATGGAAAATTTGGAGAAAACAGATATATCCAGCTATGTTGGGTCTGCTGAAGCCAAGGAAGACCAATCTATTATTGATATGATCGTTCATATTGTTCCAGCCAACCCATTCGAAGCATTTGTGACAACTGATATGCTTGCTATTATCTTCTTCTCTGTCCTTTTCGGACTAGGTGTTGCAGCAGTCGGTGATAGAGCAAAGCCTGTTTATAACTTTTTTGACGGCGTTGCACAAATTATGTTTTATATAACTAACCTCATTATGAAATTTGCACCGATTGGTGTATTTGGATTAATCGGTGTAACGATTTCCAAATTTGGATTAGAATCTCTTATTCCGTTAGGAAAGTTAGTTATTACCGTATTTGGAACAATGGCTTTCTTTGTCGTTGTCGTTTTAGGATTGATTGCCAAAGCAGTCGGATATAGTATCTTCCGCTTGTTCAAAGTATTAAAAGCAGAACTTATTCTTGCTTTCTCTACCGCTAGTTCTGAAGCAGTTTTACCAAGAATTATGGATAAAATGGAAAAAGAAGGTTGTCCAAAACATATCTCCACCTTCGTCATACCAACGGGTTATTCCTTTAACCTAGATGGATCCACCTTATACCAAGCCTTGGCAGCTTTGTTTATTGCCCAGATGTACAACATCGATTTATCTGCAATGGATCAAATTACTCTAATGCTTGTTCTCATGATTACATCTAAAGGAATAGCCGGTGTACCGGGAGTTTCCTTCGTCGTCTTATTAGCTACACTTGGCACAGTAGGTATCCCAGTTGAAGGGTTAGCATTTATCGCTGGTATCGACCGTATCCTCGATATGGGCAGAACTGTTGTAAATGTACTGGGTAATGCTCTCGCATCGGTTGTTATCTCTAAATCAGAAAAAGCATTTAACCCTCCTTCTGAGCTAAAGCAGGATGTAATCTAATAAAATTAGAATTCACAGGAAAAGCCTGGATTGATTAACGTCAACCAGGCTTTTTTGCACGCTTAAACTATTTTTTTATAAAAGACCTATGGAAGTTTTTACTCCCCAATTAGCGGCCTCATCTACATTAGGAAGTTGGATCCTACATAAGATTGCGAATGTACCCTACCTCTGCAATCTCCTGAATGCAGGAAGTAAATAAGTAAAAAACTAAAACAGGTAGCAGTCTGAACTTTATTCAATTGAAAAAATCCATCAATTGAAGATTCTGTTCATTCCACTACCTGTTTTATTTAAGGATATATTAAACTGTCTCTTTTCCAAATTGTATTCGATGCAGGTTTGCAAATATCCCATTTTGATTCAGTAATTCTGTGTAAGACCCATCCTCTGCTATGCCCTCTTCAGTCACCACAATCAGGCGGTCGGCATTACGAATGGTCGCTAAGCGATGAGCGATTACTAACGTCGTACGGTTTGCAGCCAGTTCATTTAACGATTGCTGAATGATACTTTCTGTTTCCGTATCTAAGGCAGATGTCGCCTCATCTAAAATGAGAATCGGTGGATTTTTCAAAAACATACGGGCAATGGCAAGTCTTTGCTTCTGCCCTCCTGATAGCTTCAATCCCCGCTCACCGATCTGTGTATTATATCCCTCCGGCAGCTGTTCAATCATTTTTTCCAAATGAGCTTTGCGAGCCGCTTCCTTGATTTCATCAAATGAAGCATCGAGCTTTCCATAAGCAATATTCTCACGTATGGTCCCTGTAAATAAAAAGACATCTTGTTGCACGATCCCGATATGTTTACGAAGTGACTCGGTTGTCATCTCCCTAATATCTATTCCATCTATTTCAATGGAACCAGCGTCCACATCATAAAAGCGTGGAATGAGTGAACAAATCGTGGTTTTTCCGGCTCCGGATGGACCGACAAATGCTGTTGTCTCCCCTGCCTTTAAATGGAGAGAAACACCCTTTAAAACCGGCTTTGATTCATCATAGCTAAAATCAACCTGATTGAAGGATATATTTCCTTTCAAGTCAGATACCAATATTGCATTTTCTTTATCCTGTATATCTGGTTCCTGTTCAATAAGCTCCCGAAAACGTTTAAAGCCTGCCATTCCCTTTGGATAAAGTTCTAGTAATGCACTGATTTTATCAATTGGCTTAATTAGAACATTTGTATATAGAACAAAACTAACCAGTTCTCCATAAGACAGCGTTCCATTAAAGCTGAGCCAGGCTCCCACTATAAGAACCAATAAGGTTAGAATCCTTGTCATCATAAAAATAGAAGAATGTGTCCACGACATCACCTTGTATGCCACAAGCTTAGCAGATCGAAATAACCCATTATTCAGCTCAAAACGAGCCATTTCATACGCTTCATTCGTAAAAGATTGAACAACACGTACCCCGGCTACACTGTCTTCTACTCGGGCATTGACATCAGCAATACGGCCGTACATATTTTTCCAAGCAATGTTCATCTTCATATTACTGAAGGTCACTAACCATATTAAAAACGGAATCATAATGACAGCCACAATCGCTAAGGTTGGATTTATATTAAACATGATGGCAAAGGCTCCGAAGAAGGTCATAATCGCAATGAAGAAATCCTCGGGTCCATGGTGGGCAAATTCACCAATATCAAATAAGTCATTTGTCACACGGCTCATAATATGGCCGGTTTTCGTGTTATCAAAGAATCGAAATGATTGTCGCTGGACATGATTAAAGAGCTCTTGTCTCATGTCTGTCTCAATATTTATACCAAGTTTATGACCCAAATAGTTCACAATAAATTGCAGGAATGTACTCAATACATAAACCGCCAATAATAAAATACTGACCGTAACAACCATGCTCCAATTTCCTGTTGGTAACAATTCATCAATAAACCACTGTACTGCCATTGGGAAAGCCAATTCTAGTAATGCAACTACGATGGCACTAATAAAGTCAATCAAAAATAGCCGCTTATGCGGTTTATAATATGAAAAAAATTTCCCCAGCATCCTACTTGTTCCTCTCTTTTCTATTCTCAATTATCCATTATATCAATATCTCAATAAATTAAATGCACTTTCTGTATAATACAGGAAAATAAATAGCCATACTATGCATAAAAATCACTCTTAACAAACAATCAATCTTTAAACTCTTTTTAAAAGAACTGTAACCAAAATTCAAGTTTGAAACGTGAAAGAATATATATGAATAGATTTTTTTGAACTTTATTTTAAATGATTAAGTCAATCTTAAATCTGATTTATTCTCGCTTAATTAGTGTAGTAATTCTTCCTTTTACAAACTAGTTACAGTTAAATTAAAGCCTGGATTTAGTGGCCTTTCTACACTCCCGCTGGAAATATACAGAGTATAACCAAGAAACATCACTCAAACACAAAGGAGTTTTAGTATGGCAGACAAAATGTCTAGAGAAGAAGCAGGACGTAAAGGCGGATGAGCTACTTCTGATAACCACAATAAAGAATTCTACCGTGAAATAGGCAAAAAGGGCGGAGAAGCACGGAATAACAATTAATAGCTATGCTTAGAATTCAAGAAGGTGACGTGATTTGATTCACGTCACCTTCATTTTCATGCTTATTTAATGGTTTTTAAAAGATTATTCATTTCTGTAACTTGTCGTTGTTGTGTAGCAATCTCATTTTGTACAATTGTTCTTAATTCAGGATTTTGAGTATATTTTAGGATGTTTTCACCCATTTGAATACCAGCTTCATGATGCGTGAGCATTTCAGTTAGGTAGTCTCTATTGATATTTCCTGTTAGTTTGGCGCGCTCCAACTTTTTGATCATCGCATTATATATCTTATTGTAAGCCTGCAAATACGCGGCATCTGCCTGCTTATTAACGATTGGATTGGCTTTCAGTTTGTTCTTCAACTCTTCCATTTTGCTTATTCCATTTAATTGATCCTTAATAATGGAATCTGCCAACTTCTTCACCTCATCATTGGTACCATCATATTTTAATAAATTCTCTGACATGGAAACGGCAGCTTCATGGTGGGGGATCGCTTCATATAAGAAAGCAAGCGTTGGATCTCCTGTTTGGGGTGCCATTGACATCCCTTCCTTCATCACCTGCAAAATACTTCTATAATTATCATAATAGGTCTTCTCCTTAGCACCCATTACCGCATGAACCTGCGAACTAAACGTACATAGGAATATCAGTAATACTGCCATACTTCTTTTTCTCATAAAGAATCCTCCTGAGTTGAGTTGTTATTTCTCTTATTATGTAAAAAAGGCATGATTCCTATGCATTTTATTCACAAAAATGATATATATCTCCTTGTTTCCCTTAACAGAATTCTGATTTTTCATTTGTACTGATGGTACAATATTGAATGCTCTTCACTTTATATCCTGATAACTCGTTGTGATTAACCTGAAGCATGCTCTCTCCTCCTCATTCATAGAATTAAGCAGACTAACAATACATCTAGGTTGTCTATAAGATTCTAAACCTTTTCTATGCAAAAATGGCGGAGTCTTCTCTCAGAGAACCAACGGAAATTCTTGTTTTTTCACCTTATGTTCCCTTCTTCTCTAAAGCCTCTTCAAGAAAGAACATAAATAAAACCACAATGATTTCAACTGTAAAAGGAACGGTAATACTGTCCATAAATTCATCTACCGTATAAATAGTCAACCAGTTAAATATGCAGTTAAACAGAAACTTTACTGCAAATAATTGATAGGGACCAGTTATATAGTTTTTTGATAATTTAACAAGCACCATTGAAAGTGGGTCTAGCACCAAGCCAAGCAAAAATAGAAACACCACAAAAATGAGGAGTGCAGTTCGAGAGTCATACTCTCCCCCAAATAGACTGAAAAAACCTGCGAATCCAAAGTAAGTAACTCCCAACACAAACGATAGGGGCAAGAAAATGATAAGTAATATACCAGCAATATTCGCAACTTTTTCCTTAATTCCCATCTCTCGAAACGGCTTTTCATCATTTGAACTCATGAATGATATTCCCACTTTCAAAAAACTAATATGAATGACTCTATTATAAGCTTCAATAAGTTAGATGAATAGGAATTATATGAATATATTGGAAGACAGTAAATATCTGCATAAGAAAAGACCATCCTCTATACAGTAAAGGACGGTCTTTATAACTTTGTACATGTCGTTAAGTCTTAGTTAGGAGTGTAGATGACTATAGAATAAAATTGAACAATAGATGATTAACATCAGAATTTGTCATTTAGATTTCATCTTTTAAAAGATTATGATTATTATAATAGGTCTGAGGTTTTTGCAGTTGTTTGTAGAAGTCTTTCTTTTATATGATTAGCTGATATATATCCAAATACGGTAGTAGGACCTAATGTGGAACCTGGACCAGGGTATACACGCCCCATTACAGATGCTGAACAATTACCTGTTGCATACAAACCTTCTATCGGCGCTCCATTGCGAAGGGCTTGAGCATATTCATTAGCTACAATACCTCCCTTTGTGCCTAAGTCACCAGGATAAATTTTACAGGCGTAAAATGGAGGTTTTTCAATTGCACCCAAGTTAGGATTTTTATAAGTGGGATCACCGTAATAATTATCATACGCAGAGTTTCCGCGGCCAAAATCTTCATCCAACCCTATATCTGTAAATTGATTAAACCTGGAAACTGTATTTTTTAAACCACCTATATCAATTTTGCATTTCTCCGCCAATTCTTCAATGGAATTCGCTTTTATTAAGAAACCGCTTTCGATTGCGCTATTAGGTGTCCTTCTCGGAAGCATGTCACCAAACAAATACTTATTGCGATTCCGACTCTCCATAATGAGCCATGAGTGTATGGCTTTACCATTCTTTTCTTGCCTCTCCAAAATGGCATGACCTGCATCCGTATAGGATTGCGACTCGTTAAAATAACGCTCTCCTGTTTGGTCCACAATTATACTGTGGGGCATTGATCGTTCATAAACAAGGAATTTCCGGGCACCGCTCGCGTCAATCGTCGTTGGTCCCCACCAGGCATCATCCATTAAAGCAGTATCTATGTTATGCTTTTCTGCAATTAACAGCATATCTCCTGTGTTATCCGGACTTGCAGCTGTCCAGTCTGTACCTATGTGATGATATTTTTTACGCAACTCCAAGTTTCGTTCAAATCCTCCCCCCGCCAATATCACTGCCTGACATTTAATGAAATACGGCTTTCCCTCTTTTTCAGCCTCAATTCCTATAATATTATCATCCTCCATAATTAAATCTTTTAAAGGCGTTGATAACATTAGTGGAATATGATAATTCTTTGTAAGCATAAGTAGACGACTAACTAATCCTCCTCCAATAGATATAGCATGTTCACCTTTGATCTTATGCTTAAATCCATTCAAGAACATACCGACAACCGTGTTAAAATCTTTTGCATTTGTAAAAGCCTTGGGTAAAGAGGCTACTTTGCCGGAATAGAGGGGCATTGGAGCTTCAAGTTCACCAACCCGCAAGGTCGCTTCATTTTCGCCTAAAAGCCTAGCGTCAACAATTTCAGCCTCAATAGAGCGACCTATTTTCCCACCGGGTTTTTCGGGATAATAATCTGGATACAAAGAACCCGCTACCCACTTCATCCCTAAATCCTCCAGAAACTTTACCATTCTGTGGCCATTTTTTACATAGGCTACTTTTCTCTCATACGTAGATGCTGGACCAGTGTCCTCTATTATTTCTTGCATATAAGTAAGTGCTTCTTCCTCACTATCCTGTAAGCCGGCATTTTTTGAAACATGGTTATTCGGAATCCACAACCCTCCGCCAGATAAAGCCGATGAACCACCCCATACAGACCCTTTCTCAATGATGGCTGTACGAAGACCACCATGTGCAGATGTAATCGCTGCTACCAATCCTCCTGCGCCACTGCCTACTACGATAACGTCATACTCTTCATTCCAATCCATTATCAATCCTCCGATTTTGTCTAGTGTGCTATATTTATATGAAAGAAACAGCTATAAAAGTCCGTCTTTTTAATATATATTTCTTTTGCCATATGCTATAACATACGGCAATACCATTCTAGTAGAACCTTCTTTTTGTCTTTACATACAAAAAAGCTGCCGACCTTGTCGACAGCCTGAGTATTCCGAACCATAACTTTGATGCGTTAACACTAATCACAATATCTATCATTCTTTTATAAACTTGAGCGCTCTGATATAATTTTTTAATTTCTTTATCATCTAAATAATCTACCACAGCCTGAATGACGGTCTCTCCAATAATCCTGGCAGCTGAGCAGCAGTAGCAGCCATATCACCGGATTCTCTATCCTCCCGGAATTACCCAATGTGCTTCATTAACAATTGCTGCCTGATTAGTAAAAGCGCCTCCTGCAGGAAGCGCTTTTGCTATTTTACTATTTACTTTTACTAACAAAAGGCACTTTATCTTGTACGCTTAACTTATCTATATAAATATGATAATTATTCTGTTTCTCCCAATTTAACTGCATGCACTGCTTTATCCAGACGCTCTACGAATAACCAGTACGCTACAAATGCAAATAATGTGAGAATAGATAGAACGAATAAGATCGTACTATATGATAGTGAGTCCATCATTGCTGCAGTATAACTTACTCCAATAGATGCAGATACATTTATAATCAGATTATAAAAACCAATTGCTGTTCCTGTTTTTTCAGTTGCAATCGTACCAATACATGTATCTAGTAATGGAGCATACATCAATGCAAATGATCCAGAGAATAAAATCATGGAAATAACGAAAATGATTACGGAACTTTCCACAAATAAGCCTGGTAGGACTAGACTAAGCGCAATGCAAAGGATAGCTATCGAAATAGTCATTTTGCTTGATAAAAATGTACTAATTTTCCCAGAAAGAGCACCAACTATAACAGCAATAATATAGCCGGGAATTAACAATAGAGAAACCTTATCCAGTTCATATCCATATAAATCTTGTATCAGGAATGGAAACATAAAAATATATCCTAATTGAATGGAATAAACAATAAATGCAATTCCGAGTGTATTTACGAATCTCTTATTTTTGAAAAACGAAATACTTATTAAAGCCTTAGAGCTTCTTTGGATATACGCTATGAACAACCCTAACGCAATGATAAAGAGGATAATAAAGATCCAATTAAAGTTAGACATGTACAGCATGATGCTTGTGGCAATTGCTGCAATCAGTATTAATCCAATCACATCAATGGAGCTCTTTTTTGACTCTTCTTTCGGCAGATATTTCATAATAAAAGGGAGAATCAAAAGCGATAACAACGGAATGATAAACAAAATGGTCCAATCAAGATAGGTAGATATATATCCACCCGTTACTGAACCAATGACAAGGGATAATGAATAGCTACTTGTACTTAAACCTAAAAATAGCTTCTGATCTTTTTTATGCAAATGCTTCATGACGAAGATGACATATAATGTTTCAGCAGCTGCTAAACCAGATGCTTGAATCACTCTTGAAATTAAAATCATCATAAATGAATCTTGAAAAACGAAACCTAATATAGAACCGACGCATGTTAGGATAATCCCCGCAATTATAAGTGTCCTTATATTGATAGAATCGGCTAAAGATGCGTAAACGACCGCTCCTATTCCAATAACCAGTCCTGCAAGCGTGGCTTGCCAACTGACAGTTGATGCTGAAATACCGAGATCGTTTGCAATCTCAACGGAAATTAATTTAAAAGAATTATCAATAATTAACGCAAAAACAAAGAAGAATAGAATAGCAGGTACAGCCTTTTTTACACGATTATAATTGGCTTCCGGCGAATTTTCATTAATTGTAACCATTTGTCAGTTCACTTTCTTTCATTAAATTGTTAATGCTCTCTTGATTGCAATATTTCTCTTATTCAGTTGTTGCGAAGAATAAAATAGTAAGTTTATAAGTGAATCATTTCACGAGTATAGATAAATTAATAGATTGCTTATATTAATGCTCGCAAAGAACTCCAGGCAAAAGCAATGTTTCTGTAGTTTCTACTCCGTTTGGTTTAATATACGATTTTTCTTGATGTATTTGTGTGCTCACCCTCATTCGCTCCTAAATAAAAAATCAATACCAACCCTGCAATCGCTTTCTTGTATTAAGGAAACCATCTAACAAACAACTTATTTATAGTTGTCCAAAAAGTTGTATCACAGGATATTTTTAACATAGCACGTTAATTAATGCTCTGTCAATGAGTGGAGAGGATTAAATTGCTTATTTTTCAAACAACTTTATATAGTTGTCTAGATAGATGTATATTATATATATTTCATATCAATAAATCTTCTTTAAAAAAGGTGTTTTTACTATTGATAATCCGTATACTACTTGAAGATAGCCGATCTATTGCAAATCTTTCATACTAGCACATCATTCACATATAAAAAGGATGAATCTTTGTGATAGATTCATCCTTCTCGTTTAATATTTATATATTATTTTGTAGCGTTTATATTTATTGAACTAAACTCTTTAGGAATATAGTATTTGTTATAAACAATAGGATATTGCTCATTTATATAGACACTTTCTAGTAATAAGTCGCATTGTTCTCCACCATCCAGTGTGTATTTAGATGAAGGTACATTCATAAAGTTTGAATGTCTAATTTCGACTGTAGCCGAATTTGCCAATTTATATACTTTTCTTTCTAGCATTTCTAACAATTGCTGTTCATTCTTCAGATCCAAATTCAATTCAGAAACCACATCGATTGCCATAAATGTAAAAGAATAAGCAACTACTTCTCCCTTTCGTTTATACCAGCGATCAAAAGCAACAACCGCTGCAACTTTTCTTTTTAATACCTGCTGAGTATATTCACTTTCTAAATCTAAACTAAAATACAATTCTACTTCGTCAATTGTTTCGGTATGACATTTATATATAGGATTTCCGATTTTTTCTAGACCTCTATTCTTTATATTGGAACCCTTTGTAATAAAGTTTCCTTTTCCATGAACAGTGCTGACTAAACCATCATCCTGTAACAACGCTAACGCCTGTCTCAATGTCATTCTGCTTACACCCAGCATTCTGGCTAATTCAGGTTCAGTGGGCAATTTACTTTCAGTCGAAAACGTGCCATCCATTATTCGTTTAAAAAGTTTATCATATACTGCCATATACAAAGGTTTCTTCTTCTTTGGTATATCCGAAAGTTTCATTCCCATACCTTCACACACCTGTATTTTAGTATTAAAAACAAAATTTATATGATCTGTCTCTGAGATTATGTACAATTACTATTATTATTATAGCATGTAAATGAATGCGCTTTAAAAATAAAAAGTAAATATCTTGGTGTGAATTAAAATAAAAATAAAAAAAACCTATTGCGGAGTAACTTATCCGCAATAGGTTTTTTTATTAGATTAGGGATTATCCCTTACTCAACCGTAACCGATTTTGCTAGATTACGAGGTTTATCCACATCACAGCCACGGTGAAGGGATGCATAGTAAGCAATAAGTTGTAAAGGTATTACAGAGATAAGAGGTGTTAACATTGGGTTAACTTCTGGAAGTACGTATGCGTCTCCTTCTTGGTTAAGTCCTTTCATGGAGATGATGCATGGGTTAGCGCCACGTGCTACGACTTCTTTTACGTTACCGCGGATGCTTAGGTTTACAGCTTCCTGTGTTGCCAAAGCAATAACAGGTGTTCCTTCTTCAATCAAGGCAATTGTACCGTGTTTAAGTTCACCACCGGCAAAGCCTTCCGCTTGAATATAGGAAATTTCTTTCAGCTTCAACGCACCCTCAAGGCCAACGAAATAATCGACAGAACGTCCGATAAAGAAACAATTACGTGTAACAGCAAGATATTCACGTGCAATCATTTCGAATTTATCTTTGTCATCACATAGAGCTTCCATTGCATTCGCTACGATTCCCAGTTCTTTTACAACATCAAAATCTGCTAATTGATTTTTTGCTTTCGCTACAACAGCCGCCAGGATTGTTAATACAGCCATTTGTGCTGTGTAAGCTTTAGTAGATGCAACAGCAATTTCAGGACCTGCATGTAACAACAACGTGAAGTCAGCTTCACGGGATAAAGTGGAGCCAGGTACATTAGTAATCGTTAAAGCTTTATAGCCCATTTCTTTCACTTCAACAAGTACGGCACGGCTATCTGCTGTTTCGCCACTTTGGGAAATGAAAATGAATAATGGTTTTTCAGATAGAAGTGGCATATTGTAGACGAATTCAGAAGCTACATGTACTTCTACTGGTACTTTAGCCATTTTTTCAAACATTTGTTTTCCAACAAGGCCGGCATGATAGCTTGTTCCGCATGCAACAATATACAAACGATCCGCTTCATTAATTGCTTCAATAATGGATTCGTCTATTTCTAGCACTCCAGCTTCATTCTGGTATGCTTGAATGATTTTACGTGTCACTAAAGGCTGCTCATCTATCTCTTTTAGCATATAGTGTGGGTATGTTCCTTTTTCAATATCGCTTGCATCCAGCTCTGCTGTATAAGGTTCACGCGTAATCACTGTACCGTCTAATTGCTTAATGGTAATTTGATCTTTCGTAACAAGTACAATCTCTTTATCCATTAGTTCAACAAATTGGTCAGTAACTTGCAGCATAGCCATCGCATCACTTGCGATTACATTAAAATCAGTACCTACACCTACTAAAAGCGGGCTTTTATTTTTAGCTACATAAATGATGTCTTCATCTTGTGCATCCAGTAAGCCAATTGCATAAGAACCATGCAATAGACTCAAAGTTTTAGCAAAAGCTGCCTCTACATTAAGTCCTTCTTCAACAAATTTGCTGATAAGCTGTACGATTACCTCAGTATCCGTATCACTCACTAAATCTGTATCTTGAAGGTACTCCCTCTTTAATAACTCATAGTTCTCAATTACACCGTTATGAACAATTGTAAAACGTGCATTCGAACTTTGGTGAGGGTGAGCATTTCTTATGCTTGGTACACCATGAGTTGCCCAGCGAGTATGCCCAATTCCTTTTGAGGATAGTACAGTTGGATCTACGGCTTCACGGAGATCCGCTATTCTTCCTTTTTCTTTGAACACATGTACACCGTTCTCATTCATAACAGCAATACCAGCTGAATCATATCCTCTATATTCAAGCTTTTCTAAGCCTTTTAGTAAAATTTCTTTAGCATCTTGATGTCCAATATATCCTACGATTCCACACATACTTGTTTATCCTCCTATAAAAAGATGAAGGGAACAAGAACGCCCGGGGGCACTCTTGCCCCCTTATCTCTGAATAATTTTTAGTTGATATATGCATCTCTTTTTATTCTGTCCAATTTGTCACCAAACTGATTTAGTAAAAAGAGGTTCAGTTGTGCATGCAACCGGAAGGCATCCGCCGAAAAATCGATAACCTCCACCTCGTCAACTGGTTCATTCCAGTCCTGGCGCTTTACTAACAATATAACATCTACCCTCCCTGCTATTTCAAACTCAATTTTCAGCATACACCATATACTCTTATTCCGTCAACATTTACATAATTATACATATAATCTCGAATATCCAGTTATACATATATAAAATATGCACAAGAGGAAGAATCGTTCCCCTTATGCATAAATAAATTCATTATTAATCAAAATCCCATTTCTGCCCTTACAACATCGGCAATTCGCTCAACATATTGATCGCATTGCTCCTGTGTAGGTGCCTCGGCCATTACACGAACAAGTGGCTCTGTACCCGAAGGTCTCACAAGAATACGTCCATTGCCGCTCATTTCCTCTTCCACTTTTCCGATAATTTCTTTGACTTTTTCATTATCTGTTACATGATGCTTATCTGTTACACGAATATTAACAAGTTTCTGTGGGTAAACTTGCATTTCACCTGCAAGTTCGGAAAGTGGCTTGCCCGTCAACTTCATTATATTAATGAGCTGAACTCCTGTCAGCAATCCATCTCCTGTTGTATTGTAATCAAGGAAAATAATATGGCCTGATTGCTCACCGCCTAGGTTATATCCACCTTTTTTCATTTCTTCAACAACATACCGATCTCCAACACCAGTCTGTGCACTCAAGATTTTATTTACATCTAATTCTTTATAGAATCCCATATTACTCATGACTGTTGAAACAACCGTATTATGCTTAAGGCGGTTATGCTCTTTCATGTATTTGGCACAAATGAACATAATTTGATCTCCATCAACAATCTTGCCTTTTTCATCAATCGCTATCAAACGGTCTCCATCTCCATCAAATGCCAGACCTACATCTGCACCTTTTTCTAATACAAATTCAGCCAGCTTTTCCGGATGTGTCGAACCGACACCTTCATTTATATTCAATCCATTTGGAGAAGCACCCATTGTCGAAACATCAGCATCCAAGTCTGCAAACAAATGTGTTGCTAAGGAAGAGGTAGCTCCGTGTGCACAATCTAGGGCAACGTGAATATTTGTAAAATCTTCATCCGCTGTTTGTTTTAAATATTGAATATATTTCTGCCCACCTTCAAGGTAGTCATTAATTCTTCCAATGTATTCGCCAACTGGTCTTGGCAGTCTATCTTCTTCCATATCCAATAATGCTTCAATTTCTTCTTCCTGATCATCCGATAGCTTAAACCCATCAGAGCCGAAGAATTTAATGCCATTATCCGCTACAGGGTTGTGGGAGGCTGAAATCATAACACCCGCTTCTGCGCCTAAAGCTTTTGTTAAATAAGCAACACCAGGTGTTGAAATGATGCCCAAACGCATAACTTCCGCTCCAATTGAAAGAAGTCCAGCAACTAAAGCACTTTCCAGCATAAATCCGGATATTCTCGTATCGCGGCCAATTATTACCTTAGGACGATTTTCATTATGCCTCGTTAAAACATATCCACCAAATCGGCCTAGCTTAAAAGCAAGCTCTGGTGTCAATTCGCTGTTAGCTACACCCCTCACACCATCTGTACCGAAATATTTACCCATTAAAAATCTCTCCTTCTGCTAATTCTCTTCCTGTTTAATGCCTATATTTCCCTATTATCTATCGGAAGAGTGTAGGTTAATTATCCTTCTGAATCTTTTTCTGTTAATTCTACTTTAACTGTCTTACTGTTGTTGGGAAGTTCCCAATGTACCTTATCCGGTGCATTCACCTCTAAGGTTACATTATGACTTCCCTCAGTCAGTTCTTTTATATCAATGAATGTATCGAAATCACTGGATTTCAGGGATTTTATCTTAGATTCATCTCCTTCAATGGCCAAGTCTATCATACCATTTGAAGGATCGAGAATTTCAGCTCTATATTTCTCCTCGTCTAACCCTCTTATTACAATAGGTATATTCGAGATAGTTCGAGCATTTTCCTTCTTTATCTTGATCGTTACTTTTACAGTGTCGACAGAAGACCCAACTACTCCATCAGGTAAACTGACAGGTATATCAATCACAGTATCATCATCAATATTGCTTATATCGACGGGTACCTTTATTTCCTTAATATCCTTAAGAATGGATTCCCCACCATAGATGGTAGCCGTTTCTGTGTCTATCTTTATACTTTCAATCGTAACGCCTTCAGGTGGTGAGCCAGTAGCTTCAGCAGATAGGCTCACCTTTTTTGAAGGGCTGTTTACATTAATTGATATATCAACTGTACTTGGTTCAATATTTACTTCTAACAAGTTCATATTATTGTCAAGAGCCTGCACCGTTGCTTCCGTTGTAATATCATCTGTTATATGCGAGTCTGCTTTCACAGTTGATTTTACAATAGCAATTTTATCAATTTGGCTCTTGGCTCCAGTTATATTAACTGTTGATGGATTCACATACGGTGGGTCTGCGGTGTATCCTTCCGCCAAAAGTGTTTTATCAAATTCAGCTTCCACTTTAAATTCCTCGACCACTTTCTCTTCCACTACTGCTGTTGCATTGGCCTGAGTCAGTGTATAGTTAATTTTATCAGATAAATTCTTCACCTTGATTGGTACCTTTTGAGAACCAATTTTAGGATCAGATAAATCTACATATATTTCAAAATCCATTTTATTTTTAGCTGATATGACAAGGCTCTTAGGCCCTTCTATCGTAATATCCAAAGTTTCTGGTATCCCACTGACAATTAAATTGTCCGTATCATAGTAAACCTCCACAGGTACATTTTTAATTGTGGCTGTTTCTGTACTTGAAGGTGTATCAAAAGGATTATTAGAATTATTGACTGGATCTCTATTGACAGAGAAAAACAGGAATATCGCGACAATAAAAGCTCCAATTTTCATAAACCAACTATTAGAAGTGAGTTTATCCATCTTTTCTCGACCTCCAATTCCAAATATTCGAAGAGGTCGTTTTATTATTTATAGACAATTCATTTTCAAGCATATTTTGCAGTTCATCTATCGAAAGATTCCGATAAAGCTCTCCGTTTTTAGTTAAAGATATACTCCCCGTCTCTTCCGAAACAACAATAGTCAAGCTATCTGTGACTTCGCTTATCCCAAGCGCCGCTCTGTGCCTTGTCCCCAATTCTTTTGAAACGAACGGACTTTCAGATAATGGCAGATAACACGCTGCTGCTGCAACTGTCCCATTTTGTATGATGACAGCCCCATCATGCAACGGGGTATTCGGTATAAAAATATTAATTAATAACTCAGATGATACTTTGGCATCCAAATGTATACCTGTCTCAATATAATCATTTAGGCCTGTGTCTCTTTCTATAGAAAGCAAGGCACCAATCCGGCGCTTGGCCATATAAGTAGTTGATTTAATAATGGCTTCAATCATTCGTTCCTGTACATTCTCTTCCTGAAAATTTGTCCTGGTAAATAAACGACCTCTGCCCAATTGTTCGAGCGCTCTTCGTAATTCAGGCTGAAAGATAATGATAATCGCTAATACTCCCCAATTCATTACGTTTGCCATTATATAACTTAATGTATTTAATCCAATGATCTCACTGGCAAAACGAACAAACACAATCAGGATGATTCCACGTAATAGCTGTACAGCTTTTGTACCTTGAATAATTTGTAATAATTTATAAAAAACAAACCAAACAAGAAATATGTCGGTTATGCTGATAATATAATCCAATAAAGAAAAGTTGTTTAGAAACGGCATGTCATTTCCTCCAGTCATGTCCTTTCCCATGAACGGTTATATACCGTTATGTTAGTATAACCCCTTTATTATATCATACTGTTCCATAAACTCTAAGAATTCAGTACGAATTCCTGCATAGAAAAAAAGGCCATCCTAACAGATAGCCTAGCTTGAGTCTATTCCAATAAATTAAAATACGTCTGATACGGTACTCTTCATATGGTACCAAATCCATTCGAAGAGTTGATCAATTTCTTCTATATTTCCATTAACCTCACCCGCTCCAGCCAAATAATTATCTCCATTGATAACAGTTACATCCCCATTAACTTTTCCTTCTACTTTTATATCCCCATTCTTAACTACTAGATCCCCTTTAACTATCTTTCCTTCAGGGACTATCACAGTTTGTCCTTCAACAATCAGATTAGGGTCTTTTGAGACAGAAAATTGCTTTTCATCTTCTCCCCAATAGGAAAATAAGGTATTGCCCATCAGAAGGATGAAAAGAGATGCAGCTATTAATACAGGATTTCTCTGCAGCCATTTTGTAACTATGACTCCTTTTGATTGCTTCGGCAAATTACCCATTACATTCGCAGTAAATCCGCTCGGTGCAGTAATAGGAGTGCTTTTCAGGAATGCAACTGTCTTATTGAGCTCATGAAATGTGTTCATACACTCATCACATTCTGCTATATGTCCAAGAAGCACATTCGCATGCTCTTCAGTAATGTCATCGTCGAGATAATCATGCATATAATCTTCGATGTTTTCAGGGCATTGTTTCATTTTAATCCACCTCATTTATATAGATCGCATCGATTTTCTCAGTGCATTTCTTCCCCTATGAATTCGTGTTTTCACAGTTCCTACAGGTAAATTAAGAATTTCACTTATCTCTTTTAAAGAAAGTTCATCTACATATTTTAATACTATAGGCGAACGATATTTTTCAGGTAAATTTTGAATCTCATTATGGATTTTTTGCTTAAGCTCTAAGCTCTCCAGTTCTTCTTCAGGCAGCTTAGTATCTGAAGGAATCTGAGAGTACATATCAAGCCCTTCTGTACCTGCTACTTCTGCATCGAGATAATAATCCGGTTTCTTTTTACGTATTCGATCGATACATAGATTTGTAGCAATTCGGTATAACCACGTGGAGAACTTTCTGTTCATCTGGAATGTTTGGATATTCAAATAAGCACGTAAAAAAGCTTCTTGTGCCACATCCTCTGCTTCATGGCGGTCACCCAGCATGCGATAGCATAATTGAAATACCCTGTCCTTATAAAATTCAACAATATCCTCATATGCTTGTTGTTTACCTCCCAGCACTTGCTGGATTCTTTCTTTAATAAGTCCTTCCAAATTGTCCATCCTCCGCATTTGAGGCCCTCAGCATTTATACGCATTGGCCTTGAGAAAAGTTTCATTATATTTAATATTTGTTTTTAGAACCAACACTTGTTTAATATGTATAAAAATGGGTAATAAAGGTAAAATAAACCACTTGCAGATAGGAGTGAAGACTTGGAACTACATATACTTATGAAAGATATAGAACGATGTCGCCAACGAATGATTCTACTTGCCTCATCGACCTCGATGCTTGACTCTGATGTCATAAAAGCAAGTACTGAACTGGATTCGCTAATTAATCTCTATCAAACTCAAACTAGATACGTATATAAAAAGCAGTAATCCAGTAGGTAGGGATGCTGCTTTTCTTTATAAAAGCTTGTTATCAAGTCATACACAGTTTAAACCAGACTATGTCCCCTCTCCTGCAACATAGATTGCCTTACCGCAACTTACTATGATCGGAGAATATTCAGAGGATTCATCTTATCTATAAGATAACTTTCTTCGCCCTCGTTGGTTTCAATTATCCTCCATATCTTTCCTCTCCAAAACATTTTACCTTTGTTCCTTATGCATCCACCTATTTACCCTTCACCTGAATCACAAGTCATTCTCTGTTTTTCTGAAACCCTTCAATGTTTCTATCATACCTCAATTTTCTGCCTCAGTCTCCAAAGCCCTCCAGAACAACTTTAAATACTTGTTTTAATAAACGAAAGCTGACTGCCAGAAGAGTGTAATTACTATTGAACTCTTTTCACCTAAATGACATAAACCCTTTTTTCATATTTTTAAGTGCTTCTATCTTTTTGAGTTTAAGATAAGTCTTTATAATAAAAAAAACCTTAAATAGCATAGCATTTAAGGTTTTTTTTATTATATTTTATTATGAAGCGGAAGACGGGATTCGAACCCGCGACCCCCACCTTGGCAAGGTGATGTTCTACCACTGAACTACTTCCGCATAATGAGCCATGAAGGACTCGAACCTTCGACCCTCTGATTAAAAGTCAGATGCTCTACCGACTGAGCTAATGGCTCTAAATGGCTGGGCTAGCAGGATTCGAACCTACGCGTGACGGAGTCAAAGTCCGTTGCCTTACCGCTTGGCTATAGCCCAAAAAGAAAAAAAGGGACAATATCTTGTCCATTACTCAAAGCTTATTAAAATAATGGTGGAGGGGGGCAGATTCGAACTGCCGAACCCGAAGGAGCGGATTTACAGTCCGCCGCGTTTAGCCACTTCGCTACCCCTCCGAAATTAAGAGTGCCGGCAAGAGGACTTGAACCCCCAACCTACTGATTACAAGTCAGTTGCTCTACCAATTGAGCTACACCGGCATAACATTTTTAAACCATTCTTTTGAATACTTAATTAGTATATCCGATATGATTTATAATTTCACCATGTATTTTTTGGTAATGTTTTTAGTTTGAAATGGTGGAGGATGACGGGATCGAACCGCCGACCCTCTGCTTGTAAGGCAGATGCTCTCCCAGCTGAGCTAATCCTCCAGCTTGTAATGGTGACCCCTACGGGATTCGAACCCGTGTTACCGCCGTGAAAGGGCGGTGTCTTAACCGCTTGACCAAGGGGCCATTCATAAGATGTCTATTCATAACTACTTTCGAGAGCTTCCAAGCGGGCTCGAACCGCTGACCTCTTCCTTACCATGGAAGTGCTCTACCTGCTGAGCTATGGAAGCACATTAAACAGGACAAAAAAATGGCTCCGCAGGTAGGATTCGAACCTACGACCGCTCGGTTAACAGCCGAGTGCTCTACCACTGAGCTACTGCGGAACAATATAATTGCCCGGCAACGTCCTACTCTCACAGGGACTCGCGTCCCAACTACCATCGGCGCTGAAGAGCTTAACTTCCGTGTTCGGAATGGGAACGGGTGTGGCCTCTTCGCCATCGTTACCGGACTATTT